>NZ_VHQG01000002.1:599565-700726 GCF_006517435.1 Schumannella soli
TCGCCTCCGCTTCCACGCCCGTCGCGCCGACCCCGGCCCCGGAAGCGCGCGCCGCCGTACCGGCGTCGCTCTTCGCCGACGAGCCGGTCGCCCAGCGCGACCTGGTGCTCGACCCGACCATCGCGGTCGCCGAGTCGGTGCTCGACGGCGTGCTGACGCCCGCCGCCGGCGATGCCGAGGCCGGGCCCGCGGTCGCGCTCACCGTGCGCGGACTGACCAAGAGCTTCGGCTCGGTGCACGCCGTCAAGTCGGTCGACCTCACCGTTCACGCCGGCAAGTTCTTCGGCATCGTCGGCCCCAACGGCGCAGGCAAGACGACCACGCTGTCGATGATCACCGGGCTGCTGCGGCCCGACTCCGGTGCGATCGAGGTGCGCGGCGCCGAGGTCTGGGCCGGTCGTCGCGCCCGCACCGACGGGATGGGCGTGCTGCCCGACCGCCTGCGCCTCTTCGACCGCCTGACCGGTGCGCAGCTGCTGCACTACGCCGGATCGCTGCGCGGCCTCGACCGCGCGACGATCGCGCACCGCAGCCGCGACCTCGCGATCGCCTTCGGCCTGACCGCCTCGCTCTCGCGTCCTGTCTCCGACTACTCGGTCGGCATGACCAAGAAGATCGCGCTCGCGTCGGCGATGATCCACGCCCCGCGCCTGCTCGTGCTCGACGAGCCGTTCGAGTCGGTCGACCCGGTGTCGACGGCGGCGATCATCCGCATCCTGCGTCGCTTCGCCGCGGCCGGCGGCACGGTCGTGCTGTCGAGCCACAGCATGGATCTGATCGAGCGGGTCTGCGACGAGGTCGCGATCATCGCGGCCGGATCGGTGCTGGCATCCGGGCCGATGCGGGAGGTGCTGGGCGGCATGTCGCTCGAGGACCGCTTCGTCGAACTCGCCGGCGGCGCCGGAGCAGTGGAGGGCATGGAGTGGTTGCAGAGCTTCTCCGGCTGAGGATCACCCTCCTCGGCAACCGCCTGCGCACACCCCGTGGAGCGATCGCGTCGATCGCGACCGCGCTGGTGTCGGTCGTGGTCGTCGCCGCCGTCGCGGCGCAGATCGCCGGTCTCGCCCGGGCGAACGACTGGATCTTCCGCCCCGCCGTCACGACCGCGGGCGCCCTCGTGCTCCTGATCGCTCTGCTGCTGCCCGTGGTGACCGCGCGCGACGAGTCGCTGCACGCCCGCGGGTTCGTGGGCTACGGGCTCACTCCGGGGTTCCTCGCGCTGGCGCTGCCTCTGACGGATCTGCTCTCGCTTCCGGCCGTGCTGCTGGTGCTGTACACCGTCATCGTCTCCAGCGGATGGGCGGCGGTCCCCGGGGCGGTCGGCGTCGCGATCATCGCGGGCATCCTCCTCCTCGTGCTGGGCCTCCAGCTGGTGCGCCTCGGATCGACGCTCGGCGCCTGGCTGATCCGGCGTGAGCACGGCGCGCCCGTGCGCGTCGCGGTCGCGGTGGTGCTGCTCGCCGCGGCCGCGCTGCTGCTCGCACCGCCGCTCGCCGACCCGCGCTACCTCGGCGCCGCGCTCGTCCCCGTCGGCGACCTCCTCGCGGTCACGCCGTTCGGCGCGCTCTGGGACGCGCCGGGTCGTGTCGCCGACGGCGGTTCGCCGTGGGGCGTCATCCTGATCGGGCTCGGCGTCGTGGCGGTGCTCGGTCTGGTCTGGTGGCTGATCATCGAGCGGGAGTTCCACGGTCGTCGTGCGCCGCGATCCGAGGAGGTCGTCGATGATGCGCTCGGCGCCTTCCGCTTCGTGCCGAGCGGTCGGCTCGCGGCGATCACCGCGCGCAGCGCCGCCTACTGGGTGCGCGATCCCCGTTATCGGGTCTCGCTGATCGTACTGCCGGTGATCCCGCTGGTGACCTTCGTCGCCGGCGTCGTCGGCAAGGTGCCCGCCGAGTACTTCGCGCTCGTGCCGGTTCCGGCGATGCTGATCGTGCTCGGCTGGGCGACGATGCACAACGACGTCGCCTTCGACTCGAGCGCGGTGTGGAGCCATGTAGTCGCCGGTGTCCGCGGCGTCTGGGATCGTCTCGGCCGCGCCATCCCCCCGTTCGTGATCGGCGTCGTTCTGCTCGCCGTCGGCGTTCCGCTCAGCGCGCTCGCGGGCGGGGACGCCGGTCTCGTGCTGCCGCTGATCGGGCTCGGCTCGGCCGCGCTGCTCGGAGGGATCGGCATCTCGAGCGCGGTGTCGGCGCGGTTCCCCTACGCGGCTCCGCCGCCCGGGGCGCAGGGCTTCGAGGCACCGTCGAGCTCGGGCAGCGGCGCCGGAGCGCAGACCCTCAGCTTCGCCGCGGTGCTGGTCGTGCTCGCGCCGGCCGTCGTCGCGACCGTGCTCTGGTTCCAGCAGGGCGGTCCGTGGGATCTCGTCGCGCTCGTCGCGGGCCTCGGCGCCGGCGTGCTGGTCGCCGCGGTCGGCATCTGGGTCGGCGGCCGCAGCTTCGAACGCCGCGGCCCTGAGCTGGTCGCGTTCTCCGTGCGAAACTAGGGCCGTGGACTTCCAGGGCAGAACTCAGGACCCCGATCAGGGTGGCGCGGGCGGCATCGACGTGCTCGACCGCGAGCTCGAGAAGCTGCTCGAAGACGCGCAGCTCGAAGAAGGCGATCACGAGCGCTTCTCCCACTACGTCAAGAAGGAGAAGATCCTCGAGTCGGCGCTCTCCGGCAAGCCGGTCAAGGCTCTCTGCGGGAAGAAGTGGATCCCGGGCCGCGACCCGGAGAAGTTCCCGGTCTGCCCCGACTGCCAGCGCATCTACGAGCGGATGAAGCACTGACCCGCTGATCGGCCGAGATCGGATGCGGGCTGCGGGTGAGCAGCTCGGCCGGGCTCAGCGCTCGTCAGCGGTAGACGGTCGGGATGGCGGCGTCGCCACGACCGAGGGACTGCGCCTCGATGGGCAGCTCGGCGATCGCGGTCGCGTGGTGCTGTCGCGCCCGCAGCGTGCCGGCCGCACCCAGCGCATCCTCGTCGACGACGCCGTCGCGCACGAGTTCGACCAGCAGCGCTCGACCCGCCTCGGCGCCGACCGGCGGATCCTCGACGTAGATCGTCTCCTCGACGGCCACGCCGTCGACGAGTCGGCGCACCGGCTGCTTGCGTCCGCCGACGGTCGCCTTCGCCTCGGACTTCTTGCCGACGCTCACCCAGCCGCCCGCGCCGTCGTGGTGGGCGACCAGCTTGTAGACCATGCCGGCGGCGACGGCTCCCGAGCCGGTCACGAGCGCCGTGCCGACGCCGTAGGAGTCGACCGGCGCGGAGCGCAGGCCGGCGATCGCGAACTCGTCGAGGTCGTTCGTCACCGTGATCCGCGTGCCGGTCGCGCCGAGGGCGTCGAGCTGGGCGCGCACGGCGGCGACGGTCGGGGCGAGATCGCCGGAGTCGATCCGCACCGCGCCGAGCTCGGGGCCGGCGACGCGCACGGCCGTCGCGACGCCCTCGGTGATGTCGTAGGTGTCGACGAGCAGCGTCGTGCCGACGCCCAGGGCGTCGATCTGGGCCTGGAACGCCTGCTCTTCACTGTCGTGCAGGAGCGTGAACGCGTGCGCCGCGGTGCCCATCGTGGGGATGCCCCAGGTGCGGCCGGCCTCGAGGTTGCTGGTCGCGCCGAAACCGGCGATGAAGGCGGCGCGGGCGGCGGCGACCGCGGAGCGCTCACCGGTGCGACGCGATCCCATGTCGGCGAGCGGGCGTCCGTCGGCGGCGGAGACCATGCGGGCGGCGGCGCTCGCCACGGCCGAGTCGTAGTTGAAGACGCTGAGCGCGAGCGTCTCCACGACGACGGCCTCGGCGAAGCCGCCCTCGACGACGAGCAGCGGCGAGCCGGGGAAGTAGAGGTCGCCCTCGCGATAGCCGTGCACCTGGCCGGTGAAGCGGAAGTCGGCGAGGAAGTCGACGGTCGCGGGCGAGACGACGTTCTCATGGCGGAGCCAGTCGAGCTCGGCCGCGCCGAAGCGGAAGTCGCGCAGCAGCTCGAGGAAGCGCCCGGTTCCGGCGACGACGCCGTAGCGGCGACCGGCAGGGAGGCGGCGGGCGAACAGCTCGAAGACGCTCGAGCGCCGGTGCCGACCGTCGCGCAGCGCCGCGTCGATCATCGTGAGCTCGTAGCGGTCGGTCAGCAGCGCGCTGGTCATGGGCTGAGCCTAGAACGCGCGGTCCGCGGTGCGCACGGCACGCGGAACGCGATCGGTCGGGGCGCGGGAGCCGACGACTAGGCTCGGATGACGTGACACCCGCTCCCGTGCCCGACGCCCCGATCGGCGTGTTCGACAGCGGAGTCGGCGGCCTCACGGTGGCGCGCGCGATCCTCGATCAGCTGCCGCGCGAATCCATGCTCTATGTCGGCGACACCGCGCACAGCCCCTACGGTCCGAAGCCGATCGCCGACGTGCGCCGCTACGCGCTCGAGGTGCTCGACGACCTGGTCGCCCGCGGGGTCAAGGCCCTGGTGATCGCCTGCAACACCGCCTCCGCCGCCATGCTGCGGGATGCGCGCGAGCGCTTCGAACAGGGCTACGGCATCCCGGTGATCGAGGTCATCCAGCCGGCCGTCCGCGCCGCCGTGCGCAACACCCGCAACGGGCACATCGGCGTGATCGGCACCGAGGGCACGATCAAGTCGCGCGCCTACGAGGACGCGTTCGCAGCCGCCGCGCACATCCGCCTCACGACCGCCGCCTGCCCGCGCTTCGTCGAGTTCGTCGAGGCCGGCGTGACGAGCGGACCCGAGCTCTTCGCGATCGCCGAGCAGTACCTCGCGCCGCTGCGCGACGCCGGCGTCGACACGCTCGTGCTCGGCTGCACCCACTACCCGCTGCTGGCCGCCGCGATCTCCTACGTCATGGGCCCCGACGTCACGCTCGTCTCGAGCGCCGACGAGACCGCCGCCGACCTCTACCGCGTGCTCGTCTCGCACGACATCGCGGCGACCGGCGATGCCGCCCCGGCGACCCGCGAGTTCGAGGCCACCGGCGCCGACGAGGCCGGCTTCCGCCGTCTGGCCGCTCGCTTCCTCGGCCCCGAGGTCACGCATGTCGAGACCTTCGAGACCGGCACGATCCCGATCCACCGCATCCCGCAACCGGAAGGACCCCGATGACCGACAGCACCGCAACCGGACCCCGCGCCGACGGCCGCGCGCACGACCAGCTGCGCCCGGTCACGATCGAGCGCGGATGGAGCGAGCAGGCCGAGGGCAGCGCGCTGATCTCCTTCGGCCGCACCAAGGTGCTCTGCGCCGCCTCGTTCACGAACGGCGTGCCGCGCTGGCTCACGGGCAAGGGGCGCGGCTGGGTGACCGCCGAGTACTCGATGCTGCCGCGCTCGACCAACGACCGCATGGACCGCGAGGCGGTGAAGGGCAAGATCGGCGGCCGCACGCACGAGATCTCGCGCCTCATCGGCCGCAGCCTGCGCGCCGTGATCGACACCAAGGCGCTCGGCGAGAACACGATCGTGCTCGACTGCGACGTGCTGCAGGCCGACGGCGGAACCCGCACCGCGGCGATCACCGGCGCCTACGTGGCGTTGGCCGATGCGATCGAATGGGGCCGCGAGAAGGGCTTCATCGGCAAGAAGGCCGTCGCCCTCACCGACTCGGTGTCGGCGATCAGCGTCGGCATCGTCAAGGGCGAGCCGCTGCTCGACCTCATGTACACCGAGGACTCGACGGCCGAGACCGACATGAACATCGTGGCGACTGGACGCGGTCTCTTCGTCGAGGTGCAGGGCACCGCCGAGGGCGCGCCCTTCGACAAGGCCGAGCTCGACCGCCTGCTGGAGCTGGGCCTCGCCGGCACGGCCGAGCTGACCCGCCTGCAGCGCGCCGCCCTGGGACTCGAGGGCGACGCGATCGCCGAGGCGCTCGGCCGGATCGTCAGCTGACATGCAGATCGTGCTCGCGACCCACAATGCCCACAAGGTCGAGGAGCTGCAGCGCATCCTCGGCGACCGACTCGGCGAGCACGAGCTCGTGGCCTACGACGGCCCCGAGCCGGTCGAAGACGGCGACACCTTCGCGGCGAACGCCTTCATCAAGGCGCGGGCGGCGGCCGAGCACACGGGTCTGCCGGCGATCGCCGACGACTCCGGGATCGCGGTGGATGCGCTGGGCGGCGCGCCCGGCATCTACTCGGCGCGCTACGCCGGCACCCGCGACGACGGCGACAACCTGCGCCTGCTGCTGACGAATCTCGAGGGGGAGACCGACCGTCGAGCGTCGTTCGTGTGCGCCGCGGCCTTCGTGCTGCCCGGCGAGGGCGGAACGGTCGAGCACGTCGAGGAGAGCCGCTGGCCGGGCGAGGTGCTGACGGAGGCGGCCGGCGTCGGCGGCTTCGGCTACGACCCGATCTTCCGGCCCGAGGGCGAGACCCGCAGCGCCGCCGAGCTGACCGCCGACGAGAAGAACGCGGTGAGCCACCGAGCGCAGGCATTCGGCGCGCTGATCGGATTCGTGCGCTCTACCCTGGACGCGTGAGCCCCGGCAGCGGAGATGGCGGCGTGACGCGCGTCGCGCGCACGCCGAGCCAGGTCGTCGAGGACTACCTCAAGGTCATCTACAGCCACACCGAGTGGCAGGACGAGCCGATCACCCCGAAGCGACTGGGGGAGCGGCTCGGACTGGCGCCGTCGTCGGTGACCGAGACCGTGAAGCGACTCATGGCGCAGGGGCTCGTCGAGCATCCCCGCTACGGCGCCATCGCGCTCACGGCGGCGGGGGAGGCGGAAGCGCTGCGGATGGTGCGGCGGCATCGGCTGGTGGAGACCTGGCTCGTGCGGGAGTACGGCTACGGCTGGGACGAGGTGCACGACGAGGCTGAGGTGCTCGAGCACGCGCTGAGCGACCGGATGCTCGACCTGATCGACGCGCGGCTGGGCCATCCGGCGCGCGATCCGCACGGCGACCCGATCCCGGATGCGGCCGGGGCGGTTCCGGCGACGAGCGGGCTGCTGCTCGCCGAGCTGACCCGCGGAGTCAGCGGGGCGGTGGTGCGGATCAGCGACGAGGATCCGGCCGTGCTGCGCGAGCTGGCCGACCGCGGGGTCGGCCTCGATTCCTCCGTGCGCGCGGGCGACTTGTCGTCGGGTGCGGAGAACGCGATCTGGGTGGTCGTCGCTGGCGCGGAGTGATAGTTTCGGTCCACCGAAAAAATGATTTCGGTTGACCGAAAAGCACTGCGAGGCCCCATGAGCGCGACCCGAGCCGTCTCCTCCCGAGGCACGCGCTCGCGCCGCGGGGCGTCGACCGGTCCTGGCGCCGCCACCCCGCCCCCGAGTCGGCTGATCCTGCTGATCGGACCCGCCCTGGTCGCCGGAGTCGCCTACCTCGACCCCGGCAATGTCGCGAGCAACATGAGCGCCGGCGCCCGCTACGGCTACCTGCTCGTCTGGGTCGTCGTCGGCGCCAACCTGATCGCCTGGCTGGTGCAGTACCTCTCGGCCAAGCTCGGACTCGTCACGGGCGAGAGCCTGCCCAGCATCCTCGGACAGCGACTCCGCTCTCCGTGGGCGCGCCGCGCCTACTGGCTTCAGGCGGAGGTCGTCGCGATGGCGACCGACGTCGCCGAGATCGTCGGCGGGGCGATCGCGCTCAACCTGCTCTTCGGGCTGCCCCTGCTCGCCGGCGGACTCATCACCGGTGCGGTCTCGCTGCTGCTGCTCGCCCTGCACGGCGCGGGTCGCGGCCGGTCGTTCGAGCGGATCGTCATCGGGCTCGTCGCGGTCATCGGCATCGGGTTCTGCGCCGGCGTGGTCGTGGCGCCGCCCTCGGCCGGCGGCGTGCTCGGCGGACTCGTGCCGCGCTTCGCCGATGCCGACTCGGTGCTGCTTGCGGCATCCGTGCTCGGAGCGACCGTCATGCCGCACGCGATCTACGCCCACTCGGCCCTCACCCGCGATCGCTTCGGCGCGGTCGAGCCGGCGCGGCTGCCGCGCGTGCTGCGCGCCACCCGCGTCGACGTCACCGTCGCGCTCGCGATCGCCGGCACGATCAACGTCGCGATCCTCGTGCTCGCCGCCGCGACGCTGCAGGGCGTCGGCGACACGGAGACGCTCGAGGGCGCCCACGCTGCGCTGCGCGACGCGCTCGGACCCGTCGTCGCGACCCTCTTCGCGGTCGGACTGCTCGCCTCCGGCCTCGCCTCGAGCTCGGTGGGCGCCTACGCCGGAGCCGAGATCATGCGCGGCCTGCTGCGAGTGCGCATCCCGCTGCTGGCTCGTCGCGCGGTCACCCTCATCCCGGCGCTCGCGATCATCGCCAGCGGGGTCGAGCCGACCCTCGCCCTCGTGATCTCGCAGGTCGTGCTGTCGTTCGGCATCCCCTTCGCGCTCATCCCGCTCGCGGTGCTGACCTCGCGCCGCTCCGTGCTCGGGGGTGCGGTCAACCGCTGGTGGACGACCGTGCTGGCGATCGCCGCCGTCGCGCTGCTCAGCACCCTCAACGTGGTGCTGGTGGTGCTGCTGCTCGCGGGCGGCTGAACCGCGGCGTCAGGCGCCCGGCGTCAGGACTTCGGGGCTCCGTCGTCGTCGAGCTTCAGGCTGAGCGACTCGCCGGAGAGCGCCGACTCGGCACCAGCCAGACGCGCCTTCTTCGCCTTGCGGAACGACTGGATCGTGTGGAACGCCGTCGGGACGATCGCGACGAGCACAGCAGCGATGAGGATGACGTCGATGTAGTTCTTCACGAAGTCGGCGATCGGCGGCACGAAGCCCAGAAGAAAGCCGAAGGTGGTCAGTCCCGCACCCCAGATCAGCGCACCGATCGCGTTGAACAGCGAGTAGCGCCGATAGCTCATGTGCCCGACACCGGCGGCGACCGGAGCGAAGGTGCGCACGATCGGCACGAAGCGTGCGGCGATGACCGCGAACGGCCCGAACCGCTCGAAGAACTTGTTGGTGCGCTCGACGTTCTCGCGGCTGAAGAGTCCGCTCTCCTTGCGCTCGAAGATGCGCGGCCCTGCTCGGTGGCCGATCAGATACCCCGCTTCACCACCGAGGAAAGCGGCCAACGCGATCGCGAGAGCGACGAAGTAGATCGGGATCTTGATCCCGTGAGCGTCATCGCCCATCGTTCCGCTGAACGTCAGCAGGCCGGTGATCACGAGCAGGGTGTCGCCGGGCAGCACGAAGCCGACCAGCAGCCCGGTCTCGGCGAAGACGATCAGGCAGACCACGAGAAGAGCCCACGGGCCCGCGATGTCGATCAGGTTCTCGGGGTCGAGGAACGGGATCAGGCCGGTGTGGATGGGAGGAATCACGAGAGCTCCGAAGGCGTCGGTCGCCGCAGCGATCGGCGGATGGTGAGGTCAGATTACTCGTCGCAGCCTCCGAGCGAGCCCAGGGGAGACACCGAGGTGGCGAATGTCATCCCGGAGACGTACGCGGGCGGCGTCGCGGCCGTCATCGCGGCGAACTGCGGCGAGGCGCACGACCCTCAGCGCGGACCGCCGCCACCGCCGGGAGCCGCGCCGGCGCTCGGCGTCGTCGAGGTGTCGACCCGCACCGTGAGCGCGGCGGCGTAACCGGCGTCCGCATCCCCGGTGATCGTGGCCATCTGCAGTGCCGCGCCGTCGTCGCCGAAGACGTTGTCGCTGGCGAGCGTGATCTGCGACAGGTTGCGGGTCGATCCGTCGTAGGCCGAGCGCTGGTAGACCGTCGTGAGGATGCTCTCGGGGAAGGCCATCTGCGAGGTCGCGATCGCGTTGCCAGCGTCCGTGATGTCGGCGACGGTCGGGTAGACCTCGAAGTGGATGTGCGTCCAGCGGCCCGAATAGCAGCCGGGCACGATCGAGGTGAAAGTGACCTGTCCGTCGGCGTCGGCGACCTGCACGCCGCGCAGCCAGTTCTCGTCGGTCACGCCGTCGGAGTACAGGGAGTAGCGGCCCTGAGCGTCGCAGTGCCACGCGTAGACGGCGACGCCCGCGAAGGGCGTGTCGCCATTCGCCTGATCGGTGATGCGGAACGTGAAGGTCAGCGGCACGCCGTCGACCGCGGTGCTCGACCCGATGCTCGTGCGCAGGTCGGAGCGCACGATGCCCGACTCCTCGAGCACATCCGGGCCGTTGGAGCCGTCGCCCGGGTAGGGGCCGGCGGTCTCATCGGGGATCTCCGCCGACGGCAGAGCGCCGCTCGCCGTCGCGGTCGCCGACGGCGAGGCGCTCGCCGTGCCGCTGCCGCTCGTCGAGCTGCCGCCGGAGGACGCGGTGCTCGTGCACGCGGCGAGCACGGTCGCGCCGAGGCCGAGACCCGCGACGCTGAAGATGGCGCGCCGGCTCATCAGGGTGCGCAGGTCGAAACCCGGGCCCTGGTCGACGACCTCCTCATCGGGCCGCGCCAGCAGGCGCCCCTCGTAGGCGGGGCCGTCGGGGGTCTGCTCGGGCTCGGGGATGCGGTGCGCCATGTCGGTCTCCTCGGCTCGGCCGCCGCGCGGAGCGGCGGGATCGTGCGATGAGGATGACGGGTGCGGCTCTGCGGCCGCCCTGCGCCGGCTATGCCGTGGCTATGCGGTGCGGAAGGTGGGACTCGAACCCACACGCCTCTCGGCACAGGAACCTAAATCCTGCGTGTCTACCGGTTTCACCACTCCCGCGAGCGCGCTCAGTCTAGGGCGGACGGCCTCGGACCCGAGCCGGGCCGACGACCGGCGTCGGCCCGCGAGGGGGTGATTCTGTCGCCGATCGCTTGCCCGTCGCGGCGCTGCGCGCGCATGCTTCGCTCAGCGCATCCGGTGGTCCGACTCCTCGAACCCGCCGAACCTGCAGGGGAGTCGGGTCACCGGATGTCTGCGGCGCCCGGCAGGATCGTGTCGTGCGCACCGAACTGACCGTCGACGCCCGTCTCGACCTCGACGGGGTGCTCGACTTCGTGCGGGTGCGGGCGATCCCGGGCATCGAAGAGGTCGGCGAGCGGCACTACCGCCGCGCACTGCGGATCGACGGGGTCGAGGTCATCGCTGGGGTCGAGGTCATCCCCGAGGTCGAGGTCGTCGACCGTCCTCGGCCGGCCGACGACACCCGCGCCGCATCCCGCCGGATCGTCGTGATCTCGAACACGGACGATCCCGTTCTGCATGCGGAGATCGAGCGGCGCGTGCGCCGCCTGTTCGACCTGGATGCGCCGGCCGACGAGATCGACGGCGTGCTGTCGCGCGAGCCTGCGCTGGCGCCGCTCGTCGCGGCGCGCCCCGGCATCCGCATCCCGGGCTCGCTCGACGCCGAGGAGATGCTGGTGCGCGCGATCGTCGGCCAGCAGATCTCGGTCGTCGCGGCACAGGGGCACCTGCGTGAGATCGCCGCGAGCGGCTCGGCCCTCGCCCGACCCGATGGCGCGATCACGCGACTGTTCCCCACCGCGCGCGAACTGCTCGCGGGCGGCGCCGAGCTGCTGCGCGGCCCCGAGTCGCGCCGTGCGACCCTGCGCGGCGCCGCGGCCGCGATCGACTCCGGCGGGCTGCGGCTCACGCTCGACGTGCCCGCCGATCCCGCGGGGCTGCGGGCACAGCTCATCGCCCTACGCGGCATCGGGCCGTGGACGGCCGACTATCTGGCGCTCCGCATCCACGGCTCACCCGACATCGCCTTGCCCGGCGACTCCGCGGTGCGGCTGGGTCTGCGCCGGCTGGGCGCCGAGCAGTGGGATCCCGCCGCGGTGCTCCGCTTCGCGGAGGCGTTCCGGCCCTGGCGCTCGTATCTCATGCAGCACCTTTGGGCGCGCGCCGCAGCGGTGTGACGCTCAGGCGGGCGCGGGGCCGTCCGCGTCGTCGCCGGGTGCTCGGCGGTCGGATCCATGCTGGCGCTCGGTCGCCTCGGCCCGTGACGGACGTCGACGGAGCCGACGCAGCCAGCGCGCCGAGGTCTCATCGGTGAAGCGGTTCGACAGCGCGAGCGTCTCGGCCCCGAGGTCGCCGCCCGCGAAGATGCGCTGCAGCGTCTGCTCGGCCCGGGCCTGCTGCTCGGCGGCGCGGGCCTGCTTCTCGGCGGACCGTGTGGCGGGGGTCGCCGTCACGCCCGGCTGCGCCGGCGGGTCGATCTCGGATGCCATCGCCGCCATGCTCGCACGCGCCGGCCCCCTGTGGACAACTTGCGACGGCATCCGCCCGCTCTCGCCATGCTGAGCGAGTGGAGTCGCCCATCGCCCTGATCACCGAGCGCGTGCGGTCGCGCGTGCGCCGCGAGGGGATCGACCTCGGTGACGACGGGTCCCTGGCGGCGCGCTACGTGCGCGACGAGGTACGGCGCTACAGCGAGAGGGCACTCGGCGGCTCGGCGCCGCTGCTGGTCGACGAGCGCGCCGTCGCCGCGGAGGTCGTCGCGACGCTCACCGGCTACGGGGCGCTGCAGCCGTTCCTCGACGATCCCGAGATCGAGGAGATCTGGATCAACGCACCCGACCGCATCTTCGTCGCACGGGCCGGCGTGAGCCAACGGGTGCCGCTCGTGCTCGACGCCGCCGAGGTGCGGCGACTGGTCGAGCGGATGCTGCACCCGACCGGCCGGCGTGTCGACCTGTCGAGCCCCTTCGTCGAGGCCTCCCTTCCCGACGGATCGCGCATCCACGTCGTCATCCCCGACATCACCTCGCGGCACTGGTCGGTGAACATCCGCAAGTTCCAGCGCTCCATCCGAGGCCTCGATCGCCTTCTCGAGCTGGGCTCGGTCACGGCGCCGGCCGCCGACTTCCTGCGGCTGGCGGTGCTCGCGGGTCTCAACATCCTCGTCTCCGGGGCGACGCAGAGCGGCAAGACGACCCTTCTCGGCGCGCTGCTCAACGAGGTGCCGGATGCCGAGCGCATCGTCACGGTCGAGGAGACCTTCGAGCTCGACGTCGACGCTCCCGACACGGTCGCGCTGCAATGTCGTCAACCGAGTCTCGAAGGATCGGGCGAGGTGACGCTGCGGCGCCTGATCAAGGAGTCGCTGCGCATGCGCCCCGACCGTCTCGTGGTCGGAGAGGTGCGCGAGGCCGAGGCCCTCGACCTGCTCATCGCGCTCAACAGCGGATTGCCTGTTATATACATAGGAGCATGCAGGGTCAAGCAGCGATCTACCTTCGCATCTCGGAGGACCGAACCGGCGAGGCGACCAACGTCGATGTGCAGCGCCAGGAGTGCCGCAGGCTGGCGAAGGAACTCGGGCTCACCGTTTCTCGCGAGTACGTCGACAACGACGTGTCGGCGACATCGGGACGGGTGCGGCCGCAGTTCGAACGTCTGCTCTCGGACGCACCGCCGAGCATCATCGCGTGGCACCAGGACCGCCTTCTGCGGCTGACCGCTGACCTCGAGCGAGTGATCGCGCTGGACGTGCCGATCTACACGGTCTCGGCGGGCACGCTCGACCTGGCGACCCCGGCGGGGCGTGCCGTGGCGCGCACCATCGCGGCGTGGTCTACCTACGAGGGCGAGCAGAAGGTCGCCCGCCAGCGGGCCAAGAATGCCCACCGAGTGGCGTCGGGCCTGCCGCTCAGCGGCAACCGGCCGTTCGGGTTCGAACTTGACCGGATGACCCCTCGTGAGTCCGAAGCGGAGCGCGTGCGCTGGGCATATGCCGAGGTGCTCGCTGGCGCCTCTCTGGGGGCCGTGGCTCGGTCCCTGACCGATCAGGGCGTGCTCACCTCGCGCGGCCGTGAGTGGAGCGTGCAGACGCTCCGACAGCTACTTCTGAGGCCGTCGAGCGCCGGGATCCTGCTTCGAGACGGCAAGCCGCAACCGAAGAGCCAGATCACCGCCCTCGTCGACCCCGAGACGTTCGACGCGGTGGGCGCCATCCTTCGCGACCCGGGTCGTCGTCGAGGACCAGGCACGCGGGTGCGCTCTGCGGTGCTCGCGGGGATCGCGCGATGCGCGGTCTGCGACGAGCCGATGCGCTCGGGGGCGAATAAGCAGCGGGGCGTGACCGTCCAGCTCTACCGGTGTGATCGGAAGGGCGGCGGCGCGCACCCGCAGATTAGGCGCCACAAGCTCGAGCGCGCGGTCGAAACCGCCATGTTCGAGGAGCTGACGCAGCGGCAGGGGCGTGAGGTGTCGCGGCCGGACGAGAGCATGAGCGCCCTGCGAGCCGAACGCGAAGAGATCCTGCGCCGGCGCTCGATCGCGCAGCAGGTCATCGAGGAGCCGGGCGCCGATGTGCCCGCGGGCCTCGCGCGCATCCGCGAACTCGGGGAGCAAGCGGACGCCGTGCAGGCACGCCTCGACGCCCTCATCGCGGCCGACGCCGAGTCCGCGCTGCTCGACACTCTCGCGGGCATGGCTGGCTCGTGGGCGGCCGGGCGGGAGTTCTACGAGGACGCCGTAGAGGAGTTTGCGCTCGAGTGGCGCAGGCGCCCGATCGACCAGCGTCGCGCTCTGATCCGCTCGGCTCTGACCATTACCGTTCAGCCTGCTTCGACGGGCCGACCGATCGTGATCGAGCGGCGAGAGCGGCGCTCGATGGAGCTTCTCGATACGGCCGATTAGTGATCCGAACCTTGCTAATATGCGTCCTGAACAGGTATTTACCTGCGGATATGTGATGACACGCCGTAAGTGATTCCGTTAGACGCATATATGGCGGTGCGCGGATGTACCGTCGCGGCATGAACGATCAAGAGAACCCGATCCACCTCGAGATCACGACACTCGAGGCAGGTGATCTCGAGTCTCTCGACGCACTCTGTCGGGCGGAAGATGTCGCGAGCGAGCCTGCCGATCTTGCGGAGGAAGCACGCCTCGCGGAAAAGTTCGATCCCGCAGGTCTGAGCGCCGAGCAGTGGCTGACACGCTGGGCGGCCGAGAAGGCCGAACGGGCGGCGAAGCTCGAGCGCGAACGCGCCGAGTCGAATCACGCCGCTATCGCCGCCGTCGGACGTGGCGACTGGTTCCGCCCCTACGACTGGCGCACCGGGCAGCTCGCCGTCGCCCTGCTGGACGGGATGCCTGAACTCGGCGACCCCGACTTCGAGGCGGCCTACTGCCGGTCCTGGTCGCAGGACGTGAGCGCAGCCATCCGCTGGGCTCGCCTCGGGTGGCGACTCGACACGATCAGCGACGCCGAGGCGGACGAGCTGGGGATCGCAGGATGGCATCGCCAAGAGGCAGCGACGCAGCGTGAACTCGAGCGCCTGCGCGCTCGTGACGCCGCCGAGGAGCGGCACGCGAAAGACAAGCTCGACCGAGCCCTGACCGAGGCGTCGGGTCGCTCGCTCTACGCCGACGTTGCGGCCCTGCGTGCCGAGGGTGTCGAGCGTCCGCGCCCGACCATTGGCCGGCGCACCGATGGCGCTGCGTTGCTGTACCCGGCCGCGGTGAACGTGTTGCTGGGCGACCCCGAGGGCGGCAAGACCCTGGTCTCGGCGGCCGTGGCGGCTGAGGTGCTGTGCTCGGGCGGTTCGGTGCTGTGGGTGGATGCCGACTACAACGGCGAGGCGGCCACGGTGGCGAGGCTCGAGGAGACCTTCGGCGTGCCGGGGGAGCTGCTCGAGGACCGAGACTGCTTCCGACTCGTGACGCCGGAGGATCGAGCCGACCTGCTGGGAGCGATCGAGGACGCCGCGACCTGGCGACCGACGCTCGCAGTGCTGGACTCTCAGGGCGAGATCTTCGGCATGTTCTCCGTTAACGCCGATCGTGACAACGAGGTGACGCCGGTCATGCGTGCGACCTCGGCACGGCTGGCGTCGCTGGGTGCAGCGGTGCTCGTCATCGATCACCTGGCGAAGGGCAAGGAGAGTCGCGACTACGGCGCATCCGGGTCGACAGCGAAGAAGCGCGCTGTCGACGGCGCCCTGTTGCGCGTGGTGCGCCAGCGCGAGTTCGCACCCGGCAAGGGCGGCCGTGCCGATCTGCTCGTCATCAAGGATCGTCACGGGTCGCTCCGCGAGGTGTCGGGACCGGGCAAGGAGCCGCGCGCCGCAACCTTCGAGCTGTACGGCGACATCGAGGGAAACGCCGGGTGGGAGTTCGTCGCGCCGTTCGGCGCTGAGGCCCCAGCAAGCGGAGGTGGTGACGACGCCGCGAAGCTCGATGCTCTCCGCCCTGCGCCGGGCTCCGCATGGGATGTGCGCCAGCGCATGAAGTGGGGCGCCGAGCGGGCGAAGAACGCGTGGGAAGCCTGGGTGGCCAGAGGTGGCGATCAGAAGTGAGCGCGATTCGCCGGACGGTCGAGACGGCCGTCGGACGGCCCGTCGGACGGTCACCGACGACCGTCTAGCCCCTGTCTCACAAGGGCAGACGGTCCAGACGGTCCCGAGTCCGTCCCACCCCTAGAGGGTGGGCGGACGGTCGGGGCGGACGGTGGGACGGCAGTGCGTAGCCGTATCGCCGGGAAGAACGCAAGAGCAGTAGGCGACGGAGAGAGGCAAGGAGGAAAGCCCGTCAGGGGCGCATACGAAGGAGAGCGGTCGATGACCGACACCACGAACACTGACAGCAAGTTCAACGACGACAGCGGCGTGCAGCGCTGCGGTCACGGAGCCTGCAACGAGCCCGCGTACTCGAAGGGTGGCCGCGGGCCGACCGAGGGCGCCGGGCCGCTGTGCTTGTCGCACTACAAGGTGCTGTGGCGTGAGAGCACCGGGCGACCGGGAAGCCGCGCGCGCATCGAGATCGGTCGGGTGTCGCTGACCCCGGACGCCGACCGCATCGTGAGCGCGCTGGCCGAGGAACAGGGCGTGCCGAAGTGGCGGGCGCTCAGCGAGCTGGTCGTCGCGTCGCAGGCGGGGAAGCGATGACGGCGCCGGTCGTGCCGCTCGTGGGCGCACGCTTCGGCGACCTGGTGGTGATCGACACGGGCCTACGCCTGCCACGCACCGAGCGAGAGGTGCGAGAAGGGCGGGTCGGCGCTCTAGCCGTCGAGGTGGTCTGTTGCCGCACTTACTCGCACAAGGGCGTCGAGCGCCCGTGCGGGCACCGCTACCTCGTGCGTGTCGGCAACCTGTCGCGCTCACCGCACTGCGCACGCTGCCGTGGGCGACTGCTGGCGGGCAAGAGGGCGGGCGCATGACCGAGCACCACCGCGAGGCCGACTGGTTCGCGCTGACGCGGAAGATGCGCCCGTTGTACGACGCGCAGGTGAGGGCGGGCGTCGCGGTGTGCATCGACTGTCACCGGCCGATCGTGCCGGGTCAGCGGTTCGCCGTGGGTCACCGGGTCTCGGTGAAGGAAGGGAAGGCGAGGGGCTGGACGAAGCAGCAGATCAACGACCCCTCGAACCTCGGGCCGACGCACAGCGCACGAGGCGGCAAGGGCGACGGCTCACGTCGCTGCAACGAGCAGGGCGGCGGTCGCATCGGCGGCCGGGCGAGGACGACGAAGCAGGCCGAGCAGAAGCGCCGGCCGGACTGGAGGACGTGGTGATCGAGATGGTGACGGGCTCCGTGCTCGGCGTGACGTTCGCCCTGGTGGTGCTCGGGCTCGGACTTCGAGCCGAGAGTCGACGCGAGGCGAAGGAGCGACGATGAGCGCGGCTTTTGAGGGGGCGGACAACCCCCGGCACGAGTGCTACAGGGAATTTCTCACAAATGGGCTGGATGCCCTGCGATCGGCCGCACTTCGCCCGCGGTTCGGCACGGCCGCGCCTGCGTCGCTGGAGGGTCGTCGCGAGCTGGTGAAGGGTGCCGAGCTGCTGCGCCTGCACGGGCCGCGAGCTGTGCGAGGGGCGACGATCCTCGGGCATCAGGTGCTGCTCTCCGACATCCTCGATGCGCCGCACGACGTGCTCGGCCTGCAAGAGCCGCGCCGGTCGTTCAAGACCTCGACGCTGTTCTCGAAGGCGGTGGGCCGGATCTCGTCGCGCGCCGACTACATGGTGGCGTACACGATGACCACAACGGCGATCAAGGCGCGCACGCGCTTCCGCGACGACATCGTGCGCCCGCTCGAGCTGCTCTTCCCTGACCCGAAGTCGCGGCCGTTCAAGCTGAACAAGGCGGGCGGCTCGGAGCGGGTCGAATGGCTCGAGACCGGCTCTGTCTTTGCGTTCCTCGCGCCGAAGGGCGACAGCTTCCGGTCCGACGCGTGGGACTGGATCATCCTCGACGAGGCGGGGCAGGCCGGGCCGGACATGGGCGCCGACATCCTCGACGGCGCGGCGGCGACGCAGGACACGCGCCCCGGGGCGCACATGACCATCGCGGGCACCGGCGCGAAGTACCGCACCGGGAACCTGCTGTGGGACGAGCTGGAGAAGGGACGCGCCGGTCTCGACGGTCACGCGATCCTCGACTACTCCGCCGATCAGACGCTCACGGAGGAGGAGGTGAACACCTGGGAGAAGGCGCGCGCGATCATCATCGACGTGCACCCGCTGCTCGGATCGTCGGTCACAGACGAGCGCGCGATCCGCAAGTCGTACGACCTCGTAGGCCCGGCTTCGTTCCTGCGCGAGTATCTGGGCGTTGCCGACCTCACAACCGAGAGCGGCTTCCTCGATCTCGGCAAGTGGGCCGCAGGCGGGTTGGACGGCGATCTGCCGACGATCCCGGACCACCACCGGGTTGCGCTGGCCGTGGACCCGCTGGGGCGCTCTGCGGCACTCGTGGCGGCGTGGAGGGACGACGACGGGCACGCCTGCTTCCTCGCGATTGACCACAAGACCGGCGCCGGCACGGGATGGGTCAAGCCCGCCGCGCGTGCCGCCTACAGCCGACTGCGCTCGCCGCTGGTGCACGACGGCGCGACGGCCTCGGTGCAGGCCGTGGTCGACGAGCTGCGGCGCCTGCGGAACCCGGCCCTGCGGTTCGAGGCGCAGACCTGGCCTCAGGTGTCCGCGGCGGCCTCGCTGTTCAAGTCGGAGATCGACGCGGGCAACGTCCGGCACTGGAACGATGAGGAGCTGACGCACGCCGTCACGCGGACGAAGAAGCGCGGCACCACCGACGCGAAGCGGTGGGCGCTCGGGCGCATCGACCCGGAGACGGACGACATCACGCTCGTGGAGGCGGCTGCGCTCGCGCTGCGTGCCTACGACGACGCCCAGCCGCGCACGGCCCGACGGACGCCGAGCTTCGTCGGCTGACCTTCTCGCGCTACACGCACGACCCGATGCGTGCCCTCCCGTGATCCTCAGACCGGGAGGGCGCACGCATGGGAATTCTCGACAGGCTCGGGCTCTCGCCGTCGCGCCTCGAGAACCTGTCGACGACGATCGAGCTGGGCGTGCGCTCGCCTTGGATCAGCGGCGAGGACAAGCTCACGACGCTGACCGTCGCGAAGGCGCTGTTTCCTGACGGCAAGACCCCCGACAGCTTCCCGCTCACGCGCGAGGAGGCGCTCAGCATTCCGGCGGTGTCGCGTGCTCGCAATCTGCTGGTGTCGACGATCGCGCGCTTCCCGCTGCGCGCCCTCAGCTCCAGCGGCGTGCTGGCGGCCGACCAGCAGCCCAGCTTCCTCTACCGGACCAACGGCGTCGATAGCCCCTACGAGCGGATGGCCGCAACGGTCGACGACTGCATCTTCGACGGCCGCGCGCTGTGGCTGGTCGACCGCGGCGCGGGGGAGTCGCCCAAGGGCGGCCCGATCCTCGACGCGACGTGGTTGCCGCTGAACAAGTGGACGATCACCGACGGGCACGTCATGGTCGACGAGAAGCCGCTCCCGGAAGCCGACTACATCCTCTTCAACATCCCGCGCTTCGCGGGTCTGCTGGCCGTCGGCGACCGCACCCTGCGCGGCGCCCGTGACACGGAGCAGGCCTGGGTCGCGCGCATGCGCAACCCGATTCCTGCGACCGAGCTGCGAGTGACCGATGAGTCGCGCCTCGACGAGGGCGAGATCGAGGAGTTCGTCGCGGCGTGGCGTGCCGCGTTCACGGCCGCCGAGGCCGCTGTCGGCTATACGCCCGAGGGCGTCGAGATGGTCACGCACGGCGCCGGCGATGCGCCCGAGCTGTTCATCGAGAGCCGGAACGCGATCCGCACCGACGTGGGCTCATTCCTGAACCTGCGCCCGTCGATGATCGACGGCACCTCGGGCATCGACAGCCTCACCTACACGACCAAGGGCGAAGAGCGAAACGCCTTCTTCGACTTCGACCTGCCTTTCTGGACCGACCCGATCGAGGCCGCGCTGAGCGGCGACAACGTGGTGCCGCGGGGTCAGCGGGTCCGCTTCGACCGATACGAGCAGTACGGGGTGCCGATCGCTACCGGCGTGCCCGTGGAGGACTGACCGATGACCGACACCATCTTCACCGAGGCCGGGCAGTTCGCCCTCGACGAGTCGACGCGCACGGTGCGCGGGCTGCTGCTGCCGTGGGGCGAGCAGACGCTGCCGGAGCACGCGCAGGCGTTCAAGTTCAACCGAGGCACGGTCGCCGTGCCGGGCGACCTCTCTGCGATGCGCGCCAACCGCAACCACGAGTTGACGGATCCGGTCGCATCCTTCACCGCCGTGGAGGACACCGACCGCGGCCTCGTCGCGACCTTCTCGATCGCGCGCACGCCCGAGGGCGACGAGTTCATCGAGCAGAAGAAGGCGGGCCGGCTCAACCGGCTGTCCGCCGAGGTCCGCAACATCGTGCACCGCGGGGCGGAGGTCGTCAGCGCAACGCTCACCGGCGCCGCGTTCGTGCCTCAGGGAGCATTCGCCAGCGCCGCGCTCTTCGCCCTCAACCCGGTGACCGAGGCGGAGCCGGAGACCGTCACCGAGGAGTCGCACTCGGACGAGACCTTCGTCGGCCCTGACGGCAAGACGTACCGATACCAGCGCGACAGCGAGACGACCACCGAGACCACCGAGTCCGGGACCAAGACCACCACGACGACCGTCGTGGAGGAGACCGAGGAAGAGCCCGAGGGCTCGGAGAAGGAGGACGGCGTGACCGTCAGCCAGACCGCGGGCGACGGCAACGCCGCCCCGAACCAGCTCACCAAGGCGGACGCTTTCGCCCTGTTCCGTCTCATGCGCGAGGGTCGCGCGAGCGCCGAGCAGATCGACCGGCTCCGCGAGACCACCACGACGCAGGCGGGGCTGTTCGCCCTGACCGACATCAAGTACACCGGCACCGGCTCGGTCAGCCCGCGCAACACCGCTCCGCAGTGGGTCGGGGAGCTGTGGGACGGAGTGGCCTACGTGCAGAAGGTCGCGTCGCTGTTCGCCCACAAGACCGCCACCGAGATGAAGATCGCGGGCTTCCGCTGGGTCACCAAGCCCACCGGCGGCGCCTGGGCCGGCAACAAGTCCAACATCCCCTCGAGCACCGCGTCGACCGCTCCGTACGAGGCGGACTTCAACCTCTGGGCCGGCGGCCACGACCACGCGATCGAGCACCGCCTCTTCAATACGCCCAACTACTTCGAGAGCTACTTCGCCGCGATGGCGGAGAGCTTCGCGAAGTGGCAGGACGACGAGGTGCTGACCGACATCCTCACCAGCGCCGCCGCGATCACCGCTGACAACCCCGCCGGGCTCACCATCGGCGCGGGCATGTCCGCCCTCATCGACGGCGCCGCCGAGGTCATGGACAACGACGCGATCCCGACCTTCGCGCTCGTGGCGAAGGACGTGTGGAAGCAGATCGCCAAGACGCCGCAGAACGCGACGCTGGGCTACCTGAACGCCGCGCTGGGCCTCACCGACAAGGAGGGGCAGCTCGACAGCTTCACCCTGCGGCTGCTTCCGACCCTCGACCCGGGCGAGGTCGTCGTCGGCGCACGCGAGGCGGTCGACGTGTACGAGCTGCCCGGTGCTCCGATCCGCATCGAGGCGCCCGACACCGTGAAGGGCGGCATCGACACCAACGTCATCGGCGGCTCGGGGACGTTCATCCACAAGGCCGACGCGATCGTCAAGGTCGCCAAGTACACCGGCGCCTGAGCGCGCCGGATCGTCGGGGATAGGGGAGAGGAGGGAGAGCCATGCACTACCGAGTTGGAGACCAGCCCGCGGGCGTGGCTTTCCCTCTGCCCGACGAGTTCCACGACCAGATGGTCACCGCTGCAACGGTGACCGTCGGCGGCACCGTGCCGGCCGAGCAGAGCTTCGACACGGAGACGGGCGAGGTCGTCGCGACGCTGGCCTCGCCCTTCGCCGCCGCTGGGCTCGTGCGGGTCTCGGTGACCGTCACCGCCGGCGGTGGGCACGTCAGCCGCGAGCTGGAGCCGATCGTCGTCGAGTCGGCACTGCTCGATGGATGGCTCACCCTCGAGACCGCACGCCGCCTCTGGCCCGACGCGCCCGACGAGGACGAGGCGCTGCATGTACTGCTCGCTGCGGCGCGCAACGCCTGCGTCGCATGGCTGGGCGGGCGTGCCTACGTCACGGGCGAGGGCGGCGACGAGGTGCCCGTCACGCCGTCGAGCGACTGGCGGCAGGCGCAGCTCATGCAAGCCCGCGCGATCTGGCAGGCGGGCCGCGTGAACCGCGACGGCGGAGAGCTGGGCCTCGACACGATCCAGCTCTTCCCGCTGAACCGCGACATCCGCAACCTGCTGATCCCGAAGACCCGCGTCCCGAGGTGGGGCCGATGAGCCTGCGCAGCCACGTCGCCGACGCGCTCAGGACGCACCTGCCCAAGGCGTGGACTGTGCGGCCGTATCGCTACTCGATCGACCAGACCCGGGCGCCGGTCGTCATGCTCGCGACGACCCGCATCGAGAAGGCCGAAGGCGAGAAGGGCCGCAACGTACACCTGCACGACGACGCCCTCACGCTCACCGTCTTCGTGCCGGAGATCGCGCCCGAGAAGCGCTACGACGCGATCGAAACGGCAGTCGACAAGGTGATCGCCGCCATCGAACAGATGCAGCTCGGTGGTCAGCTCGTGCGCTGGGACGCCGCGAGCTTCGACGTGGAAGACAACTACACCGCGGCCGACATCACCCTGACCGTCCGCACCCGCCACAACTACCCGAAGAAGGAGGCCTGACATGGCCGAAATCGACCTCGACCCGATCCTCGTCGAGGATGCCACTCTCACGATCGGCGGTGACGACTACTCGACGCCCGTCGACTCGGCCGTGCTCACGCCGTCCAGCGTCAACCCGATCGTGCACAAGGGCATCAACGGCAAGAAGAAGACCCGCATCCCGAAGGCCGACTGGACCCTCGAGCTGTCGTTCGGTCAGGACGTGACGACCGCAAAGGCGCTCACGCTCTACACGTTCGACCACGAGGGCGAGGTCGTCCCGTTCACGCTCGAGCCGAAGGACGGCGGCCCGGTCTGGTCCGGCAACGTCGTGCTGGTCGCGAGCGCGATCGGCGGCGGCGGCGACGGCTTCGCCAACGCGACCGTTTCGCTGCCGTGCGACGACCGCCCGGCGCGTACCGGCGTCACCCCCTGACTCGGAAGGAGGGCGCTGTGCGCACCGGCTACGACGTAAAGGAGCTGCGCGCCGCCGCCCTCCTTCTCAAGGGCATGGACCGTGAGGTCTCCGCCCAGATCAACAAGGCGACGAAGATCGTCATCGGCCCGGTCTGGAAGCAGGCCGTCGTCGAGAACTGCACTACAGCCCTTGAGGTGCAGGTGCTGGGCCGCACGGCGCGGGTCGACGTGAAGAACTACGGCGTGATCGTCCGCGCTGGCGGCGGCACGAAGAAGCTCTCGGGCGGCGCTCGCAACAGCGACATCGCCCGTGCGACCGAATTCGGCGCCAACCGCTACCTGATCAACGAGGTTCGGCGAGGGCGGCGTGCCCGACCGCACCGGCGACACACGCAGCGCCAATTCGTCCAGTCGCGCGCCGAGGGGCCGTTCTACCGCGCCGTTGCGCAGGTGACGCCGCGCCTCGCTGCGCTGTGGGCGCAGACCACCGTGCGCACCTTCTGGGAAGTGATGAAGTAGTGGCCTCGTCAGGCGAACTCAAGCTGCCGATCACCGGCGACAACAAGGACTTCCTTCGCGCCACGAAGGGCGCCGCCGACTCCGCCGAGGATCTCGCCGACTCGCTCTCAGACCTGGGGCGTGCCGGATCGAAGGAACTCGACCGGGTGACCGGCTCGCTCGATGACATCTCGGATCACGCGAACATCCTCTCGAAGAACTGGGACGGCGTGGCCCGCGATGCGAAGTCATCGGCGCGAAAGCAGGAGGACGCGCTCGAGCGGGTCGCCCGCGAGGCGAAGGAGACGCAGCAGGCGGCCGAGAAGATCGGCGACGGCTTCGACGCCGCTCGTCGTGAGACCGACCGCTTCAAGCGCGACAGCACTCAGGCCCTCTCGAGGACATCCGAGGTCGCGGCCGAGACCAAGCAGGAGATCGCATCGAACCTCGGCGAGGGGCTCTCGTCGTTCCGTGGCGACTTGGCCGATATCCCGCAGCTTTTCCAAGACACCCTCGGCGGGCTGTCGTCGTCGATCGCTCCGCTCGCTGGACCGGCGGGCCTGATCGCGACCGTCGCGGGCGCGGCGGGCCTCGGCCTCATCGCGGGCGCGATGGAGGAGAACGGCACGCAGACCGAGGCTTTCCGCGGCAAGGTGTCATCACTGATTGACGCGCTCGTCGAGGTCGGCGGCACCGAGCCGAACATCGACTTCATCGCCGACCAGCTCCGCGAGATGGCCTCGAATCTGGACTCGGGCAACTCCGAGCTGGGCGAGCTCTACCGGAACTTCCGCAAGTCGGGCACGGCGGGGATCCAGTCGTTCAAGGATGTCGCGCTCGCAGTGGCCGGCGCCGGTGGCGACTACGACAAGCTGATCAAGAAGAACGAGGACTACCTCCGCAACCTGCGCGACGAGAACGGCATCGCCTCCGCGGGCGGCAACGCGGTGAAGCAGGCGAACACTGAGAAGATCGACTCCACCCTCGCGCTGATCAACAAGCTCAAGGAGCAGCAGAGCGTCGCCGAGGAGGCGGCCAACGCGCAGAAGGCCTATGCCCAGTCGGGTGCAGCCGAGATGCAGAAGGCCGCCGAGATCCAGGCGTCGGCATCGGACGCCATCGCCTCGGGCTACGACGACATCCGGCAGGCCGCCGCCGATGCGGCCACGGCCGAGGACGGCGCCTTCGACGTGTCGAAGTACCTCTCGGGAGTCGAGGCGCAGAAGGTCGCCGTCGTCGCGTTCAAAGAGAACCTGGCGGCGATGAAGCTCACGCCGGAGGAGTGGGAGAACTTCTTCGCGCTCGACGACACCGTGCAGCAGAACCTCGCCGCATCGTTCGCCTCAGGCGACACCACCCTCAAGGCGCAGATCGCGGCCTCGCTCGATGACGCCGGCTCGAAGTCGGGCGCGTCTGCGGCCGTGAAGTTCGACGACTCGTTCAAGCCGAAGGGGTCGGATGTCGAGGTCAAGGTCAAGACGACCGGCAAGGCCGACGCGAACGACGCTATCGATGCCGTGGCGAAGAAGCGCGACGCCGAGATCTCCGTCAAGACCACCGGAAAGGCCGCAGCCAAGGACGCGCTCGACGCCCTCGCCGTGACCCGCACCGCGACGATCAACGTGCAAGCGAATGTCCCGTCGGCGACCTCGCTACGCAACAACCTGCAATCCGCCATCGACAAGGCCGGGCCGGTCACCGTGCGCGTGACGGCGCAGACCCGGGAAGGGACGCCGATCCTATGAGTACGCAGATCAGCGACGGCGTGACGCCCTTGACGCCGAGCCTCGTCGAGGGCTACGTCGCGAACAGCCCCGCGCGCACCCTGACGCACGACACGCTCAGCGGGCGGCGCGTAGCGGTGCTGCTGCCGGCGGCTCCGCGACAGGGCACCCTGCGGCTCTACTTCGAGGCGCAGCCGGACGCGCAGGCGGGGCGAGCCTTCATGCTCCGTCAGCGCGTGTTCACCCTCGCCGACCCAGCCGTGCCGATCGCATCCATGCGCTTCGTCGTCGCCGACGGCGACCTCACTGTGTCGCTCGACGAGGAGAGCGACACTGATTGGTTCATCGACGTTCCGTTCAAGGAGGTCGCGTGAGCACGCAGTTCCTGGCGTTGGTCGGGCGCACCTCGGCCGTTCTCCACGCGCCGGCGGGCGACTTCCCGCTCGAGGTGCTCGAGGGATCGACGCTCACTCTCGACGAGGCGTGGTCGCCGTTCGCTCAGGCGACGATCGTGACCGCGGCGGAGTCGCTGAGCGCCCTGTCAACGATCGATCCGCGGCGCCCGAACGTGCGCATGACGGTCACAGTGTCGCGCAGCTTCTGGGACCGCGACCCGATGGGCGGCTTCGACATCTGGGCGCCAGATGCGACGCTCGGTTCGGTCGATGCCACCCTCTCGGGAAAGAGCCTCGAGCAGGTCGACCTGCTGTTCGCGCGCCCGCTGTCGACGAGTGAGGGCGTGACGTTCGACTTCGAGGACGCGTTGACCTTCGACCTCGGTGTGCGTCGCGTGGCCACCGACGAGAAGACTGGCAGGCCGACCCTGACCCTGGCCTCGGATGAGGCGCTGTTGCAGGACTACCGGCGCATCGAGCCGACCGTCTTCGACCCCGTGCAGCAGCAGCCCGGCGGCGCGGTCTCGCAACCCGGATCCGTGCTCGACGCGGTGAACCGAGCCCTGGCAGTGGTGGGCGAGCAGATCGGCGACGTGAGCTTCACCGTGCCTATCTCGGTGCTCCACAACCACTCGTTCGAGGTGGACGCCGAGAACTGGCGACCCCTGGACAGCCGCTTCGCGGTGTCGCAGTCGACCGTGACGTCACGATCCGGCACCGGCTCTCTGCGCGTCGCCTACAACACGGCTATTCCCAGCCTGCCGTTTCCGGGGACGGCCGTTGTGACTCAGCCCTACTACGACCTGGCGGTCAACGAAGTCAACTTCGGGCAGATGTGGGTCTACACGGCCACGGCCCGACAGCTCGCTCTGCGAACGGCCGACCTTGCAACGCTCACCTACGGCACGGACTGGATGGAGGCCGCACCGACGACGGGCTGGCGCCAGATGAGCGCGACGATCGTGCCGACGACCCCGCGCGTAGACCTGACCATCTACGACATGACCGGCGGGCCGTCCGGCTCGGTGCTCTACGTCGACGACGTGGTGATCTACCGCGGCGGATTCACCGACCGTCCCTCGTCCCGCGTGCCGAGCCAAGAGTCGATCAAGTGGGAACCGGGCGTGTCCGCTTGGGACTACATCAAGCCCCTCCTCGACACCTACAACCTCAAGCTGTGGTGCGACGAAAATCGCACCTGGCACCTGACGCGGCTTCGCGAGTACGCGCGCCCGCGCGATACATCCGACTTCCCGAACTACCGCGAGCGAGCGGCGCTGAACCTGCGCCGCGACGACCTCACCGAGCTGGGCGTGACCGTCGACCGCGACGCCGACGACTGGTTCGACGCCGCCGCGCTGACCTACACCTGGACGACCGCCGCCGGCGTCGCACAGACCGCCTACGACACCTTCGCGTTCGAGGGCTGGTCGAAGGCCTACGCCGCCACGATCAACCGCCCGTTCCCCGGCAAGGGCGCCGCCGAGCAGCTCGTGCGCCGCGCGAGCACTCGCGGGCGTGTCCTCACCGTCACCGGACTGTCCGAATACTCGGCGTTCCCCGGGATGCGACTTGACCTTCCTGACGACCTCGGGACGGTCGCCGCTGTGGAGTTCAACCTCAGCGATCACACGATGCGCGTCTCGCCGCGCGGATTGGAGCGGAGCTAATGCCTGACTGGGACAGCTCACAGCCCTGGCCGGGCATCGCCGCGGCCCTGAACAACTACCGGGTGCGCACCTACCGACCGACCGGCTTCGCCGAGCTGGCCGGGTACACCTCCGTCGAGCCGGGCGCACTGGCGATCCTGCGCGACAGCGGGGCGGAGTTCGTCTACTACGGCGGTTGGAAGCAGACCGGCCCGGCGTTCCTCGCGAGCGTCGCGGCACGCAACACCTACTTCGCCGCGGCCGGCGGGGTCTACCTCGTGGCCGGCGCGACGGCCCGGATCGGGGCGGTGCTCTACGAGTATTCGGGCACGGTCTGGGTGCAGCGCGGCGCAGCATCCGGTCAGCCCTTCGCGATGCAGGCGGGGAACCTGTCGGCGGCGCTGAACACGACCGGCGTGCTCAACGTCGCGTTTCTGCCGGGCCGCTTCGCCGCCGCGCCCATCGTGACCGTCACCCTGGGTAACTTCGTCGCGAACGGGCAGGTTGTCGTCGACACAATCACGACGAGCGGCTGCCGAATCCTGACATTCAACGTCTCGACCGGCAGCTCCATCGCGGGTCTCGCCGTGCGCTGGCAGGCCGTGCAGATGCTGCCGGGGTCGGGAGAGGGGTGAGAATCCGGAAATGTCGGAGGCGTTCGCTATCGTCCGGTTATGGACAACGGCGACGGCACGGTCACGTTCACGGCAACCTCGTGGCACGACTCGATCTTGCCGCAGCCTCTGCGATTCGCTCCGCCGTTCGCAGACCTATCACCGAACCCGGAATCGCAGTCGCGCTTCTGGCAGTTCATGCGCTACGCCTTCGATCTTCCGGACCCGGCTCGATTCCCACCCTTCACGGAGGCGCCCGCCGCTCGCGACCTACGGGCGATTGACCGATTCATTCAGTCTGCTCGAGAACTCGCGACGTACTCGGCGCTTTCTGGGGAGGCATCGGTCTCGTACAGTTTCGCCGACGGCAAGGGCGAGTTCACCTCCTCGTTTGGCCCGCCGGAGGCGCTACGGGGCACAACGGTGCTGTTTCGCCAGCTTTACGCGGGCAGCGACGACAAGGGCAATTTCAGGGCGATGCTGGCAATCCTCAGCGAGGCGCATAAGCGGGACACCGGCCGGGACTTCGATCTGCGAGCTGACATCTTGCGCGACTGGCGGAAGGCCCACGGTGCGCTCATGCAAGAGGTGATCACGGTGATCGTGGACAAAGCGGTGCTTGCTCGGGAGGGCGCCCATCCCGATGTGTTCGAGATGATCCCCGACCTGGGCGTGCGCCCTACCGAAGTTATCTCGAATCACTTCTACGGCGACCTGATCCACTGGGGCAAGAGCGCTGGCAGGCTCGAGACGCTCCGAGAGCAAAGCGCCATGATGGCGGACATCGACAAATTCCGCTTCATCGGTGCGATGGGCGGCCTCGCTTACTTCTACATGGGGTGGGCGATACTGCTCGCCGCGGCCTTTCGGCGCCCGCTCGAATAGGAGACGGAGCGCCGGGCCTCCGGCTATCCGCGTGGTCGCCGGTGGATGTACATCCAGTCAACGCCGCCCACCACGAGCCCGGCGATGAAAATCAGCGAGCCCCAGAAACCCGCGCCGATCGCGACCGGCAGGCTCACACCAGTGAAGCCGAGGAAGAGCGCGAGGAGCTAGAGCACCAGGCCGATGCCGATCATCCATCCCGTCCACGGGTTCACCGCGGCGTTGGGGTCTTCGGCGGGCGCGGCCGGGCGGGGATTCGGAGAGTTCGTCATGTTCACACCTTAGGGTTAGGGTCGGATGCGCTAGTACGCATTTCTGTCTTGCCGGGCATGTGCTCGATCCACGCCAACAGCGCGGCGGATGCGGTGGTCAAGCTGTCGACGCTGCCGCTGCTGGCGGGGCGCAACATCGACTCGGGGTTCGTCGTGCCGACGGTCGCGGGCAGCATCGATCTGGTCGTGCACTGCGAGCTCGAGCGCGGCGGACGGCGGCGCATCGCCGAGATCGTCGCCCCGACCGGGGCCGTCGCCGGGGCGACGGTGCCCTCCACTCCGTTGTTCCGCTCGGCTGGCGGGGCGCTCGTGGCGACCGGCGGACTGCCGCAGCGTGGCGAGAAGTTCGCGCGTCTCGGCATCGATCCGCGCAGCCTTCTCGAGGGGGCGCGATGACGGTCGCCCTGGGTCTGCTTCTCGGGGTCGGCCTGCTGCTGGTCGCCTCCCCGCTGCTGTGGCCGACGGCGGAACGGGCGCCGCGTGCGGAATCGCGTGCCGGCCGAGCACTGCGCGAGCGGCTCGTGCAGGCGGGGCTCAGCGACCTGCACCCGGCGGTGCTCATCGTGCTGTGCGTGCTGGCCGGCGTCGCGAGTGCCGCGGTCGTGTTCGCCATCGCGCCGGTCGCGGCGCTGGCGCTCGTCGGCGGCCTCGTCGGGGCCGTCGTGCCTCTGCTGCTGCTCGGCTGGCGCGCCCGGCGTCGGCGACGGGCGACCCGCATCGTGTGGCCCGACGTCGTCGACAACCTGGTCTCGGCGGTGCGGGCCGGCATGTCGCTGCCCGAGGCGGTCGCCGAGCTGGGACGCAGCGGGCCGATGGCGACGCGCGCCGCGTTCGCCGCCGCCGACCGCGAGCTGCAGGCGAGCGGCGACATCGGCATCGCCTTCGACGGACTGAAAGCGCGCCTCGCCGACCCGGTGGCGGACCGCATCGTCGAGACCCTCCGCATGGCGCGCGAGGTCGGCGGCACCGAGCTCACGGCGGTGCTGCGCGGACTCGCCGGCTACCTCCGCCAGGATGCCGCCCTCCGGTCGGAGGTCGAAGCTCGGCAGTCGTGGGTCAAGAACGCGGCGCGGCTCGGGGTCGCCGCCCCGTGGATCGTGCTGCTCCTGCTCGCGACCCGTCCCGAGGCGGTGCGGGCCTACGACTCGCCGCTGGGAGCGGCGCTGCTCGTGAGCGGATTCCTCGTGTCGATCGTGGCCTACCGGATCATGATCGCGGTCGGCCGGCTGCCCGAAGAGCGGCGGTGGTTCGGGTGAGCGCGGCGATCGCGTGGGCCGTTCCGGCCGGGATCGTCCTCGGGCTCGGTCTGTGGGTGCTCTCGAGTCTCGTGCCTCGCCTGCGCGGACCCCGCCTGGTCGACCGGGTCGCGCCCTTCGTCCTCGACGTCTCCGCCGATGCCCGCGAGCTCGTCGCCCGCCGGCCGGCGGAACCGAGCCCCGTGTTCGGCGCGCTCGCCGGCTCGCTCGCGCGACCGGCGCGTGCGGCGGTGTCGCGCATCCTCGGCGGCGACGAGCTGATCGCTCGGCGACTGCGACAGGCGGGGCGCGACGATGAGGTCGAGCGGTTCCGCTCGCGCCAGCTTCTCGCCGCCCTCGCGGGGGCGCTGCTCGGCGCGGTGATCGCGGCGCTGGGCATCCGGGCCGGAACCCTGCCGGTCGTGCTGGCCGCCGCGATCATCGTGGTGGGCGCCGCGCTCGGCCTGCTCGCTCCCGAGCAGCTGCTCGCCCGCGCCGCGCGCCGTCGCGGCGCCCGCATCTCGGAGGAGCTGCCGACGGTTCTCGAGTTCCTCACCCTCTCGCTGGCGGCCGGCGAGGGCCTCGCGGATGCGCTGCGCCGCGTCGCCCGTGCCGGCAACGGCGAACTGGCGCGCGAACTCGGCCGCGTGATCGCCGAGGTGAACAGCGGCATCCCGCTGGCGACCGCGTTGACCCGTGCCGCGCGCACTCTCGACGTCGCCTCCTTCGCCCGCACCGTCGACCAGCTCGTGCCCGCACTCGATCGCGGAACCCCGCTCGTCGAGGTGCTGCGCGCCCAGGCTCAGGACGTGCGCGGCGAGGCCCAGCGCGCCCTCATCGAATCGGCCGGCAAGAAGGAGGTCGCGATGCTCGTCCCGCTCGTGTTCCTGATCCTGCCCGTCACCGTGCTTTTCGCGATCTTCCCCGGAATCCTGGTGCTGGAGCTCGGATTCTGAGTCGACGGCCTGGAGCAGCGCGTCTCGGTTGTCAGCGCCGACGTGGCTCGCGACGTGCACGCGACCGAGGCTTCCGGGAGCTACTGTGAGACGACGATTCGTCACGAGATTCGGAGCCCGCCGATGAAGTCAGTCAGACGCATCGACGGCGATCCGCGTCGCGTCCTCGGCGTCGCGATCATCGCAGCGCTTCTGACGCTGTCGGGCTGCAGCGCGACAGCGGGCTCGGCGACGGATACGACTCACAAGCCCGCGGCACACACCCCGACGACGAAGCAGACCGCGGCGAGCTATACGACGCAGACCACGTCCGAAGGTCACCTCTACACCGACGCACTCGCGGGGTACGCCGTCGCCTACCCCGGAGAACCCGAGGTCAAGCCTCTGGCGATCGAGGGGACTGACCGTCTTGCGAACTTCGCCGCTTACGGCGACGAGACCATCACCGTGTTCGGCTCCCGAGGTGAGGTGCGCGATTCACCGCCGGACCTCCACGGCGAGCTGCTCGGATGGCTCCAGTCTGTGGACACCTCGGGGCAGATCGGTGCCAGCAGTGACATCCTCGGCGGACTCCCCGCTCTGCGCGCGGACTTCACCGCGACGAGCGGCGAGGTCGGCGAGACCATGGTCGCCAGCGACGGCGACACCTTCTTCCAGCTCATCGCGGTGGGAGGAACGCCGGAGCAGCGACAGGCTTTCTTCGGTTCCTTCCGTCAGGTCGACGGATAGGTCACGGGGTACTCGACGACGGGGTCGTCGCCGCGATCGCGGAGGGCGAGCGTCCTCGTGATCTCGGGGGTCGGGTCGCTGTCTAGGCGAGCCGCCCGAGCAGGCGCTGGAGGGTCGGGAAGCCGCGGGAGGTCGCGGGGCCGCCCGTCACGCGCTCGATCACCGGGGTTGCGTTGCTCTCGCGGTCGCGCTCGTTCTCGAGCACCGTCCAGCCGAGGCCGCTGGACACGATCCGACAGCGGCGGTGCGCCGCCTCCCGCGTCACCGCGGGAGCGGCGGAGTCGATGACACCGCCGCCGTGCAGGGTCAGCTCGCGTCGATCCCACGCCGGCCCGGTCGCGTCGGCAGCGAGGATGCGGACGAGGTCGTCCGACGGCACCGCGAACGCCTCCCGCTCGAGCCCCGTACGCGCCGCCAGCGCCTGCATCGCCAGCTCAAGCACCTCCGCGGCGGGGCCCGCGCTCGCACCGGTGCCCGCATCCGTCTCCCACTCGACCACGAGAGTCCCGTTGCTCTGGAACGATCCGGCGTCCGCGAAGCCCGCGTCGGCGAAGGCGCCGACGAGATCGGCCGTCGAAGGATGACCCCGCTGGCCCACGTTGACGTTGCGCACGAAGACGATCTGCTGCACGCCGCCACCCTAGGTGCGGCTCCCGACATGCGCCCTCTCGGCGGCTACTAGCCTCGTCTCGTGAGTGAGGCCCGTCCCCACATCCCCGGCGACGGGCCGTTCCGGCGCTGGCTGCTGCGCACCATCGTCGTCACCGCCCTCGTCGGAGTCGGCGCCGGAGTCGCCGGCGGACTGGTCTTCGCGGCGCTCCACGGCATCCAGCACCTCGCCTTCAACTACTCCGAGGGCACGTTCCTCAACGGGCTGCTCGAGGCGCCGCCGGCGGCGCGCGTGATCGCGCTCGTCATCGCAGGCGTGATCGGCGGCGTCGGCTGGTGGCTGCTGCGGCGCTGGGGCGTCCGCCGCGCCGAGCACGCGGTCGTGTCGGTCGAGGCGGCCGTCGGCGGCAAGCGGATGCCCGTCGTCGTCACGATCCTCAACGCCGGCTTGCAGATCATCATCGTCGGCCTCGGCGCCTCGATCGGGCGCGAAGTAGCGCCGCGCGAGCTCGGCGCGCTCTGGGCGGACTGGCTGACCCGCCGTGCCGGCCTCGACGCCACGCAGCGCAAGGTGCTCGTCGCCTGCGGTGCGGCGGCCGGACTCGCAGCCGTCTACGACGTCCCCTTCGGCGGCGCGGTCTTCGCGCTCGAGGTGCTGCTCGCCGAGGTCACGCTGGCGACGGTCATCCCCGCCTTCGCGACGGCGGCGATCGCGGCGCTCGTCGCGCACGTCGTCGTGCCGACGAGCCCCCTCTACGTGATGCCGCAGGTGGAGCTGTCGCCGCCGCTCGTCGTCGGGTCGATCGTGATCGGACCGCTGCTCGGGCTGGCTGCGCTCGGCTTCGTGCGCGGCGCATCCTTCGCTCAGAAGCACCGCCCGAGCGGATGGCGACTCGCGGTCGTCATGCCGCTCGTCTTCGCGGCGGTCGGCGTCATCGCGCTGTGGATCCCGGCGGTGCTCGGAAACGGACGCTCGCTGGGTCAGCTAGCCCTGTCGGCTGCTCTGCCGCCGCTGCTGATCCTCGGCATCACCGCGCTCAAGACCCTGACGACGCTCGGCACGATCGGCGCGGGCGCCGCCGGCGGCACGCTCACGCCGTCGCTCGCGATCGGCGCCGGACTCGGTCTCGCCCTCGGCGCGGCCTGGAGCCTGCTCTGGCCGGGGGCGCCGATCGTCGGCTTTGCGCTGGTCGGCGCGGCGGCGTTCCTGGGGGTCACGATGCGCGCGCCGATCACCGGCCTCGTGCTGGTCGTCGAGTTCGCCGACCAGGGGCTCGCCGTGCTCGCCCCGGCGATGCTCGCCACCGCGGGCGCCGTCGCCGTCGGCTACCTGCTGCGACGCCGCTCGCGGTTCATCGAGACGCCGTGACGTCCGGCCGCTGAGCGCTCGAACCGAGCGCTGACGGCGCCGACGGCGTCGGCGGACGGGATCCGCAACGGATCGTCGCCGCCTACACCGTGCCGATCGGCGAGTCAGATCGTGCGCGGAGCCATCGCCAGATTCGACCGCAGCTCGTCGGCGGTCTGGCGGATGACGTAGGCCGGGCGGTCGCGCTCGACGCGCCACGACTCCGCGAGCGGGCCCGCGCTGACCGTGTCGAATCCGAGCTCGTCGTAGAGCCGGGTGATGAACGCGATGCCCTCGTCGGAGTCGCTCGCGGTCGCGAGCGCGCGCCGATCCGGCGTGCCGGCCGGGCTGCCCGTGGTCGTGATCTCGGCCGAGCCGATGTGATTGAAGGCCTTCACGACGATCGAGTCGGGCAGGTGCTGCTGCAGCAGTCCCGACGTCGTGGCCTCGCCGGCATCCAGCTCGGCGATGCGCCCGTCACGCTCCCAGTAGTAGTTGTTCGTGTCGAGCACGATCTTGCCGGCCAGGGGAGCGACGGGGATGTCGCGGTACGCGCGCAGCGGCACCGTCACAACGGCGACCTCTGCGGCCTCGGCCGCCTCCTCGGCGGTCGCGGCCCTGGCCGACGGGCCGAGCTCGGCGACGAGATCCGCCAGGGTCTCGGGCCCGCGCGAGTTCGCGATCACGACCCGGTGTCCGTGCGCGATCACCGCCCGGGCGACCTGGCTGCCGATGTTGCCTGCTCCGATGATCCCGAATGTCGTCATGCAGGTCGGAACGAGGGGATGCGGTGCAGAATTCCGCCGCTTCAGCCGCGCCGCCGATCGGGTGACCAGGCCCGGGCGATCCGCGCGCCCGCTTCGCGCAGGAACGGGCGCGGATCCGCGATCGCCGCGTCGACCGAGCCGGCGATGGCGCGCAGCTCGATGCCCGCGACCGCATCCGCGAGGTCGGCCGTGATCGCTCCGGCGATGACCGCCCACGGGGTGCCGCCGTCGCGCGCCGCCCGGGCGACACGCGAGGGCAGCTTGCCGTCGGCGGTCTGATCGTCGAAGCGCCCCTCGCCGGTGATGACGAGGTCGGACTCGGCCGCGCGGCGATCGAGTCCGACGAGCCGTGCGACCCGATCGGCGCCTGGCTCGAGTCGGGCGCCCCAAGCGAGCAGGCCCGCTCCGGTGCCGCCGGCCGCTCCGGCGCCCGGTTTCGCGGGATCGATCGGCAGCAGGGCCGCGTAGCGGGCGAGCGCCGCGTCGGAGCGCCGGAGCTCGTCGGGTGCGAAGCCCTTCTGCGGCCCGAAGACGACCGCGGCGCCGCGGTCGCCGAGCAGCGGATTCGTGACATCGGAGAGCACGGTGACGCCGCCCGCAGGCGGTGGCGTCAGCGCCGAGAGGTCGAGCGTCGAGATCTCGGCGAGCCCGCGCGCTCCGTCGGCCAAGGGGCGGCCGGCGGCATCGCGGGCACGCGCCCCGAGTTCGCTGAGCAGCCCCAGTCCGCCGTCGGTCGACGAGCTGCCGCCGAGGGCGAGCAGCAGCTCGACGGCGCCGGAGTCGAGCGCGGCGCGGATCACCTGGCCGACGCCGCGGGTGTGCGCATCCCAGGGGATGAGGGCGTCGAGCCGGCCGAGCCCGCTCGCGTCGGCCAGCTCGACCACGGCCGCGGCTCCGTTCTCTCCCGGAAGTTCGAGCCAGCTCGTCAGCACGGTCCGGCCGTCCGGCCCGGTGACCTCGACCGGATGCCGCACGGAGGCCGGGAGCGCTCGCTCCAGCACGTCGAGGGTGCCCTCGCCGCCATCGGCGAGCGGAAGCCGGAAGATCTGGTCGTCGGGGCGCTCGGTGAGCCAGCCGTCGGCGATGGCGTCGGCGACGACGTCCGCCGTGGCGCTGCCCTTGAACGAGTCGGGAGCGATGAGGATGCGCGCGCGGGTCGTCGAGGTCACGCTCCGACGGTAGACCGGGCGGTGCCGCCGAGGGAGCCGGGGCTCCGAGCCGACGCGGACGCGAGGGCGCGGCGGCATCGCGTCGCGGCGACGATGCGACGTGCTGGGCCCTGCGGCGGAGGCGGCCGCTGCGGCGTGCGGCGTGCGGCGTCCGGCGTGCGGCCGAAGCGGTTCCGTCGCTGCTCGAGAGCGACGGAACCGCCCCGCGGAGTCGCCTGATCTCGGCCCCGTCCCTCTGGTCTAGTGCCGCGACGGGGTCGACGCAATCCCTTCTGAGACGGAGTCGCTCGGAACGGCAGCCGACAGGCGGTCATCGAAGAGCGTCGCGGCCCGCCGGGCGGAATCCGCGCCTGTGGACAACTTCCGACACGGCTCGCGTCGACCTGCGAGGGTTCGAGCGAGGAGGTGGCCCGATGTCACGACCGATTCGCCGCACCCGTGTGGTGCGCGCTCTGGCCGACGAGCAGGGGGATGTTCCCGGGTGGGTGCTGATCACGCTCATGACCGCGGGACTGGTGATCGTCGTCTGGGGTCTCGCCGGTCCGGCCCTCAGCTCGATCTTCGAGAGCGCGATCGCGCGCGTGACCGGGTTCTGACCCGCTTCGTCAGCTGCGACGGCATGAGGAGGCGTTCGGTGGGTCGAGCGGGTGATCGCGCGACGCCGGGGTGTGGGGTTCTGCGGCATGCGGTGTCGCGGCGCTCGCCGCGGAGGAACATCGCCGACGAGAGCGGCTCGGCCCCGGCCGAGTTCGTGCTGGTCGGCGCCCTGCTCGCTCTCGTCACGCTCGCCGTCCTCCAGCTGGCCCTCGCCCTGTTCGTGCGCAACACGGTGCTCGATGCCGCGGCGGAGGGTGCGCGGCAGGCGTCGCTCGCCGACGTGGGCCCGAAGGCCGGAGCCGAGCGCACGCGCGAGCTCATCTCGACGACGCTCGGAGCGGACTACCCGGTCGACGTCGAGGTCGGTTCGGGCGAGTGGCAGGGTCAGCCGGTCGCGATCGTGACGGTGCGCGCTCCACTGCCGGTGCTCGGGCTCATCGGCATCCCCAGCGCCCTGGAGGTGTCGGGCCATGCGGCGATTGAGCAGCTCTGAGCGCGCTGAGCGCCGGCGATCTCGCCCACGGAGAGCGGGGAATCCCACGCGCTCGCGATGGCTGCGGTCGCACCTCCGCGCGACACCCGTGCTCGGCGCGCTGCGGCGAGAGGGCGGATCGGCGACCCTCGAGTTCCTGACCGCGGGGATGCTGCTGCTGATCCCGCTCGTGTACCTCGTGATCGCCCTCGCACAGCTGCAGGCGGGCGCATTCGCCGCCGAGGGCGCCGCACGCCAGGCGGCCCGGGTCTACGTGCGCGCCGACACCGTCGACGACGCCCGGGCGGCGGCCGACCGTGCCGTGCGGGTCGGCCTCGCCGACTACGGTCTCGACCCCTCGTCGGCCGCGGTGCGCGTGACCTGCGATCCGGATCCCGACGACTGCCTAGCCCGGGGGTCGAGTGTCGCTATCGCGCTCGAGGTGACGGTTCCGCTGCCGCTCGTCCCGGTCGCGCTCGACGCCGAGGTGCCGGCCGGTGTCCCGATGCGCGCGATCGCGACCCAGCCGGTCTCCCGATTCCACGGAGCGCAGGGATGAGCACCCGGCATCGGCGATCCCGACGGTCAGAGCCCGGCCCCGACGCCGACACCCTCGCGACGCCGCGCGACGGCACCGGGCCCGGTGCGGTCGCGCCCGACGACGCGCGCCTCGCCGTCGCGCGGCCGCGATTCCTCGTCCGGCTGCGCGACGAGGACGGATCGACGCTTCCACTGATCGCGGCCTTCGCCGCCCTCGCGCTCGCACTGATCCTGGTGGTGGCCGCCGCCAGCTCCCTCTACCTCGAGCGCAAGCGCCTCTTCACGGTCGCCGACGGGGCCGCGCTCGCCGCGGCCGAGTCCTTCGACCTCGACGACGAGGGCGGCGAGGATCGCGCGGGCCCGCAGCTCGACGACGTCCGGGTCCGTGCCGCGGCCGAGGACTACCTGGCCTCGGCGCCGAGCCCGGTCGACGACACCGCGCTCGAATCGGCGGCGACTCCCGACGGGCGCAGCGCGGTCGTGCGGCTCTCGGGCTACTGGCGTCCGCCGCTGCTGAGTCTCGCCGTGCCCGAAGGACTGAGGATCGAGGTCACCGCGCGGGCGCGCTCGGTCTACGGCTGACGCAGCTGCTGGCGCTCGCAGCCGCAGCTCGGGGTATGCCGCCCGCACGACGCCGCCGGCGACGTATCCTGACGCCGTGGACGTGCGCACCGCGTCGGAGCTGCTGGGATGCGCGCCCGACGCGAGTCGGACGCAGATCGAGAGCGCCTTCCGCCTGCGGGCGCGAGCCACCCATCCCGACGTGCTCGACCATCCTCGGGTCGCCGCCGACCTCGCGGCGCTGACGGAGGCGCGCGCGGTGCTGATCGCCACGGCGGCGCGGGAGCAGGGCGCTGGGGCGCCGGGGTTCGACGCCGGCGCCGATGCCGCGGTCGACGAGTTCGGTCGGCGCCGCTTCGTCGCGCCGTCGACCCCGCCGGCGCCGCTGGTCGCTCCGGGCGTCATCGCGGGCGGCGCGGTACTGCTCGCCGCGGCGCTGGCGTTCGCGACCGTCGGCTCCGCGAGCCCGCTCGCGCCGGCTGAGCCGATCGTCCGCGCCCTCGTCCTGTTCGGCGGACTGCTCGGCTTCGCCCTGACCGGACGACGCTGGCTGTTCCTCGTCACCGTCGTCGTGCTGGCGCTGACGGCGTGGACGGTGCTTGCCTGGACGTCGTTCGGCGCCCTCGTCGGCGCGCTCGCGACGATCCCGGCGGCGCTCATCCTGCTCACGGCGGGGCGCCGCCGCGCCGAACTCGTGCAGTGGGCTGCCGGCCGGTCTCAGCGCCGGGAGGAGTAGCGCGGCTCGAACACCCGCAGCACGACGGCCCCGGTGAGTCCGAGCACGCCGAGCAGAGCGGCGGCGACCGGGAGTCCCGCGAGCGCGGTCACGGCCGAGACCAGCAGGGGAGCTGCGGCACCGCCGCTGTCGTTGCAGAACCGCCACGCTCCGAGGAAGGCGGCGGGGCGCGCCGGATCGGCGAGGTCGGCTCCGAGCGTCATGAGAATGCCCGAGCCGATCCCGTTCGAGACGGCGAGCAGCAGCGCGACCGCGACGAACCACCACACCGGCGACCCGAACGGCGCGCTCGCGGCGAGCGCGAGGTGACCGAGGCCGAGCCCGATCATCGACGGAACCGCCGTCCAGAGCCGCCCGAAGCGATCCATGACCTGACCGCCGAGGTAGAACAGCGCGAAGTCGACGGCGCCGGCGACGCCGATCAGCACGGCGGCGTCCGCCTCGTGCATGCCGATCGCGACCGCCCAGAGCGGCAGGATCACCTGGCGGCTCGCGCGCAGCGCGGCGACGAGCATCGACCCGAAGCCGAGCGACAGCAGCACGCGTCGGTTGCGCCGCAGCGTCGCGAACAGTCCTTCGGGGGCGAGCTCGAGCGCATCCGTCTCGAGCGGCTGGCCCGCGCGAGCGCGGTGCTCGCGTCGCGCCGCGGCGACGGTCTCACTCGGATCGCGCGTGAGGGCGAGCAGCACGATCACGGCGAGGCAGCAGGAGAGGTGGATCCAGAACGCCGCCGCCGCGAGCCCGGTCAGGTGGATGATGCCGGCCGTGAGGAACGGGCCGACGAGGTAGCCGAAGCGGAAGGTGCCGCCGAGCGACGACAGCGCGCGCGCCCGGTAGCGGATCGGCACGAAGCTCGTCATGAAGGCATGCCGGGCGAGGGCGAAGACCGCGGTCGCGATGCCGATGAGCAGGATGCCGAGCCCGAGCAGGAGCGGCGTGCGCGCCAGCAGCGACAGGCCTCCGCCGACCGCGGCCAGCACGGCGGCGCCCATCATCGCCTTCCGCTCGCCGATGCGCGCCACGATCGCACCGCTCGGGAGGTCGCCGAGCAGGGTTCCGAGCGTGATCATCGCGGCGATCAGCCCCGCGAGAGCGAGCTGGGCGCCGAGGCTCTGTGCGACCACCGGGATGATCGGCAGCACGGCGCCCTCGCCGATCGAGAACAGCACGGTCGGCAGCAGCGCCACGACGAGCACCGAGCGCCACCGGAACGCGGGAGCGGTGTCGGTCTCGGTCATCTCGCGTCGACGCTACTCCGGCTCACGGGCGCGGCGCGGCGCGGGGCCGACGCGCGGGTAGGCTGGGGCGGCCATGATCGCTCCTGAATTCCCCGAACAGATCGCCGCGCTGCGGGCCACCTTCGCCGACATCCGCGCCGTCGTCGACGTCGAGCGGCTGCAGAAGCAGATCGACGAGCTCAGCGAGCAGGCCGGTGCGCCCGACCTCTGGGACGACACCGAGAACGCGCAGAAGGTCACGAGCGCGCTGAGCCACCGCCAGGCCGAGCTGCGCCGCGTCACCGACATCGAGGGTCGTCTCGACGACCTCGAGGTCGCCGCCGAGCTCGCCGAGGACGATGCCGAGATGGCCGCCGAGGCCGAGCGCGACCTCGCGTCGCTCACGAAGGCGATCGGCGACCTCGAAGTCACGACGCTGCTCGACGGCGAGTACGACGACCGCGGCGCCGTCGTCACGATCCGCTCCGGAGCCGGCGGCGACGACGCCACCGACTTCGCCGACATGCTCATGCGCATGTACCTGCGCTGGGCCGAGAAGCACGACTACTCGGTCAAGGTCATGGACACCTCCTACGCCGAGGGCGCGGGCATCAAGTCGGCGACCTTCGAGGTGGATGCGCCGTACGCCTTCGGAACGCTCAGCGTCGAGGCCGGAACGCACCGCCTCGCCCGCATCAGCCCCTTCGGCTCGGCCGACAAGCGCCAGACCAGCTTCGCCGCGGTCGAGGTCATCCCGGTGATGGAGGAGGCCGTCGAGGTCGACATCCCCGAGGGCGACATCCGCGTGGACGTCTTCCGCTCCTCGGGCCCCGGCGGTCAGAGCGTCAACACGACCGACTCGGCCGTGCGCCTCACGCACATCCCCTCGGGCATCGTCGTCTCGATGCAGAACGAGAAGTCGCAGATCCAGAACCGCGCCGCCGCGATGCGCGTGCTGCAGACCCGACTCCTGCTGCTGCAGAAGGAGAAGGAGGCGGCCAAGAAGAAGGAGCTCGCCGGCACGATCACGGCGAGCTGGGGCGACCAGATGCGCTCCTACTTCCTCTACGGTCAGCAGCTCGTCAAGGACCTGCGCACGGGCTACGAGGTCGGCAACCCGGCCACGGTCTTCGACGGCGAGCTCGACGGCTTCATCGCCGCCGGCATCCGCTGGCGCAAGCGCCGCGACGACGACGACTGAATCGCCCCGACGGCTGAGTCGCGCCGCGGCTGAGCCGCACCCGGGCGATCAGCTCAGCGCGTCCACCAGCGCCGCACCGAGATCGGCGGGCCGGCTGAACTGTGGCCAGTGCCCCGTCGGCAGGTCGATGTAGCGCACGTCGCGGAGCTTCGCGATCTCGCGCACGTAGGGGTGATCCTTCGCGATCAGCTGCTGCAGCAGCTCCGACGACATCGTGCTGGCGATCACGATCGACGGCACCGCCCACCGCCGCTCGTCATCGAGGTGCACCGTGTCGTTCGCGACGCGCGCCGGCGTCGGGATGCTGCTCGCGCGGAAGCGCTCGAGGGTCGCGTCGTCGAGGCCGGCCAGCTCCTCCTGCTCGAAGAAGCCCCAGTCGGGCAGCGGGATCACGCCCTCCTCGATCGGCAGCTCGTCGTTGATCGAGCCGCCCTCGGCGAGCGGACCCGAGTCGACGTAGACGGCGCGGGCGACGAGCTCGGGTCGCCGGTCGGTGACGACTCCGATCACGGTGCCGCCGCCGCTGTGGCCGACGAGCGCGACCGGCGCGCCGTCGGCGGCCGCGGCGTCGAGGGCGGCGACCACCGCATCCACCTGGTCGTCGAGGGCGACTGCGGCGGCATCGGCGCGGTCGGCGCCCATGCCGGGGAGCGTGATCGGGATGGGCTCGTGGCCGGCGGCCTCGAGCGCGGGCAGGGTGTCGCTCCACGAGGAGCCGTCGAGCCAGAATCCGGGAACGAGGATCGCCTTCATGCCCACAGGGTCGCGCAGACCTCCGACATGCGGAGGAACCCGCGGGAGGATCGCCGCACGGCCCCCGCGTCGCCGACCCGCCGGCGGCGGACTCGCCTCAGCTCGCCGGCGACCCGGGCTCGCCCTGCGCGAGCAGCGCCACCGGCTGCCACTCGCGCCAGTTCGCGAGCCGTCCGGCGTAGTCGGCCTCGGCGATCGCGAGCGGCGCGGCGCCGAAGAAGGCCCGCAGCGGCGGCTTCTCGGCGTCGACGATCTTCAGGATCGCGGCCGCCGACGACTCCGGCGAGCCCGGGTCGGCCGACCGCGAGCGTCGTCCCTCCATGACCTTCTCGCGGAACTCGGCATACGCCGGCAGCTGCTCCGAGTGGCGCGACGACGGGCCGGCCCAGTCGGTCGAGAAGGCGCCGGGCTCGACGAGCGTGACGTGGATGCCGAAGCCGGCCACCTCCTGCGCGAGCGACTGGCTGATCCCCTCGAGCGCCCACTTGGAGGCGTGGTAGATGCCGACGAGCGGGAACGCCGAGATGCCGCCGATCGACGAGACCTGGATGATGTGGCCGGATCCCTGCGCCCGCAGGTGCGGCAGGGCGGCCTGGGTGACCCACAGCGCGCCGAAGAGGTTCGTCTCCATCTGATCGCGGGCGTCGGATTCGCTGAGCTCCTCGACGAAGCCGAAGTGGCCGTAGCCCGCGTTGTTGATCACGACGTCGAGCCGGCCGAAGTGCTCGTGGGCGCGGTCGACGGCCGCGATGTCGGCGTCGCGATCGGTCACGTCGAGCTGCAGCGGCAGCACGCGGTCGCCGAACCGCGCCACGAGGTCGTCGAGGGCGGCGGTGTCGCGGGCGGTGGCGGCGACGCGGTCGCCGCGCTCGAGGGCGGCGGTCGCCCAGGCCTTGCCGAATCCCTTGGATGCGCCGGTGATGAACCAGGTCTTCTCTGTCATGACGCCGACGCTAGAACTGCGGAGGCCGCCTCCGCTCTGTCGCGCGCGCCCTCACAGCGCGCCCTCAGTCCTGCGGCTCCTGCTCGGGTCGCTGCGCGTCGACGAGCAGCGCCGAGGCCAGCGCCGCGCCGTCGTCGCCGAGGAACAGCTCGTCATCGAGTCGGGCGAGCTCCGCGTCGATGCGGTCGAGCGCGCGGTCGCCGCGCTCCGTGGCCGCGTAATACGCGGTGTGCACGCTGCGCGGCTCGCGCTGGCGCACGAGGCCCGCGTCGACCAGCGCCCGCACGAGTGTGGCGACCCCGTGCACATCCACCCCGGCGCGGCGGGCGAGCTCGCGCGGCGAGAGCCCGGGCGTCGCGGCGATCGCCCGCAGCACGGCGTGCTTGCGCACCGTCAGCCCGTGCGGATCGAACACGCGCGCGAGCTCGAGCTCGGCGGCGCGGGCGCGCAGCAGCAGGGCCAGCGTGGGGGAGGGGCGGGGCGCATCCACGGCTCCATCCTGCCCGGTCCGCCGCCCCGATCGAGCCGCTCCCTCGACGCGTGAGCGCATCGGTCGCTCCACTGACCGGACCCGAGCGGCGAGCCGCTCTCAGCTCCCGACCCGACTGACCCCCAGACGGGGCGTGGATGCGCCGCGCCGGGGGTGTCGCGCCCGACATCCGTCGACCGGGTGCCTAGCCTGAACCCGCCATGATTCGATTCGACGCGGTCACCAAGACCTACCGGGGACAGAAGCGTCCCGCCCTCGACGACGTGAACCTCGAGATCCTCAAGGGCGAGTTCGTCTTCCTCGTCGGGGCCTCGGGCTCCGGCAAGTCGAGCTTCCTGCGCCTCGTGCTGAAGGAGGAGCGCGCCTCGAAGGGGCGCGTCCACGTGCTCGGGCAGACGCTCAACACGCTCTCCAACCGCAAGGTCCCGTACTTCCGCCGCAACCTCGGCGTCGTCTTCCAGGACTTCCGCCTGCTGCACAACAAGACCGTGTTCGACAACGTGGCCTTCACGCTGCAGGTGATCGGCAAGAGCAAGGGCTTCATCCAGGAGGCGGTGCCCGACGTCCTCAAGCTCGTGGGCCTCGCCGGCAAGCAGAACCGGATGCCGCACGAGCTCTCCGGCGGTGAGCAGCAGCGCGTCGCGATCGCGCGCGCCGTCGTCAACAAGCCGGCGATCCTCCTGGCCGACGAGCCGACCGGAAACCTCGACCCGGCGACGAGCGCGGGCATCATGGCCCTGCTCTCGGCGATCAACGCGAACGGCACGACCGTGCTGATGGCGACGCACGATGCCGGCATCGTCGACCAGATGCAGCGTCGCGTGATCGAGCTGGTCGCCGGACGCATCGTGCGTGACGAGCGCGAGGGCGGGTACCAGACGCAGGCCGTGCCGATCCAGGCGCTCGAGCACGATCAGGAGCTCTTCGAGAAGGCGATGACGGGCACGCTCCCGGTCATCTCGGCCGAGGCGGACCCCCGCGTGGATGCGGCAGTCGCCGCGGCCGCGCCGGTCGCCTCCGGCGTCACCGAGGCGCCCGACATCGAGACCCCGTCGACCGCGCCGGCACCGGCGGCCGCGCGCGCGGCCGCGACTCCCGCCGCGGCGCCCGCCCCGGCGGCGACGCCTACCGCCGCGCCCGCCTCCAGCACGGGCGAGCAGCCCGCGGCTCGCCGCGGCGACGCGCCCATGACCGCCGCCGAGGCCCTCGCCGAAGCGGTGTCCCGTGCCACCTCGACCCTGCCCATCCAGCGCGGCAGCAGCGGTGATCGAACGCCGTCGCAGGACGGGGAGGAGGGCCGATGAGACTCGGACTCGTGTTCGCGGAGGTCGGGCAGGGCCTGCGCCGCAACGTCTCGATGGTCGTCAGCGTCGTGCTGGTGACCTTCATCTCGCTGACCTTCGTCGGCACCGCCATGCTCATGCAGCTGCAGATCGGGCAGATGAAGGGCTACTGGTACGACCGCGCCCAGGTGGCGGTCTACCTCTGCACCGACGTCTCGGCCTCGGCCAACTGCGCCCAGCAGGCGGCGACGAAGGAGCAGATCGCCTCGGTCAAGCAGCAGCTCGAGGGCGACACGCTCAGCCCGTACATCAAGAACTTCCGCTTCGAGGATCGCGAGCAGGCGTTCAAGAACTTCAAGCAGCAGTTCAAGGACTCGAACGTCGTCGATCTGGCGACGCCCGACATCCTGCCCGAGGCCTACTGGCTCAACCTCAAGAACCCCGACCAGTCGGATGTCATCATCGACAGCCTGACGAACCAGCCGGGTGTCGACGAGGTCGTCGATCAGCGCACCTACCTCGAGCCGATCTTCGCGATCCTCAACGCGGCCAGCTACTCGGCGATCGGCATCGCAGCGCTCATGCTCGTCGCGGCGGTGCTGCTCATCGCGACCACGATCCGGCTCAGCGCGTTCTCGCGGCGCCGCGAACTCGGCATCATGCGACTCGTGGGCGCGTCGAACCGCTTCATCCAGACGCCGTTCGTGCTCGAGGGCGTGATCGCCGCGCTCGTGGGATCGGTGCTGGCCGGCGGCGCGATCGTGCTGCTCGTGAAGTTCTTCGTGCAGGGCTACCTCGCCGAGCAGCTGTCGGGCACGGCCTTCATCGGCATGGATGCGGCGGCCACCGTCGTGCCCGTGCTCCTGGTCGGCGGGGCGCTGCTCGCAGCGATCGCGTCGAGCGTGGCCATCCGCCGCTACCTGCGCGTGTAGCGGAGCGGGCTCGGGATCCGAGCTTCGGGCTAGACTGACGGGCTGCACTGCGACCGTTCCGGTCGTCGTCGGCATCCCGGTCCGCACGAGCTCAGGAGGCGAGCATGGCCAAGAAGGACGAAGGCACCCGCAACAAGGTGGTCGCCTCGAACCGTCGTGCCCGCCACGACTACCTCATCGAGGACACCTACGAGGCGGGCCTCGTGCTCACCGGCACCGAGGTGAAGTCGCTGCGCGAGGGGCGGGCGTCGCTCGTCGACGGCTACGGCTTCGTCGACGACCGCGGCGAGGCGTGGCTGGATGCGGTGCACATCCCCGAGTACCTCGAGGGCACCTGGAACAACCACGCCCCGCGCCGCAAGCGGAAGCTGCTGCTGCACCGCGCCCAGATCATCAAGATCACGCACAAGACGAAGGAGGGCGGCTACACGCTGGTGCCGCTCTCGATCTACTTCAGCGAGGGCCGCGCGAAGGTCGAGCTCGCGGTCGCGAAGGGCAAGCGCGAGTACGACAAGCGGCAGACCCTGCGCGAGCGTCAGGACCGCCGCGAGGCCGAGCGCGCGATCTCGAGCCGCAGGCACCTCGGCGAGTAGCGTCTCGCCGACGCCCGGCGCGTCTACCGCGCGTCGATGAGCGCCCGCAGGGCCTCGAGCTGCTGGATGCGTCCGCCCAGGTCGGGGGCAATCGGCTGCGCGGTCAGGGTGGTCACGCCCGAGTCGACCAGGGCGTCGAGGCGCTCGCGCACGTGCGACTCGGTGCCGATCAGCGAGGTGCCGAGCAGCAGCTCCTCGGGCACCGCCTCGGCGGCGGCCTTCTTCTCGCCGGCCAGGTAGAGCTCCTGGATGCGCTCGGCTTCGTCGACGAAGCCGTAGCGGCGGGCGAGGTCGTTGTAGAAGTTCGCGCCCTTCGCGCCCATGCCGCCGACGTAGAGCGCGACGCGGTCGCGGTAGATCTCGAGCGCCTGGTCGGTGTCGTCGGCGATGAGCACCGGCGCCTGCGCCTGCACATCCAGCTCGCCGAGTTCGTCGGGCCGTCGTGCGAATCCGGCGTCGAGCGCGTCACCCCAGGCGAGGTGAGCTCGCCCGGGGAAGTAGAAGAGCGGGATCCAGCTCTCGGCGATCTCCGCCGCCTGCGCGACGGCCTTCGGCGTGAGCGCGGCGATCGCGATCGGGATGCGCGCCCGGCGGGGGTGGTTGATGAGCTTGAGCGGCTTGCCGAGTCCGGTGCCCTGGTCGGCGGGCAGCGGGATGGGGTGGTTCGGGCTGTCGGAGACGACGGGCTCGCGACGCCACAGCGCACGGCACACGTCGACGGTCTCGCGCAGCCGGGCGAGAGGGCGGTGGAAGGGAACGCCGTGGAAGCCCTCGATGACCTGCGGTCCCGACGATCCGAGCCCCAGCTCGAAGCGGCCGCCGCTCACGTCGTCGAGGCCGGCGGCGGTCATCCCGATCATCGTGGGCGTGCGCGAGAACAGCGGCATGATGCCCGAGGCCAGGGTGACCCGGCTCGTGACGGCGGCGAGGTACCCGAGGCGGCTGACCGCGTCGAAGCTGTAGGCCTCGGCGGCGGCGACGACATCCACCCCGACCCTCTCGGCCTCCACCACCTCGGCGGCGATGTCGCGGAAGTCGTCGGAGTAGTCGGCCACGATGCCGAGACGCAGAGTCATGGGGCCACGCTACGACAGAGCCCCCGGTCGAGCCGAGCTTCGGGCGGGCTGTGTGTGCGACCGCACAAGCCGGTGCCCGCTGCGGCCCCGGTTCTAGGCTGGATGCGATGAGCGAGCCCGACGCGATCTCCCGCCCCGACAGCCCGCCCGCATCCCCGTGGCGCGCCTTCGCGGTCTGCGTCTCGGTCGCGGCGCTGACGATCCTCGACCTCTCGAAGGTGAACGTCGGCCTGCCGTCGATCGAGAAGGCGCTCGACGCCGGGCCGACCTCGCTGCAGCTCATCGTCGCCGGCTACGCGCTCGCCTTCGGCCTCGTGCTCGTGCCGTCGGGCCGCCTCGGCGACCTGAAGTCGCGGCGCACGATGTTCCTCGTCGGTCTCACGCTGTTCGCGCTCGCGAGCCTCGCCTGCGCGCTCGTGCCGTCGATCGAGCTGCTCGTGGTGGCGCGCATCATCCAGGGCATCGCCGCCGGCATCCAGATGCCGCAGGTGCTCGGGCTCGTGCAGCAGCTGTTCGTCGGCCCGGATCGCGGGCGCGCCTTCGGTCTCTTCGGCGCGATCATCGGGCTCTCGACCGCGCTCGGGCCGACCCTCGGCGGGCTGCTGATCCTGATCGGCGGCGACGAGAACGGGTGGCGGCTGCTGTTCTGGATGAACGTGCCTCTCGCCGTGATCCTCTTCGTGCTCGCCTGGCGGCTGCTGCCGCGTCGTCAGCGCAGCGCCTCGTCCGCGTCGTCGACGCTCGACCCGGTCGGCATCCTGCTGCTCGGCGTCAGCGTGCTCGCGCTGATGCTGCCGTTCGTGCTCACGACGGGCAAGGACGACCCGCCCGCGCGCTGGCTCATCCTCATCGTGTTCGCGCTCGCCTTCGCGGCCTTCGTTCTGTGGGAGCGGCGCTACCGCGCCCGGGGCAAGACGCCGGTGATCGACTTCGGACTGTTCCGTCGCGCGAGCTTCCGCAACGGCACCCTCATCGCCGCGGCCTACTTCGCGGCCATGCCGGCGACCTTCCTGACCGTCACGCTGTTCCTGCAGCAGGGCCTGGAGCTGAAGCCCGTCTTCGCGGGCATGATCACGATCCCCTTCGCGATCGCCTCGGCGTTCAGCGCCTGGATCAGCGGTCGTCTCGTCGGCCGCATCGGGCGTCCGCTCGTGCTCGGTGGGCTCGTGATCGTGGTGATCGGGTTCGTCGGCCAGATCACGCTCGCGGTGCTGCTGCCGCCCGAGCTCGCGCCGTTCGGGATGGCCGCCGCGCTGTTCGTGGCGGGCATCGGCGGCGGTGCGGTCATCTCGCCGAATCAGACGCTCACGCTCGCCGAGGTGCCGGTGGCCGAGGGCGGCGTCGCCGGGTCGATCGGCCAGCTCGGACAGCGTGTCGGCACCGCGATCGGGCTCGCGACCGGCACGGCCGTGTTCTACGCGATCATCGCGGGCGAGAGCGGGGCCCGCATCGAGGTGTACCACGACGCCTACCGCTCGGTGGGCTTCGTGACGGTCGGCTTCGTCGTGCTGGCGCTGATCTTCGCGATCGCCGACCAGGTCTCGCGCGCGCGATCCCGGGTCCGGGATGCCGCCGAGATCGACGGCGATGGCGACGTTCAGCGCGCCGACAGCGCGAGCACAGGATCGACGCGGGAGGATTCTCGTGCCGGAGCCGCGACGACGTCGCCGCTGCGCGAACCAGGGGAGGAGTGACGATGGCGTCACCGCTGATCGAGGCCGAGGAACTGCTCGAGAGGCTGCGCTCCGGGCGCGCCCCGGTGATCGTGGATGCGCGCTGGCAGCTCGGCGCCCACGACGGGCACGAGCGCTACCTGGGCGGGCACATCCCCGGAGCCCTCTTCGTCGACCTGGAGACCGACCTCGCCGACCCGCCGTCGCCTGAGCGCGGCCGGCACCCGCTGCCCACGCGCGAGCGCTTCCAGGCGCTGCTGCGCCGGCTCGGCGTCGACGCCGGCGACGACATCGTGGTCTACGACCAGGCGCACGGCGTCTCGGCGGCGCGGATGTGGTGGATGCTGCGCAACGCCGGCATCCCCACCGCGCGTGTGCTCGATGGCGGGCTGCGCGCGTGGGGCGAGGCGGGCGGTCGGCTCGAGGGTGGCGAGGGCACGCTGCCGGACGACGGCACGATCGAGATCGGCTGGGATCGCATGCCCCAGCTGACGATCGACGAGGCCGCGGCGTTCCCCGAGCGCGGCGTGCTGCTCGATGCGCGCGCCCCCGAGCGCTTCCGCGGCGAGCAGGAGCCGGTCGATCCGCGCGCCGGTCACATCCCGGGCGCGCTGTCGTCGCCGACCGCCGGCAACCTCGACGAGAACGCCCGCTTCCTCGGCTCCGACCGTCTCGTGGCGCGCTTCGACGCGATCGGCGCGACCGAGGATGCGGAGATCGGCGTCTACTGCGGATCCGGTGTCACGGCCGCGCACGTGGTGCTCGCGCTCGAGCTCGCCGGGCGTCGAGGGGCGCTGTTCCCCGGGTCGTGGTCGCAGTGGTCGAACGACCCGGAGCGTCCGGTCGCGACCGGCGCGGCCTGAGCCGGGAGGCCGACGCGGCGGTCGTCAGCTCGCGCTGAGCCGCACATCCACCTGGGCGACGATGCGGATGCGCTCGGGCACCAGATCGAAGCCGGCGGCGCCCCCTGCGCTGTCGGCCACGGCCCGCGCCATCCGCGGCACCGCCCCGCCGGGGAACACGCCCCCGGCCCCGGTCGCGCCGCCGGCGGCGAGCATCCCGGCGTCGGCGATCGCGACGGGGACGACCGTGCTGAGCCCGGCGGCGCGGGCGTAGATCTCGCCCTTGGCGACGGCGGCTCGCACGGCGGCCGTCTGCGCCTCGGCGAGGGCGGCGCGCCGCGTCTCGCCGGAGAGGTCCCAGCTGATGCCGGAGATCTGCACGCCCTCCACGTCGGCGAGCGCGTTCACGACGGAGGTCAGAGCGTCGCGGTCGCGGAACCGGGCCTGCACGCCGACGTTCGCGGCATGCACGAGCGGCAGCTGCTTGCCCTGGTTGTTCCAGGGGCGCTGCGCGCTCACGTTCACGCGATCCGCCGACCAGCGCGTCACCGCCCCCGAAGCGTGCAGCGGCTCGATCGTCGCCGCCACGCGATCGGCCAGCTCGGTCGCGCGGCGCAGGACCTCGTCGCGGCGCGGACCGTCGAAGGAGATCGCGATCTCGAGCGTGGCCCGCTCCGCCTCGAACCAGGTCTCGTGCTCGCCCTGCACCGTGATCGTGACGTCGCTCATGGGGTCATCCTCGCACCGACCGTGCGGATGTCCGCAGTGTGCGCTTAGACTGGGAGGCCGCTCGGTTCCCGGGCGGACTTGGCAACTCCACAGCGCGCGACATGGCCCGCAGCATCCGCTCTCTCGATCGCTCGAGACGGCGGTGGTTGTGCGGCACGGGGATGATCGGTTTCGACATTGCCTGTGACCCTGCGAGAAGCGGGCCGAGGATGCGGGGTTATCTCGTTAACGCTCTCCGCAACCTATAGGTGCCAATTCCAAGCGCACCGACTTCGCCCTCGCTGCCTAAGCAGGGTTGAAAGTCCGTCAGACCGGGTTCGCCTTCGCCCCGGACCCTGGCGTCAGCTAGAGGGCTTGCTGCGGTGTCGTGTCTCAGGGCACCGCGGGACTTGCACTGAGACTGGGCCCGTCGATCTAGGCGTTCGTGACAAAGATCGGGGCCGAGCAGAACGCTTCCACGGACTACGCCCGTAGAAGGCGCAGCCTTGCAGCAGTGGACGGGGGTTCGATTCCCCCCATCTCCACCACCGGTCGTGTCGCGCGTTGTGGGGTTCGCCGGCTTCTCCGTGCCGCGGCCGTCTGCGCCGCCGTCGCGCTGTCGCCGTCGCACCCTGACGTCTGGATCTGTCGTGACCGAACCCGCCTCCGCCGTCGACCGTCTGGGGCTCGGCCTCGCAGCGCTCGGCCGCCCCGCGTACATCACCGTGCACCGTGACGCGGATCTCGGCGACCCGGAGCACCGCACGGTCGAGTGGATGCGCGCACACGCTCACGACCTGCTCGACGCCGCCTGGGACGCCGGTGTCCGCTATTTCGACGCCGCGCGCTCGTACGGCCGGGCCGAGGAGTTCCTGGGTGCGTGGCTGACCGCGCATCCGGGTCGGCGCGAGGAGCTGACGATCGGGTCGAAGTGGGGCTACGCCTACGTCGGCGACTGGCGGATGGATGCGGCGGTGCACGAGCGCAAGGAGCACAGCCTCGCGCAGTTCGAGCGGCAGTGGCCCGAGACCCTCGAAGCGCTCGGCGACGCGCCGGACGTGTACCTGATCCACTCGCTGACGCCCGACAGCCCCGCGCTCGACGACGCCCCGCTGCTGGACCGGCTGCGCGAGCTCGCCGACGAGGGCGTGCTGATCGGCTTCTCGACGAGCGGCGCCGAGCAGGGCGCCGTGATCGATCGCGCGCTCGCCCTGCCCGATTCGCCGTTCAGCGCCGTGCAGTCGACGTGGAACCTGCTGGAGCCCTCGGCCGGCCCGGCGCTGTCGCGGGCTCACGACGCGGGGTGGCTCGTCGTCGTGAAGGAATCGCTCGCGAACGGGCGCCTCGCCCCGGGCGCGGCGCCGGCGACTCTCGTAAACGCGGCCGACGCGGCCGGTCTCTCGGCCGACGGGGTCGCTCTCGGGGCGGTGCTCGGCGAGAGCTGGGCCGACATCGTGCTGCTCGGTGCCGTGACCCGCGAGCAGCTCGCTCAGAACGTGCGCGCGACGCCGCTGGATCCGGCGACGATCTCGTTCGGCACCGACCTCACGCAGGCTCCCGCCGACTACTGGGCCGCACGCTCGGCGCTCAGCTGGGGCTGAGCGCCTGCCCGGTCGGCGTCGCCGACCGCAGTTCGTCGCGCCGCCGGGCTCAGGCGGACGCCGCCGCGCGCGCCGCCACCAGGTCGGGGTGGTGAACCTCGGCGACGTTCGGGTGGGCGCGGAGGCGGTAGCGCAGCACGTTCTCGCCGTAGACCTCGAGGATCTTCGAGTTCTCGGGGTCGGCGGTCACGCCGCGCACCTCGGCGGCGAGCTCGGGCGGCAGCGTGAGCTGCGGCATACGCGCGTCGAGGGCGGGATTGAAGAAGAACGGAACCGAGATACGGTCGGTGCCCTCGGCGGGGGAGAACACCCGGTGCAGCGTCGCGCGCAGGTAGCCCTCGCTCGCGAGCTCGAACATCTCGCCGATGTTCACGACGAAGGCGCCGGGCAGAGCCGGGGCGTCGATCCACTCGCCCTCGTGCTCGACCTGCAGGCCCTCCTTGCCCGGCTCGACCAGCAGCAGGGTCAGCACGCCGCCGTCGCGGTGCTCGCCGACGCCCTGGCCCTCGCGTCCGGCGGGGCTGCCGGGGTAGCGCACGATCTTCAGCAGCGGGTAGGCGTCATCGGCGCCGAAGGCCGCGTCGAAGGAGTCCTCGGGGGCTCCGAGAGCGACGGCCCAGGTGCGCAGCAGGCGACGCGACAGGTCGCTCAGCTCGGCGATCCAGCGCTCGATGACCGGTCGCAGCTCGGGCAGGGCGGTCGGCCACAGGTTCGGGCCCTGCAGGCGCCAGAAGTCCTCGTCGCCCTCGGCGACGGGGCGCTCGGCGCCGATGTCGGTCTGCTCGCGCCAGTCGACACGGCCGACCGTCAGCTCCTTGCCGACGCGGGTGTAGCCGCGGAACTGCGCGCTGTGGATGTTCTCGATCTCGAGCTTGGCCTCGTCGGGCAACTCGAAGAAGCGACGCGACAGGGCGAGCACGTCGTCGATGAGCTGCTGCTCGATGCCGTGGCCGACGAGATAGAAGAATCCGACGTCGCGCGTCACCTGGCGCAGTTCGGCGCGGAAGGCGTCGGCCTGCTCCGCTCCGGCGTCGAGGCGGGACAGGTCGAGGATGGGGAGCGATTCGAGCACGTACTCATAATGCACGGTTCTGGCACCTATAGGCGACCGTGTTACCTGGCGACGCGCCGACGACTCGCCTCGTCCGATCGGTCGACCCGGCATCCGGACCGCCGCCCGGCCCCGTCAGCGCGCCGTGATCGCGAGCACCGCGTCGTGGATGCGGCCGTTCGTCGCCAGCGCGCTGCCGGCGCTCAGCGTGTCCTCGCCGTCGAGCGACGTGAAGCGACCGCCCGCCTCGCGCACGATCGGCGCGATCGGGGCGAGGTCCCAGGGCTTGAGGTCGTACTCGCCGGCCATGTCGACGGCGCCCTCGGCGACGAGCATGTACGACCAGATGTCGCCGATCGCGCGACTGCGCCAGACCGCGCGATTGAGCGCCGTGAGCTGCTCGAGGCGGCCCTCGGCATCCCACCCCTGGAAGGAGTTGTAGCTGATGTTGGACTCGCCGAGCGTCGCGACGTCGCTGACCCGGATGCGCCGCGGCGCCTCGTCCTGCTGCTGCACGAAGGCGCCGTGACCGGTCGCGCCCCACCAGCGGCGACCGAGGGCGGGAGAGCTCACCACGCCGACCTGGGGCACCCCGTCGACCACGAGCGCGATCAGGGTTCCCCAGATCGGCACGCCGCGCAGGAAGTTCGCGGTGCCGTCGATCGGGTCGATGACCCAGACGCGGCCGTCGCCGAGTTCGCCGCCGAACTCCTCGCCGAAGATCGCGTCGCCCGGACGCACGGCCTCGAGCTGCTCGCGGATGACCTTCTCGACGCGGGTGTCGGCGTCGGTGACGTGCGTGCGGTCGGCTTTCAGGGTGACGTCGAGGTCGGCGGCGCGATAGCGGGCGAGCGAGACGAGGTCGGCTTCGGCGGCGAGCGAGAGCGCGACGGCGAGGTCGTCGGCGAGGCTGTAGTCGGTCATGCGGTCAGGCTATCGGCGCGGGGTGAACCGCCGGTGCTCACTCCGCGCGGGAGACGCCGGGGCGCAGCGTGCCGAGCAGTCGCCGCATCGAGTCGACGCGCTCGGGCGTCAGCCGTCCGTCCTCGACCGCATCATCCAGCGCGCAGTCGGGCGCGTCGGCGAGGTGGGTGCAGCCGCGCGGGCACTCCTCAGCCACCTCGGCGAGGTCGCTGAAGCCGCGGATGACGTTGTCGGGATCGACGTGACCGAGGCCGAAGGAGCGCACACCGGGCGTGTCGATGATCCAGCCGCCGTCGGGCAGCCGCAGCGAGACCGTCGACGACGAGGTGTGCCGTCCACGGCCCGTGACCGCGTTGACGACCCCGGTCGCCCGGCCCGCGCCGGGCACGAGCTCGTTGACGAGCGTCGACTTGCCGACGCCGGAATGCCCGACCGCCACGGTGCCGCGGTCGCGCAGCACCTCGACGAGCTCGGCGATCGGCGCTTCGCCCTTCGCGCTCGTGAAGACGGGCAGATCGAGTCCGTCGAAGTTCGCCAGGAACGGCGCCGGGTCGGCGAGGTCGGTCTTCGTCACGACCAGCATCGGGCGGATGCCGGCGTCGTAGGCCGCGACCAGATAGCGGTCGACGAGGCGGGCGCGCGGCTCGGGGTTCGCGGCGGCGACGACGATGAGCAGCTGCTCGGCGTTCGCGACGACGACGCGCTCGACGGCGTCCGTGTCGTCGGCGCTGCGCCGCAGCAGCGTGCGGCGGGGGCGGATGCGCACGATGCGCGCCAGTGTGCCCTCGTCGCCGGAGGTGTCGCCCACGACATCCACCTCGTCGCCCGTGACGATCGCGGCCTTGCGCAGTTCGCGGGCGCGGGTGCAGGTGATCTCACGCTCATGGTCGCCGTCTTCGTCGACGAGCACGCCGTAGCGTCCGCGGTCGACCGTGATGACGCGACCGATCGCGGCGTCGGCGTGCTCGGGGCGGCGCTTGGTGCGCGGGCGGTTCGCCTTCGGGTTCGGGCGCGCACGGTAGGCGGAGTCGTCCCAGGCGTCGAGCGCGTCGTCGTCCTCGTCGGGCGGCAGCCAGCTCATCCGGCCGCTCCCGCCGTCGGGGCGCCCGGAGCCGCCGGGATCGTCGCGGCGATCAGAGCAGCCCCGCCGGATTCGGCGCGGACGCGGAGCGCAGGCCGAGCATCCGCTCCCACAGCTCGGGGAACTGCGGCAGCGTCTTCGCGGTCGCGCCGATGTCGTCGACCGTCACGCCGGGGACGGCCAGGCCGACGATGGCCCCGGCCGTCGCGATGCGGTGATCGTCGAAGGCGCGCCACGGGCCGGCGTGCAGCGGCTGAGCGCGGAACGCGAGCCCGTCGTCGATCTCGGTCACCTGGCCGCCGAGGTCGGCGAACAGCGCCGCGAGAGCCGCGAGGCGGTCGGTCTCGTGTCCGCGGAGGTGTGCGATGCCGGTGATCGACGAGGCGCCGTCGGCGAAAGCCGCCAGCGCCGCGATCGAGGGGGCGAGCTCGCCGCCCTCGCTGAGATCGAGGTCGACCGCGGGCACGCGCGCGCCGCCGAGCACGCCGACGCCGCCGTCGACGGTCAGGCTCGAACCCGCGCGGTGCACGGCGGCGCCGTAGCGCGGCAGGATCTCGGCCAGGTGGTCGCCGACCTGCGTGGTGGAGGCCGGCCAGCCGTCGATCGTGACGGTGCCGCCGGCGACGAGCGCGGCGACGAGGAACGGGGCCGCGTTCGAGAGGTCGGGCTCGATGTCGACGTCGAGCGCGTGGATGGGCGCGTTCGGCACGATCCAGACGCCCGGCTCGGGCGAGGTCACCTGGACGCCCCGGGCCGCGAGCGTCGCGATCGTCATCTCGATGTGCGGCATGCTCGGCAGACGCTCGCCCGTGTGGCGTAGCGTGAGGCCCTGCTCGAAGCGCGGGGCCGCGAGCAGCAGGCCCGAGACGAACTGGCTCGACGCCGAGGCGTCGATCTCGAGCTCGCCACCCTCGATGCGACCCGTGCCGTGCACCGTGAAAGGCAGCGCGCCGCGGCCCTCGTCGGCCACGTCGACGCCGAGCGCTCGCAGCGAGTCGATCGTCGTGCGCATGGGGCGCTTGCGGGCGTGAGGGTCGCCATCGAAGACGACCGGGCCGAGAGCGAGCGCCGCGAGCGGCGGGACGAAGCGCATGACCGTGCCGGCGAGGCCGCAGTCGATCGAGCTCGAGCCGCTCAGCTCGTCCGGGGGAGTGATGCGCAGATCCGGCCCGAAGTCGCCGTCGCCGGGCACCTCGTCGATCTGCACCCCGAGCTCGCGCAGCGCCTCGATCATCAGCGCCGAGTCGCGCGAGTGCAGAGGACGCCGCAGCAGCGAGGGGCCGTCGGCGAGAGCGGCGAGTACGAGCTCGCGGTTCGTCAGGCTCTTCGACCCCGGCAGCGTGAGCCGGGCATCCAGCGGACCGGTCGCCGTCGGCGCCGCCCAGGGGCCGGGCTCCGGCTGCTCGGGGGCGCGGTCGCCGTAGGGATCGAAGTCGGGCGCGGAATAGGTGGAGAGCTGCATCGGTTCACCAGGATATCGCCCGCCATCCCGGGCGAGGAGGAGCGCCCGTGGCTGTACTCGAAGCCCCCCGCCCGACCCGAGTGCTCGGGCGTGCGGAAGTAGACTCGTCGCCGATGAACAGGGACGACTCAGAACTCGTCGACGACGAGCTCGACAGCGACTTCTCCGACGACGCGGCGGAGCAGCCGGGCGACGTCGATCGCGATGACGCGACGACGACGACCGATGGCGACGCGACGGCGGAGACCGAGCACGACGACGACCTCGCCGGCGTCGACGAAGACCTCAACGGACGGCTGCGCAGCGCGCTCCCGCCCGAGGAGCTGCGTCGGCTGTTCGAAGAGCAGGCGCTGCCCTTCATGGACCAGCTCTATGCCGCGGCGCTGCGGATGACGCGCAACCCGGCCGACGCCGGCGACCTCGTGCAGGAGACCTTCGTCAAGGCGTTCAGCGCCTTCGCGCAGTTCCGCCAGGGCACGAACCTCAAGGCGTGGCTCTACCGCATCCTCACCAACACCTTCATCAACAGCTACCGCAAGAGCCAGCGGCAGCCGTACCAGAACGCGATCGACGAGCTCGAGGACTGGCAGCTCGGCTCGGCCGAATCGCTCACGCAGGGTCGCACCACCCGCTCGGCCGAGGCCGAGGCGATCGATCATCTGCCCGACAGCGACGTCAAAGAGGCGCTGCAGTCGATCCCGGAGGACTTCCGCATGGCCGTCTACCTCGCCGACGTCGAGGGATTCGCCTACCAGGAGATCGCCGACATCATGAAGACCCCGGTCGGCACCGTCATGAGCCGACTGCACCGTGGACGCCGCCTGCTGCGCGAGCGTCTCGCCGACTACGCACGCGACCGCGGATTCGTCGTCGCTGACACCCCGAGGAGAGGACGATGACCGACTGCGGTTGCGACAAAGCGAAGGCGGAGCTCGAGGAGTTCCTGCACCGTGAGCTGAGCGATGACGACTTCAAGGACGTCTCGGAGCACCTGGCGGGATGCGTCGAGTGCGAGACCGAGGCAGCTGTCGGGCTGACGCTCATGCAGAGAGTGCGCAGCGCCTGCCAGGAGAAGGCTCCGGAGGAGCTGCGCGAGTCGATCCTCGCGCGTCTCAACGCACACGTCTGAGCGTCCGTCGCCCGGCGCTCACGGCGCCCGGCGGCTCACGCGCTGAGGGCCTCGCGGCGCCGTCGCTGTCGACGACGCCGCACGACGCCGAGGATGACGCTCGTGAGCACGAGCGAGCCGCCGACGCCGATCGCCCAGGGCCATGCCATCGGCGGCAGCGCGCCGCTGACCAGCAGCGCGAGCAGCGCGCCGCCCATCAGCACCACCCACGCGGCCAGCAGACGATCGGCGTGCAGCACGAGCTTCGCCAACGGACGGAACCGCGAGCCGAGGCGCCGACGGGCGCGCACGGCGAGGAACACGGTGCCGCCGAGCGCGGACAGTCCGAGCAGGATGAGCAGAACCCGGGCCGCGTCCCGCGGCAGATCGCCGAAGCGCAGCACCTGCACGGCGAGGAACAGCCCGAAGAAGATCACGGCGTGCGCCTGCGTGACGAGGTTGCCGAGAGCGACCAGGAGGTTGTGGCGGGCGAGGCCGCCGGCCGCATCCACCGCGCTCAGGCGCGACAGCTCGAGTGCGGCGCCGGCCGGATCGCGCTGCAGCTGCACGACCGCGAGATTGTGCTGTGCGCCCTCGTCGTGCGGGTCGAGGGCGAGAACCGCGCGGTACTCGTGCTCGGCGGCCCGCCAGTTCTGCCGTTCGAGGTAGGCGTTCCCGAGCACGAAATGCGCCTGCGGCTCGTTCGGCGCGAGCGAGCAGGCCGTCGTGCCGGCCTGGATGGCCATGTCGCGCCGGCTCGGGATCTCGGTCGCGATCACGGCGACCGTCGCGTGGCTCGCCCATTCCTGAGGTGCGAGATCGGCGCAGCGGATCGCCGACTCGAGCGCCTCGCGGTGCCGCCCGGTTCCGGCCTGCGCGTGGGCGAGCACGCGCCACGCGTCGGCGTCATCGGGCACGCGCGACACCGCCGTCTGCGCCATCCGCAGCGCCTCTTCGGCGCGGCCGGTCTGCCGGTACGCGTCGGCCGCGACGAGCATCGCCCACGGATCGTCGGGGAACTCGCGCAGGTGCGCGCCGATCTCCTGCAGGGCGTCGTGCGGACGACCGGCCGCGAGCAGCGCCTGCGCGCGGTCGAGGCGGTCGCTCACAGGCGCTTCGACTTCTTGAGGTAGCCGCGCAGCTCGTCGAAGGTGCCGTCGTCGTCGCCGAACAGGACGACGTTGCGCGCCGCATCCAGCCAGGCTCCTGTCGACGGCCGCACCTCGCGCAGCGCCGCCACCAGGTCGGGCATGCCGATCATCCGGGCCGTGCCCGTGCGAACGCTGTCGAGCAGAGCCCGCTCGGCGGCGAGCTCGGTGGCGTAGGCGATGTCGGCGCCCGTGAGTCCGTCGGAGCGGCGCGCGAGCTCGCCGAGATCGATCGCCTCGACGGGGCGGTCACGCAGGTGCACGCGGAACACGGCCTCCCGCGCATCCTGGTCGGGCGGCAGCACGAGAAGCGTGCGGTCGAGGCGCCCCGGGCGGCGTAGCGCGGGGTCGATGTCCCACGGCTGGTTCGTCGCCGCGAGCACGAAGACGCCCTCGTTGTCGGCGCCGATGCTGTCGAGCTCCTGCAGCAGCTGCACGACGATGTTGCGCATGCCGCTGTGCCGCGTCTGCGTGCGGCGCACGCCCAGCGCATCGAGCTCGTCGAGGAACACGACGCAGGGCGCGTTGCGGCGCGCGAGCTCGAACAGCTCGTGCAGGTTGCGCTCGCTCGTGCCCAGGTACTGGTCGAGGATGTCGGCGACGCCGGCCGAGATGAACGACGCGCCGAGCTCGCCGGCGACCGCGCGGGCGAGGAACGTCTTGCCGCACCCCGGCGGACCGTAGAGCAGCAGGCCGCCGCGCAGGCTCTTGCCGTAGAGCCGGCGCAGCTCCTCGTTCTGCATCGGCGCCAGGAAGGCGGCGTTCAGGCGCTCCTTGACGTGCTGCATGCCGCCGACGTCGGCGAGGGTGAGCCCGCTGCGTTCGACGTCGAAGGCGGCGGTGTCGGGCGCGTCGCCGTCGTCGCCGACGAACATCGGATCGACGAGTCCGTCGACCTGCGCCTCGGCGGCGGCCCAGTCGAAGTCCGACGCGGCGGCCGACGAGCTCGCGGTCAGCGGGTCTGCGGTGGGGATGGGATCGTCGGAGACGACCGAGTCAGCGTCGGGGGAGGCCTGCCCGCTGTCGGCTGCTCCCTCGTCGAGTTCGTCGTCGGCGCCGTCGACCGACGCCGCGAGAGCCTGCTCGAGCAGCTGCGTCGACTCGGCGTCCGCGGGATCGGCGGCGAGCAGCGTGCTCAGGTGCGCGATCGCCTCGTCGGCGCCGCCGGCCTCGATCAGCGTGCGCGCCAGGTGCCGGCGCAGGGCGCGGTCATCGGGGGATGCGGCGACGGCGCGGCGCAGAGACCTCAGGATCAGCTCGTGGTCCATCGTCTCCGCGTCCGCGCCGTCATCCGCGCCCTGTCAGCTCAGTCGAGCTGGAAGGCGCGCTCCACGAACTCGGCCTGCTCGGCCGCGCTGCGCTTCGTCGAGCCCGCGGCCGGCGAGGCCGACGCGGGACGCGAGACCACCCGGATGGGGCGGTCGAGCTGCGGGGCGAGCTCCTGGTTCACGAACGGCCAGGCGCCCTGGTTCTCGGGCTCGTCCTGCACCCACACCAGCTCGGCCGAGGGGTAGCGGGCGATGACCTCGCGCACCTGCTCGGTCGGCAGCGGGTAGAACTGCTCGAGCCGCACGAAGGCGATCTGGTCGCCCGTCTCGCGCTTCTCCGCCTCGGCGATCAGGTCGTAGTGCAGCTTGCCGGCGTGCAGCAGCACGCGCTTGACCGCACCGGAATCCTGGATGCGCGCGTCGTCGATCACCGGCTCGAAACGACCCGAGGTGAACGCCGACACGTCGCTCGTCGCGCCGCGCAGACGCAGCATCGACTTCGGGGTGAAGACGATGAGCGGACGGCGCGGACGGGCGTAGGCCTGACGGCGCAGCAGGTGGAAGTAGGACGCCGGCGTCGACGGACGCGCGATCGTCATGTTGTCTTCCGCCGCGAGCTGCAGGAAGCGCTCGATGCGCGCCGAGGAGTGGTCGGGTCCCTGGCCCTCGTAGCCGTGGGGGAGCAGCAGCACGACGCTCGAGCGCTGGTTCCACTTCTGCTCGGCGGCCGAGATGAACTCGTCGATCACCGTCTGGGCTCCGTTGACGAAGTCGCCGAACTGCGCCTCCCAGAGCACGAGCGCGTCGGGGCGCTCGACCGAGTAGCCGTACTCGAAGCCGAGGGCCGCGAACTCGCTCAGCAGCGAGTCGTAGATCCAGAACTTCGCCTGGTTGTCGGCGAGGTTGCCGAGCGGCAGCCACTCCTGGCCGTTCTCGCGGTCGTGGAAGACCGCCTGGCGCGACGAGAAGGTGCCGCGACGCGCATCCTGGCCGACCAGACGCACCGGGGTGCCCTCGGTCAGCAGCGAGCCGAAGGCGAGCAGCTCGCCGAAGCCCCAGTCGATCCCGCCCTCGCGCGTCATGGTCTGACGCTTCTTGAGCAGCTGCTGCAGCTTCGGGTGCACCGCGAAGCCCTCGGGCGGGCTGACGTGCGCGTCGCCGATCAGCTGCACGACGCTCTCGTCGACGGCGGTCGAGGCGGGCTCGCCGGCGCGGTCGACCTCGTTCTGCTGGGCGCCGGGGCGCTCCAGGTCGCGCTCGGCGGCGCCGTCGCCCGTGATGACCGGCAGGGTGCCGGTCTGGGCGGCGTGCGTCTCGGCGAAGGCGCGCTCGAGGCGGTCCTGGAAGTCCTGGTGCGTCGCCTCGTACTCCTCCTGCGTGATGTCGCCGCGACCGATGAGCGCCTCCATGTAGAGGGTGCGGGTCGAGCGCTTCGCCGAGATGAGGTTGTACATGAGCGGCTGCGTCATCGACGGGTCGTCGCCCTCGTTGTGACCGCGGCGGCGGTAGCAGACGAGGTCGATGACGACGTCGCGCTTGAACTTCTGCCGGTAGTCGAAGGCGATCTCCGCGACGCGGATGACGGCCTCGGGGTCGTCGCCGTTCACGTGGAAGATCGGCGCCTGGATGGTCTTCGCCACGTCGGTCGAGTACAGCGAGCTGCGCGCGTCGAGCGGCGAGGTCGTGAATCCGATCTGGTTGTTGACGACGACGTGCACGGTGCCGCCGGTCTTGTAGGCGCGCAGCTGCGACATCTGCAGGGCCTCGACGACGATGCCCTGACCGGCCATCGACGCGTCGCCGTGAACGAGGATCGGCAGGGTCGAGTACTGGCCGTCGCCCTTGCGGTCCTGCTTGGCGCGCACGACGCCCTCGAGGACGCCGTCGACGACCTCGAGGTGCGAGGGGTTCGCGGCGAGGTACACGGCGACCTCGGAGCCGTCGGCCGCCGTGAAGGTGCCCTCGGTGCCGAGGTGGTACTTCACGTCGCCGGAGCCGTGCTGCATCCGCGGGTCCTGGGTGCCCTCGAATTCGCGGAAGATCTGACCGTAGGTCTTGCCCGCGATGTTGGTGAGCACGTTGAGGCGACCGCGGTGCGCCATGCCGATCGCGACCTCGTCGAGGCCCTCCTCGGCGGCGCCCTGCAGGATCTCGTCGAGCAGCGGGATGAGCGACTCGCCGCCCTCGAGGCTGAAGCGCTTCTGGCCGACGTACTTCGTCTGCAGGAAGGTCTCGAAGGCCTCGGCCTCGTTGAGCTTCGACAGCACGCGGAGCTGTTCGTCGTGGCCGGGCTTCTCGTAGGGGCGCTCGAGGCGCTCCTGGAACCAGCGACGCTGCTCCGGGTCCTGGATGTGCATGTACTCGACGCCGACGGTGCGGCAGTACGAGTCGCGCAGCACGCCGAGGATGTCGCGCAGCAGCGCCGAGCGCTTGCCGCCGAATCCACCGGTCACGAACTCGCGATCGAGGTCCCAGAAGGTCAGCCCGTGCGTCGCGATGTCGAGGTCGGGGTGCGAGCGCTGCTGGTACTCGAGCGGGTCGATGTCGGCCATGAGGTGGCCGCGCACGCGGAAGGAGTTGATGAGCTCCTGCACGCGGCTGGTCTTGCCGACGCGCTCGGAGAGGTCGACGTTGATGTCGGCCGCCCAGTGGATCGGGTCGTAGGGGATGCGCAGCGCGGCGAAGATCTCCTCGTAGAAGTCGTGCTGGCCGATGAGGCGCTCGTGAACCTTCTTGAGGAACTCGCCCGAGCCGGCGCCCTGGATGACGCGGTGGTCGTAGGTCGAGGTCAGCGTGATCGTCTTGCCGATGCCGAGCTCGGCGAGCGTCTTCGGAGCGGAGCCCTGGAACGCGGCCGGGTACTCGAGGGCGCCGGCGCCGATGATGGCGCCCTGCCCCTTCATCAGTCGCGGCACCGAGTGCTCGGTGCCGATGCCGCCCGGGTTGGTCAGCGAGATCGTGACGCCCTGGAAGTCGGCGGCGGTCAGCTTGTTCTTGCGGGCGCGCGAGACGACGTCCTCGTAGGCGGCGATGAACTCGCCGAAGCTCATGGTGTCGGCGCGCTTGATGCCGGGCACCATCAGCGCACGGGTGCCGTCGGGCTTCGGCAGGTCGATCGCGATGCCGAGGTTGATGTGCGCCGGGGCGACGACCGAGGGCTTGCCGTCGACCTCGTCGTAGAAGACGTTCTGACTCGGGAACTCCTCGAGCGCGCGCACCATCGCCCAGGCGATGAGGTGGGTGAAGGAGATCTTGCCGCCGCGGGCGCGACGCAGGTGGTTGTTGATGACGATGCGGTTGTCGATCATCAGCTTCGCCGGGATGGTGCGCACGCTCGTCGCGGTCGGCACCGTGAGGCTGGCGTCCATGTTGGTCGCGATGGTCTTCGCGAGTCCGCGCAGCGGGGTGACGATGTCGGTCGTCTCGGGCTGCTCGGCAGCGGGCGTCGCGGCCGGGGCGTCGGCGGGGATCGGCTGCGGCTTCGGCTGCGTCGAGGTGGTGCGCGAGATCGGGGTGGTGCCGGTGGTCGGCGCCGGCTCGGCCGCGGGGGCGGCGGTCGGGGCGGGCTGCGCGGCGGGGGCCGCCGCCGGCGCCGGGGCGGCCTCGGTCTGAGCCGGGGCCGCGCTCTCGCTCACGATCGGGATCGAGGTCGTCGGCGTCGGGTCGGAGGACGTCGAGGCGGAGGCCTGGGCGTGCCGTGCTTCGAGCACGGGCCACCAGCTCCGATCCACCGACTCCTTGTCGACGAGGTACCGCTCATACAACTCGTCGACGAGCCATTCGTTGGCTCCGAACGCTCCGGATTCGCCCTCCGGAGTAACACCGGTCACGTGGCTCGACACAGCCGACCGCCCACTCTCACTTGTTCGCTGCGAATAGATCAGGTTCCGGTGTGACCGAAGTGCCTCTCGACAGCGGTCGCACCGTCTCCCAGCCTAACGCGCGCGCAGGCCGCGACGACGCCGAGAGCCGGGTGTCGGCCCGATACTTTCGGGGGTTTCTGCGGTTACCGTGAGGGCATGCGGTTCGTGAGAGATCTGCCCGCCCATGACCTGACCTATTCGGACGTCTTCCTGGTGCCCAGCAGGTCGTCGGTGACGAGTCGACTGGATGTCGATCTCGCGCCCGACGACGGCACCGGCGCGACCATCCCGATCGTCGCGGCGAACATGAACTCGGTCACCGGCCCGCGGCTCGCGGCGTCGCTCGCCCGGCGCGGCGGGCTCGGCGTGCTGCCGCAGGACCTGCCGCTGCAGGATCTCGACGCGGCGATCCGCTGGGTCAAGCGGCAGCCGGTGCGCTGGGACACGGCGATCCGCCTGCACGAGGAGCAGACGGCCGCCGACGCGCGTGCCCAGGTGCCGACGCTGCCCGGCTACGGCGTCGTCGTCGAGGGCGACGACGGTCGCGAGGTCGGGGCGATCCCCGCCGATCGTCTCGCTCACACGCTGCCCGACGCCCGGCTCGGCGATCTCGTGCAGACCGATGTCGTCTCGCTCGACGCCGACGACATCGACTCCCCGCGCCGCGCTTTCGACCTGCTGGTGGATGCGGGCAGCGAGTTCGCGACGGTGCGCGAGCACGGCCGGGTGGTCGGCACGATCGGCCGCCGCAGCGCCCTGCGCAGCGCGCTCTACGCGCCGGCGCTGGACGCAGGCGGCCGCCTCCGCGTCGCCGCGGCGGTCGGGGTGAACGGCGACGTCGCGGCCAAGGCCCGCGCCCTCGTCGCGGCCGGAGTCGACGTGCTCGTGGTCGACACGGCGCACGGGCACCAGGAGCAGATGCTGCGGGCGCTGACGGCCGTGAGCGATCTGAAGCTCGGCATCCCGGTCGCGGCCGGCAACATCGTCACCGCCGACGGCGTGCGCGACCTCGTCGACGCCGGCGCCGACATCCTCAAGGTCGGCGTCGGACCGGGCGCCATGTGCACGACGCGAATGATGACCGCGGTCGGGCGGCCGCAGTTCTCGGCGGTTCTCGAGACGGCGGAGGCGGCCCGCGAGCTCGGCGCCGCGGTCTGGGCCGACGGGGGAGTGCGCTACCCGCGCGACGTGGCGCTCGCGCTGGCTGCCGGCGCGGCATCCGTCATGGTCGGCTCCTGGTTCGCGGGCACCGTGGAGGCGCCGGGCGAGCTCGAGACCGACGCCGACGGCCGCTCGTACAAGCAGAGCTGGGGCATGGCGTCGACGAAGGCCGTGCACGCCCGCTTCGGCCGACTCGACCCCTGGGAGCTCGCCCGCAAGGAGCTCTTCGCCGAAGGCATCTCGAGCTCGAAGATCTACCTCGACCCGCTGCGCCCGTCGCTCGAGGACCTGCTCGACATGATCACCTCCGGCGTGCGCAGCTCGTTCACCTACGCCGGAGCGACGAGTCTGGCCGAGTTCCGCGATCGGGCCGTGGTCGGTGTGCAGAGCGCGGCCGGCTACGAGGAGGGCAAGGCGCTGCCGGTCTCGTGGTGAGACGCGCCGCTATAGTTGCCGCAATCATGGACGACCCTCCATCTTCGCCCAGCCCCTCCTCCCACCATCCCGGCGCGCGCTCGAGCGCGCACCCTCGTCGTGCCGCGTCCGCTCCGGGCGGTGATCGCGCGTGACCTACGAGTGGATCCTCCTGATCGTCGGCGTGCTGCTGACCATCGGCACCGGCTTCTTCGTGGCGAGCGAGTTCTCGCTCGTCAACCTCGACCGCGCCGACCTCGAGCAGCGCCGCGACAAGGGCGAGGGGATGCTGAACCCGGTCATCGGGGCGCTCAAGGTCACCTCGACCCACCTCTCGAGCGCGCAGCTCGGCATCACGCTGACCACGCTGCTGACCGGCTTCACCCTCGAGCCGGCGTTCAGCCACTACCTCGAACCCGTCATCACCGCGATCGGCCTGCCGGAGCCGGCGGTCGCGCCGATCGCGACGGTCGTGGCGATCATCGTGGCGACGCTGCTCTCGATGATCCTCGGCGAGCTCGTGCCGAAGAACTTCGCCATCGCCGTGCCGCGCGCGACGGCCAAGATCGTGATCCCCTTCCAGGTGGGCTTCACGCTCGTCTTCAAGCCCTTCGTGGCGCTGCTCAACAACACGGCGAACGCGATCCTGCGCGGCATCGGCATCGAGCCGAAGGAGGAGCTGAGCTCCGCCCGCACCGCCGAGGAGCTGCGCAGCCTGCTGCGCCGCAGCGCCTCGGAGGGGGCGCTCGATCGCGAGACGGCGACGCTGCTGTCGCGCACCCTCGCCTTCTCCGAGCACTCGGCGTCCGACGCTATGACGCCGCGTCCGCGCGTCGCGAGCATCGACCGCACGCAGTCGGCGCAGGACGTCATCCGGCTCGCCCGCCGCACCGGCTACTCGCGCTTCCCGGTCATCGACGATGACATCGACGACGTCGTCGGCGTCGTGCACCTCAAGCAGGCCGTGAGCGTGCCGCGCGACCGGCGCGAGCAGGTGCCGGTGTCGGCGCTGCAGACCGAGGCCCTGCGCGTTCCCGAGACGATGGGTCTCGACTCGCTGCTCGGCGAGCTGCGGGGTCGCGGCTACCAGATGGCCGTCGTCATGGACGAATACGGGGGCACCGCGGGCGTCGTCACGCTCGAGGATCTGGTCGAGGAACTCGTCGGCGAGGTGTCGGACGAGCACGACCGCTCGCGCGCCGACGTGGTGCGCAGTCGCGGCTGGCTGACCTTCCCGGGCGCCCTGCGCCCCGACGAGCTGCAGGAGCGCGCCAGCGTGACCGTGCCCGAGGACGGCCCGTACGAGACCGTCGCCGGCTGGATCATGAGCGAGCTCGGCCGCCTGGCGCAGGTCGGCGACACGGTCGAGGTCGAGGCCGGCGTCTTCCGCGTCGAGCGGATGGACGGCCGGCGCATCGACCGGGTGCGCTTCACCCCGCGGGTGGATGAGGAGTCCGCCCCGGAGACGACCGGCACCACGGGCGGCACCGAGGGCGCAGGTCCGGCCGGCGCCGCGGGGTCGACTCCGAAGGGAGGCCGCGCATGAGCGACGTCCTGGGCATCGTGTGGCTGGCCATCCTGCTGCTCGTCAACGCCTTCTTCGTCGGCGCCGAGTTCGCCGTCATCTCCGCGCGCCGCTCCCAGATCGAGCCGCGCGCCGAGGCCGGCTCGCGCTCCGCCCGCACCGCGCTGTGGGCCATGGAGCACGCGACGCAGATGCTCGCGACGAGCCAGCTCGGCATCACCGTGTGCTCGCTGCTGATCCTCAACGTCTCCGAGCCCGCCATCCACCACCTGCTCGAGGTCCCGCTGGGGCTCACCCCGCTGCCCGAGGGCGTGATCACGACGGTCGCGTTCATCATCACGCTGACCGTGGTCTCGTTCCTGCACGTGGTCTTCGGCGAGATGGTGCCGAAGAACCTCTCCTTCTCGGTGCCCGACCGTGCCGTGCTGCTGCTCGCGCCGCCGCTGGTGTTCGTGTCGACCGTGTTCCGGCCGATCATCTGGCTGCTCAACGAGACGGCGAACGGCGTGCTGCGGCTGTTCCGCATCGAGCCCAAGAACGAGGCGGCGAGCGCCTTCACAGTGGATGAGGTGGCGACGATCGTCGCGACCTCCACCCGCGAGGGCCTGCTCAGCGACACCACCGGCGCGCTCAGCAACGCTTTCGAGTTCACGGAGAAGACCGTGCGCGACATCGCGGTGCAGATGCCGCAGCTCGTGACCCTGCCCGAGGACGCCTCGCCGGCGGATGTCGAGCGGGCCGTCGCGCAGCACGGCTTCAGCCGCTACGTGCTCGTCGACGAGGCGGGCGAGCCGACCGGCTATGTGCACCTCAAGGACGTCATCGACGTCGACGACGACGAATCGGAGGAGCCGGTGCCGCCGAAGCGCATCCGCCAGCTCGTCTCCGTCTACCGCGATGCGGAGCTCGAGGATGCGCTGACGATCATGCGCCGCTCGGGCCTGCACGTGGCGCGCGCCTTCGACGAGGAGGGCGCCACCCGCGGCGTCGTGTTCCTCGAGGACATCATCGAGGAGCTCGTCGGCGAGGTGCAGGACGCGACGCGGAGGCGCTAGCCGGAGCGGCGCGGCTTCGCGGGTCTGACGCGACGCGGAGGCGCTAGCCGATCGACGCCGAGGGGCCCCTCTCGCGGAAGCGAGCGGGGCCCTTCGCGGTGGTCAGCGCGCGCTCACCACGCGTGCGAGGTCTTCGCGCGCACGTACTGCGGCGGCCAGGGCGCGAGGTCGATGCCGAGCTCGTGGGCGGCGCGCAGCGGCCAGTGCGGGTCGCGGAGAGTCGCGCGGCCGAGCAGCACGGCGTCGGCGCGGCCCGATTCGACGACCTCGGCGGCCTCGCGCGGGGTGACGATCAGCCCGACCGCGGCGGTGGGGGCGCCCGCCTCGGCGACCTGCTCGGCGAGGCCGACCTGGTAGAGCGACCCGACCGGGATGCTGACCCCGCCGACGAGTCCGCCGCTCGAGATGTCGAAGAGATCGGCGCCGTCGTCGTGCACCCAGCGGGCGACCTCGACGGTCTGCTGCGCATCCCAGCCGCCGTCGGCCCAGTCGGTGGCGGAGAAGCGCACCAGCACGGGCACATCGTCACCCACCTCGGCGCGCACGGCGCGCACGATCTCGCGCAGCAGGCGAGCCCGGTTCTCGAGCGAGCCGCCGTAGGCGTCGTCGCGGTGGTTCGCGAGCGGCGAGAGGAACTGGTGCACCAGGTAGCCGTGCGCCGCGTGGATCTCGATCAGGTCGAAGCCCGCGTCGATCGCGCGGCGCGCCGCCGCCCGGAAGGCCTCGACCACGCCGGCGATCTCGTCGAGCTCGAGGGCGCGCGGTGCGGCGTAGCCGTCGAAGGCGACGGCCGAGGGGGCGACGGTGGTCCAGCCGCCCTGCTCGACGGGGACCGTGCCGCGTCCGTCGATGCCCCACTCGGGGAACACCGAGGCCTTCCGACCGGCGTGGGCGAGCTGGATGCCGCTGACGGCGCCCTGCGACCGCACGAAGTCGGTCACCCGACGCCACGCGGCGACCTGCTCCTCGTTCCAGATGCCCGTGTCGCGCGCCGAGATCCGCCCCTGCGGCACGACGGCCGAGGCCTCGGCGATCACGAGCCCGGCCCCGCCGCGCGCGAGGGAGCCCAGGTGCACGAGGTGCCAGTCGGTCGGCACGCCGTCTTCGGCGACGACGCTGTACTGGCACATCGGCGGGACCCAGACGCGGTTGCGGATCTCGAGCGAGCGCAGGTGGATCGGGTCGAAGAGCGTGGGCATGGATTCTCCTGGATGTCGGGGTCAGGACGACGGTGGTCGCGGGGCGCAGCGAGCCGCGCCGGCGCAGCGGGCGGGTCAGGTGAGCGCGAGCAGGAACGCGCGCAGGGAATCCGGGGTCGTGAACAGATGACCCGTGCCGCCGACCGCCTCGACGCCGGCGACGTTCTCGGCGCGGTCGTCGATCAGCACGAGCCGGTCGGTCGAGACGCCGAGCTCCGCGGCGACGAGGCGGAAGAGTCGCGCGTCGGGCTTGAGCAGCTCGTGCTCGGCGCTGACGAAAACGCGCTCGAGGCGCGAGCCGAGCGGAGAACCGCGATAGGGCGAGGCGAAGTCGTGCCCGGCGTTCGACAGCAGCGCGACCCGGGTGCCGCCCTGCAGCAGCTCGTCGACGAGCCGCACCGTGCCCGGCTCGACGGTCAGCCAGCCGCGCAGATCGGCCGACCAGAGCGCGTGGCGGGTCGCCAGGTCGAAGTCGCGGCCGACGCTCGCGCCGATGCGCGTCCAGAACTCGTCGACCGTGATCGCGCCCTGATCGAGCGGATGCCGCAGCCGCTGGTACTCGGGCCAGATCTCGGCGCTGCCGTTCGCGATCCGCTCGATGGCCCGGCGGTCGTCGTCGCTCGGCTCGAGCGAGATCACCCGACCGTAGTCGACGAGGATCACGCGGTCGGGGATCGAGATCGCCATGTCGTCACGCTACGGGGTCGACGCTCACCGCGGCTGGCTAGGGTGACCACGTGGATGTCCTGCACCAGCCCGCCGACGCCGCCCGCTGGATCGCGGTGCCCGGCGCCGCCGACGACAAGTACTCGCGCGGCGTGCTCGGCATCGTGACCGGCTCGACCCGCTACCCGGGCGCCGCCGTGCTCGGCGTCGAGGCGGCGATGCGCACGGGCGTCGGCATGATCCGCTACCTCGGTCCGGGGCGCGCCACCCGGCTCGTGCTGCAGCGCCGCCCCGAGGCGGTCACCGCGCCCGGCCGAGTGCAGGCGTGGCTGATCGGCTCGGGTCAGGATGCGTCCGACGTCGATCCGCAGCGCGAGGACCGCATCGCCCCCGCCCTCGCCTCGCCGGTGCCGACCGTGCTCGATGGCGGCGGCTTCGAGCTGCGCTCGCGGATCTCGGCGCCCGCGGTGCTGACGCCGCACGCGGGTGAGCTCGCGCGGCTCGTCGGCTCGACGCGCGCCGAGGTGGAGGCCGATCCGCGGGAGGCCGCCGTGGCCGCGGCTCGCGGGCTGAATGCGGTGGTGCTGCTCAAGGGCCACAGCACCTACGCCGCCGACCCGCACGGCCGGGTGCTCGTCGCGCGCTCGGCGCCCACCTGGACGGCCACCGCCGGCGCAGGCGACGCCCTCGCGGGCATCCTCGGGGCCCTCGTCGCCACCCACGCCGACGAGATCGCGGCCGACCCCGGCGTGCTCGTCGATCTCGCCGCCACCGCGGCCGTGCTGCACGGGCTCGCGGCGGCGCGCGCCTCGCACGGCGGCCCGCTGACGATCCTCGATCTCGCCGCGGAGCTCCCGGGCGCGATCGCGGCCCTGGTCGCGACGCGCTGAGCGCTCCCGCGGCGAGTGCCTCAGGATGGCCCGCCTAGGCTGAGCGGGTGACGTCGACCGCCGAAGCCCCCGTGTCGACGCTGCGCCGGCTGGCCGCGCATCCGCTGCCGCTCTGGATCGTCTTCGTGCTCGTGCACCTCGTCGTCGGCGCGTTCGCGCTCGGCGGTGCGAAGACCGGGTATCCGCTGGGCGACGTCGAGTGGGTCTACACGCTGTGGACCCGCGAGGGACTCGGCGGCGCCGGCTGGGTCGGCATCGACAAGCCCTTCGTCTACCCGCTGCTCGCGCTCGTGCCGATGCTGATCGCCCGCGTCGCGGGGGAGCAGAACTATGCGGCCGGGTGGCTGAGTCTGATCATGCTGCTCAACGCGGGAGCCTTCGCGATGCTGCTCGGCACCGGCACCGGCACCGGCACCGGCACCGGCACCGGCCGCGACCGGGTCCGCGCCGTCGCCGGATGGTGGTGGCTCGCGTTCCTGCTCGCGCTCGGCCCGATCGCCCTCGGCCGCATCGACTCGGTCACGGTGCCGCTGTCGCTCGCCGGTCTGCTGCTGCTCGCCGCGCATCCCCGGGTCGCCATCGTCGTGCTCACGCTCGCCGCATGGATGAAGGTGTGGCCCGCCGCGCTCGTCGGCGCGATCCTCGTCGCCGCCCCGCGGCGCCTTCGCACGATCGGGTATGCCGCGGGCACCTCGCTCGTGATCATCCTGATCGCCCTGATCCTCGGCTCCGGCGCGAACGTGCTGAGCTTCATCACCGAGCAGGGCGATCGCGGCCTGCAGGTCGAGGCGCCGGTCAGCACGTTCTGGATGTGGGATGCCGCCGCGCACCGCCCCGGCGGCTCGAGCCTCTACTACGACAACGACCTGCTGACCTACCAGCTGCGCGGGCCCGGGGTCGAGGTGGCGAGCGCCGTGATGACGCCGCTGCTCGTCGTGGTGGTGCTCGTCGTGCTCGCGGTCGCCGTGCTGGCGCTCCGCCGCGGCGCGACGACCGAGGCGGTGCTGCCGCCGCTCGCGCTCGCGGTGGTGATGGCGCTCATCTGCTTCCAGAAGGTCGGCTCGCCGCAGTTCGTCAGCTGGATCGCGGTGCCCGTCGCCTTCGGCCTCGTGGCGCGGGCCGCCGGCGGGCCGTCGTTCCGCGTGCCCGCGTTCGTGGCGCTCGCGATCGCGGGCCTCACGCAGGGCTTCTACCCCTACCTCTACGGCTGGTTCCTGGCGCTCGACCCGGCCCTGCTGCTCGTCTTCACGCTGCGCAACCTCCTCGACGTCGTCCTGCTCGGATGGGCCGTCGTGGCGCTGCTGCGGGCGCATCGCCGTTCGGCGCCCGCCCTGATGGGCTCGCCGGCCGGCGCCGATGCACTGGGGGCCGCGCCGACCTTCGGGTCACCGCGCTGACTGCGGGGCGCCCGCGCCACTAGACTCGTCCAGCTCGACGGCGAGCCGTCATCCACCACCGTCTCGTCCCGAATCGCAGGTCCTCGTTGCCCGGTCTGTCGCCCGCCCGCGTCCGTCTCGCTCTCCTCGCCCTCGCTCTCGGCGGCTTCGCCATCGGCGCGACCGAGTTCGTCGCCATGGGCGTGCTGCCCGAGATCGCGGCCGAGGTGCTGCCGGCGCTCAACCGCAGCCAGCCCGAGGAGGCGATCGCCCGCGCCGGCATCGTGATCTCGGCCTACGCGCTCGGCGTGGTCGTCGGCGCTCCCACGATCGCGGCCCTCGCCGCGAAGCTGCCGCGACGCGGACTGCTGCTCGGACTCGCGATCGCGTTCACGGTGGGGACCGTGCTCTCGGCCGCGGCGCCGACCTTCGAGACCCTGATCGCCGCGCGATTCCTGGCCGGGCTGCCGCACGGCGCCTACTTCGGCATCGCCTCGCTCGTCGCCGGTCAGCTGATGGGGCCTGGCAAGCGCGGCCGCGGCGTCGCCTTCGTGCTGAGCGGTCTCACGATCGCGAACGTCGTCGGCGTGCCCGCGATCACCTTCCTCGGCCAGCAGTTCGGCTGGCGGGTCTCGTACATCGTGGTGGCGGCCATCTTCGCGCTCACGGCCGTCGCCATCGCCGTGCTGGTGCCGGGCTCGCCCGGCGATCCGACGGCGACGCTGCGCCGCGAGCTCAAGGTCTTCACCCGCAGCCAGATCTGGCTGACGCTCGCGGCCGGTGCGATCGGCTTCGGCGGCTTCTTCGCCGTCTACAGCTATGTGACCAAGCTGACCACCGAGGTCACCGGGCTCGGCGCCGGCTTCGTGCCCTTCGCGCTCGCGACCCTCGGCATCGGCATGACGATCGGCAACGTGGCGGGCGGTCGTCTCGCCGATCACGGCGCCATGCGCGCGGTGCTGATCCTGCTGCCGTCGCTCGCCGTCGCCTGCGTGCTCGTCGCGCTGCTGTCGCTGTGGCCCGTCGGGCTGTTCGTCAGTCTGCTGCTCGTCGGCTTCGTCTGCGGTGGCGCCGGTCCGGCGGTGCAGACGCGCCTCATGGACGTGGCCGGCGAGGCGCAGACGCTCGCCGCCGCGCTCAACCACTCGGCGCTCAACATCGGCAACAGCATGGGCGCGGCACTGGGCGGCGCGGCGATCGCCGCGGGCCTGGGCTACACCTCGCCGGCCTGGGTCGGCGCGATCGTCGCCGCCCTCGGCCTGCTCTTCGCGCTCATCAGCTTCGCGCTGGAGCGGGCGCGCCCCGACACCATGACGCCGATCGCCGGGCTGAACCTGGCGGAGTAAGCGCCGTATCCGACCGGCCACGCCCGAACGCGCCGGGCCCCGTACGAACGGAGCCCCGGACGACTCTCGGTCGTCCGGGGCTCCGGTGCGTTCGGGTGCTGCTCAGAAGGTGCCGGTCGGCGAATCCTGGATGAGGATGCCGTCCTGGATGGCACGGCGTCGCAGGGCGACCTTGGTGCCCACGTCGATGCCGGCCACGCGGTACTTCTCGCGGATGCGCTTGAGGTAGCTCTTCGCTGTCTCCTCCGAGATGCCGAGCTTGTAGGCGACGGCCTTGACCGGCTCGCCGCCGCCGTAGAGCGCCATCACGCGACGCTCCTGAGCGCTGAGCTTCGGGGCGCCGCCGATGTCGGCCGCGTTGATCGCGAGGTCGAGCTCGGCCGAGATGAAGCTCTCGCCCTGCGCCGCCGCGCGGATCGCCTCGACGATCATCGACGCGTCCTCGCTCTTCACGAGGTAGCCGAGGGCGCCGGCCGCGAGGGCCTCACGCACCACGTTCGGCTCGGAGTAGGTGCTCATCAGCACGACGCGAACGCCCGTGGTCTTGAGCGTCGAGATCTTGAGCGCGACCGGGATGTTGTCCTTGAGGTCGAGGTCGAGCAGCACGACGTCGACGGGGAACTCGGGGTGCGTCAGCAGCTCGGGCCACGTCGTCACCGCCGCCACCATCTGGATGTCGTCGGCGGCGTTGCGGATCCACTCGGTCAGCGCGCCGAGCAGCATCCTGTGGTCGTCGACCAGCGCCAGCCGGATGCGCTCCGGGTAGTTGCTCACGATGTGTCCTTCCGTTCTCCGGCCCCTCCGACCGGATGTCAGTGCTCCGCCGGGTTGTCGACGAGACAGTCGATGTCGACGCGCAGGCTGGAATCCTGAGTGCTGTCAGAGTATCGCCCCACCCGCCCGAGGGCGTCCCAGATCGACGGATCCACACGATTGCGCGGAACTCCGGCGGAGGTGAGCACGATCGGCACCGAGATCTTTCCCGCGACGGCCGCCGCGGCGCCGCCGACGACGGGGCCGATCTCGATCGTCAGCGAGCGGGCCGCGGCCTTGGTGGTGTCGTTGACGAGCAGCCAGGCGGCGGAGAGCAGGCCGTCGCGCTGACCGGCGTCGAGCAGTCCGGCGAGGCCCGACTTGTCGATCAGGGTCACGGCGCGGCCGAGCAGCTCCGACTCGCTCACCGCGTGGTAGAGCCAGGTCTCGCGGCGGCCCTCGATGAGGTGCAGTCGCAGCTCGGTCGCGAGCGAGGCGGCGACGGAGGCGGAGCGCGGGCTCAGCGGCAGACGCGTGCGCCCCTCGGCGACGCCGTCGAGCAGCTCCTCGGCGGCGAGGTCGAGACGGGCGAGCTCCTCGGAGGCGAGCATGCCGACCGCGAAGCGGGGAGCCGACACGGTGCTCTGCACGAGCGAGCGATCCAGCTCGGTCTGCACCATCTCGCGGAACCCCTCCACGACGGCGATGCCGAACACCGCCGGAAGGACGGCCCCGGCGATCAGGTAGACCTGGTCGCCCCAGTTGTCGGCCGTGATCGGGGTGCCGAGGAAGATCGCGACCACGAGCACGGCCGCGAGAGCGGCGGTCGCCCAGATGACCTGGGCGCGGGCGCGGAGACCGACGACGAGCAGCATGCCCATGCCGGCGACGGCCGCCGCAGTGGCGTGCCCGCCGAGGTCGGAGAAGCTCCAGGTCGCCGTCAGATCGAGGGCCACGGCGGCGGCGAGTCCGGCGAGGAAGATCACGAACATCCAGGTCGGCAGGCGGTCGCCGACGACCCGCTCGGTCACGATGACCGCGGCGAAGGAGGCGAGCAGCACGATCCAGGCGAGCAGGGCGATGATCGGCTGCGGGTACGAAGCCCAGGAGCCGAGGAACTCGGTGAGCCCGTAGACGGAGCGCAGCCCGACGACGACGGCGGCGCCGAAGCCGAGGAAGGTCGTGCCGAGGCTCGCGCGGTGGGGTGAGCCGGGGCGCGTGAGCCGGCGAGCCGTGCCGACGACCGCGCGCCCGGCGCGCCCGACGACGATGCCGAGGGTGTTCTCCTCGGGGACGATGCTCTCGATGCCGCCCGCGCCCGCCGTCGACCCTCCGGTGCGCTTCATGCTCATCGCGGAACCTCCAGCACCACGGTCGTGCCCGCGCCCGGAGCGGAGAACAGCCGCGCGTTGCCGCCGACGTCGCGCAGGCGCGCCACGACCGACTCCGCGAAGCCGAGCTTCGCCTCGCTCACGTCGGCGATGTCGAATCCGACGCCCTGGTCGGTGACCATGGCGCGCACCGTCTTCTCGTCTTCGGTGATCGTCACGTGCGCCTGGGTGACGCCCGAGTGCCGGCGCACGTTCTCGAGGCACTCGGCCAGGGCGAGCAGGAAGGCGTCGAGGATGTGGCTGGGCAGCAGCAGCTGGCCGGTTCCGTGCCAGGTGACCTCGAGCCCCATCCGGCCGAATCGCGATTTCACCGACTCGAGCGTCGTGCCGAGCTCGGTCTGCTCGACGGGCGTCAGGTTGTAGACGCCGGCGCTGGCGGGAGCCGGAGTCGCCCCGAGGCGCAGCTGCCGCAGCAGCTTGGCGTCGCCCGCGGCCTGCTCGCGCAGGGCGTCTTCGCTGACGCCCACACCCGAATGGGCGAGCAGCGTCAGCGTGGCCAGCACGGTGTCGTGCAGCAGCCGCGCGCCCTGGCGGCGCTGCGCCTCGGTCTCGCTGGCCTGACGCTCGGCGCGGTGGGCGCGGCCGATGCTGGCGATGCGCCGTGACACGCGGGGGAGCCCGGCGCTGAGCCAGACGGCGATGAACGCGGCGACCGCCCAGCCGAGCACCACGGGACCGGCGAGCCGCAGCAGGAACACCTCGGTCGGGCCGAGCGATCCTGCGAAGACGAGCGTGGTGCCGCCGATCGCGACGAAGCTCACCAGGAGAAGGATGACCCGCCCGATCGACGAGGTCAGGGTCAGGGCGACGCTGGCGGTGGCGCCGGCGGCGAGAGCGGTCACGCCCGCGATCGCGGCGGCCGCGGGCGGATCCTCGCCGAGGGCGAGCACGGCGACGATCGCGCCGCCGCCGCCCAGCACGACCAGGATCGGCCAGGCGAGCGAGCGGCTCGCCCCGAGACGCCAGAGCCCGAGCAGCATGACGAGGAAGGGGACGGCGGCCACGGCGAGGGTCGTCGGCTCGATTCCGCCGACCAGGCAGAGCAGTGCGACGACCGCGAAACCGAGTCCGTAGATGCGCGCGATGCGCTGCAGCAGCCCGTCGCGTTCCCGCGTCATCAATTCCACGCCGGCGTTCCTCCTCTGTGCGCGAGCCTCATGTTCCCAGACTGTCCCCGTTTATGGGGGTGCCACGCGGTACGGACAAGCCGTTAGCGTTGCTCACGGAAAGAGGGGGCCGATCTCACGAGATCGGAAGCCACGTTCTTAGGACCGGCGTCGACATTCCGCATCGGGGGATGCGCGTCGACACGCATCGGGGGATGCGCGTCCGGTCCGAGGTCTCGCATCGGGGGATGCGGACCTCGGGGGAAACACAGGGACCGCATCGGGGGATGCGGTCCCTTCCTCGTTCCCGGGAGCTATCCGCGCAGCAGTCGCGTGATCTCGGCGCCCACCTCGGCGAACTCGATCAGGAACGCGTCGTGCCCGTAGGGCGAGCTCAGCACGACCGGCACGTCGCCGTCGATGTTGCCGGGCACATGGCGTGCGATGACCTCCTGGCCGCTGACCGGGAACAGCCGATCGCTGTCGACGCCGAGCACGAGCGTGCGGGCCGTCACCCGGGAGAGCGCGGCCGCGACCCCGCCGCGATCGCGGCCGACGTCGTGCGAGTTCATCGCATCCACCAGCACCAGGTAGCTGTTGGCGTCGAAGCGGCGCGTGAACTTGTTGCCGTGGAAGCCGAGGTAGCTCTCGACCGCGAACACGCCGCCGCCGCCGAGCGGATTGAGCCCCGACTGCCAGCTGCGCTCGAAGCGGTCGTCGAGCTCGGTGGGCGAGCGGTAGTTGAGCAGCGCCATCCGCCGGGCGAGAGCGAGACCGTGGTGCGGGCCGCTGCCGTCGTCGGCGTCGTAGTAGTCGCCGCCGGCGAAAGCCGGATCCATGCGGATCGCCTCGGACTGCACCGAGTTGAGCGCGATCTGGTCGGCGCCCGAGAGCGGGGGAGCGGCGAGCACGGCGAGTCGCTCCACGCGCTGCGGGTGCTCGATGGCCCACTCGAGGGCGTGCATGCCGCCCATCGACCCGCCGACGACGAGGGCCCAGCCGTCGAGGCCGAGCTCGTCGGCGAGGCGCACCTGCGCGGCGACCTGGTCGCGGATCGTCAGGTACGGGAACCGGGACCCCCACTCGCGGCCGTCGGGTGAGACCGTCGCCGGGCCCGTGGAGCCCTGGCAGCCGCCGAGCATGTTCGGCGCGACGATGAACCAGTCGGCCGGGTCGAGGGCGAGACCCTCGCCGACGACGCCCGACCACCATCCGGCGGTGGCGTGACCGGCTCCGGCGGCGCCGATCACGTGGCTGTCGCCGGTCAGCGCATGCAGCACGAGCACCGCGTTGCTGCGGTCGGCATTGAGCTCGCCCCAGCTCTCCCAGGCGATCGTGACGTGCGGCAGCGCGCCGCCGCGCTCGAGGTCGAGCGGGCCGATACCGGTGAAGCGGCGGTCGCCGGGGTCGTCCCCGTCGCGCCAGGCTCCGGAGGCCGGCGGGGCTCCGATGAGGGCCCGGCGGTTCGACTCGGTGACGAAGGCGGAGGGGACGGCGTCTTCGGGGGTCTGCCAGTCCACGTCTCCATCATCCCGGACGCGGAGGAGCCCGGCCGCCGTGTTACGACGACCGGGCTCCTGCCGATGATGCGGAGGCGGCTCAGGCCTCCGCGGCGGACTGCGCCGAGACCGCGCGGGCGGCGGCGAAGCCGGCCTCGAGGTCGGCCTTCAGGTCGTCGACGTTCTCGATGCCGACCGAGAGGCGCACGAGGCCGGGGGTGACGCCGGTCGTGAGCTGCTGCTCGGGGGTCAGCTGCGAGTGCGTGGTCGACGCCGGGTGGATGATGAGGCTGCGCACGTCGCCGATGTTGGCCAGGTGGCTGAACAGCTTGACGCTCTCGACCAGGGCGCGGCCCGCATCCACCCCGCCCTTCAGCTCGAAGCTGACGACCGCGCCGACGCCGAGCGGGGCGTACTTCTGCGCGGCGGCGTGCCACGGGCTCGACTCGAGGCCCGAGTAGTTGACGCTCGCAACGTCGGGGTGCTGCTCGAGCCACTCGGCGATCGACTGCGCGTTCGCGGTGTGGCGCTCGATGCGCAGGCTCAGCGTCTCGACACCCTGCAGCACGGTGAAGGCGCTGTCGGGCGACAGGGCGGCGCCGGTGTCGCGCAGCAGCTGCACGCGCGCCTTGATCACGTAGGCGATGCTGTCGCCGAGCACGGTCGTGTAGCTGGCGCCGTGGTACGAGGGGTCGGGCTCGGTGAGGCCGGGGAACTTGTCGACGTGCTGGCTCCACGCGAACGTGCCGCCGTCGACGATCACGCCGGCGATGACGGTGCCGTGACCGCCGAGGAACTTCGTGGCGGAGTGCACGACGATGTCGGCCCCGAACTCGAAGGGGCGGATGAGGTACGGCGTCGCGATCGTGTTGTCGACGATGAGCGGCACCTCGGCCTCGTGGGCGACCGCGGAGACGCCCTCGATGTCGAGCACGTTGATGCGCGGGTTGCCGATCGTCTCGGCGAAGAACGCCTTCGTGTTCGGGCGGACGGCCGCCTTCCACTCGTCGAGGTCGTCCTGGTTCTCGACGAAGGTGACCTCGATGCCGAGCTTGGCGAAGGTGTACTTGAAGAGGTTGTAGGTGCCGCCGTAGATCGACGACGACGAGACGATGTGGTCGCCCGCCTCCGCGATGTTCAGGATCGCGTAGTTGATCGCCGCGGAGCCGGAGGCGACCGCGAGCGCGGCCGTCCCGCCCTCGAGCGCGGCGATGCGCTGCTCGAGCACGTCCTGCGTGGGGTTGTTGATGCGCGTGTAGATGTTGCCGAACTCGGCGAGCGCGAACAGGTTCTTGGCGTGGTCGGCGCTGTTGAAGACGTAGGAGGTCGTCTTGTAGATCGGAGTCGCGCGGGCGTTGGTCACCGGGTCGGGCGCCGCGCCGGCGTGCACCTGACGGGTCTCGAACTGCCAGTCGCTCATGGTGTCCCCTGTTTCATCGTCGTGGGATGGACTCCGGTTCGGGTGCCCGGCTCGTCACGACACTAGGCAGGGGGTGCGCGTCGGTCAACGAGGGCCGACACGAGGCGTAATCCGCGCGCGATCGGGCTCTGCGCGCAGCTCGGCGTGCGCCGTGGTCGACGTCGCTCAGCGGCGGCGGGATCCCATCGGATCGGTGCGTCGCGGACCCGGTCGGCGCAGGTCGCGCTCGACGAACAGCCAGTCGACGCGCGGCTCGATGATCGGCCGGAACACGCGCTGCACGAGGGGACTCGCGAGCACGACCGCGATGGCCACCGAGGCGAGCACCATCGTCAGCAGCCAGGTGGCGGAGGCGTGCTCGTCTTTGAGGATCCCGGTCTCGCGGATCGGGTACAGCACGAAGGAGTGCAGCAGGTAGATGTACATGGTCGCCTGACCGAAGGCGGTGAACCAGGTCTCGCGGCGCGGGATGAGCGCGAAGAAGGCGGCCGAGAGCAGCACGGCGAAGAGCATGAGGCCGAGCCGCAGCAGTCCCGCCCACCATTCGTTCTCGCCGAGCCCCTTGAACGAGTCGTCGTAGAAGAACCAGTAGCGCAGGTCGAATTCGCGGAACGGCGTGATGTTGACGTAGACGACGGCGAACCAGGCCCCGAAGACGGCGACGGCGCCCGCGCGCACGCCCCAGACGACCCCGGCGCCGGCGCGACGCCACCAGTCGACGATCGGCCACTTGCGCAGGTACCAGCCGAGCAGGAAGAACGGTGCGATGCCGATGGCGCGCGAGAGCGAGAACGTCGAGTCGACGTTGTCGAAGTAGCCGACGCCGACCGCGAAGAGCACGGCCCAGAGCATCGGCCAGCGCAGCTGGACGAGGTAGGGCAGCACGACGCGGAAGATGCCGAGCGCGAGCAGGAACCACAGCGTCCAGTGCGGCTGGGTCGGATTGAAGCTGTTCTTGCCCTCGACGAGCCACTGCACGAAGGTCCAGATCGCCTGCATGACGATGTAGGGCACGAGGATGTCGCCGATGAGCCGGCGCATGCTGCGGCCGGTCGGCGGATCGGCCTTGGCGAAGTAGCCGCTGATGATCGCGAACGCCGGCATGTGGAAGGCGTAGATGAAGAGATACAGCGTCAGCGCGTTGTCGGAGTCGGAGGTCTGACGCTGGATCGCGTGGCCGATGACGACGAGCGCGACGGAGGCCCAGCGGGCGTTGTCCCACAGGGGGATGCGCACCTTCGGCCTGGGTGCGGCGGGCGCGGACGCGGCGGCGGTGGTCGTCATCGTCGCCAGCGTAGCGGCGGCGCCTCCGCGCACGCCGCTAGCGTGGAGCCATGACGAAGCGTGTGGTCGTGACCGGAGCGAGCTCGGGGATCGGGGAGGCGACCGCGCGGCGGTTCGCCGCGAACGGCTGGGAGGTCGTCGGCGTCGCCCGGCGCGCCGAGCGGCTGGCCGGGCTGCAGGCGGAGATCGGTCTCGTGCCGATCGTCGTCGATCTCTCCGACGACGCGGCCCTCGCCCGGGCCGCGGCGGAGATCTCGGCTCTCGGGCCCCTCGACGCGCTCGTCAACAACGCCGGGGGAGCCTTCGGCCTCGACACGGTCGAGCACGGCGACGTGGCCGACTGGCGAGCGATGTTCGAGATCAACGTGATCGCCGTCAAGCAGCTCATCGGGGCTCTGCTGCCCGCTCTGCGTCGCGGTGCGGCCGAGCACGGCAACGCCGACATCCTCACCATCACCTCGATCGCGGCGCAGGTCGCCTACGAGGGCGGCGGCGGGTACAACGCGGCGAAGTTCGCGGCGCACGCGCTCATGGGCGCGCTGCGGCTCGAGCTCGTGGGCGAGCCCATCCGCGTGATCGAGGTCGCGCCCGGCATGGTCAAGACCGACTTCTCGCTCGTGCGCTTCGGCGGCGACCAGGAGCGCGCCGACGCCGTCTACCAGGGCGTCGAGAACCCGCTCACGGCCGATGACATCGCCGAGACGATCGTGCACGCGATCGAGCTGCCCGGGCACGTGAACCTCGATCTCGTGACGATCAAGCCCGTCGCTCAGGGCGCGCCCTACAAGCTGGCGCGCGGGCCGCTCGCGCCGAAGGACTGAGCCACGGCTCGAACCGCGCTCACCGCACGCGCAGGTCCTTGCGCAGGATCTTGCCGGCGGTCGACTTCGGCACCGCGTCGATGAACTCGACCTGGCGCACCTTCTTGTAGGGCGCGACGTGCTCGGCGACGAAGTCGATCACGGCCTGCTCCTCGAGCTCGGCGTCGGCGACCCGCACCACGAAGGCCTTCGGCACCTCGCCGTTCTCGTCGTCGGGCACGCCGATCACGGCGGCGTCGCTGATGAGCGGATGCGTCAGCAGCAGCGCCTCCAGCTCGGCGGGCGGCACCTGGTAGCCCTTGTACTTGATGAGCTCCTTGAGCCGGTCGACGATGTAGTACTCGCCCTCGGCGCCGATCTGCGCGATGTCGCCCGTGTGCAGGAAGCCGTCGGCGTCCACCGTCTGCGCGGTCGACTCCGCGTCGCCGAGGTAGCCGAGCATGATGTTCGGGCCGCGCACCCAGAGCTCGCCCGAGCGGCTGCGCCCGCTGTCGACGTCGAGAGCGGTGATCTCCTCGCCGCTCTCGACGTCGATCAGGCGGCATTCGATGTTCGCGATCGGGAAGCCGATCGAGCCGATCGGCAGATCGGGGCGGCTCGGCGGGATCACGTGGGTGACCGGGCTCGACTCGCTCATGCCGTAGCCCTGCTGCACGCGGGCGCCCGTCCGCGCCTGCACGGCTTCGCCGAGCGCCGTGTCGAAGGGCGCCGCCCCCGACATGAGCCCGCGCAGGCTGCCGAGGTCGTACTGGTCGACGAGCGGATGCTTCGCGAGCGCGACGCCGATCGGCGGGGCGATGAAGAGGAAGGTGAGCCGCTGGTTCTGGATCAGCTCGAGGAACTGCACGAGGTCGAAGCGCGGCATCGTGACGAGCGTCGAGCGACGCTGCAGAGCGAGGTCGAGCAGCACCGTCATCCCGTAGATGTGGAAGAACGGGAGCACAGCGAGGATGCGGTCGTCGGGCGCCATGTCGAGCACCGGCGCGCACTGCTGCACATTGGCGACGAGGTTGCGATGGCTGAGCATGACGCCCTTCGGCCGCCCGGTGGTGCCCGAGGAGTAGGGCATGACCGCGACGTGCGTCGCCGGGTCGAAGCGCACCTCGGGCGGCGGGGCGCCGAGCGTCAGCAGATCGCGCAGCGAGCGGAAGCCCTCCGCGCCGTCGAGCACGATGATGCGCGCGTCGGGGATGCCGACCTCGCGGGCGGCGTCGAGCGCGGCCGGCAGCAGCGGCGACACGGTGAACAGCATCCGCGCACCGGAGTCGCGCAGCTGCTTGACGATCTCCTCGGCGGTGAAGAGCGCGTTGATCGTCGTCGCCGTGGCGCCCGAGCGGAGGATGCCGTGGAACACCGTGGCGAAGGCGGGCACGTTCGGGCTGTGCAGCGCGACCACGTCGCCGACGCCGATCCGCTCGGCGGCGAGCGCTCCCGACAGGGCGAGCACCTGGCCGATCAGCTGACGGTAGGTCGTCTCGGCGCCGCTCGGGCCGTCGACCAGCGCGACGCGGTCGAGGTCGGCTTCGTCGATCTCCGCGAAGAGGTAGTCGAAGAGGCTGACCTCGGGGATCGTCTCGTCGGGGAACTGGCTGCGGAACATGCGCTCTCCTTCGAACACCTGTCGTGGGCTGCTGTCTCGATCCTCGCCGCCGTCGCACGTCGCGACAAGATCCGCTGCGATCGTCGGGGGAATCAGACAGCGGGGGCGTGCGGCTCGGGCGGAGCGACGATGGGTTCGGCAGCGGCGTCGCCGTCGGGATCCGACCCGGGCTCGCTGTCGGAGAACGCCGAGCGCGGCACGAGCAGCAGCGCGCCGAAGGCGGCGAGCGCGCCCGCACCGCAGACGATCCACACGGTCAGGTAGCCGCCGAGCGAAGCGGCGCTCATACCGGCGCCGGTCACGAGCACGACGCCGAAGACGCTCGAGGCGAAGCTGCCGCCGATCGTCTTGGTCGTGTTCGTGAGGCCGGTCGCGACGCCCGTCTGCCCGCGCGGCGCCGCGGCGGCCGCGGCCGACGGGAGCGCGGCGACGAGGGCGCCGCTGCCGAGTCCGGCGATGACCATATTGGTGAGCACCTCGGCGAGGGTGAGATGGAACGGCACGAAGAGCAGGTAGCCGAGCGCGACGAGCAGCGCGGCGATGAGCAGCATCGTGCGCGGACGGATGACGCGCGACAGCGCCGCGAACACGCTCGCGCCGACGATGAGCGCCACGAGGTAGATGCCGATCACGATCGAGCGGTCGCCGGCATCCAGCCCCAGCCCGTAGCCGTTGGCCGGATCGGTGCCCGCGTAGGTCGATAGCGGCACCTGCGCGCCGAGCACGCTGATGCCGAACAGGCCGGCGGTGAGCTGGATGGGCCACATCGACCGCCGCCCGAGCGTGCGCAGATCGATCGCGGGGTCCGGGTGCTTGAGCTCGAGCCGCCCCCACGGCACGAGCAGCAGCACGCCGGCGGCGATGCACGCCCAGACCCACCAGGCTCCCGGGCCGTTCAGGCGAAGGAAGGTGAGCCCGCTCGTGACGAGCACGAGGCTCAGGGCGAGCAGCGCGAAGCCGCCGCCGTCGAGGCGTCGGCCGGCCAGCGGCTCCGACTCGGGCACGCCGAACAGCACCGCGAAGAAGACGAGCGAGACCACGATCGCCGGGGCGCCGAGCGTCGGCGGCACCTGCTCGCCGAGTGCGGCGAACAGGCGACCGCCGCCGAGGGCGCCCGCGATCGCGCCCACCTCGAGGGCGACGACGAGAAGGCCGGCCGAGCGGCGGGTGGCGGCCGCGGCGGTTCCCGTGCGGCGCCCGCGGTCGAAGATCAGCGCGACCTCGAGCGGCAGCCAGACGGCGGCGACGCCCTGCAGCGACCAGGCGATGAGGAAGGTCGTGAAGTCCTGTGCGAGAACGAGCGCCCACGAGGCCAGCGCCGTGACCGCGATCGAGATCAGCAGCATCCGCTTGTGGCCGAGCATGTCGCCGAGCTTCGCCAGCAGCGGCACGGTCGCCGCCGAGAGCAGAAGCTGACCCGCTTCGAACCAGTTGAAGTCGGCGTCGTGGATGCCGAGGTGCGTCACGATGTCGCTGATCAGGGGCACGTAGTAGCCCTGCAGTATGCCGCTGGCCAGCTCGACGAGGAACAGGAAGCCGACGAGCGAGAGCGTGATCGAGCCGGGACGCCGACGCGGAGTCGCGGTCGGGAGGCCGGTGCTGCGTGGCGTCGTCATGCACGGATGCTAGAGCGATCCTCGTGTCGACGTCGCGGGCCGCGCCGATAGCCTGGCTGTGTCGATCGCGCACGGCGGCGGCGCGGAAAGGGGCCGGTGTGAGCATCCATCTCGTGGGCGGAGGCTGGCGCGACGCCGGCGACCCGGAGGTCTACGGCCGCTTCATCGCCGAGGCCTCGGTGCGCGCGGCCGGCAGCTCGCGCATGGTGCCGCGCATCGGCGTCGTGGTGATCGCCGAGGAGGACGCCGACGAGGGCGAGCTGCGGCGCAGTTATCGGACCGCCCTCGAGGCGGTCGCGCCGTGCGACCCGGTCGTGACGGTCGTCGCCGAGGGCGAGCAGATCGCGAGCTCGGTGCTCAGCGACATCGACGCGCTCTTCGTCGGCGGAGGGCTCACGCCGGCCTACCACCACGCTCTCGAACCGCTCTACGACGAGGTGCGCCTGCTCGTCGCCGACGGCCTGCCCTACCTCGGCTTCTCGGCCGGCGCGATGATCGCCGCCGAGCACGCGCTGATCGGCGGCTGGCAGATCGACGGCATCGCCGTCTGCCCCGCCGACACGGCCGAAGACCTCGAGGAGGTCACGGTCGTCTCCGGGCTCGGCCTCGTCGATCTCGCGATCGACGTGCACGCGGCGCAGTGGGGCACGCTCTCGCGTCTCGTCGCCGCGACGCAGGCCGGCCTCGTTCCCGGCGGGGTCGCGATCGACGAGGGAACGGTGCTGATCGTGGGCGACGAGTCGCTCGCCGTCGCCGGCTCGGGCAACGTCTGGCAGATCGTCGAGACGGATGACGGCGTGGCGGTGGCGACGCTCGGGGGAGGCGAGTGAGCGCCGACGCGACGCCCGCCCCGAAGCCGCTGGCCGAGCTCGTCGCCCCGGACTGGGCCGCGGCGCTCGCGCCGGTGGAGCCCCGCGTGCGCGAGCTCGGCGATTTCCTGCGGGCCGAGACCGCGGCGGGGCATCGCTACCTGCCGGCCGGCGACGCCGTGTTGCGGGCGTTCACGCGCCCGCTCGCCGACGTGCGGGTTCTGATCGTCGGGCAGGACCCGTATCCGACGCCCGGGCATCCCATCGGGCTCTCCTTCGCGGTCGACCGGCACGTGCGACCGGTGCCGCGCAGCCTCGGCAACATCTACCGCGAGCTGCGCGACGACCTCGGGGTCGCGACCCCCGAGCACGGCGACCTGACCGCCTGGGCCGACCAGGGCGTGCTGCTGCTCAACCGGGTGCTCACCGTGCGCGCCGGCTCGGCCGCCTCGCACCGCGGCAAGGGCTGGGAGGCCGTCACCGAGCGCGCCATCCAGTCGCTCGTCGAGCGCGGCGGCCCGCTGGTCGCGATCCTCTGGGGACGCGACGCGGGAACTCTGCGGCCGCTGCTCGGCGACATCCCGATCATCGCCTCGCCGCATCCCAGCCCGCTCTCGGCCTCGAACGGGTTCTTCGGCTCGAAGCCCTTCAGCCGGGCGAACGCGGCGCTCGAGTCGCTCGGCGCGGCGCCGGTCGACTGGCGCATCCCCGACTGATCGCGCGCGCCCCGACACGACGACGAAACACGCGTGAGACCCACGCGAGACCGCGCCGTGTCAGGGTGGGAGCGTGCACCGCGTGGGGCGGAGCGGAATCGGAGGAGCCGTGCTCGAAGAGGAGTACAACCCGCGCCGACAGCTGCCGCGCCACCTGCGGCCCGAGCCCGCGGCCGAGCCGGAGTTCTCCTACGAGCTGCGCGCGGCCGAGCCGGGTGACGTGCCCGACATGCTCGAGATCTACAACCACTACGTCGCCAACACGACGGTCACCTTCGACGAGGACCCGCTGACCCTCAAGGAGATGCGGTCGAAGCTCTCTGCGGTGCGCAAGCTCGGCTACCCCTGGATCGCCGCCGTCACGCCGTCCGGCCAGCTGATCGGCTACGCCTACGTCTTCCCGTGGAAGCCGAAGGCCGCCTACCGCTTCACGGTCGAGAACTCGATCTACCTGCGGCCGGCCTCCACCGGCAAGGGACTCGGCAAGGCCCTGCTCGCCGCGCTGATCGCCGAGTCGAAGGCGGCTGGGATCAAGGAGATCATCGCCGTGATCGCAGACCGGGGAGCCGAGGCGTCGATCGCGATGCACGAGAAGCAGGGCTTCAAGCAGACCGGTCACATGGGCAAGGTCGGCTTCAAGTTCGGCCGCTGGCTCGGGACCGTGCTGCTGCAGAAGTCGCTCAAGTAGACGACGAGGCCCGCATCCGATCAGCGGATGCGGGCCTCGTCGTGCGGGTGCGCGGCGTCAGCCCCGCGGTGTCGCCCGGCGCAGCAGCGCCCAGCCGGCGACGCCCATGACCGCCGTGAGCAGCAGGCTCCACAGCGCGATGCCGACGTAGCCGGTCGTGTTGACCCAGCCCCAGAAGGCATCCCAGCTGCGCGTGATCGTGACCAGGAACGCCGCGCCGACGCCGAGCAGGGCGAGCACCAGGAACAGCAGGGTCAGCCCCATCGCCTTCCAGCGCACGAACACCGCGGCGAACACGGTTCCGGCGAAGAAGAAGAACAGGAAGGCGCAGAGCACGACCACGAAGCGCGTCGCCACCGCGTCGCCGTAGTAGACCGAGGTGAACATGCGCACCCCGAGGCCCCAGCCGTTCGTCGCATCCTCGATCGCGCCCATGACCGCGAAGAACACGGTGAAGGCGAGTGACAGCAGCACGAAGGTCAGGGCCGAGCCGAGGTAGTAGTCGCGACGGGTGACGCCGAGGCCGAGCGCGTAGGTGAAGGTCGCGTTCATCGCCTGGATCGCGACGACCAACATGTAGACGAAGATGTAGAACCCGGCCCCGCTGTACTGGAAGCCGGTCGACACCTTCTCGACCGTCGTGGAGTCGCCGGCGTTGATCAGGATCATGCCGGCGATCGCCATCATGACGACGAAGACGACGGCGAGCACCGACAGCGGGATGACGACGATCGTGGCCGGGTTGGCCAGGTGCAGCCGCACGACGTTGCCGAGCCGGCGGCCGAGCGACGGCGCGGCGGGCAGCGGGGTCGCGGGCAGGTGGAGGGTGTCGGCGGTCATGCGCTCTTCTCGAATTCCGTGTCGGTGGTGCCGGTGAGCCGCACGACGAGCTGCTGCAGCGAGACGGGCGCGAGCTCGAGGCCCGCGGCCGTGGCGGCGCGGCGTTCGTCGGGGGAGAGGCCGGCGACGGTGACCGAGGCGAGGCCGCCGATCCCCTCGCGGCCGAGCACCTCGCGGGCGCCCACGAAGGCGTCGACGTCGGCGCGGCGGCCGACGACCGTCGTGGCGGAGCCGCGCAGCGCGTCGGCCTCCTCGTCGACGACGATGCGTCCCTCGTCGATCACGATGACGTGCTCGAGCAGCTGGGCGACCTCGTCGATCAGGTGCGTGGAGAGCACGATCGTGCGCGGGTTCTCGCTGTAGTCCTCGAGCAGCCGGTCGTAGAACAGCTGGCGTGCGACCGCATCCAGGCCCAGGTAGGGCTCGTCGAAGAAGGTCAGCGGCGCGCGCCCGGCGAGGCCGATGACGACGCCGACCGCGCTGAGCTGGCCGCGCGAGAGCTTCTTGATGCGGCGCTTGAGCGGCAGCCGGAAGTCGGCGACCAGGCGGTCGGCGAAGGCCTGGTCCCAGTGCGGCAGGAACCGCGGCGCCGTGCCGAGCACATGACGCACCTGGAAGTCCTCGGGGTAGCGCTGGCTCTCGCGGATGAACGAGACCTGCGACAGCACGGCGGCGTTCTCGACCGGGTCCTGTCCGAACACCTGGATCTCGCCGCGGGTGGCGAACTCCTGACCCGTGAGCAGCGACATGAGCGTCGTCTTGCCGGCGCCGTTGCGCCCGAGCAGGCCGTGGATGCGGTTCTCTTCGAGCTCGATCGTCACGTCGTCGACGGCGGTGAGCTCCTTGTACTCGCGGGTCAGCCCGCGGGTGCGCACGACGGCGGTCATCGCGTGCTCCTCTCGGTGATCATGGCGCTGAGCTGCTCGGGGGTGATGTCGAGCTTGGCGGCCTCGGCGAGCAGGGGGGCGACGAACTGCTCCGCGAAGGCGGTGCGGCGGTCGTCGATCAGCCGGGCGCGGGCGCCCTCGGCGACGAACATCCCGATTCCTCTCTTCTTGTAGAGCACGCCGGCGTCGACGAGGAGGTTGACGCCCTTGCCGGCGGTGGCGGGGTTGATGCGGTGGAAGGCGGCGAACTCGTTCGTGGAGGGGACCTGCGTCTCCTCGGCGAGCTCGCCCGCGATGATGTCGTTCTCGATCTGCTCCGCGATCTGCAGGAAGATCGGCCGCGAGTCATCCACGGTGGCTCTCGTTCCGTCCGGGAACCGTGCAGCGTCGCGCGATGCGGCTGGTTGGTTCGTTAGTCATGTAACTAACCAATCAGGTTGGCGGCGATCCGTCAACCCTCCGCGTCCGACGATCTGCGCACACCGCGCCCGCCGACCTAGGCTCGGAGCGTGTTCGAGCTGCATCACCTCAGCGCCGTCGACCAGCTCGACTGGCTGCGCCGCGGCGAGATCTCGCCCCGCGAGCTCGTCGACCACTACCTCGCCCGCATCGAGCGGCTGGATGGCGACCTCGGCGCCTTCGTGACCCTCACGCCGGAGCGGGCCCGCGCGCAGGCGGAGGCGCTGGCCGCATCCCCGGGTCGTGCCGCCGCGCTCTGGGGCGTCCCGCTGGCCGACAAGGACCTCACCGCCCGGGCCGGCGTGCCGACCGGATACGGATCGCGCGCCTTCGCCGGCTACGTGCCCGAGACGAGCGACGAGCTCGCCGACGCCCTGGACGCGACCGGCGGCATCAGTCTCGGCAAGACCAACGCGCCCGAGTTCGGCATGCCGAGCTACACCGAGTCGCTCGTCGCCCCGCCTGCCCGCACGCCGTGGGACACCTCGCGCGGCGCCGGCGGCTCCAGCGGGGGAGCGGCCGTCGCGGTGTCGGCCGGACTGCTGCCCGTCGCCCCCGGCACCGACGGCGGCGGCAGCGTGCGCATCCCGGCGGCCGCCACCGGGCTCGTGGGGCTCAAGCCCTCACGCGGACGCGTGCCCGCCGGAACCGGGCTCGACGGACTCGGCGGGCTCGTCGTGCCCGGCCCGCTCGCCCGCAGCGTCGCCGATGCGGCCCTGCTGCTCGACGCTTTCGTGGACGCCGGCCCCTACGACCACGCCACCCGCGCCCCGAGCTGGGACGGCGGCGCCTTCCTCAACGCCGCCGTGCGCGGCGAGGGTCGCTTCCAGCTCGGCGTGACCCGCTGGTCGCCGTGGTCGGACGAGTACGAGATCGCCCCGCATCCCGAGAGCGATGACGCCCTCGCCGCGGCGCTGCGGGAGCTGGATGCGCTGGGTCACGGTATCGAGGATCTGCCCGACCCCGGCGCCGAGCCCGGCTATGCCGAGGCGTTCCGGACCGTCTGGCAGTCGGGTGCCGCCGGCATCCCCGTCGAGGGCGAGCGCCTCGAGCTGCTCGAGCCGCTGACGCGCTGGCTGATCGACGAGGGGCGCAAGCTGACCGCGGTCGACCTCGGCAGGGCGATCTCCTGGCTGCGCGACTTCGAGCGCCGCACGATCCGCGCGTTCGCCGGCTACGACGCGATCATCACGCCGACGCTCGCGATGACGCCGCGCCCCATCGGCTGGTACGACCACGACGATCCGGAGCGCAACTTCGCCCAGCAGTGCGCCTACACGCCGTGGACGAGCTTCGTGAACGTCGTCGGCCTGCCCGCGATCACCCTGCCGGTGCACCAGACGGCGGAGGGGCTGCCGATGGGCGCGCAGCTGATCGGGCGGCCCGGCCGCGAGGACGTGCTGCTCGCAATCGGCGCCCAGCTGGAGCGACGACTGCACTGGGAGCGTCGGCACCCGCCGCAGTGGTGAGAGTCCGCGCTGCGGACCGGGATCTTCGTCGGGCGATCTCCCAGCCGGCACCAGGATGCGCATGAGGTTAGGTAAGCCTATACTTGCTGCATCATGCTCCTCTCCGACGTCCTCGCTGCTTCCGTCAGCTGGCAGCCCGACGCGGGCGACACGATCCTGCTCGCCGCCGACGCGGCCGAGCTGCCGGTGATCGAGACCCTCGTCGCGACCCTCCCCGTCCGCGCCCGCGGACGGATCTTCATCGAGGTCGAGAACGCGGATCAGATCGGGTATCTCGAGACTCCCGGCCGGGTGTGCGTCAGCTGGCTCGTGCGCGACCGCGGACAGTCGCTGCGCACGGCCGTGGACGCCTGGCTCGCCGAGATGCTTCCGCTGGAGCTCGAGCGCGAGCACCGCGTCTATGCGTGGATCGCGGGCGATGCGGCCGCGCACGCCATCACCTCGGCCTGAGCCGGCCTGTCGCTCTCGGCACACCCCCGGGACGACATCGACCGGGTCTCAGGGGCTCGTCGCCGACGTCAGTCTCGCGTGAGGAACTCCACGCCCGCCTCGCGGAACTCGCGCGCCACCGGGGCGTTGAAGTGGTTGCGCCGGGGGATCTCCACGAACTCGCCGAGCGGCGTCGCGGCGGCGAGCGCCTTCGACTTCGCCAGGATCCCGTCGTCGCTGCCGGTCGCGAACAGCACCGGCTGACGCGGCGGATCGGCCGGATCCGGCTGCAGCCCGCCCCGCATGCCGCCCACGAGCGCCACGAGCGCCGCGAGATCGTTGCCGGCGACGCCGCTCGCCATCGTGATGTAGCCCTGGGTGAGCCGATCCTCGACCGGGGTGCCGTGCTCGACGAAGGCCCGCGCCTCATCCACCCGGAAGCGCGTGAGCGGGTCGCCGTCGGGGATGCCACCCAGCACGAGGCGGGTGAGGCGCTCGGGGATCTCGAGCGCCGCGTGCCAGCCGACGCGGGCGCCCAGCGAGTAGCCGACGTAGACGCCGTCGTCGATCATGTACGTGTCGAGCACGTCGACGACGTCGCCGACGAGCGCCTGCATCGAGTAGCTCGCGCTCTCGTGCGGGCGGGCGCTCGCGCCGTGGCCGCGCTGGTCGAGGGCGATCACCCGGAATCCGGCGCGCGTGAGCTCGCGCACCCATCCCGTCGCGAGCCAGTTCGCCCGAGCGCTCGACGCGAAGCCGTGCACCGCGAGCACCGCGGGCGCGGTGTCATCCAACCCGGCCGCCTCGCCGAAGTCGTAGGTCGCGATGGCGAGACCGTCGCGGGACATCACGGAGCGCGGAGCGGGACTGTCGGGAACGAGGCTCACGTGCGACAACGCTAGCGGCGTCAGGGGATGCGCGACGCCAGCCGCTCGAGCGACTCCCAGAGCTTCGCGCCCTCGGCCGGGTCCTGCGCCTGCGCCGACAGCCGGCCGAAGGGCTTCATCCGGTCGAAGTAGGTGCCGTTAGGGATGCCGGGAAGCTCGGCGGTGGCCAGGAAGATCAGGGGAGAGGCGCCCTCCTCGGGGCTGCCGGCGACCTGCGCGACGACCGGGGCGAGCGGGCTCACGTCGAGGCCGGCGAATCGACTCGCGATGAAGCCCGGATGGAAGGAGTAGCTCTCGAGGCCGGTGCGCGCCGCGAGTTCCTTCGCCAGCATGATGTCGGCGCGCTTCGCGGCGCCGTAGGCCGACCAGCCGCCCACCCAGGGGCGTCCGGCGCGGGAGGGGTTGATCGCATTCACTCGGCCGAAGGCCTGCGCGACGCTGCCGGTGAACAGCACGCGCGTTCCGTTCTCGACCAGCTTCGGCAGGAGCTCGGTCGTGAGCACGAACGGCGCGAGCACGTTGCGCTGCCAGGTGAGGTCGACGCCGTCGGCGGTCTGCTCGCGACGGTCGACGAGTCCGCCCGCGTTGTTGGCGAGCACGTCGATGCGCTCGTGCTGCTCGGCGAGGTCGCGGGCGAGGCGGCGCACATCCGCGATCGAGTCGAAGTCGGCGAGGTGGTGCGGCGCGTCGATGCGCTCGGCGACCTCGCGCGTGCGCTGCGGATCGCGGCCCACCACGACGATCTCGTGTCCCTCGGCGGCGAGGGCCAGCGCCGCGGCACGTCCGATGCCCGAGCTGGCGCCCGTGATCACGATGGTCTTGCTCATGTGTCGGCGTACCCTCCGTCGGCCAGACCCGCCTCGATCTCGAAGCGGTTGCCGCGGGCGTCGTGCCCGGCGGCGAAGTAGAGCGGGATGAACGCGAGGCCGTAGCGACGCCACTGCGCCCGGTGCACGGCCTCGTGTCGCAGCACCCGCTCGGCGACGTTATCGCGGGTGAGGTAGATCGCGCCGATGGTCGTGCCGCCGCGGCCGAACGCCCAGCTGGGAAGCCCCGCGCACACGACCACGCCGCCCTCGGAGCGCGGGGCGGGGGAGAGCAGCAGCGCCGCTCCCCAGATCCAGCCGGCGGCGGTCGCGACGCCGTAGCCGGCGAGCGCGACCGGACGCCAGAGCAGCAGGGCGCGCAGCCAGCGCACGCGCGCGGCCGTGGAGCAGAGCCGAGAGAGGCGGAGCTCGGCCGGCGTCAGGGGGTCGGGCGCCCGAAGGTCTCGAGCCATCGCAGCCACACCTCGCTGACCGTCGGGTACGGCGGCACCGAGTGCCATAGCCGTGAGATCGGCACCTCGCCGACGATCGCGATCGTGGCCGCCTGCAGCAGCTCGCCGACGGCCGGGCCGACGAAGGTCGCGCCGACGATGACCTCGCGCTGCGCATCCACGATCGCCCGCGCCTGCCCGCGGTAGTCGTCGGACACGGTGGAGGCGCCGGCGACCCAGGAGAGGTCGTAGTCGAGCACGCGCACCTCGAGCCCGGCGTCGGTCGCCTGCTTCTCGGTCAGGCCGACAGAGGCGACCTCGGGATGCGAGAAGACGACCTGGGGCACGGCGCTGTGATCGGCGGTCGCGACGTGCGCACCCCACGGGGCGTCGTCGACGGCCGTGCCCTTCGCGCGCGCGGCGATGACGTCACCGGCGGCGCGCGCCTGGTACTTGCCCTGATGCGTCAGCAGCGCGCGGTGGTTGACGTCGCCGACGCCGTAGAGCCAGTCGACGCCGCGCACGCGGAGCGTGTCGTCGACGTCGAGCCAGGCGCCCGGCTCGAGTCCGATCGTCTCGAGGCCCAGGTCGCCGGTGTGCGGCACGCGGCCGGTCGCGACGAGCACGGTGTCGGCGCGCACGGTCGTTCCGTCGCTCAGCTCGAGCACCGCATCCTCGCCCTCGCGTCGGGCCGCCACCAGGTCGGCGCCGGTCTTCACGGTGACGCCGAGCTCGCGCAGGCCCTCCGCCACGGCCTCGCCGGCGAAGGGCTCGAGCCCGCCGAGCAGGCCGCTGCGGGCGATCACGGTCACCTCGCTGCCGAAGCCGGCGTAGGCGGTCGCCATCTCGACGCCCACGACGCCGCCGCCGATCACGGCGAGTCGGGCGGGGATCTCGTGCGCGCTCGTCGCCTCCCGGCTGGTCCAGGGCTTCAGGTCGAGCAGGCCGGGCACATCCGGCAGCAGCGCGGCTGAGCCGGTCGCCGCGACGATCGCGTGCCGCGCGGTGATGCGGGTCTCGGCGCCATCCTCGGCGGTGACGACGATCTCCCGTTCGCCCGTGATGCGGGCATGGCCGCGCACCAGATCGATTCCGGCGCCGTTCAGCCACTCGACCTGCGAGGAGTCGCTCCAGTCGTGCGTCATCGCATCCCGGCGGCGCAGCACTCCGGCGACGTCGAGCTCGCCGGTCACGGCCTGCTTCGCGCCGTCGACGGCCCGCGCCTCGCGCAGCACGGCCGCACTGCGCAGCAGGGCCTTCGAGGGCATGCACGCCCAGTACGAGCATTCGCCGCCGACGAGCTCGGCCTCGACGATGACGGTCTCCAGGCCGCCCTGCACGGTGCGGTCGGCGACGTTCTCGCCGACAGCGCCGGCTCCGATCACGATGACATCGGTCTCACGGGTCTGCATGCGCTCACGCTACGGGCAGTCGGGGTGCTGTCACCGGGGGATCGGGGCGCGCTCAGGAAGCTGTCGAGTTGCGAAGCCTTCGAGCGGGAGCGGCTGTCGAACTCAGACGGCGGGCGCGTCGGCGCCGCCGCGGGCCAGCGCGCCGATGATGCGCAGCAGGGTGCCGGCGTCGTCGGTGATCGCGTCGGCGTCGGCGGGGGAGTACTGCGTGAGCCCGGCCCCGGCCAGCGTGAAGCGCGCGCGGACCGCGCGGATGGCGGCGAGCAGCGCGTCCGAGCTCACGCCGAAGGGCTCGGGGTCGCCGATGCCGCGCAGCTCCGCCGGGTCGAGCACGTCCACGTCGACGTGCAGGTACACGCTCGTCGCGCCGGTGGCGGCGATCGCGGCGACGAGCGCGGTCGGATCGGCGAGTCGGTCGGCGCGCACCAGCGGAACGTGCTGCTCGGCGATCCACTCGTCCTCGGCGGGGTCGACGCTCCGGGTGCCCGCGAGCACGACGCGCGCCGGGTCGATCACGCCGTCGTCGGCGAGCGCGCGCAGCACCATGCCGTTGAAGTCGCCGCTCGGCGACGCACCGACGTCGTTGGCGTCGGGGTGCGCGTCGAACCAGACGATCGCCGGGGCGGCGGCGTCGCCCGCCCGTCGCACCGCGTGGGCGACAGCGGCGTACTCCGCGGCGCAGTCGCCGCCGACCAGCACGACCGGATCGGTCAGCGGCGCGACCGCCTCGGCGAAGCGCTCGCGCACCAGCCGCAGCGAGCTGAAGCGGTGGATGCCGGTGCCCTCGCGATCGCCGGCCTCGAGCGGCACGTCGAGGGTCGTGGTCGATCCGGGCGGCAGGTCCTCGCGGATCGCGAGCGCCCCGTCGACGAGGCGCATCGCCCGCGCGGAACCGGATCCCTGCCACTCGGGCACGACGATGAAGCTCACGGCCATGCGGTCACTGTATTCCCGTCCGGATCGCGCCCGCCGCCGGCCTACCCGAGGCGCAGGTCGACCGGCGCGGCGACGACCGCCCGGACCGAGCCGTCGTCGAGCACGATCCGCACCGCGGCGAGCGCACGGTAGTCACCCTCCGCGAGCTCCGCGCCCGCGCAGTCGACGGTCTCGATCGAGACCGGCACCTCGACCGACTGACCGGGCTGCAGATCGACCTCGATGACCGACTGGATGTCGGGGCCCGTGTGCACTGCGACGAACCGCCCGTCGCGGGCCAGCCCCGCCGCGGCGACGGCCGGTGTCGTGCCGCGCACCGCCACCGATCCGGTGTTGGTCAGGGTCGCCACGCCGGTGCGGCTCCCGTCGGCGTCCGCCGCGCGATCGAGCCCGAGCTCGAGACGGAGACCGGTGCCCGAAGCGGGCGGCGTCGCGGCGCCGCAGCGCAGCAGCTCGACGCCGCCCGACGCCGTCGTGCCGTCGTCGCCGTGGTCGAGCGGACGCGGGGATCCGCTTCCGCGCTCGGGCGTCAGTCCCTGATCCTCGGGGGCGCCCGACGCGGCGGAGTCGGCCGACCCGGCGCTCGATGAGCCGGCGCTCCCGCCCGCGAACACGACGGCGCCGACCGCCGGCACCGCCAGCCCGATCACGAGCAGACCTGCCGCACCCCCGACGAGGGCGAGGCGCGGTGCCCGGCGGCGGCGCGCCCGACGCAGCACCGCCGTCACGTCGATGCGCGAGGTCGGATCGTCGTCGCCGTCCTGCAGGCGCGACCGCAGTTCAGACTCGTCCACGGCGGTCCTCCTCCCGGCGCGCAGCGCGCCGTCCCTCGCGCGGCGATGCCGCGGGCGCGGCCGTGCCGAGCCGATCCTCGACCGTCCCGTCGTCGGCGAGCGCGATCGCCATCTTCGCCAGCCCGTCGCTGAGGTACCGCTTCACGGTGCCTGGGCTGATACGCAGCGTCGCCGCAATGTCGTCGACCTTGAGGTCGTCGTAGTAGCGCAGCACCAGACAGGCGCGTTCGCGTGGCGACAGCCGTTCGAGCTCGCGGTGCAGATCGAGGCGCGCATCCACCCCGCCGCTCGGGGCGGGAGTCTCATCGGGGCGGTACTCGAGCGGCGCGATCGCCCGCCAGCGGGTCGCGCGACGGGCCCGGTCGAGCCACAGGGTCATGATCGCGCGGCGCACGTAGGGCTCGGCGTTGTCGACCGTGTAGCCGTTACGCAGCCGTCCGAAGGTCTTGACCAGCGCGTCCTGCACGAGATCCGCCGCCTCGTCGCGTCGGCCGCTGACGAGCGTGGCGTAGCGGATCAGCGCCTCGCCGCGCACGCGCACGAGCTCGGCGACCACCGCCTCCCAGTCACGCGCCACGCGCCGCACCTCCGTCGTCGGGCAGAAGCCGGATCAGGCTCCTCACCCTCTCAGACGACGGAGGTGCGGGAAACGTTGGGACGCGCAGGAATCGGTCGGGCCGCCGTGCCTCAGGCGGCGGCCGGCGCGGCGCCGGACGCGTCGTGCTGCTCGCGCTCGGCGACGACCGCGATGTGCTCGCGGGCGATCGCCAGCTGACGCTTCAGCTTCGCCGGCACGCGGTCGCCGAAGCCGGCGAAGAAGCGCTCCGTGTCGTCGAGCTCCGCCGTCCACGCGGTCGCGTCGACCGCGAACAGCTTGTCGATCGCGCCGTCGGGCAGCTCGAGGCCGTCGAGCGGCAGCGAATCGGCCGTGGGCGTCCAGCCGAGCGGTCCGGCGACCGCGGGAGCGGCGCCATTCACCCGGTCGAGGATCCACGCGAGAACACGGCTGTTCTCCGAGAAGCCCGGCCAGAGGAACGAGCCGTCGTCGTCCTTGCGGAACCAGTTGACCTGGAAGATGCGCGGCACCCGGCCGCTGCGGCGCAGCTGGTCGCCCACGTTCAGCCAGTGCTGCCAGTGGTCGGCCATGTTATAGCCGCAGAACGGGGCCATCGCGAACGGATCGCGACGCAGTTCCCCGATGGTGCCCTCGGCGGCCGCCGTGCGCTCCGAAGAGATCGTGGCGCCCAGGTAGACACCGTGATCCCAGTCGCGCGCCTCTACCACCAAGGGCACGTTGGTTGCACGGCGGCCGCCGAAGATGATCGCGTCGATGGTGACGCCGGCGGGGTCCTCCCAGTCGTCCGACATCGTCGGGCACTGGGCGGCCGCCACCGTGAAACGGGAGTTCGGATGCGCGGCGGGGCGGTCGGCGGACGGCGTCCACGACTCTCCCTGCCAGTCCGTGAGGTGCGACGGCGGCGTGTCCGTCAGCCCCTCCCACCAGACGTCGCCCTCATCGGTGAGCGCGACGTTCGTGAAGACCGTGTTTCCCCAGAGGGTGTCGACCGCGGTCTGGTTGGTCGACGCGCCGGTGCCCGGCGCGACGCCGAAGAAGCCGGCCTCGGGGTTGATCGCCTTGAGGCGACCCCAGGCGTCGGGGGCGAGCCAGGCGATGTCGTCGCCGACCGTCTCGACCTCCCAGCCGGGGATCGAGGGGCGCAGCATCGCGAGGTTCGTCTTGCCGCAGGCGCTCGGGAACGCGGCGGCGACGTGGAAGACGCGACCGCGCGGGTTGGTGACCTTGAGCAGCAGCATGTGCTCGGCCAGCCAGCCCTCGTCGCGGGCCATCGCGCTCGCGATGCGCAGGGCGAAGGCCTTCTTCGCGAGCAGGGCGTTGCCGCCGTAGGCGGAGCCGTACGACCAGATCTCGCGCGACTCGGGGAAGTGCGAGATGTACTTGGTCTCGTTGCTCGGCCATGCGACATCCACCTCGCCCGGCGCGAGCGGGGCGCCGACCGTGTGCACGGCGCGCACCCAGTCGGTGCCCGGCGTGATGCGCTGCAGGGCCTCGGCGCCGAGGCGGGTCATGATGCCGGTGCTGACGGCGACGTAGGGGGAGTCGGTGACCTGCACGCCGAACCGCGAGAGCGGGCTGTCGAGCGGACCCATCGAGAAGGGGAGGACGTACATCGTGCGTCCGCGCATCGCGCCGTCGGCGAGGCCGCCGAGGGTGGCGCGCATCTCGTCCGGCGCGATCCAGTTGTTGCTGGGGCCGGCATCCGCCTCGTGCTCGCTGCAGATGAAGGTGCGCGACTCGACGCGGGCGACGTCGGCGGGGTGACTGCGCGCGAGGAAGCTGTAGGGGCGCAGCTCGGGGTTGAGCTGCACGAGCGTGCCCTGGGCGACCATCTTGCGGTTCAGCTCGTCGCGCTCGCGCTGCGAGCCGTCGCACCAGACGACCGTGTCGGGCGTGAAGAGATGGGCGAGCTGCTCGACCCAGGCGACGATCTCGGGGTTCGTGCCGTCCGGCGCGAGCGCCCAGCTGGCGTCGTGCACGGTGTCGTCGTGCACCGCGTCGGCGTCGGCCTCGGCCTCCGGAGTGGTGGCGATGGTCTCGGTCGATTCGAGCAGAGTCACGCGGGTCACATCCTCTCGGCGCTGTGGTCGTCGGCGGGGAAGATTTCCCGCTTGAGTCGATCCTGCGCGCCGGATGCGGCAGTCGATGCGCGAATATCGGCTAAAGAATCTGGATTCCTTCGCTATTCTTCGGGCATGCAGGATCTCGCGACCCTCGGCCAGCGGATGCGCCACTTCCGCTCCGCCGCCGGCCTCACGCTCGACGCGCTCGGCGCCGATGTCGGCATCGCCGGCAGTCAGCTCTCGCTGATGGAGAACGGCAAGCGCGAGCCGCGGCTCTCGCTGCTGACCGCGATCGCGCAGCGACTCGGCGTCCCGCTTGCCGACCTGCTCGACGAGCGTCCGCCGAGTCGTCGGGCCGAACTCGAGATCGAACTCGACCGTGCACAGAGCTCACCCGCCTACGCCGAGCTCGGCCTGCCCGTCGTGCGCGCCGCCAAGACGATGAGCGACGAGACGCTCGAGGCGATCGTCGGACTGCATCGTGAGCTCGCCCGGCGAGCCACCGAGGCGATCGCCACGCCGGAGGAGGCGCGCCGCGCCAACACCGAGCTGCGGCAGATGATGCGCGAACGCGACCACTTCTTCCCCGAGCTCGACGCCCTCGCCGAGGCGCAGCTCGCCGCCGCCGGCCACAACACCGGCGCGCTCACGCACCGCACCGTCAGTCTCATGGCCGACAACCTCGGGCTGCAGCTCGTGCACGTCAACGACCTGCCGCACTCGGCCCGCTCGGTGACCGACCTGGCGAACGGACGGATCTACCTGCCCCCGGCATCCATCCCGGGCGGTCACGGCCTGCGCGCGATGGCGCTGCAGGCCATGGCGCACCGCGTGCTCGGACACCGCGCGCCGACCAGCTACGCCGACTTCCTCAAGCAGCGGCTCGAGATCAACTACTACGCGGCCGCCTGCCTCATGCCGCTCAGCCAGTCGGTCGCCTTCCTGCAGCAGGCGAAGAACGACCGCAACATCGCCGTCGAGGACTTCCGCGACGCCTTCGGGGTCACCCACGAGTCAGCGGCGCTGCGGTTCCTCAACCTGGCGACCGTGCACCTCGACATCCCCGTGCACTTCCTGCGGGTCGGCGACGACGGCGCCGTCTACAAGGCGTACGAGAACGACGGGCTGCGGCTGCCGCTCGACGTCACGGGCTCGACCGAGGGGCAGCCGGTGTGCCGCTACTGGGCCGCCCGCACGGCCTTCGCCCGCACGAACCGGACGACCGAGTTCTACCAGTACACCGACACCCCGGAGGGCACCTTCTTCGAGTCGAGCCAGACCGGAACGGGCACCCACGACGAGTTCTCGATCACGGTCGGCGTGCCCTTCGCCCACGCGAAGTGGTTCCGCGGGCGCGAGACGACGCTGCGCGAGACCTCACGCTGTCCCGATGCGAACTGCTGCAAGAAGCCGCCGGCCGCCCTCGCCGAGCACTGGAGCGGACGCGCCTGGTCGAGCGCGAAGGTGCACGCGCACATCTTCGCACCGCTGCCGTCGGGCCGATTCCCGGGGGTGGACGACCGTGAGCTGCTCGAGTTCCTCGAGTCGCACGCCGCGACTGCGTAGCGCCGGGATGTCGTGATGAGCGGGGTGCGGTGCTCTGTCCGGCCGTGTGAAGT
>NZ_VHQG01000002.1:700798-1425805 GCF_006517435.1 Schumannella soli
AGGGCGGTGCTCTATCCACTGAGCTACAGACGCCGGTGAACCGAGCCTACCCGATCAGCGACCGCGCGATTCGCGTCGTGGCGCGCGGGTCGGGTTAGCGTGGCGGCATGCCCGACGATCCGATCCTGCTCCGTGACGACTGGCGTGCGAGGCTGCGGGCCGTGCCCGTGCTGTCGGGGGAGATGGCGGGTCTGTCGGAGTCGGAGCTGCCGCGGCATCCGCTGTCGCTCGTGGAGCGCTGGCTCGACGACGCGATCGCGGCGGGCGTGACGCAGCCGCACGTGGCGGCTCTCGCCACGGTCGGCGCATCGGGTGCGGTCAGCGCGCGGATGCTGATCGTGAAGGATCTGACGGCCGAGGGCGTCTGGTTCTCGTCGTCGCGGAACAGCCCGAAGGGACGCGATCTGGCCGCGCACCCGCAGGCGGCTCTGACGTTGTACTGGCGCGAGGCGGGCCGGCAGATCCGGGTGACCGGTGAGGTCTCGTCTCCGTCGGAGGAGGTCAGCGCGGCCGACTTCCGCGAGCGCAGCGTCGTCGCCCGTCGGGAGATGCTGGTCGACCGGCAGAGTTCGCCGCGCGACGACGCGGCGCAGACGGAGCTCGCACGAGCTCAGCGACGGCTCGACGCCGATCCCGATCTGGTCGCGCCGGCGTGGGCGGCGTATCTGCTCGCTCCGGTGCGCATCGAGTTCTGGGCCGCGGCGACGGGCCGCGCGCACGATCGCATCGTGGCCGAGCGTCGAACCGTCGGCGACGAGTGGATGTGGCAGCGCCTCTGGACCTGAGCCGGATCAGCCGACGGCGGCGGCCGCTGCGTCGATGAACGGCTTCGCGTCGGTGGGCTCGCTGAAGGCGTCCGAGGTGGCGACGATCCAGGCGTCACCCTGGAGCGCGGTCGCGGTGGTGCCGTCGTAGTAGCCGGAGTCGGCGCTGAACGCCGTGCTCGGCGTGCCGGACTTCTGCTTGAGCGCGTCGATCTGGGCGGGCGCGTAGCGCGCGACCGACACGTAGATCATGAGGTTGCTCGTGGTGTTCTGCCAGGCGCAGGCGACGCCCTCGTCGGCGACGGCGCGGGCGGCGTTGGATCCGGCGGGGGGCTCGGCCCCGTTCGCGAGCACGAAGTTGGGGTTGAAGTCGTACACGATCTGCGGCGAGACCAGCTTGTCGCAGTCGATCGAGAACGGGATGCTGCCGGGGGAGGCGGCGGCGGTGGGGGAGCCCGAATCCCCGGGTGCGGAGCTGCTGCTGCTGCTCGTGGTCGGCTTCGGGCTCGTGGTGGAGTCGCCGGTGGGCGTGCAGGCGGCGAGGGCGAGGATCGCGGCGCCGGCGGAGGCGGCGAGGGCGGCGGTGCGGAGGGAACGGCTCACGTCGTCATCCTGCCGCGCTGGGGCGACCGGCGACGGAGCGCCGTCGGCGTGTGGCTGAGTCGGCCGCGCGCGACCGTCCTGCCCCGGCGAATAGACTCGATCCCCGTGAATCCCGCCGAGCTCTCCGCCGCCATCTTCCAGGTCGTCTCCGCCGCCGCCGAGCGACGCGGCGCCGCGGCTCCGGCGGAGGACGGCATCGTGCTCGAGCGTCCGCGCAATCGCGATCACGGCGACTGGGCGACGAATGTGGCGATGCGTCTGGCGAAGCCGTGGGGTGTCGCTCCGCGCGAGCTCGCGCAGGAGATCGCCGATGGCGTGGCGGAGATCGAGGGCGTCGCCTCGGTCGAGGTCGCCGGTCCCGGCTTCCTCAACATCCGTCTGGATGCCGCCGCGGCCGGCGCGCTCGCGCTCGCGATCGTCGAGCAGGGCGCGGCCTACGGCCACAACGACTCGGCCGCCGGGCAGACCATCAACCTCGAGTTCGTGTCCGCGAACCCGACGGGTCCGCTGCACATCGGCCACACCCGCTGGGCGGCGCTGGGGGATGCGCTGGCGCGTCTGCTCAAGGCCAGCGGCGCCCACCTGGTGAGCGAGTTCTACATCAACGACGCCGGCGAGCAGATGGACCGCTTCGGCGCATCGGTGCTCGCGGCGCTGCGCAGCCGCCCGACGCCCGAGAACGGCTACCCGGGCGCCTACATCACCGATCTCGCCGCCCGGGTCATCGAGGCCGAGCCGAGCATCGAGGACCTCTCCGACGAGGACGCGCTGCCGCGCGTTCGCGAGTTCGCGTACCAGCTCCAGCTCGCCGACATCACGGCCTCGCTCGCGCGATTCAACGTGCACTTCGACGTGTGGTTCAGCGAGCGCGTGCTGCACACTCCGGGGGATGACGGCACCGCGAGCCCGATCGACGGCGCCGTCGACCGCCTGCGCGCGCAGGGGCACGTCTTCGACGCCGACGACGCCGTGTGGGTGCGCACGACCGACTTCGGCGACGACAAGGACCGCGTCATCCGCCGCGGCAACGGCGTGTACACCTATTTCGCCGCCGACGCCGCCTACTACCTGTCGAAGACCGATCGCGGCTTCGCGCACAAGATCTACCTGCTCGGCGCCGACCACCACGGGTACGTGCACCGCCTCAAGGCGATCGCGGGCGCCGCCGGCGACGACCCGAAGAAGGACGTCGAGGTGCTGATCGGGCAGCTCGTCAACATCAACGGCGCGAAGCTGTCGAAGCGCGCGGGCAACATCATCGAGCTCGACGACCTGCAGGCCTGGCTGGGTACGGATGCGCTGCGCTACTCGCTCGCGCGCTACCCGGCCGACTCGCCGATCACACTCGACCCCGAGATCCTGCAGCGCCGCACGAACGACAACCCCGTCTTCTACGTGCAGTACGCCCACGCTCGCACGCAGGCCGTGGCCCGCAACGCCGCTCAGCTCGGCGTCGAGGCGACCGAGTTCGATGCGAGCCTGCTCACGCACGAGACCGAGAGCGCGCTGCTGGGCGCGCTGGCGGACTTCCCGCGCGTCGTCGCGCAGGCGGCCGAGCTGCGCGAGCCGCACCGCGTCGCCCGCTACCTGGAAGAGCTCGCGGGCTCGTACCACCGCTGGTACGACAGCTGCCGCGTCACCCCGATGGGCGACGACCCGGTGGAGACCGTGCACCGCACCCGACTGCAGCTCAACGCGGCGACCGGCCAGGTGCTGCGCAACGGACTCGACCTGCTCGGAGTGAGCGCGCCCGACCGCATGTGACGACCGCGCCCGCGGCCGTCGCTCGACGGCCCGGACGATCGAGGAGAGGATCCGCATGACCGACCCGGCCGACCGTCCCGAGGGTGCGCCCGCCGACTCCGCCGCCTCGGAGCCCACGGCGCCGACCGATCCGAGCGCCTCGCCGGCGTCGGCCGACACGGCGGCGCCGAGCGCTCCGGTGGAGTCGGTCGCCCCGCTGCCGCCGGCGGTCGTCGAGTCGGCCGCGAGTGCGTCGCCGCGTCCTCGCCGTCGCGGCCGTCGCATCCTCATCGGCGTCGTCGCCGCGGTCGTCGTGGTGCTGATCGCGCTCGTCGTCGTCGCCGAGACGGCCGGTCGCGCCGTGGCGGCCGGGGTCGTGCGCGACAAGGTCGTCGCGGCGCTCGATCAGGATCCGAGCTCGCGGGTCGACGTCGACCTGGGCGGCGGGTCGCTCGTGCTGCAGGCGCTCGGCGGCGAGGTCGATCGGGTGAAGGTCGACCTGCCCGAGGCCCGCGTCGCCAACGTGACGGGTCCCCTGCGCCTTGAGGCGCAGGGCGTGCCGATCCGCGGGGGAGGCGCGGCCGATTCGGTGACGGCGACCTTCGTCGTCGGCAAGGAGCAGGCCGCCGGTTTCGCGGACTACTTCCAGAACGCGGGCTTCGACTCGGTGGTCTTCGCGGGCGACCACGTCGAGCTCGGCGCGTCGCTGTCGCTGCTCGGGCAGCGCATCCCCGTCGCCGTGGACCTCAGCGTCGGCGCGGCCGGGGGCGCGCTCGTGTTCACGCCGACGACCGTCAACCTCGGAGGCACGGCGATCGACCTCGCCGACGTCGCCGACAGCCCCTTCGGCAGCGCTCTCGGCAAGTACCTGGGGCCGAAGACCTACTGCGTGAACGAGCAGCTGCCCGCGGGCATCGGCCTGCAGAGCGCCGTCATGAAAGGCGGCGACGTGACCCTGCGCTTCGGCGGACGGGACGTCGCCCTGGCGGGCGGCTCGGCGAAGGGCGCCTGCTCCTGAGCGGGGCGGCGGTGAACGCCCGGTGGCGCGGGGGAGGCCGGCGCGTTCGCTAGCATGGGGTCGGCTTCAGGGACCAAGCCGGGTCCGCTCGCCTCGAACCGATCCTGACCCGACCGCGAGGCTCTGCGTGACTGTGAACCCGCTCGCCCCGGAGTGGCTCGCCCACCCCGCCGACGCGAACGAGCTGCCCACCGCCATCTGGCCGTCGAGCGCGACGCGCGACCAGCACGGCCGACTGCACGTCGGCGGCGTCTCCGCGACCGAGCTCGCGGCCCAGCACGGCACCCCGCTCTATGTCGTCGACGAGGCGGATGCGCGGGCGCGGGCCGTGCGCATCCGCGCCGCCTTCGACGCCGCGTTCGAGCGCATCGGCACGACCGTCGGCGTCTACTACGCGGGCAAGGCGTTCCTCAGCGCCGCCGTCGCGCGCTGGATGGTCGAGGAAGGGCTGCGCATCGACGTGTGCAGCGGCGGGGAGTTCGCCGTCGCCCTGGCCGCGGGGGTCGAGCCGGCGCGCATCGGCTTCCACGGCAACAACAAGAGCCTCGCCGAGATCGACCTCGCGGTCGGTCGGGGCGCGGGCGCGCTCGTTCTCGACAGCGTCGTCGAGATCGACCGTGTCGCCGAGGCGGCCCGCCGTCACGGCCGCGTGCAGGCGGTGCGCCTGCGCATCAACAGCGGGGTGCACGCGAGCACGCACGAGTTCCTGGCGACCTCCCGCGAAGACCAGAAGTTCGGCATCCCGATCGCCGATGCGGCCGCGGCCGTCGCGCGCATCCGCGCCCACGACGGCCTCGAGTTCCTCGGCCTGCACTCGCACATCGGCTCGCAGATCTTCGAGTCGTCGGGCTTCGGCGAGGCCGCGCGCCGCCTGCTGGCGCTGCACGCGGAGCTCTCGGCGACCGCACCGGTGCCCGAGCTCAACATCGGCGGCGGCTTCGGCATCGCGTACACGACGGCCGACGAGGTCACCCCGATCGAGACGATCGCCGACGAGCTCTCCGCGGTCGTCGCCGCGGAGTGCACGCGACTCGGAATCCCGCTGCCGCGCATCGCGATCGAGCCCGGCCGGTCGATCATCGGCCCCGCCGGCGTGACGCTCTACGAGGTCGGCACGATCAAGGACGTGCGCGTCGGGGACGGCGAGGACGCGGCGGTGCGCCGCTACGTCAGCGTCGACGGCGGCATGAGCGACAACGCGCGCCCCTCGCTCTACGGCGCCGACTACTCGGTGCGTCTCGCCGGGCGCGTCTCCGGCGCGGAGCCCGCGCTCGTGCGCATCGCCGGCAAGCACTGCGAATCCGGCGACATCGTCGTGCAGGCCGACTACCTGCCCGGCGACGTCGCGGCGGGCGACCTCGTCGCGGTGCCGGCCACCGGCGCCTACTGCTGGTCGCTCGCCAGCAACTACAACCACCTCGGCCGGCCGGCCGTCGTCGCGGTGCGCGACGGCGGCGCGCGCGTCATCGTGCGCGGCGAGAGCATCGACGACGTGCTGGCGCGCGACGTCGACGCGCAGCTCTCGGCCGCTGGTCCTGCAGCCCCCTCAGCCGCCCCTACGACGACAGAGAAGATCGCGTGATCGAATACCGCAACCTCCGCATCGCCCTCCTCGGGGCCGGCTCCGTCGGCTCCCAGGTGGCCGCCCTGCTGCTCGAGCACGGCGACGAGCTCGCCCAGCGCGTCGGCGCCGGGCTCGAGCTCGTCGGCGTCGCCGTGCGCGATCCCGAGAAGCACCGCGACTCCGGCATCCCCTTCGAGCTGTTCACGACCGACGCCGAGTCGCTCATCGTCGGCGCCGACATCGTCGTCGAGGTCATGGGCGGCCTCTCGCCGGCCCGCGAGCTCATCACGCTCGCCATGACGAGCGGTGCGGATGTCGTCACCGCCAACAAGGCGCTCCTCGCCACCCACGGCCCCGAGCTGTTCGAGCTCGCCGAGCAGCTCGGCGCCCAGCTCTACTACGAGGCCTCCGTCGCGGCCGCGATCCCGATCATCCGCCCGCTGCGCGAGAGCCTCGCCGGCGACCGGATCGAGCGGATCTACGGCATCGTCAACGGCTCGACCAACTACATCCTCGACCGCATGGATGCCGACGACCTCGCCGCCGAGGACGCCCAGCAGATCGCACTCGAGCTCGGCTACCTCGAAGCCGACCCGACGCTCGACGTCGAGGGTTACGACGCCGCGCAGAAGGCCGCCATCCTCGCGAGCCTGGCCTTCCACACGACCGTGCCGCTCGAGGCCGTCCACCGCGAGGGCATCACGAACGTCACGCACGAGCAGGTGCGTTCGGCGCGCGAGGCCGGCTTCGTCGTCAAGTTGCTCGCCGTCTGCGAGCGACTCGTCGACCCGACCTCGGGCGAGGAGGGCGTGAGCGTGCGCGTGCACCCGGCGCTCGTTCCCCGCACCCACCCGCTCGGCGCTGTGCACGGCGGCAACAACGCCGTCTTCCTCGAGGCGGCCGCCGCCGGACCGCTCATGTTCTACGGCGCGGGCGCCGGGGGGATCCAGACCGCGTCGGCCGTGCTCGGCGACGTCGTCTCGGCCGCGCGCCGGCACGTGCTCGGCGGGCCCGGCGTCGCCGAGTCGACGCACGCGAACCTGCCCGTGCTGCCGATCGCGCACGTCGTGACCCGCTACCAGGTGACGCTGCGCGTCATCGACGAGCCGGGCGTGCTCGCCCACGTCGCCGGCGTCTTCAGTCGGCATGACGTCTCGGTCGAGACCGTTCAGCAGTCGCCGTTCTCCGGTGGCACCGAGCCCGGGTCCGCCACCGCTACCCTGGTGATCGTGACCCACACGGCCACCGAGGCGGCTCTGACCGCCACGGTCGCCGAGCTGACGGCCAGCGACGCCGTCACCGAGGTCGCCAGCGTGCTCCGAGTCGAAGGAATCTAGTTCATGGCCCACCAGTGGCGCGGAGTCGTCCGCGAATACGCCGACCGTCTCGACGTCAGCGACTCGACCCCGATCATCTCGCTCGGCGAAGGCGGCACCCCGCTCATCCCGGCGCCCGCCCTGAGCGCCCGCACCGGCGCCCGGGTCTGGGTGAAGTTCGAGGGCATGAACCCGACCGGATCCTTCAAGGACCGCGGCATGACCATGGCCGTCACGAAGGCCGTCGAGGCCGGCGCGAAGGCGATCATCTGCGCCTCGACCGGCAACACCTCGGCCTCGGCCGCCGCCTACGCGGCGCACGCCGGCATCACCGCCGCCGTCCTCGTGCCCGAGGGCAAGATCTCGATGGGCAAGATGAGCCAGGCCGTCGCGCACGGCGCGTCGATCCTCCAGCTGCGCGGCAACTTCGACGACTGCCTCGACATCGCGCGCGAGCTCGCCGAGAACTACCCGGTGCACCTGGTCAACTCGGTCAACAACGACCGGATCGAGGGCCAGAAGACGGCGGCCTTCGAGGTCGTCGAGGTGCTCGGAGACGCGCCCGACTTCCACTTCGTGCCGGTCGGCAACGCCGGCAACTACACGGCCTACCACCGCGGCTACACCGAGGAGCTCGCCCGCGGCGCCGCGGGCCGCAAGCCCCGCATGTTCGGCTTCCAGGCCGAGGGCAGCGCGCCGATCGTGCGCGGCGAGGTCGTGCGCGACCCTGAGACGATCGCCAGCGCGATCCGCATCGGCAACCCCGCATCCTGGGAGCTCGCCCTCGCGGCGCGCGACGACAGCGACGGCTACTTCGGCTCGATCAGCGACGCCGACATCCTCGTCGCCCACCGCATCCTCTCCTCCGAGGTCGGGATCTTCGTCGAGCCGGCGTCGGCGATCAGCGTCGCGGGCCTGCTCGAGCGCAGCGCCGCGGGCGCGATCCCGAAGGACGCGACGGTCGTTCTCACGGTGACCGGCCACGGCCTCAAGGACCCGCAGTGGGCCCTGCGCGCCGCCGACGGCGGAGAGGTCTCGCCGACGGTCGTCGACGTCGACCTCGCGGATGTGGCGGGCCAGCTCGGCCTCGCCGCGAACGCCCCGGCATGAGCATCGTCGGCCGCGCCGTCGCGGTGAAGACGCCGGCGACCACGGCGAACCTCGGCCCCGGCTTCGACACGCTCGGTCTCGCGCTCTCGATCTACGACGAGCTCGAGGTCACGGCCGTCGCCGAGCCCGGCGTCATCGTCGAGGTGCACGGCGTCGGCGAGGGCGAGGTGCCGACCGACGAGACGAACCTCGTCGCCCGGTCCATCGCGCACGTCTTCGCCGACCAGGGCCAGCCCCTGCCCGGCCTGCGGCTCGTGGCCCGCAACGGCATCCCGCACGGCCGCGGCATGGGCAGCTCGGGCGCGGCGATCGTGGCCGGCGTCATGGCCGCGAAGGGCCTGCTGGAGGGCGTGGTCGACCTCGATTCGCGCACCCTGCTGCGGCTCGCGACCGAGCTCGAAGGCCACCCCGACAACGTCGCTCCGGCGCTGTTCGGCGGACTCACGATCGCCTGGACTTCGGATGACGGTCCCGAGTTCAAGAAGCTCAGCGTGCACCGCGGCGTCTCCCCGCTCGTGGCCGTGCCCGAGCAGATCACGATGTCGACGGCGCTGGCGCGCAGCCTGCAGCCGCAGTCGGTGCCGCACCAGGACGCGATCTTCAACGTCTCGCGGTCGGCCCTGCTCATCGCCGCGCTCATCCAGAGTCCCGAGCTGCTGCACGCCGCCACCGAAGACCGTCTGCACCAGAGCTACCGCGCGAGTGCGATGCCCGAGACGGATGCGCTCATCCGCGTGCTGCGCGAGAACGGTCTGGCCGCGGTCGTGTCCGGCGCCGGACCGTCGATCCTCGTGCTCGGCAGCGACCCCGCGCAGCGCCTCGTCGCCGCCGAGCTCCTCGAGCGACACGCCAGCACGACCTGGCGGCCGCTCATGCTCGCCGTCGACTTCCGCGGTGCTACAGTGGGATCGCTTCCGGTCGCCGCAGTGGCCTAGCCCGCACGACCCGGAGCATTCACCCGGCATTCGCCGAACGCGGTTCCGCACGATCCCGCCCTGAGCTCCCGCACGGAGCGGAGGAGAGCACTTCGGAGCCGCGGATAACCCGTGTGTCCCGTCCCCGAGCGTTTCTGTGCTCGGATCGAGAGAAGGAACCGCAATCCCGTGACTGACATCACTGCACCCCTGCCCGGCGACCGCGCCGCGCTGACCAAGTTGAAGCTCGCCGAGCTGCAGGCCATCGCCGCCGAGCGCAACGTGCCCGGCGCCGCGCGTCTGCGCAAGGGCGAGCTCGTCGAGCTGCTGCTCAGCTCGGTGGTGGGCGACGCCGCCCCCGCCGTGGCGAGCGCCGAGGCGCCCGCGGCCGAGGCTGCGGCCGCGGATGCTCCCGCCGCCGAGCAGCCGGCCGCCGAGTCCGAGGCTCCCGCCGCCGAGCCCGCGACCGAGGCGCCCGCCGCGGCGACCCGCGCGCGCCGCTCGCGTCGTGCCACCGCATCCACCGCTGACGTCGCCGCACTGGCGACCGCCGCCGAGAGCGCCCCCGCCGCGACCGAGTCGGCCGACGCCGTCGTCGCCGAGACGCCGGCCGCCGAGACCGCCGCCGAGGGCGAGACCCCGCGCGAGCAGACCTCCGGCCGTCGCCGTCGTGGCGACCGCCGTGGGGCCGACCAGCACGTCGCCGGGGGAGAGACCGGCACCGCCGCCGAGAACACCGACGCCGCCGAGCCGAAGACCGACGAGTCGTCCGCGGCAGGCGAGAGCGCCGGCGAAGGCGATAACCAGGCCCGTGAGGGCCAGAGCTCCGGACGCCGTCGCGGTCGCAACCGCGGCAAGGGCAACCAGAACCAGAACGGCCAGGGCGGCAACGGGCAGAACCAGGGCCAGAATCAGAGCGGTCAGAATCAGAACGCGCCGGCGCGGGGCGACGACGCCTCGGGAGCCAACGGCCCCGAGCAGCAGGGCGCCCGCGACGACGACGCCCAGGACGGCCAGGGCAGCCGCCGCAGCCGCTACCGCGATCGCAAGCGCGGCCGCGGCCAGGGCGGCGACGACGAGCCCGAGATCAGCGATGACGACGTGCTCATCCCGATCGGCGGCATCCTCGACGTGCTCGACAACTACGCCTTCGTGCGCACGACCGGCTACCTTCCCGGCCCGAACGACGTCTACGTCTCGCTCGGCCAGGTCAAGAAGTACAACCTGCGCAAGGGCGACGCCGTGGTCGGCGCCATCCGCCAGCCGCGCGAAGGCGACGCCCAGAGCGGACGCCAGAAGTACAACGCGCTCGTCAAGGTCGACCTGATCAACGGCCAGAGCGTCGACCAGGTCGAGAACCGCCCCGAGTTCGGCGACCTGACCCCGATCTACCCGAACGAGCGCCTGCGTCTCGAGACGGAGCCCGGCAAGCTGTCGACCCGCATCATCGACCTCGTCGCCCCGATCGGCAAGGGCCAGCGCGGACTCATCGTCGCGCCGCCGAAGGCCGGCAAGACGCTGATCCTGCAGGCCATCGCGAAGGCGATCGCGGTCAACAACCCCGAGACCCACATCATGGTCGTGCTCGTCGACGAGCGTCCCGAAGAGGTCACCGACATGCAGCGCTCCGTGCGCGGCGAGGTCATCGCCTCCACCTTCGACCGCCCGGCCGAAGACCACACGACAGTCGCCGAGCTCGCGATCGAGCGCGCGAAGCGCCTCGTCGAGCTGGGCAACGACGTCGTCGTGCTGCTCGACTCGATCACCCGCCTCGGCCGCGCGTACAACCTGGCCTCGCCGGCCAGCGGCCGCGTGCTCTCCGGCGGCGTCGACGCCTCGGCGCTCTACCCGCCGAAGCGCTTCTTCGGCGCCGCGCGCAACATCGAGGGCGGCGGCTCGCTGACCATCCTCGCGACCGCGCTCGTCGAGACCGGCTCGAAGATGGACGAGGTGATCTTCGAGGAGTTCAAGGGCACCGGCAACATGGAGCTGCGCCTCTCGCGTCAGCTCGCCGACAAGCGCATCTTCCCGGCGGTCGACATCTACGCGTCGAGCACCCGCCGCGAGGAGGAGCTGCTCAGCGCCGACGAGGTCAAGATCACCTGGCGCCTGCGTCGTGCCCTCGCCGGTCTCGAGCTGCAGCAGCAGCTCGAGGTCGTGCTCGGCAAGCTCAAGGAGACGTCGTCGAACACCGAGTTCCTGGTTCAGATCCAGAACTCGCTCCCGGCGGGCGGCCACCAGGGCGGCGCCGCGCACAAGGAGTAACGGTGTTCGAGTCCGTCGCCGCGCTGCGGGCCGAGCACGACCAGCTGCAGGAGCAGCTGGCCGACCCGGCTCTGCACGCGGATGCGGCGCGCGCGAAGAAGGTCAACCGGCGCTACGCCGAGCTGAGCCAGATCGTGCACGCCCACTCCGCGTGGACGCAGCTCGGCGACGACCTCGAGGCCGCGCGCGAGCTGGCCAAGGAGGACGAGGCCTTCGCCGAGGAGGTGCCGGCGCTCGAGGAGCAGCTGGCCGCCGCCCAGGAGAAGCTGCGCCGTCTGCTGATCCCCCGCGATCCGGATGACGGCCGTGACGTCATCATGGAGATCAAGGGCGGGGAGGGCGGCGAGGAGTCGGCGCTGTTCGCGGCCGATCTGCTGCGCATGTACGTGCACTACGCCGAGTCGCGCGGCTGGAAGACCGAGCTGCTCGAGCGCACCGAGAGCGACCTCGGCGGCTACAAGGACGTGCAGGTGGCGATCAAGTCGACCGCGACCGACCCGGCGCAGGGCGTCTGGGCGAGCCTGAAGTACGAGGGCGGCGTGCACCGCGTGCAGCGCGTGCCGGCGACCGAGTCGCAGGGTCGCATCCACACCTCGACGACCGGCGTGCTCGTCTTCCCCGAGGTGGACGAGCCCGAAGAGCTCGAGATCAGCCAGAACGACCTCAAGATCGACGTCTTCCGCTCGTCTGGTCCCGGCGGCCAGAGCGTCAACACGACTGACTCGGCGGTGCGCATCACGCACCTCCCGACCGGCATCGTCGTGTCGATGCAGAACGAGAAGAGCCAGCTGCAGAACCGCGAGGCGGGGATGCGCGTGCTGCGGGCGCGCCTGCTCGCGCGACAGCAGGAGGAACTGGCCGCGGCGGCCTCGGACGCACGCAAGACGCAGATCCGCACCATGGACCGCTCGGAGCGCATCCGCACCTACAACTTCCCCGAGAACCGCATCGCCGACCACCGCACCGGCTACAAGGCCTACAACCTCGACGCCGTGATGAACGGCGTCATCGGGCCGGTCATCGAGTCGCTGATCTCCGCCGACGAGGAGGCCCAGCTGGCCGACCTCGGCGACGGCGTATCGTGATCGTGTCGGCGCCCGAGACCGAGACGGGACGCACCATGCCGCGTACTGTGGCGGAGCTGCGTGCCGAGGCGGTGCGCGTGCTGGCGGCGGCGCACATCCCGACTCCCGAGGTCGACGCCGAGCTGCTGCTCGGCCACGTGCTCGGACTCAGCCGCGGTCAGATCCAGGCCAAGGTCGCGACCGGCGCCGGAGTGGATGCCGAGCAGCGGGTGCAGGTCGTCGAGGCGATCGAGCGCCGCGCCGCGCGCGAGCCGCTGCAGCACATCACCGGGCGGGCGCCGTTCCGGATGCTCGAGCTCGCGGTCGGTCCCGGCGTGTTCGTGCCCCGGCCCGAGACCGAGACAGTGGCGCAGATCGCGATCGACGCCCTGTGGGCCGTCGCGACGCCGCAGCCGGTCGGCATCGACCTCGGCACCGGCAGCGGGGCGATCGCGATCGCCCTGGCGACCGAGGCGCCGCACGCGCAGGTCGTCGCGGTCGAGAACTCGCCGCAGGCCTTCACCTGGACGAAGCAGAACGTGCGCGAGAGCGGCGCCGACAACCTGCGGCTCGTCTTCGCCGACCTGGCGGTCGCGGTGCCCGAGCTCGACGGCCTTGTCGACGTCGTCGTGTCCAACCCGCCGTACATCCCCGCCGCCGCGGTTCCGCGCGACCCGGAGGTGCGTCTCTACGATCCGCCCGCGGCGCTGTACGGGGGAGAGGACGGCCTCGACGTCGTCCGCGCCCTGTCGCAGCGCGCGCTCGCACTGCTGCGTCCCGGCGGCACGCTCGTGCTCGAGCACGGCGAGCTGCAGGGGGCCGAGATCCGCGAGCTGCTCACGGCCGACGGCTGGCGCGCGGCCGCGACGTCGCGCGATCTGCTCGGGCGCGATCGCGCGACGACCGCGCTGCGCTGATCCGCTGCCGTGGCACGCTGCACTGACGCGTTGCGCTGACGCATTGCACTGACGCGCGGCGTTGACGTGCCGGGGCTGATGCGTCGCGGATTCAGACCCTGGCGCGCGCGAAGTCCTCGATCGCGGCGAGCAGTCCGTCCGAGCCGGTGTAGTGGTGCGCCGTGATGCCGACGGAGGCCGCGCCCGCGACGTTCTCGGCCAGGTCGTCGGCGAAGAAGACCTCATCGGGCGAACGGTCGTAGGCGGCGAGGAGCGCCCGGAACACGGCGGGATCGGGCTTGCGCGCGCCGTACTGGGCCGTCGCCCGCAGGCCGTCGCCGAAGAGGTCCGCGACCTCGGGGACGAGGCGGTGCAGGTTCTCGCCGATGAAGGCGCCGTTGTTCGTCAGCATGGTGACCTCGCCGAGTTCCTTGGCTCTCGCGATCGCCGCGATCACGGCGGGTCGCGGCGCCATGGCATCGCGTCGCGCCGCGAGCCAGGCGTCGCCCGGAACGTCGATCCCGAGCGTCGCGTTGACTGCGGCGAGGTACTCGTCGCCCGTGCGCCAGCCGCCGGCCTCGGCCTTCATCTCGCCATCGGGGTGGGTCCACCAGCGCGCCCGCAGCTCGTCGACCGGCAGACCGGTCAGCGCACTCAGGCCCGCCATCCGGCGCCGCCAGTCGTAGTCGTAGATGACCTCGTCCATGTCGAAGGCGAAGAGCAGAGTCACCGGTCCAGTCTTCCAGGTGGTCGACAGTAGGATTGCCACCGCCATGACCTCGATCTACGACTGCTCCGACGCGTCCGAGCTGCTCACCGGAATGCGGCTCGCGCGGCAGGCGATCGGTCGCGGCGAACTCGTCGTGCTGCCCACCGACACCGTCTACGGGGTCGGCGCCGACGCCTTCTCCGCCGCCGCCGTGCAGCGCCTGCTCGACGCGAAGGGCCGCGACCGCACGGCTCCGCCGCCGGTGCTGGTGCCCGGGATCGCGACGCTCGAGGCCCTCGCCGAGTCGGTTCCGCAGCCGGTGCGCGATCTCGTCGACGAGTTCTGGCCCGGCGGCCTCACGATCGTGCTGCGCGCGCGTCCGACCCTCGACTGGGACCTCGGCGAGACCCGCGGCACCGTCGGCCTCCGCATGCCGAGCGACACGCTCGCGCTCGAGCTGCTCGCCGAGACCGGCCCGCTCGCCGTCTCCAGTGCGAACCTCACGGGTCAGCCGGCCGCCATGACGGCGCAGGAGGCCGAGGGGATGCTGGGTGACAGCGTCGCGGTCTACCTCGACGGCGGTCCGGCGGGGGAGGGCTACGCGGATGCGGCGGCGAGCACCGGCTCGACGATCGTCGACGCCACGCTGCTCGACCACCCCGAGGGGAAGCTGCGCTTCCTGCGTCACGGCGTCATCCCCGACGACGAGATCATCCGCGTCGTGGGGGCCGAGCGGTGCGAATAGTCTTCTACGTCCTGGTCGCCGGCATCGCCGCCGTCGTGACCTTCACGGTGGCGCTGCTGATCTTCCGGCTCAGCCACAAGTACCGGCTCTACCCGAAGATCCGCGCGCGCGACGTGCACACACGCCCGACGCCGCGTCTCGGCGGCATCGCGATGTTCGTGGGCGTGATCGCGGCGTTCGCGGTCGCATCCAAGCTGCCGGCCTTCGAGCTGGTGTTCTCCGACTCCGGCAAGATCCTCGGCGTGCTCGGCGCCGCCCTGCTGACCGTCGTGATCGGCGTGATCGACGACCTCATCGACCTGGACTGGGTGACGAAGCTCGCCGGCCAGGTCATCTCGGCCGCGCTGCTGGCGTGGCAGGGCGCTCAGCTGGCGTCGCTGCCGGTGCCCGGCGGCCTGCTGATCGGATCTCCGTTCCTCTCGCTCGCGGCCACGATCTTCATCTGCATGCTCGTGATGAACGCGGTGAACTTCATCGACGGTCTCGATGGCCTCGTCGCGGGTGTCGCGATCATCGCCAGCGGCGTGTTCTTCATCTACACCTACGTTCTCAGCGTCGGCCCGACCCAGACGGAGTACTTCAACCTGGCGTCGTTCCTCGCGGTGACCGTGATCGGCGTCTGCGTCGGATTCCTGCCGCTCAACTGGCGCCCCGCGAAGCTGTTCATGGGGGATGCGGGTGCTCTGCTCGTCGGTCTGCTCATGGCCGCCTCGACGATCGCCGCGACCGGCCAGCTCGACCCCGGCAACGTGACCGTGCAGGTGCCGACCCCCGACAGCGGCGTCGTGCTCGGCGGGTCGGGGCTGCTGCCGGCGTTCATCCCGATCCTGCTGCCCTTCGCGGTGCTGATCGTTCCGCTGATGGACTTCGCCCTCGCCGTCACGCGGCGCCTGCGCGCGGGCAAGTCGCCGTTCAGCGCCGACCGCAAGCACCTGCACCATCGCCTGCTCGACATGGGCCACTCGCACCTGCACGCCGTGCTGATCTTCTACGGCTGGACCCTCGCCGCCTCGGTCGGCTGCCTGCTGTTCCTGTTCGTCGACTGGTGGTGGGCGCTCATCGTCACAGCACTCGGCTTCCTCGTCTGCGCGATCATCACGCTCTCGCCGCTCAGCCGGCGCAAGGCGGTCGAGGTCGCCGTGCAGAGCGCCAAGCCGGATGCCCAGCTCGCCCAGTTCGACCCGCTCGACTCCGCCGCGGTCGACGACGACGACCCCACGGATGCGGCGGCCGCGGCCGCCCTCCGCCGCGTCGCGACCGGCGGCATCCCCCTGCCCGGCCGATCCGGCCGCACGCCCCGACAGGAGCCCTGATCGTGACCACCGCCCCGCTGTTCCGCCGCATCATCCGCTACGGCGCGGTGCTCGCCCTCGTGGTCGCCGTGCTCGGGGGCGTCGTGGGCGTCCTCGTGGCCGGCGTGCCGGGTCTGCTCGGCGGCCTGATCGGCGCGCTGGCTGCCGTGCTGTTCCTCGTGCTGACCTCGGCGAGCATCCTCGCGGCCGGTCGCGCGACCGGGGGAGACATCACGAACCCGGTCTTCTTCGCGATCGTGCTGGGCGGCTGGATCGTCAAGTTCGTGCTGTTCATCGTGCTGCTGATCTGGCTCAAGAGCCAGGACTGGATCGCGTTCCCGGTGCTCTACGGCGCCCTGCTGGCGTCGATCATCGGCTCGCTCGTCATCGACGTGATCGCGGTGCGCCGCAGCCGCATCCCCTACGTGGAGGTCGCCCTGCCCGGCGACGACGCGGCTGCGACCGACGGCGTGGATGCGGCGCCCGGCGACACGTCGGATGATTCCGACGACAGGCGTCAATGAGGCGCGTTCCGCCCTGCTAGGCTGACAGCAATCCCCGTCAATCGCCGCGCGCAGTCGCGCCCCGATTCAGGAGAAAACGCCTCTCGTGCTTCCTCTCGCTCTGCCCGCCGCTTCGGACGACCAGTTCCAGGGACCGACCATCGGTGAGTTCTTCCCCGATGTGATCCTCTTCGCGGGCACGCCGTTCGAGATGAACCGCATCATGATCATCCGCATCGTGGTGCTGCTGGCGATCGTGATCATCTTCTCCATCGGCACCTACCGCATGAAGCTGGTGCCGGGTCGCTTCCAGGGCCTCATCGAGATCCTGCTCGGCTACCCGCGCCGCGTCGGCGAGGAGCTGCTGGGCGAGAAGGACGGCAAGAAGTTCCTGCCGCTGCTCACCACGATCTTCTTCCTGGTGCTCGGCATGAACATCACCGGCATCGTGCCCGGCATGAACATCGCGGGCACCTCCGTGATCGGACTCCCGATCGTGCTCGCCGTCATCTCCTACGTGACCTTCATCGGCGCGGGTCTGAAGAAGCACCCGGGCACCTTCATCAAGAACTCGCTCGTGCCGCCCGGCGTGCCGCTCCCGCTGGCGCCGCTGATCGCGATCATCGAGTTCTTCTCCACCTTCGTGCTGCGGCCCGTCACGCTGACGCTGCGACTCACGATGAACATGGTCGTCGGCCACCTCCTCCTGGTGCTCTTCTTCACGGCCACCTCGTTCTTCTTCGGCCTGCTCGGCAACGGCAACCCCCTGGGTCTGCTCGGCGCCGGCACCCTGCTCTTCGGATTCGCCTTCTCGGTCTTCGAGATCCTGGTCGCGATCCTGCAGGCGTACGTCTTCACGCTCCTGACCGCGGTCTACACCCAGCTCGCGCTCGCTGAGGAGCACTGAAACCAACCCCCGAGGCCGGACCAACCCGGCCCGACCCTACGGAAGGATCCCTCGTGGAACTCGCTGCACTCTCCGGCAACATCGCGACCGTCGGCTACGGTCTCGCCGCCATCGGCCCGGCCATCGGCGTGGGCATCGTCGTCGGCAAGACGATCGAGTCGGTCGCCCGCCAGCCCGAGCTGCAGGGTCGCCTCACGACCCTCATGTACATCGGCATCGCGTTCACCGAGGCGCTGGCCCTCATCGGCATCGCGACCTACTTCATCTTCACCAACTAAGGACCGACCGTGCTGACCACCGTGATTCGCGCGGCGGAAGGCGGGCACGAGACGATCAACCCGCTCCTGCCGGCCACGCCGGACCTCATCTGGGGCGCCGTCGTCTTCGTCGTGCTGTTCATCTTCTTCTGGAAGATCGTCCTGCCGCGCGTGACCAAGACCCTGGATGAGCGTCGTGACGCCATCGAGGGCGGCATCGAGCGTGCCGAGATCGCCCAGGCCGAGGCGAGCGCCGCTCGCGAGAGCTACCAGGCCCAGCTCGCGGACGCCCGCGGCGAGGCCGGTCGCATCCGCGAGCAGGCTCGTGTCGACGGCGACAAGATCATCGCCGAGAAGAAGGAGCAGGCGTCCGCTGAGGCCGCCCGCATCCTCGCCGCCGCGCAGGCGCAGATCGAGGCGGAGCGCCTGGCCGCTCAGACCTCGCTCCGCACCGAGGTCGGCTCGCTCGCCCTCGACCTCGCCTCCGGCGTGGTCGGCGAGGCGCTCGGCGACGACAAGAAGGCCACCGCTCTCGTCGACCGCTTCCTGGCGGACCTCGAGGCCAGCGAGGCCGCAGGCAAGGCGGGCAAGTAGATGGGTTCCGCGACCAGGAGCGCGCTCGAGGCCGGCATCGCCGCCCTCGGCGCGCGGAAGCCGACCGCGTCGACCGGTGAGCAGCTGCTCGCCGCCGCCCGGGCGATCGACTCCTCTTCGCAGCTCCGCTCGCTCCTGGCCGACCCCTCCGTGAGCGGCGACGACAAGCGCGCCATCGTGTCGCGCGTGTTCGGCTCGCTCGACGGAGTCGCCTCCGCGGTGCTGGTCGCCGCGGCGGAGCAGCGCTGGTCGTCGCCGGCCGATCTCGTCGACGGCGTCGAGGAGCTCGGCATCCGAGCGGTCGTGGCCTCCGCGCCGAAGACCGCCTCGGTCGAGCGCGAGCTCTTCGACGTCCAGCGTGTCGTCGCGAGCGATCCGGAGCTCGAGCTCGCCGTGAGCAGCAAGCTGGGCGACCCGGCGGCGAAGGCCGCCCTGGTCGAGAAGCTGTTCGCCGGCAAGGTCTCCGGTGAGGCCGTGACGATCGTCGCGCACCTCGTGCAGAGCCCCCGCGGACGCCGCATCCGCGCCGCCCTCGGTCGGGCGTCCGAGGTCGTGGCCTCGGCGACCGACCGGCTCGTGGCCACCGTGACCGCGGCCTCGCCGCTCAGCTCCGACCAGCAGAAGCGCTTGAGCGCCGCGCTGGAGGCGCAGTACGGGCTGGCACCGCAGCTCAACGTGATCATCGATCCGGCCGTCATCGGCGGGATCCGAGTGCAGATCGCCGACGATGTGATCGACGGCAGCGTCGCATCGCGTCTCAACGATCTCCGAATCCAGCTCGCCGGCTGATCCGGCACACAGAACAGGAACCTCATGGCAGACATCACGATCAGCCCCGACGAGATCCGCGCCGCGCTGAAGGACTTCGTCGCCGGCTACGAGCCGACGAAGGCCGGCACCACCGAGGTCGGCGTCGTCACCGATGCCGCTGACGGCATCGCCCACGTCGAGGGTCTCCCCGGCGTCATGGCGAACGAGCTCATCAAGTTCGAAGACGGCACGCTCGGCCTCGCCCTCAACCTCGACGAGGACGAGGTCGGTGTCATCGTGCTCGGCGAGTTCGGCGGCATCGAGGAGGGCCAGCAGGTCACCCGCACCGGCGAGGTGCTGTCGGCGCCCGTCGGCGACGGCTTCCTCGGCCGCGTCGTCGACCCGCTCGGCAACCCGATCGACGGACTCGGCGAGATCGCCGCGGAGGGCCGCCGCGCCCTCGAGCTGCAGGCGCCCGGCGTCATGCAGCGCAAGTCGGTGCACGAGCCGCTGCAGACCGGCATCAAGGCCATCGACGCGATGATCCCCGTCGGCCGCGGTCAGCGTCAGCTGATCATCGGCGACCGCCAGACCGGCAAGACGGCCATCGCGATCGACACGATCATCAACCAGAAGGCCAACTGGGAGTCGGGCGACGTCAACAAGCAGGTGCGCTGCATCTACGTCGCGATCGGCCAGAAGGGCTCGACCATCGCCTCGGTGAAGGGCGCGCTCGAGGACGCCGGCGCGATGGAGTACACCACCATCGTCGCGGCCCCCGCCTCCGACCCGGCCGGCTTCAAGTACCTCGCCCCCTACACCGGCTCGGCCATCGGCCAGCACTGGATGTACGGCGGCAAGCACGTCCTGATCATCTTCGACGACCTGTCGAAGCAGGCCGAGGCCTACCGCGCCGTGTCGCTTCTGCTGCGCCGCCCGCCGGGCCGCGAGGCGTACCCCGGCGACGTCTTCTACCTGCACTCGCGTCTGCTCGAGCGCTGCGCGAAGCTCTCCGACGAGCTGGGCGCCGGCTCGATGACCGGTCTGCCGATCATCGAGACCAAGGCGAACGACGTCTCGGCGTACATCCCGACCAACGTGATCTCGATCACCGACGGCCAGATCTTCCTCCAGTCCGACCTCTTCAACGCCAACCAGCGTCCGGCGGTCGACGTGGGCATCTCGGTCTCGCGCGTCGGCGGCGACGCCCAGGTGAAGAGCATCAAGAAGGTCTCCGGCACGCTTAAGCTCGAGCTGGCCCAGTACCGCTCGCTCGAGGCCTTCGCGATGTTCGCGAGCGACCTGGATGCGGCCAGCCGCCGCCAGCTCGCCCGCGGCGCCCGCCTCACCGAGCTGCTGCGTCAGCCGCAGTACTCGCCGTTCCCCGTCGAGCAGCAGGTCGTCTCGATCTGGGCCGGCACCAACGGCCACCTCGACGAGGTGCCGGTGGAGGACGTGCTGCGCTTCGAGCGCGAGTTCCTCGACTACCTCGGCCGCAACACCGAGGTGCTGACCACGCTGCGCGACACCAACGTGCTCAGCGACGAGGTCGTCGAGCAGCTGGTGTCGAACATCGACACCTTCAAGCAGGAGTTCCAGGCTGGTGACGGCAGCGCCCTCGGCGCCCCCGGCACCGAGTCGAGCGACGAGCTCGCCGCCGAGGACATCAACCAGGAGAAGATCGTCAAGGGCCGTCGCTGACGCGACACCCCCACCGAGAACACCGCCGATGCGGTCGGCGGCTCGGGAGCTGAGAAGCCCCGAGCCGCCGGGTCCGCACCGACAACAGACAAGGAAACGACATGGGAGCCCAACTCCGCGTCTACCGGCAGAAGATCCGCTCTGCCCAGACGACGAAGAAGATCACCCGTGCCATGGAGCTGATCTCGGCCTCCCGCATCCAGAAGGCCCAGCAGCGGGTGGCCGCGTCCACCCCCTACGCCCGCGCGGTGACGCGTGCGGTGTCGGCGGTGGCGACGTACTCGAACGTCGATCACATCCTCACGACCGAGCCCCAGAACCCGACCCGCGCCGCGATCGTCGTGTTCACCTCCGACCGCGGCCTCGCCGGCGCGTTCAACTCGCAGGTGCTGCGTGAGGCCTCGGAGCTGCGCACGCGCCTCGAGAACGAGGGCAAGCAGGTCGTGCACTACCTGATCGGCCGCAAGGCGGTGCAGTACTTCCAGTTCCGCCGCCGCGAGTCCGAGGCGCAGTGGATCGGCGGCACCGACAGCCCTGACTTCGAGACGGCGCGCGAGATCGGTCAGACGATCGTCGACAAGTTCGTGCAGCCGACCGACGAGGGCGGCGTCGACGAGATCCATGTCGTCTACAACCGCTTCGTCTCGATGCTGGTCCAGACGCCGGAGACCGTGCGCCTGCTCCCGCTCGAGGTCGTCGAGGGCGTGGGGGAGAGCGACGCCGAGGGTGTGCTCCCGCTCTACGAGTTCGAGCCCGACGCCGACACGGTGCTCGACTCGCTGCTCCCGGTGTACATCGAGAGCCGCATCTTCAACGCGATGCTGCAGTCGTCGGCCGCAAAGCACGCCGCCACCCAGAAGGCCATGAAGGCCGCGAGTGACAACGCGGACAAGCTGATCCGCGACTACACCCGACTGGCGAACAACGCCCGCCAGGCCGAGATCACCCAGCAGATTTCCGAGATCGTGGGCGGCGCCGACGCCCTCAGCTCGGCGAAGTGACCACAGGAAAAGAGAGACACGAGATGACTCCCACCGCGACCGAGAACCAGACCTCCGGGTCGTCGACCGCGCCGGCCGGCGTCGGACGCGTCGCCCGCGTCACCGGCCCCGTCGTCGACATCGAGTTCCCGCACGACGCGATCCCCGAGATCTACAACGCGCTGCACACCGACATCACGATCGGCGACGACACCACCACGATCACCCTCGAGGTCGCCCAGCACCTCGGTGACGACCTGGTGCGCGCGATCGCGCTGAAGCCGACCGACGGCATCGTCCGCGGCCAGGAGGTGCGCGACAGCGGCGCCGCCATCTCGGTGCCCGTCGGCGACGTCACCAAGGGCAAGGTCTTCGACGTCACAGGTCAGATCCTCAACCTCGAGCCCGACGAGAAGATCGAGATCACCGAGCGCTGGCCCATCCACCGCAAGCCGCCGTCGTTCGACCAGCTCGAGTCGAAGACGCAGCTCTTCGAGACCGGCATCAAGGTCATCGACCTCCTCACCCCCTACGTGCAGGGTGGCAAGATCGGCCTCTTCGGCGGTGCGGGCGTCGGCAAGACCGTCCTCATCCAGGAGATGATCCAGCGCGTCGCGCAGGACCACGGTGGTGTGTCGGTGTTCGCCGGTGTCGGCGAGCGCACCCGTGAGGGCAACGACCTCATCCACGAGATGGAGGAGGCGGGCGTCTTCGACAAGACCGCCCTCGTCTTCGGCCAGATGGACGAGCCGCCGGGAACGCGTCTGCGCGTCGCCCTGTCGGCCCTGACCATGGCGGAGTACTTCCGCGATGTCCAGAAGCAGGACGTGCTGCTCTTCATCGACAACATCTTCCGCTTCACGCAGGCGGGCTCCGAGGTGTCGACGCTGCTCGGCCGCATGCCCTCCGCGGTGGGCTACCAGCCGAACCTCGCCGACGAGATGGGCGTGCTCCAGGAGCGCATCACCTCGACGCGCGGCCACTCGATCACCTCGCTGCAGGCGATCTACGTGCCGGCCGACGACTACACCGACCCGGCGCCGGCGACGACCTTCGCGCACCTCGACGCGACGACCGAGCTCTCGCGTGAGATCGCGTCGAAGGGCCTCTACCCGGCCGTCGACCCGCTGACCTCGACCAGCCGCATCCTCGACCCCCGTTACCTGGGCGCCGACCACTACCGCGTCGCGACGACGGTCAAGCAGATCCTCCAGAAGAACAAGGAGCTGCAGGAGATCATCGCGATCCTCGGTGTCGACGAGCTCAGCGAGGAAGACAAGATCACCGTCGCCCGCGCGCGCCGCATCCAGCAGTTCCTGTCGCAGAACACCTACATGGCGAAGAAGTTCACCGGTGTCGAGGGTTCGACGGTTCCGCTGAAGGACACGATCGAGTCGTTCGACGCGATCGCCCGCGGTGACTTCGACCACGTGGCCGAGCAGGCGTTCTTCAACGTCGGCCCGATCTCGGACGTCGAGGAGAACTGGGCGAAGATCCAGAAGGAGAACGGCTGATCATGGCCGACCTCCAGGTGAGCGTCGTCTCCGCCGACGCCGAGCTCTGGTCGGGGGCCGCGCGACAGATCGTCGCGCGGACCACCGAGGGAGAGATCGGCATCCTCGCCGGACACGAGCCGATCCTCGCGATCCTCGCCCAGGGCGAGGTGCGCGTGACCACGACGGAAGGCGAGGTCGTCACCGCGAACGCGGCCGACGGCTTCCTCTCGGTCGACAACGATGTGGTGACGGTCGTCGCAGGCGACGCCACGCTCGTCTGATTCGAGCATCGTCGTGCTGATCGCCATGGCCGGGCTTCCCGGCGTCGGCAAGAGCGCGATCGCGGATGCGATCGGAGAACGACTCGGCCTCGCGGTCGTGTCGGTCGATCCGATCGAGTCCGCGATCCTGCAGGCCGGCATCGACGGCGATCAGCCGACGGGTCTCGCCGCCTACCTGGTGGCGGAGACCCTGGCCGATGCGGTGCTGCAGACCGGGCGCGGCGTGATCGTGGACGCGGTCAACGCCGTCGCTCCCGCGCGCGAGCAGTGGGTCCGCCTCGCGGCCCGTCGTGACGTCGCCGTCCGCTTCATCGCGGTCGAGTGCTCCGACCCCGAGGTTCACCGCGCTCGGCTCGAGTCGCGTGAGCGCGACCTCGCGCCGCTCGAGGAGCCGACGTGGCACGCCGTCGAGCGCAGCCTCGACGAGTGGGAGGACTGGGCCGGCGAGTCGGCCGACGTCCGGCGACTGACGATCGACACGCTCCGTCCGCTCGAGGAGTGCGTCGCCGAGGCCGTGGAGTTCGTGCGCGGCTGATGCTCCTGCTGCTGCCTCCCTCGGAGACGAAGCGGCGTGGCGGCTCGACCTCCGGTCTCGACCTCGCCGCGCTTTCGTTCCCCGCTCTGACCGATCACCGCCTGGCGACCCTGGCCGCCATCGGCGAGCTGTCGCGAGACCTCGACGCTGCGGTTCGCGCACTCAAGCTCGGTCCGAAGTCGGCCGACGCCGCCGCACTCAACGTCGATCTGCGCACGGCTCCGACGATGCCGGCGATCGACCGCTTCGACGGCGTGCTCTATGAGTCGCTGGATGCGCCGTCGCTCGCTGCTCCGCCCCGGGACTGGCTCGGACGCAACGCGGTCGTCTCGTCGGCGCTGTTCGGGCTGCTCGGCGCCCTGGATGCGGTTCCGGCGTACCGCCTCAGCGCGGATTCACGACTCCCGGGACTCTCTCTCGGACGTCACTGGCGATCCGCGCAGTCGAGCGCCCTCGCAGCATCCGAGGGACTCGTGCTCGACCTGCGCTCGGAGGCCTACGCCGCGCTCGGACCGGCCCCGCGCCGGGACGACAGCGTCTACCTCCGCGTCGTGACCGAGGGCGCCGATGGCCGTGCTCGTGCGCTGAACCACTTCAACAAGGCGGCCAAGGGGCGGCTCACCCGGGCACTCGCCGAGACCGCCGCCGCGCCCGCGACGGTGGATGCCCTGCTCGACTGGGCGGCCGAGACCGGGTTCGTGCTGCGCCGCGGCGCACCGGGCGAGCTCGATCTCGTGGTCGGACAGCCGTGATCGGATTCCGCTCTCGACTCGCTGCCGCGTGAACGTCAGTCCGCTTCAGGGGCTCTGAGGGGGACGCGCGTCAGGCGGCTTCGGCCCGCCAGCATCCGGCGAGGTGGTCGTCGACGAGCCCGGCCGACTGCATCAGCGCATAGAAGGTCGTCGGCCCGACGAAGCGGAAGCCCAGCTTGCGGAGGTGCTTGCTCGCGGCCGTCGACTCGGAAGTGATCGCCGGGAGGTCGCCGAAAGCTCGAGGACGGTCGGCAGGGTCGCGCGGCGGGGGAGCGAAGCCCCAGACGATCCGGTCGAGTGCGCCGGGATCGTCGCGCACGAGATCGACGAGCGTGCGGGCGTTCGCGATGGTGGCGTCGATCTTGGCGCGGTTGCGGATGATGCCGGGGTCGGCGAGCAGCCGCTGCACGTCGTGGTCGTCGAAGGCGGCCACAGTTTCGATGTCGAAGTCGGCGAAGGCGCTGCGGAAGGTCGGTCGGCGGCGCAGGATCGTGATCCACGACAGTCCCGACTGGAACGCCTCGAGGCTCAGCTTCTCGAACAGCGCCCGATCGCCGTGCAGCGGGCGCCCCCATTCCTCGTCGTGATAGCGCTGGTACTCCGGGTCGTCGCCGCTCCAGCCGCAGCGCGCGACGCCGTCCGTGCCGATGTGGAGAGCAGGGCGCTCGCTCACGCCGCGCTCTCGGCCGCGCCGGTCTCCAGACCGAGTGCGAGCTCGACGGCGGTCTCGACCTCGCGCGTGCTGGGGAGACGGAACGGGATCCCCTCGTGCTCGAGCAGCCACGCCTTCGTCGCGACGCCCTCGCCGGCGCTGTAGCCGGTGATGCGCCCGTCGCTTGCGAGCACCCGATGGCACGGCACGAGGATCGGCACCGGGTTCGCTCCCACCGCACCGCCGACGGCCCGCCCCCGCGGTCGCGCGGCCGGTGGCGCGCCCGAGCTCGCCGTAGGTCACGACCTCGCCCCACTCCAGGTCGACGAGCTCCTCCCAGACCGAGGTCTGGAACGCCGTGCCGCCCAGCTTCACCGGAACGTCGAAATCGCGGCGCGAGCCGGCGAAGTACTCGTCGAGCTGCGCGGCCGCCTGGTCGAGCACCGGGTCGCTCGACTCGGGGAGGTCGTCGTGCGGCAGCCGCCCTCGGCACTCGATGCTCAGCGCGACGACGGCCTCGCCATCGCCGACCAGTTCGAGCCGGCCGAGGGGTGAGTCGACACGACGCAGCGAGCGGGGGCTCTCGGAGGTGGTGGTCATGTGCTCACGGTAGCGAGCGCCGGCGACATCCGGCCGGACGATCCGTCCGCCCGTGGAGAACACCGCGGCGGCCAGGAGGGGGAGGGATGACGATGACCGCGGCCGGTCCGCTGAACGTTCCCGGTGACCGTCGCCGCGCCGCCCTAGGCTGGTCGCGTGAGCATGGAATACCGCACCCTCGGCCGCTCCGGCCTCCGCGTCTCCGCCGTCGGTCTCGGCTGCAACAACCTGGGTCGCACCGGCACCCTGACCTTCGAGCAGTCGGGTGCTGACGCGGTCGTCAACGCCGCCATCGATGCCGGCGTGACGCTCTTCGACACGGCCGACATGTACGGAGCCGAGTTCGGTCTGAGCGAGCGGATGCTGGGGAGCGCGCTCGGCGCACGGCGCGACGAGGTCGTGGTCGCCACCAAGTTCGGTCACGCCGACTACCCGGCGCCGATCAGCGGCTGGGGTGCGAAGGGGTCGCGGCGCTACATCCGCCAGGCCGTCGAGGGCTCGCTCAGCCGACTGGCCACCGATCGCATCGACCTCTATCAGCTGCACACTCCCGACCCGATCACGCCCATCGACGAGACCCTCCAGGCTCTCGATGAGCTCGTGAAAGAGGGGAAGGTGCTCTACATCGGGCACTCGAACCTCTCCGGATGGCAGCTCGCCGAGGCCGAGCTCACGGCTCAGCTGCTCGGCACGACGCATTTCATGTCGGCGCAGAACGAGTACAGCCTGCTTCAGCGCGGCGTCGAGCAGGAGCTGCTCCCGGCGGCCGAGCACTTCGGCGTCGGCTTCCTGCCCTACTTCCCGCTCGCGAACGGCCTCTTCAGCGGCAAGTTCTCGCGCACCGAGCGCCCGGCCGACACGCGCATCGCGCGCCAGCGTCCGCACATCGCCGACAACGCCCCGTGGGATGCGATCGAGGCCCTCACGACCTTCGCCGCCGAGCGCGGCGTCTCGATCCTCGAGGCGACCATCGGCTGGCTGCTCGCCCAGCCCGCGCTGACGAGCGTGATCGCGGGCGCGACGAAGCCGGAGCAGATCGTGCAGAACGCGGCCGCCGCGACGGCCTGGACGCCGGACGTCGAGGAGATCAGCGCGATCTCGCGCCTGTTCACGTCGTCGGCATCCTCGCGCGTGTGACGCCGCGGGGCGGAGTCGGCGCGCATCTGTGCGGGTAGTCTTGAGGATGTTGTGCTCCGCCGATCGGCGAGATGCCCAGTGAACGACCGAGAAGGACCGATGACCGACAGTTCGCCTCTGCTGAGCCTCATCGTCCCCGCGTACAACGAGGTCGAGTCGGTCGAGGAGATCGTCGACTTCTTCCGTGACATCCGCCGCGAGCACCCGGAGATGCGATTCGAGCTGCTCGTCATCGACGACGGATCGAGCGACGGCACGCTGGCGGCGATCGAGCCTCTCTTCGCGGAAGACGAAGCGTTCACCCTCGTCCAGCTCTCACGCAACTTCGGATCGCACGCGGCGATCTCCGCGGGACTCGCCTACGCGCGCGGCGATGCCGCCCTGACGCTGAGCGCCGATCGCCAGGAGCCGCTCAGCGCCGTCGGTCAGTTCATCGAGGCATGGCGCGCCGGCGGTGAGCTCGTCTGGGGGCTTCGCAGCACGCGCGCGATGAAGCGCGGGCTGTCGAATTCCTTCGCGGAGGCCTTCTCGCGCATCTATCAGGCCAACTCCGACGTGCCGACCTATCCGAAGGAAGGCCCCTCGCAGATCCTGCTCGCTCGTCGTGCCATCGACGCGGTGGTGGCGATGCCGGAGCTGAATCGCAACGTGCTCGCGATGGCGGCGTGGACCGGCTTCGACCAGCGGGCTGTCTACTTCGAGCAGCTCCCGCGCCCGCACGGTGTGAGCAAGTGGACGCTGCGCAAGAAGATGAAGCTCGTCGTCGACTCTTTCGTGCAGTTCTCCCATGCCCCGCTGGAGTGGATCGCCTGGGGCGGCCTCGCCATCGGGGCCGTAGGTGCGCTCGCGCTGCTCACTGCGCTCGTGCTGGCCTTCACTCCGGCCTCCGCGGGATCCGGCACGGCGCTGGTGTCCGGTCTCGTGCTCGCGGTCGGCGGCATGAACCTCGTCGGCATGGGCGTGCTCGGCGAGTACATCTGGCGCGCGGGTGACGACGCTCGTCGTCGCCCGGTCTTCATCGTGCGGAGGGTGCGCGGCTCGGCAGATGCCTCGGGCGCGCGCGACGACCTGCGCTGATCACCACACGAAAGGATGACGATGACCCGCAGCATCCCGCTCGGACGACCCACTGTCGGCCAGGAGGAGCTCGACGCGATCTCGGAAGTGTTCGACTCGGGATGGCTGTCGGGTGCGGGGCCGAGCTGTCTCGCGTTCGAGTCGGAGTTCGCGGAGGCGATGGGCGCCTCGGGCGCGCTCGCCACGAGCAACTGCGGCACGGCGCTGCACCTGGCGCAGCTCGCGTTCGGGATCAAGCCGGGCGATGAGGTCATCGTCGGCGACTACACCTTCCCGGCGACCGGGCATTCGGTGATGTGGTCGGGTGCGACTCCGGTCTTCGTCGATATCCGGCGCGACATCTGGAGCATCGACCCGGCGCAGGTCGAGGCTGCGATCACCCCGCGCACGGTCGGCATCATCGCCGTGGACGTGTTCGGCCAGCCCGCCGACTACGACGAGCTGCGCGCGATCGCCGACCGGCACGGGCTGTGGCTGCTCGAAGACGGCGCCTGCTCGGCAGGCGCGACGTACAAGGGGCGCCCGGCCGGCAGCCTCGCTGATGCCGCCGCTTTCAGCTTCCACGGACGGAAGGGCATCACCGCCGGTGAGGGTGGCGCGCTCGTCAGCGACGATGCTGATCTCATCGGGCACGCGCGGAAGCTGCACACGTACGGCATCGCCCCCGCGATCACGCGGGAGGGACAGGCGACCCTCCCGGTCCCGTCGTTCGACGAACTCGGCTACAACTACCGGATGTCTGACATCCAGGCCGCGATCATGCGGGTGCAGGTGCGCCGACTGCCGGAGCTCCTGCGCCAGCGTCAGGTCGTCGCCGACCGCTATCGCGAGCGCCTCAGCGACCTCGAGCAGATCCTCCTGCCCGCGCAGCTCGATGACCGCACGCACCCCTGGCAGTCGTACGTGATCACCGTCGCTGCGGGGATCGACCGCGGCGCGGTCGCCCTGGCGCTGCGGGAGCGCGGCGTCGGCTGCAACTTCGGAACCTACGCGAGCCACGTGCAGCCGCTTTACGGCGAGCGCGAGAGCCTGCCGGTCTCCGCTGATCTGTTCCAGCGGCACATCGCCATTCCGATGTACGCCGGACTCGCTGAAGACGACGTCGACTACGTCGCCGACACCCTGCGCGACGTCGTCGCGTCGGCTGCCGTCCGCCGCTGAACACAAGACACAACGAGGAAGAACGAAGAGATGACTGAGAAGAAGACCGTTTTCGTGGCCGGAGGCGCGGGCTTCATCGGCCTGCACGTCGTGCGTCAGCTGCTCGAGCGCGACTGGAAGGTGCGCATCTTCGACAACATGTGGCGCGGCGACCGCGACGCGGCGAACGAGCTCGCGAAGTCCGGCGACGTGGATGTCGTGGATCAGGACATCCGCTACGGCGGAGCCGTGCTCGCCGCGATGAAGGGCGCGGATCGTGTCGTCCACCTCGCTGCCGACTCGATCAACAAGAGCGTCGCCGACCCGTACAGCAGCTTCGACGTCAATGTGCAGGGCTCCCTGAACGTGGTCTCCGCCGCCGCCGAGCTCGGCGTGCAGCGGCTCGTCTACGCATCGAGCGCCTCGGTGTACGGCGACCCGAAGAAGCTGCCGATGCACGAGGACGACCAGCTCAGCCCGCTGACCCCGTACTGCATCGGCAAGCGCACCGTCGAGGACATGCTCGGCTACTACCAGCGTCGCTCCGGCCTGTCGTGGATCGCACTGCGCTTCTTCAACGTGTACGGCCCTGGGCAGAAGACGACCGCGTACTACACCTCCGTGATCAACCACTTCGTGAACCGTCTGCGCAACGGCGAGCCGCCGATCATCGACGGCAAGGGCGAGCAGTCGATGGACTTCATTCACGTCGAGGACATCGCTCGTGCCGTCGTGCTCGCGACCGAGTCCGAGCAGGGTAACGTGCCCATCAACGTCGGCACGGGGATCCAGACCAGCGTGGCGCAGCTCGCGCGCATCCTCATCGACGCCGTCGGCGCGGATGTCGAGCCGCAGTTCAACCCCCGCGACGTGCTCGTGTCGAGCCGCGCAGCCGACACGACTCGTGCCAAGGAGGTCATCGGCTTCGAGTACTCGATCCCGGTCGAGCAGGGCATGACGGATCTCATCCGCTACGAGACCCAGCGCGGCTGACCGGAATGGCGGCCCTCCCCGAGAACCCGTACAACGAGCTCGCCTGGATCGTCGGGGAGCCGATCGTCGGGGCCGGCACCTGGATCGGCGCGTTCACGGTGATCGACGGCTCGGGCGGACTCACGATCGGCGAGGGGTGCGACATCTCATCAGGGGTGCACATCTACACGCATTCGTCCGCGAAACGGTGCGTTTCCGGACGTCGATTCGCTTCCGTCGAGCGAGAACCCGTGCGGATCGGCGACCGCGTGTTCATCGGAGCGAATGCGGTGATCAACATGGGTGTGAGCATCGGCGATGAGGCGGTCGTCGGCGCCGGAGCGGTCGTGACGAAGGACGTGCCGGCTCGCACTGTCGTCGTCGGAGTCCCTGCACGTCCCGTTTCGCGCGTCGAGTTCGTCGATGGTGACGCCGAGCCGAGGTTCACGCCGATCCCGGACTGATCGGACGGGCGGTGTGGCGAACGCGCCTGCGCCCCCGAGACGTCGAAGCGGAAAGAGGGGCCCGGGGTCAGACCGGGCCCCTCTGGAATCTCCCGTCCGGAAGGACTACTCGGCCCGCCCGGCGAGCGCTTGATCGACGATGCGATGAGCGGGAAGGATCGATTCGCGTTCGGCGTCGGCGTCGACCTCGCCGGCGATGAGCTGAAGAAAACGGTCGAACTGCGCGGCGAGAGGCTCCTTGCCGAAGATCTCCGGGACCTCCATCTCAGTCGACTGGCGGAAGCCGGCGCCGTCGGCGCCGTCATCCGAGAGCGTCGTGTGCCGATACACCGTCACGCCGCGGCGGAGGAGGTCGATCTCGACCATGTTCTCGAGACTCTGGATGACCATGCTCCGGACCTTGCGCTGACCGATCCGCGACGCCGAGGCCGATGCGATGCCCCCGTCGTCGAATCGCAGCGTGGTCTCGATGACGTCTTCCGCACCGGGCACGGAGAGTGGGTGGTAGAGACCCGACTCGACATTGATCGAGGCGGGGGTCTTGCCGCGGTAGAACTGCGCGATCAAGTCCACGTCGTGCACGAGGAGGTCCCAGGCGACGCCGGTCTTGATGCGCGGGGCGTACGGCGAATGACGTTCCGCTCGGATGAACAGCGGGGTGTCGACGAGCTTGCGCGCCACGATGACGGCGGGGTTATAGCGCTCGAGGAAGCCGCACATGATCGGCACTCCGGCGGTACGCGACGCAGCGAGGATCTGCTCGGTCTGCTCGAGGGAAGGGCAGATCGGCTTCTCGACGAGCAGCGGCAGGTCGAGCGCGATGATGTCGCTCGCGATGCGGAAGTGATGCTCCGTCGTCGCGGCGATGACGACGCCATCGAGGTCGCCCTTCTCCTCGATCGAGGGAACCCACCGCGCCCCGTAGCGGTCGGCGGTCGGCCGACCGGTCTCCTCGAATGGATCGACGACGAGCTCGAGCGTCGCATCCGGGTTCTCGGCGATGACCCGCGCGTGATTGCGCCCCATGGAGCCGGCGCCGACGAGCGCGATCCGCCGCGTCATGCGCCGAGCACCTGGCGCACGGCGGCGGCGACAGTGCGTACCTCGTCGTCGGTCAGGTGCTGGTGCACCGGGATCGACAGGCAGCGGCGGGCGACCGACGCGGCGACCGGCGCATCGTCGATGATGACGTCCTCGCGAGCGCGGTAGACGTCGTAGTCGAAGACGAGCTTCGGGTAGTAGATGCCGCTTCCCACGCCCGCCGCGGCGAGCTTCTCGACGACCGTGTCGCGATCGACGCCCTCGGGGAGCAGCAGAGTGTACTGGTGCCAGACGTGCTCCCGGCCGTCGAGCTGTCGGGGGAGGACGAGACCGTCGACGTCACCGATGAGCTCCGTGAGGAGAGCGGCGTTCTGCTGACGGCGCGCGACGAGCTCGTCGTAGCTGTCGAGTTGCGGGAGCGCCACGGCGGCCTGCAGGTCGGTGAGACGGTGATTGTGTCCGGCGACCTCATACACGTACCGCTGCCGCATGCCCTGGTTGCGCAGCACGCGCAGTCGATCCGCGATCTCGTCGTCATCGGTCGTGATGATCCCGCCCTCGCCCGTGGTGAGGTTCTTGGTCGCATAGAACGAGAACGTGCCGATGCCGAAGGTGCCGACCCCCTGATCGTGATACCGGGCGCCATGGGCTTGTGCGGCATCTTCGATGATCTTCAGTCCGTGGCGTCGGGCGATCTCGACGAGCGGGGCCATGTCGGCGGACTGCCCGTAGAGGTGCACCGGCATGATGACCTTCGTGCGCGGTGTGATCCGCGCCTCGACGCTCGCGGGGTCGAGTGCGAAGTCCTCCGTGCGGATGTCGCCGAAGCGCACCGTGGCGCCGGCCTCGAGGATCGCGTTGAGAGTGGCGATGAAGGTGAACGGACTGGTGATGACCTCGTCGCCCGGCTGCAGATCCAGCACCTCGACCGCGGCGACCAGGGCGGTGGTCCCGTTGTTCACCGCGACGGCGTGCTTCGCGCCCTGGAGCTCCGCGAAGCGCTGCTCGAGCTCGGCGACGACCGGTCCTTGCGCGATGATCCCCGAGCGGATGACCGAGAGGACGCGTTCCTCTACTTCGGGTCCGAGTCGGACGGTCGAGATCGGGATCACTGCACGCTCGCTTTCAGTTGACGCTTCGTCGAGCATATAAGGAGCGCGCCCCCGTTCCTGGGCGCGGGGGAGTCGAGGTCAAGTCGCGCTGGGGTAAAGTTGCCGCTCGGGTCGCGCCGGGGTTCGTCAGGATCTGCGCCGGTGGGAATCCCTTTCCTCCGTGGCCGCGGTGCCGCGCACGCACGTCGAGACGAGTTCCCCCGATATGAGTTCCTCCATCCATGCTTCCGCGGTCATCGGCGACGGCGTCGAGCTGGGGCAGGACGTCACGATCGGGCCCGGCGCGGTGGTGCTGGGTCCGGCTCGGATCGGCGACCGTGTCTGGATCGGGGCGCTGTCGGTGATCGGCGCTCCTCCCGAGATCTCCTCGCTGAGGCAGAATCGCGCCTGGGCGGGCGAGCTGGAACACGCCGGCGTCGTGATCGAGCCGGACTCGGTCATCCGCGAGCACGTGAACGTTCACCAGGGGAGCCACCGCGCGACGACCGTGGGCGCCGCCAGCTGGCTCCTCAACCGCAGCTACATCGCTCATGACGTCGTGCTCGGGGAAGGGGTCACGCTCTCCGCCGGCGTGAGCGTCGGCGGCCACTGCTCGATCGGGGCGGGGGCGAACATCGGGATGAACGCCGCTGTCCACCAGCGCCGTCTCGTCGGGCCGGGCGCGATGATCGGGATGGGCACGCCTCTCTCTCGGGACGTGCCGCCGTTCGCCATGGTCTTCGGCGCGCCGCCCCGGCTGCGCCGGCTCAATGCTCATGCGCTCGGCCGACGCGGCATCTCGGCCGACGCCGTCAGCGCACTCGCGGACGCCTACCGTCAAGGAGATCTCGAGCTCGCGCGGGTCGACGGTCTCGGCGAACTGGCAGCCGAGATCGACTGGTGGTCGGCGCACGCCGACCGGCGACCGGTCGCGGTCGACATGGAGGGACCCCGATGAGCGAATCACCTCGGGATCGAGCCGCTGCGGAACCGGATCACGACCGGCACGTGCATCTTCCTGACGCGGTCCCGGCGATGCCGCCGGAGAGCATCGCGATCGATTCCGAGCAGGCTCCTCGGAGATCGGCCAAGCAGCGTTTCATCGCGGCCGCTCGCTGGGTTCTCCTCCTGCTCGTCGTCGCGGCGGCGGTCTGGCAGTTCGCAACGAACTGGAGCTCCGTGGTCCATACGATCGCGGCGCTGCAGTGGCACCGCGTCGTGCTCAGCTTCATCGCGGTGATCGCCGGCATCGGCTTCTCGACGCTCAGCTGGCAGGCACTGGTCGATGATCTGGGAAAGCCGATCGGAGTCGGGCGCGGAGCGCAGATCTTCCTCGTCGGTCAACTCGGCAAGTACCTGCCCGGGTCGGTCTGGGCCTACGTGCTGCAGATCGAGCTGGGGCGCCGCGCCGGTCTCGCTCGCGCTCGCGTGTTCGCCGGCACGATGTTCTCGCTGGCGGTCATCCTGGTCGCCGCTCTGATCGCGGGGGCGCTCGCCGTGCCGGCGCTGATCCGGAACGAGCCCAGTCTGAGCTGGCTCCCGTGGCTCTACGTGCTGCTGCCGGTCGCGCTGGTCATGCTGCATCCGAAGATCCTGACCGCTCTCGTCAGGATCGGGTTCCGCGTGCTGCGCCGCCCCCAGCCCGACCACGACATCCGGCTCGTGGTCGTTCTGCGCGCACTCGCTCTGGCGCTGTTGTCGTACATCAGCTACGGGGTGCATCTGTGGCTCCTCGCGGATGACTTCAAGGGGCTCACGTTCGATCCGCTTCTGCTCTGCATCGGCACGATGGGAGCGGCGATGATGGCCGGTCTCGTGGCCTTCTTCCTCCCTTCCGGTATCGGTGCGCGGGAGACCGTGATCGTCGCTGCGCTGACCGGTCTGGTGGGAGGACCCCAGGCGTTCGCCTTCGCGGCCGTCTCGCGTGTGCTCTTCATCGCAGCGGACCTGGTCACGGCCGGCGGGGCGGCGCTTCTCGCTGTGGTCGCGCGTCGTCGGCAGGGCGACTACCACGGAGATCCCGGGATCGAATGACCTCGCTCGCCCCCGGCTCGGCCGGCGCACGACCGCAAAGGAACATCGGATGACCCGCATCACCGTCGTCGGTTCAGGAATCGTCGGCCTCGCTACCGCGCGTGCATTCGCGCGACGCGGCCACGACGTCGTCGTCCTGGAGAAGGAGGATGACGTGGCGCGACATCAGACGGGGCGCAATTCGGGCGTGATCCACTCGGGCCTCTACTACACCCCGGGAAGCAAGAAGGCGACGATGTGTCGTGCGGGTGCGCGGTCCATGCAGGAGTACGCCGCCGAGAAGGGCGTCGCGCATCAGATCACCGGCAAGCTGGTCGTCGCGACCGATGAGAGTCAGCTGCCTCAGCTCGCGAAGCTCGCTGAGCGGGCGGTGGCGAACGGTGTGCCGTCGCGCCGCGTGACTGCCGAGGAAGCGCGAGAGCACGAGCCTCACGTCCGCACCGTCGGTGCGATCCGCGTCGAGAGCACCGGCATCGTCGACTACACCGGGGTATGCCGGGCGATGGCCGACGACATCCGCGAGTCCGGGGGAGAGATCCGCTTCGGCACGGCCGTGCTGTCCTCCCGCGAACAGACAGGCGGGCTCGCCGTCGAGACGACCGCGGGCGTGGTCGAGACGGATCTGCTGGTCAACTGCGCCGGATTGCACAGCGATCGCGTCGCGGCGGCCAGCGGCGTGACTCCCGACGTGCGCATCGTCCCGTTCCGAGGCGAGTACTTCGAGCTCGTTCCCGATCGCTCGGACCTCGTGCGGGGGCTCATCTACCCGGTGCCGGATCCGCGATTCCCGTTCCTCGGCGTTCACCTGACGAAGATGGTGGACGGCTCCGTCCACGCCGGCCCCAATGCTGTGTTCGCGCTCGCCCGCGAGGGATACCGGTGGCGGGATGTCGACCCGCGCGAGCTGGGCCTGTCGCTGACCTGGCCCGGCCTGTGGCGTCTCGGCGCCAAGAACGTGGTTCCGGGCGCTCGCGAGTTCGTGCGCTCGGTGTCGCGGAAGCTCTTCGCGAACAGCCTTGCTGAGCTGGTGCCCGGCATCGGGGTGCACGACCTCGTGCCCGCCAAAGCGGGTGTACGGGCGCAGGCGATGCATCGCGATGGGCGGATGGTGGACGACTTCTACATCCAGCGCGCCGCGCGTCAGCTGCACATCCTCAACGCGCCGTCGCCGGCGGCGACCTGCGCCCTGGAGATCGCCGATCACATCGTGGCCGAGATGGAGGCCTCCGCATGACCGCCACTGCGTCCGTCCCTGAGGTGCGCGCGCCCGCACCCTCCGCTCGCGAGCGTCTACGGAGCGGCGCCACCGCGATCCTGCCGCCGCTGCTCGCTGTCGTCGCCACCGTCGTGGGGGCGCTGCTGCCGCTCCTGCGCAACCCCCGTCATTACTACTGGGATGACACGGTCGGGGCGGCCGTCGGCGTCTGGCAGCGTGTTCCGGATGCGCTCCTGCACGGTCGGATCCCCTTCCTCGAGCTGGACATGTGGCGAGGCGGCAACCTGATCGCCGAGGCCGCCACCGGGATGTGGAATCCGGTGATCGTGGCGATCATGTTCATCACCCGACCCTTCGACGACATGGCTGTCGCGATCACGGTCGCCAAGATCATCATGTTCGCGATCTGCGCTCTCGGCGTCTACGCCCTCGCCGGCAGCTACGGCGCGCGCCGGTGGGCTGCGGCCGCGGTGGCGCCTGTTCTCCCGCTCTCGGGTTGGGCGCTCTTCATGGATGGCGCCGCATGGATCAACGGCACCGCGATCATGGCGTTCGCGCCGTGGGCTTGGTGGGCGCTGCGCCGCGCGTTCATCAGGGGAGGACGAGCGCGCGACATCCTGATCGCCGCGATAGCGGGCTACCTGGTCTGCGCGACGGGGAATCCGTACGGGATGCTCGTCCTCGCGGTCGCGTTCCTCGGAATCGGCATCGAGGCTCTCGTCACCCGACAGTTCCGCGCACTGCGCTGGATCATTCCCCTCGGCGCCGCGATCGTGCTGCTCAATGTGATCGTGTACCTGCCGTTCCTGCTCACGTCCTCCGTCGGCATCCGCGCGAATCAGGGCACCTTCAACGACGAGGAGATGACCCCGTCTCTGAGCAACCTGCTCGGGATGAGCGTGCCGGTGTACAAGCCGTACATCCGTCAGTTCGGTCTGCCCTATATGAGCTATCCGGGTGTCTATCTGGCGTGGTTCGCTCTTCCGCTCCTTCCGTGGTTCGACTGGCGCAGTCTCCGCGCACACTGGCGCAAGCTGGTGAGCGTGGGGGTCGTCGGCGTCGTGTTCCTGCTCATGGTGCTCGGCCCGACGCAGATCGGCATGTTCCGCTGGCCGGCGCGACTGCTCCCGTTCCTGTTCCTCGCGCTGGTGGTCGTCCTCGCTGTGCTGATCTCGGCGGGCATCGTCACGACGAAGTGGCGCCTCCGTGCCGCGCTGACGGCGATCATCGTCGGCTTCGGAGCCTGGATGGCGTTCTCCGACGGCCCACCGTCGTGGAAGTGGATCGGCGTGACGAGCGTCGCCACTCTTGCGCTCATCTGGATCATCACGCGCTGGTCGCGATCATCCGCTCGGGTCTCCGTCGTCCTGCTGCTGGGGACCGTGCTGTTCACCGGGAGCCAGGCGGCCGTGACGCCGTTCAACGGCAACGTCTCCGATTTCCATGTTCCGGCGTCGCGCTCGGCGCTGACCGAGCACTTCGAGGCGATCACCAGAGGACGGACCATCCAGGTCGTCGACTGGTATCACGATGCTCGCGACCTCAAACCGGACGAGCTCTGGACGGGCGTCATGCTCGGCAACATGTACGCCGCCACGGGCATCGAATCGCTGACCGCGTATTCGGGGATCGGATTCAACGCCGCCGACAAGGCTCTCTGCGAGAACTACAACGGGGGCAGCTGCAAGAAGCTGTGGACCAAGCTCTGGACCCCGGCGGGCGATGACGGCACTCTGCTCGTCGACCTCATCGGCGCCGACACGGTGATCGTCCAGAAGGGCTACGTCGCGCATCCGACGGCTCCTTCGGGGTGGAGCAAGACGAGCGAGAACCCCTGGGTCATCGTCTATCAGCGTGATGCGGCCGATGATGATCCGGCTGGGCGCATCACGCACGCGTCAGGGGATGCCGAGGTGCGCGACGATGAATCCGCGTCCGCGTACTCCGAGACAGCGACGGTCTCGACCTCAGAGGAGTCCACGGTCACCTTCGCCCGACTCGCCTGGCCCGGGTACAGCGCGACCCTGGACGGTCGCGCGCTCCCGGTGGAGACAGGTCCCGCGGGCCTGCTTCAGGTCACGATCCCCGCAGACACGGATTCCGGACGGTTGCAGGTATCGTTCGCACCGCCCGGCTCGACGGCGGGCATCGCCGCCGGCGCCGCGGGGCTCCTGATCATCGTCGTCCTGATGGTGCTGGCGCGTCGCCGCACGCGTGAGGCGGCATCGATCGACTGAGCGGCACGCCGATGCCGAAGGGCTCCCGCGACTCGATGCGGCAGCCCTTCGGCATCGGATGAGTCGGTGTCAGACGACCACGGCGCCGCCGGCGAGGCTCCACTGGATCGTCGCCTTCTGGAACTTCTGGGTGCAGAGGGTCGGGGTGCAGGTCATCTCGCTCGTCGGCCACCCGAGCGTGCCATCGGATCCGCCGCGGGCCCAGTACGCGTCGCGGGTCGCGCCGGTGACAGCGAACGCTCCGGAACCAGACTGGTAGATCGAGCCGCCGGTGAACGACTGTGCGGTGCCCCCTCCGTTCGCCGCGCTGGTGATCACCTGCGAGGTCGGCCAGGCGAGTGCGCCGGCGGCGCCGCCTCCGCTGAAGTAGCGAGTCCGGATCTCGCCCGACACCGGGAAGGCGGTGGTGACGCCATCGCGCTGGTAGATCGATGCGGCAGTGAAAGCCTGACCGATTCCGCCGCCGTTCGAGCTGATGCGGCTGGCCTCGGAGGTGGCCGGGCCCGGGCTGCCGGTCGCGCCGCCGAGCGCGACGTAGGCGGTGTTGACGGCGCCGCTCACGAGGTAGCTGACACCCGCGCGAGGGGACGTGATGGCCCCGCGCTCGAAGCCGACTGTGGTGGTCGAACCCGAGACGGTCACCGAGGTGGGCCATCCGAGAGCTCCGGTCGCGCCGCCGTTCGCGAAGTAGCGCGACCTGATCTCTCCGGACACCGCGTAGGCGGTGCTGGCTCCTGCACGGAGGTAGACGGAGCCCTTCTCGTAGGCTCGTGCGATTCCGGCCGAGCCGACCGGCTGAACCGCCGAGGTGGGCGATCCGAGTCCCTGCGCCGCGGTGTCGATGGCGGGTGAGGAGATGGATGCCCCCGCCGTGCCCTGCTTGATCGAGATCACGCCGTTCTGGAAGCTCTGGGTGCACGATCCCGCGGCGCAGCTCTGAGCCGACGTCGGCCATCCGAGCCAGGAGCCGGACCCGCCGACTCCCCAGTAGGCGGAGCGGATCTCGTCGCGGACGACCTGCGCGTCCAGGCCGGACCCCGCGTAGATGGATGCCTTCGCGAAACCCTGCGCTGCGCCGCTCGAGGCGATGCTCGCCGCGCTCGTCGGGAGTCCGACTGCGCCGGAGGGACCGCCGGCCTTGACGTATCCGGCGTCGATCACCGCGGGGACGAACTGATATCCGGCGGTGGCCTGGCCCGTGCCGTACACGACACCTCCGCCGAACTTCTGCGAGCAGAGCGCACCAGCGCAACTCGCTTCGGCCTGGGGGAAGCCCGTCGTCGCCGTCGCGGCGCCTGCGGCCCAGTAAGCCCCTCGGATCGCTCCGACGACTCGGTAGGTGCCGGCGGGCGAGGTGTACACCGTCATCCCGCTCGAGTAGCTCTGGCCCTGTCCTGCGACGTCTCCGGCGGCCATCGGATAGATGCGCGTGTTCGGCCACTGGAGTTCGCCGGCGGCGCCGCCGAATCGGAAGTAGTAGGTGAGGATGTTGCCGTAGACCGGTGCGGCACCAGTCGATCCGGTCCAGTAGATCGATCCGCCGTTGTAAGCGCGGCCCAGACCTCCGCCGTTCTGCGGGATCGTGATGTAGCTGCTGGTCGGCAGTCCGAGCGGCCCGTTGGCGCCGCCCTGCACGGCGTACTCGGCGTTGATCTGGCGCGGACCCGCGGAGGTCGGCGAGCCGAACCAGTCGCTGAAGTAGCGCCAGAAGTTGCGGTTGCCGTAGGACGAGCAGTTGTCCCCGACGCCATAGAGGTTCGCCAGCGCCGCGCTGTTCGGCACGTAGGGCGTGTAGATGTACAGGTTCGCCGTGGCCTGATTCTGGATGTTCACTCGCGCGCGCTGCGGATCGCAGGTGTTCGGCACCGGCTTGTAGAGGATGTCGTTGGCGCCGATCCGGTACGACCAGCTTCCCGGCTTGAGCGTGTACTGCCGCAGCTGCCACGCGGCTGAGTACACCTGGTTGAAGAAGCCGAAGTACTTAGAGTCGCACGGGGCGTTGTCGGGGCATGCGTAGCCCATGGCCCGCTGGTACATGTAGGCGGTCGGGGCGTTGGACGTGATGAAGCCCTGTTCCTTCTGCAGCATCACGAGAAGGACCTGGGCGTTGATGCGGCAGGCCTGGCTGACCCGGTAGATGATCGTCGCCGCCGATTCGGTGCCGTACGAGTCGTACGCCGTGCAATGACCCGCGCCGGCTGCGGCGCGCGAGTTGGTCTGCCCGACGTAGTTCTTCAGGCAGGGGTAGATGGGATTGGACGTGCAGGCGGGTTCCTTGTCGGCGAGGAAGGCCTGGATCTCGGCCACCGACATCGAGTTGTAGTCGAAGAACCGCTCATCGCTGATGATGTAGCCGGGATCGAACTCCGCGGCGTTCGCCGCTTCAGCTCGCTCCGCCGGTGCGATCAGGACCGTCGCAGCGGTGACGACGGCGAGAAGGAGGGCGAGCGCCGCTCCGAGTCTGGTCCGTGAATCGATCGTCATTGGCGTGTCCCCCCGGAATTCACACAGTCAACACGCCTAACATTAGCCACGTTGGTCTCTCGAGGCCAGCATTCGTGTGCGTGCGCGGAAGAGCTGCCACCCGATCTGGGGTCACTGCGCGACCGTATCGAGGGGCTCGGGCTCACCGATGGTTCAGCACCGCGAGCGCGGCGTTGAGGGTCGTCGCGTAGAGCACCCAGGCCCAGTAGGGGATCAGCAGCACGGCGGCGAGCCGGCGCACGGGCCAGAAGCGCAGCATCGTCACCAGCACGGCGACGTCGAGCAGCAGGATGATCGCCAGCCCGATCCAGAGCGCCGCCGGCCCGGCGAACGGGTAGAGCCCGAAGAAGACCGGCGTCCAGACGGCGTTGAGCACGAGCTGGGCGACGTACGCCCCGAGCGCGCGCCGGGCGAGCCGGCGCCCGGCCGCGCCGTCGTGATCCCGTCGCATCCAGACGAGCCAGGCGGCGACCGACATGAGCGAGTAGAGCGCCGTCCAGACCGGTCCGAAGACGGCGTTGGGCGGCGTCCAGAAGGCCTTGTCGGCATCCGCATACCAGCCCTGCACGTTCTGCAGGGTGGCGAGCGAGCCGAGCGCGGCGACGGCGAAGGAGATCGCCAGGAACACGACGAGCATGCCGATCGCGGCAGCGGGACCGGTCCCGGTCGTGCGACGGGGGAACGACGAGGGGGCGGATGCGGTGCTCATGCCTCGACGCTACGAAGAGAGGGCGGCTCCCGCGATCGCGGGAGCCGCCCTCTCAGGGGAAGCGGAGGTCGTTACTTCTGCAGGACGAACTGCAGCTCGAAGGTGAGCGTGACGTCGTCGCCGAGGGTGACGCCGCCGGCCTCGAGGGCGGCGTTCCAGCTGACGCCGAAGTCGTGGCGGTTGATCTTGGTCTTCGCCTCGAGTCCGGCCTTGGTCTGGCCGTAGCCGTCGACGACGACGCCGCCCAGCTCTCCCTTCAGGGTGACGGGCTTGGTCACGCCGCGCAGCGTGAGCTCGCCTTCGGCCGTGAAATCGTCGCCGTCGAGCACGACGGAGGTCGAGCGGAAGGTCGCGGTGGGGTGCTCGTCGACCTGGAAGAAGTCGCTCGTGCGCAGGTGCTCGTCGCGCTGGGCCTGGTTGGTGTTGACGCTCGCGACGTCGATCGTGGCCTCGACCGCGAGGTCGGCGGCGGTCTCGCCGGCGGTGATGGTCACGTCGAAGGTCTCGAAGCTGCCGCGCACCTTGCTGATGGCGAGGTGGCGCACGCTGAAGTCGATCGTCGAGTGCGTGGGGTCGAGCTTCCAGATGCCGGTGGCGAAGTCGGGGTGAGTCTGAGTGGTCATGAATCCATGCAATCGCATGGACCCGGATTCCATTCCCCGAATCGCCGAAATGTTTCCGAACATGACATGACGGCCCGGGATGAGCATCCCGGGCCGTCATGATCCTCGCGCAGGGCGCGGCAGCGCGTCAGTCGGTCAGAGGCGCGTCCACGCCTCGGTCAGCACGCCCCGCAGGATGCCCTCGATCTCGTCGAACTCCTTCGGTCCGATCGTGAGCGGCGGAGCGAGCTGGATGACGGGGTCTCCACGGTCGTCGGCGCGGCAGTACAGGCCGGCGTCGTAGAGCGCCTTGGAGAGGAATCCGCGCAGCAGGCGCTCCGACTCGTCGTCGTCGAAGGTCTCCTTCGTCGCCTTGTCCTTCACGAGCTCGATGCCGAAGAAGTACCCGTCGCCGCGCACGTCGCCGACGATCGGCAGATCGGTCAGCCGCTCGAGCGCCGCCCGGAACAGCGGCGAGTTCTGCCGCACGTTCTCGTTCAGGCCCTCCTCCTCGAAGATGTCGAGGTTCTCGAGGGCGACGGCCGCCGAGACGGGATGCCCGCCGAAGGTGTAGCCGTGGTAGAAGCTCGTGTTGCCGGTGCGGAAGGGCTCGTAGATGCGGTCGCTGATGATCGTCGCGCCGATCGGCGAGTACCCCGAGGTCATCGCCTTGGCGCAGGTGATCATGTCGGGCTGGAAGCCGTAGGCGTCCGCGGCGAACATGTGGCCGATGCGGCCGAAGGCGCAGATGACCTCGTCCGAGACGAGCAGCACGTCGTACTGGTCGCAGATCTCGCGCACCCGGCGGAAGTAGCTCGGCGGCGGCGGGAAGCATCCGCCCGAGTTCTGAACCGGCTCGAGGAACACGGCCGCGACGGTCTCGGGGCCTTCGAACAGGATCATCTCCTCGATGCGGTTCGCCGCCCAGAGCCCGAAGGCCTCGGCGTCGGCGCCCTGCGCGTCGCCGACGAAGCCCATCTCGTTCGCGCGGTACGCGTTCGTGTTCGGCACGCGGAAGCCGCCGGGGGTGATCGGCTCGAACATCTCCTTCATGGCGGGGATGCCGGTGATCGCCAGGGCGCCCTGCGGGGTGCCGTGGTACGCGACCGAGCGCGAGATGACCTTGTGCTTGGTCGGACGGCCCTGCAGCTTCCAGTAGTACTTCGCGAGCTTGAAGGCGGTCTCGACCGCCTCGCCGCCGCCGGTGGAGAAGAACACGCGGTTGAGGTCGCCCGGCGCGTAGTCGGCCAGGCGGTCGGCCAGCTCGATCGCGGCGGGATGCGCGTAGCTCCAGATCGGGAAGAAGGCGAGCTCCTCGGCCTGCTTCGCGGCGACCTCGGCGAGGCGGCGGCGGCCGTGGCCGGCAGCGACGACGAACAGGCCGGAGAGTCCGTCGATGTACTGCTTGCCCTTCGAGTCCCAGATGTGGTGGCCCTCGCCCTTGACGATGATGGGAACGCCGTTCTCCATCGTCGACTGGCGCGAGAAGTGCATCCAGAGGTGGTCTTTGGCCTTCTGCTGAAGAGCGGCCTCGTTCAGCGTCGTCGTGGTGTCGGTCATCGGTATCACCGTGTTCCCCAGTTGTAGAACTGCTTGTGGAGTCGCAGGTAGACGAACGTCTCCGTCGATTGCACCCCGTCGATCCCGCGGATCCGCTTGTTGAGCAGGTCGATCAGGTCGTCGTCGTTCTCGCAGACGACCTCGGCGAGGATGTCGAAGCTGCCTGCGGTGAGGACGACGTAGTCGACGGCCGGGATGGCGCCGATCTCCTCGGCCACCGCGGTGGTGTCGCCGGAGACGCGGATGCCGATCATGGCCTGGCGGTAGAACCCGAGCTGCATCGGGTCGGTCACCGCCACGACCTGCATCACGCCGGCGTCGGTGAGCTTCTGCACGCGCTGGCGGACGGCGGCCTCGCTGAGACCGACGGCTTTGCCGATCTCGGAGTAGGAGCGTCGTCCATCGGTCTGCAGCTGCTCGATGATCGCCTTCGACACATCGTCGAGGACGAGCGGGCGCGAACGGGGTGCCATGCCCAGATCATGACAGCGCCGCGGGGTCGAGACAAGCGGATCCGCAGGATGTCGACTGACTTGCCACGGAATCCGAACCGGAGCGGCGGCGACGAGTCGGGAATCACGCCGCGACCGCCCCTGCCGTCGCCGGGTCGTCCGACCGCGGGACGCGTCGCCCTGTGGACGGATCCGTCTCCCCGGCTCCGCGATGGCGGATGATGGGGAGATGCACCCGGACGACGAGGACACCCGGCCGGGCGCCGTGATGCCGCTCTCGCCGCCGCCGGTGCGCATCGACGACCTCGACGACACGGTGCAGCTGAGCACCGAGACCCGCCACCGTCTGCTGCGCGAGCCGGCCGGACTCGCCGCGTCGCCGCCGGCCCCGCGCGCTCCGCGGACCTCGGCGCACCTGACCCACCGGGTGAGCGTCGCCGGATCCGCTCCGCTGCCGCTGGGCGCGCCGATCATCGTCGGCCGCGCGCCGCGGGCGCCGCGCATCCCCGACGGTCCGCCGCCGATCCTCGTCCCCGTCGTCTCGCCGCTCGGGGAGGTGAGCTCGGCGCATGTCGAGCTCACCGAGGTGGGGTCGGCCGTGGTCGTGCGCGACCTCCGCTCCACGAACGGAACGCGGGTGATCGCGCCCGGGACGACGGTGCGGACGCTGGGGCCGGGGGAGTCGGCGGTCGTTCCGGCGGGTACGGTGATCGAGCTGGGCGACGGTGTCGCCCTCGAGGTGCTGGCGCCCGGAGTCGCCGCGCCGCAGGACGGGGAGGAACCGCGATGACGGTGCTGGGCGAGTACACGGGCGAGATCGCGATCGAGGTCGACGGGGCGGAGCCGGTGCGGCTCGCGTGGGGCGTCGCGAGCGACATCGGCCGCCGCCGACAGAACAACGAGGACAGCGCCGTGGTCAAGCCGCCGCTGTTCGCCGTCGCCGATGGGATGGGCGGCCACGCGGCGGGCGATCTCGCGTCGAAGGCCGCCGTCGTGCGCCTCGACGAGCACGAGCGCGGCGCGCTCGGCACCGAGGACGAGGTCATCGCCCACCTCGAGGATGCGGTCGCCGATATCGCCGAGGTCGCCGCCGGGGTGCCCGCGGGCGCCGGCACCACCGTCACCGGCGTCGTGCTCGCCGCGGGCGAGGAGCGAGCAGAGCTGCTGGTCTTCAACCTCGGCGACAGCCGCACCTACGGCTTCGCGAACAACGAGCTGCGCCGCATCACGGTCGACCACTCCGTCGTGCAGGAGCTCGTCGACGCCGGCGCCATCAGCGAGGCCGAGGCCGAGTTCCACCCGGAGAGCAACGTCATCACCCGGGCCCTCGGCTTCGCCGAGCATCCCGAGCCCGACTTCACGCGCATCCCGGTGCAGAGCGGGATGCGCCTGCTCCTCTGCTCTGACGGGCTCACCCGCGAGGTCGAGGACGGCCACATCCGGCTGCACCTCAGCGCCGGTCTCGACCCCCTGGTGACGGCCGACGCGCTCGTCGACGCCGCCCTCGCATCCGGGGGCCGCGACAACATCACCGTGCTCATCGTCGACGTCGTCTGATCCTCCCGGCGGTGCCCGGCCGCCGGTCCTGCGTCCCCCGATCCGGGGCGGCGCGACGAGTCCCCCCGTTCGGGGGTGGCGGCCGGGATGCAGCGCACCTCCTGCCTACAATCGCAAGGAGTCTCGAGGAGAGGGGGACGATCTTGGCGCGCCGTCTGCCGTCCCAGCCTCCCGTGCTGCCCGGGTTCTCGTTCGTCCACATCCTCGGATCCGGCGGCTTCGCCGACGTGTTCCTCTACGAGCAGAACATGCCGCGACGGCAGGTCGCGGTCAAGGTGCTGCTCAACGAGGTCGTCAACGAGAACGTGCGCCAGATGTTCCAGGCCGAGGCGAACCTGATGGGTCAGGTGAGCGCGCACCCCTCGGTGCTGACGGTGCACTCGGCCGGCGTCTCCGCCGACGGGCGGCCGTATCTGGTCATGGAGCTGTGCTCGGCGATGCTGAGCGAGCGCTACCGGCGCGAGCGCATCCCCGTGCCCGAGATCCTGCGGGTGGCCGTGGCGATCGGCAGCGCGATCGAGACCGCGCACCGCACGGGCGTGCTGCACCGCGACATCAAGCCGTCGAACATCCTGCTGACCGCCTACGGCCACCCCGTGCTGAGCGACTTCGGCATCGCCTCGACCCTCAGCACCGACACGATCGAGGAGTCGATCGGGCTCTCGATCCCGTGGTCGGCTCCCGAGGTGCTCCTGGACGAGACCACGGGCACGGTCGCCTCGGAGGTCTGGGCCTTCGCGGCGACGATCTACTCGCTGCTCGCCGGGCGTTCGCCGTTCGAGATCCCGGATGGCGCGAACAGCTCGGCCGATCTGATGGGCCGGATCAACCGCGCGAAGCCGCAGCCGATCGGCCGACCCGATGTGCCGGCGAGCCTGGAGCAGGCGCTGCGCCGGGCGATGTCGCGTCGCCCCGAGCAGCGGCCGTCGAGCGTCATCGAGGTCGTGCGCGAGCTTCAGCTGGTGGAGTCGGAGCTCGGCGTCGCTCAGACGCCCATCGAGCTCGCGATGGACGAGTGGGCGCTGTCGACCGCGGGCGATCTGGGGGAGCGCACCCGGCTGCGTGCGGCGCCGGGCGCCGCGGCGCCGGTGAAGGAAGGCCGTCGTCGTCGCCGCGCCGCCGCGGCCCTCGGCGGGGTCGACGAGGCGCCGGCCAACCGCAGCGCGCCGCGCGAATCGGGCGGGGCGATCCCGTCGTCGGGACGGAGCGGCGTCGGATCGCGTCGCGGTGCGAACGGCTGGCTGATCGCGACCATCGCGGCGCTCGTCGCGGTCATCGGAGTCATCGTCGGCGTGCTCGTGTACTCGACCCAGGACGCGCAGTCGATCCCGCGCGTGGCCGACATCCGCGACACGCAGTCGAACGGCACGGTGCGCTTCAGCTGGGATGATCCCGGGCTCGGATCGGGTGACCGCTACTCGGTCGCCGTCGACGACGACACCCCGAGCTTCCAGCAGGCGAACTCCTTCAAGGTCGACGCCGCCCCCGGCGCGACCGTCTGCATCACCGTGACGGTCAACCGGGGCGGACGCGCCGGCGAACCCAGCTCGACGAAGTGCGTCGACATCGTGGCGGGCTGAGATCGACATGCGACGCTGGCTCGCGGCCCGCAAGGGGGCCGTCGCGACCGCCCTGAGCGGCACCGTGATCACGGCCGTCGTGGCGGCGGGCGCGATCCTCTCGAACGGCTATTCGGCGCAGCAGCTCGACCTCGACCCGGGCAGCGTGTGGGTCGTGAACGACGCCGAGCAGGCCGTCGGGCGCGTCAACACGCAGATCCGCGAGCTCGACTCGGTCGTGCGCACGACCGGCACCGACGTCGAGGTGCTGCAGGACGACGACACCGTGCTCGTCGTCGACCGCAGCAACGCCTCGCTCGATGTGCTCGATCCGGCCACCGGCGAGCTCGGCGAGACCGTCGCGCTGCCCCCGGAGCAGCCGGAGGCGTGGCTCGCGGGCGGCAGCGTGGTCATCATGGCGCGCGGCACCGGCGAGGTCTGGATCGTGCCGGTGACCGACCTGCAGAGCTTCGATCCCTCGGCCGAGGCGCAGCTGACCTTCGGCAAGGGCGCCGTCGCGACGGTCGACCCCGATGGCGTGCTCTGGGCCTACGGCCCGGCGACGGGCGAGGTGTTCCGGGTGGATGCGGGCGCCGGCGAGCTCAAAGCCGACAGCCGCTGGCCGGTCGACCTGCCCCGCGACGACGACAGCTACGGCATCACCGCGGTGGCGGGGCGCTGGGCCGTGCTCGATGCGGATGCGCGCCGCATCGCGCTGCAGGATCGCGGCGTGGTCGGACTGCCGGCGGCGCTCGGCAGCGCGGGCAGCGCGGTCGTGCAGGAGCCGACGGCGGCGGCGGCGGACTCCGTGCTCGTCGCGGGCAGCGCGGGCCTCGTGTCGGTGCCCTTCGGCGACGGGTCAGTGCGCCGGATCGTCACCACCGGCGGCGGGACGCCCGCGGCGCCGGTCGTGCTGGGCGACTGCCGCTACGCGGCCTGGAACGCGGGCGCGGCCTGGCGCCAGTGCACCGGCTCCTCGGCGCGCGACCTCGACCTCGAGAGCGTCGGCGGGTCGGCGGCTCTCAGCTTCGTGCGCGACGGCAAGCGGCTCGTGCTGAACGACGTGCGCAGCGGCCGCAGCTGGGCCGTGCAGCACGACGGTGAGCTGATCGACAACTGGAAGGATCTGCTCGCTAAGGACGATCAGCAGCAGGTGGTCGACGCGGACGAGGACACCCCGCCGCAGGTCGCCGAGAAGCAGGAGCCGCCGGTCGCGGTCGACGACGAGCTCGGCGCGCGCCCCGGGCGCGCGACCGTGCTGCCGGTGCTGCTCAACGACTACGACCCCAACGGCGACGTGCTCGTCATCGACTCGGCCGACGCGCTGCCCGAGCAGCAGGGGCGCCTCGACCTGATCAACCGCAACCAGCAGCTCCTGCTGACCCTTCCGGGCGAGGCGAGCGGGGTGATCGTGTTCCGCTACACGATCACCGACGGCCACGGCGGCAGCGCCTCGGCGACCGTGCGGGTGACGGTGCGTCAGCCGGGGGAGAACTCGCCGCCGGTGCAGGTGCGCGCGTCGAAGACCACGGTCCGGGCGGGTGGCGAGGTCACGACTCAGGTGCTCGGCGACTGGATCGACCCCGACGGCGACGCGATGTACGTGCGCAGCGCCTCGGTCGCGGCACCCGATCGGGTCAGCTCGAAGCCGGACGGCGCCGTGCTGTTCTCCGACCTCGGCCAGGGCGGCGAGCTCAAGACCGTCACCCTCGTCGTCTCCGACGGCGCCGCCGACGGCACGGGATCGCTCGCGATCACGGTGCGGGCGAGCGGTCAGGTGCCCATCATCGCCGACCCCTTCCCGGTCATCGCCTACGCCGGCCAGACCATCACGGTGTCGCCGCTCGAGCACGTGCGCGGCGGCAACGGCGCCGTGCGTCTCAACGCGGTGCCCGCCAAATCGGGGGCGACCGTCGTGCCGAGCTTCGACTCCGGCACCTTCACCTTCGTCAGCGACCAGGTGCGCACGCACAACCTCGAATACGTCGTCACCGACGGCACCCAGACCGTGACCGGTCAGGTGCGCGTCGAGGTGCTGCAGCCGCCGGACGCCAACGCGAAGCCGATCACGATCCCGAAGACGGTCTTCGTGCATCCGCTCGCGAGCGAGACCATCGACGTGGCCGGCGGCGACAAGGACCCGGCGGGCGGCGTGCTGCTCGTCACCGCGCTGACCGAGCTGCCGGCCGGGCAGCTGCAGGCCGAGGTGCTCGAGCAGCGCTCCGTGCGGGTCACGCTCACCACACCGCTCGACGGGGCCGTGACCTTCGGGTACCGGATCACCAACGGGCTCGCCGAGGCGACCGGCACGATCACCGTCGTGCAGATCCCGTTCCCCAGCGTCGTGCAGCCGCCGATCGCCCGCGACGACACGGCGACCGTGCGTGTCGGCGACATCATCGACATCCCGGTGCTCGACAACGACGAGCAGCCCGACGGCGAGGAGATCACACTCGACCCGGTGCTGCCGCGCGACGTGCCCTCCGGCTCGGGTCTGCTCTTCGTCTCGGGAGATCACCTGCGCTTCCTGGCGCCGAAGCAGGCCGGCACCTTCACCGCCGCTTACCAGATCAGCTCGCTCGGCCAGACGGCGCAGGCGGAGGTCAAGATCTCGGTGCGCGAGCGCGACGCGGCCACCAACAACCCGCCGGTGCCGCGCCAGGTGACGGCGCGCGCGATCGCTGGCGAGACCGTCGACATCCGCATCCCGCTCTCGGGCATCGACCCGGACGGCGACTCCGTGCAGCTGCTCGGCCTCGCGACGAACCCCGAGAAGGGCTCCGTCACCTCCACGACCGCGACCGGCATCGTGTACCAGGCCGGCGCCTACTCGAGCGGCACCGACACCTTCACCTACTCCGTCATGGACGGGCTCGGCGCCCGTGCCACCGGCACGATCCGCGTCGGCATCGCCGCCCGCGTCGAAGCCGGGCGCAACCCGGTCGCCGTGCCCGACGCGGTGACCGTGCGGCCCGGCGCCACCGTGACGATCCCCGTGCTCGACAACGACTCCGACCCCGACGGCGGCCAGCTGACCGTCACAGCCGTGACGCCCAACGACAAGACGGTCACGGCGGACGTCGTCGACGGACGCTACGTGCGCGTGCAGGTTCCCCGCACCGAGGGGTCGTTCGGCCTGGTCTACTCGATCGAGAACGTGACCGGCGGCACCGCATCCGACTTCATCACCCTCACCGTCGCCACCGACGCCCCGCTGTCGCGCCCGATCGCCGACGACACCGTGCTGACCGTCACCGACATGCTCGGCAAGCGCACGATCAGCGTCCCCGTGCTCGACAACGTGTTCTTCGCCGATGGCGCCGTCTCGAGCCTCGGGGTCGAGCTGCTGCCCGGCTACTCCTCCGACGCCCGCGTGCTCGCCGACAAGAAGATCAGGGTCACGGTCGGCGATGCCAGCCAGGTCATCCCCTTCGCGGTCGTGCACCCGAAGGATTCGAGCGTGCGCGCCTACGCCTTCCTGCGCGTGCCCGGCTACGACGACGCGCTCCCGCAGCTCAACACGCGAGCGCCGAAGATCACGGTGCGCAGCGAGTCGACCGTGCGCATCGACCTCAACGACTACGTCGTCGCGCTCGGCGGATCCGAGGTGCGCCTCGCCGACCGCAGCTCGGTGCGCGCGACCCACGCCAACGGCGGCAGCCTCGTCCTCGACGACGACACGCTGCAGTACACCTCCGCCGACCAGTACTTCGGGCCGGCCTCGATCTCCTTCGAGGTCGCCGACGGCGACCCCGCCGACCCGAAGACGCGCAGCGCCGTGCTGACGCTGCCGATCGAGGTCGAGCCGCGGCAGAACCAGCCGCCCGTCTTCACGGGCGCGAGCCTCGAATTCGAGCCGGGCCAGCAGCGCGAGCTCGACCTGGTTCGCCTCACCAACTACCCCTATGTCAAAGACCTCGACGAGCTGACCTACTCCGTGACGGGAGCGAACCCCACCGGCTTCCGGGTGGTCGTGAACGGGCAGCGCCTGGTCATCACCGCCGCCGACTCCGCGGCGAAGGGCACCCAGAGCTCCGTGACGCTCGGGGTGAGCGACCGAGAGAACACCGGCACCGCCGGGCGCATCCAGCTCAAGGTCGTGTCGTCGACCCGTCCGCTCGTGCGTCCGGTCGCCGATCAGGCGATCGCGCAGCGCGGTCAGAGCACCACCGTCGACGTGCTCGCCAACGACCTCGCCAACAACCCCTTCCCCGGCAGCCCGCTGCGGGTCGTGGATGTGCGCGGGCTCGACTCGGCCTCGCTGCCGGCCGGCGTCAAGGTCACCCCGAGCGCCGACAGCAGTCGGCTGACCGTGCAGGTGGGGGCGTCGGCGCTGCCCGGCGACACGACGCTGCAGTACCAGGTGGCGGATGCGACCGGCGACCCGGACCGCTACGTCTGGGGCAGCGTCCGCATCTCCGTGCAGGACCGTCCCGATCCGGTGAGCGGAGTGCGGGTGACGGAGTTCGGCGACCGCAGCCTGCGCATCGCGTTCTCGCCCGGGCCCGCGAACAACTCGCCCATCACGGGCTACGAGGTCGCGCTCACCCGCGGCGACGGCGTCATCAGCACGACCAAGTGCTCCGGCCCCGCGGCCTGCAAGGTGACCACGCCGGGCAACGGGCCGAGCAACGCGGTCGGCGTCGCGGTCACCGCGGTCAACGCGATCGGCCGATCGGATGCGACCAGCCTGGCCGGCACGATCTGGTCGGACATCATCCCTCCCGCACCCACTGGACTCGGCTCCACACCGCTCGACCAGGGTCTGCGCGTCACCTGGACCAAGCCCGACGCCGATGCGGCCGGCAGCCCGATCACCTATTACGTCGTCACGGTCGGCGGCGTGTCGCGCACCGTCTCGGTCGACGCCGGCGACGCCACCGGAACCGGCTACTCGGCTTCGGTCACGGGCGCCTCCATCATCAACGGCAGCTCGATCGGGTACACCGTCAGTGCGCGCAACGGCGCCCCGAACTCGCTCGCGGTCTGGAACGAGGCGAACGGCACCGGGACCCCGGCCGGGCCGCCGATCGCGACCGTGGCCCCGACGGCATCCGGTCAGGGCACCACCCAGGCGACGATCGGCTGGGCGGGCGTGTTCTCGGCGAACGGCCGCGACATCCGGCGGTACTACGCCGTCGCCTACGCCCTCGGCAGCACGGCGCCGACCTGCGTCGTCACCGGGGTCGACACCGGCATGCCGAAGGTCTCCGTGCCGCCGACCGGCGACCAGGTCGTCACGACCCCGGATGACACCCCGGTGACCAGCGCCACCTTCACGGGTCTGACGCCCGACACGACCTACCGTCTCGTCGTCTTCGCCTACAACCGTCAGGGCTGCACGCCGTCGGCCGCGATCTCGTTCACGCCGCGCGTCGCGCCGCCGCGCGTGACCTCGGTGACCGCGATCGCCCCCGACCCGAACGCCGTGCGCGCCGACGGGCTCGGCGACTTCACCCTCGGCAGCAGCTCCATCTCGCCCGCGGGCGCCTACGACAAGGTCAAGTACCGCTTCGTCACCGACGGCGTCGACGGCAGCGAGAGCGCCGCCGTCGACCCGGCGAGCGGGCCCGCGCTCGTGACCGGCAACGGCTCGCAGTACGGCAAGGTCGTGTCGATCCAGGTGCTCGGCTGCAAGTCGTACGCCGAGCTGCCCGGCGGGCTGCTCTGCGCGTCCAGCTGGTCGGACACGTATCAGCTCGGCGTGCCGGTGAAGGCCTCGATCGACGGGTACGCCCACGACACGCCCGACGGCGTCCTGAACTTCACCACGACATGGTCGTGGACCTCCACCAGCTTCAGCTCCGCCTACGAGAAGGTGGAGATCAGCTGCGACGGGGGCGGCACCTGGCTCGCCGTGACCGACGCCGGGCCGGGCAGCTGCACGGGCGACAGCTCGCTGCCGTTCGTCAACGGCTGGAACCCGCTCACCCTCCGGATCACCTCCGGCGGACAGACCTACGAACGGAGCTATCAGTGGTAGACGCAACCACGGCGTCCCCCGCCCAGCGCGTGACCATGACGGCCGAGCAGGCCTCCTGGTACCAGGAGACCTTCGCGCGCCTCGTCGCGAACGTCGAGCAGGTGCTCGTCGGCAAGACCTTCGTCGTGCGCCTCGGCTTCGTGGCCCTGCTCAGCGAAGGCCACCTGCTGCTCGAGGACTCGCCCGGCACGGGCAAGACCTCGCTGGCGCGCGCGATCGCGCAGAGCGTCGACGGCAGCTCCAGCCGCATCCAGTTCACCCCCGATCTGCTGCCGGGCGACATCACCGGCGTCAGCATCTACGACCAGCGCACGGGCGCGTTCGAATTCCACCTCGGACCGGTGTTCGCGAACATCGTGCTCGCCGACGAGATCAACCGCGCCTCGCCGAAGACCCAGGCCGCCCTGCTCGAGGTCATGGAGGAGCGCCACATCACCGCCGACGGCGTTGAGCACTCGGTGGATGCGCCCTTCATGGTGATCGCGACCCAGAACCCGATCGAGCAGGCCGGCACCTACCGCCTGCCCGAAGCGCAGCTCGACCGCTTCCTGCTCAAGGCCTCGATCGGGTACCCCGACCACGCGTCGACGCTGCGCATCCTCGAATCGGCCGGCACGCGCTCGCACGAGGTGCGCCTCGACCCGGTCATCGGCGCCCAGCAGGTCGTCGAGATGGCCCGCCTCGCCCGCACCGTGCACGTCGACCCGACGATCAACGACTACGTCTCGCGCCTCGTCGAGGCGACGCGCACCGCCACGGAGGTGCGGCTCGGCGGCAGCGTCCGCGCCGCGCTCGCGCTCATCCGCGCCTCGAAGACCCTCGCGGCGGCGTCGGGACGCCACTACGTCATCCCCGACGACGTGAAGGCTCTCGCCGAGCCGGTGCTCGCGCATCGCCTGGTGCTCGACCCCGAGGCGGAGTTCGACGGCGTCACCGCCTCGAGCGTCATCTCGCAGATCCTCATCGAGACCCCGCCGCCGAGCGATCGGCAAGCCGTGTGAGCGGTTCCGGCTCCCCGCGATCGACCGGGTCGCCCCGCGGACCGGCGCAGCGGACCGGAACCCGCCCGCTGGATCCGCACACCCGCACCGACACGCTCAGCAACACGCGCACCCGCCTCGTGGGTGCGCGCACCGGCGTGCTCGCCGACGGGGTGGTGGGAGTCGTGCGCGTCGGGCGGCGCGTCGGCGCGGCGGTCGGCGAGGTCGGCCGACGCGTGTCGTCGGTCGTCACCCCGCTCGGCTGGATCGTGCTCGCGCTGCTCGTCGCCGCAGGGCTCGTCGGCTACGTGCTCCTCGGCTGGGTCGAGGCCGTCGTGCTGTTCTGGATCGCCGTCGTCCTGGTGCTCGTCGCGGTCGTGTCGCTGATCGGCCGCAACGCCTTCGCCGTCACGCTCGAGCTCGAACGCCACAAGGTCGTCGTGGGCGAACCGGCGACGGCGGCGATCAGCGTGCGCAGCACCGGCAGCCACCGCTCGCTCGGCGCGACCGCTGAGATCCCCGTCGGCGAGGGGCTCGCCGAGGCCGCGATCCCGAGCCTGCGTCGCGATGCCGTGCACCGGCACGAGTTCGCGGTTCCGACGGCACGGCGCGGCGTCGTGCCGATCGGCCCCGTGCACACCGTGCGGGCCGACCCGATCGGCCTGGTGCGGCGTGAGCTCATCTGGACCGGACGCGAGCAGCTCGTCGTGCACCCGCGCACGATCGCCGTCCCGTCGACCAGCACCGGGCTCATCCGCGACCTCGAAGGCGCGGCGACCACCGACCTCACGCCCAGCGACGTGTCCTTCCACGCGCTGCGCGAATACCAGGCGGGGGATGACCGCCGCTACATCCACTGGAAGTCGACCGCGAAGACCGGCACCTACATGGTGCGGCAGTTCGAGCAGACCCGCCGCAGCCATCTCGTGGTCGGACTCAGCACCGCCCGCGGCGACTTCCTCGACGACGAGGAGTTCGAGCTCGCGGTCAGCGTCGCCGGCAGCCTCGGCGTGCGCGCCATCCGCGACGGTCGCACCGTCTCGGTCGTGGTGGGCGAGAAGACCCCCGAGTTCGCGAAGCGCCGGGTCTACGCCGTGCGCCCGCTGTCGACCGTGCGCCCGGGACGCCTCCTCGACGACCTCGCCGTCGTCGCCTCCGACGAGAACGCGCTGCCCGTCCGCGACGTCGCCCGGGTGATCTCCGACACGGTGACCGGCGTCTCGATCGCGTTCCTGGTGACCGGGTCTCCGACCCCGCTCGCCGAGCTGCGCGCCGCATCCGCGGCCTTTCCGGCCGATGTCGAGGTCGTCGCGGTCGTCTGCGACCCGGATGCCCGCCCCGGTCTGCGTCGGGTGCCCGGCCTCAACGTGCTGCGCGTCGGCCTGCTCGACGACCTCCGGCAGGCGCTCGCCCGAGCGGCGGCGGTCTCATGAGCGCCCGCACCGTCTCCTCCGCTCGGGGGAGCTCCCGAGTGGGGATGCGGCTCCGTCCGCTCTCGGCCATCGTGACGGTCCTGCTGTTCTGGGCGCTCATCGCGATCGGGGCCGCCGGGTTCTGGCCCGTCTACCGCGACCCGAGCTACGTGGTCGCCGCCGTGGGCGCCGTGCTGCTCGGCACCGCCATCGCCGTGCTCGGCGCCGTCTTCCACTGGCGCGCCTGGGCGCTCATGCTCGCGACCTTCATCGCCTTCATCGCGACCGGCGTCCCGCTCGCCGTGCCCTCGCAGACCACGCGCGGCGTCGTGCCGACCCTCGACGGGCTCACCGCCCTCGTGTCGGGCGTCGCGCTCGGCTGGCGTCAGCTGCTGACGATCACCCTGCCGGTCGGCGACTACCAGGCGCTGCTCGTGCCCGCCTTCGTCTCGCTCCTGGTCGCGACGGTGATCGGGCTCTCGATCGGACTCCGAGCGCGGCACGGCGAGCTCGGCGCGATCCCCGCCGCCGCCGTGCTCGTGGTCGGCATCGCCTTCGGACCCGAACGCGCCGCCTTCGGCGGAGCTCTCGCCGGCGGCACGCTCGCGGTCGCGCTGCTCTGGTGCGTCTGGCGTCGTGCCGCCCGGCGCCGCGAGGCCGTCCGCCGTCTTCTCGGCTCCTCGGCGGCGGCCTCCGAGCGCTCGATCGGCGGACGCTCCCTCGCCGCCGCCGTCGCCATCCTGCTCATCGCCGGGGCCGGAGCGGGTGCCGCGGCCGTGCAGATCGCACCCGGCGTGCCCCGCACCGTACTGCGCACCGCGGTCGTGCAGCCCTTCGACCCGCGTGACTACGCGAGCCCGCTCGCCGCCTTCCGCGGCTACCTCAAAGACGGCGCCGACGAGCAGACCATGCTGCGGGTGAGCGGCCTGGCCGACGGCCAGCGCATCCGCATCGCGACACTCGACGCCTACGACGGCGTGGTCTATCGCAGCGGCACCGGCAACGCCGACGGCGGATCCGGCAGCTTCGTGCGGGTGCCCACCAGCATCGACCGCTCGAACGAGCGGGGGCAGTCGGTGTCGGTCGACATCCAGGTCGTCGACTACCGCGGCGTCTGGCTGCCGACCGTCGGCGACCTCACCTCGGTCGACTTCTCCGGATCGGACGCGCAGCAGCTGCGCGGCCGCTTCTACTTCGACCGCGTCAGCGGCACCGGCGCCGTGCTCGGCGGCCTCGGCGCGGACGACAGCTACCGGCTCGACGCGGTGGAGCCCATCACCCCGACCTCGTCGCAGCTCGCCGCCGCGACTCCCGGCTCAGCCCGGGTTCCCGCCCCCGTCTCGGTGCCCGACGCGGTCGGCACCCGCGTCGAGGACTACACAGCGGGTCAGACGTCGCCGGGGCGGGCCCTGCAGGCCGTGCTCGACGGGCTCCGTCGCGACGGCTACATCAGCCACGGGATCGCCCCGACCGACCCGCCGAGCCGCTCCGGGCACTCCGCCGAGCGCATCAGCGACCTGCTGACCTCGCCGCTGATGATCGGCGACGCCGAGCAGTACGCCGTCGCGGCGGCACTCATGGCCCGCCAGATCGGATTCCCGTCCCGTGTCGTCGTCGGCTTCGTGCCGTCGGACGAGCACCCCGGCGTCATCCTCGGTTCCGACATCTCGGCGTGGATCGAGGTGAACACGGCCGAGTACGGCTGGGTCGCGCTCGACCCGGTGCCGGCCGTCCGGCCGATCCCCGACGCGCCGCCGCAGGACCCGACGCAGATCTCGCGACCCCAGACGCCGGTCGAGCCCCCGCCGGACGAGCCGGACCCGCGCACCACCCAGAACACGCCCGACACGACGCAGGAGCCGGACGCGCCCGACGACGCCTGGCTGCAGGTGATCCTCGCCGTGCTGCGCATCGCCGGTCCGATCGCGCTCCTCCTCGGTCTGCTCGCCTCGCCGTTCCTCGTGGTCGTCGCGGCGAAGGCGCGGCGTCGACGCCTGCGTCGCCGCGCGCGCGAGCCGCTCGTGCGGATCAGCGGGGCCTGGGACGAGTTCCGCGACGCCGCCATCGATCGCGGCTTCGCCGACATCCCCGCCTCGACACGCACGGAATTCGCGGAATCGGTGGGACTCGCGCAGTCGCGCACGCTCGCGGCCGTCGCCGACCGCGCCGTCTTCTCGTCGGACGTGATCGCGCCGGCCGAGGCCGACCGGATGTGGCGCGCCCTGCGCGAGCTCGACAACGCACTCGACCGGGGACTCACCCGATGGCAGCGCATCCGCGCGCGCATCTCGTTGCGATCGCTCGGCGGCTACTCTGTGCGGAGGCTGCTGCGAGGCAGGAGGACCCGACGATGAACTGCCGATTCTGCGGCAGCGCCCTGCCTGCCGGTGCGCTGTTCTGCGGCGAGTGCGGGCGACCCGCCGGCGCGGTCCCCGTGGCGGTTCCGGCGGTGGTCGCGGACCTCGGTCCCGCGTCGCCGGCGGAGGTGCCCTTCGCCGGCGTCCCCGCGCGGCCGCCGCGCCCGGTGCCGGTGGAGCTGCCCGACTCGGCGGCGGCAGCGGACGCATCAGCTGCCGCGCCTCCGACGGGACGGCACAGCGGTGCTGCTTCGGCGCAGACCCCGCCGACCCTGCCGAACGCCGTCGCTGCGCCGGAGACGCCGCCGAGCCCCGCCGCGCCGCCGGATCCCGACCCCGTGGTCGCCTCGGCTCCGGAGCCGGCCGAGACGCCCACGCCGCGGCTCGACGAGCCGCCGCTCGCCGGGGCGCCGGTGATGCCGTCGTCGCCGGGCGCTCCGGCGCTCGACGAGCCGCCGCTCGCGGCATCCTCGCTGCCATCGGCTCCGGCTCCTGCTCCGACGCCCGCCTCGCCGTCACCCGAGCCGGTCGCATCGATTCCGCTCCCGGCGCCCGCGGCGCCGTCGGCGCCCTCGGCCGAGCCGCTGCTGCCCGTCCCCGACATCCCCGTCGCGCGTCCGCAGTTCGCGCCGGGCCTCCCGCAGCTGCCCGACGGGCAGCGCGAGGTGGCCATCGATCTCGAGGACACCCGTCTGGTCAGTCGCGCCCCGCGACCGGCGAGCTGGGTTCTGCAGTTCTCGACGGGCGAGTCGTTCACGGTGAGCGGCAGCGGGCTGATCGGCCGCAACCCCTCGGCGCAGCCGGCGGAGTTCATGGATCAGCTCGTTCCCCTCTTCGACGCCGGCAAGTCGGTCTCGAAGACCCACCTCGAGTTCGGTCAGGACTCGGGGCGCTTCTGGGTGAGCGACCGCTACTCGACCAACGGCACGGTCATCCGGCCGCCCGACTCGGAGCCGCGTCGCTGTGAGCCGGGCCGTCGCTATCTCGTGTCGCGCGGAACGCGGGTCGACATCGGGGAGCAGTTCTTCGTCGTGAGCTGATCCCTCCCCACGATCGGCATCCACGACTTCTCCCCGGATGACCTGCCCGGCGTCCCGCGAGAGCGGCGCTCGGGGTGGACTGGCCGCGTGCCTCTCCTGCTCCAGCCTCGCCGTTTCACGTTGCCGAGGGTCGCGGCGCCCCCATCGCGCTCCGGCCTGCCGCTGCTCGGCGCGCTCGCCCCGCTCGTCATGGCAGTGGTGCTCTGGGCCGCGACGCAGTCGATCTTCTCGCTGCTGCTCGGGCTCCTGAGCCCGGTCCTGGCGCTGGCGGGCCTGCTCGACCGTCGCGTGAGCGCACGGCGCCGGCGTCGCGAGGAGGCGGTCAGAGTGCGCCGCGAGCTCCGCCTGCTCGAAGACGAGGTCGTCGCGCACCTCCGCGCCGAGACCGAGCGCATCGCGCTGGCGGCGGCACGGCCGACACGGCGAACGGCGTCGGCGATGGTCGCCGACCGCGAGCCGATGCCGCTCGTGACGCTCGGATCGGCGCTCCTGCCCTCGGCGCTGGAGTGGTCGCGAGCCGAGATCGACGCACTGCCGGCGCCCCTCGCCGCCGAAGCGCGGGATCTGATCAGCCGCGTCGAGCTGGTGCTGGCGCCGGTCGTCGTCGAAGCCGATCACGGCGTCGCGGTCGCGATCGACGGCGATGACACGGGCATCGAGATCGCCGCGGTGCGGCGGGCCCTCGCTCTGAGCTGTGCGGTGGCTCTGCCCACGGATTGGAGCATCCAGTCACCGCCGGACGAGCCGTGGAGTTCGACACTGCCGCACCGGCTGGCGACACCGGGGCGGGCGCCGGGCGCCGACCTACTCCAGGGAACTGCATCGCCGGACGCCGATCCGGCCTGGGTGCTCCGAGGCCCGTCCCGCGAGATCCGGATCGGGTCGTCGGCGAACGCCACGGGCGCTGGCGTCCGTCTGCTGGTCGGCGAGCGCGACAGCCGTCTGGTGGATTCAAGCGGAGATCGCACGCTGCCCGGGTTCCGGCCGCGGCGGCTGAGCCGGGCCCAGGCGGCGCAGGCCGCGGCCGAGTTCGCGGAGTCGACCTGGGCGGTCGGAGACGGGACCGGACTGCCCGAGTCCGTCGCGTACGCCGACCTCGTCCATCACGCAGCGGATGACGGCTCCCTGGCCACGCCGATCGGCGTCGACGGCGCCGGGGCTCCCGTGCTCGTCGACCTGGTCGGCGACGGCCCGCACGCGATCGTCGGCGGCACCACCGGCTCCGGCAAGAGCGAGCTGCTGGTGACCTGGGTGCTCGGGATGGCCGCACGCACCGCGCCCGCGCACCTCAGCTTCCTGCTCGTCGACTTCAAGGGCGGCGCCGCCTTCGCCCCGCTCGAAGCGCTCCCGCACGTCTCCGGCGTGCTCAGCGACCTCGACGCCCCCGCGGCGCGCCGGGCGGTCGTGAGTCTGCGCACCGAGCTGCTGCGCCGAGAGCGGGTGCTGGCCCAGGAGCGGGTGCGCTCGATCGAGGAGCTCGCCGCCGGGGTCCTGCCCCGACTCGTCGTCGTGGTCGACGAGTTCGCCGCGCTGATCACCGAGCAGCCCGAGCTCGGATCGGTCATCACCGATCTGGCGGCGCGCGGTCGCTCACTCGGCATCCACCTCGTCCTGTGCACGCAGCGCCCGGCGGGGATCGTCAAGGATGCCGTGCTCGCCAACGCCACGCTGCGCCTCAGTCTGCGTGTCAACAACCGCCACGACAGCAGCTCCGTGATCGGCAGCGCCGTCGCCGCCGAGCTTCCCGCGCTTCCGCGCGGCCGCGGAGTGCTCGCGGTCGAGGGCCGCCCGGTTCCGCTGCAGGTCGCGCGGGCGACCGAGCGGGACGTCGATGCGGTCGTGCGCTCCTGGCGCGGCGCGCCGACCGCGCCCGCGTTCTGGACGCCCGGTCTGCCGCCGCGTGTCGAGAGATCCGACCTCCCGTCAGCGCCCTCCGGCGGGCTCGCCTTCGGGCTCGTCGATCTTCCCGAGCAGCAGAGGATCGGCGTCGCGGCCTACGATCCCGGCCAAGACGGGCATCTGCTGATCATCGGCGGGCGCGGAGCCGGCACGAGCACCGCGATCGCCGCGATCGCCGCGGCCGCCGGCTCGGACGCGATCGTGGTGCCGCGCACGCTCGCGGACGCGTGGGCCGTCGCCCTGCGGACCGCGGAGACCGTGACGACGGTCGCCGGATCCGGGTCGCGGCCCGTGCTGCTCGTCGACGACGTCGACCGCCTGCTCGATGACGCGGGCGACGAGGGTCGTGGCGACTTCGCGGCACTCCTGGTGCGCGCGGCACGGACCCTCGAGATCGCCGGCGGAGCGCTGGTGCTCGGTGCGTCGCGTCCGCTCAGCGGGGTCTCCGCGCTCTCGGCGGTGATCGATCGCCGGCTGCTGCTGGCTCTGCCATCGCGCGAGGATCACGTGATCGCCGGGGGAGAGGGCCGAGACTTCTCGGTCCGGCGGCGACCGGGATCGGGGATCTGGGACGGCGCCGAAGTGCAGATCGCTTGGACTGGTGCGGTCGCACCCGCTGCTCCCGTCGTCTCGCGGGTCAGGATCGAGCCGACGGCGGCGCTGGCGGTCGTGAGCGGCCGTCCGGACGAGGTGCTGCGCGGGCTCCGTCGGCTCGGCACCCCCGCGATGACGCTCGACCAACTCGACCGGCAGGGCGGCGTCGCTCCGGCGGGCACGGTCGTCGTCGGCGACGTGGACGACTGGCTCGCCGACTACGCGGGGCTCGATCGCGCTCGTCGCGGCGGGATCCTGCTGGTGCACGCCGCCACCGCCGCGGATGTGCGCGCGCTGACGCGCATCCGACGCCCGCTGCCGCCCCTCGACCCGCGTCACGACGAAGCCTGGCGGGTCGAGGGGCGTGACGTCGTCCGGGTGCGCACACCGTGGTGAGTCGTCGCGAGCTCGACCGATCCGCCCCGTCTTCGAAGGACTTCGCGCGTGATCGCGTGAAATCTATGTTTCGAAACGGAGAGATCCGCGGCTCATGCCTAGTCGGGAATGCGGGCTTGTGTCACTATCGACCCACGGCCGCCGGGCCGTGTCACGCCGAGGAGACCCCGATGACCCGACCCCTTCCCGCCGACCCGGTGATCCGCCAGCTCGTTCAGCAGGCGCGACGCACCCAGCTCACCCGCCGTCAGGTGTTCGCCGGAGCGGGAATCGGCGCCGGCGCGCTCGCCCTCGCCGCCTGCTCGACTCCGGCCGCCGAGCTGAAGCCGGCGACCGACGACTCCGCCAAGGACAAGAGCATGGTCTGGGCGAACTGGCCCGACTACCTCGACGTCGACGACGCGAAGAAGCACCCGACTCTCGAGAAGTTCGCCCAGCAGACCGGCATCAAGGTCGACTACCGCGAAGACGTCGACGACAACAACAGCTACTTCGCCAAGGTGCGCGACCAGCTGCTCAAGGGCGCCGACATCGGCGCCGACACGGTCTGCCTCACCGAGTGGATGGTCGCGCGCCTCGTCAAGGCCGGCTACGTGCAGGAGCTCGACAAGGCCAATATCCCCAACGCCAAGAACCTGGTCTCCACGCTCGCGAACCCCGACTTCGACCCCGGTCGCAAGCACTCGCTGCCCTGGCAGGGCGGCTTCGCCGGAATCGCCTGGAACACCGAGCAGGTCGGCGAGCTGAAGCAGGTCTCCGACCTCTGGAGCGCCGAGCTCGCCGGCCGTGTCGGCGTGCTGTCGGAGATGCGCGACACGATCGGCCTCATCCTGCTCGAGCAGGGCGTCGACATCACCGACTCGAAGTGGGGCGCCGACGAGTTCGGCAAGGCCATGGACGAGTTCGAGAAGCAGCTCTCGAACAAGCAGATCCGCAACGTCAAGGGCAACTCGTACACCGAGGATCTCGCCAACGGCGACACGCTCGCGGCCATCTGCTGGTCGGGCGACATCACGCTGCTCAACGGCGAGGTCGGCTACGAGAAGTTCAAGTTCATCGTGCCCGAATCGGGCGGCACGATCTGGAACGACACCTTCGTCGTGCCGATGGGCTCGACCCACAAGGCCAACGCCGAGAAGCTCATGAACTACTACTACGAGCCCGAGGTCGCCGCCGAGGTCGCCGCCTACGTGAACTACGTCACGCCGGTCGAGGGCGCCGCCGAGGCGGCCGCCGCGATCGATCCGGCGCTCGCGCAGAACCAGCTCATCTTCCCGAACGCCGACACGCTCAAGACCGTGCACGCATTCCGCACCCTCTCGGCCGAAGAGGACCAGGCGTTCACGCAGGAGTTCCAGCGCGCGCTCCTCGGCGCCTGAGATGACGGCGTTCGATGAAGCCGGAGCCGATCTCGAGCTCCGGCAGATCACGAAGACCTTCCCCGGATTCACGGCGATCGAGCAACTCGACCTGACGATCCCCGCCGGCTCGTTCTTCGCGCTGCTCGGCCCCTCCGGCTGCGGCAAGACCACCACGCTGCGTCTCGTCGCCGGGCTCGAGGAGCCGACCGCCGGGCGGATCGTGATCGGAGGCCGCGACGTGACCGCGGTCAAGCCGCACGAGCGCCCGGTCAACACCGTCTTCCAGAGCTACGCGCTGTTCCCGCACATGACCGTGCAGGGCAACGTCGAATTCGGCTTGCGGCGCCGGGGCGCGAAGGATGCGGCGGCCCGCGCCGCCGAGGCGCTCCGCCTCGTGCAGCTCGATCACCTCGCCACCCGGCGTCCCTCGCAGCTGTCGGGCGGCCAGCAGCAGCGCGTCGCCCTCGCGCGCGCGATCGTCAACCGTCCCGCGCTCCTGCTCCTCGACGAGCCGCTCGGGGCGCTCGACCTGAAGCTGCGGCGCGAGATGCAGCTCGAGCTCAAAGCCATCCAGGCCGAGGTCGGACTGACGTTCCTGCACGTCACGCACGACCAGGAGGAGGCCATGACCATGGCCGACACGGTCGCCGTCATGAACCACGGGCGCATCGAGCAGATGGGATCGCCGCAGGAGCTGTACGAGCTGCCGCGCACCGCCTTCGTCGCGAACTTCCTCGGCCAGTCGAACCTGCTCACCGGCGAGGTCGTCACGAGCTCCGACGAGGTCACGGTCGTCGATGTCGCCGGGAGTCGCCTCGCGGTGCCGACGGCGCGGGCCCAGCGCACGAGCGGCACGGTCACGATCGGCGTCCGTCCCGAGAAGCTCCTGCTCGTCACGGACGCGCCGACGCCGACGCCCGGCGTCAACGTGATCGGGCCCGGCCGCATCACCGACACCTCCTTCGCCGGGGTCAGCACCCAGTACGTCGTCGAGTTCCCCGACAACCCGGCGCTGCCGGCCGTCACCGTCTTCGCCCAGAACCTCGTCTTCGGATCGACGCTCAACCCCGGCGCCGAGGTCTGGGTCACCTGGTCGGCCGACCACAGCTTCGGTCTCGTGGATGCGGCGGCGCCGGGCTCCAGCTTCGCCGGAGACGACGAGCCGAGCGAGGCCGCGGCCGCCGCCGGGGAGGCCTGAGGTGGCGTTCGGCGCTTTCGCCGGCGGGCCCGAGGCGGCACCCGGTGTCGCCGCCGCGCAGCGCAAGAGCCGCATCGTGCTGCTGCTCCTGCTGCCCGGTGTGATCTACCTCGCCATTACCTACGTTGCGCCGCTGATCTCGCTGGTGCTGACCAGTCTGCAGTCGCCGAGTCCCGACTTAGCGATCGGGTCGTACGTCTACGGCTTCAATGTCGGCAACTACGTCGTGGCGCTGCAGACCTACGCCCCCGTGCTCGGGCGGTCGTTCTTGTTCGCCCTGACCGCGACGGTGCTGACGCTGCTGATCGGCTATCCGCTCGCGTACTTCATCGGGGTGACCCTGCGGCGCTTCCCGCTGCTGCAGAGCCTCGCGCTCGTGCTCGTCATCGCGCCGTTCTTCATCAGCTTCCTGCTGCGCACCCTCGCGTGGAAGCAGATCTTCTCCGACGAGGGGCCGGTCGTCTCCTTCCTGCAGGCGCTCTCGCTGCTGCCGCACGACGCGCACCTGACCGGCACCCCGTTCATGGTGATCTTCGGTCTCACCTACAACTTCCTGCCGTTCACGGTGCTGCCCATGTACACCTCGCTCGAGCGGCTCGATCTGCGCTACCTCGAGGCGGCCTCCGACCTCTACGCGAGCCGCTGGAACACCTTCTGGCGGGTGACCTTCCCGCTCTCGCTGCCCGGCGTCGTGTCGGGCACGCTGCTGACCTTCATCCCCGCGACGGGCGACTACATCAACGCGAGCCCGAGCTTCCTCGGCGGTCTCGACACGGCGATGATCGGCAACGTGATCGAGCAGAACTTCCTCGTGCTGCAGAACTACCCCGTCGCGGCGGCCATGTCGATCGTGCTGATGGTCGCGATCCTCATCCCGGTCGCGATCTACGTCAGCGCCACGAAGACGGAGGACCTGCTGTGAGCGGCCGCTTCCGCGGCTGGGGCGTCGCCGTCTACTCGATCGTCGTCTTCGCGATCCTGCTCGTGCCGATCGGCTACACGGTGCTGTTCTCGTTCAATGACGCGCGGCGCACGAACATCATCTGGCGCGGCTTCACGCTCGACAACTGGACCGGCATCTGCGACGACGCGCGGGTCTGCGGCGCGTTCGGCGCCAGCATCGGCGTCGGCATCGCGGCGACCCTCGTCGCCTGCGCGCTCGGCACCGCGATCGCGATCGCGCTCGTGCGGTTCCGCTTCCGGTTCCGCAACGCGCTGACGATCCTGCTGTTCCTGCCGATGGCGACTCCCGAGATCGTGCTCGGCGCCGGTCTCTCGTCGCAGCTGGTCAACCTCGGCATCGAGAAGAACCTGGTCACGGTCACGATCGCCCACGTGATGTTCTGCATCAGCTTCGTGGTCGTCACCGTTCGCGCGCGAGCGGCGTCGCTCGACCCGGCGCTCGAGGAGGCGGGACGCGATCTCTACGGCTCGCCGGCCCAGGTCTTCTGGCGCGTGACCTTCCCGCTGCTGCTGCCCGGCATCGTGGCGGCGGCGCTGCTGAGCTTCGCCCTGAGCTTCGACGACTTCATCATCACGAACTTCGTGTCGGGGAGCGCCGAGACGCTGCCGAAGTACATCTACATCGCCGCGGCGCGCGGCATCCCGGCGCAGGCCAACGTGTTCGCGTCGCTGATCTTCTTCCTGGCGATCGCGGCGGTCATCGCGATCAGCCTGATCGGCGCCGCGCGGCGGAAGCGGCTGCTGCGCGCCTGAGCCGGCTCAGACGAGCAGGCGCCAGCTGCCGACCGGCCGGCCGCCGCCGAGCATCGGGGGAGCGGTGCGCTCGAGCGTCTCGGCGAGAGCGCCCGGGTCGAGTCGGCTGTGTCGCGCGAGCAGACTCAGCGCGACGAGGCTGCCGACGCGGCCGGAGCCGTCGAGCACCTTGACCGCGGCGCTCGTGCCGTCCTGCGCGACCGCGATGTAGTAGCCCTCGGCGCCGAGCTTGGCGAAGACGCCGAGGTTCTCGACGGCGACCGTGTTGTCGCGACCGGGGCCGTCGATGGCCCACGGGTGCGCGCGCACGGCCGAGGCGATCACGCTGGGTCCGTTCGCGACCCGGCTGGCGGCCCGCGCCATCCCGACCGGAGTGATGGCGTGGACCGGAGCGCCGCAGCCGTCGATGCCACTGTGCGCGATGGCCTCGCCGGCGTGCTGCTCGACGATGTCGGCGATCGAGCGCTGCAACGGATGTGCGGGGTCGAGGTAGTCCTCGGTCGACCACCCGGCGTGCACGCAGGCCGCCAGGAAAGCGGCGTGCTTCCCCGAGCAGTTCATCGCGACGCGGCGCTTCTCTCCGGCGTCGCGCCCCGAGGCGGCGTCGAGCGGCCAGTCCGGCGGGCACTGCAGATGGTCGGCGGTGAGACCGGCGCCGAGCAGGGTGCGCTCGACCACCTCGATGTGGCGCGAGGTGCCGCCGTGGCTCGCCGTGGCGAGAGCGATCTGCTCCTGGTCGAGTCGCACGCCGGTCGCGAGCGCCGCCGTGGCCTGCAGCGGCTTGAGCGACGAGCGCGGGTAGATGGCGGCCGACACGTCACCATGGGCCTCGAGCACCTCACCGGAAGGGGAGACGACCACCGCGACACCGAGGTGACGCGACTCGTCGAGGCCGGAGCGGTCGACGACGGCCAGCTCGACCGAGCCGGCGGCGGTGAGCGGATGCGGGGCGAAGGGCTGGTCCGTCATGATGATCGAGTCTATTGATCGGCGGCGACACCGCCGGAGGGGACGGACATGCGCTTCGAGTACGGCTTCCGGGTGCAGCTCGAGTGGACGGGCGACCTCGGTCGAGGAACGGCGGATGCGCGCGCCTACAGCCGCGAGCACGTGCTGCGGGCCGAGGGGCATCACGAGATCCGCGGGTCGGCCGACCGCGTGTTCCACGGCGACGCCGCGCTCTGGAACCCCGAGCAGATGCTGCTCGGCGCGCTCAGCCAGTGCCATCTGCTCGCCTACCTCTACGAGGCGGCGGCGAACGGCGTCGTCGTGGTCGGCTACACCGATGACGCGACGGCGACGCTGAAGACGGAAGCCGACGGCTCGGGCGCGGTGACGGAGGCGGTGCTGCGTCCGGCGGTCACGATCGCGGCGGGCGATCCCGAGCTCGCGCAGCGTCTGCACGACTCGGCGCGGTCGAAGTGCTTCATCGCGAACAGCGTGGCCTTCCCGGTGCGCCATGAGCCGGTGGTGCTGCTGGCCGACGACCCGCTGAGCTGACGCGACAGGAGCACGCCGAGGCGGTGGACGATCGCCCCGCGGCCCGTCCGCCCTCCGCGAACCCGGCTCGCCGCGCTTCCCCGACGGTCGCGCCGCCCGTTAGCGTCGGCTCCATGCTGCTGAGGCACGCCGTCGGCGCCACGCTGCGTCGCATCCGACTCGACTCCGGTCGCACGCTGCGTGAGGTCGCGCACGACGCCGCGATCTCGATGCCGTACCTGTCCGAGATCGAACGCGGACGCAAGGAACCCTCGAGCGAGGTGCTCGCCGGGCTCTGCCGCGCTCTCGGGCTGACGATCCTCGATCTGCTGCGCGAGGTCAGCCGCGAGGTCGCGGCGCAGGCGCCCGTCGTCGATCTCGCCGAGCGGCGGGAGGCCCGCATCTCGGTGCCGCGCACGACCGCGGGGCCGTCATCGGTGCGACACGGCGACGATGTGCGCTCGACGTCGCACGACGTGCAGGTCGCCGCCTGACGGCTCGCAGCCGGCTCGGCCGGCTCAGCCGAGCTTCGCCAGCGCCTCCTCGATCACGGACGCGGCGTCGTCGATCAGCTCCTCGCTGATGACCACGCTCGGCAGCAGGCGCAGCACGCTGTCCCAGCTGCCGGCGTCGAGCGGGATCACGCCGTTCGCGGTCGCGTGCTTCAGCACGGCCTTCAGGGCCTCGGGGTTCGGCTCGCGGGTGCCCGGCTTGACGAGCTCGATGCCGAACATGGCGCCCTTGCCGCGCACCTCGCCGACCACCGCGAATCTGTCGGCCCAGTCGCCGATGCGCGCCCAGAGCGCCTTCTCGACCCGCTGCGCCTCGCCGATGAGGTTCTCGCGCTCGATGACCTCGAAGGTCGCGAGGGCGGCCGCGGTCGAGACCGGGTTGCCGCCGAAGGTGCCGCCGACGCCGCCGGGCTGCACTGCATCCATGACCTCGGCACGGCCGGTGACCGCCGCGAGCGGGAAGCCGCCGGCGATGCCCTTGGCGGTCGTGACGATGTCGGGCACAACGCCGTGGTGCTCGATCGAGTACCAGGCGCCGGTTCGGGCGATGCCGGCCTGGATCTCGTCGGCGACGAAGAGGATGCCGTTCTCCTCGCAGAAGGTCTTGATCGCGCGGAAGTAGCCGTCGGCGGGGATGATGATGCCGCCGTCGCCCTGGATCGGCTCGACGAAGAAGGCCGCGACCTCCTCGGCGCCGATGTGGGTGCGGATGTAGTCGATCGTCTTGGCGGCCGCCTCCTCACCCGAGAGCCCGTCGCGGAAGGGGTAGCTGATCGGCACCGAGTAGAGATCGCCGGGGAACGGTCCCATGCCGGCGCGCTCGGGCCAGGGGCGGTAGGTCATCGCCATGGTCAGGTTAGTGCGGCCGTGGAAGGCGTGGTCGAGGCTCAGGATGACACGGCGGCCGGTGAACTTGCGGGCGATCTTGACGGCGTTCTCGACGGCCTCGGCGCCCGAGTTGACGAGCACGCTGCGCTTCTCGAAGTCGCCCGGCGTGATCTCGGCGAGCTTCTCGGCGACGCGCACGTAGTTCTCATAGGGCGTGACCGTGAAGAGCGTGTGGGTCAGCTTGGTCGCCTGCTCGGCGGCGGCCGCGGCGACGTCGGCGTTCGCGTGGCCGATCGTGGTCACGCCGATGCCGCAGCCCAGGTCGATGAGCTGGTTGCCGTCGACGTCGACCAGGATCGCGCCGGAGCCGCGCTCCATGTAGATGTTGGCGAGCGTGCCCGCTCCGCGCGAGACGCTGGCCTCGCGGCGCGCCTGCAGCGCGACCGACTTCGGTCCGGGGAGTTCGGTGACGAGCTTGCGCTCCTGGGGCACGCTGAAGTCCATGCGGTCGAGCCTAGGCGCTCGTCCGAGCTCGCCCGTGCAGATCCCGACCGTCGTGCCCGCCGCGCCGCGCTCAGGAGCCTCGACCCCGCGTGCGGCAGACTGGTCGCGATCCCGCCCTCGACTCGAAGGTCTGCGCATGCGCTTCACCCGCCCTGTCCTCCCCGCCCTGGCCGCCGCCGGTCTGCTCGTCGCGACCCTCGCCGGGTGCAGCACTCCCGAGAAGGGGGACCCGGGCGATGCCGCCCTCAGCTGCCCGGCCGCGGGGGATGCGTCGAAGGCCGTGAAGGTGAAGGTCGCCGACGGCGCGGACACGGCGCCGAAGGTGACGTTCGACGCTCCGCTGAAGACGGACGCGACTCAGGCGTCGGTGATCAAGGCCGGCACGGGCGCGAAGATCACCGAGAAGGACAACGTGAAGGTGCGGTTCACCTTCGTCAACGGCACGACCGGCAAGGCGCTCGGCGCGACCGGCTACGAGGGCTCGGCCGTCGAGACGCTGCCGATGACGAACACGCAGGTGCCGGCCGGGCTGCGCAAGGCGGTGCTCTGCGCGAAGCCCGGTGCGATCATCGCCGCGGTCATCCCGCCCGACGACGGCTTCGGCGCCACGGGCGCCGGCGAGCTGAAGGCCGATGACGTGCTCGTCGCGGTCGCCGACGTGGTGAGCATCGTCAAAGACAAGGCCGACGGCAAGAGCGTCGATCCCGGCGCGGAGTTCCCGAAGGTGACCCTCAAGAAGTCGGGCGAGCCCGAGGTCGACCTGCCGAAGACGGTGGTCGAGCCGGCGACAACGCTGATCGGGCAGCTCAAGCAGGGCGACGGCGCGACGGTCGCCGCGGGCGACACCGTGACGGTGCAGTACAAGGGCATCGACTGGAACACGGGCAAGGTCTTCGACGCCAGCTGGACCCGCGGCCAGAGCTCCAGCTTCCCGACCACCGGGGTGATCGCGGGCTTCTCCAAGGCTCTTGTCGGGCAGAAGGTCGGCTCGCAGGTCATCGCGATCATCCCGCCGGCCGAGGGCTACGGTCCCTCGGGCGGTCAGCCGAGCGCCGGCATCGCGGCGACCGACACGCTGATCTTCGTGGTCGACATCCTCGACACCGGCGCGACCGCCTCGACGCAGGGCTGAGCGTGTCGCGCCGCGTCGTCATCCTCGGCAGCACCGGCTCGATCGGCGAGCAGGCGCTCGACGTCATCCGCCGCAACCCCGAGCGCTTCGAAGTCGTCGGCCTGGCGGCGGGCACGAATCGCGAGCGGCTCGAGCAGCAGGGCGCCGACTTCGCGGTGGATGCGCTGGCGCTCGGCGTCGACGAGGCGGTGCAGCTGGTGCGCGACACCGAGGCGGACGTCGTGCTCAACGGCATCACCGGCTCGGTCGGGCTCGCGCCCACCCTGGCGGCGCTGGAGACGGGCGCGAGCCTGGCCCTCGCGAACAAGGAGAGCCTGATCGTCGGCGGGCCGCTCGTGAAGGCCGCGGCCGCGCCCGGTCAGATCGTGCCGGTCGACTCCGAGCACTCGGCGATCGCGCAGGCGCTGCGCGCGGGGGAGCCGCACGAGGTGCGGCGGCTCGTGCTGACCGCATCGGGTGGCCCCTTCCGCGGCCGCTCGCGCGACTCGCTCGCGGACGTGACGCCGGCGGAGGCGCTGGCGCATCCCACCTGGGACATGGGCCTCGTCGTCACGACGAATTCGTCGACGCTCGTCAACAAGGGCCTCGAGGTGATCGAGGCGCACCTGCTCTTCGACGTGCCCTACGACCGGATCGCCGTGACCGTGCATCCGCAGTCGATCGTGCACTCGATGGTCGAGTTCGTCGACGGCTCGACGATCGCGCAGGCCTCGCCGCCCGACATGCGTCTGCCGATCTCGCTCGGCCTGGCCTGGCCCGACCGGATCTCGGGCGTCGGCGCGCCGCTCGACTGGACGACCGCGTCGGCCTGGACCTTCGAGCCCCTCGACGACGACGCCTTCCCTGCGGTCGCCCTGGCGAAGCGCGTCGGCACGGCCGGCAGCACCTATCCCGCCGTGTTCAACGCGGCGAACGAGCAGGCGGTGCACGCCTTCCACGCGGGGCGCATCGGCTATCTCGACATCCTCGACACGGTGGATGACGTGGTCGACCGGCACGAGCCTGCGGCGTCGCTCGATCTCGACGCGGTGCTCGACGCGGAGCGCTGGGCCCGCGAGCAGGCCGACGCGCTCATCGCCCGCGCCTGAGTCCATCCGGATCCTGCGCAGAGCCGACACCCCAGCAAGCGGGGGCGCGCTCCCAGCGTCGCGCGCGTAGCCTTCCCGACGTGGAGTCCGTGCTGCTGTTCATCCTGGGCGTCGTCATCGTCGCGCTCGGCGTCGCCGTCTCGATCGGGCTCCACGAGTTCGGCCACCTCATCCCGGCGAAGATCTTCGGCGTCAAGGTCGGCCAGTGGATGATCGGCTTCGGCCCCACGGTCTTCTCGCGCAAGGTGGGCGAGACCGAGTACGGCGTGAAGGCCATCCCGCTCGGCGGCTACATCTCGATGGCGGGCATGTACCCGCCCGAGAAGCCGCGCCGGCGCCGCTGGGGCCGGCGCGAGAGCTCGTCGGATGCGCTCGACGCAGAGCTCGCCGCCGAGTCGGTTCTGACCCCCGGGGCCGTCGAGGATGCGTCGGTCGGCACCGCGGCGTCGCGCACCGAGAGCGCTTCGGCCCGCAGCTCGACGACCGGCTTCTTCGACACCCTCGTGCAGGAGGGGGAGAAGGCCGGCGACGAGCTCGACCCCGCCGACGCCGACCGCGTGTTCTACAAGCTCTCGCCGTGGAAGCGCATCATCGTGATGCTCGGCGGCCCGACCATGAACCTGCTCATCGGCATCGCCTGCACGGCGATCGTGCTGTGCGGGTTCGGCCTGCCCACCTCGAGCACCACCATCGCGGCGGTCAGCGAATGCGTGACCTCGACGGCGACCGCCGATCAGGCGAGCTGCGCGGGCAAGGATGCGAGCCCGGCCGCGGCCGCCGGCGTCCAGCCGGGCGACCGCATCGTCTCGATCGACGGCACGGATATCTCCGACTGGAGCACCCTGCAGTCGATCATCCGACGTTCGACCGGCGAGGCCGTGACGGTCGTCGTCGAGCGCGACGGTGCTCAGAAGACCCTCGAGATGACCCCGATCGAGAACACGGTCGGCGTGTACGACGCGCAGGGTCAGCCGGTCAAGAACGCCGACGGCAGCTACCGCACCGAGACGGTCGGCTTCGTCGGCATCACACCGCAGAGCACGCAGCAGCAGCAGCCCGTCAGCGCAGTGCTTCCCTACGTCTGGCACAACGTGACCTCGGTCGGGAACGTCATCCTCAACTTCCCCGACCGCATCGTCGGCGTCGCGAAGGCGGCGTTCGGCGGGGGAGAGCGCGACGCGAACGGACCCATCGGACTGATCGGCGTCGGCCGCATCGCCGGCGAGATCTCCGCGAGCGACCAGACGCCGGTCGCGGCGCGCGCCCAGAGCCTGATCAGCCTGATCGGGGGCGTCAACATCGCCCTCTTCGTCTTCAACCTGATCCCGCTGCTGCCGCTCGACGGCGGTCACGTGCTCGGCGCGATCTGGGAGTCGCTGCGCCGTCGCGTGGCGAAGCTCTTCAAGCGACCCGACCCCGGCCCCTTCGACCTCTCGCGCCTCATCCCGCTGACGATGGTGATCGTCGTGATCCTCGGCGCGACGAGCCTGCTGCTGATGTACGCCGACATCGTCAACCCGGTGAAGCTGTCCTGACGCTGAGCGCCGTGCGTCGTCCAGACAGCCGTCACCTCATCCGCGTACCCTGACGACCATGCCCGCTCTCAACATCGGGATGCCGAAACCGGCTCCCGAGGTGCTCGCCCCCCGCCGCAAGTCCCGCCAGATCAAGGTGGGAAAGGTACTGGTCGGCGGCGACGCCCCCGTCAGCGTCCAGTCGATGACCACGACGCCGACCACGAACATCAACGCGACCCTGCAGCAGATCGCCGAGCTCACCGCCTCGGGCTGCGACATCGTGCGCGTGGCCTGCCCGAGCCAGGACGACGCGGATGTGCTGCACATCATCGCGAAGAAGAGCCAGATCCCGGTCATCGCCGACATCCACTTCCAGCCGAAGTACGTCTTCCAGGCGATCGACGCCGGCTGCGCCGCGGTGCGCGTCAACCCGGGCAATATCCGCAAGTTCGACGACCAGGTCGGCGCGATCGCGAAGGCCGCGAAGGATGCCGGCGTGAGCCTGCGCATCGGCGTCAACGCCGGCTCGCTCGACAAGCGCCTGCTCGAGAAGTACGGCAAGGCGACCCCCGAGGCGCTCGTCGAGAGCGCGGTCTGGGAGGCGAGCCTGTTCGAGGAGCACGACTTCCACGACTTCAAGATCTCGGTCAAGCACAACGACCCGATCGTCATGGTCAAGGCCTACCGTCAGCTCGCCGAGCGCGGCGACTGGCCCCTGCACCTCGGCGTGACCGAGGCCGGCCCCGCGTTCCAGGGCACGATCAAGAGCGCGACCGCGTTCGGCATCCTGCTCAGCGAGGGCATCGGCGACACGATCCGCGTCTCGCTCTCGGCGCCGCCCGCCGAGGAGGTCAAGGTGGGCCTGCAGATCCTGCAGTCGCTCAACCTGCGCGAGCGCAAGCTCGAGATCGTCTCGTGCCCGTCGTGCGGTCGCGCCCAGGTCGACGTGTACTCGCTCGCCGACAACGTCATCGAGGGCCTCAAGCACGTGACCGTGCCGCTGCGCGTCGCCGTCATGGGCTGTGTCGTCAACGGACCCGGCGAGGCCCGCGAGGCCGACCTCGGGGTCGCCTCGGGCAACGGCAAGGGCCAGATCTTCGTCAAGGGCGAGGTCATCAAGACCGTGCCGGAGTCGGAGATCGTCGAGACGCTGATCTTCGAGGCCCAGCGCCTCGCGGATGAGATGGGGGCGGATGCGCCCGTCGGCTCGCCGGAGGTCGTCACCTCCTGACCGTCGCGGCGTGGTGGTCGTGCGATGGGCACGCGTCCCCATCGTGCGCCGACACCTGCTCCCCGCAGAATTCGAGAGAACGTCCGGTCGCCTAGGCTCGACAGGACACCCGCCGCCCCTCCCGGAGGAAGATCAGTGACCGATCCCGCACCGCAGAGCCCCGCCCCGCAGCCGACACCCGGTTGGCAGGCGCCCGCTCAGCCCGCCGCGCCGACCGCGCAGCCGGTCGCGCCGAGCGCGCAGCCGGCGCAGCCCGGTCAGCCGGCTCAGCCGGGGCACCCGGTCGCGCCGCCGCCGGCGTCCGGTGGCCAGCCGGTCCAGCAGCAGGTGCCCATCCGGCACGACGGCACCGAGCCCGGCTTCGGTCCCGCTCCGACGCCGACCGCCGCGAGCGAGGCTGCCGCCGCGTCCGCGGCGCCGCGGGTTTCCGAGGTGCAGCTCACCGACGCCGACCTGCAGCGCTCGGCCCGCATCGTGCAGCGCATGTCGGCGGCGTTCGCCCGCAAGGTCGTCGGCCAGCAGGCGCTGCGCACGAGCATCATGACGGCGCTCGTCGCGGGCGGACACATCCTGCTCGAGAGCGTTCCGGGTCTTGCCAAGTCGACCGCCGCGGGCACGCTCGCCACGGCCGTGCAGGCCGAGTTCCGCCGCATCCAGTGCACGCCCGACCTGCTGCCGAGCGACATCCTCGGCACCCAGATCTACGACGCGCCGAACTCGCGCTTCGTCACGCAGCTCGGTCCCGTGCACGCCAACATCGTGCTGCTCGACGAGATCAACCGCTCGAGCGCGAAAACGCAGAGCGCGATGCTCGAGGCGATGCAGGAGCGTCAGACCTCGATCGGCGGCACGATCTACCCGCTGCCCGAGCCCTTCCTCGTGATCGCGACGCAGAACCCGATCGAGCAGGAGGGCACCTACCTGCTGCCCGAGGCGCAGCTCGACCGCTTCCTGCTCAAGGAGGTGCTCGACTACCCGAACCCGGCCGACGAGTTCGAGATCCTGCGGCGCATCGACAGCGGCGTCTTCGACCGCGACGACCACGATCCCGACCCGCTGACGCTCGACGACGTGCGCTTCATCCAGGAGGCCGGCCAGAAGGTCTTCGTCGCCGACCAGGTGCGTCAGTACCTGATCGCGATCGTGCAGGCGACCCGCAACCCCGCCTCGGTCATCAACGCCGACTGGGCCCGACTCGTCGACTACGGTGCGAGCCCGCGCGCGTCGATCGCGTTCCTGCAGGCGGCCCGCGCGCTGGCGCTGCTGCAGGGCCGCGGCTACGTGATCCCCGAAGACGTCAAGCAGCTCTCGCGTCGTGTGCTCGGCCACCGCGTGGTGCTGACCTTCGAGGCGGATGCGCTCGAGGTCACGTCGTGGCAGATCATCGACGCGATCGTGGCCGCGATCCCGACCCCGTAAGCGGCATGGCCTCCCTGCTCCCGCGCGTCAAGTCACGGCTGTTCATCCACGCCAACCGACGCACCACGAACCTGCTCGACGGCGCGTACGCCTCGCTGCACGTCGGCCGCAGTCTCGACTTCGACGACCTGCGCGTCTACGTTCCCGGCGACCAGGTCGAGGACATCGACTGGAAGGCGACGGCTCGCACCGGGCAGCCGCTGGTGAAGCGCTACCTGCAGACCCGGCGTCAGGATGTGCTCTTCGTGGTCGACACCGGGCGGGGGATGGCCGCGGTCGCCGAGGGCGGCGAGGCGAAGCGCGACATCGCGATCGACATCGTCGGGGTGCTCGGCTTCCTGTCGCTGCGTCACGGCGACTCGGTCGGCATGATCACGCACTCCGAGGGACGTGTGCGGATCCGCCCGCCGAAGTCGACCGAGGGCTACCTGGAGTCGCTGCTGCGCGGCATCCGCGACGAGACGACCCTCGATGGCGAGCAGAGCGACATCACCGAGCTGCTGGGGCACGTGTCGCGCGTGCTGCGCAACCGGGGCATCCTCGTGGTCGTCGCCGACGACCTCATGCCGCCCGACGACCTCGACGACACGCTCAAAGCTCTCGGCACCCGCCACGAGCTGCTCTGGATCACGGTCGCCGACCTCGACCTCATCTCGGGCGACGGCAGCCGCCGGCAGATCGTGGGCGTCGAGGACGATCAGCTCATCCCGGCCATCTTCCGCTCCGACCGCAAGCTGCGCCGGCTCTACGCCGAGGCGGCGACCTGGCGGGTGGACTCGCAGCGCACCTTCTTCACCCGACTCGCCGTCTCGCACGCGCGCGTCGGCCGCATCGAGTCGGTCGTGCCGACGCTGCTCAACCTGCTGAGGAGGCGTTCGCGTGCAGGGATCTGAGCGTCGTGGCGCGCCGACCCGCGGGGGAGGGCGGCGCCGATGAACGACCCCGTCGACCCCTACTTCCCGCCCCAGGTCTACGACTGGTTCTGGTGGATCGTGCTGCCGGTGTTCCTGCTGCTGCTGGCGGCGTGGATCATCCTCTCGCGCGTCATCGCGAAGCGCGCCGCCCAGCCCATGGAGGCGCCGCCGGCGCCGGTCATCAAACGCTACGTGCCGCCGCCGGACGCGGGCCCGAAGGCGTTCGCGCGCATCGATCGCGTGCGGCGGCGGTTCGAGGCCGGCGACATCGACACCCGTGACGCGCACATCGAGCTGAGCGAGATCGTGCGCGAGTTCGGCTACCAGCGCACCGGGATCGACGCGCGCAGCATGACGCTCGAGGAGCTGCGCGAGAGCCGGCTGGTGCCGATCGCCGACGCCGTCTCGGGCTGGTACCCGATCGCGTTCGCGCCCGACCCCGACGCGGGGATCGGTCCGGCGCTCGATTCCGCGAGAGGAGTGGTGCAGGCATGGAGCTAGTCTTCGGCTGGATGCCGTTCGCCCTGCTGGGGCTCGTCGTGGCCGCCTTCGCGGTCTACCTGATCGTCTCGCGCGGTCGTCGCCGTCGCGGCGACAGCACCGTTCTGGCGGCGGCGCACGTGGAGCGTCTGTTCGCCCTGCCCGAGTACCGCAAGGCGTATCGCCGGGGTCGCGTGCTGTTCGCGGGCCTCCTGGCGGTGAGCCTGTTCGCCCTCGGCGGTCTCGCGATCGTCGCCGCCCGACCGGTGACGACCGACGTCGTGACGACCGAGACCGCGAACCGCGACATCGTGCTCTGTCTCGACGTCTCCGGCTCGATGCTCGGCGACGACGCCGAGGTGCTCGACCAGTTCCGCGCGATCGCGAAGGGCTTCTCGGGCGAGCGCATCTCGCTCGTCATCTGGAACGCGTCGGCCGTGCAGGTCTTCCCGCTCACCGACGACTACAGCTACGTCGACGAGCAGCTGAAATCGGTCGCGGATGCCGCGGCCGAGGCGGATCGTCTGGGCTACTACCCTGATCCGCAGGCGGGCAGCTTCGATCTGCTGAGCGGCACCCTGCTCGGCAGCGGCTCGTCGCTGATCGGCGATGGACTCGCGAGCTGCGTGCTGCGCTTCGACAACACCGAGTCGGAGCGCTCGCGCACGGTGCTGCTCGCGACCGACAACGAGCTCTACGGCGACCCGCTCGTGACCCTCGACGAGGCGTCGCGGTTCGCCCAGGAGCGCAAGGTGCGGGTCTACGCGCTCACCCCGTCGTTCCTCGGCATCTCGACGCCGGAGAAGCGCGAGCTGCAGCAGGAGTCGGAGGCGACGGGCGGCAAGCTCTTCGGCCTCGACGACGCCCGCGCCGCCGACGAGATCGTCAAGCGCGTGCTCGCCGACCAGGCGTCGAAGCTCAAGGGCACGCCGCGTCTGGTGGTGACCGACGAGCCGGGTGGTGCGCTCGTGGTCGGCATCCTCGCGGTGTGGCTCGTCGCGTTCATCGGCTGGAGGATGCGCACGTGATCTTCGACCCCGTCATCAGCGTGGGCTGGATCGTCTTCCTGCTGATCCCGCCGCTCGGCTTCACGATCTGGCAGATCGCTCGAAGCGGGGGGATGCGCGCGCGCATCTCGCCCATCCGCCGCCTCGTCGCCGTGCTGCTGCTCGGTGTCGCCGCTCTCGGCCCCGCGATCCCCGGCGGCACCACGAAGGAGATCCGCTCCGACGTCGACGTGTTCGTGCTGATGGACACCACGACCAGCTCGAACGCCGAGGACTACGGCGACGGCCGCACCCGCCTCGACCTCATGAAGCAGGATCTCCGCTCGGTCGTCGAGCAGTACGGCGGCGCCCGCTACAGCCTCATCACCTTCGACAGCGCCGCGCAGGTGCGCGTGCCGCTGATCGCCGATCCGGATGCGGTGCTCTCTCTCGCCGACACGCTGCAGGTCGAGATCACCGACTACTCGCAGGGTTCGACGCCGTACCAGGCCAACGATCTCCTGGCCGAGCGCTTGACGGCCTCGCGCAAGGACCACCCCTCGCGGGTGCGCGTGGTCGTGTACATGGGCGACGGGGAGCAGACCGCGACCGTCGACGGCGCTCAGAGCTTCTCGGCGGCGAAGGGGCTCTTCGACGCCGGCGCCGTGCTCGGCTACGGCACGGCGCAGGGTGGTCCGATGCGCGAGAACAACGCGGAGGTGTTCGTCGACGACCAGTACGACGAGGCCACCGGCGGTGCGACCGCTCCGCCGACTCCGCAGCCCACGCCGTCGGCGAGTCCCACCCAGCCCCCGTACCTCGTCGACCCGTCCACGGGCCAGCCGGCCATCTCGAAGATCGACGAGACCGTGCTGAAGAAGATCGCCTCCGACCTCGGAGTCGGATACCAGCATCGTGCGCCAGGCTCCTCCCCGACGCTGCCCGATGTCGGCAACCGGCTGGGCGAGCAGGTCGAGGTCAAGAAGCTGTCGATCGCCGAACGCCTGTACTGGATCCCCGCGATCGCCGCGTTCCTACTGCTGGCCTGGGAGCTGTTCATCGGATGGCGTCAGCTGGCCGAGCTGCGCACCGCGAAGCCGAAGAAGGTGAACTGATATGAGCGCGACCGCCGAGAAGGAGGTCCCGACCGTCGAGGTCGAGGCCGCGCCGAGCACCGGCCCCGGCACGCCGTGGGCCCGTCTCATCGCCCCGTCCGAAGACGCCCGTCGGCTGCGTCGGCGCATGCTCGGCGTCTCGCTGCTGCTCGTCGTGCCGGTGGGGCTCTTCGCCATCGGCACCTTCGTGAACGCGATCATCCAGCTCGGCGTGTCGAACTCCTACGCGCAGAAGGACTACAAGGCCGCGGCGAGCTGGGCGCGCTGGGGCGTGAGCCTGAATCCGATCGATCAGTACCTGCCGCACTACAACCTCGGCACCGCCTACGGTCAGGTCGGCCTCCTCCCCGAATCGAAGAAGGAGCTCGCGACCTCGGTCGCGAACGCCGGCTCGGTCGAGCAGTTCTGCCCGGCCGTCGCCAATCTCGAGCTCACGACCGAGAAGATCGGCGACGCCGCGAAGGCCGCCGGCAAGACGGATGATGCGCGCGCCGCCTGGTTCGAGGCCCGCGATCAGTGGCAGGCCGCGCGCGACAAGGACTGCGTCGAGGTGAAATCCTTCGTGAAGAAGGCCGATTCGTCGATCGAGCGGCTGAACAAGAAGCTCGCCGACTCGGGCGGCACCGATCAGAACCAGGATCAGAACCAGAGCCAGGACCCGAATCAGGATCAGAGCCAGGGCGGTCAGGGCGGGCAGCCGTCGGGCCAGCCGAGCAGCGGATCGGGTCAGCCGTCGGGCCAGCCGAGCAGCGGCTCCGGGCAGCCCTCCGGTCAGCCGAGCACGGGGACGGGGCAGCCGTCCGGACAGCCGAGCACCGGGACGGGCGACCAAGGCGACGGCTCGAACGGCAGCAGCGGAAGCGGCGACGACGGCGACTCCAGCAAGACGCTCGGCGACAAGCTCGGCCAGCTGAAAGGCCGTGACGAGCAGGCCGGGCGCAATCGCGACCAGCACGGCGACGAGAACAGCTCCTCGGGCTCCCGCTCCGACAAGCCCTGGTGACGCCCCGGCGTGCCGAGCCCCGCGCGCTCGGTACGCTGGAGGGCGTGCCCACACGCCTGACTCGTCTCTTCGTCCGCACCCTGCGCGATGACCCCGCCGATGCCGAGGTCGCCAGCCACCAGCTGCTGCTGCGCGCCGGCTACATCCGCCGCCAGGCCCCTGGCGTGTTCGCGTGGCTGCCGCTCGGTCTTCGCGTCAAGGCGCGCATCGAGGCGATCATCCGCGAGGAGATGGATGCCGCGGGCGCGCAGGAGGTCCACTTCCCGGCGCTGCTGCCCCGCGAGCCCTACGAGCTCACGGGCCGCTGGGAGGAGTACGGCGACGGCATCTTCCGTCTGCAGGACCGCAAGGGCGCCGACTACCTGCTCGCGCCCACGCACGAGGAGGTCTTCACCCTGCTGGTGAAGGATCTCTACTCCTCGTACAAGGACCTGCCGCTCACGATCTTCCAGATCCAGGACAAGTACCGCGACGAGGCCCGTCCGCGCGCGGGCCTCCTGCGCGGCCGCGAGTTCACGATGAAGGACGCCTACTCCTTCGACGCCTCGGACGCCGGGCTGGATGCGAGCTACCAGGCCCAGCGCGACGCCTACGAGCGCATCTTCGCCCGGCTCGGCCTCGAGTACGTGATCGTGCAGGCCGACGCCGGCGCGATGGGCGGCTCGCGCTCGGAGGAGTTCCTGCACCCGACGCCCATCGGCGAGGACAGCTTCGTGCGCTCGGCCGGCGGCTACACCGCGAACGTCGAGGCGTTCACGACCGTGGCTCCGCCGACGCGCGATTACGCGGGGCTCACCCCCGCCGAGGTGCTCGACACCCCGGACACGCCGACGATCCAGACCCTCGTCGACGTCGCGAACGCGAAGCACCCGCGTCCCGACGGCCGTGCCTGGACGGCCGCCGACACGCTGAAGAACGTCGTGCTGGCGCTCACCCACCTCGACGGCACCCGCGAGCTCGTCGTCGTCGGCCTGCCCGGCGACCGCGAGGTCGACATGAAGCGTGCCGAGGTGGCCTTCGCGCCCGCCGAGATCGAAGCCGCGACGGAAGCCGACTTCCTCAAGCATCCCGGCCTCGTCAAGGGCTACATCGGGCCGTGGTCGCCCGAGGGCGCCGTGCTCGGCGAGGAGTCGGCGACCGGCATCCGCTTCGTCGTCGACCCGCGCGTCGTCGAGGGATCGGGCTGGATCACCGGCGCGAACAGCGACGGCAAGCACGTCTTCGGACTCGTCGCCGGTCGTGACTTCGACGCGGACGGCGTGGTCGAGGCCGCCGAGGTGAAGGAGGGCGATCCCGCTCCCGACGGCTCCGGACCGGTCCACCTCGCGCGCGGCATGGAGATCGGGCACGTGTTCCAGCTCGGCCGCAAGTACGCCGACGCGCTCGGCCTCAAGGTGCTCGACGAGAACGGGAAGCTCGTCACGGTGACGATGGGCTCGTACGGGATCGGCGTGACCCGCATCCTCGCCGCGATCGCCGAGACCACGCACGACGACCGCGGCCTGCTCTGGCCCAAGGAGGTCGCGCCCTTCGACGTGCACGTCGTCGCCACCGGCAAGGACGCGGTCGCCTTCGACCTGGCCGAGAAGCTCTGCGCCGAGTTCGAGTCCGCCGGCCACGATGTGCTGTACGACGACCGTCCCAAGGTCTCACCGGGCGTCAAGTTCGGCGACGCCGAGCTGCTCGGCGTGCCGATCATCGTGATCGCCGGCCGCAATGCCGCCGATGGCGTCGTCGAGTTCTGGGACCGGCGCAGCGGGGAGCGCCGCGACGTGCCCGCGAGCGAGGTCGCCGCGCTGCTCGGCTGAGCGCGACCGGGCCCCGGGATGCGGCTAGGCTGACTAGTCGCACCCCGGGTTCCGGGTGCGTCATCTGAATAGCGGGAGGCCCTCTCATGGACATCGACCTCGGAGTGCTGCGGCTCATGGAACGCGAGCGGGAGATCCCGTTCGACGAGCTGGTGCAGATCATCGAGCAGGCGATCCTCACGGCCTACCTCAAGCACGTCGATCAGGGTCCCGACTTCCACGCGCGCGTCGAGCTCGACCGCAAGACCGGTCACGTCAAGGTCTTCGTGCCCGAGCTGGACGACGACGGCGAGCAGATCGGCGAGGCCGTCGACGAGCCCGACGACTTCGGCCGCATCGCCGCCTTCGCGGCCAAGCAGGTCATCAACCAGCGTCTGCGCGACATCGGCGACGACAAGGTGCTCGGCGAGTTCCGCAATAAGGAAGGCGACATCGTCGCCGGCGTGATCCAGCAGGGTCCGAACCCGCGCATGATCCACATCGACCTGGGCACGATCGAGGCGATCCTCCCTCCCGAAGAGCAGGTGCCCGGCGAGGAGTACGTGCACGGCCAGCGCATCCGCGTCTACGTGACGAGCGTGGCGAAGGGACTCAAGGGCCCGTCGATCACGGTCAGCCGCACGCACCCCGGTCTCGTGCGCAAGCTCTTCGCCCTCGAGGTGCCCGAGATCGCCTCCGGTCTCGTCGAGATCGCCTCGCTGGCTCGCGAGGCCGGGCACCGCACCAAGCTCGCGGTCCGCGCGACGCAGCCCGGCATCAACGCCAAGGGCGCGTGCATCGGCGAGCTCGGGCAGCGCGTGCGCGCCGTCACCGCCGAGCTCGGCGCCGAGAAGATCGACATCGTCGACTGGTCGGGCGACCTGGCCACCTTCGTCGCGAGCGCGCTCTCGCCGGCGAAGGTCACGAGCGCCTTCGTCGTCGACGAGTCGCTCAAGGCCGTGCGCGCCCTCGTGCCCGACTACCAGCTCTCGCTCGCGATCGGCAAGGAGGGGCAGAACGCACGCCTCGCCGCCAAGCTCACGGGCGCGCGCATCGACATCCAGCCCGACTCCGTGATGGAGAGCTGAGCGGATCAGCCGCCGCCGACACCGCGTCGGCACGATCTCGGCCCATCGCGCGTCTCCGGACGCGCGGTGGGCCGTCCGCTATCTCAGGACGGTCGGCTCGTCCCACGGCGGGCTGGCGAAGGCGCGGCGGTGCTCGAGCAGCGCGTCCACCGCGCGCGTCGCGTAGGCGAGGCGTTCGTCGTGACTGCCGCGCAGCAGGATCCAGGAGGCGCCGCGCCGGGTCAGCTCGTCGACGAACCAGCCGGTCATCTCCGGGCGGATGTGCTCGCCATCGCGCCAGCCGTCGTCCTCGAAGGGCACGTCGACGTGATCGGTCACCAGGTACAGATCGCGCCGGGGGAGCGTCGCCCCGCCCGCGGTCGCCGAGGCGATGCTGTGCTCGCCGACGTAGCGCCGCTCCCAGAGGGTCGTCGCGAAGGCGTCGGTGTCGGCGATCACGAGCGGAAGCGCCAGCGCCGCCTCTTCCTCGCGGGCGTTCTGCTCGTGGGCGATGAGGGCGAAGTGCTCGGGACGCCACACCAGGTCGTCCATGACCGGCGCCGGCCGACCCGCGGCCGAGGCGGCTGCGCTCGCCTCGGCGTGCAGCAGGTAGGTGAACTCGCGACCGTACTCGGGAACCGACTGGAGTCCCGGATGCGGCCACCGCGGATGCTCGCGGTAGTGCGTCGCGAGCGCCTCGGCGAGCGTCGTCGTGCCCGTCGACTCGGCGCCCACCACGATCACCCGCGTCGCGAGTCCGCGCCGCGTCGCCTCGGGCAGGAGCGTCCAGGTGCCGACGAGGTCGCCACGCACCGCCGTGCCGCTGACCCGCACAGCCGAACGGCGCGCATCGTGCGTCACCGCGCGGGCGCCCAGCCGACGGGCGAGCTCCTCGCCGTAGCCCTCCGAGGTGAAGACCAGGTCGACCGGGCCCATCCCGGCGGCACGGACGGCCGCTGACATGCGCGTCGACTCGGCGACCCACGCCGCCTCGCTGTCGTAGTCGACGGCTCCGTCGTCGGGCAGCCCGATCACGGTCACGGCGGTCAGTGCTGAGGTCGCCTCGCGCAGCCAGGCGACCCGATCGGCGAGCGGGATCGACTCGATCGTGCTCGCGAGCACCAGCACCGCGAGCTCATCCACCTCGCCCGCCGCGCGCTCGATCAGCGCGAGGTGACCGAGGTGCGGCGGATAGAACTTGCCGATCACCAGCCCGGTCGTCGTCGACCCCGCGCTCATGCCGGCGTCACCGCGGAGGCGACGGCCGGCTCGGCGGGCGTCTGCTGCCGACGCAGATCGCGCCGCCATCCGACCAGGCCGTAGACGCACAGCGCCAGGAACCCGGTGTAGAGGATCGCGGTCAAGTAGAGGTGCTTGACGGCGTAGAGCGGAACGGAGACCACGTCGACGGCGATCCAGATCCACCAGTGCTCGAGCACCTTGCGCGCCTGCAGCCAGGTCGCGACGAGCGACGCGCTGAGCACGAAGGCATCGGGCCACGGCACGGCCGAATCCGTCTCGGTCGCGAGCAGCCACGCGACGGCGACGGTGCCGAGCGCGGTCGCCGTGATCGCGATCACGACATCGCGGCGCCCCGCGCGCTGGATCGGCGCGACGAGCGCGCTCGCGCCGGCCGCGCCGCGGCGCCGACGCACCCAGACGATCCAGCCGTACACGCCGAGCACGAAGAACACGGCCTGCAGGCCGGCGTCGGCGTAGAGGCCCGCGCCGAGGAACAGCAGCAGGAACGCGAGGTTGTTGACGAGTCCGACCGGCCAGTTCCAGATCCACTGCCGGCTCACCGCCCACACGCACAGGGCGCCGGTGACGAAGCCGAAGATCTCGAGCACGGTGACGTGCTCGCCGAGGATCGTGAACAGGGGCAGATTCAGGAGGTCGAGCGCGGCATCCATACGATCGCTCATTCTGCCCGTCGACCGGGTCCGGGCGGCGTTGCGACACCGGGCGGCACGGCACGGATCCGGTCGTGGCGGAGCCCGCCACGCCGCGCCGGTAGCCTGGCGGACACATGGACACCGTCGAGCGCGTTAGACTGACCCCTGTCAGAACCTGCCTGGGTTGCCGGCAGCGTGCTCCCCGAACCTCTCTTCTGAGGTTCGCCGCGCGCGACGGACGGGTCGTGGCCGATGCCGCGACGCGACTCCCGGGCCGGGGCGCCTGGGTGCATCCGCACCTCGGCTGCATCGAGACCGCCCTTCACCGCCGAGCCTTCGGGCGCGCGCTGCGTGAGCCCGGTATCGACACCTCACTGGTTCCGACGACGGCAGAGGATCTCGCCCGATGCGGATCCCAGGACTGAAACGGTCTGAAGAGCATGGACAAGTAATGAGCGGCTCGAGATGAGTTCCGTCATTCGATGACGTCCACCCTGTTGCGGGGTGGACCCCCGACAGGAGAATTGTGGCCAACCCACGCGTACACGAGATCGCGAATGAACTCGGGATCGACAGCAAGCTTGCGATGGACAAGCTCAAGGACATGGGCGAATTCGTCAAGAGTCCTTCGAGTTCCATCGCCCCGCCGGTCGCGCGCCGCCTGAAGGCAGCGCTCGAGGCCGACGGCGTGAAGGTCGAGGCGAAGCCCGCCTCGTCCGCCCCGAAGCCCGGCCCGCGCCCCGCGCCGGCCGCGCCGAAGCCGGCCGCGGCGCCCGCCCCGGCCGCCGAGAAGCCCGCCGCCGCTGCAGCGCCGGCTGCTCAGGCGCCGAGCGCGCCCGCCGCCCCCGCCGCCTCGTCGGCTCCCAAGCCCGGTGGCGCTCGCCCCGCGACCCCGCAGCAGGGCGGCGACGCCGGCAGCGCGCCGCGTCCCGGTGGGGCTCGCCCCGCCGGCGCCCCGCGCCCCGGCAACAACCCCTTCGCCTCGAGCCAGGGGATGGCTCGCCCGGGCGCCCCGCGTCCCGGCAACAACCCCTTCTCGTCGAGCCAGGGCATGCCGCGTCCCGGTGGCGGCGCCGGCATCCCGCGTCCGGCCGCTCCGCGTCCCGGCGCGCCCCGCCCGGGCGCCCCGCGTCCCGGTGCTCCGCGTCCCGGCGCCCCGCGTCCCGGCGGCCCCGGTCGTCCCGGCGCTCCCTTCCAGCAGCGTCCCGGCGGCCCCGGTCGTCCCGGCGGCGCTCCCGGCGGCGGCGGCGGTCCCCGTCCCGGTGGCGGCTTCGCCGGTCGTCCCGGCGGCGGCGGTCGCGGTGGTCGTGGCAACACGGCCGGCGCCTTCGGTCGTGGCGGCGGCAAGAGCCGCGCCCGCAAGTCGAAGCGGACGAAGCGCGCCGAATTCGAGATGCGGGATGCCCCGCAGCTCGGCGGCGTCGCGATCCCTCGCGGCAACGGCGCGGTCCTGCGTCTGCGCCGCGGTGCGTCGATCAGCGACCTCGCGGACAAGATCGAGAACCTGACGAAGATCCCGGTGCAGCCGGGTGCGCTCGTCACGGCGCTGTTCCACCTCGGTGAGATGGCGACCGCGACCGAGTCGCTCGACGAGGCGACCTTCGGCATCCTCGGTGAGGAGCTGGGCTACAAGATCCAGGTCGTCTCGCCCGAGGACGAGGACAAGGAGCTCCTCGAGGCCTTCGACATCGACATCGAGCAGGAGCTCGCCGACGAGGACGACGAGGATCTCGAGATCCGTCCTCCGGTGGTCACCGTCATGGGTCACGTCGACCACGGAAAGACCAAGCTGCTCGACGCGATCCGCCAGGCGAACGTCGTCGCGGGCGAGGCCGGCGGCATCACGCAGCACATCGGCGCCTACCAGGTGTGGACCGAGCACGAGGAGATCGAGCGCGCCATCACCTTCATCGACACCCCGGGTCACGAGGCGTTCACCGCCATGCGCGCCCGTGGTGCGCAGGTGACCGACATCGCGATCCTGGTGGTCGCCGCCGACGACGGCATCATGCCGCAGACGGTCGAGGCGCTGAACCACGCGCAGGCGGCGAACGTGCCGATCGTGGTCGCGGTCAACAAGATCGACAAGGAGGGGGCGAACCCCGCCAAGGTGCGCCAGCAGCTCACCGAGTTCGGTCTGGTGGCCGAGGAGTACGGCGGCGACACGATGTTCGTCGACGTGTCGGCGATCCAGAAGAAGGGCATCACCGAGCTCCTGGATGCGGTCCTGCTGACCGCCGACGCCGGTCTCGACCTGCGTGCGAACCCGAACAAGGACGCCCGCGGTGTCGCCATCGAGGCGAAGCTCGACAAGGGACGTGGCGCCGTGGCGACCGTGCTCATCCAGTCGGGAACGCTGCGCGTCGGCGACGCGATCGTCGCCGGAACGGCCTACGGTCGCGTCCGCGCGATGATGGACGAGAACGGCGACCCGGTCGAGGAGGCCTGGCCGTCGCGCCCCGTGCAGGTGCAGGGTCTGTCGACCGTGCCCCGCGCCGGCGACACCTTCCTCGTCACCGAGGAGGACCGCACGGCCCGTCAGATCGCCGAGAAGCGCGAAGCCGCTCAGCGCAATGCCCAGCTGGCCAAGGCCCGCAAGCGCATCTCGCTCGAGGACTTCACCCGCGCTCTCGAAGAGGGCAAGGTCGAGTCGCTCAACCTCATCATCAAGGGTGATGTCTCCGGTGCCGTCGAGGCGCTCGAGGAGGCTCTGCTCAAGATCGAGGTCGACGACAGCGTCCAGCTGCGCATCCTGCACCGCGGTGTGGGTGCCGTCACCGAGTCGGACATCGACCTGGCGACGATCGACAACGCGATCGTCATCGGCTTCAACGTCCGCCCCGACGTCAAGGCCCGCGAGCGCGCCGCGCGCGAGGGCATCGACGTGCGCTTCTACTCGGTCATCTACTCCGCGCTCGACGACATCGAGTCGTCGCTCAAGGGCATGCTCAAGCCGGAGTACGAAGAGGTCCAGTCGGGTGTCGCCGAGATCCGCGAGGTGTTCCGCTCCTCGAAGTTCGGCAACATCGCCGGTGTGCTCGTCCGCTCGGGCACCATCACCCGCAACGCGAAGGCGCGGGTCATCCGCGACGGCGTCGTGGTGGGCGACAACCTCGCGATCGAGTCGCTGCGTCGTTTCAAGGACGACGTCACCGAGGTCAAGACGGACTTCGAGGCCGGTATCGGCCTCGGCAAGTTCAACGACATCCAGATCGGCGACGAGATCGAGACCATCGAGATGAAGGAGAAGCCGCGGGCCTGACGCCCCGGCTCATCGGGCCCCGCACTCGCGTCACGCGAGGGCGGGGCCCTTCCCGACTTGCCCCGGCCGCGCCCCGCGCGGCACGATCGGGGAACCGAGAGAGAGTTGTGACTCATGGGTGAGAACCCCCGCGCGGCGAAGCTCGCCGACCGCATCAAGGAGATCGTCGCCAAGCGCCTCGAGAAGGGGCTGCGCGACCCGCGTCTCGGATTCGTGACCATCACGGATGTGCGCGTCACGGGTGACCTGCAGCACGCGTCGATCTTCTACACCGTCTACGGCACCGATGAGGAGCGCACGGATTCCGCTGCCGCTCTGAAGGCCGCGACAGGGATGCTGCGCACCGAGGTCGGCCGCAACATCACCGCCCGCCTGACGCCGAGCCTCGAATTCATCGCCGACGCGATCCCCGAGAACGCCGACCGCATCTCGTCGCTGCTGCGCGAGGCCGCCCAGCGCGACTCGGACTCGGCGGCGCTCGCCTCGGGCGCCCACTACGCCGGCGACGAGGACCCCTACGTCAAGCCCCGCGAGCTCGACGACGAGGACGACGAGGACTGATACCCGCCCATCCCGCTCCGTTCGCGCTGGACGCGAGCGGGGCTCGGGGTTAGCGTGGCCGCATGAGCGGGCTCATCGTGGAGCAGATCGTCAGTGCCGACGGCAAGGCGGTGGATGACGACGGGGGGATGTCCTTCATCGGCGTCGCCGACCCCACCGAGGTCGACACCGATCAGCTGATCATGCTGGAACGAGTCGATGCCATCCTCATGGGCCGCCGCACCTACGAGATGTTCTCCGGCTTCTGGCCGAACGAGACCGTCGAGAGCCAGCCCGCGGCCGGGCCCATGAACTCCCTGCCGAAGCACGTCGTCAGCTCGACGCTCACGGCGGCGCCCTGGGGGAGCCACGCGCCCGCGCAGGTCGAAGCGGGCGACGGCGTGGAGATCGCCCGCCGGCTGCTCGATCACTACAGCGGCGCCGTGATCGTCTGGGGCAGTCTGACGCTGACCGACGCGCTGTTCCGGGCCGGCCTCGTCGACACCGTGCGCTTCCGCACCCTTCCGGCCGTGATCGGCGGTGGACGACCCGTCACCCCGACGGGTCTGGGGCTGCTGCCGCTCACGCACGTCTCCACCCGCGCCTACCCGGCCGGACAGATCACGACCGAGTACCGCGTCCGCCGCGGCTGAGCAGGGGACGTCGGTGCGGTTCCCGCCCGGCCGCCGGCATCGACCTACTTGAGCAGTCGCGACAGCACGCGGTCGGCGAGCGGCTTGCCGCCGGTCTGGCAGGTCGGGCAGTACTGGAACGTCGAGTCGCTGTAGATGACCTGCCGCACGGTGTCGCCGCACACCGGGCACGGCTCGCCGGTGCGGCCGTGCACCCGCATCCCGCTGCGCTTCTCCGACTTGAGCTCCGACGCCGCGAGGCCGTCCGCGCGCTCGAGCGCGTCGCTCAGCGTCGACCGCAGCGCAGCGAACAGGGCATGCACCTTGTCGGGCGGCATGCTCGCGGGCGCGAACGGCGACATCCGCGCGGTGTGCAGGATCTCGTCGGAGTAGGCGTTGCCGATTCCGGCGAACACCGACTGATTGCGTAGCACGCCCTTGATCTGCTCGCGGCCGCGCGTCGCGAGGATCTCGGCGAAGCGCTCCTCGTCGAAGTCGTCGGCCATCGGATCCGGGCCGAGTCGTGCGATTCCCGGCACCTCGGCCGGCGAACGCACCACATGGATCGCGAGGCTCTTCTTCGTCCCGGCCTCGGTGACGTCGAAGCCGCTGCCGTCGTCGAGCACGAGCCGCGCGGCGATGGGCGAGCGCCCCGGCTTCGTGACCGGCTTGGGGGCGTCCGCGCGCCAGCGGATCCAGCCCGCGCGGGCGAGGTGCAGGATCAGGTGCAGCGACGCGGAGTGATCTCCGTCGTCATCGCCGCCGCGGGCCTCCGGACCGCCCGCTGGATGCTCGAGCACCAGATCGAGGAACTTGCCGTGCCGGTCGACTCGCGTGACCCGCCGACCGCTCAGCGCCTCGACGGGCGGATCGAAGGTCTTGAGCGCGGGGAAGGCGAGCACGCTGAGCCGCTCGACCGTGCGCCCGACGAGGCGGCGACCGAGGTCGGTCGTGAGCGCGTGCACCTCCGGCAGCTCGGGCATGCGCCCATCCTGCCTCCCACCGCCGACAGAGTCACGGGCTGAGGGTGCGGACGCGTATTCAGTCGGGCAGGGTCCAGCCCGGGTCGCTCGATCCGGCGATGAGCCGATCGGCCGCGAGACCGCGGATCGCCCGCTCGAGCTGGGCGGCGTCCGGCCAGAGAGCACGCAGCGCCGCATCCGGCACCGGGACGTCGGCGCCCCGCAGCTCGCGCAGCACGAGCCCGCGCACCTGACGGTCCGATCCCTCGTACTTCGCCTGCCGCGGCGGACGCGGGGCATCCGGCTCCGGCTCTGGGTAGCCGGCGGCGCGCCAGGCGCAGGCGTCGGCGATCGGGCACAGCTCGCAGCGCGGGGAGCGCGCGGTGCAGACGATCGCGCCGAGCTCCATCGTGCCGGCGTTCACGAGCACGCTGAGTTCCCGATCCTCGGGCAGCAGCTCCTCCATCTCGGCGAGGTCGCGCTTCGTCGACGGCGGGCCGGGCAGTGCGACGCCCCGCACAGCGCGAGCGAGCACGCGCCGCACGTTCGTGTCGACGACCGGATGCCGTCGCCCGTACGCGAAGACGGCGACGGCGCGTGCGGTGTAGGGGCCGATTCCGGGCAGCGCGAGCAGCTCATCCACGTCGGAGGGCACGACCCCGCCGTGTCGCTCGGTGATCGCGACCGCGGCGCCGTGCAGGGCGAGAGCGCGCCGCGGGTAGCCGAGCCGGTCCCAGGCGCGGATCGCCTCGGAAGCGGGCGCGGCGGCCAGGTCGGCCGGCGTCGGCCAGCGCGTCAGCCACTCCTCGAGCCGCGGGATGACGCGCACCACGGGGGTCTGCTGCAGCATGAACTCGCTCACGAGCGAACCCCAGGCGGGGAAGCCCGGTCGACGCCATGGCAGATCGCGCTTCTCGCGGGTGAACCAGTCGGCGATCGTCTGCGCGAGGTCCACCCCCTCAGCGTAGGCGGAGCGCACGTGCACCCTCGACGCCTACGCTGACCGCATGCCCCGCTGGTCACCGAAGCGCCGCGCCGTCCTCGAGGCGCTCGCGGCCGAGATCACCCACCTCTATCCGCACGGACGCATCGCGATCGCGATCGACGGGCTCGAGGGCGTGGGTCGGGGCGAGTTCGCCCGCGACCTGGTCGAGGCCCTGCGGCAGGATGATCGCTCGGCCTTCTCGGCGGACCTCGCCGACTTCGGACGGTCGCGCGCCGACATCCTCGAGCGCGGCGGCGACGGCGACCTCGCCTGGTATCGCGAGCAGCTCGACGTCTCGTTGCTGCGGCGCGCGCTCATCGAGCCCTTCCGGATGGGCGGCAGCGCCGGGTTCCAGCTCGCCGCGTTCGATCCCGCGCGCGACGCTCCCCGAGAGTCGGCGTGGACGACCGCGCCGCCCGACGCCTACCTCGTCGTGCACGGCGACTTCGCGAACCGGCCGGAGCTGCGCGACCTGTGGAGCTGGTCGCTCTGGCTCGAGGCTCCCGTCGCGACGGTCTACGAGCGGCTGGCTGACGGCACGGGGCTGCGCCGTGATCCCGACGCCGACGAGCACCGCCGGCGCCGCTGGGCGCAGGACCACTATCGCCGCGAGGCCGACCCGATCGCGCGCGCCGTCGCGCTGATCGACCTGACGGATGCCGAGCATCCTCGTCGCATCTTCGCCGACAGCTGCTGAGAGCGCGGCGAAGCGCGCTGCGCAGCTCGCTCAGCTCAGCGGCACCCGCCGAACGACCTCGTCGACCCTGAGGAACTCGCCGAGCTCGACCTCGTGCACGAGCGCGGTCAGGGCGGCATTGATCGGGGCTTCGCGTCCGTTCTCGTGGGCGGCGCGGACCACGGCGCCGTTGAGCGCGTCGATCTCGGTCGGCTGACCGCGGCGGATGCTCTGCAGCGTCGACCCCGGATTCGGCACCTCGCCCATCGTCCGCGCCATCTCGCGCGGGAGGAGACCGCCGACCGCCAGCGGGGCGGCGGCGAGCAGCGACAGCCGCGCATCCGTCAGCCCGCGCAGCGGCGCGAAGCGCACCCCGGTCGCGTGAGCGAGCCGCACGGTCTCGCGCATGCTCGCCGTGAGGATGCGGCGCAGGCGCGGCTCGGCCACGACCTGCTGCACGCTGAGGCCGGTGATCGCGGGCAGCGCGTTGACGTGGTTGATGACGAGCTTCGTCCACTGCGCACCGCGGAGGTCGGCGACGGTCTCGATCGGCATGATCGAGCCGAGCAGCTCCGCGGCGAAGGCCAGGGGAGCGGGATCGGCGCCCGGCTCGCGCCCGAGAACGGTCGGCAGCGCGGCGGTCACGGTCACCTCGCCCGGAGTGAGGAAGGATGCCGCGATCAGCGACAGCGCTCCGATCGCGGCCGTGCGGGGCGCGGCGGCGCGGGCGACGCGGATGCCGTCGAGCCCGTTCTGCACGACGACGAGCGGGAGGCCGTCGGCCAGGGCCTCGGCGTTCTGACGCAGCGCGCCGTCGGCGTCGGCCGCCTTCGTCGTCGCCACGACCAGGTCGAATCGTCCGTGCAGGCGCTCGCCCGCCTCGGGACGGGCGAGGTGCTCGCCCCATCCACCGCGCAGACTCAGCCCCGCGCGCGTGATGGCGGCGAGATGCTCGCCGCGGGCCGTGACGGCGACCTCGTGACCTCCGCGGTCGAGCAGGGCGGCGATCGTGCCGCCGATGGCTCCGGCTCCGATGACCCCGATCCGCATCCTCCGAGCCTAGGGCCGGCATCCGCCGCGGTGTCGGCGCGGTCGCGCGTTCGTCGCCGTCCGCGCGGGCCGACGCCGAGCCGCCCACTGCTAGCTTGATCGGCGTGCAGCAGGAGAACCCGGTCGAGCCGTCGCCGACGCCCGAGGCGGTCCCGGCTGCGCGGCCGACGCCGCCCAGCGGCATCCTGCTCGTCGACAAGCCTCTCGGCATCACCAGCCACGACGTGGTGCGGGTCGTGCGTCGCACCGCCGGCACGCGCAAGGTCGGTCACGCCGGCACCTTGGATCCGCTGGCGACCGGCCTCATGCTGCTCGGCGTCGAGAGCTCGACGCGGCTGCTGACCTACCTCGTGGGGCTCGACAAGGAGTACACGGCGACGATCCGTCTGGGCCGGTCGACGACGACCGACGACGCGGAGGGCGAGTCGACCGGCGGCGCCGACGCCTCGAAGCTCGACGCGGCGGCGGTGGACGCGGCGATCGCCGCTCTGACGGGCGTGATCCGCCAGCGCCCTTCCGACTACAGCGCCATCAAGGTGCAGGGGCGCCGCGCCTACGACCTCGCGCGCCAGGGCGAGAAGGTGGAGCTGGCCGAGCGCGAGGTGACCGTCGCGACCTTCGAGGTGGTCGGCCGTCGCGTCGAGGGCGAGCACCTCGATCTCGACGTGCGGGTCGAGGTGTCGTCGGGCACCTATGTGCGCGCGCTCGCCCGTGACCTCGGGTCCGCGCTCCGTGTGGGCGGCCACCTGACCGCGCTGCGTCGCACGCGCGTCGGTCCTTTCGGGCTCGACGAGGCCGCCGCTCCGGATGAGCGGGTGCTCGAGGGGATGCGGACCCCGGCCGAGGTGGCGACGTCGCTCTTCCCGTCCGTGCGCCTCGATCACGAGCAGCTGACCGAGCTCGTGCACGGGCGGCGTCCGGCTCTCGTGGCTGCCGACGACGACCTGGCCGACACCGAGATCGTCGCGGCTCTCACGCCCGACGATCGGCTCGCGGGGCTGGTCGCGCTGCGTCGCGGCGTCGCCCGGGTGCTCATCAACTTCCCGACCGCGGAGGTGCTCGCGTGATCCTCGGCCTCACGATCGCCATCGTCGTGGTCGCTCTGGCGGCCGGCGCGCTGAACCTCGTGCTCGGGCTGCTGGGCAAGGCTCCGAACGACCTGAGCCTGGGTGCGCTCGCGCTCGTCGAGCTCGCGCTGATCGCGCAGGTCGTCACGGCCATCGTGGCGCCGCTGGTCGGCAATCCGCCGAGCGGCAATCCGATCGAGTTCTGGGCCTACCTGATCGCCGCCGTCGTCATCCCGGTGCTCGCGGTCTTCTGGGCGCTCGGCGAGCGGAACCGCTGGGGCACCGTCGTGCTCGGGATCGCCGCTCTCGCGATCGCGGTCATGGTCTGGCGCATGCAGATCATCTGGACCGTGCAGCTCGCCTGACGCCGTCGCGGCATAGCGTGATGCGCGTGCGGGCAAGCGGCGACCCCCTCCCGCTCCACTACTCTGTATCGGTGCCAGAAGCTCGTTCCTCTCTCGCCACCGGGCTCGGCCGGGTGCTCGTCATCGTCTACGCGATCCTCGCGCTGGCGGCGACGGGCCGCAGCGTCTCGCAGATCCTCAGCCGCTTCGACGAGGCTCCGGTCGCGTTCACGCTCTCGGCGCTGGCAGCCGTCGTCTACATCGTGGCGACGATCGCGCTGGTCGCGAAGGGGCCGGTCTGGAACCGCGTGGCCTGGATCGCGATCGGCTTCGAGCTCGTCGGGGTGCTCGTGATCGGGGCCATCAGCCTGCTCGCCCCGCAGCTGCTGGGCCTGCCCGACATCAACCCCTTCGGCCGCTACGCGACCGTGTGGAGCGACTTCGGCGCCGGATACCTCTGCATCCCGCTCGTGCTGCCCGTTCTCGGGCTCCTCTGGCTGCGCAGCCGCAGGGATGCGGCCCGTCAGGCCGCCACGGTCGACGCGGAGGTGCGGGCGTGACCACCTTCCACGGCATCGGCGAGGTGCCCGCCGACATCGCGCCGTCGGCCGTCACGATCGGCAAGTTCGACGGGGTGCACCTCGGGCACCAGGCCGTCATCGCCCGTCTGCGGGATGAGGCCCGGTCCCGGGACCTGGTGCCGACCGTCATCACCTTCGACCGCAATCCGCTCGCCCTGCTCGACCCCGCGTCCTGCCCGCCGGCGATCGTCGGACGAGGCCAGGAGATGCAGCTGCTGCATGACGCCGGCGCCGATCAGGTGATCGAGCTCGTCTTCGACGAACAGCTGCGCTCGCTCGATCCGGAGCGCTTCGTGCGCGAGCTGCTGGTCGAGACCGCCCGCGCGCGACTCGTGCTGGTCGGGCGCGACTTCCGCTTCGGGGCGCGCGGCGCCGGCGACGTGGATGCGCTGCGCACCTGGGGTGCCGAGCTCGGCTTCGAGGTCGTCGTGGTCGACGACGTCGCCGCCGACGGCCGCCGCATCTCGTCGACCGAGCTGCGTACTCTGATCGAGGAGGGGCGCGTCGCCGACGCGGCGAAGCTGCTCGGACGCCTGCACGCGATGCGCGGCGGTGTCGTGCACGGCGAGGCGCGCGGGCGCGACCTCGGCTATCGCACGGCGAACCTATCGCCCGACGCCGAGGGGATGATGCCGGCCGACGGCGTCTACGCGGCCTGGGCCTCGGTCGACGGTCGACGCGTCGGCGCGGCCGTCTCGGTCGGCGTCAATCCGACCTTCGGCGAGGGGATCGAGCGGCGTCTCGAGGCGCACCTGCTCGATGAGGCGCTCGACCTCTACGACCGCGAGCTCGAGATCGCGTTCGTCGAGTACATCCGTCCGATGCGCAAGTTCCCCGACGCCGAGGCGCTCGTCGCGCAGATGCACGCCGACGAACTGCGCATCCGTCAGATCCTCGGGTACCCGGCCCCCGCCGACACCGTCTCGTGAGCTCGGCGCTCGCGTCCAGCCGCGCTCGGCTGGTGGTCGTCGTCGTGGGCATCGTGCTGCTCGCGTTCTCGCTGCGCACGGCTGTCGCGTCGGTCTCGCCGATCGTCGCGGCGATCGACTCCGACATCGGATTCCCGCATCCGGTCGTCTCGATCATGGGCGCGCTGCCGCCGCTCGCCTTCGCGCTCGGCGGGGTGCTGACACCGCTCATCGTGCGCCGCCTCGGGCTCGAGACCGCCACGGTCGTGTCGATCGTCGTGATGGCCGCCGGCCACGTGCTGCGCGCGGCGGCTTCCGACGCGAGCGTGCTGGTCGTCGGGTCGGCGATCGCGCTGCTCGGCACCGGGTTCGGCAACGTGCTCATGCCGCCGATCGTGAAGCGCTGGTTCCCCCGGCGAATCGGCCTGCTCACGGCGATCTACTCGACCGTGATCGCGGCATCGACCGCCGTCTCGGCCGGGTTGTCGGTGCCCGTGACCGACGCGTTCGGCTGGCGGGTGTCGCTCGCGCAGTGGGCGGTCGCCGCCGGCATCGCGCTTGCGCCCTGGATCGTCGTGCTCGCGCAGCGCCGCAGCAGCACGCATCCGCAGGAGCCGCGCGACGCGGCGGAACGCGACGCCGAGGAGATCGAACCCGCCCCGCGCCGCGTCTGGCGGTCGCCGACCGCGATCGCGATCGCCCTCGTCTTCGGCACCTCGAGCGTGACCGTCTACACCGCCTTCAGCTGGATGCCGGCCATCCTGACCGAGCGCGCCCACGTCGACAACGGCACCGCCGCCGCCATGCTCGCGGCCTTCAGCGGAGTCGTCGCGCCGCTGTCGGCGGCGCTTCCCCTGATCGCCTCGCGCCTGCGCAACGTCGCGCCGCTCGTCTTCGGCAATGCGGCGCTGCTGCTGATCGGCAGCCTCGGCCTGCTGCTGTCGCCGACGAACGGGACCTGGGCGTGGGTGCTCGTCTACGGGCTCGGACCGTCGCTGTTCCCGCTCGCGCTGTACCTGATCACCGCGCGCACCCGCAGCCATCGGGGGTCGGTCGCCCTGAGCGGCTTCGTGCAGACCTTCGGCTACGTCGTGGCCGCGCTCGGTCCGATCGTGGTGGGTTCGCTGTTCGACGCGACCGGCTCGTGGTTCGCGGGCAGCGTGGCGATGGTCGTGATGGCGCTGCCCGCCATCCCGGCCGGCATCATCCTGCTGAGATCCCGCTACGTCGAAGACGAGCTCGCGCGCTGACCGCGCCGCGAGGCGCGGAGACGCTCAGCCTCCGACGCGGTCGGCGCGGTGCACGAGAGCTCCGGCGCCGATCAGCGGACCGTCGTGCGAGAGACCCGAGGGCACGATCTTCACCTTGGTGACGAAGCCGAACTCGCGGCGCTCGGCGACGGCCTCGCGAGCCGCCTCGAACAGACGCGGCGAGGAGTGCGAGAAGCCGCCGCCGATCGCGACGATCTCGAGATCGACGAGCGACGTCGCGGAGGCGACGACCTGGCCGATCGCGCGGCCGGCGCGGTCGATCGCCGCGATCGCGACCGGGTCTCCGGCGCGATGAGCGGCGGCGAGCTCCTCGCCGGTCGCCCCCGTGAAGCCCTGCGTGCGCGCCCACGCGACGGTGCGCGGACCGGACGCGACGGCCTCGAGGCATCCGCGGCCGCCGCACGGGCAGGCGTCATCGAAGCCGCCGGCCTCGATGTGGCCGATGTGACCGGCGTTGCCGGTGGGGCCGGCCACGGTGCGGCCGCCGAGCACGAGCCCGCCGCCGACGCCGGTCGACACGATCATGCCCATGACGTTGTCGTAGCCCTGCGCGGCGCCGACCCAGTGCTCGGCAAGCGTGATGCAGATGCCGTCCATCTGCAGCGTGACGGGCACGCCGGGCAGCTCCTCCTGCACGAGATCGCGCAGCGGGAAGTCGCGCCAGGCCGGCACGTTGAGCGGCGACACGAGCCCCTCGGCGAGCGTGATGGGGCCGGCCGAGCCGATGCCGACCCCGATCAGCTCGTGCTCGGGCGCGAGGGCGTCGTGCGCCTCGCGCACGACGTCGAGCACCGCGCTCTGCAGCGTCGCGCTGTCGCTGGCGCCGCCGCTCGGGCGGCGGAAGCGCGTTCCGGGGATCACGACGCCGTCGGAGCTGACGAGCGCGGCCTCGACCTTCGTGCCGCCGAAGTCGAGTGCCAGAGCGACGGAGCTCACGAGTTGCCTCCCGGGCCGAGCTGCTGCCCGGCGATGAATGCGGCCGCGTAGAAGGCGGCGATGATGACGACCAGCCCGATGAGCGGTCCGAACCAAGCCCAACGGCGCTGCAGCGCGCGCACGACGAAGATCGCGAGCCCGGCCGCGAAGCCGAAGATGATGACGGCGGTGGCGATCAGCGTCGTCGTGCCGAGCGCGCCGGTGTCGCATCCGGCGGTGTCGGTGCACGCCGCCGACAGGCCGGGACCGCCGAGGATGTTGACGCAGACGAACGCGAGCACGAGCGCGAACGCGAGGATGGCGATGCCGACGACGAGGTCGGCGATCACGAGGGCGCGGTTGCGGGGAGCACGCGTCGTCGGTGGCATGGTGGTCAGCGTAGCGGGGTCGAGGCGGTGTCACGTGACAGCGCTGTCGGAGCGCCGTCGGATGTCCGCGGGCCGTCTTACACTGACGCCATGTCGGCCCCCGCCGCGCACGTCGTGCGCACGATCGACCTCCCACCCGGGATCGTGTGGGAGGCGCTGATCGATCCCGTGCTCGTCGAGGGCTGGCTGCATCCGGTGCACACGCTCGTCGGCGCCGATTCGATCGTCGTCGCCGAGGATGCCGAGGTGCTGCTCGAGGTCGAGCACGCGGAGTTCGGCCGGGTGCGCATCCTGCTCGACGCGGTTGACGGCGGTACCCGCGGCACGGCCACGGTCGTGACGGTCGAGCTTCCCGAGATCGGCGATGTGCGCTTCCGGCCGCCGATCGCGGCCGGCTGGAGCGTGCGGCTGCACCAGCTCGCCGACCTGCTGCGCGGGCATCCGGTCGACTGGGACCACTGGGAGCGCGACCGCGGCTCGGAGTACCGGCAGCAGCTCGAGCTCGCACAGCAGCGGCTCGCGCGCTGAACGGCCCCGCTCGACGCCCGGCGGCGCCGCCCTCGTGACGGTCCTCAGGGGGCGACGGGCCTCATCGGCTCTCGGATCGTGGGGTGATCGAGTCGACGTAGTGATGAGCAGCGACGATGACCTCACTCCACCGCCTGTCGTCGGCGGACGACGCCAGCCGGATCCATTCGCGTCGTGGTCGGCCGGCCATCGACATCCGCTCGCCGGTCCCCGCCGCCTCGAGCTCGTCGACCGTCGACTCGGGCAGCTTCGCCATCATCCCGCCCTGGTAGAGGGCGACCGCGAAGACCTTGCCGCGCACCCGCAGCCCGATCGAGCCGAACATCCGGCCCCAGTCGACGTCCTCGTGCTCCAGCAGTCCGGCGGCGAGTCGCGCGAGCCGGTCGTGGTCGGGGTTGATCGCCACCATGCGCGCAAGCTACCGCGCTCCGGGCCGGCGGTCGAGAGGAGCCGGGCGTGCACGCGGTCGAGAGCGGTCAGGGCGTCGGCTGTACGTCCGCGCAACGTCGGCCGGGCGCACCCGCCGACGCGCCTAGCGTCGCCCCCATGCGGATGCTCGTGACCGGCGCGACCGGATACCTCGGCGGACGGCTCGCTCCGCGCCTGGCGGATGCCGGCCACGACGTGCGGGTCATCGCCCGCGACGCGGAACGGCTGCGGCACCTGCCCTGGTCGGATCGCGTCGAGGTCGTCGAGGGCGATCTCGCCGACCTCGACGCGGTGCGGGCCGCGGTGGACGGCGTCGACGTCGTCTACTACCTCGTGCACTCCCTCTCGGCCGACGCGCGCTTCGAGCAGCAGGAGTCGGCGATGGCGCGCACCGTCGCCTCGGCCGCGCGCGAGGCCGGCGTGAGGCGGATCGTCTACCTGGGCGGACTGCACCCCGGCGGCCCGGCCGAGGAGCTCTCTCCGCATCTGCGCTCGCGCGCGGCGGTCGGCGACATCCTGCTCGCCTCGGGTGTTCCGACGGCCGCGCTGCAGGCCGGTGTGGTGATCGGCTCGGGTTCGGCGTCGTTCGAGATGATCCGCCACCTCACCGACGTGCTGCCGTACATGCCGGCGCCGCGATGGGTGCGCAACCGGGTGCAGCCGATCGCCGTGCGCGATGTGCTCTACTACCTGATCGCCGCCGCGGCTCTGCCGCCCGAGGTGAACCGCACCTTCGACATCGGCGGACCGGACGCGTTCCGTTACGGGCAGCTGATGAACGGCTACGCGGTGGAGGCGGGACTGCGGCAGCGGCCGATCGCGACGCTTCCGGTGCTGACGCCGTGGCTCGCGTCGCAGTGGGTGAACCTCGTGACGCCGATCCCGCGCTCGCTCGCGGTGCCGATCATCTCCTCGCTGCAGCACGATGCGGTGGTGCGCGAGCACGACATCCGCGACTGGATCCCCGACCCGCCGGGCGGTCTCACCGGCTACCGCAAGGCCGTGCGGCTCGCGCTGAAGCGGGTGCGCGACGGGCAGGTCGAGACGAGCTGGCAGGATTCCCCGGTGTCGGGCGCGCCGAGCGATCCGCTGCCGAGCGACCCGGACTGGGCCGGCAGCACGGTGTTCCTCGACGAACGGGAGCGCGGGTCATCGGCCGCGCCGGAGCGGGTGTGGCGGGTGATCGAGGCGGTCGGCGGCGACAACGGCTGGTACTCGCTGCCTTTCGCCTGGACCCTGCGGGGCTGGATGGACAAGGTCGTCGGCGGGGTCGGGCTGCGCCGCGGTCGGCGTGACCCGAACCGACTCGCCCCCGGAGACGCGCTCGACTGGTGGCGGGTCGAGAAGCTCGAGCGCGGTCGCTTCCTGCGGCTGCGCGCCGAGATGCGGGTGCCCGGGCGGGCGTGGCTGGAGCTCTCGGTCGAGCCGGGGGAGCGCGGCGGATCCGTCTACCGTCAGCGGGCCGTGTTCTTCCCGAAGGGACTCGCCGGCCGCGCGTACTGGCTCGCGATCCTGCCGTTCCACGGCGTGATCTTCGCGAGCATGGCGCAGCGGATCACCGCCGAAGCGGAGCAGCACCGGCCGGCCGCCCCGCGACCCGACGCGGTGCGGGCGACCGAGCCGTCATCCGGGGCGCGAGGTGGGGCGCGGGGCGCGAGCCGACCCTGACCCGGCGGCGAGATCAGAGCTCGTCGATGAGCCTGCGGAAGACGCGGATGCCGTCGAGCCAGGTCGCGACCGACACGTTCTCGTCGATCGCGTGCAGGGCCGCGCGCTGAGCTGCCGAGATCGCGAACGGCGAGAAGCGGTAGATCGCCGGCGCGAGATGCGCGAGGTGGCGGCTGTCGCTCGCGCCGAGCATCACGTAGGGAGTCGGCACCACCGTGGGGTGGACCGTGGTGATGGCCCGGCCGAGCCGATCCCACACCGCGCCGGTGGTCGGCGACACCGGCGAGGGCTCCGAGGCCTCGATCGTCGTCACGCGCACCTTCGCGTCGTCGATCGCGCGCACGATCCGCTGCTGCTCGGCCTCGACCGAGGAGCCCACGGCGACCCGCACGTTCACGGTCGCGGACGCACGTTCGGCGAGCACATTCGGCGCGGCGCTGCCGCGCAGCTCGGTCACGGCGCGTGTCGTGCGCACGAGCGCCGCGGTCTCGGGTCCGAGCCGCACCAAGACCCGGGCGAGCAGACCCCGCAGCGAACGCGCCCGGGAGAACAGCCCGGCGCGCGCTCCGGTGGCGTGCGGCGCGACGACCTCGAGCATCCGGATGACCGGCTCGGGGACCTCGGCCGGCGCCGGGCGTCGACGCAGACGCGCGATCGCCGCCGCCAGGCGGTCGACGGCGGTCGTCGACGGGGGAGTGGAGGCGTGGCCGCCCTGCTGCTCGACCCGCAGCTCGAAGTTCGCGATGCCCTTCTCGGTGACGCCGATCATCGCGAGCGGGGCATCCACCCCCGGAAGCACGCCGGTGACGATCGCGCCGCCCTCGTCGAGCACGAACGCCGGGCGCACGCCGCGCTGCTCGAACAGCCGGGCGACGGCCTGCGCGCCGGTGCCGAAGCGCTCCTCGTCGTGGCCGAGCAGCAGCCACACGTCGTGCTGCGGCTCCACCTCGTCGACCAGTGCCTGCTCGACGGCCTCGAGCAGGGCCACGAGCATCCCCTTGTCGTCGATCGCGCCGCGCGCCCAGATGCGCTGCTCGCCGTCGACGTCGACGAGCTCCGCCGAGAAGGGCGGATGCGTCCAGCCCTCGTCGTCGGCCGGCACGACATCCTGGTGCGCCATGAGCACGGTCGGCTGCTCGGATGAGCGCCCGCGCCACCGGAACAGCAGCGTGTGCTCGGCGACCAGCTCGCGCTCGAGCTCGGCGTGCACCCGGGGGTAGAGGCGCTCGAGAGCCGCGCGGAACAGCACCAGCTGCTCGGCCCGTCCGTCGTCGGTCTGCTCGATGGAGATGGTCGGGATGCGCAGCAGCTCGCGGAACCGCTCGACGCTCTCGGGATGCGGCATGCTCCGAGCGTATCCCCGCGTGCGCACGCCCAGGATGGTCGCCCTAGGCTGATCGCGATGCCCACCCGATCCACGCCCGACCGCCCCGGCTCGAAAGGCGGCCGCAGCGGCGCCGCCCGCTATCCCGACGCGCCGTGGCGCCGTTTCGCGCTCGCCCCCGGCATCATCGCCGCGCTCGTGCTCATCGCGGGTTCGCTGCTGGTCGGCACCGACGGCTTCACCTGGATCCGCTACGCGGCCGCGATCCTCGCTCTCATCGTCGGCTGGTTCGCGCTGCAGGCGAAGCACTGGTGGTGGATCCCGGTCATGCTCGCGATCGCGGTGATCTGGAACCCGGTCTATCCCTTCGCCTTCACGGGCCAGCTCTGGATGGGCGCGCAGTACCTCGCCGCGATCGTCTTCATCGCCGCGGGCCTCACGATCCGCGTGCGCAACGCCGAGGACCGCAACGCCGCGCGGGGCCGGAAATAGGCCTGAGCACTCCTCTGAGGTAGACTGACCGGAGCTCCGCACCACCGGCTCTTCGACGCCGGGTCTGGCGCGGGCAGATCGTGGATCACCCGGTCCGCCGCTCTCCGCCACCACCATCGGCTGAGCGCATCCGGCCCGTGTCGCCCGCGATCGCACAGCGATTCCGATCCGCCAGAGGGCGGATGCGAGACGTTCGAGGAGAACGATGGCCCAATCAGGGCAGAAGCAGTCGCCGCGCACCTCCGGGCGCCGTGGCGGTCAGCAGCAGCGACGCCGCGCGCACGCCGACGAGGCCGGCCTCATCCCGGTGCTCGCCCGCACGGTGCGCGCGATCGAGAACGCCGCCGAGCGCGGCAAGGTGAACGCCGGCGGACGCACCCGCTACCGCGTGGTCGCCGTGCTGGTGCGCGAGGAGCGCGCCCGCATCAAGGCCGACACCGCGATCAGCGAGGGCGAGCGCGTCAAGGAGCTCACGCGCCTCGACGGCATCGCGACGATCATGGCGAAGACCGCCTCGCGCGACACCTCGCTCATCGCGCTGCTCACCGACACCGCGCCGCTCAACGCGGCCCAGCAGGAGCTGCGCCGCTCGCTGCTGATCGACGCGGGAACCGAGCTCAGCCCCGACGACCTCATCGTCGTCACCGAGGCGCCGGTCGTGACGATCGAGCAGGAGAAGCAGGTCGTTCCGCAGTCGGTGCGGCAGTACCAGATGTCGAACCCCTTCCTCGCGCCCGACTTCAGCCTCGCGACGCCGAAGCCGCAGGTCACGGGCCGTCTCTCGAACTGGGAGCTCATCGATCCGCTGTTCCGCAGCTTCGAGGTCGGCGGCGGCGGCGCGGCGAGCATGTCGCTGCCCGAAGCCCACAGCCTCGCGACGCCCGGCGGCACCGAGCTCATGCGCCACCAGGCGCGCTTCATCCAGAGCGCCCGCGACGGCCACCGCACCTACCTGCTGGCCGACGAGCCCGGCCTCGGCAAGACGGCGCAGGCTCTGCTCGCCGCCTCCGTGACCGCGTCGTACCCGCTGCTGGTCGTCGTGCCCAACGTCGTGAAGATGAACTGGGCGCGCGAGGTGCAGAAGTGGACGCCGCAGCGCACCGTCACGGTCGTGCAGGGCGACGGCCAGAACATCGACGCCTTCGCCGACATCGTCGTCGTCAACTACGAGGTGCTCGATCGGCACGTCGCCTGGCTGTCGCGTCGCGGCTTCAAGGGCATGATCGTCGACGAGGCCCACTTCATCAAGAACCGCGACTCGCAGCGTTCGAAGAACGTGCAGGCGCTGTCGGCCAGCATCCGCGCCGCGCAGCCGAAGGCGCTGCTCATCGCCCTCACCGGAACGCCGCTGATCAATCAGATCGAGGACTTCCGGATGATCTGGCAGTACCTGGGCTGGATCGACGAGAAGAAGCCGACGAGCGGCCTCATGAAGAAGCTCGAGGACACCGAGCTGTCGCCCGGCGACCAGGGCTTCTTCTCCGCCGCGCGGGAAGCCGTCGTCGAGATGGGCATCGTGCGGCGCAAGAAGGAGGACGTCGCGGCCGACATCCCCGCGCGTCGCGTCGCCGACATCCCCGTCGAGCTCGACGGCGAGGAGGGCCGTTCGATCCGCGCGGCAGAGCAGGCGCTCGTCGCCCGACTGCTCGCGCGCTTCGACCGCATCCGCCAGGCCAAGCCCGACGCCGACGAAGCCGATCTGATCCGCGTCGTCGCCCACGCCGAGCTCGAGGAGTCGCGCGGCGCGAGCACAGGTGAGGGCACGGGCGACAACGTCTTCACGATGGTGCGCCGCATCGGCCAGGCCAAGGCCACGCCCGCTGCCGACTACACGGTCAACCTGGCCCGCAACGTCGGCAAGGTCGTCTTCTTCGCCAAGCACATCGACGTGATGGATGCGGCCGAGAAGCACTTCGCCGCCGCCGGCCTGCGCACCATCTCGATCCGCGGCGACCAGACCGCCACGGCGCGTCAGGCGCAGATCGACGCCTTCACGAACGACCCCGATGTCGCGATCGCGGTGTGCTCGCTCACCGCCGCCGGCGTCGGGGTGAACCTGCAGGTCGCCTCCAACGTCGTGCTCGCCGAGCTCAGCTGGACCAGCGCCGAGCAGACCCAGGCGATCGACCGCGTGCACCGCATCGGCCAGTCGCTGCCCGTCACCGCCTGGCGCATCATCGCCGCGCAGACGCTGGACGGCCGCATCGCCGAGCTGATCGACTCGAAGGCCGGCCTCGCCGCCCGCGCGCTCGACGGCGCCGAGATCGACGAGCACGCCGGCGGCTCGGTGCAGCAGGACGCGCTCGTCGCCCTGCTGAGCGACGCGGTCGCCGCGCGCGGCTGATCGGATCGCGCCGCTCGATTCCGCATCAGCAGAGGGGCCCTCACCGCAGGGTGGCGGCCCCTCTGCTGTACCCCAGCGCACGGCGGCGGCGCCGCGAAGCCCGACCTGCCGCCATCGGGGCACGCATCCGCCCGACACGTGTACCCCGCGTGGGGGTGACCCGAGGTGGGGGGCGCGCGGGGGTTCCCTCATTTCGTAACGTGGTGCCTGCACCAGTCGGGGGACTGGAAGGCGGCGGTGATCTCGTCGATGAGCCGGTGATACGGGGGTTGACCCGGTATTCCGGGAACACCGCCGCCAGTGCATCCTCAAAGTCTTTTGGGGGGATGTCGCGGAGGGGGATTCCGCCGACATGGAAGGGGCCGCTCGGGGGAGCGGCCCCTTCGTCATTCCGGGGCCGACGCCAGGTCGGGGCCGCGCTCCTCGTCGTGCCGGAGCGGCCCCTTCGTCATTGCAGCACCACTGCTACTCCGTGCGACCGGACAGGTAGGCGTTCATCGCGGCCGAGAGCTCCGCATCCACCGGCACCGCGCGGTCGTCGATCGCCCGCACCGGGGCGGCGTGACGCACCGACGACACCATCCAGGCGGCGTCGGCCCGCTGCAGATCCTGCGGGCTGATCGACGCGAGCCGGGTGGGGATGCCCTGCCCGGCCGCCCAGCGGAAGAGGTCGGCCTGGGTCGTGCCCGGCAGGATGCCGACGTCGGTGCGCGGCGTCGCGAGCACGCCGTCGAGGCGCACGACGAGATTCGCCGTCGGCCCCTCGAGCACGAGCCCGTCGGTCGAGACGAAGAGCGCGTCATCGGCACCGCGGCGCACGGCCTCGCGCCGCGCTGCCATGTTGGTGGCATAGCTCAGCGTCTTCGCGCCCGCGAGCAGCCAGGGCGAGGTGCGCGCGACGTCGGAGCGGTAGCCGCGATCGAGCAGGGCGACGCGGATCCCCTCGGTGCGGGCGACGCTGAAGTCGGCGGAGGGCTCGCCCCACGCCCACCCCGTCGGGCGGTCTCCGCCGTCGACGCCGCGGCTCAGCACGATCTTGACCCACGCCTCCTCGTGCCCGCCGAGAGCATCGGCGACGCGCTGCACCACCTCACGCCAGCCGTCGAGGTCGGGCGCCGGCAGGTCGAGCATCGCGGCCGAGGAGGCGAGCCGGGTCAGGTGCGGGCGCAGCGCCTGCGGGTGGCCGCGCCCGATGCTGATCGTCTCGAACACGCCGTCGCCCCGGGTCGCCGCGAGGTCGAGCGCGTGCAGAGCTGGGGCGTCCGGATCGACGAGACGCACCGCATCCACCCGTCCGGAGGGGGCGAGGTCGAGCAGAGCGAGGACGGCGTCGGGGTGGTGCATGCGCTCATCCTCCGCCGTCGGCGGCGCGCTGGGGCTCAGGCGTCGCGGCGCGCCTCGAGGCGGCCGATGAGCGACCACACGGTCGTCGTGAGCCCGGGGTAGGCGAGAGCGATCTGGCGGAGGATGCGATAGTCGCGCTCGGCGGTCGGCACACGCCCGCCATCGGCGCGGATCATCTCGGCGCGCAGGGTCCAGACGACGAGCTCGTCGACGGAGGGGATCTCCTCCATGAACGCCCACGGATCCTCGCCGGCGTGGAGCCGTTCGAGCACGACCGTGCCGAGTTCGTCGTTCGCCTCGGCGCGTAGCACCTCGAGGCTGGCGCGGCGGGCGTGGCCGCCATCCGGATCGAACGACATGACGTCGAGACTAACCGCGACCCGAGCCGCGTCGCCGGGACGCGCCGCCCCCCGAACGCCCGCCCGGGCGTCCCGGGCGTGTCGGGCGTGCGCCCTTCTTCGCGGCGGTGCCGGATTTCGCTGCGGCATCCTGCTTGGCCTTCTTCTTGGCCGCCTTCGCGGCCCGCTGGGCGGCCTTCGCCTCGCGCAGCGCCTCGGCCTCGGCGGTGCCCGACGCGCCGCGCGAGCTGTTCGCGGTACGGCCGCGAACGATGCCGATGAACGCCTGCACCCGGTCGTCGCCGGCATCGCCGACGCGCCACACGAGCGAGATCCCGGTGTCGTCGGCGCCGTCGAGCGGGCGCGCGATGACGTCGCGCCGGGAGTGCGCGCGGGCGACCCCCTGCGGCATGATCGCGAGTCCCACGTTCGCGGCGACGAGCTCGACCGTGTCGGCGCCCTCGCCGTCGAGCACCGTCTCGCCCGCGAGATCGGCGAGATCGACGCGGGCCAGATCCGCGATCGCATGATCCTTCGGCGCCACGACGACCGGCTGCTCGCGATAGAGCGGGATCGCACGCAGCGCCTCGTCATCGGCCGGCACGTGGCGCAGCAGGGCCATCGCGGCCGTGCCGTCGCGGAGCGCCGCGAGCGCCTCGGCATCGGCCAGGGGACGGAGCTCGAGCGTCTCGGTCTCGCGCTCGTTCCAGATGCGACCCCACTTGCCGGGCACGACCCCGGGAACGAAGGCGACGATGAAGCTCACGCCCCCAGGCTAGGCGGTCACGGCGACGGCTCCGCCCCGCGTACCCTGGTGTCGTGAGCGCGCAGCAGCAGACCATGAAGCCGGCCACGGCGGCGAAGAAGCTCGGCATCCACCTGCCGTCGACGCCGGAGGAGTTCCAGCAGACGCCGCTCACCCGAGAGGCGTTCCAGGAGCTGCAGGCGTCGCCGCCCGAGTGGCTCGTGCAGCTGCGCCTGACCGGCCCCCACCCCAAGCAGGAGGTGGCGCGCAAGCTCGGCGTCTCGACCTCGGGGCTCGTCCGTGCCGGGGTGACGGATGCGCTGACGACCGAGCAGATCCGGGCGCTGCTCGAGGACCAGCCCGAGTGGCTGCGTCAGGAGCGCGCGACCCAGGCGCAGGTGCGTGCCGACGCCGCCTACCGCAAGAAGGCCGCGGCGGACGCCGCTGCGCGCGGCTGAGGACGCCGGTCGTCTCCGACGACGCCGGGCCTTGACGGGTCCGGCGTTCTCTTCTACCTTGTAATCAACACAAACGTTGATAAAGGGAAGTGTTGGGATGCCGGAGCGACGGGACGAGGACGATCGACTCGATCGCGCCTTCCTCGCGCTCGCCGACCCGGTGCGCCGGGCGATCGTCGCCCGGCTGAGCCGGGGTCCGGCGACCGTGAACGAGCTCGCCGAGCCGCATCCCATCACCACCCAGGCCGTCTCGCGGCACATCCGCGTGCTCGAAGAGGCCGGCCTGGTCACCCGCAGCCGGGACGCCCAGCGGCGCCCCGTGCACCTCGAAGCCGCGCGGCTCGAGGACCTCACCGCCTGGCTCGATCGCTACCGGCTGATCCACGAGCGGCGATTCCGCGCTCTCGACGACGTGCTGGCGCAGCTGGCCGGAGGCGAGAACGCCGAGACAGACCGGTCGACGTCGACCGGAGCCGACTCATGGGAGGAGTCATCATGAGCAACCCCGTCACCATCAGCGCGCCCGAGGGCCTGCCCTTCATCGAGATCTCGCGCGAGATCGACCACCCGGTCGAGCTCGTCTTCCGTGCTTATCGCGAGCCCGAGCTGTTCCGCCGCTGGCTCGGGCCGCGCGGCTACGAGATGGATCTGGTCGAGTACGACTTCCGCACCGGCGGCTCGTGGCACTACGTGCACGAGCTCGACGGCGAGCGCTACGGCTTCCGCGGCGTGTTCCACACCGTGCGCGAGAACGACTTCGCGCTGCAGACCTTCGAGTTCGAGGGGTATCCCGATGTGGTCGCCCTCGAGTCGATCACCTTCACCCGGCTCGACGGCGGGCGGACGCGGCTCGACATCCACTCGGTGTATCCGACCGTGGAATCGCGTGACGGCATGGTCGCCTCCGGCATGGAGACCGGCGTGACCGAGGGCTACGAGCAGCTCGATGAACTGCTCGACGAGCTCGCCGGCAGCTGACGGCGACGGGAGCGCCGCTGAGCCGGTCGGGAGCGGTGCGCCGAGCTCAGTGCTCGGACGCCAGCCGTCGGACGATGCGCGCGCTCAGTTCCGCCAGCTCGGAGCGCAGCGTCGGCTCGAGTCGGTGGCCATCGCTGGCCTGCACCTCGGCGCCCAGCGCGAGGACACGGGCGAGCATCCCGGGATCGACGCCACGGGGCGGCTCGCTCGCGAGCGCCGGGCCGGTGGCGCCGTCGGCATCGACCCGGCTCCCGGGCGCTGCCGGCTCGGGCTCCGCCACGCGCTGCATCGGGCGCGCCGGCGCCACGATCGTCGGCCGACGCCCGGCCTCGTCGGGCTCGGCGCCGAGGCCGAGCACCTGCACGCGCGTGGCGCCGTGCCGATGCCAGATCGACGCGGTCCAGGCGCACAGCAGCGCGTCGAGCAGGTCCTCGCGGTGCTTGTACGGCGCATCCAGCAGCGGCGAGTCGTCGTCGACGAGGGCGGCGGCGAGCGGATGCGAGCGCATCCGCAACGGCGGATCGGCGCGGTCGAGCCCGGCCATCCGCTCCAGCAGCTGATCGCAGGCCGCGGCGCGCAGCACCCGCGCCTCGGTGCGCGAGACGGCGGGGTCGAGCCGCTTGTAACGCGGGCGGCGGTCGTCGTAGCCGAGCTCCTCCATGCCGACGATGGTCGTATACGGGTAGCACTCGAACATCGACACCCGGTCGGCCGGCGGCGGTCCGCTCCCGTCGACGTAGTGGAAACCGGCGTGCTCGAGTCGTGCGCGAAGCGCCGCCCCGCCCTGCAGCGGGCTCGCGAGGTTCATCGGGTTCGCGGCGACCTTCCACGCGCCGTAGCGCGAGCCGACCTCGCGCTCGGCCTGGCGCATGCCCGCGGCGTTCGTCACGACGAGCGGCGCGTCGATCGCGATCACGTCGCCCGGGGCGGCCGAGGCGATCAGCCACGCGGCCACCGCATCCACCCCGCGCTCCCACCCCGCCGAGATCACGGCTCCGCTCTCATCGATCACGGCGAGGCCGGTCTCGTTGGCGGGACGGGCGGGGGTGCCGTCGCGCCAGGCGAGATCGACCCCGAAGAAGCGCGGCATGGCGCGAGGCTATCGGCAGACGGGGCGAGAGGGACGCCCCGAGTCCGGGGGTGTTCCTAGGCTGGAGGGCATGAGCGACACCCCCGATCACCTCGTCCTGCCCGTCGACGCCGTCTCGGCCGGCCGCCTCGCCGAGCGCGGGCTGCACTACCGGCTTCTCGACACCGCCGACGAGAGCGCCTACGCGGCCTGGATCCGCGCCGACGAACGGGGCTTCCACGGCCCGGCGTCGAACGACGAGCAGAACGCGTTCTCGCGTGCCGCGATGGGATCCCGGCGCACGACCGGCGTCTGGGATCCGCAGTCGGTGCTCATCGCCGAGCCCGTCGCCACGGTGAACAGCTGGCCTGTCGAGCTCAGCGTGCCGGGGGAGACGACCGTGGGCGCCTGGGCGATCAGCTCGGTGACCGTGTCGCCGACGCATCGTCGACGCGGCATCGCCCGGTCGCTGCTCGAAGGCGAGCTGCGCACGGCACAGCGGCTCGGCCTGCCGATCGCGTCGCTGACGGTGTCGGAGGCGACGATCTACGGCCGCTACGGCTTCGGCCCGGCGACGACCGCCGCCGACTGGCGGATCGACAGCCGCGCGGCCGGCTGGCTGGGCGACGAGCCTGACGGACGGATCGACTTCATCCCCGTCGAGGACTACGCGCGCATCGCCTTCGCGCTGCACGAGGCCGCCCGCACGGCCCGCCCGGGCGAGGTCGACGGCTGGCCGGAGCGCTGGCGTCAGTTCGCCGGACTCCGACCCGGAGACGGCGACGCGGCGGGCGTGCGAACGGTGCAGTACCGCGAGGACGGCGAGGTGCGGGCCGCGGCGGCGTTCCGCGTCGTCGAGGAGCCGCAGCGCGAGGAGCACAGCGTGCGGGTGCTGCACCTCGACAGCACGACGCCGTCGGCGCGTCTTGGAGTGCTGCGCTTCCTGCTCTCGCTCGACCTCGTCACGCGCGTCGACGCGAGCCTGCTGTCGGTCGACGAGCCGCTGCGCTGGCGCCTCGCCGACCAGCGCGCCGCCGAGGTGACCGTGCGCGACCACGAGTGGCTGCGCATCCTCGACGTTCCGCGAGCGCTCGAGGCGCGGCGCTTCAGCGGCGCCGGGCGATTCCGCCTCGACGTGAGCGACGACCTGGGTCTTGCTACCGGTCGCTGGCTCGTCGAGTCGGATGCGGACGGCGTGGTGCGGGTCGGCGATGCCGGTCACGACGACGACGCACCGCTGCTGCGCACCGACGTCGCGACCCTCGGATCGCTCTACCTCGGTGGCGTGGCGGTGACGACGCTCGCGGATGCGGGGCGCACCGCGGGCTCGGACGCCGAGGCGGTGCTGATCGCCGACCGGGTGCTGCGCAGCACGGTCGCGCCGTTCCTCAGCTTCTGGTACTGAGCGGCGCGGGGAGCGCGGCGCGGGAGGTCAGAGACCGAGCAGGGCGCGCGACTGGGACTGCACCAGCGTGATCAGCTCGGGGAGGCGGTCGCCGGCGAGCAGATAGCCGGCGGCGGCAGCCCCGATCAGCACCACGAACACCGCGAGCGGAGCGACGCCGTTGCGCTGCTGTCGCCCGAGCGACAGCGTGCGGAGCGCCAGGTACGGCAGCGGCGTGAGCAGAGCGATCACCGCGGTGACGCGCTTCTCCACTCCGCGCTTCGCGAGCGCGGAGTCGTCGGCCGCGGCGAACACGACTCCCAGCAGGAGCGTGAGCGCAGCGGCGCCGAGGAGAGCGAAGTCGGCGATCGCCGGCACGACCATCGGCAGCACGATCGCGGCCGTCGCCAGCAGCACGGCGATGAGCGGCAGCAGCGCCAGCAGCCAGACTCCGGCCGTCTGGGTGCCGGTGGCGCGCGCGGGCGTCCCGCCGGCATACGGCGCGGCGGTCGGACGTGCGAGCGCCGAGGATGCCGCTGCCGGGGTCGTCGTCGCGGTCGAGGTCTTCGATGCGCGCGCGGCCTTGGCGGCCTTCGCCGCCTTGCGGCCCTTGCCCGGCTTGCCGGCCGCGGTCTCATCGGAAACGGCGGGGTCGACGGCGAACGGCAGCTGCTTCATGAGCTCGTCGAAGCTGACGCCCGATGCGGCGACGACCACATCGGTCGAGGAGGCGGATGCGGGCGCGGCCCCGACGGCGAGGGGCGGCGGCGCGGCGGCGAGCTGCTCGAGCAGCGGCGCGTTGGCCGAGGTCTCCATGACCTCGGGCACGAGCGACGCCGCGCGCGGGGCCGGCTCGGCCTCGACCTCGGACGTCGCCGGATCGGCATGGTCGGTGGCCGACTCGGCGTCGACGATCTCGAGCGCGTCGGCGGCGGCGTCGTCGTCGGACTGGACGGGCGCGGTGGCGTCGACCGGGGCATCCGCGTCGTCGGTCGATGCGAGCGCGGCGGCGTCGAGGTCGGCCGCCTCGTCGTCCTGAGTCTCGGAGGATTGCTCGGATGCGGTGGCGGCGACCAGCTCGTCGCCGGCCGGCTCGACGATGACCGGGGTGGTCGTGACGGCCGGGGTCTGACCGGTCTCGGCGGCGATGAAGGTCGCGATCTCACCCGTGGTGATCGCGTGCGTCTCGCCGGCCTCGCGCGCGGCGGCGGCCACATCCGGCTCGCCGACCGCACGGTGGGCGCCTCGGCTGCGCGGGCGCTCGTCGGAGGCCTCGAGGTCGTCCTTCTTCGTCGGACGCTCGATCGTGTGCTGGCTCCAGGTCTCGCCCGTCCACCAGCGAAGTCGCTCTGCGTTGGCCGGATCCTTGTACCAGCCGGCAACGGGCAGCCGCACCGCCAGATCAGTCACGCTTCCCCCCTCAAGTCGGCATGCCCTCTCACTGTAGGCAGGCGACGGGCGTCGCACAGTCCCCAGGATGCGGGGTACGGGGACCCGGCGGGGCGCTCCGGCCGGGATGCACATCCGCTCTGCGCGTCAGCCGCGGCCGCGCAGTCCGCGTACCCTGGACGAGGCCCGCGGAGCGTTTCGGGCCGGAGAGGGTGATCGTTGTCGCTGGAGGAGTGCATCCACGGACTGGAGCCGGGACTGTGCGACATCTGCACCCCGCGCGTGATCGAGGAGCCGGTGCGTGCCGCCGCGCGCGCGACCAAGCCGAGCATCGCCCGCACCTCGCTGCGGACGCCGCCCGCTGAACGCGGAGGCGCCCGTGTCGCGGCCGCCCCGCCGCCGGCACGCATCGACCGCGGAACCCAGCGGCTGTTCCACGTGACCCACATCGACAACCTGCCGGGGATCATCGCTGACGGCCTGGTGCCCGGCGCCCAGCCGGTCGTCGATCTCAGCTCTCCGGTGACGCGCGAACTCCGCCGCGAGACCGAGGTCGCCGGCCTGCCCGTCGCCGAGACCGTCGCCTTCCACGTCTCACCCGAGGCGACCCGATGGGTCGAGCTGCGCTCCGGCGCCGACGGCGCGACCTGGTCGGAGGCGGCGCGCGCGACGGCCCCGAGTGATCTCGTGGTGCTGGTGAGCACGATCGCCGCCGTCGATCAGGGAGTCGAGGCGACCGTGCTGACCGACGGCGACGCCGCCGGCACGACGACCCGGTTCGCGATCGGCGACGAGGCGCAGACCACGATGCTGCGTCGTCTGCGCTTCGAGGAGGACGGACTGCTGGGGGCGGAGTTCCTGGTTCCGGCGGTCGTGCCGTTCTCGGCCATCGCCGTGATCGGCCTGGCGAACGAGCCCGCCAAGGAGCGCCTCCGCGCGCATCTCCCGGCAGGGCGCGCACCGAAGGTCAGCGTCTACCCGCCGTGGTTCCAACCCGCCGTGGACTGATTCCGCGCCGCCGGCATCAGACGAGGGCGAGTATCGTCGCCGCGGCCGTGCCGAGCACGACCGAGCACGCCGAGAGGATCACGCCGAGCCGCACGGCGCCGCCCTGGCGATGGACCAGCGCGATGCGGGCGACGAGCACGCCCACGACGGTCGACAGCGCCCAGAGCGGCGACAGCGTCTCCCAGTCGCGGCGCGCGAGCTCCCGGCCGTCCACGGCCAGCACCAGTGCGGCGAGCCCGTGCACGACGACGAGCACCAGCAGCACGCCGAACACGGGGGAGAAGCCCACGTCGGGCAGCACGCGCCAGCCGATCGGCAGCAGCACGCCCAGCAGAAGCGGCAGCACGACGAGCGCCCAGGCGGCGGGTGTCCGTGACGAGCGGTCGCCGACGTCCGGCTCGTCGAGCTGAGCGGCCGCCCAGGTCGAGCGCCGAGGACCCACCGGGTCAGGACGGCGTCGCGGAGGTCGGGGCAGGTCGTCGCCGAGCTCGTGCAGCCGGCGGTCGAGCTCCGCGTCTTCGCGCAGCAGCTCGGCGAGGCTCGGCGCGGGGATGCTGTCGACACCGGCCGCGGCGATCTCCGTGAGGTCGTCGTCCCGGGCGGCGCTCGGGCGCTCCCGCGTCGCGGCCGTCCAGCGCAGTCCGTCCCACCAGCGCAGCTCGACCCCGCCGGCGGGATCGTCGTACCACCCGGCGTCGGGGCTCGCGCTCAGGGTGTCGGTCACCGTTCCTCCTCGGTCGCGTCACCCAGGCTAGGTACCCGACGGGCGTCGGTCAGGCCCCCGTTCGGGCCACGGTCCGTCGGTCTCCTCCCCAGCCGAGGTGGCCGCGGCTTCTGCACGGATGCGGCGAATCGGCCTCCGCGCCGTCCGCCGGCGCAGAAGGCTGGCGACATGACCATCCCCCGCTACGACGAGACCGTGCTGACCCCGCTCGACTCCGACGCCCTGGTGCTGCGTCGCGCCGAGGACCTGATCGGCGAAGCCTGCCGTGACCAGCTCTGGCTGCTGCTGCTCGATCGCGCCGACGTGCAGCTGCCGGTGCTGCTGCCCATCGACGACCTGCCTGCCGAACCCGACGACCTCGCTGCCGAGGGGTTCGCCGGAGTGTTCCGCATGCTGCGCGCCGAGACCGAGGCGCGCGCTGTGGTCGCCATCCTCGAACGCCCGGGCGCCGTCCGCCTGCCCCCGGAGGACGGTGCGTGGATCCGCACCCTGCACGAGGCTGCCCGCGCCTCCGGGCTCCGCCTCCGTGCGAGCCTGCTCGCCGGTGCGAGCGGACTGCGGTGGATCGCCCCGGATGACTGGAGCTGAGCGCGCGGGCCGGGTCGCCCCGTCGGCAGCGCCGGACGGTCACCGACGGAGCGCGCGGCGAGGACCCATGCCGGTGGCGGAATCTCCCGGTCGGAACTCGGTAGGGTTCCGCTCATGCCCGACAGCCCGCTCTCCGCGAGCCCCTACGACGTGCTCGGCGTACCGCCGACGGCGACGCAGGACGAGCTGCGGCGGGCGTTCCGCCGTCGCCTGCGCGCGACGCACCCGGATGCGGGCGGCTCGACCGCCGCGTTCGACGCGGTGCAGCGCGCCTGGTCGCTCATCGGCGACCCCGAGAGCCGGGCCCGCTACGACGGATCGGCGATGTCGACCGCTCAGTCGACGGTCTGGGCGCCGGCAGCTCCGCGCGCGCGCCAGGACACCCGGGCGAGCGCTCGATCCTCCGGGCATCCGGGCGGCTGGTACCGGCAGCGCTATCTCGAGGAAGTGCGGGCCTGGATCGGCCTCGGCGAGCCGACTCCCGATCCCTACGACCCGGCCGTGGTGCGCAGCGCCCCCTGGGAGGTGCGCTCGCTGCTCGCGGCGGCCGTCGCCGAGGAGGAGACCGCGCGCAAGCTCGGAACGCTGGGGATCGGCTACACGCTCTGGCACGATGTGGCCGCCGGCGAGGGCAAGATCGATCACGTCGTGCTCGGCCCGACGGGTCTCTGGGCCGTGCAGTCGGCCGACTGGGGAGCGCCGGTCACCCCGCGCCGCGGCGACCTCGTCGGCGACGGGATCGAGCCCGGCGCGCGCCCCGTGCGCGAGACGGTGCTCGACGCGCGCAAGCTCGGCCGTGCGGCGCACGTGCGCTTCACGGCGGCGCTCATCGTGGTGCCCGACGGTCAGGCCGACGGCGTCGAGGACATCGGCGAGATGCGCGGTGTCGTGACGCTTCTCGCGGAGCGCTCGCGGGCCGCCGACCTGCTGCGGCGCGGCATCCCCGGTGTCGCGATCGGCGGAACCGATCTGTTCGAGGTGCGCAGCCGGCTGCAGGCCGCGATCCGCTTCATCTGACCACGGGGGCTCAGCCCTGGGCGGCGATCGCCGCGGACTGGCCGGTCGCTCCGGGCTCGCCCGCCGGGATCGGGAACGCGACGACCGCCGTGCCGTAGACGCAGACCTCGGTCCACTGCTGCCCGATCTCCGAGGCGTCGAAGCGCATGGCGATGATCGCGTTCGCGCCGCGCTGCTGCGCTTCGACGACCATGCGGTTCATCACCTCGTGACGGCTCTCGTACAGGGCCTGCGTGAGCTCGGGCAGCTCGCCGCCGCCGATCGCGCGGAAGCCGGCGAGCAGATTCGACCCGAAGTCGCGCGAACGCACCGTCAAGCCCATCACCTCGCCGAACACGGCGTCGATGCGGTACCCGGGGATGTCGTTGCCAGTCACGATGATCATGAGCCGAGCATCCCACGACCGCGGCTCAGCGGCCGTGCACCCCCGCCGCGTCGAGGATCCACGCGAGCTCGAAGGCGCGACGTCGCCACCCCGCGTACCGGCCGGACACGCCGCCGTGCCCCGCGCTCATCTCGCAGCGCAGCAGCACCGGGGCCTGCACCTCCCGCAGCCTCGCGACCCACTTCGCCGGTTCGACGTAGAGCACCCGGGTGTCGTTGAGGCTCGTCACCGCGAGGATGCGCGGGTAGCGCACGGCGCGCACGTTCTCGTAGGGCGAGTAGCTCTTCATGAGCGCGTAGACCTCGGGATCAGCGAGCGGGTTGCCCCACTCGTCCCACTCGACGACGGTCAGCGGCAGCTCCGGGTCGAGGATGCTCGTCAACGGATCGACGAACGGCACCGCGGCGAGCACGCCCGCGAACAGCTCCGGCGCGAGATTGGCGACGGCGCCCATCAGGAGCCCGCCGGCCGAGCCGCCCTCCGCGACGAGACGCTCGGGCGAGGTCCACCCCCGGTCGACGAGGTGACGTGCGGCGGCGACGAAGTCGGTGAAGGTGTTGCGCTTGTGCTCGAGCCGTCCCTGCTCGTACCAGCGCCGTCCGCGCTCACCGCCGCCGCGCACGTGCGCGACCGCGAAGACGACCCCGCGCTCGAGCAGGCTGAGCCGGGGGATCGAGAACGAGGGATCGATCGAGTGCTCGTACGAGCCGTAGCCGTAGAGCAGCAGCGGCGCGGGCGTCGCGGGCAGGTCGTCGTCGCCGAGCGCGACCAGGTCGGGACGGAACACGAGCGAGACCGGGATCTGCTCGCCGTCGGGCGCCTCGGCCCAGACACGTCGTTGCGCGTAGACCGCGGGGTCGTATCCGCCGAGGACGGGCTGTCGCTTCAGCTCCCGTCGCTCGCCGGTGCGGAGGTCGAGCTCGCTCACGACCGCGGGCGTGATGAAGCTGGTCTCGGTGAGCCGCACGGTCGGCTGCTCCCACTCCGGGCCGCCGCCCGCGCCGAGAGTGAAGAGCTCTTCGGCGACCTCGATCTCGTGGAACCGCGGCGTCGTCGTCTCCGCCTCGAGGCGGGCGAGTGCGACGCGGCGCAGGGTGTCGCGGCGGTAGTGCAGCACCAGGTGATGCGCGAAAGCGGAGACCCCGCTCACCCGCACCCCCGCGCGGTGCGCCACGATCTCCTGCCGTGCTCCCTCCGGGTCATCAGGATCGACCGCGTCGATGCGGAAGTCGGGCGCGCCCTCGTTGTGCGTGACGAGGAGCCGGTCGAGGCCGCCGATGATCGCGTGCACGACGTCGTACTCGACCCCCTCGCGTCGAGGCCAGACGACGCGCGGCGCGGCGGTGGGCGTCGTCGCGTCGATGAGGTGCACCTCGCTCGTGATCTTCGACCCGAGCTCGATCACCAGGTAGCGACGGCTGCGGGTGAGCCCCACGCCGACCCAGAAGCGCTCGTCCGGCTCGTGCAGCACCACCGCGTCGTCGGCCGAAGCCGAACCGAGGCGGTGCCGCAGCACGCGGTCGGGGCGCCAGGCCGCATCCACCGTCGTGTAGAAGATCCACTCGCCGCTCGCATCCCAGAGCGCATCGCCCGAGGTGCCGGGGATGCGCTCCTCGCGGTCGACGCCGGTCGCGAGGTCGCGGATGCGCAGCTCGTAGCGCTCGTCGCCGACCGCGTCGACGCTCCACAGCAGCAGGGCGCCGTCGGGGGAGACGTCGAGGGTGCCGATCGAGAAGAAGTCGCCGTCGGCCTCGGCGTTGCCGTCGAGGATGATCTGCTCGCCCGCGGGCGCCGAGCCGTCGGCGGGCAGCGTCGGCGGGGTCCAGTCCGACTCGTCGACGACGGGGATGCGGCAGTGCAGCGCGTACTGCGCGCCGGCCTCGGTCCGGGCGTAGTACCACCAGCGCCCTTCGCGCACCGGCACGCTGAGGTCGTCCTCCTGGGTGCGTCGGGTGATCTCCTCGTAGACGAGCTCCTCGAGCACGGCGAGGTCGGCGGTCTGCGCGTCGGTGTAGGCGTTCTCGGCGTGCAGGTGGGCGAGCACCTCGGGGTCGTCCTTGTCGCGCAGCCACTCGTAGTCGTCGGTGACGACGTCGCCGTGGTGCAGGCGCTCCACGGGTCGGCGGGCGGCGACGGGCGGTTCGAGGCTCATATGCCCACAGTAGGCGGCGGCTGCTGGGCGCCCGTGCTCGCGCGACGGCTGCGAGCTGCGGTGCCGGCGACAGCAGGACGCCGAGGCGCGGAGCTGAGCGCCCGTTAGCATCGGGGCATGCGCCGCACGGTCACCGATCTGGTCCGGATCCTCGTGCGCAGCTTCCCCGCCCTCGCGGCCTGGTACCTCGCCGGCGAGCTCGTGCGGCATCTCGTGATCTCGGCGGCCGCGCCGCTCTCCTTCGACAGCGGGCTGCTGCCGCTGCTGTTCCTGCCCATCGCGGTGCTCGCGCGGCTCGTCGCCTTCGTCGGCATGTTCCTCGCGGTGCGCGGCGCGATGCGCGAGTACCTCGCAGTGCCGGGCCCCGGCATCCCCCCGACGCTGCGCGGTCGTGCGCGCGAGTTCGGCGAGGTGCTGTTCTCGTCGATCGTGCCGTTCTTCGTGCTCTATGCGCTGATCGGCGGCGTCGCGCAGGATCTCTCCGACTACGCGGTCACGGCGTTCTTCTACAGCTTCGGCTCGGGGCGCTACGTGCTCGACCCGGGCAGCGGTCCCGTCGTCGCGGCGGTCGTCGTCGCGGCGTTCGTGCTGCGCGTCCTCGTCGACCGGCTGCGCGAGCGGCTTCCGTCGTTCTTCTCGATCGTGGAGATCTACCTCGAGGCGACCTGGATCTTCGTCGCCGTCGGAGGTCTGTCGGCGGTGCTCGGCGAGGCGGGCGGCTGGTTCGCCTCCCGCCGGATCGTCGTGGCCGCCCAGGATCTGCGCGCCGATCTCGAGCAGCTCTGGTCGGGTGCGGGACTGCTGCTGCGCGGCATCGACGGCGCGATCCCGCTGCTGCTGCAGGTCGTCGTGCTCCCGGTGGCATGGCTGGTGATCGGCGGCGTGATCTACAGCCGTGCGATCGCCGAATCGCGTCACGAGCGCCTCATGCCGGTGCGCGTCGAGGCCCGACTTCGGGTGCGCCTCGCGACGCTGCCGCGTGTGCTGCGCCGGTCGATCCGCGGCTCCGTGGCCCTCTGGTACGAGACGGCCGAGCCACTGCTGATCAGCGCGCGGATGATCCTGCACGCTCGAGCCCGAACGCTGCTCGTGCTGATGACGCTCTCGGGGCTGCTCTACGCCGCGCAGCAGTGGATCTTCCGCGGCGCGCTGGTGCTCGTCGGTCCGCACGAGACGGCCTACGGCCGCGACGCGTACCACAACGTCTCGCTGGTGATCGGGCTGCTGATCGAGCCGGTGCGGATCGCGCTGCTCGCGGCGATCTTCGATCAGATGATCGGGCGCTGGTGGCGGCGGCGCACGGGCGAGCTGGACCCGCAGCGCATGCCGCGCATCCCGACGCGGCTGCGCCGCGGTGCGGCGAGTGACGTGGCGGATGCGGATGCGGATGTCGTGGCTGGTGCGGATGCCGGCGATCAGCCCACGGGATCGGCCGGCAGCGCGAAGCGGTAGACGCTGCGGGCGTAGCCGTCGCTCTTCGGACTCGTGAAGCGGATCTCGAGCGAGGCCGCCGCGTAGACGTCGTCGGGCACGAGGAAGACGCCCTCGTAGGTGACCTTCTCGCCGTCGTCGCCGAACTGGCAGATCGATCGCGTCCCGCGCGTGGTGCCGTAGTCGTACTGCCCGGGATCCACCTCGCTGGTCCATTCACGATCGACGCCGCCCGGTCCGCCAGGCGCGACGAGCACGATGTCGCAGCTTCCCGGGTCGGGGGAGGCCGATGATCCCGGGGTGATCGGCACGAGCACGCCGAGCACGGCGTAGCCGGCGGGGACGTCGACGGGCTGGTCGCTCTCCGCGGTGAAGAAGCCCGCAGCGCCGATGCGGAACCCGCTGCCCTCCACCTCGGCCGTGTCGCCGCGCGCGACCCGGTGCACCGGGGTCGCGGCCGGCGCTCCGGGCAGGAACGGCTCGAAGAACAGCAGCGAAGCGAGCATGCCGCCGCTCGCGACGGCGACTCCGCCCGCCAGCAGGTGACGCCGGGCTCCGGCCGCGATGCGGGGACGGCCGGTCATGTGAGCGGCTCCACGACTCGCGGACGGGGGATGCGGAACTCGGCGCTGCGGTGGGCGCCGCGCAGGTCGAGCGTGTAGGTGGGCACGTCGTCGAGCGTCGGAGCGACCTGCGTCTGCAGGCGCAGCTCGGCGTGGCCGGCTCCGGCGCCGCGCAGGGCGTCGGCGGGCAGCTCGAACACGAGCGTGCCGCTCGTCGCGATGCCGGGGCCGTTCTGGATGCGGGCGAGGTCGTCGTCGGCGCCGATGTAGTTGCCGTATTCGCGCCCGTCGAGCAGCAGCCGCGCGGCCGAGAGCCCCTCGGTCGACTGGCGGGTCTGCACGGTCAGGTGCACGACGAGCCACTGGCCTTCCGTGTCGATGCGCGGCGAGGAGTAGGCGTCCTGCTCGAGAGCGTCGGCGAGCTCGATGCCGTCGAGGCGGGTGGTGAGCAGGCGGGTCGTGAGCACGTCGCCCTCGACTCCGCGCACGAGGAACGGCGCCGCGATGTCGGTGCCGTCCTGCGGTGCGGTCGCGGCGGCGATCATCGCGATCGCCAGCCCGGCCAGTGAGGCGGCGATGCGGACCCCGCGTTTCATCCTTCGTCCTCGACCCGGTCGACCGGCACCCGGCCGACCGGGTACGGCGAGCCGTACCCGGTGTCGCCGAAGACCGGGTCGCCGTAGGTGCGGTCGGCTCGGTAGACCCCGACGACCGTCTCGTCGTCCGGTGCGGCCGTCGCGGGCACGTCGAAGACGTACCAGAGTCGCGTCGGCACGCCGGGCGGCAGCGGCGAAGCGGCCTGGCCGCCGGCGGCCCGGTCGATCGAACGTGTCGTGTCGCGCTGGTCGAGGGCCGTGCCGTAGTTGATGCCGATGCGCAGGTTCGTGACGAACAGCGGGGCGTCGCTGAGGTTGGTCTGCACCACCGTGATGACGAGCCACCTGCGGCCGTCGCTCGCCTCGAAGCCGCTGCCGGGTCGGCGGGTGCTCAGCGTGACGGATTCGACGACGGTGCGCGCGTTCCCCGACTCGATCCGCTCTCCGACGCGATAGGTCGTGACGCGTCGGCCTCCGTCGTCGGCGAGTCCGCCGGAGACGACGATCGCGAGGGCCGCGACGACGATCACGCCGGCGATGCCGCCGATGACGGCGCGGCGGATGAGTCTCCCTCGATCCCGCGCCATGCGGCCACCCTACTGGGACCGCACCGGACCGGTCAGGCGGCCGTCAGCACCGTGTCGACGTCACGCCGCGCCGCCGTCAGCCGGGCGATCGTCCCGAGAGGGATGTGCACGGCGTCGGGCCGGGTGCGCTGCTCCGACACGGCGTCGAACACGGCGAGGTCGAGCTGCAGCGCCGCCAGCAGCGGCGTCTCCTCGGCTCCGGCGCCGTCGAGCAGCGCGGCGCGGGCGCGATCCGCCCACGCGGCGTCGGCTCCGGTGAGTCCCGCGGCGTAGTCGAGCGAGCGCAGCACCGCCGCGAGGTCGCGTTCCGGCAGGTCGGTGCGATCGTCGGCGGGCGCGGGGGCCGGCCCGGAGTGGTCGGCGAGCTGCCAGACGCCGTTCGGCGTGCGGCGCAGCGCGGTGAGTTCGAGGGCGCCGTGCACGCTCTGCGCGTCCGGCCAGTGGCCGCGCGCGGCGAGATCGAGCAGCCGCTGAGCGCCCGGGGCGTGGGCGGCGAGTCCTGGCACGTGGTGCGCGGCGGCCAGCAGGCGAGTGCGCCAGGAGTCGAGCGTGCGCGTCCGCTCGGCCGGTGTGACCGGACGGGCGGTGGATTCGAGGCCGTCGTGCAGGCGGGCGATGGCGGCGCCGATGCGGCGCAGCTCGTCGTCGACGGGGCGGCCGGAGCGGGCGGCCGCGGCGAAGAAGGTCCACCCGTCGACGAGTCCGGCCTGGCTCTCCTCGGCGAGTGCGAGGTGCGCCGCTTCCACCCAGCCGTCGTCGTCGGTCCAGCGCACCGGCAGCGTCCCCACGAGTCGCGGGCGGATGCCGAGTCCGGCCAGGCGTGCGGCCGCGTCGGCGTCGGGGTGCGGGCCCGGCAGCACCTGGCGGTAGACGGTCACCGTGATCTCGGGGCGGCCGTACACCTGCACGTGCATTCGCGCGCTCGGTCCGGCATCCTGCACGGCCTCGCAGCGCACGACGAAGCGGTCGTCGTCCGGGTCGACCAGCGTGCCGGTCTCGTGCATCGCCGCGAGCAGCGCGGAGGCGTACGCGGTGTCGCCGACGCCGTCGAACAGGGCGGCGCCGCCGTAGCCGCGGCCGATCCAGCGCGGATCCCCGGGTTCCGGGGCGACGTCGCGTTCGACGAGGGGCACCTGGTAGATCACGCCGCCGGCGCGCGCCTCGTCTTCGACGACGAGCACCCGGACGCGAGCCGTGGGATCCGCCGACGGCAGGAACACCTCGACCAGCTCGCGCAGCCGCGGTGCGCTGTCGCGCGCCGCGACGTACCAGTCCTGCTGAGTCATCCACTGGGCGATCCGGTCCAGGGTGCTCTGCATGTGACAGTTATATCCCCCCAACGGGGGCCAGCGGCTCCGCGTCCGCCGGGAGCGGCGTGGCGGATCAGCTGGAGCGCAGCATCCGCTGGATCGCGCCGAGCGGGATGCCGACCCAGTCGGGGCGATTGCGCACTTCGTAAGTGACCTCGTAGACCGCCTTGTCGAGCTGCAGCGCGAGGAGCAGCTCCGGCGGTCCGGGTGTCGCGCCCGACGCGGCGGAGTAGCCCTCGAGGTAGGCCGCGGCGCTCTGCTCGGCCCAGCGCGTGCCGGCGGCGCCGTGGGCCGAGCCGGCGTAGTCGAAGCTGCGCAGCATCCCGGCGACGTCGCGCAGCACGGGCTCGGGATGCGTGCGCTCAGCGAGGGTGCGCAGCGGCTCGCCCTCGAAGTCGATCAGCAGCCAGCGGCCGTCGGGCGCGTGCAGCGCCTGCCCGAGGTGCAGGTCGCCGTGGATGCGCTGCAGCTCGCCCCAGGGCGCCGCCGCGGCGGCGGCGTAGCGTCCGCGGATCTCCTCGGCGTGCACGGCGAGCTGCGGCGCGACCGTGAGCGCCGCCTCGAGCCGCTGCTCCCAGACCCCGGTGAGACCCGACACGTCCGTCGGTGATGACGCCACGTGGCCGAGTTGCTGGGCGAGGCCGAGGTGTGCGGCCGCGGTCACGGCGCCGAGCTGCCGGGCCTCGTCACGGAAGTCGTGGCCGCCGGCGGCGGCCCGGCTGGCCAGCGCCCATCCGTCGACGGCGCCGCCGATGAACTCCTGCACGACGGCGAGGTCACCGCGCGCCTCGGCGGCGCCGTCGGCCGACCAGGTCGCGGCGAGCGATCCGATGAAGCGCGGCACGACGGGGGAGCCGGTGCGGGTCAGGGCGCGCTGCAGCTCGATCTCGGGGTTCTCGCCGTGATGCACGACCCGGAAGAGCTTGATGACGAGGTCGCGGTCGCCCTCGCGGGCGATGACGAGCGAGGTGTTCGACTGCTCGCCGGCGAAGGGCACGGCGGCGGCGCGCGGTGCATCGCCGAGCTCGGCGCCCGCTGCGGCGAGCTCGGCAAGAACGGCCTCCGCATAGGCGGGGTCGCGGGCGCCGTCGTTGAGCACCCCGCCGGGCAGCAGGACGATCGGGTCGCCTCCCTCGGCGCCGCCCGCGGGGCGGGCGACGAGCGCCAGCTGGTACACCGGCCGACGGCTGTCTGCGTCGTCCGCGACCAGCAGAGTCACGGGGCGTGCGCCGTCATCGCACGGAGTGAGGTCGAGGCGCGCCACCTGCCGGAGCCGGGGTGTGGAGCCCTTGGCGGCGAACCAGCGCTGCTCCCGCATCCAGGCCGCCAGTGCGGCCCAGCCGTGCGGATCGAGTTCGGGGAACGGGGCGTCGGTCACGGGGCTCCTCTCCTGACGGCGTCCTCCCCGGTTCGGGTGCCCCTCGTGACGGGCGCCACCCGAAGACGGAGGCGCGCCGCGCGAGCAGGGTGCCTACCGTCATCGCCAAGGGGGAACCATGAGCACCATCGCACATCTCGGCGAGGCCATCGACGCTGGTCAGGCTTCGCTCAGCGGCCTCTGCGGCGAGCAGAGCGATCTCGGCTCGCTGCTCGGTCAGCTCGACGACGACCGCTGACCGGCGCGGACGGCCCGGCGCGGCGCGTCCGGTCCAAGCGGAGAGCCCTGCGGGTCGTCGCGGAGGTCGGCTGACGGCGGCAGGGCGGCGTCAGTTCCGACGTCGTCCCAGCTGACGACGCGCCACTCGCGATGGTCGCCGACGCTCTCCACGACGACGATGCCGGTGTTCGCGAGCGGGCGCCGCGCGCTGAAGCCGTCCGCGAGTCCGTGGCCGCGACGCGCGACCCAGACGCGGATCGCGGCGCTGTGGGTGACGAGCACGGCCGAGCCGGAGGCTCCCTCGCGGCGGGTGGATCTCAGCCGATGCGCCATGTCGGCGATCGCCGTGTCGAAACGCCGGAAGAACTCGACGCCGTCCTCCCCGCCGGGCACCCGCGGGCCGAGATCCCCGTCGCTCCAGGCGAAGGCCGTCTCGAGGTAGCGGCGGATGCGTGCCGGGTCGGCGGCGCCCTGCAGATCGCCCGCGCCGATCTCCTCCGCGCCGGCGATCAGGACCGGTTCGAGCCCGCGCGCGGTCGCGAGCGGCTGGACGGTCATCCGCGTGCGCACCATCGAGCTGTGGCAGAGCAACGCGATCGGCTCGTCCGCGAGCCGGTCGACGAGCTCGAGCGCCTGCCGCCGACCCCGTGCGCTCAGCGGCGCGCCGGGCGTCACGGCGTCGAGCACGCCGCGTGCGTTGAGCACCGTCTCGCCGTGGCGCACGAGCAGCAGCCGCAGGGGAGCCTCGTCCCGGGGGTCGCTCATCGCACCTCGAATCCGGAATCGTCGGCCCGGGCCGGGATCTCCCGCACCTCGACCGCGGTGACCTCGGCCCAGCGCGGGCCGCTGCGCAGCCACCGGGCGAGCTCGTCCAGTCGCTCCGCGGGGCCCTGGGCTTCGAGCTCGACGGTGCCGTCCGGACGGTTGCGCACCCAGCCGGAGACACCGGCGCCCTCGGCGTGCTCGAGCGTCGCCCAGCGGTATCCGACACCCTGGACGCGCCCCGTCACGACGGCGTGGATGCGACGCGCGGCTGGCATCCCGCCACGCTACTCGCGGGCCCTCCGAGGCGCACAGTCGCCGACCGGGGAACGCGTGAGCGGCCGGATCAGGCCAGCCGCACCTGCAGCACGAGGAGCCAGACGAGGATGTCGTGCTGGTAGACCGCGAGCAGTGCGCCGGTCACGCCGACCGCGACGACCGGCATCAGCAGCGTCGTGATCGTGAACGCGCGCGTGCGCGCTCCCTGGCGTCGCAGTACGAACTGCCGTGCGAGCAGGTAGACGAGTGGACTCAGCACGACCCACGCCGGGCTCGCCTGCGCGCCCCATCCCATGCCGCGCAGCCGACCGCGGTCGACCAGGGCGAGGGCGACCGGCGGGATCACGAGGGCGACCGGAAGCGCGAGCAGCAGCAGCGCGAAGTCGGGCAGCTGCACGGCGAAGGCGAGCGCGGCGAGCGGCAGCACCGTGGTGAACACGGGCGCGAGCGCGAGCAGCACGGATGCGGTGGTGACCGAGCCGACCGGCATGAGGCCGCGCCACCAGTCATCGGCGTGACGGCTCGGGGCAGCCGAGGGCGCCGTCGGGGCGACCGCCGCCGGCATCACCGGGAGCCGGCGTCCCGGCGCGGGCTCGACCGGGCGTCCGTCGGGCGCGAAGTCGGGCACGAAAGCCGCGGGATGCGCGGGATCGCCGGGCGAGGGCGTCAGCGCCGGGCTCGCGGTGGCGGGAGTCGGCCTGAGGACCGGCCTCGGAGTCGGCGTCGCGAGCGCGACCTCACGGCCGACGATCGGTCCCGCCGCTGCCGCCACGGCGGGCGCCGGCATCGCGTCGGGGCGCGGCGCCGGCACCGGGAGGGGAGCGGCGGCCGCCGAACGGGCTTCCGGCGCCGGAAGCGTCGCGGGAACGGCGGAAGCGGGCGCCTCGGCGGCGGGCGTGCTCGGCGTCGAGGAGACGGACGGCGCCGCGGGCACCGCCGGGGCCTCGGCCGGCGCGATGGTCAGTTCCGCGGGCTCCGGCAGCGCGGTCGCCGCGGCGTCGAGGATCGCCGTGCCGGGAACGGGTCCGCCCACGAGCTCGCCCGGCTGCGGGATCGCATTCGCGGCGGGAGCGGCCGAGCCGGCTGCGGTCTCCGGCAGCGCCGCCGAGAGGAAGTCGTCGAAGCTCGGCAGCGCTCCGAGTCCATCGACCGCGGCCGCCGGGTCGACGGCGACGGGAACCGGCTCGGGCGCGGAGACCTGCTCGGGAACGAGCGCCAGCGGCGGGAGGTCATCGCCCGTCGGCCGCAACGGCGTCACGCGCGCGAGAGCGTCGGCATCCGGCTCTCGACGAGCCGCTTCGCGGGCGGCCAGACGTGCCGCGCGCCGGGGCGATGCCGAGGCGCGCTGGTCGTCGACCGAGTAGGCCGAACCCAGGGGAGGGGGAACCGAGACCGGGGCGCCCGCCGGCTTCGGCATGGCGTTGTCGGTCCAGACGATGCCGTCCCACCAGCGCAGTCCTGCGGCGTCGGTCGGGTCGTCATACCACCCGGCCCGTGGCCGCGCGCTCGCGACGTCGGTCATGATCGTTCCCCCAGTGTCGTGCCGCACTTCCCCCCTGGTCGCGCGGTACCCCTGAAGTCTAGGAATCCCGGGGTGATGTGCGCCTCACCCCGAGCGGGGGCCAGTGCCGACCGCGGTACCAGCTCGGCGCCGCCGCGGGAGACGCGGACGGGCGCCCCGAGAGAGATCTCGGGGCGCCCGTCACGAGCTGCGCTGCAGCGGCGTCAGAGTTCGCCGACCGGAGCGGGACGCTCCGGCTTCGCGGCGACGTTCTCGGTCCAGCCGAGGCCGTTCCACCAGCGCACGATCGTGGTGTCATCCGGGTCCTCGTACCAGCCGGCGGGGACGACGCGGTTCGCCTGGTCGCTCATGGCCGTCAGCCCTGCTTGCTCTGGTCGAAGCTGTAGATGCCCCAGTTGTCGACCTGCCAGGTGAACCAGCCGTTCGCGCGCTGCAGGCTGACGTTGATGCCCCAGCCGATGGGGTCGGAGGCCTTGTTCTTCGCCTTGCAGATCATTCCGTCGCCGACGATCGTCGGCACCTCCTCGGGGCAGCTGACGATGATGTCGGCGCCGAAGGCCTTCGCGCTGGCGGTGATGGAGTCCTCGGCCTGGTGGGCGAAGGTGGCCGGCGCCAGCGAGATGATCAGGCCGGGCACCGCGACGACCGCGACGATGTTGACGACGGCGAAGCCGAGCATCCCGAGCAGCGGGCCGAAGCCGCGGCCGGAGCGGCGCACCAGCTGCACGAAGCGGGCGATGAGGTAGACGGGGCCGGAGAGCACCGAGAAGGCCCAGTGCGCCGGCTTGAGTCCGCGTTCGCGCAGGATCTTCCAGTCGAAGAAGGCCAGCACGATCGAGCCGAGGTACGGCACGACGAGGCTGACGATGAGCTGCAGCGTGCCACCCGAGTGCGACAGCAGGAAGAACATCGTGACGACCAGCACGTAGAGCGGCGTCATCGCGATGACCCAGGCGGGGCCGGTCGAGGTCGAGCCCTTGGCGGTGGTCGCGGCGAGCGGCACGGCCGCGACGTCGTCGGCAGCGGCCGGCACGAAGCTCTCAGTCGCCTCGCTGACGTGCGAGAAGGCGCTACGGGACGCGGAGAGCGCGTCGCCGAGCAGGTCGTCGAAGCGAGTGTCCAGGTCGAAGGCCGGCGTGGTCGGCGCGTTGCTCGGCACGAACTCGGCGAACTTGGCGGCCGGGGAGAGCTCCTCCTCGACCATCGCCTCCTTGACCGGAGCCTCGAGCGAGAGCAGCGCCTCCTGCGTCGGCTTCGCCGGCTCCTCGGCGATCAGGGTCGCACCGGCGTCCGTCGCCGGGAACTCGTCCCCGGCGTCGGCGTAGGTCAGGCGCGCCTGCTGCGTGACGGTCTCCTGCGCGACCATCGGCTGGCGCGCGTCCGAGGTGTACTCGGTCCAGGCGTGGTTGTCCCACCACCGCAGCTGCGGCAGTCCGAGCGGGTCGGGATACCACCCCGCAGGAACGCGAACATCTCCCTCAGCCACCGTGACGATCCCCTTTGCCATCGTTGCGGCACGGGCCCCCGCCCGTGCCAGGACCGAAACCCGATCGATCCTTCTGGACTGGGAGCCTAGGGGAGAGCTGTGCGCGCCGGAACGGGGTCGGCACGCCCCCTCCGGGGGACAGGGTGTCCCCATTTGGAGGGCATCCGGGGGACAGCGCGGCCGCCGTCGGCGTCCGTCGGCGCCGTGCGGCAGACTCGTCGGGTGCTCGCCGACCTGCTCACCGGACCCTGGGATGCCGACGCCTTCGCCGAGGGCTTCATGGCCTGGTCCGGGCGCCGCGGACTGCCGCTGTACCCGGCGCAGGAGGACGCGCTGCTCGAGCTGCTGCTCGACCGTCACCTCGTGCTCAGCACCCCGACCGGCACCGGGAAGTCGCTCGTCGCGATCGCCGCGCACGCGATGGATGTGGCGCAGGGGCGCCGCTCCGTCTACACGGCGCCGATCAAGGCGCTGGTGAGCGAGAAGTTCTTCGCTCTCGTGGAGCTCTTCGGCGCGGAGCGGGTCGGCATGATCACGGGCGACACCCGGGTGAACCCCGACGCGCCCATCCTCTGCTGCACCGCTGAGATCGTCGCCAACGCGGCGCTCCGCCAGGGTCCGGACGCGCCCTTCGACACGGTGGTCATGGACGAGTTCCACTTCTACGCCGACCCCGAGCGCGGCTGGGCGTGGCAGGTGCCGCTGCTGCAGCTTCCGCAGACGCGGTTCGTGCTGATGTCGGCCACGCTCGGCGATGTCAGCGCGATCACGGCCGACCTGGAGCGCCGCACCGGTCGAGAGGTCGGCATGGTGACCGGCGTCGAACGGCCGGTGCCGCTCGACTTCCGCTACGAGCTCACCCCCGTGCAGGAGGAAGTCGAGTCGCTGCTCGCCGACGGCCTCGCACCGATCTATCTCGTGCACTTCTCGCAGGCGGCGGCGGTCGAGCGCGCGCAGGCGCTGGCCAGCGTCCGTGTCGCCGACCGCGCCCACCGCGACCGCATCGCCGTGGCCATCGCCGGCTTCCGCTTCGCGCCGGGCTTCGGGGCCGCGCTCAATCGTCTGATCCGCGCCGGCATCGGCGTGCACCACGCGGGCATGCTCCCGAAGTACCGGCGGCTCGTCGAGACCCTCGCGCAGGACGGCCTGCTCAAGGTCGTCTGCGGCACCGACACGCTCGGCGTCGGCATCAACGTGCCGATCCGCACCGTGCTGCTCACGGCCCTGACGAAGTTCGATGGGACGCGGATGCGCCAGCTCAGCGCCCGCGAGTTCCACCAGATCGCCGGGCGGGCCGGCCGGGCCGGCTACGACACCGCCGGCGAGGTGGTCGTGCTCGCGCCCGAGCATGAGATCGAGAACGCGAAGGCGGCGGCGAAGGCCGCCGCCAACCCGGGCAAGGCGAAGAAGACCCCCAAGAAGAAGGCGCCCGACGGATTCGTGAGCTGGGGTCCTGGCAGCCTGGAGCGGCTGCAGAGCGCGGCGCCCGAGACGCTGCAGAGCTCGATGACGATCACGGCGGCCATGCTGATCAACGTGATCGCGCGCGGCAGCGACGACGGACGCGGGGTCTTCGACGACGTCCGGCGACTGGTGCTCGACAACCACGAGTCGCCGGCGCGGCAGCGCGCGCTCGCCCGCCGCGCTCTCGGCATCTACCGCACGCTGCGCGCGTCAGAGGTCGTGGCGCAGGAGGGCGGCGGTCTCGACGGCACCGCACGCATCCGGCTGACGGTCGACCTGCAACCCGACTTCGCCCTCAACCAGCCGCTCTCGCCTTTCGCCCTCGCAGTGATCGAACTCCTCGAGGAGGACGCGTCCGACTACGCGCTCGACGTGCTGAGCGTGATCGAGTCGACGCTCGACGACCCGCGCGCGATCCTCGGCCAGCAGCAGTTCACCGCGCGGGGCGAAGCCGTCGCGGCGATGAAGCGCGAGGGGATCGAGTACGAGTCGCGCATGGAGCTGCTCGAGCAGATCACGTGGCCGATGCCGCTCGAGCAGCTGCTCGCCGAGGCCTATGAGGTCTACGCGGGTTCGCAGCCGTGGGTGCGCGACTTCGCGGTGTCGCCGAAGTCGGTCGTGCGCGAGCTGTGGGAGCGGGGGATGACCTTCGCCGAGTACGTCGCGTTCCACAAGCTCGGGCGCAGCGAAGGGCTGGTGCTGCGCTACCTCTCCGACGCCTATCGCGCGCTGCGGCAGACGGTCCCCGACGAGGCGAAGACCGAGGAGCTGCGCGAGCTCATCGAGTGGCTCGGCGAGGTCGTGCGCCAGGTCGACTCCTCGCTCGTCGACGAATGGCGCGAGCTGCTCGAGCCCGGGACGACGGTCGCGACAGCGGCGGCGGCCCCGATCCGACCCCCGGGGCCGGTGAGCGTCGTCGCGAACCGGCGGGCGTTCACCGCCATGGTGCGCAACGCGTTCTGGCGCCGGGTGCAGCTCGCGGCGCGGCAAGCCGACGACGAGCTGATCGCGCTGGATCCCGACATCGACTGGCCGGCCGCGCTCGACGCCTACTTCGACGAGCACGACGCCATCGGCATCGGGGCGGATGCGCGCTCGGCCGCGCTCCTGCACGTCGACGAGCGGTCCGACCGATGGCTCGTGCGGCAGACGATCGCCGATCCGGCGCAGCACCACGACTGGGCGGTGCTCGGCGAGGTCGACCTCGAGGCCTCGGCCGCGGAGGGGATCGCGGTCGTGCGCATCACGGCCGTGGAACGACTCGACGGCTGACGTCCGTCAGGGCAGGAAGCGGCGCAGTCCGCCGAGCCCCGCGCGGCCCGGCTGCTCGTCGTCGGGATCGACGAGATCGACCTCGCCGGTCAGCAGCTTGTCGTCGGGTTCCCGCAGCGCGCGGCGATGGTCGTCGGCGACGAGCTCGTCGTCGGCCTCCTCGTCGCTCGGCTCGTGGGCGGCGCGCACCGACGAGACGATCCACAGCACCGCCGGCACGACCCCGACGGCCACGGCGGCGAACCCCAGCGCCGTGAACACGATCGCCGCGAGCGGGATCGCCTCGTGTGCGCAGGCCCTCGCCGCGGCGTCCGCGCAGCCGCGGCTGATCGACGTCGTCACATCGACGACGGCGAAGGAGACGGCGGCCGTGCCGAGCGAACTCAGCGCGACCGCGCCGAGAGTTCTGCGAGACGGCACGGGCGTACTTTCCGGACGCTGCGGAGGGAGGGTGCGTCCGCGTTCAGGCTAGGGATCCCCGGGCATCGGGGGACACGCCCAGAACGGGGCACCCGCGCCCGGGGTACAGAACGGTCGTCCGCAAGGAGTGCTCACGACACACCGTGTCCATCTCCGAGTTGTGTTCCGTTCATCCGAGTGGAAAGGTCATTCGCGGTGGACGTCACACTCATGGTCGCGCTGGTCATCGCACTGGCTCTCGTCTTCGACTTCACGAACGGCTTCCACGACACCGCGAACGCGATGGCGACGCCGATCGCGACGGGGGCTCTGAAGCCCAAGGTCGCCGTCGCGCTGGCCGCCGTGCTGAATCTCGTCGGCGCCTTCCTGTCGACCGAGGTCGCGAAGACGATCTCGGGCGGGCTGATCCGCGAGGGCGAGGGCGGCATCCAGATCGGCCCGGAGCTCGTCTTCGCCGGCCTGATCGGCGCCATCGTGTGGAACCTGATCACCTGGCTGCTCGGGTTGCCCTCATCCTCCAGTCACGCGCTGTTCGGCGGGCTGATCGGCGCCGCGATCGTCGGCGTCGGCTTCCAGGCGATCGACGGCGGCGTGCTGCTGTCGAAGATCGTCATCCCCGCGCTCCTCGCCCCCGTCCTCGCCGGCTTCGTCGCCTTCCTCGCGACCAAGATCGCCTACGCCATCGTCGCCAAGCGCGCCCGCGACGGGTTCAAGCGCGGGCAGATCTTCACGGCCGGACTGGTCTCGCTCGCGCACGGCACGAACGACGCGCAGAAGACGATGGGCGTCATCACGCTCGCCCTCATCGCCGCGGGTCAGCAGGAGGTCGGCTCCGGTCCGCAGCTCTGGGTCGTCGTGGTCTGCGCCCTGGCGATCGCGCTCGGCACCTACAGCGGCGGCTGGCGCATCATCCGCACGCTCGGCAAGGGCATCACCGAGGTCGAACCGGCGCAGGGCTTCGCCGCCGAGGCCTCGACGACGGCCACGATCCTCGCGTCGAGTCACCTCGGCTTCGCGCTCTCGACCACCCAGGTCGCCTCGGGCGGCGTCATCGGCGTGGGCATCGGCCGCAAGGGCGCCTCGGTGAAGTGGGGCACGGCGGGGCGCATCGCGCTCGGCTGGCTGATCACGATCCCGGCGGCGGGCGCGGTCGGCGCCTTCATGGCGCTCGTCGAGAAGCTCGGCTTCTGGGGGATCGTGGCGGATGCGGCCTTCGCCGCCGCGGCGATCCTGGCGATCTTCATCTACTCACGGCGGGAGTCGGTGGACAGCAAGGCGCTCGACACGGTCGAGCCCGGCGACATCGTGCGGCCCAAGCGCAAGAAGCGCAAGAACAAGGACGGATCGGGGTCGAAGGCATGATCGACTGGGCGGCCTTCTTCGTCGTCGCGGCGGCGGCTCTCGTCGCCGCCTGCGCGATCGTGACGCTGTTCTCGCTCGCACTGCGCTTCGGCGACGGCGCGACGACCGGATCCTGGCAGCGCCGGGTCTCGGTCGGGCTCTACGTGCTGTGCGCCCTCGTAGTGCTGTTCGGCATCTACCTGATCATCCCCGCACTGCACGGGGGATGACGCGCGCCGTCGGCGCTGAATAGGCTGTTCTCGTGCTTCAAGGAGTGATCCGATGACGGATTCCGTGCCCGCCGCCCGTTCGAACCCCGCCGGATCGCCGCCGCTCTCGGAAGAGCAGAGCATCGTCGGCGACGAGAACTTCGAGACCACCGGTCCGGAGCGCGCGGCGGAGGAGCTGGCCGCGGCGTCGGAGACCCGCACCGAGTCGGACTCGCTGGGGTCGCTGCCGATCCCCGCCGACAGCTACTGGGGCATCCACACGGCCCGGGCTCTCGTGAACTTCCCGATCACCCGCCGCGCGATCAGCAACTACCCCGACCTCGTGCGCGCCCTCGCCCGGGTGAAGCAGGCGGCGGCCCGCGCCAACCGTCGGCTCGGCGCCCTCGAGGGGCACAAGGCCGACGCGATCGAGTGGGCCTGCCAGCGCATCCTCGACGGCGAGCACCACGACCAGTTCGTCGTCGGCGCGATCCAGGGCGGCGCGGGCACGAGCACGAACATGAACTGCAACGAGGTCATCGCGAACATCGCGCTCGAGCACCTCGGCCGCCCGCGCGGCGACTACGCGACGCTGCACCCGATCGACGACGTCAACCGCAGCCAGTCGACCAACGACACCTACCCGACGGCGATCAAGCTCGCGATGATCTTCGGCCTGCAGCGCCTGCTCGCCGAGCACCGGCTGCTGGCGGAGTCTTTCGCGGCGAAGGGCCGCGAGTTCGAGCACGTTCTGAAGGTCGGCCGCACCCAGCTGCAGGACGCCGTGCCGATGACGCTCGGTCAGGAGTTCGGGGGCTTCGCGCATACCCTCGTCGAAGACCACGAGCGCCTCGGCGAGGTCATCCCGTGGCTGGCCGAGATGAACCTCGGCGCGACGGCGATCGGCACCGGCATCACGGCCGACCCGCGCTACGCGGCGGCCGTGCGCGACGAACTCGTCGAGCTGACGGGGCTTCCCTTCCAGACGGCGGCCGACCTGATCGAGGCGACGAGCGACGCGGGCGTCTTCATGACCCTGTCCGGCGTGCTCAAGCGCGCCGCGGTCAAGCTGTCGAAGATCTGCAACGACCTGCGGCTCATCTCGTCCGGCCCGCAGGCGGGACTCGGCGAGATCAACCTGCCGCCGCGCCAGGCGGGCTCGTCGATCATGCCGGGCAAGGTGAACCCGGTCATCCCCGAGGTCGTCAACCAGGTCGCCTTCTCGGTGATCGGCGCGGACGCCACCGTCACGGCGGCCGCCGAGGGCGGTCAGCTGCAGCTCAACGCCTTCGAGCCGGTCATCGCGCACAGCATCCTGCAGTCGCTGGCGTGGATGACGAACGCCTGCCGCACGCTGCGCGTCAACTGCGTCGACGGCATCACCGCGAACACCGACCGCCTCACCCGCCAGGTGGAGACGAACGTCGGCGTCGTGACGGCCCTGACGCCCTACATCGGCTACGCCGCTTCGGCCGCACTCGCGCACACCGCGCTGACCACGCAGTCGTCCATCGCCGACCTGGTGGTGGATGCGGGGCTCATGGAGCGCGAGGAGGTGCAGCGGGTGCTGTCGCCCGAGCGCCTCTCGGGCATCGCGCCGATCACGGGCGTCGTCGACCTCGCGGCGATCCAGCACGCGCAGCAGGCGGCGAAGGATCGCGCGGCGGGAGCGCCGCGCACCGAGTCCGATCTGACCTGAGCAGACCGGAGCTGAACCGGCTCGGGCCGGGCGTCAGTCGACGATCGGCTCCGCGGTCTCGTCGCGCACCTCGTGCGCGGCCTTGTCGGGGCGCATCCCGCGCCAGCTCGCGTGACGCAGCCGCCCGTCGCCGGTGAGTCCGGCGTACTCGACCTCCGCGACGAGCGAGGGCGTGACCCAGCGCGCGTCGGCGGCGTCCGCGTCGGGCACGTCGTCGAGCGGTGAGGTGACACGTGCGAGCGGATCCAGCCTGTGCCGCATCCGGTCGAGCTCGCGCTCGGTGAAGCCCGTGCCGACCCGGCCGACGTAGCGCAGGCGGTCGCCGTCCGGCACGGCCAGCAGCAGCGACCCGATCGACTCGGCGCGCCGGCCGTTGCCGGGTCGCCAGCCGCCGATCACGACCTCCTGGGTGCGCAGATGCTTGAGCTTGAGCCAGTCGGCGCTGCGCCGGCCGGGGCGGTAGCGGCTGTCGACCCGCTTCGCCATGACGCCTTCGAGGCCGAGATGACGGCTGACCTCGAGGGCGTGCCCGAGGTCGTCGCCGGCGAGCGGGGGAACCTGGATGCGCTCCGTCGGCGCCGCGATCAGCTCCTCGAGAGCGGCGCGTCGCTCTCGCCACGGGCTATCGCCGGTCGCGGCGCCGTCGAGCTCGAGCAGGTCGAACAGGAAGAGGCTGACCGCGACCCGGTTCCGCGCCCGCTCGACGTCGCGCGGCTTCGTCAGCCCGAGCCTCTGCTGCAGCCGCGAGAAGCTCGGGCGGCCGCTCGCATCCAGTGCCACGATCTCGCCGTCGAGCAGGACGTCGGCGCCGCTCACCGCGTCGACCAGCTCCTGCAGCTCGGGGAACGTCGGCGTCAGGTCCGATCCGTTGCGTGATCGCAGCTCGACGCGGCCGTCGGCGACGCGGGCGAGCGCCCGCACGCCGTCCCACTTCATCTCGTAGCTCCATTTCGCGGGATCCCGGTCGCGGATGTCGGCGGCGGTGCCCGCGGTCGCGAGCATGGGGGAGAGCGCGGTGTGGCGGCGTCGGGGCCCGGCTCCGCCTCCGCGGTGCGCGGCGGCGTGCGCCGCGGAACGCACCCGCTCGTCGGCGCCGGAGGTGCGAGCGGCGCCCGCCTCCGGCTGCTCCTTCATCCGGTGCAGCAGCCACTGATCGGCGTCGGTGTGGATGAGCGCGTAGCGCCCGCGCAGGCGGTCGCCGCGCAGGTCGACGATCACCTCCTCGCCTTCGCGCCACTTCTCCAGCTCGTAGTCGCCGCGATCCCAGATCTGCACCGACCCCGCGCCGTACTCGCCCTTCGGGATCTCGCCCGCGAAGTCGGCGTAGTCGAGCGGGTGATCCTCGGTCTGCACCGCGAGCCGGTTCTGGCCGGTGTCGTCGGGAACCCCCTTCGGAACCGCCCAGCTGACGAGCACGCCGTGGTGCTCGAGTCGGAAGTCCCAGTGCAGGCGCGTCGCGTGATGCTCCTGTACGACGAAGATCGGCGCGTCGGTCTCCTGCCGGCGCGCGCGGTGGGCGTCGTCGCCGAAGGGCTCCGGCGTGCCGCCGGCGCGCCGTTTGGCCCGGTACTCGCCGAGTCGGCGTTCGACGTGCCCGGCCTCGAGCTGCGCCATCGGGTCGGCGCGGCGGTCGATCCGCTCGCGCGCCTGGGGCAGCTCGAGCTGGGCGAGCGACGCCATCCCGAGCTCTCGCCAGGTGCGCGGCACGGCGACGGTCGGCCGGGCGCGGCCGCGCAGCGACCAGGGCACGATCGTCGTCTTGCTGCCGTTGTTCTGGCTCCAGTCGACGAGCACCCGGCCGGTGCGCTTCGCCTTGCGCATCTCGCTGACGACGAGGTCGGGATGGTCGGCCTCGAGAGCCCGCGCCAGCTCATGGGCGAAGGCGCTCATCTGCTCGCTCGACCGCGACTCGTCGAGTCCGGAGTAGAGGTGAATGCCCTTGCTCCCGCTCGTCACGGGGATCGGGTCGAGTCCGACATCGCGCAGGATCACCCTGGCGAGCTTCGCGACCTCGACGCACTCCGCGAGCCCGGCGCCGTCGCCGGGGTCGAGATCGAGCACGAGGCGGTCAGGGTCGTGCCGCCCGCCGCGCGGCCCGAAGCGCCACTGCGGAACGTGCAGCTCGAGGGTGGCGAGCTGGGCGAGCCAGACGAGGGTCGCGCGATCGTCGATGAGCGGATAGACGTTGTCGTGGTCGGCGTGCGCGATCGCCCGCGTGCGCACCCAGCTCGGCGCACCCGATCCGAGGTCCTTCTGGAAGAACATGGCGCCCGGATCGCGCTCGGTGCCGACGCCGTGCACCCACCGCTTGCGCGTCGCCGCGCGTCCCGCAGCGAGCGGGACCAGACGCGCGGCGGCGGCGGCGTAGTAGTCGATCACGTCGCCCTTGGTCGTGCCGGTCGCGGGGTACATGACCTTGTCGAGATTGGTCAGCGTGAGCCGGCGTCCGTCGACGTCGACCTGGGTGCCCTTCTCGGCCATGACCTGAACGTAGGGCCGCACCCCTGGGCTGATCGGCCGTTCTGCGGAACAATGCAGAAATGAGGGCGATCTGGAAGGGCTCGCTGAGCTTCGGACTGGTCAACGTGCCGGTCAAGCTCTACTCGGCCACCGAAGACCACGACGTGCCGCTGCACCAGGTGCACGACGACGACGGCGGGCGCATCCGCTACCAGCGCAAGTGCGAGATCTGCGGCGAGGTCGTGCCGTTCGAGCACATCGACAAGGCCTACGACGACGGCGAGCAGACGGTCGTGCTCACCAAGTCCGATCTGGCCTCGCTGCCCGCCGAGCGCAGCCGCGACATCGACGTCGTCGAGTTCGTGCCGTCGGAGCAGGTGGATGCGATCCGACTCGATCGCAGCTACTACCTCGCCCCCGACTCCAGCTCGATGAAGGCGTACGCCCTGCTGCGGCGCACGCTGGAGGAGACCGAGCGCACGGCGATCGTGCGCATCTCGCTGCGGCAGCGCACCCGGCTCGCGGCCCTGCGCGTGCACGACGAGGTGCTGCTGCTGCAGACGCTGCTCTGGGACGACGAGGTGCGCGAGGCGGAGTTCCCCGGGCTCGACGAGCATCCGCGCGTGGCCGAGAACGAGCTGAAGATGGCGCAGCAGCTCGTGGAGAGCTTCTCGAAGGACTTCGAGCCCGAGAACTTCGACGACGAGTACCAGGTGCAGCTCCGGCAGCTGGTGGAGGCGAAGCTCGAGCAGGGCGACACGCTCGACACGGAGGAGACCTTCGGACGCGAGAGCGGCGGAGGCGGCGAGGTGCTCGACCTGATGGAGGCGCTGCGACAGAGCGTGGAGCGACGTCGCGGGGAGGGATCGAAGACGGCGCCCGCCAAGAAGGGCACCGGGAAGAAGGCATCGGAGACGAAGAGCTCTGGCGCGGCCTCGACGGCGAAGAAGCCCGCCTCAGCCGCTTCGAGGTCGTCGTCGAAGAAGACATCCACGGCCGCCGGCCGGTCGCGGAAGGCGGCGTCCTGAAGCGTGGTCGCCGTCTCAGGAGTCGCGAAGCGCGCGGATGAGTTCCGACTTGCGCTTGCCCGAGTAGCCGCTCAGCCCGATCTCCTTGGCGCGCTGGCGCAACTCGGCCACCGTCCAGTCGTCGTAGCTGCCGGCTTCGCCGCCTTTCCGCCCGACCGCACTCTTCCCGCGCGCCGCGGCGGCGTTCGATATGCGCGCGGCCTTCTGCTTGCTCGCTCCGTCGTCGCGCAGCTCCTCGTACATCTCGGGGTTCTTCAGGCTCGGATTCTGCTTTCCTGGCATGCGCGCACGGTACGTCGCCGCCGAAGACGGCCCACCAGGTTGTCAGCGTGCTCGCACGCGGCATCCGGACGACGCGGACCGCATAGCAGGGCGCGCCATCTCCAGTCCAGCCCCGAAGACCGATTCGGCGGGGATGGGAGAATATCGACCGACCGCCGGTGACCCGCGCGGGAGAGCATGAGGAGATCGATGGGCAAGCTTCTGTACGGCGCGGTGAAGACCGAGATCGCCTTCGACGATCGGGTTCTCGCTCACCTGCAGGCCGTGATCTCCAGCAAGCTCCGCCGAGGCGAGAGCTTCTTCCTCAACTGGAAAGACGACCCCTCGGTCGGCGACGGGCACTCGGCGATCTGGATCGGCCCGGGCATCCCGCTCTACTTCAAGTACTACGGCGGCCGCCCGATCGACCTCAACCGTCAGTGGCTCGAGCAGCTCACGCTCTCGGCCGGCAGCAACGGCGGGCTCCAGCTCAGCGACGAGCCGGTCAGTCTGACGACCTCGACGCCGCGGAACGACTGAGCTCCTCGCGCATCCGCCGCCCCTCGGCGACGTCCTGGTCGTGCTGCCGGGCCAGCTGCAGCATCCGATCGGTGCGCTTGACGGGCAGGCGGATGTGGTCCTCCGCCTCGACGCCCTGGTCAAGCTGCTGCAGCCGGATCAGCTCGACGTCGAGCTGCGCGCCGAGCACGAGCGCCGTGCTGCTGAGGTAGGCCCAGAGCACACCCGCGAGCAGGATGCCGAGCCGGCCGTAGAGCTGGCCGTAGGCGCCGATGAGGTGCAGGTAGAGCGCGAAGCCGCCGGTGACCGCCGCCCAGGCGGTGAGCGTCAGCAGCGAGCCGAGGCTCAGACGGCGCAGTCCGCTCACGCGGACGTTCGGAGCGTGGCGCTGCAGCAGCGCCAGCAGGGCGACGAGCAGCACCAGCAGCAGGGGCCAGCGCACGATCGCCCACACCGTCGACGTCACCGGGCTCAGCGGGCCGCCGACCAGTTCGCCGATCGTGTCGGGGCCGACGAGCAGGATGCCGAGCGCGGCCCCGCCGAGCACGATCGCCGCGGCGGCGATCACGAGCATCCAGCCGCGGAAGTACCAGAACGGGCGGCCCTCCTGCACCCCGCAGATCGTGTTGACGGCCCGGCCGTAGGCGGTGCACCAGCCGGACGCCGTCCAGAGGGTGAGCGCGAGTCCGATCAGCACCGCGATGCCCGGCGACCGCAGGCTCAGCAGCTCGCCGATGGCATCCCGCACGGTGTCGGTCTCGCCGGCCGGGACGAAGGGGCCGAGCAGTGCGACGAGCTCACTCGCCGCGCCCTTCTCCGCTCCGCGCAGCGCGAACGCCGCGACCGTGAGCAGCGTCGCCGGGAACGCGGTCAGCACCGCGAAGAAGGTCAGCGCCGCGGCGGCGTCGTAACCACGGCCGCGGAGATAGCCGCGCCAGGTGCGGCGGAGGGCGTAGACCGTGCGGCGGCGACGGCTCACCGGCGTGGTCTCGGGCATGCAGCGAGGCTATCGGCGGCGGTCGCGCGGGCGTCCCTAGACTCGGTTCACGGCCAGGCGCGCTCCCGACGCCGGCCGCGGCACCACCGGAGGACAGGCGTGACCCAGCCCACGATCGACATCATCCGCGACGAGCTCGCCGAGCTGGGCGAGGCCCTCGTGCTCGACCCGCTCGCGCTCGACGAGCTGCGCGCCGACAAGTCCGGCCACGTCGCGTCGGCGGCGCCGCTCGCGCTCGTCGAGGCCCGCACGATCGAGCACGTGCAGCTCGCGCTGCGCTTCGCCAGCCGGCACGGCATCCCCGTCGTACCGCGCGGCGCCGGCACCGGACTCGCCGGCGGCGCGGTCGGCGACGCGGGCGAGCTCGTCGTGTCGACGCGGCGCATGGATCGCATCCTCGAGATCTCGGCCGACGACGAGCTCGCGGTCGTCGAGCCCGGCATCATCAACGCCGACCTCAACGCCCGGCTCGCGCAGCACGGTCTGTGGTGGGCGCCCGATCCCGCCAGCAAGGCGATCTCGACCGTGGGCGGCAACATCGCGACGAACGCGGGCGGCCTGCTGTGCGTCAAGTACGGCGTCACCCGCGAGGCCGTGCTCGCCCTCAAGGTCGTGCTCGCGGATGGCCGCCTCATCTCGACCGGGCATCGCACGGTCAAGGGCGTGACCGGGCTCGATCTCACGGCCCTGTTCATCGGATCGGAGGGCCTGCTCGGCATCGTGGTCGAGGCGACCCTCAAGCTGCGCCGCGTGCCCGCGGGCGAGCCCGTCACGATCGGGGCGAGCTTCGGCGACGTCGCCGATGCGGCGCGGGCCGCGAGCGTCATCGCGACCTCCTCGGTGCGCCCCGCCGTCATGGAGCTGCTGGATGCGCGCGCCCTCGAGATGCTGCGCACCTGGTTCCAGGCGCAGGGCGAGACGGTCGACCTGCCGGGTGGGGCGTACCTGCTCGTGCAGACCGACGGCGCGGACGCCGCGCGCGAGGCGCAGGAGCTGCTGCCGATCATCGCCTCGCTCGGCGGCGTCGCGCAGCTCGCGCCTGACGCGGAGGCGGGGGAGCGGCTGCTGCGCATCCGCCGCTCCTTCCACCCCGCGCTCGAGTCGCGGGGCACCGTGCTCATCGAGGACGTCGCCGTGCCGCGCAGCGCGCTGCCGGCGATGTTCGCCGAGATCGACCGCATCTCGAGCGAGTTCGACATCCCGATCCCGACGATCGCGCACGCCGGCGACGGCAACCTGCACCCGAACTTCGTGCTGCCGACGAGGGCGACCGGATCCGCGCTCGACGTGCCCGAGCACGTGTGGGAGGCGGCGAGCGAGCTGTTCCGGGCGGCGCTGCGGCTCGGCGGCACCCTGACCGGCGAGCACGGCGTCGGGCTGCTCAAGAAGCGCTGGCTCGGCGACGAGATCGGCGACATGCAGCTCGAGCTGCAGCGCGGCATCAAGGCGGTCTTCGATCCGCAGGGGCTCCTCAATCCCGGCAAGGTGCTCTGATCGCAGGGCGTCTGCTCGTCATTCGGACCGCTCTCAGCAAACACCCGGGCACCATCGTCCCGTCGCGCGGAATACCACGCCAGGGTCGTGAGTTGCAGGCCTTGGAAGGGAGCGACCCGCTACATGATCACCTCGGATTCCCTGCGTCAGGCGCCGCGAGAGCTGCGACCCCTGCACGTGCCCCGTCCCTCGACAGGACAGCTGCGACTGCGCCCCAGTCTTCGCGGCAACGGCTTCGTCGTCGGCTCGGTGGAGGCGAACGGTCCCGATACCGTCGGCTTCGCCAACCGCGACCGCGTCGCCTGGCGTGACGACTCGACGGAGCTGCCCGATCTGCTGCTGAAGAGCCAGGACGACGTGCTCGGCGTCCCGTCGTGGATCACCGACCAGCAGGTCGTCGACTACCTCGGCCCCGGACTCGTCGCCCGCGCGCTCATGCGCTCGAGCCACCCGGTCGGCCGCGGCGATGACGTGCGCGTCATCTCCACCGATGCCCTCGTGTCCTCGATGGCCACCGCGTGGGCCCGCCACCTCGGCGCCCACATCGTCGAGCAGGGCCCGGCCCTCGTGCTCGAGCACAGCGCCCGCGGTCGGGTCTTCCCGCAGGCTCACGGGCGTCTCGCCCAGGCCGCCGTCGACGTCTTCCAGGCGATCCGCGCCGGGATGTTCGACGACATCGACGCCGATCAGTCGCGCGCCGTCACCGCCGCGTGACGCACTGTGGCGGGGCGCCCCACTCCGGTGCGGCGCCCCGCCTAGGCTGGGCCGCATGACGTTCCTGCCGATTCCGGCCGACGCCGACCTGACTGCCGCCGCTCGCATCGCGGCGCTCCGCCGCCTTCCCGACGGCGCGACGGCGACTCCGTCGGAGCGCGCCCTGCTCGGGCACCTGCCGAGCTTCGAGGCCTACGCCCAGTGGTATGCGCTGCGCGACGAGCTCGTGCCCTACGTCGGTGAGCGGGCTCTCGCGCTCTTCGGCTATGCGATCACCGATGCGCTCGACAGCCTGCACGGCACGGCCTGGTTCCGCCGGCAGCTGATCGACGGCGGGGGTGACCCCGACTCGGCCGAGGTCACCGAGACCGAGCGCGTGCTGCTCGACTGGGGGCGCCGTATCGGCGACGATGCGAACGCGGTTCCCGACGAGATCGCCGCAGTGATCCAGACGAAGTTCTCTCCCGGTCTGCGGCTCATGCTCGTCGCGTTCGCCGGCCAGACGGTCGCGGCCGCGGTGTTCGCCGCCGCCGGGCGGATCCCGCTCGCCGAGGAGCTGCTCGACTTCCGACGTCCGGGAGACGACCGCACGAGCTGACCCGCTCACCACCCGCCTGAGGGAGTCGCGGCGGCGGGTTTCTGCCCCTCCGCGTACGAGAACGGCAGGATCACGACGAACGTCGGCACCCGCGTGCGCTGCGGCGGGCCCCGGAGTCGACATACTCGGCTGGTGACCTCACCCGAGCGACGAGCGCACCGCCTGCATCCCGCCTGGATCGTCGCGGGCGCCGGTCTGCTGGCGCTGATCGGCGCGGCCGGCTTCCGCTCCGCCCCGAGCGCGCTCATGGTGCCGATCGAGCAGGATCTCGGTTGGTCGCGCACCGACATCTCGGTGGCGGTCGGGATCAACATCCTGCTGTACGGACTTACCGCGCCCTTCGCCGCCGCGCTCATGGAGCGCTTCGGGCTGCGACGCGTCGTCGCGGTCGCGCTGCTGCTCATCGCGGCGGGCGCCGCGCTGAGCTCGCTGTCGACGGCTCCCTGGATCCTCGTGGCGACCTGGGGCGTGCTGATCGGCCTCGGGACGGGGTCGATGGCGCTCGTCTTCGCCGCCCTGATTGCCGACCGCTGGTTCCTCCGTCGGCGCGGGCTCATCACGGGCGTTCTGACGGCCGGCAGCGCCGCGGGCCAGCTCGTGTTCCTGCCGATCGTCGCCCGCCTCGCCGTCGACAGCGACTGGCGCATCGCGTCGCTCGTGATCGCCGGGATCGCGCTCGTCGTGCTGCCGTTCGCGGTGCTGGGACTGCGGAACTCGCCCGCCGAACTCGGGATGACGCCCTACGGATCGCCCGCCGATGCGCTTCCCGCGTTCCCGCCGCGCAGCGCGGTGCCGCCAGCGCGGCGCGCCGTGCAGGTGCTCGCCCGCGCCGCCCGCGTGCGCACCTTCTGGGCACTCGTCGTCGGCTTCGCGATCTGCGGAGCGACCACCAACGGCCTCATCGGAACCCACTTCATCCCGGGTGCGCACGACGCCGGGATGTCGGAGACCACGGCCGCCGGACTCCTCGCCCTGGTCGGCGTCTTCGACGTCGTCGGGACGATCGCCTCCGGCTGGCTGACCGACCGGATCAACCCCCGCATCCTGCTCGCCGTCTACTACGCCGGGCGCGGCGTCGCGCTGCTCCTGCTGCCGTACCTGCTGGCCTCCACGGTGCAGCCGCCGGTGCTGCTCTTCGTGGTCGTCTACGGGCTCGACTGGGTCGCGACCGTGCCGCCGACCGCGGCGCTGTGCCGCGAGCTCTTCGGGGTCGACGGGCCGGTCGTCTACGGCTGGGTGTTCGCCGCGCACCAGATCGGCGCGTCGATCGCGGCCGTCGTCGCGGGCGTCATCCGCGAGTCGAGCGGCACCTACACGACGGCCTGGTTCGGGGCGGCCGGCCTGTGCGTCGTGGCGGCGGTCATCAGCGCCGGGATCGCGCGCCGCTCAGCGGCGCCGGTCACGAGCTGAGTCGAGGTCGCGTCGTCTGGAGCGACGACCGGATGGGGAGCGGTCTCCACGGCGATCGTCGCGGCGCGGTGGATACAGTGAGCGCATGACCGACCCGCGCACGCCGGATCAGCAGCCCGACTCCCCGAACGTCGACCCGGCCCAGCACCCGCAGCAGGGCCAGCCGCAGTACGGCCAGCCGACCCAGCCGCAGTACGGCCAGCCGACCCAGCCGCAATACGGCCAGCCGACCCAGCCGCAATACGGTCAGCCGGCCCAGCCGCAGTACGGTCAGCCGCAGTACGGTCAGCCGCAGTACGGCCAGCCCTACTCGGCGCCGCCGCAGGACTATCGTCAGCAACCCGGCCTGACCGACGCCGAGCTCCCCGGAGCGCGATACGCGCGCCAGCCGAGCTACGACGCGGCCTACTTCACGCCCGGATACGAGGTCGCCGCCGACCCGACGCTCGACGCCGAGCCGACGCTGGTGCGCACCGAGGGCGCGACGGTCTCGACGCTCGCGTCCGCCCCGGCCGACATCCGCGCGGAGACCATGCAGCACGCGGCCCCGGTCTTCGCCTCCCCGCCGCCGCAGCCGCACGTCGGCCGCCGTGTGGCGCTGATCATCGGCATCGTCGTCGCCGCCCTCGCCGCGCTCCTCGCGCTCGCGTACACGCTCATCGCGCTCGGCGTCGCGTCGATCTTCGCGGCGGTGCTCGCGCTCATCCCGCTCACGGTCGTTCTGCTCGCGATCCGCTGGGTCGACCGCTGGGAGCCCGAGCCCCTCGGCATCAAGATCTTCGCGTTCCTGTGGGGCGCCGGTGTCGCCGTCGTGACGGCGCTCGTGGTGGGCGTCGGAGTGCAGGTCGCTCAGGCGTTCTCCGGCTCCGACCCGACCTCCGACGCGAATCAGTTCTTCGGCGCCGTCATCCAGGCCCCGATCGTCGAAGAGGGCGCCAAGGGTCTCGGAATCCTGCTGATCTTCCTGATCGGCCGAAAGTACTTCGACGGCCCGGTCGACGGCATCGTCTACGGCGCGACGATCGCGGCCGGGTTCGCCTTCACCGAGAACATCCTCTACTTCGGTCAGCAGATCCAGACCTCGGGCGTGGTCTCGGGTGAGGTCGTGACGATCTTCTTCCTGCGCGGGGTGCTCTCGCCGTTCGCCCACGTCATGTTCACCTCGATGACCGGACTCGCGCTCGGTCTCGCGGCCAGTCGTTTCAAGCACTGGGCGCCCTCGGTCGGCTTCTACTTTGTGGGTCTGCTGGCCGCCATGCTGTTGCACGGCATCTGGAACGCGGCCGCCTCCCTCGTACCCGGCGGCATCCCCGGCTACCTGCTCTACTACTGCGTCGTCGAGGTGCCGTTGTTCGTCGGCCTGCTCGTGATCGTGTTCTGGCTGCGTCGGCGCGAGTCGCGGCAGACGCTCGCGCGACTCGCGGAGTACGCGGCGGCGGGATGGATCAATCGCGACGAGGTCGTCGCGCTCGGCAGCCCGGCCGGCCGCCGACAGGCGCGCGCGTGGGCCGCGTCGCGCGGGCAGAAGCCGCTCATGGCACGCTACATCCGCGACGCGACGATGCTGGCAGCCGCCCGGCAGCGGGTCATCCGCGACACGGGTCGCGCCGAGGCGCAGTCCGACGAGCTCGTGCTGCTCGGCAAGGTCACGGCGTCGCGCCGGGCGCTGCTCGGCGTCGGGGCCTGAACCGCCGGCGGATTCCCGACCGGCCGGCGAGTTAAAGACTCATCGCCCAGTGGCGGGTCAGTGACTCCGGCTCTTCTGGGCGATGAGTTGATCTGCCTCCAGGGTGCACCCGCCCGCCACCGAGGTCAAGACCCCCGTCGCCGATCCGCACCTGCTCGATCTCCCTCGGCTCAGCCGCGGGTGCAGTGCCCCGCCGACACCGCCGCGGTCAGCGCCGGCGCTCGCGCGACCACCGGCGCGACCTCGGCATCGGTCGTGGCGTAGCCGAGCTGGTCGTCGGTCGCGCTCTCGGCGAAGACGACGCCGGCGACGCGGCCGCTGGCGGTCAGCAGCGGCCCGCCGCTGTTGCCGGGCTCGACCACCGCGGCGATCGTGTAGATCTCGCGGGCATTGCGCGAGTCGTTGTAGATGTCGGCCACGAGCTCGGTCGAGCGGGCGAGCACCTGCGCGCCGCCCGAGGTGTAGGGCCCGCCGTAGGGGTAGCCGTCGACGGCGCCCCGATCGCCCACCTCGAGCGGGTCGGAGAGCTTGAGCGGTGTCGCCGACAGGCCCGAGGTCGCGAGAACGGCGAGATCGGCCTTCGGGTCGAAGTAGACGACCTTGGCGGTCACCACCTGCCCGGCGCGGGTGTCGACGACGGGCTCGGCGACACCCGCCACCACGTGGGCGTTCGTGACGATGCGGTCGCGGGCCACGACGAATCCCGACCCCGACTGGTTCTGACCGCAGGCGTAGGCGGTGCCGTTGATGCGCACGACCGAAGCCGAGGCGCGGCTCAGCGCGTCGGTCCCCTCGAGCGCGGGCGCTCCGGGCGAGGAGTCGACCCCGCCCAGCGCCTCGGTGATGCGGGGCAGGCCCGTGTCGAGCACGGCGGCGCGGATGCGCGACAGCCCCTGCTCCACCGGGTCGGGCGTGAGCTGGTCGATGCCGCGCAGCACGACCGACCCGGAGGCGGCCTGCGACAGCAGCGGGGAGCCGAGCGAGGTGAGGCTGCTGACGACGAGCGAGCTGGCGAGCGCGGCGATGACGACCCCGACCACGCCGCCGAGCAGGCGGCTCGGCCAGGCGATGCGTCGGCTCTCGGCGTCGCGTCCGCGCAGCGCTCGCGCGAGAGCCACGCCGAGCCCCTGTCCGGCCAGGATGAGCAGCAGCGCGATGCCGATCGCCGCGGTCATGCGCCAGCCCGGCGCCGGGATGAGCGGCACGACGAGCGGGATCGCGAAGAAGGCCCCGGCGGCGCCCGCGACCACGCCGATCAGCCCGCCGAGCGTGCGCAGGATGCCGGTGCGCCATCCGACGACGAAGTAGACGAGCAGGACGAGCACGATCAGCACGTCGAGCAGTCGGGCGAGAAGCATGGGCACTCCGGGTCGGTTCGGATCGCTCGATTCTGCCCTGTCGCGGTGTCGACGCCGTGCACGCCGGACGGATGCCGAGCACCCGTTCGGGGGATTCTGCGCTGACGGGCCCGCGGGCTACGGTCGAACCGGAAACGTTCTGGGGGGAACGATGACAGTGACCTGGGCGCCCACGGGGCGCACTCTGCGGGGCCGAGCTCCGTCGTATCGCGTGGTGCGCCAGTGCCTCGAGCACCAGTCGGCGGCGCGCGTGCGCGGTCGCGTGGATCGCGCGCTCGGCGCCGACCCGCTCGACGCCGACACCCGCCGCTGGTTCCGCGCCGCGCAGGGGGAGCGCCGCCTGGATGCGGTGCTCGCCGGGCTGGGGGAGCCCTGGACCGTGCTCAACAGCATCCCGGTCGGCCGCTCCGGCTACGTCGACCACCTGCTCATCGGACCCGCGGGCGTTTTCACCGTCGTCGCCCGCGCCGCCGCCCGTCGTCCGCTGACCGCCGAGGGCTTCGAGCTCGCGGGGGCGGAGTCGGACGCGCTGCGCGCCGCGGTCGCCGAGCGGCTCGACGCCGAGAGCCGGCTCTCGGTCGCCCTCGGGACGGAGGTCGAGGTGCGCGCCTTCGTCGTGGCCGTCGGCGCCGAGCGGGTGAGCGGCCACGCGGACGGGGTCACCGTCGTCACGCCGGCCGAGCTCGAGCGGGTTCTGGGCCGCGCGCCGCGCCGTCTCGACGCGCAGACCGTGACGCTGCTGCGCGCGGTCGCCGAGCAGCCGCGCACATGGCGCGAGCAGTCGGTCGAGGCGATCGACGACGCCGACATCGACGTCGAGCAGCGCTTCCGCAGTCTCGAGCTCGATGTGCGCTTCGCGCGTCGACTCCGGGTGCTCTGGACCGCGCTCGGCAGCGCGGCGGGCGCCGCGGGCCTGCTGGGGGCCCTCGCGGTGGCCGCTCCGGACGCGCTCGTCCAGCTCGGCGTCGCGCTCGGCTTCTGAGCTTCTCCGCTCGCGCGGTCACGGCATCCGCCGAGGCCTGCTAATCTTGCGAGGTTGCCGTCACGACGGCCGCGGATAGAGAGAGCGCACGCACCCCGCGTCGCGCACCGCGCAACGAGAGAAGGGATCCTTCTATGGCACTGGATGCAGACACCAAGAAGGCGATCATCGACGAGTACGCCACCCAGCCCGGTGACACCGGATCCCCGGAGGTGCAGATCGCGCTGCTGAGCAAGCGCATCAAGGACCTCACGGAGCACCTGAAGGAGCACAAGCACGACCACCACTCGCGTCGTGGCCTGCTCCTCCTGGTCGGACAGCGTCGCCGCCTGCTCGGCTACCTGCAGGACATCGACATCGAGCGCTACCGCTCGCTGATCGAGCGCCTCGGCCTTCGTCACTGAGTTCGCCTCCACGTACGGATGCGGGCCGTCACCTTCGGGTGGTGGCCCGCTTCTGTGTTCCGGCGCGGATGCGAGCGGTGCGGCGCAGCTGGTCAGCCGCGGATCAGGCGGACGAGTCCGATGACGCCGCGGATGCCGCCGAAGATGATCGCGCCCCAGGCGACGAAGTAGGTGCCGCCGTGGGCGGACGACAGGTACGTGCCGACCGTGATCACGATGCCGACGAGCATGATGCCGAACCCGACCAGCATGGCGATGAGACCCGACTTGCGCGCTGACGACATCCCGCCGGCGGGGGTGGCGCTGAGGCCGTAGCCGGCGTGCGGGCCCTGCTGGGCCGACGACCAGGCGTCGGGGGCGCCGTACTGAGCCTGCCCGTACTGCGGCTGAGCGTACTGAAGCTGGCCGTACTGCGGCTGCGCGATGCCGCCAGGCTGCACGGCGTAGGGGTTGAGGGTCGGAGCGCCGCCCTCCGGCGTCGGGAACGGCGGTGTCGCGCCGTACTGCGTCGCGGAATAGCCCGGCGCTGCGGCGGGCTGAGTCGGCGGCGGCGCGGGCTGGTCGTAGCCCGCGGGCGGCGCCGACTGCTGCGGGGTGGGGACGGGCGGGACGGACTGGTCGCTCATATGACTCCCTGGTGTGGTTCGCGAGGATTCTTCCCCATCGTTGCAGTCACTGCACCTCCCCGTCCGAGTGACGTGCCGCGTCTACGCTCGAGACATGCGCGCTACCGATCGAGCCGTCCGCTTCCACCGTCTCGGCGGCGTCGACTCCCTGCAGCTCGACGACGTGCCGATCCCGCAGCCCGGCGAGGGCCGGATCCGCGTGCGGGTCGTGACCGCGGGGCTCAACCCCGTGGACTGGAAGATCCTCAGCGGCGCGAACTCGCGGTACACGCCGACGATGCCCTCGGTCAACGGCAACGACTTCGCCGGCGTCGTGGACGCCGTCGGCGAGGGCGTCACCACGCGTCGGATCGGCGACCGCGTCTTCGGCGGCGCACGGTTCCACGCGCAGGCGGACCACCTGGTCGTCGACGCGGATGCGGTCGTCGCCATCCCCGACACGGTGCCCTTCGCGGTCGCCGGCGTGCTCGACATCGCCGGGCGCACCGCGTGGGCGAGCGTCGCATCCCTCGATCTCGGCGCAGAGGACACGGTGTTCATCAGCGGCGCCGCCGGCGGCGTGGGCGTGTTCAGTGCACAGCTCGCCGTGCGAACAGGCGCCCGGGTGATCGGCAGCTGCGGTCCCGACAACGACGCGCTGCTGCGTGACCTGGGGGTCGAGCCGGTCCGCTACGGCGACGGTCTCGACGCGCGTCTGCGCGAGCTCGCCCCCGATGGCATCACGGCGGTGCTCGACCAGGCGGGACACGGCACGATCGAACTCGCCCTCGTCCTCGGGGTGCCGTCAGGGCGCATCAACACGATCACCGATCCCGCCGCGGTGGAGCGTCTCGGCGTCACCAACGTCGGCGGGCACTCCCTGACCCCGGGCATCCACGAGCTCGCTGAACTGGCGGGACTGATCGCCGCCGGCGAGCTGCGCGTTCCGATCGATGCCGAGTTCGCGTTGGAGGAGTTCGGTGACGCCTACGCGCACCTGCGGCGAGGTCACCTCTCCGGCAAGGTGCTGCTGCGTCTCGTCGACGACGCGACGATCGCCGAGGAGGCGGCCGCATGGTGAGCTGGCCCTGGAGCCGCGACGAGATCGGAGATCCGGCTCTCCCCAAGACCGACCGCGGAACGGGCGCTCTCGACGACTACGACTACGACCTCGTGCCGCGCAAGGCGGGCGTGCGCATCCGCCTCGCGGCGGCCGAGCCGAACGCCGACGAGATCGCGTCGGTCGCCCGGCTCGCGGCCGACGAGGGCGTCGAACTCGAGACGATCGTGGCGGCGCGCACGATCGAACAGGAGCGCGTCGACGCCCCGATCGAGGTGCGCGTCTTCCTCGGCCGCCGGGTCAGCGGGATCGTGGGCGTGGTGCCGCGCGGACTCGAGAGCGTCGTCGATCAGACGCTGCGTCGCCTCGAGGATCGCGGCGACAATCCGCGCATCCCGGTCGAGATCGTGCAGACTCGACGCGGGCTGCGCGTCGAGCTCCTCATGGGAGCGACGCGCTAGGACCGACCAGGGGGTCGGGCGCCGCGGCGCCTACTCGCCGGCGGCGGTGTCGCCGGCTTCCTGCTGCGCGATCTGGGCGCGGATGCCGTCCATGTCGAGCGCGCGGATCTGCGTGATCAGCTCGTCGAGTGCCGGGCGGGGGAGCGCACCGGCCTGCTTGAACACGCCGATGCCGTCGCGGAAGGCCATGAGCGTCGGGATCGCCTGGATCTCGGCGGCGCCGGCGAGACCGCGCTGATCCTCGGTGTCGACCTTGCCGAACACGATGTCGGCGTTGTCGCCGCTCGCCGCGTCGTAGATCGGCGCGAAGGCCTTGCAGGGGCCGCACCAGTCGGCCCAGAAGTCGACGAGGACGATGCCGCCCTCGAGGATGGTCGATTCGAAGTCCTGCTCGGTCAGATCCACCGTGGCCATGCCGACCAGCCTAGGCGGGTCGCGCCGGCCCGCGCTGGCCCGCGTACGACCGCAGGATGATCTGCGACGCCCGAGCGACGGATATCCGGCCGCGAGCGGCGACCCCGTCGCCGGTCTGGCCTACCGTGGAGGCGTGTTCCGTCCGCTCACCCGCACTCAGCTCACGGTCGACATCGCCGTGCCCGCGGGCATCGTGGTCGTGTTCATCTGGCCCGCGCTGCTGCTGGCGAGCGGCATGCCGGCCGAACCGCTCGCTCTGATCGGCTTCGGCATCGCGCTCGTGTTCCGCCGCCTCGCCCCCGGTCTCGCGCTCGGCATCACCTGGGCGGTGGCGATCCTCGAGATGCTCGCGCGCATCCCCAGCCCGGGGCCGTCGAACCTGCTGATCCTCGGCGTGCTCTTCGCGACCGCGGCGCACGGCACGCGGCTCGTGCGCTGGATGGGGTTCGCCTCGTCGTTCCTCGGCGCCTTCTGCGTCGCCTTCTACATCCAGATCGTGCCCATGCTGTCGAACGGGATGCCGGGGCTCGGCGACGCGGCCCGCTACCTCCTCGTCGGCGGATTCCTCTTCGGCGCGGCTCTCGCCGGCTTCCTGCTGTCGTGGACGGCCGGCCTGCTCATGACGATCGGGCTCCGCGCCCGGGTGAGTCGCGCCCAGGCCGCCGCAGCGTCCTACGAGGTCATCGCCGAGCAGGAGCGCACCCGCATTGCCCGCGACATGCACGATGTCGTCGCCCATTCGCTCGCCGTCGTGATCGCCCAGGCCGACGGCGCACGGTATCTGCGCAAGACGGATCCCGAGGCAGTGGATGAGGCGCTCACCACGATCGCGTCCACCTCGCGCGAGGCTCTCGCCGACGTGCGCGTGCTGCTGGCGCAGCTGCGCCACAAGCAGGGCGACGCCCCGCAGCCGGCGATCGCCGACCTGGAGCGCCTCTACGAGCAGATGCGCGCCTCCGGACTCGCGATCGAGGTCGGCGGCTCCGGCGTCGCACTGCCGTTCCCCACGCCGACTCAGCTCGCGATCTACCGGATCGTGCAGGAGTCGATGACGAACGCCCTGCGCCACGGAGATCCCGCCGAGGCGGTCCAGTTGCGCTTCGACTGGGCTCCAGGTGGGCTGCACCTCTCGATCGCGAGCGCCCTGCGTCCGAATGCGGCGCCCAACGCGCACCCGGGCCACGGCCTCGCCGGCATGACCGAGCGGGCGAACCTCGTCGGCGGCACGCTGAGCGCGGGAGCGGAGGGCGCGCGGTTCGTCGTGCGCGCCTGGCTGCCCGCCGAGGCCGGAACGCCGGCGGGGGCCGTCGCGTTCGACGCCGGCGCTCGCGCGACCACCCCGAACCCCGACGCGCCGTTCCCGGCGCCGACCCCCGCCGACGAGAGGCACCCCGCTCCGTGACCGACCGCATCCGCGTCGCCCTGGTCGACGACCAGGCCCTGTTCCGCACCGGCATCCGCATGCTCGTGAGCTCGCAGCCCGACCTCGAGTTCGTCGGCGAGGCCGGCGACGGGGTCGAGGGCATCTCGCTCGCCGCCTCGGCGAAGCCCGACGTGATCCTCATGGACATCCGCATGCCCGTCCTCGACGGGATCGACGCGACGGCGCGCATCGTGCAGGCGCGCGCCGCCGGGGCTGAGAGCCCGCGCATCCTGGTGCTCACGACCTTCGATCTCGACGAGGCGGCGGCCCGCGCGATCCGCGCCGGCGCGAGCGGCTTCGTGCTGAAGGACGCCGACCCCGAGTTCCTGCTCGCCGCGATCCGCACAGTGCACGCTGGCACGTCGGTGATCGCCGCCTCGGCCACGAAGGAGCTGTTCCAGCAGTTCGGGTCGCGCAGCGCGGCCGCCGCGCCTCCGCCGGAGTTCGGTGAGCTGACCCAGCGCGAGCGCGAGATCTTCCTGCTCGCGGCCGCCGGCCGCAGCAACAGCGAGATCGCGGCGCAGGAGTTCGTCAGCGAGGCGACCGTGAAGACCCACATCAGCCGCATCCTCGCCAAGCTCGGTCTGCGCGACCGCGTGCAGCTCGTCGTCTACGCGTACGAGAACCGGCTCACCGACTGACGCGGTATCGCGGAGGCCGCCGCCGCCCGTCGCCGCTCTCCCTTCGGCGACGGCGACGACCGTCGGCGTGTGCGACGCCGGTCTGATCGGCGGATCATCCCGTCGGATGACGTCGGACCTCCCGCAGCCGGACGACCGGTCCGAGCCCGCTCCGTAGCGTCGAGGACATGGAGATCACGACCACCGACATGGGCCTCGTCGCCCGGGTGCAGAACCTGACCAAGAGCTACGGCCGCGCCGCCGGCGAGGTGACCGCGCTGCGGGACGTGACCCTCGGGATCCGCCGCGGCGAGTTCACCGCGATCATGGGTCCCAGCGGCTCGGGCAAGTCGACGCTCATGCACATCATGGCCGGCCTCGACTCGCCGACCGGAGGCCGCGTGTGGCTCGGCGACGCCGAGATCGGCGGCCTGGGCGACACCCAGCTGACGCTGCTGCGCCGCCGTCGCGTCGGCTTCGTCTTCCAGTCGTTCAACCTCGTGCCGACGCTCGATGTCGCGGGCAACATCCTGCTGCCCTTCGAGCTCGACGGACGTCGTCCGAACGCGCAGGAGAAGGCCTGGGTCGACCAGCTGATCGCCGCGCTCGGCCTCGGACCGCGTCTGAAGCACCGGCCGCACGAGCTGTCGGGCGGGCAGCAGCAGCGCGTCGCGATCGCGCGCGCTCTCGCCACACGGCCCGAGCTCGTCTTCGCCGACGAGCCCACCGGCAACCTCGACTCGCGCACCGGCCGCGAGGTGCTCTCGCTGCTGTCGACGGCGAGCCGCGACTACGGGCAGTCGATCGCGATGGTCACCCACGACCCGGTCGCCGCGAGCTATGCCGACCGCATCCTGTTCCTCGCCGACGGCGTCGTGGTCGACGACCGTCCGCGCCAGTCGGCCGAGGAGATCTCGCGCACCATGCTCGCGATGGAGAGTGCGGCGTGAGCGGCGCGCGTGGAACGGCGGCCCTGCGCGGTCACGCCTCGAGCATCACCGTCGCGACCCTCAGCACCGCGTTCGGAGTGGCGCTCCTGCAGGTGACCGGCTTCCTCGGAGCGCTCATCACGAAGGATCCCGCCGCTGGGCGCAGCACCGAGACGCTGCCGCTCATGCTCTCGATCCTCGCGCTCGTGTTCATCGCGATCTCGATCTACGTCGGCGCCGTCGTCACCGCCAACACCTTCGCGACGATCGTCGCCGGGCGGGCCCGCACGATCGCGCTGCTGCGCCTCATCGGCGACAGCGCGCAGGCGCAGCGCCGGGGGATCGCGCGCGAGGGCATCACGGTCGGCGTGATCGGCGCCCTCCTCGGCGTCGTGATCGGCACCGCCTTCGCAGTCGGGCTCGACCGGCTCGCCGTCGCGACCTCGACCATCCCCGACATCGGCTACGGACTCGGCTGGCTCAACCCGGTCGTCGTCGTGCCGATGGTCGCGGTCGTGCTGACCACCTGGGCGGCCTCGTGGATCGGCTCCCGCCGCGTGCTCGCCGTCACGCCGCTGCAGGCCATCGGCGGAGCGCAGGAGGCCGGGCGCGAGGAGCTCGTGCGCCGTCCGACGCGCACCGTGACCGCGATCGTGCTGTTCGTGCTCGGCACCGCCGTGCTGCTGCTCGGCGTGGGAATCGGCCTGATCTCGCCGTTCGGGGTGCTCATCGGCATCGTCGGCGGCATCCTCTCCTTCAGCGGACTCATCGCCGGCGCCCACCTGATCATGCCGCCGGCGCTGCGTCTCGTGGGCCGGCTGTTCGGGCGAGCGCCCACGGCCCGGCTAGCATCCGAGAACGCGCTCCGCTACCCGGAACGCAGCTCGCGCACCACGATCGGCGTCGTGATCGGCGTCACCCTCATCACGATGTTCGGCGTCGCGATCGCGAGCTTCAGCGACATGATCCACGCCGCGCAGGCCGACCAGCCGGAGGTTTACGCGGGCACCGACACGATCCTGACGGCGATCCAGGCGGTGTTCTCGGTGCTCGTCGGATTCAGCGCGCTCATCGCCGCGGTCGGGCTCGTCAACAACCTGTCACTCAGCGTCGTGCAGCGCACCCGCGAGCTGGGCCTGCTGCGGGCGCTCGGCTTCAGCGTGCGGCAGCTGCGCACGATGATCACCGTCGAGAGCGCGCAGCTGACGGGCACGGCCGTGCTCGTCGGGCTCGTGCTGGGCGCGTTCTACGGCTGGTGCGGCGCGCAGTCGCTGCTCGGCAGCATCAACGGATCCCCGGGGCTCGTGCTGCCGGGGGTGCCGTGGACGCTGCTCGCGGTCATCGTGGTCGCCGCCGCGCTGCTCACCTGGGTCGCGTCCCTGGCGCCGGCCCACCGCGCCACCCGCGTCGCCCCGGTCACGGCCCTCGCGGTCGACTGACGCCGCCCGACCCGGCCGCCGGCCGGCCCGGCCGCCGGTCCGCCCGGCCGCTCGCCCCGCCGCCCCACTCGGCCGTGCGTTCCCCGGGCCCGCGCCGCGCGCATCCATGTGCTCGGAGCACCTGTCGGAAACTCAGGCGCCGTGCATCCCGATCCTTGTGATCCGGGTGCGCGGCGCCTGCTCCGTCGCGCGTTGCCTGAGTTTCCGACAGCGCCGCGGGGCGGACGCTCCGCCGACGGTGCTAGCCTGCTGACGTGCGCTTCGGCCAGCTCCTTCTTAGCTGCCGCGACGAGGTCTCGATCTGACGGCCTCCCTCGTCGCGGAGTCTGTCGACGGCTGTTGACATCCCCTTCGTCCGGAGAGACCAGCTCGATCATGCAGAACACCCAGAAGCCCAGCCCGATGCCGGTGCACCGCTACCGCTCCTACAGCGAGCAGTTCCGCACCGACCTCCCCGACCGCACCTGGCCCGCCAAGGTCATCGACACCGCGCCGCTCTGGTGCGCGGTCGACCTGCGCGACGGCAACCAGGCGCTCATCGACCCGATGAGCCCCGAGCGCAAGCGCATCATGTTCGACCTGCTCGTGAAGATGGGCTACAAGCAGATCGAGGTCGGCTTCCCGTCGGCCAGTCAGACCGACTTCGACTTCGTGCGGAACCTCATCGACGAGGGCGCCATCCCCGACGACGTCACCATCCAGGTGCTGACTCAGGCCCGCGAGCACCTCATCGCCCGCACCTACGAGTCGCTGCGCGGCGCCAAGCAGGCGATCGTGCACCTCTACAACTCGACGAGCATCCTGCAGCGCGAGGTCGTCTTCCGCACCGACGAGCAGGGCATCGTCGACATCGCGCTCGAGGGCGCGCGGCTCTGCCGCGAGTACGAGAAGACGATCCCCGAGACGACCGTCTACTACGAGTACTCGCCCGAGAGCTACACCGGCACCGAGCTTGAGTTCGCCCGCGACATCTGCAACCAGGTGCTCGAGGTGCTCGAGCCGACGCCCGAGCGCAAGGTCATCATCAACCTGCCCTCGACGGTGGAGATGGCGACGCCGAACGTCTACGCCGACTCGATCGAGTGGATGTCGCGCAACCTGAACCACCGCGAGAACGTCATCCTGAGCCTGCACCCGCACAACGACCGCGGCACCGCGATCGCCGCCGCCGAGCTCGGCTACCAGGCCGGCGCGGACCGCATCGAGGGATGCCTGTTCGGCAACGGCGAGCGCACCGGCAACGTCGACCTGGTCGCGCTGGGCATCAACCTGTTCACGCAGGGCGTGGACCCGCAGATCGACTTCAGCGACCTCGACGAGATCCGTCGCACGGCCGAGTACTGCAACCAGCTGCGTGTTCCCGAGCGCAGCCCCTGGGCCGGCGACCTGGTCTACACCGCCTTCAGCGGCAGCCACCAGGATGCGATCAAGAAGGGCTTCGAGGCGATGGAGCGCCGGTCGGTCGAGACGGGCACCCCGGTGGCCGACCTCGAGTGGGCCGTTCCCTACCTGCCGGTCGACCCGAAGGATCTGGGTCGAGGCTACGAGGCCGTCGTCCGGGTCAACTCGCAGTCGGGCAAGGGCGGCGTCGCCTACCTGCTCAAGGCAGACCACTCGCTCGACCTGCCGCGTCGCCTGCAGATCGAGTTCAGCCAGGTCGTGCAGTCGAAGACCGACAGCGAAGGCGGCGAGGTCACGAGCGACCAGATCTGGTCGGTCTTCCAGGACGAGTACCTGCCGGCCGCCGCGGCTGATGACAAGTGGGGGCGCTACGAGATCCTCTCGACTCGCACGGCGAGTGAGATGACGGGCTCGATCGAGCTCGACATCCGCTGGCGCGTGGGGGAGGAGACGACCCAGGCCACCGGCGTCGGCAACGGCCCGATCGCGGCGTTCCTCGGCATCCTCGCCGAGCAGGGTCACGAGGTGCGCCTCTACGACTACGTCGAGCACGCGCTCTCGGCCTCGGGCGACGCGCAGGCGGCGGCGTACGTCGAGCTGCAGGTCGGCGACCAGCGCCTCTGGGGCGTCGGGATCGACGCCGACATCTCGACCGCGTCGCTCAAGGCCGTCGTCTCGGCGGTCAACCGCGCCGTGCGTCTGCGCGACGCAGCGCCGGAGCTCGCCGCCGTCTGATCCCGTTCTGACATCGCCGGAGCGTTTACCCGCCTCGGCGATGTCGGGAACTCAGGCGATCCGGCCTCCCGCCGGTTCGTCGGAAACTCAGGCGCGTCCCGGGAGGCGCCGCAGGGACGCCCCGGATTCGAGCGCCGTCGCGCGGTGCTGCCTGAGTTTCCGACATCCGCGCGAACTGCGTCGCTGCCTGAGTTTCCGACAGGGCGGAATCAGTCCGGGCCGGGCTGCTCCGCCTCCCGCACCGAGCGCCGCCAGGCGAACCGCCAGGCGAGCGCTCGCTGCTCCGGCAGCGTCCACGAGAAGAGCACCGCGAGCACCCGGATCACGACCGTGATCGCGACGCACACCGTCGCTGCGGTCGCGATCGGCACGCCGAGGGCGACGAGTCCGACGAGGCTCGTCGTCCCGGCGATCGCCGCGACCGCGTAGAGCGAGCTGACGTGCATCAGCGCGATCGGCAGATTGAGCAGCAGGTCGCGCAGGATGGACCCGCCCACGGCGGTCAGCGCCCCGAGGAAGATCGACGGCACGACCGGCAGTCCGAGCGCGAGCGCCTTCGTCGTCCCGATCGCGCCGAACAGGCCGAGCGTCAGCGCATCCAGCACCGTGATGAGGTGCCGGAGCCGGTGGAAGATGCGCTCGAGCGCCATGCCGAGCAGCGCTGCGCCGGTCGCGACGAGCAGGTGCCAGTTGGTCTGCAGCGCCGCGGGCACCTGCGACAGCAGCACGTCGCGCAGGATCCCGCCGCCGAACCCGGTGGCGATACCGATGATCGCGACGCCGAGCAGGTCGAGCCGCCGATCGCGGAACCCGGCCGCGAACAGAGCGCCCTGCAGGCTGCCGATGCCGATCGAGAGCAGGTCGGCCCACAGCGGGATCGTGAAGGCGGCGCTGGACACCTGCCCAGTGTGCCGCTCGTCGACCCGCACCGTGCGCATCCGCGACGTCGTCGGCGCGCCCTAGGGTTGGATGCGGCGCGTCGGATGACGCGCGGAGGGAGCCCCATGACGATCACCGCCGCCGCTGACGGATCCGCACTCGGCAATCCCGGGCCGGCCGGCTGGGCGTGGTTCGTCGACGAGCAGAACTGGGCGGCCGGCGGCTGGGCGCACGCGACGAACAACCGCGGTGAGCTGCAGGCGGTGCTCGAGTTCTTCCGGGCGACCGCGCACCTCGACGACGACCTGCTCGTGCTCTGCGACAGCCAGTACGTCATCAACTGCGTGACGAAGTGGATGCCGGGCTGGAAGTCGAAGGGCTGGCGCAAGCGCGACGGCGCGCCAGTGCTCAACGTCGACCTGCTGCAGCAGCTCGACGAGGCCATCGCGGGCCGCCGCTACCGCTTCGAGTGGGTCAAGGGTCACGCCGGGCACGGGCTGAACGAGGCCGCCGACGTGCGGGCGCGCGCGGCGGCGGAGGCGTATCAGCGCGGACGCGACGTGGATGCGGGCCCGGGCTTCGGCGAGTCGGCGCCGGCATCCAGCGCAGCGGCCGTCGTGCAACCGGCCGGTGCAGCCGCGTCGACGACGAACGCTGCACCGACGACGAGCACCGCGGCAGCGTCGAGCGAGGCGCGCGGGAGCACCGGCACCCGACCCGGTACTGGCGACGACGGACTCTCCGATCGCGACCTGCCGGCCGAGGCGACCCTGTTCGACTTCGATGACCCGACCGAGATCGAGGTCGTCGTGCGACTCGATGCCGATGACCACCGCCGCCTCCTGGCGCGGGCTCAGGACGAGGGCGTCTCGCCCGAGCAGCTGCTGCGCTCGCTCATCTGAGCACGGCGGCGTCGGCGTGCACGTCGGCGCCGATCTCGCCGGTGCCGACCGCAGGGCCGGCCGGGGCGGCCGATCCCGAGCTCAGTGCTCCTTCTTGATCACGAAGAACGATCCGCGGATCGTTCCGGCGAGCTTCGACTTCTGCCGGGCGAACTTGAATTTGTCGGCGAGCTCGACCGGCACCTCCATCCCGTCGGAGAGCTTGAACCCGACCGCCCGCTTTCCCGCATCCGCCAGCGTGTACATGACGTTGATCGAGAGCCCGCTCTCGTAGAACACGTAGGCGATCTTGATCCCCTCGACCTCGAACTCGGTGGCCTCGAGCGGCGTCGAGGCGATCACCAGGTCGCGTTCGTCGGCGAGGATGCCGTGAACCCAGTCGATCGTCGCCGACGCCTCGGCGGCCGGCTCGGTCGTGAACACGTGGTCGTACTTGTTCTTGAAGTAGCGGGCCTCGTTCGCGCGCAGGCCCGCCAGCGCATCCGCGACCGGCGATGACTCCAGGCCTACGGTCGAGACCTCGGTGAAGTCCACGGCGTACGACATCGGGTGCTCCTCCCGGCGGGCCACGCGACCCGTCCTCGGCTGAGGGTAGTGCGGCCCGGCCCGAGTGGGCTCCCGGCGCGAGTCGGGGGTCGGAGGCAGAATGTCCCGGTGCCGACCTACCGTGACGACGTCGTGGTCCTGCGCACCCACAAGCTGGGTGAGGCGGACCGCATCGTCACGATGCTCAGCCGACGCCACGGCAAGATCCGGGCCGTCGCCAAGGGCGTGCGGCGCACCGCGTCGCGTTTCGGCTCGCGGCTCGAGCCGTTCATGGTCGCCGACGTGCAGTGCTACGAGGGCCGCAGCCTCGACATCGTGCAGCAAGCGGAGTCGATCGGCGCCTACGGGGCCGACATCGTGGGGGACTACGCGCGGTACACGGCGGCGACCGCGATGGTGGAGACCGCCGATCGGCTCACCGACCACGACGCCGGACTGCAGCACTACCTGCTGCTGGTCGGAGCGCTGCGCTCGCTCGCGCGCGGCGAGCACACGCCGGGACTGACGCTCGACTCGTATCTGCTGCGCGCGCTCTCGATCGCCGGATGGGCGCCGACCTTCGTCGACTGCGCGGTGACCGGCGCATCCGGTCCGCACACGGCCTTCTCGCCACAGCTCGGCGGGGTCGTCGCCGACGCCGTCGCGCCGCCGGGCACGCCGCGGCTCGACGTCGCGACGCTGAGTCTGCTCGGGGCGCTGCTCGCGGGCGACTGGGACGCGGCCGAGGACAGCGACGAGCGCTCCCGCGGCCAGGCTTCGGGCGTCGTGGCCGCCTATGTGCAGTTCCACCTCGAGCGCGGTCTGCGCTCGCTCACCCACGTCGACCGCACCGCCGCCCTCGACCGCCGCCCGCCGGCCCCGAGCATCCCCGCCCCCTGACCGCGCCAGCGCCACGACCCACCGCCCAGCGCCTCGCAAGAATGCGCGCTCGAATCGGGTCGGAAACTCAGGCAGAGGCCGTTCTGCTCGGCCCGAGCCGTCCAGCCGCCGCCGTCGGACGACGTCTCCGCCTGAGTTTCCGACGCGAGATCAGACACCCGCACCGAGCGCGTCGCGCTCCGGCCGCCCTGTCGGAAACTCAGGCAGCCGGTGCGCGCAAGGACTCGGGACCCCCGCCGTCGGCGGCCCGACGACGGCGCTGCCTGAGTTTCCGGCACATCCGGGAGCGTCGCGGCGCCGGGGGCTGAGCGGCGCATGGCACGATCGACCCGATGACCGATCCCTCGCGCTTCCTGCGCACCCACCGCGACGCCGTCGACTTCAAGCCCGTCGACTGGACCGGCCTGTACCCGCCGGCGATCCCGTCGACGGCGGTGCCCGAGCACGTCGCGATCGTGATGGACGGCAACGGCCGCTGGGCGAACCGTCAGGGCCTCACGCGCACCCAGGGGCACCAGGCCGGCGAAGCCGCGCTGCTCGACGTCGTCGCCGGAGCGATCCAGATCGGCGTCAAGCACCTCAGCGTCTACGCGTTCTCGACCGAGAACTGGAAGCGCAGCCCCGACGAGGTGCGGTTCCTCATGGGCTTCAACCGCGACGTGCTGCACCGGCGTCGCGACCAGCTCAACGCCTGGGGGGTCCGCGTGCGCTGGGCGGGACGCAAGCCGAAGCTGTGGCGCTCGGTCATCGACGAGCTGCAGTTCGCCGAGCGTCTGACCGCGGGCAACAGCACCATGACCCTCACGATGTGCGTCAACTACGGGGGTCGCACCGAGATCGCGGATGCCGTGCGCGCGATCGGCGCCGAGGTCGCCGCGGGTCGGCTCAACCCGGGGAAGATCAGCGAGAAGACGATCCAGAAGCACCTCTACACCCCCGATCTGCCCGACGTCGACCTGTTCGTGCGCAGCTCGGGCGAGCAGCGCACGAGCAACTTCCAGCTCTGGCAGTCGGCGTATGCCGAGATGGTCTTCCTCGATACCCTCTGGCCCGATTTCTCGCGCACCGATCTGTGGCAGGCCGTCGGGCTGTTCGCCCAGCGAGCACGTCGCTTCGGGGGAGCGGTGGATGCGCCGGGCGCTCGACCGTCCACGGCGGGCTGAGGATGTCGTGATCCGGGCCGACGAGCTCGTGTGGAGATGCTCGCGCCACGTCCGGGCGAGAAGCTCACTCCGCTCCTGCAGGGTCCGCTGCGCACGAGGGCAAGCACCTCGACGTTCTTCCTGGCTCTCGTGCCGGCGGTCACCTTCGTCGTCGTGGGCCTGCCGAAAGCGGTGATCCTGCTCTCCGCCGACCCGGCGCGGCCGGTGGGCGCCGTCGCGCTGATCGCGGTCACCGCGATTCTGGTCGTCGTGTCGGCGCTCGACTTCCGCGCGAGCAACCGCTCCGTCCGCGCGCAGAGCGCTCTGCGGGCCCGGATCACCGACCGTCTCCCCGAGTTCGCCGAGCGCAACGGGATGTCGTATCTCGCGACCGACCCCGGGCTGTGGCTCCCGCATCCGATGTTCCACCGTCGTGGCGTCGAGAATGCCCGGTTCGAGGGGGTCCTGCGGCCCCCGAGCCCGCGCGACGTCGTGGCCGGCACCTACCGCGCCGAGTCCGGGCAGGGGCGCGAGCGCACCACGATCGCGCGGCCGCTCGTGGCGATCCGCCTCGATCGTCCGCTTCCGCACATCCGCCTGGAATCGCGCAGCGGTGCGCCTTTCGACGATCGGACGCCGGGACAGAGCCTGTCGCTCGAGGGCGACTTCGACCGCTGGTTCCGGCTGTACTGCCCGCGTGGCGCCGAGGTCGAGGCGCTGACCGTGCTCACTCCCGACGTCATGGCCGCGCTGATCGACGAGATCCCGCACTGGCGGGTCGAGATCGTCGACGACCAGCTGCTGCTGGTGCCCTGGTTCTTCACCTTCGACGCGCTCGACGGCGAGGGGCTCCGCGCGGTGTTCCGCGTGATCGAACGGGTCGGGCAGCAGTTCACCGAGCAGACCGACGGCCCGCGCCGGACCGAGCTCCCTCCCGAGCGTGTGCGGAGACTGCGAGCCGCGGACCGGCCCTGGCCACTCGTCGCGATCGGGCTGCTCGGCGGGATCCTGGCGATGATGGCCGCCATTCTGGCGATCCAGTTGTGGCTTCCGTTGTGAATCCCGGCGCCGGGCCGGGCGACTGGCCCCGTGCCGCTGCTCTCGACACCAGCGCACTGGAGCCGCGATCCGGCGAGCCGACCGTCCTGGTGCTGACGCGACGGATGCCGACACGTCTCGTCGCGGGATTCTCGCTCACCCTGGTGCTGGTGATCACGGTGGGTGCGATCGGCGGGTTCACGGCGATTCTACTCCTCCTGAGCCGGAGCGGGGATGCGCGAACGGCTCTCGTCGGCGCTGTCCTGGCCGCGTGCTCGGCGTGCACCATGGCGGCGTTCGGACTGGTCCTCTGGCGGCGTGAGGTCTTCCGCGTCCGTCACGGCGTGCGGCGGGCGGAGATCACGTCCCGGCTTCCCCGCTTCGCCGGCGACAACGGATTCCGCTCCGACCCGGTCGAGCGCGATATCGAGCTGCCGCACCCCGTCTTCCATCTGCCTCGCCGCAACCCGCGCCTGGTCGGCGTGCTGCGCCCGACGTCGGGTCGTCCGTTCGTGCTCGGCACGCCCATCCTCGATCGCGACGAGGGACGCGGCGTCGTCACTCACGAGTTCCGCCCGGTGCTCGCGGTGCGACTCGACCGTCGGCTTCCGCACATCTATCTCGAGCCGACCGGCGTGGAGCCCGACCCGCTGGCGATCGCGCAACGGCTGTCGCTGGAGGGGGACTTCGATCGCTGGTTCACCCTGCTCTGTCCGGCCGGGGCGGTGCTGACCCCCGACGTCATGGCCGCGATGATCGACCACGCGGGGGCGTGGGGCGCTGAGATCGTCGACGACTGGCTGCTCTTCCGGCCGCCGCACGAATCCCTGCTGCACCTCGGGCCCGAGGAGATGCGGGGCGTGTTCGCGCTGCTCGACACGGTCGGCGGCCAGTTCATCGCGCAGACCGATGGGGCGGTCACGACCGAGCCCGTTGCTCGTGCGGCGCGCCGCCTGCGGCCGGGGTTCCGCTGGCCCGCGCTGATCGCCCTGAGCGCGGCACTGTTCGTCATGCTGTTCGTCGTCGGGCTGCGGCTGCTCGCGTTCGCGCTGGCCGGGTGACGACGCCGCTAGGCTCGAGCGACGAACCCGAGGAGTCATCGTGTCGCAGCTCACCCCGGACCCGCACGATCCGGTCCTGGTCGTGGCGGGCGACATCCAGGTCAGCAGTCAGTGGATCTTCACCCCGAGCGGCACCGTGCCGCTGCGTGGGGCGAACATCGTCGCGACCGACTACTCGCGCGTCGAGCAGCGCATCCCGACGTGGGCGATCGTCGTCGCGATCGTCGGGTTCTTCGTGATCACCCTGTTCAGCCTGCTGTTCCTGCTCGTGAAAGAACAGCGGGTGGTCGGCTACGTGCAGATCACCGTGCAGGCGCCCGGCTTCGCGCATGTGTGCGACGTTCCGGTGACGCACCCGGGCACGGGCGCCGATCTGCACGGGCGCGTGATGTACGCGCGCCAGCTCGCGGCCGCGCTCGGCTGAACGGGGTCGGATCGCGCTGAGCTCCTCGTGCCGCGGCGCGAGTCGGGCGCCAGCGGGTGGGCGTCAGCGGTCGAGCGCCAGCCGTCTCCCCTCACCGTGGCGGATGCGTGATCAGGCGATGGGCGAATCGCGCCGCCTCGGCGGGACTGCCGAGGCGCACGATCGTCAGGTCGGGGCGCTCGGCGGCGATCCGCGGCACGCGCTGCCGGTACTTGTCGCGCGTGGCGATGGTCCAGCGCAGGATGTTGTCGTCGGGCCGGGTGAAGAAGGTGTGCAGCGGCGGCTCGACGTTGCCCGCCCAGAGCACCTCGCGGCGCAGCCGCCGGCGCACCGTCCGTCGCGCCGCGCGCTGGAAGGTCACCCGGAACGGGTGGTCGATCCAGACGAGCAGGTCGGCGCGGTCGAGCAGCCGCTCGCGCACGAGCCGGTACGACCACTCGGTGACCCAGCGCTCCCCGGCGATCAGGGCGTCCACGTCGTCGGAGAACTGCGGACGCGGCGTCCATGCGGGACCCCAGTGCAGCGAGTCGATGTCGGTGTGCGGCAGGTCGAGGATGCCGCCGAGTCGCGCAGCGAGCGTCGTCTTGCCGCTGCCCGCGACCCCGCAGACGAGCACACGACGGGGGCGGTGCGGCAGCGGCTGGTCGGCGGAGAGCACGGTCACACCCCAGCACGGCCGACGCCGGTGAGGGCGCGAGGTGCAGAGAACAGCCAGGGGAGCCGCAGTCGGGTGAGCGCCCACCACAGCGCCAGGGGGAAGGCGAGGCCCGCCGCCGTTCCGAGCACGATCTGCGCGGTCGGGTCGTCGACTCCGAATCGCTGCAGGGCGATGCGAGCGCCCGCGGTGGCGAGGATATGCGCGAGGAAGATCTCCAGCGAGCGCTCGCCCAGCAGCGCCAGCAGGCGGGTGAGGGGGCCGAGGCGCGACAGCGCACGGGCGAGCGCGAGGGTCGCGGCGGTGCCGAGCACCGAGGCGAGCACGCCGAGCGCGACGGAGGTGAGGGTGCGGTCGGAGCCGCCTTCGGTCGGCGCCGTCGTCGCACCGCCGAGCACGGCGGCGAGCACCGCCGACAGCAGCGCCGCGGCGAGCAGAGCTCGCACGGGTCCCAGCCGACCGAGCACGCGCTGCAGGCCGCGCGAGCCGACCAGGCATCCGACCAGATAGAAGCCGGTCAGCGCGAGCCCGGAGCCGCCGACCACGCTCCAGCCGAGGCCCCAGAATCCGAGCGAGCCGATCGCGATGACCAGGCCGACGACGCGGCGGGCGCCTCCACGCCAGGGCAGGACGAGCGCCGCGATCGTCGTCGCGACGATGAGCCAGCCCAGGAACCAGAACTGGTCTTTCGGCACCCACAGCTCGAGCACCTCGACGGGGGAGCGGGGACGGTTGACGAGCGAGGAGAGCGCGACCGTGACGAGTCCCTGCAGCAGCGACCAGAGCAGGTAGAGCCAGGCGAAGAGCACGAGTCGCGCGCGCAGGTAGCGGGCGGCGCCGTCGCGCTCGACGCCGCGCGCCACGAAGAGGCCGGCGAGCAGCGCGAAGACGGGCAGGTGCACGAGGTACAGGACGCGGTCGAGGGTCGCGATGCCCGGCAGCGATCCATCGAGGAGCCCGGCGCGGATGAGTCCCCGCTCGACGTGCCCGAGCACGATGCCGATGATCGCGAGGCCGCGCGCGACGTCGATCGCGGCATCCCGAGCAGTGCTCATGCGCTCACGGTAGCGCCGGGGGAGGACGAGGGCGAGGGCCGCGGTCGGAAGCGGGCATCGACACCGCCGTCGACACCGTCGTCGACACCGGATCCGCGGACCGTGCCCTCGGAGATCGACGTGCGCCGCCCCGGTTAGTGTCGCGCGGACCCTAAGTGCTAGACTCTGTTCAAGTCACAACGACTATTACTCGCGCCGGCCGTCTCGACGACTGACGCGGATGACATCCCGAGAACGGAGACGCAGATGCCCGGCATCGACCTCGCCGTCTCCACCGTCATCTTCGCCCTGCGCCCCTGTGCCGACGGCGCCGCCCGCGTCTGGCTTCCGCTGGTGCGCCGCACGCGCGATCCCTTCGCCGAACGCTGGGCGCTGCCCGGCGGCGTCGCCGACCTCGACGAGAGCCTCAGCGCGACCGCCGCCCGCAAGCTGTTCGAGACGACGGCCCTGCAGCCGGCCTACCTCGAACAGCTCTACGCCTTCGGCGAGCCCGACCGCTCACCGACGGGCCGGGTCGTCTCCATCGTCTACTGGGCGCTCGTGCGCGCCGAGCAGGCCGAGGCCTCCACCGTCGACGACAACGTGCGCTGGTTCGAGGCCGACGCCCTGCCCGAGCTCGCCTTCGACCACAACCTCATCGTCGACTACGCCCTCTGGCGGCTGCGCACCAAGATGGAGTACTCGCGCATCGCCCACGCCTTCCTCGGCGAGACCTTCACCCTCAGCGAGCTGCGCCAGGTGCACGAAGCCGTGCTCGGCAAGCCGCTCGACCCCGCCAACTTCCGCCGCCAGGTGGAATCCAGCCCCGCGATCGTGCGCACCGAGCAGCACGTGACCGGGGGTCGTCATCGTCCGCCGCGGCTCTATCGCTACGACGCCGACATCGAGCTGGTCGACAACGGCCCGCTCAGCGCACGCAGCTAGGAGAACCTCGTGCCTTCCGTCGACACCCTCATCCAGACCATCCGCACCACCGGTGCGGGTGCGAGCTGCACCCCCGACCTCGCCAAGGGCCCGTGGGAGTTCGACCGCGTCACCGGCTACGGCCCGGGATCGTCGATGGGCGACGTCATCCCCGTCGGCGCTCCGCGGCAGGGAGCGCTGCCCGAGGAGTACCGACTCGCCTCGAACGACCAGCTGCACGACCGCATCCGCGCCGCCAAGGAGACCCTCGGCAGCCGGGTCGTCATCCTCGGCCACTTCTACCAGCGCGACGAGATCGTGCAGCACGCCGACTTCCTCGGCGACTCCTTCCAGCTCGCGAACGCCGCGCAGACGGTGCCCGAGGCCGAGACGATCGTCTTCTGCGGCGTGCACTTCATGGCCGAGACCGCGGACATCCTCGCCAAGCCGACGCAGAACGTGATCCTGCCGAACCTGGCCGCGGGCTGCTCGATGGCCGACATGGCCGACCTCGACTCGGTCGAGGAGTGCTGGGCGCAGCTCGAGGAGCTGTACGGCACCGAGCCGGATGCCGACGGCCGCGTGCCGGTCATCCCGGTCACCTACATGAACTCGAGCGCCGCGCTCAAGGGCTTCTGCGGTCGCCACGGCGGGATCGTCTGCACCTCCTCGAACGCCGAGACCGTGCTCGAAGACGCCTTCGCACGCGGACAGCGCGTGCTGTTCTTCCCCGACCAGCACCTCGGGCGCAACACCGCGAAGAAGATGGGCGTCGCGCTCGAGCAGATGCCGATGTGGAACCCGCGCAAGCCCCTCGGCGGCTCGACGTCGGAGCAGCTGCACGACGCCCGCGTCATCCTCTGGCACGGCTTCTGCTCGGTGCACAAGCGCTTCAACGTCGGCCAGATCGAGGCTGCCCGTGCCGAGTTCCCCGGCGTGCGCGTGATCGTCCACCCCGAGTGCCCCATGGAGGTCGTCGACGCCGCCGACGAGGCGGGATCGACCGACTACATCCGCAAGGCCGTCGCCGCGGCCACCGAGCCGACCACCTTCGCGATCGGCACCGAGATCAACATGGTCAACCGGCTCGCGGCCGAGTTCCCGCAGCACACGATCTTCTGCCTCGACCCGGTGGTCTGCCCGTGCTCGACTATGTACCGCATCCATCCCGGCTACCTCGCCTGGGTTCTCGAGGAGCTCGCCGCAGGCCGCAGTCCCAACGTCATCGAGGTCGACGAGGTCACGGCGGTGGATGCGCGGCTCGCGCTCGAGCGGATGCTCGCCCTCCGCCCGAAGCCGATGCCCGGCGACCCCGCCCCGGCGAGCACGGCGCACGCGCCGGCGCCCCGCTCGCGTGAGGGTGTGGCGGATGCGGTCGCGGCGTCGGGCGGCGACGTGGCGAACGCGGGCTCGGGCGCGACCGCCGGCGCCGGCGTCACGCCGGTCATCGGAGCCTGACGTGCGCGTCCTGGTGGTCGGCTCGGGCATCGCCGGCCTGATCGCCGCGTACCGCGCCAGCCAGCGGCACGACGTGGTGCTGGTGACGAAGGCCGCGGCCGGCGAAGCCAACACCGCCTACGCGCAAGGCGGCATCGCGGCCGCGCTGTTCCCTGACGACAGCGCCGAGTCGCACGCGGCCGACACGCTGCGCGCTGCCGACGGGCTCGCCGACACCGAGGCCGTGCGCGTGCTGACCTCGGAGGGGCCCGCCCGCGTGCGCGAGCTCATCGAGCTCGGCGTCGCCTTCGATCGCGACCGTGCCTCGGGCGAGCTCGCGCGCGGGCACGAGGCCGCTCATTCCGCGCGCCGCGTCGTGCACGCGGGCGGTGACGCGACCGGCCGCGAGATCGAGCGCGCCCTGCTCTCGGCTGTGCGCGCCTCCGCGGTCGCCTTGCACGAGAACACCGCCCTCGCGGAGCTCATCCTCAGCGAGGGCCGGATCGTCGGCGCTGAACTGCTCGGGCCCGACGGTCTGATCGTCGAGCCGGCGGATGCGGTGATCGTCGCGACCGGCGGCGCCGGTCGCCTCTTCGCGCACACAACGAACCCGGCCGTGACGACGGGAGACGGCGTCGCGGCAGCGTGGCGAGCCGGAGCCGAGCTCACCGACGTCGAGTTCTACCAGTTCCACCCGACGGCGCTGGCCGTTCCGGGAACCCCGCTGATCTCGGAGGCGGTGCGCGGCGACGGCGGTGTGCTGCTCGACGAGCACGGGCGCCGCTTCATGCTCGACGTGCACCCCGATGGCGAGCTGGCTCCGCGCGATGTCGTCGCCCGGGGAATCGCGGCGGCGATGGCGCGCCAGAACGGGCGTCCGGTGCTGCTCGACGCGACCGTGCTCGGCGCCGACTATCTCGAGCGCCGCTTCCCCGGCCTGACCGCCACGACGCGCGCCCACGGATTCGACTGGGCGACCGAGCCCATCCCCGTGACCCCGGCAGCGCACTACTGGATGGGCGGCGTCCGCACCGACGTCGACGGACGCACCAGCCTGCCCGGCCTGTTCTGCGTCGGCGAGGCCGCCTGCACCGGCGTGCACGGGGCGAACCGCCTCGCCTCGAACTCGCTGCTCGAGTCGCTCGTCTTCGCCGAGCGCGCCGCCGCAGCGCTCGACGTGGCGTGGCGCCCGCTCGCGCCGCTCCCGCGCGGCGAGGTGCGCACGGTCGCGCCGGTCGCGCCGCCGCACGCCAGCACTCCCGTCGGCCTGTCGGAAACTCAGGCAGACCCGTTCGAGCGCCCCGAGTCGGCGTCGGAGTCTCACGCCGACGAGATCGCCCGCATCCAGAGCATCATGTGGGACCACGTCGGTCTGGAGCGGTCGGCTGAGAGCCTCGAGCAGGCCGGCCGGCTGCTCGCAGCGATCCCTCGCGACTCGGCGGCGCCGGGCGACATCGCGGCGCTGGAGGCCCGGAATCTCGCGGAACTCGCGACTCTGATCGTGGATGCCGCGCGCTATCGCGAGGAGTCGCGGGGCGCCCATTTCCGGCGTGACCACCCGGCTCCGGACCCGGCGTGGCAGCGCCGAGTCAGCTGGATCCAGCGCGCGAGTCATGCATCCGCCGCGCCGAGCTCGTCGAGTGACGGACCCCGGTCCGCCACCGGCTCGCCTGAGTTTCCGACATCGGCGGATGCTCCCGCGACGACGATCACCTCCACAGGAACCACGACGAGAGCGACCCTGGCATGACCCCCGAGCAGATCGATGACGTCCTCCGCCGCGCGCTGGCCGAAGACGCCCCTTGGGGCGATGCGACCTCCGAGGCGTTCCTGCCCGCCGGCGCGCCGGCGATCGCCGTGCTGGCCGCGCGCGAGGCCGGCGTGCTGAGCGGGATCGAGGTCTTCGCGCGCACGTTCACGCTGATCGAGCCGACGGCGGAGGTCGAGCTGCTCGCCGTCGACGGCGACCGCTTCGCACCCGGTGCCGAGCTCGCGATCGTGCGCGGCAGCGCGCGTTCGGTGCTGCGCGCCGAACGCGTCGCGCTGAACCTCGCCCAGCGGATGTCGGGCATCGCCACGCAGACTGCGCGCTACGTCGACGCGGTCGCGGGAACCCGGGCCCGCGTCGTCGACACCCGCAAGACCACCCCGGGACTCCGCGCGCTGGAACGCCACGCGGTTCGCAACGGCGGCGGTCACAACCACCGCTTCTCGCTCAGCGACGCGGTGCTCGCCAAAGACAACCACCTCGCCGTCCTGCAGGCGCAGGGCATCGGGCTCGGCGATGCGATCCGGAGCGTGCGCGCTCGCCTCGGCCACACGACGCACCTCGAGGTCGAGGTCGATCGCATCGACCAGATCGAGGAGGTCGTCAGCGCCGGCGTGGACACGATCATGCTCGACAACTTCACGCCGGAGCAGCTCGTCGAGGGGATCGCCGTGGTCGCCGGACGAGCTCTGGTCGAAGCGAGCGGCGGGGTCTCACTCGAGACCGTCGCGGCCATCGCCGCCACCGGCGTCGACGTGATCTCGGTGGGCGCTCTGACGCACAGTGTGCGCGCGCTCGACCTGGGCCTCGACGTGCGGGTGGGCTAGGCCCCGCCATGCTCTACCTCGATCACGCCGCCACGTCGCCGGTGCGCCGCGAGGTGCTCGAGGCGATGTGGCCGTGGCTGACCGGCGAATTCGGGAATCCGTCGAGCACTCACGACCTCGGCCGTCGCGCCGCCGAGGGGCTGGCGGATGCCCGCCGCCGCATCGGGGCCCAGCTCGGATGCCGTGGGTCCGAGATCGTGCTCACCTCCGGCGGAACGGAGGCCGACAACCTCGCCGTCAAGGGGATCGTGCTCGCGTCACCGCGCGGACGACACGTGGTCACGACCCCGATCGAGCATGAAGCGGTCCTCGCCGCCCTCGAGCAGCTGGAGCGCCTCCACGGAGCGAGCGTGACGCTGCTCCCGGTCGACCGGGCCGGTCGCGTCGACCCGGCTGCTCTCGCGGCGGCACTGCGCGACGACACCGCCCTGGTGAGCATCCAGCACGCGAACAACGAGGTCGGCACCGTGCAGGCGATCGCCGAGCTCGCAGAGGTCGCGCACGCGCGCGGCGTCCCGTTCCACACGGATGCCGTGCAGTCGGCGGCCTGGTTCCCGGTCGGGCTCGGACAGCTGGGTGTCGACGCGCTCACGATCTCGGGGCACAAGCTCGGCGCACCGAAGGGGGTCGGCGCTCTCGCCGTCCGGGCGGGCATCCCGCTCGAGCCGGTGATCGCCGGCGGCGGTCAGGAACGCGGACGCCGCTCCGGCACCGAGAACGTGGCGGGCGCGGTCGCGCTGGCTGTCGCACTGGAGTCCACGCGCGCCGAGACCGAGGAGCGCTCGGCCGCGGTCGCCGTCGCGCGCGACGCCCTGATCGACGAGGTCGAGCGCCGGGTGGCGATCGCCGCGTTGACGGGCGCGGATCCGCGAGCGTCGTCGTTCGGCTCGCCGGGACCCGTGGTCTCGGGGCAGCCGCGAGACATCGGTGCGCAGCGGGATGCCGGCGGCCGGCTGCCCGGAACCGCATCGTTCGTGCTGCCCGGCGTGAGCGGAGAGGCGGTGCTGCTCGAGCTCGAGCAGCTCGGCATGATCGGCTCGAGCGGTTCGGCCTGCGCCGCCGGACGCGACGAGGCCTCGCACGTGCTGCTGGCGCTCGGCTACGACGAGGATGTCGCCCGCACCGCGATCCGCTTCACTCTGGCGTCGGACTTCACGAACGACGATGCCGTGCGCGTCGCCGAGGCCCTCGCGGCCGCGGTCGATCGCGTGCGAGCGCTGGCGCCCTGAGGATCCGCTCGGCGCCGACCCGTCCCACGCCGATGCGCTGAGCCGGCATCTCTCGGCCACGTCAGACCCGGCCGCGCCAGACCCGGCCCGGCCGAGCCTGCCCCGGCGCGACGGCGCCAGCACCCAGGCCACCGCGCCGTCGCCGCGCTCTGTCGGAAACTCAGGCACAGCGGTCGGCCGACAGCGCGAGATGCCCGGCCGGGAACGCCCTGCCTGAGTTTCCGACGGGATGCGCGGCCGAGTGGGGCGACGCGGTCGTCTCCGGCTGACCCGGGTGCGCACACGCGGCACGGCGTCCTCACACGCCTGCGCACCGCGGCGCCGGCCCGTCGATCCGACAGCCCGGACCCGAACATGTCGACGCTGTGACGCTGCGGACCTGAGCGCGTCCGTCGCTCAGACGACGGCCGCCTCCGGTGCGACCGCCGCGAACCCGGCCCAGCGTCGTTCGGCGATCGCGAGCGTCGCACCGATCGCGGGCACTCGGCGGCCGCCGACGCGCCCGACGATCCGCACCGCTCGATCGCTGGTGGGTGCGGTCGGCCGCACGACGACCGTCTCCGGCACCGCCGCCGTGCGCAGCGCGAGGCGGGGGAGCAGCGCCACCCCCAGTCCCTCGCCGACGAGGTGCAGCACGGCCGTCGAGTTGTCGGTCTCGAGTCCGATGTCGGGATCGACGCCGACCGCCTCGCAGGCGGCGAGCAGATGTCCTCGGCAGAGCGGGCATCCCGCGATCCAGCGCTCGTCCGCCAGGGCCGTCAGCTCCACGGCTTCAGAATCCGCCTCCGCGTGCGACCGGGGCAGCACGACCGCCACCGGATCGGCGAAGAGCTCGACGACCTCGAGGTTCTCGTCCCGGTGCGGGTCGGCGCGGTCGCCGGGGTAGGCGAAGGTGATCGCGAGGTCGACGAGCCCGTCGCGCAGCAGGCTCAGCGCCTCGGGCGGCTCGGCTTCGACGTAGCTGACGGCGAGCCCGGGATGCGCGGCTCGCAGCGCACCGAGCAGTCCCGGCACGAGGGTCGACGAGGCGGTCGGGAACGCCGCGAGCCGCACGCGCCCGTGCTCGAGGCCGGCGAGCCCGGCCAGTTCGCCCGCTGCGGCCTCCACGGCCGAGCCGATCTGCACCGCGTGTCGCGCCAGGGCTTCGCCCGCTTCGGTGAGCTGGGATGCGCGTCCGACCCGCTGCACGAGCGGCATCCCGATCCGGCTCTCGGCGCGCTGGAGGTGCTGGCTGATGGCGGGCTGGCTGTAGCCGAGAGCGCGGGCTGCGCCCGAGATGCTGCCGTGCTCGGCGATCGCGCGCACGATGCGCAGCGAGTGGAGGTCGATCTCGGGGTCCATATGCATAACCCTAGACACGGTCATCCAATCGGAACATCCTGTTGTGCAATATTACGTCGCGCGGGACCGTGGACTCATGACCGCGCTGATCCTCGCCGACGCCGCCGCCGAGTTCGCCGGCGCGCGCGGATACCTCGCCGCCGCGACCTCGGGACTCCCGCCCCGACGCGCGGTCGAGGCCCTGCGCACCGACCTGGACGCGTGGACATCCGGTCGTCGCGACGCGAAGGGCTACGACGACGTCGTGCGCGCGACCCGCGAGGCCTACGCCCGACTCGTGCAGGTGCCGGTCGACCGGGTCGCGATCGGGTCCCAGACCTCGGCTCTCGTCGCACTGATCGCCGACGCTGTGCCCGCGGGCGCTGAGGTGCTGCTCGCCGACGGCGACTTCGCCTCACTCATGTACCCCTTCCTCGTGCGCACCGAGGTGAGCACGCGCGTCGTCCCGCTCGCCGACCTCCCCGATGCCATGACCTCGAGCACCTGGCTCACCGCGTTCTCGCTCGTGCAGTCCGCGACGGGAGAGGTCGCCCCGGTCGCCGACATCGTGGCCGCCGCTCACCGCACCGGCGCGCGCACGCTCGCCGACCTCACCCAGGCCGCGGGAGTCCATCCCGTCGACGCCGCGCTCTTCGACGCCACGGTCGGCCACGCCTACAAGTGGCTCTGCTCGCCGCGCGGCGTCGCGTTCCTCACCATCTCGCCCGAGTTCGCCGACCTCGTGACTCCGAGACAGGCCGGCTGGTACGCCGGCGACGACGTCTGGGCGAGCTGCTACGGGCCGGACATCCACCTCGCCGCCGACGCCCGCCGTTTCGACGTCTCGCCGGCCTGGGAGGCGTGGGTCGGAGCCGAGCAGTCGATCGCGCTCTTCGCCGAGCTCGACATGGCCGAGGTCTGGCAGCACGCGAGCGGTCTCGGCGACTTACTGGCGACGACGCTGGGATGCGCGCCGCAGCGTCAGGCGATCGTCACCTGGCCCGACCCTGAGGGAGCAGCCCTCGCCGCGCTGGGCGCCGCCGGGCTCCGCGCCTCGGGCCGAGCCGGGCGGGTCCGGCTCGCCTTCCACCTCTGGAACACGGCCGAGGATGTCGCCCGCGCCGCCGACGCGCTCGCGCCGCTGCGCCCGCACCTCGCCGTGGCCGCCCGCCGCTAGGCTGGACGCCCCAACGCCCTCGCCGCGCATCCAGCCCGGCAGAACCTCCAGGAGCAGCACTTCGTGGCCAAGCAGCCGTCCGCCCTCGACTCGATCATCTCTCTCGCGAAGCGCCGCGGGTTCGTCTACCAGGCGGGCGAGATCTACGGCGGTTCGCGCTCCGCGTGGGACTACGGGCCCCTCGGCACGGCGCTCAAGGAGAACATCAAGCGCCAGTGGTGGAAGTTCATGGTGCAGACGCGCGACGACATCGTCGGCATCGACTCCAGCGTCATCCTGCCGAAGCGCGTGTGGGAGGCGTCCGGCCACGTCGAGGTCTTCACCGACCCGCTCGTCGAGTCGACCGTGACCCACAAGCGCTATCGCGCCGATCACCTCTGGGAGGCCTTCGAGGCGAAGCACGGCCGCGAGCCGGAGAGCTGGGACGAGGTCCCCGACCCCGAGACCGGTCAGCGCGGAAACTGGACCGAGCCGCGCGCCTTCAGCGGCATGCTCAAGACCTACCTCGGACCGGTGGATGACGAGGCCGGCCTGCACTACCTCCGCCCCGAGACCGCGCAGGGCATCTTCACGAACTTCGCCAACGTCGTGTCGAGCGCGCGGATGAAGCCGCCGTTCGGCATCGCCCAGGTCGGCAAGAGCTTCCGCAACGAGATCACGCCCGGCAACTTCATCTTCCGCACGCGTGAGTTCGAGCAGATGGAGATGGAGTACTTCGTCGAGCCCGGCACCGACGAGACCTGGCACCAGTACTGGATCGACCAGTGCGAGAACTGGTTCCTCGGGCTGGGATTGAACGCCGACAACCTGCGTCAGTACGAGCACCCGAAGGAGAAGCTCTCCCACTACTCGAAGCGCACCGTCGACCTCGAGTACCGCTTCGGCTTCACCGGCGGCGAGTGGGGCGAGCTCATGGGCGTCGCGAACCGCACCGACTACGACCTCGCGACCCACTCGAAGGAGTCGGGCGTCGACCTGTCCTACTTCGACCAGACCAAGAACGAGCGCTGGACGCCCTACGTGATCGAGCCGGCCTTCGGCCTCACCCGCGCGCTCATGGCTTTCCTGGTCGACGCCTACTCCGAGGATGAGGCGCCCAACACGAAGGGCGGCGTCGACAAGCGCACGGTGCTGCGGCTCGACCGCCGGCTCGCGCCCATCAAGGTGGCGGTGCTCCCGCTCTCGCGCAACGAGGCGCTCACGCCCGTCGCGAAGGAGCTCGCCGCGAACCTGCGCGAGCTGTGGGCGATCGACTTCGACGACGCCGGCGCGATCGGACGCCGCTACCGCCGTCAGGACGAGATCGGCACCCCGTTCGCGGTCACGGTCGACTTCGACACCCTCGAGGACAAGGCGGTGACGGTGCGCGAGCGCGACACGATGTCGCAGGAGCGCGTCTCGCTCGACCGTCTCGAGAGCTACCTCGCGGAGCGGCTCCGCGGCGCCTGAGCGCCGCATCCGCGCACACGCTCGCGATCCGCTTCGGGTCCCGTCGGCCACCGGCCGGCGGGACCCTCGCCTTTCCCGCACTTTCCCGCGCGCCTCACGACCGCTGCTGTGTCGGAAACTCAGGCAGCGCTCCTCGGATTCGCCGGATTCCGGCCCGATCGGGTCTGGCGGGGCGCCGCTGCCTGAGTTTCCGACATCCGTGCGATACGACTCCGTCACAGGGAGCGGATCACCGCTGTTGTGCACCGATCGGGGTTCGCGAGCCACACCGTCGGCGCCGGGACTTCAAGCTCGTCGCATGCAGGTCGAGGAGTGGGTCGAGCGCGCCGGAGGGTTCGCCCGTACGCGTCAGCTGCTCGCGGCGGGAGCGACCGAGCGGATGCTCACCTCTGCGGTGCGCACTGGCCGGCTTCGACGCGCTCGCAACGGCTGGTACTCGACGCGCGAGGCCGACGATCCCGAGTTCCGCGCCGCCCGCGTCGGCGGGATGCTCGCGGGCCTCTCCGCGCTCCGCATCCTCGGCGTCTGGGAATGGCAGGCCGATCGGGTGCTCCGGGTGGTGGTGCGGCACGGCGATTCGCGACTGCGATCCTCGACGGGGCGACGTCGCCCGCGTGACCGATTCGACCGACGAGTCCGCGTCTCCTGGGATGCGGAGCTCCCGCGCCGCGGTCCGGATGCCACGACTCTCGAGCCGCTTCTGGATGCGCTGGTCCGCGTCGTGCGCGAGGAACCTGACGACGTCGCCGCGCTCGCGCTCGATTGGGCCTGCTGCGAAGGACGGATCGATCGGGTCGCCGTCGAATGGGTCCTGAAGCGATGCGGCCGAGCCGGTCGCCGGGTTGCGCGTCTGATGGACGCGCGATCGCAGAGCCTGCTGGAGAGCGTCACGCGCATCCGGCTGCTCCGGCGCGGACACAGAGTCAGATCTCAGGCCCCGCTGTCGGGCGGAGGTGACATCGATCTGCTCATCGACGACTGCGTAGCACTCGAGTGCGATGGCCGCCGCTTCCACGAGGGTCGTTTCGTGCGCGACCGCGAGAAGGACCTGCTGATCCTGACGGAGGGGATGACGCCGGTGCGCGTCGGCGCCGACCACATCCGCGACGGCTGGCCGCTTGTGCTGACGGCGCTCGACGCCGCGCTCGCCCGCCACCGTGCCGCTCGCACCTCCGCCGCCGAACACTCCGCCGAACGCTCCGCAGGAAACTCAGGCAGAGCGGCGCGCTTCTCGCGTCGACGCCTGCAAGACAGGGCCGGCGCCGACCCACCGCCTGAGTTTCCGACAGCGCGGGGAACAGGGGGGCAGAGAGCGGGTGACGGGTCGGGATACGCGTGCGGGAGGGCGCCGGCGGGATCGGCACGGCGGGAATAGGCGGAGGGCGCTCGCGTTGCACCCGTCGTGAGCAACGCCCCCATCAAGGTCGACATCTGGTCCGACGTTCAGTGCCCCTGGTGCTACATCGGCAAGCGCCGCTTCGAGACGGCCGCCGAGGCCTTCGGGGGTGACGTCGAGGTCGAGTACCACTCCTTCGAGCTCGCTCCCGACACGCCCGTCGACTACGAGGGGACCCCGGTCGACTACCTGAGCGACCGCAAGGGCGTCTCGCGCGAGCAGGCCGGTCAGATGATCCAGCGCGTCACGGGCATCGCCGAGAGCGTCGGACTCGACTACCACTACGACGACATCCACCAGACGAACACGGTGCTCGCGCACGAGCTGCTGCACTGGGCGAAGTCGCAGGGCCGTCAGCTCGACCTCAAGGAGCGTCTGCTGAAGGCCTACTTCGTGGATGGGCGCCACGTCGGACGTCCCGAGGACCTCGCCGATCTCGCCGCCGAGATCGGCCTCGACCGCGACGAGGCGCTCGCTGTGCTGAACGATCACCGTCACCTCGCCGACGTCAAGGCCGATGTCGCGCAGGCGGCCGCCTACGGCATCAACGGCGTTCCGTTCTTCGTCATCGACGGGAAGTACGGCGTCTCGGGTGCGCAGGAGTCGGCGACATTCCAGCAGGTGCTCGAGACCGTGGCAGCCGAGCGCGCGACGGCTCCGGCCGACGACGTGGATGAGGTGCGCGCGTGAGCGGCACCGGCACGGGCGCGGCGTCCGTGCCCGCATTCACGATGGTCGGCACGGATGCGCCAGTCTGCATCGACGGCGTCTGCGAGATCCCAGGTGCAGGCGTCGACGCCGAGACCTCGGCCTAGCGCCAAGCGGTCAGCTCGCGTCGCGCGGGTTGGTGATGTCGGCGACGGTGGCATCGAACCCGCTGAGGAGCGCATCCGCGTCCACGTAGAGCGTGCGCCCCGCGCGCCCGGCGCCCATCGAGACCCGGCGTCCGCGGATTCGCTCGTCGGCGTACACGGGCCACGCGGTGGTCGATCCGAAGGGCGTGATCGTGCCACGCACGTAGCCCGTCGCCGCGAACGCCGCATCCGGATCGGGCAGGCGCAGCTTGTTGACGCCAACCACCGCACGGAGTTTGGCCCAGGCGATCTGCCGATCGCCCGGAACCAGGGCCAGCAGGTAGTCGCCGTCGTGACGCTTGACCACCAGGGTCTTGACGATGTCGGCGGGTGAGATCCCGCGCAGTGCGGCGGCCTCGTCGAGCGAGCCGGCGATCTCGGTCGCCTGCAGCTCGATCGGGATGCCGCGCGCCGCCGCGTCAGCGACCACCCGATCCGTCATGTCCGAGTCCGCGCCCGTCTCTCCGGCTGCCGAGGATGACGTCGGCGCGAACACGACGCGCTCGGTGCTGTCGGCGGCGTCGGCGGTGGCGATGTCGTCGGCGGGGTCCTGCGGGGCGCTCATGCCCCGATCATCCCAGCCGGCACCCGACGCTCGCCGGACCTCGACGACCAGGACCACCCGGATGCGGGACCGGCGAACGGAGCGAGCGCCTCGCCGCGTCTGGGAGAATGGATGCGTGTCCACCGTTCTCGCGCCCGCCGCGCCGCTCTCGATCGGGCCGCTGACGCTCGACGTCCCGGTCGTGCTCGCGCCCATGGCGGGCATCACCAACACCGCCTTCCGCCGTCTGTGCCGCGAGTACGGCGCGGGCCTCTACGTCAGCGAGATGATCACGAGCCGTGCGCTCGTCGAGCGCACGCCGGAGAGCATGCGCCTCATCCAGCACCACGAGTCGGAGACGACGCGCTCGATCCAGCTCTACGGCGTCGACCCGAAGACGGTCAGCGAGGCCGTGACGATGCTCGTCGCTGAAGACCGCGCCGATCACATCGACCTCAACTTCGGCTGCCCGGTTCCGAAGGTCACCCGCAAGGGCGGGGGAGCGGCACTGCCGTGGAAGCTCGACCTCTTCCGCGCGATCGTCGAGGGCGCCGTCAAGGCCGCCGGCGACATCCCGCTCACCGTCAAGATGCGCAAGGGCATCGACGCCGACCACCTGACCTACCTCGAGGCCGCGCGCGCCGCGCAGGGCGCCGGGGTCGCGAGCATCGCCCTGCACGCGCGCACCGCGGCGGAGTTCTACTCGGGCACGGCCGACTGGTCGGCCATCACGAAGCTCAAGGAGACGATCACCGACACCCCGGTGCTCGGCAACGGCGACATCTGGAGCGCGGCGGATGCCGTGCGCATGGTCGAGCAGACCGGCTGCGACGGCGTCGTGGTCGGTCGTGGCTGCCTCGGCCGCCCGTGGCTGTTCGGCGACCTCGCGGCGGCGTTCCGCGGCGAGGAGCTGAAGGCCGAGCCGACGCTCGGCGAGGTCGCGATCGCGTTCCGCCGTCACGCCGAGCTGCTGGTCGACTTCTTCGACGACGAGAACCGCGCCTGCCGCGACATCCGCAAGCACGTCGCCTGGTACTTCAAGGGCTACGCCGTCGGCGGCGAACTGCGCGCCGCGCTGGCCGCGTCGAGCAGCCTCGACGAGATCGACGAGCTGCTCGCGCGGCTCGACCACGACCAGCCCTACCCGGGCGCGGATGCCGAGGGCCAGCGCGGTCGCGCCGGAACTCCGAAGGTCCCGAGCCTGCCCGAGAACTGGCTCGACAGCCGCGAGCTGCCGGAGTCGTTCCGCGCCGAGCTCACCGCCGCCGAACTGCACCACAGCGGTGGCTGAGCCGCACGGTTCGCACGGGCAGATCACCCCCGGCTACGACGACGTCGATGCCGAGCGCTGGCTGCCCGAGCGCCATTCCACCCGCCGCAGCGACTTCGCTCGCGACCGTGCCCGCGTGCTGCACTCGAGCGCGCTGCGCCGTCTCGCCGCGAAGACGCAGGTGCTGAGTCCCACCGCCGGGCTCGACTTCGCCCGCAACCGGCTCACGCACTCCCTCGAGGTCGCACAGGTCGGCCGCGAGCTCGCGGCGAGCCTGGGGCTCGATCCCGACGTCGTCGACACGGCGTGCCTCGCCCACGATCTCGGGCATCCGCCGTTCGGTCACAACGGGGAGCGCGCCCTCAACGAGTGGTCGCTCGACATCGGCGGTTTCGAGGGCAACGCGCAGACACTGCGTCTGCTGACGCGGCTCGAGCCGAAGGTGTTCCGCCGTGAGGCGGACGGCTCGGCCACGAGCGTCGGACTCAACCTGACGCGCGCCAGCCTCGACGCGAGCTGCAAATACCCGTGGCCCGAGCAGCACGGCATCCCCGACCCGTCAGGCCGCAGCAAGTTCGGCTTCTACGCCGACGACTTCCCGGTCTTCGAGTGGCTGCGCGCCGGGGCTCCTGAGCGCGTCCGCTGCATCGAGGCCGAGGTCATGGATCTCAGCGACGACATCGCCTATTCGGTGCACGACTTCGAGGATGCGATCGTCGGCGGCTTCCTCGACGTGAGCGCGCTGAGCGCCCGCGTCGATCACGCCGACCTCGTCGACGCGATGTTCGACTGGATCGGCGGCGAGATCGGCAAGGACGACCTGATGGCCGCCTTCGACCGCCTCGATGGCCTGCCCTTCTGGATCGACCGCTGGGACGGCAGCCGGGCCGACCTCGCGCGTCTGAAGAACCTCACGAGCCAGCTGATCGGGCGGTTCGCCCACGAAGCCGTGCACGCGACGCGCCACGCCTACTCGGGGTCGCTCGCGCGATTCGGCGGCTCCGTCGTCGTGCCGGCCGAGACCCGTGCCGAGATCGCCGTGCTCAAGGGCGTCGTGGCGGCGAACGTCATGTCGACGAACGCGCGCCAGCCGCTCTATGCGGCGCAGCGCGGCATCCTCACCGAACTCGCGGACCAGCTGTGGGCGACCGGACCGGAGCACCTGGATGCCGGCTTCGCGGCCGACTGGGCCGACGCGGCCGATGACACCGCGCGTCGTCGCGTGATCGTCGACCAGGTCGCCTCGCTGACTGACCAGTCGGCCATGAGCCGCCACGAGCGCCTCGTCGGCTGACGCCACGTCACCTGACGCTGCGCCGCCGGACGCCGCTCCGACGTCACTCGGCGGTCTGTCGGAAACTCAGGCAGAGCCCGCGCTCGCCCTCGGCGAGTCGTCATCCATGCACGGCTATCGCCGCACTTGCCTGAGTTTCCGACACTGGACCACGGCGGGCCCGGGGACGGACTCGGGGTGGGGACAGCGCGCGGCGGAGGCGACGCCGGAAAAGTAGGATTCATCCATGCCCGGCCTCATCCGACAGAGCGACATCGACGAGGTGAGGGCGCGCACCAACATCGCCGACATCATCGGCGAGTACGTGACGCTCAAGAGCGCGGGCGTGGGGTCGATGAAGGGCCTGTGCCCTTTCCACGACGAGCGCAGCCCGAGCTTCCACGTTCGCCCGCAGGTCGGCTTCTACCACTGCTTCGGCTGCGGCGAGGGCGGCAACGTCTACACCTTCCTGCAGCGCATGGATCATGTCAGCTTCCGCGAGGCGGTCGAGCGGCTCGCCGGGCGCATCGGCTTCGAGCTGCACTACGAAGACGGCGGCGAGGCGAAGAGCGATTACGGCAGCCGCGCCCGCCTCATCGCGGCGAACACCGCGGCCGAGACGTTCTTCCGCGAGCAGCTCGCGACTCCCGAGGCGCAGCTCGCCCGCGACTTCCTCGGCGGCCGCGGATTCGACGAGGCCGCGGCCGATCACTTCGCGGTCGGCTTCGCGCCGAAGTCCTTCGACGCGCTCGGGTCCGCGCTCAAGGCCCAGGGCTTCTCGCAGGAGGAGCTGATCACCGCCGGACTGCTCTCCACGAACGACCGCGGCAACGCCTACGACCGCTTCCGCGGCCGGCTGATCTGGCCGATCCGGGATGTGACGGGCGCGACGATCGGCTTCGGCGCGCGCAAGCTGCTGCCCGACGACCAGGACAAGGGTCCGAAGTACCTCAACACCCCCGAGACGCCGATCTACCACAAGAGCCAGGTGCTCTACGGGCTCGATCTGGCCCGCCGCGACATCGCGCGCGGCAAGCAGGTCGTCGTGGTCGAGGGCTACACGGATGTCATGGCCTGCCACCTCGCGGGCGTCACGACCGCGGTCGCGACCTGCGGCACGAGCTTCGGCGTCGACCACATCAAGGTCGTGCGCCGGGTGCTCGGCGACACCGACACGACGGGTGAGGTCATCTTCACCTTCGATCCGGACGAGGCGGGTCAGAAGGCCGCGACGCGAGCCTTCGCGGAGGAGCAGCGCTTCGCGGCGCAGACCTTCGTGGCGGTGGCGCCGGCGGGGCTCGATCCCTGCGACCTGCGCCTGAACCGCGGCGACGGCGCCGTGCGTCAGCTGATCGACGATCGCAAGCCGATGTTCGAGTTCATGGTGCGGCGTCAGCTGGCCGCACACGACCTGGAGACGGTCGAGGGGCGCGTCGCGGCGCTGCGCTCGGCGGCGCCGGTCGTGGCGGGCATCCGTGATCGCGCCCTCAACGCCGGGTACGTGCGCAATCTCGCCGGCTGGCTCGGCATGGACCCGAACGAGGTCGGCCGCGCGGTCAACGCCGCGCGCGCCCGTCTCGCGAACACACCGGACGGCGGCGACCGCGGCGAGCGTCCCGGCGACCGTCGCGGCCACGATGGCCCGGCCGCGGGTGCGGGATACGACGACCGCGGCGCCGGAACGGGCGGGATGCCCGGTGATCCGTCGCTCGCGACCCCGCCCGAGATCCGTGTCGACCTCACGATGCTGCCGACCGATGTCGGCTCGCGTCTCGAGCGCGACGCGCTCATGGCGATCCTGCAGCGTCCGGGCGCGATCGGCGCCGAGCTCATCGGCGAGGCTGTGCGCTCGCGCTTCTCGAACGAGACGCTCTCGGTCGTGCGCGACGGAATCGGCGCCGCCCTCGATCGGGTCGAGGATCCGGCATGGATGACGATCGTGGCCGGCGAGGTGCCGAGCATGTACGCGAGCCTCGTCTCCCAGATGGGCGTGGCTCCGCTGCCCGCGCGCAGCACTCAGGTCGATGCCTACGCGCAGCGCGTCGTGGTGAACGTCGTCGAGCGCGAGCTCGTGCGGCGCAAGGCCGATCTGCAGGGTTCGCTGATGCGCGCGCAGTCGAGCGGCGACGGCGTCCGCGCCGCCGAGCTGAGCCGCGAGCTGCTCGCGATCGAGACGCAGCGCCGGCGGCTCACGGGGGAGTGACGGCGCGTGTTTCGCGCAGGTGACGATCCCGTCCCGAATGCTCGCTGAATCCCGTTCGGGCCGCGCCCCGTGCTAAGACTGTGGGGCGCCGTCGCACGACACCGCTGTCATGACTCCGTCCTGGCATCGCGCCACGGCTCGTCCCCCTGCACAGAGATGAGGACCATCACCATGAGTTCCGCTTTCAGCTCGCGACGTGCGCGTATCCTCGCCGCCGCCGCGGGCACCGCGACCCTCGCCGTCGTCCTGGCCGGCTGCGCCGGCGGGGGAGGAGGCTCCAGCGACGGAGACCTGCTCGTCGTCGGCACGACCGACAAGCTCACGACGCTCGACCCGGCCGGCTCGTACGACAACGGCTCGTACAACGTGCAGACCCAGGTCTTCCCGTTCCTGGTGAACACCGCCTACGGCAGCCCGGATGTCGAGCCCGACATCTCGACCTCCGCCGAGTTCACGGCGCCGACCGAGTACACGGTCAAGCTCAAGAAGGGTCTGAAGTTCGCCAACGGCAACGCGCTGACGAGCTCCGACGTGAAGTTCAGCTTCGACCGCGTCATCAAGATCAACGACCCCAACGGCCCGTCGTCGCTGCTCGCGAACCTCGACAGCATCTCGACGCCCGACGACACCACGGTCGTCTTCAAGCTCAAGAGCGCCGACCAGACCTTCCCGCAGGTGCTCTCGAGCCCGGCCGGTCCGATCGTCGACGAGGACACCTTCTCGGCGACGAAGGTCACCCCCGACGCCGATGTGGTCAAGGGCGACGGCTTCGCCGGCCAGTACCGCATCGAGAAGTTCTCGCTCAACAAGCAGATCAGCTTCCTGCCGAACAAGGACTACGACGGCCTGCTCGGCAAGCCGAAGAACGCCGGCATCCTGCTGAACTACTACGCCCAGTCGTCGAACATGAAGCTCGAGGTGCAGAAGGGCGAGATCGACGCGGCCACGCGGAGCCTGACCCCGACCGACGTCGCCGACCTGCGCAAGGACTCGAAGCTGAAGGTCTGGGACGGCCCCGGCGGCGAGTCGCGCTACATCACCTTCAACTTCCGCACGCAGCCCTACGGCACCGAGACGCCCGAGGCCGACCCGGCCAAGGCGCTCGCCGTCCGCCAGGCCTTCGCTGCCTCGGTCGACCGCGAAGCGCTCGCGAAGGATGTCTACAAGGACACCTACACGCCCGCCTACTCGGCTGTTCCCGAGGGCCTGACCGGTGCATCCACGCCGTTCAAGGACCTCTACGGCAAGGACGGCAAGCCGGACGTGACGCAGGCGGCGAAGTTCCTCTCCGACGCCGGTGTGCAGACCCCGGTGCAGATCGACCTGCAGTACAACCCCGACCACTACGGCGAGAGCTCGGCGGATGAGTACGCGGCGATCAAGAGCCAGCTCGAGGAGACCAAGCTCTTCACGGTCAACCTCAAGTCGACCGAGTGGGTGACGTACTCGAAGGAGCGCGTCAACAGCTACCCCGTCTTCCAGATGGGCTGGTTCCCCGACTTCTCCGACGCGGACAACTACCTGAGCGTGTTCTTCCTCCCGGGCAAGGACGCGGACGGCAACCCGGTCGGCGGCGGCTTCCTGCAGAACGGCTACGAGAACGACGCCATCACCAAGGCGATCCAGGGCGAGCAGACCGAGCAGGACAAGGCCAAGCGCACCGCCCTGATCGAGGAGGCGCAGAAGATCGAGGCGCAGGACATCTCGATCCTGCCGCTGCTCACCGGCAAGCAGGTCGTCGTGACGAGCAAGGACATCAAGGGCGTCACGCTCGACGCCTCGTTCAAGTTCCGCTTCGCCCCGCTGGAGAAGTGACCGCGGCGCTGACGCAGCTGTGACACGGGGGAGGGGACGGCACCACCGTCCCCTCCCTTCCGCACAAACGAGCTCCCGACCCCCGAGCTCGCCGAACGACCCGACAGGCTCTTCATGACGACCACCACGGAGGCTCCGGCCTCACCCCCGACCGCCGCCAAGCCGGCGCGGTCGAAGTCCGGCGGAGGCGGCCTCGCCCGCTATCTGCTGGTGCGCTTCCTCCTGATCTTCCCCACCGTCTTCATCCTCGTGACGATGGTGTTCCTGTTCATGCGGGTCACCGGCGACCCGATCACCGCGGCGCAGGGCGGACGCCTCAGCCCCGCGCAGCTGCAGGAGCGCATCCACGAGGCCGGCTACGACCGGCCGATCCTCGTGCAGTACGTCGAGTACCTGGGCCAGATCGCCCGCGGCGACTTCGGCACGAGCATCACCGACCACCAGCCGGTGACGCAGATCCTGTTCCAGTACGGCGGCGCGACGCTCGAGCTCGCGTTCTACTCGCTGATCGTGGCGCTCATCGTCGGCATCCCGCTCGGCATGCTGGCCGCCTACCTGCGCGACCGCTGGCCCGACGCGGTCCTCCGCATCTTCGCGATCCTCTGCTACGCGACCCCGGTCTTCTTCGCGGGTCTGCTGCTCAAGCTGGTCTTCTCGGTCTGGCTGGATGTGCTGCCGGTCGCCGGCCGCGCCTCAGCCCGCACCGAGCTGCAGATCACGAGCATCGACGACCCGACGGGCATCTACCTGATCGACGCGATCCGCACCGGCAACCCGAACATCATCGGCGACGTGCTCTCGCACGCGGTGCTGCCGGGCGTCGCACTCGGCCTGCTGACCGCCGGCATCTTCCTGCGCCTCGTGCGCACGAACGTCATCGGCACCTTCTCGATGCCCTACGTGGATGCGGCGCGCTCGCGCGGCGTGAGCGAGTCGCGTCTCGTGCGCAAGCACGCGCTGCGGCCCGCTCTCGTGCCGATCATCACCGTCATGGGTCTGCAGATCGCGATGCTGCTCGGCGGCGCCGTGCTGACCGAGACGACCTTCGAGTGGGAGGGCCTCGGCTTCCAGGTGGCGCACTACCTGCAGGCACGCGACTTCGTCGCCGTGCAGGGCATCGTCGCCCTGCTCGCCGTGATCGTCGCCGTCACCAACTTCATCGTCGATGTCATCGCGGCGATCGTCGACCCCCGAGTGAGGTTCTGATGTCTCTGAACTCCACCCCGGTGGCCTCCACCGAGAACCCCCGGTCGCTGCGCGCGATCTGGCGTCGTCTGCCCGTCATCCACCACCTGCGGCAGAGCGTCGGCCTGCAGCGCGGCATGCTCGTCGCGGGTCTGATCATCACGGGCCTCTTCGTGCTCGTCGCGATCTTCGCCCCGCTGCTCGCGCCCTACGGCTACGGCCAGCTGCGCGACGACTCCGGCCGCTTCGCGCCGCAGCAGCCCCCGGGCCCGGCTCATCTGCTCGGCACCACCGTCGGCGGCTACGACGTGCTCTCGCGCGTGATCTGGGGCTCCCAGACGGCGCTGCTCGTCATCGTCTTCGCCGTGCTGTTGTCGATCTTCGCCGGCATCCTGCTCGGGCTCGTCTCGGGCTACCTCGGCGGCTGGGTCGACCGGGTGCTGGTCGTCATCGCGGATGCGGTATACGCCTTCCCGACCCTGCTGCTCGCGATCGTCACGGCGATCGTCATCACGGGCGGCGAGTCCGACCTGCTGGGCGGCATCCTCGCGGCGGCGATCTCGATCACGGTCGTGTTCATCCCGCAGTACTTCCGCGTGATCCGCGCGGAAGCCGTGCGCGTGAAGTCGGAGGCCTTCGTCGAGAGCGCCAAGGTCATCGGCGCGAAGGCGCCGCGCGTCATGTTCCGGCACGTGCTGCGCAATTCGACCCGCACGCTGCCGCTGATCTTCACGCTCAACAGCTCCGAGGCGATCTTGACCCTCGCGGGCCTCGGCTTCCTCGGCTTCGGCATCGAGCCGACCAAGGCGGCGGAGTGGGGCTACGACCTCAACAAGTCGCTGTCGGATGTGACGGCAGGCATCTGGTGGACGAGCGTCTTCCCGGGTCTCGCGATCGTGCTCGTGGTGCTCGGCATCACGCTGATCGGCGAGAGCCTGAACGACCTCGCCGACCCGCGCCTGCGCGCCCGGCGTCGCCGTCGCGGCGCGACCGCGGCGGACGCGGCGGCGTCCGCACCGCTCGGCTCGCCGGCGTCCGCGACGGATGTCGTGGGTGTGACCAGCGCCTCCGAGGCGGCTGCGGCATCCTCGACCGCGACGACCGGCATCGACGACCAGGAGGCGGGCCGATGAGCGCCACGCAGACCACCGGTGCGGCGTCGACCGACGCAGCCGTCGACATCCGCGACCTGGATGTCGTGTTCACGACCGACGGCGGCGATGTGCACGCCGTCGACCACGTCTCGCTGCAGGTGCAGCCGGGAGAGGTGCTGGCCATCGTCGGCGAGTCGGGCAGCGGCAAGACCGTGACCGCGCGCACGATCCTCGGGCTGCTGCCGGAGACCGCGACCGCGACCGGCGCCGTGCTGCTGCGCGGCACCGACGTCGTCTCGGCGTCGCCGGCGCTGCTGCAGCAGCTGCGCGGGGCCGATGCGGCGATGGTCTTCCAGGAGCCGTCGACCGCGCTCAACCCGGTGTACACGGTCGGCTGGCAGATCGCGGAGGGCCTGCGCGCCCACGCGAAGCTGAGCAAGGCCGCGGCGCGGACGAAGGCGATCGACATCCTGCGGCGGGTCGGCATCCCCGAGCCGGAGGAGCGCGTCGATTACTACCCGCACCAGTTCTCGGGCGGGCAGAAGCAGCGCGTCGTCATCGCGATGGCCCTCGTGCTCGACCCGGCCGTGATCGTCGCCGACGAGCCGACCACGGCGCTCGACGTGACCGTGCAGGCCGAGATCCTCGACCTGCTGCGCCGCTGCCGCGACGAGTTCGGCACCGCGATCGTGCTCATCACCCACAACATGGGCGTCGTCGCCGACCTCGCCGACCGCGTCGTGGTCATGTACCGCGGCGAGACCGTCGAGACCGCGCCCGTCGGCGAGCTCTTCGCGAACCCGCAGGCCGACTACACGAAGGCGCTGCTCGCCGCGGTGCCGAAGCTCGAGATCGTCGACCGGGCCCAGCCCGAGCCGGCGGCGCCGCTGGTCAGCGCACGCGATCTCGTCATCCAGTACCCCGGCCGCCTCGGGCGTCCCGGCTTCACCGCGGTCGACGGCGTCTCCTTCGACCTCGGTCCGGGCGAGGTGCTCGGTCTGGTCGGAGAGAGCGGCTCGGGCAAGACGACGATCGGGCGCGCGATCGCCGGTCTCACGAAGGTCACCGGCGGTTCGCTCGACGTGCTCGGCGTCGAGATGAACGGGATGCGCGAACGCGACTTCCGGCCGCGCCGCCGCGAGATCGGCTTCGTCTTCCAGGACCCGGCGACGAGCTTCAACCCGCTGCTGACGATCGCGCAGTGCGTGGCCGAGCCGCTCATCGTGCACGGCGTCGCCCGCGACGCCTCGGCCGCGCGCGGACGGGTCGACGAGCTGCTCGAGGCGGTGCAGCTGCCGCGCGCCTACGGCGACCGCTTCCCGCACGAGCTCTCGGGCGGCCAGCGGCAGCGCGCCTCTCTCGCTCGCGCGCTCGCGCTCGACCCGAAGCTGCTCATCGCCGACGAGCCGACGAGCGCGCTGGATGTGTCGGTTCAGGCGCGCGTGCTCGAGCTCTTCGCCGAGCTGCAGGAGCGCTTCGGCTTCGCCTCGCTGTTCATCACGCACGACCTCGCGGTCGTCGACCAGCTCGCGCACCGCGTCGTCGTGCTGCACCGCGGACAGGTCGCCGAGCAGGGGCGCGCCGCCGAGGTGCTGGGGTCTCCGCAGGACCCGTACACGCGGCGTCTGCTGGCCTCGCTCCCCGTGCCCGACCCGGTGCGGCAGGCCGAGCGTCGCGAGGAGCGCCGCCGGGCCGCGGATGCCTGACCCGGCGCCCGGGGCGAACCCGGATGCCGCTCCCGCCCGGAGCGTGACAGCATGAGTGCGACGGCGCCGACGGCATCCGGCGTCCGGAAGGGGATCGGCGTGCGCACCACCATCGACCACACCGGACCGGTCGTGGTCGCCGACGATCTGACGGTCGCCTACACGACGCGCCCCGGCGCGACGCCCGCGGTCGACGGGGTGACGCTGCAGGTTCCGGCCGGCGGCATCCTCGGCGTGGTGGGGGAGGCGGGCTCGGGCAAGAGCACGCTCGCGGCCGCGATCGCCGGGCGACTCCGCCGCGGCACCGGGCCCGGTCCGGTCATCGTCGGCGGCTCGCTGTCGGTGCTCGGCCACCAGGTGCGCGACCACGGCCGACGCGCCCGCGAGGTCATGGCGCTCGAGGTCGGCTACCTGCCGCAGGACGCCGAGTCCTCGCTGACTCCCCATCTGACGATCGCCGAGAACGTCGCCGAGCCGATCTACGACCGCGACCGCCGCTTCGATCGGCTCGAGGCCGGCGGACACGTCGCCGCGCTCATCGACGCGGTGCGGCTGCCGCTCACCGTGATGGAGCGGTTCCCGCACGAGCTCAGCCGCGGCCAGCGGCAGCGCGTCGCCCTCGCCAAGGCCCTCGTGCTCGAGCCGCGGCTGCTCGTCGCCGACGAGCCGACCATGGGCGTCGACGTGCTCGTGCGCGGGCACATCCTCGCTGTGCTCGCCGATCTGCAGCGCGAGCGCGCCTTCTCGGCCGTCGTCGTCGGCCACGACCTGCGCGAGCTGCGGTCGATCACCGACCGGGTCGCCGTCATGCACGCGGGTGCGATCGTCGGCCTCGGCCAGATGGAGCAGGTGCTCGCCGAGCCGACCCACGACTACGTCGAGGCGCTGGCGTCGCTCTACCCGCGGCACGCGCGGCTCTGACCTGCCCCAGCTCCGCGACCGTCCGCCACCCGTAACCCGACACATCCCGACCGCACCGGAGGTGCTGCTGCCGTGAGTGCGACGATCCTGGTCGGCGGATACGGACCCGACATGGGCGGCGAGGGTTCGGGCATCGTCCGCCTCCACGTGGATGATGACGGCGCGCTGACCTCCGATGGCCTCGTCGCGACACTGCCCTCGCCGTCCTGGCTCGTGGTCGAGGGCGATCGTCTCTATGCCGCGCTCGAAGGCGACGCCGAGCTCGCGACGCTGGCCGTCGCGGTCGGAGCGACCGACGCGGCCTCGCGCATCGATGCCGAGCAGCTGGGCCTCGGCGACGGCGGCGCCGAGGGCGTCATCGAGCTCGCGCGCGCCGAGACCGGAGGCGAGGCGGTGTGCCACCTCGCCCTCGGTCACGGGCTCGCCTACGCGAGCGCCTACGCCAGCGGCTCGGTTTCACGGCATCGGCTGCGCGACCGGGTCGCGCCGGATCTCGACCTCGAGCTCGAGCTGCAGGCGGTCGGCGGGCGTCCTCGACCCGAGCAGGACGCGCCGCACGCCCACACGACGCTCATCTGGAGCGAGACCGTCATCCTCGTCGCCGACCTCGGATCGGATCGGGTGGTGCTGATCCATCCGCGCGGTGACGAGGAGTGGATCTCGCTCGAGTTCCCGCCCGGCACCGGGCCGCGCGATCTGCTGCGCCTCGACGACGGCACCGTGCTCGTGCTGGGCGAGCTCGATGGCACCGTGCACCGCATCCGGATCGAGCCGGAGCTCGAGGTCATCGAGACCGTCGAGCTGCTCGGAGCCGTCGACGGCGATCATGCCGCCGCGCTCGCATTGCACGAGGCGAGCGGCGTCGTGCACGTCGGGCTCCGGGGGAGCAACCGGGTCTCGCGCGTGCACCTCGCACCGGCGAGCGTGCCCAGCGCCGCCCGGCTCAGCGGCCTCGACGCCGTCGAGGGTCAGGGCAGCTGGCCCCGCCACGTCCTCGTGGTCGACGATCTGCTGCTCGTCGCCGACCAGCTCTCGAACTCGGTGAGCGCCTACCGGCTGGATGCGACCGGCGTCGCTGCTCCGCATCCGCTCGGCTCGGTCGCGGTGCCGTCGCCGACCCATCTGGTGCGCGTCGACGACACGCCGTGGGCCTCCGTCGCGACGCGCCGGTGAGGCCGCGCGCGGTCAGAGGCGACTCGAAATCCTGGTAGTCTGATCCGGCTGTCAACGCAGCGATCCTCCATAGCTCAATTGGCAGAGCAATCGGCTGTTAACCGATAGGTTTCTGGTTCGAGTCCAGATGGGGGAGCCATCCGAAGGCCCGGTTCACGCCGGGCCTTCGTCGTTCCCGGCGTCGCCGTCCCACACCGACCCCGCCCCGTCCGTCCTGTCGGAAACTCAGGCCCACCCGTCCTGTCGGAAACTCAGGCATACCCGTCTTGTCGGAAACTCAGGCAGCCGGTGACGCGGCGCAGCGAACCAGCCGCCGGATCGCGCGGCGGCTGCGTCCCCGCCTGAGTTTCCGACGACGATCCGGTCGGGCCGCAAGGTACTCCCGGTGGAGTACACGGCACCTCCCGCGCGCCGACGGCCCGGCGGCCGGGCGCGCGTAGCATCGACCCATGCCGCGCGGGGAGCACTGGGATGTCGACGGCCCGCAGTGGCGCATGCCGCGCAGCTTCACCCTCTGGGCGCCGGTGGTCATCAGCTTCATCGCCCAGGTGCCGGCATCGATCGCGATCAGCCGCTACCTGCAGCTCTCACTGCAGCTGACCCTCGCGACCGTCGGCCTGGCGCTCGTCGGCCCCCTCGCGCTGATCTTCGCGAGGCGATTCCCCGGCCCGGTCGTCGCGATCGTCTCGGTCGCTGCGGCCGCGGATCTCTTCACCGACGTGCGCTTCGGCCCTCCCTACGTCTCGCTCGCCTTCGCGCTGCTCAGCGCCCTCGTGCGTCGCGCGCGCATCTGGGCCTTCGTCTCGATCGCCGTCTGCTGGGTCGCCACGATCACGCTGAGCTTCGTCGTCGGGTACCGCTGGGAGCCGGCGCGCATCGCCGCCGTGACGATCGGCATCCTCGTCGTCGTCGGCATCGGCGAGGCGATGCGCGGCCGCCGCGAGCGGTTCCGCGCCCTGCGGACGCGCCGTCGTCAGCAGCAGCACGATGCGCTGCAGGCCGAGCGCGTGCGCATCGCCCGCGAACTGCACGACGTGCTCGCGCACTCGCTCAGCTCGATCAACGTGCAGGCGGGCGTCGGACTCCACCTGCTGAAGAGCCGGCCCGAGCAGGCCGAGTCATCGCTGCTGGCGATCAAGGACACGAGCAAGCAGGCGCTCGACGAGGTCCGCGCGGTGCTCGGCGTGCTGCGCTCGGAGGACGGCGGGGATGCCCCGCTGCTGCCGACCGCCGACCTCTCGCGGCTCGGGGCCCTGGTCGACGACGCCCGGCTCGGCGGGCTCGATGCGACCCTCGCCGCTCCGTCGTGGGCGGAGCTCTCGTCGGTTCCGCAGTCGACGCAGGCCGCGGTGTACCGCATCGCTCAGGAGGCGCTCACGAACGTGCGCCGTCACTCGGGCGCGTCGCGGGTGCGACTCGAACTCCGGTTCGCGCGGCACTCCGGAGGCGCCGTGAGCCGTGACGACGCGCGCCCGGACTCGGGCGTAGGCCGCGATGCCGCGCCTCGCGCTGCGTCGGAGAGCCAGCCCGACCTGATCGTGCTGACGGTGACCGACGACGGGCGCGGGCGCGCGGGGGCGCCAGAGGGGCGCGGCCTGCTGGGCATGCGCGAGCGCGCCGAGCTGCTCGGCGGCGAGCTGCGCATCGCGGATGCCGATCCCGGCTTCCGCGTCGAGGCGCGCATCCCGATCCCGATGCCCGCGCCGGCGGATTCACCCGGTTCCGGGTCGACAGCACCCGCCGTACGTCACGTCCCCGACCTCACCACCGCGACGGAGGAACCGTGATCCGCATCGTCCTCGCCGACGACCAGCACCTCATCCGCGCCGGATTCCGCAGCCTGCTCGATGCCGAGCCCGACCTCGAGGTCGTCGGCGAGGCCGCGACCGGTCGCGAGGCCGTCGATGTGGTCGCGCGCACGCGTCCGGATGTCGTGCTCATGGACATCCGCATGCCCGACGGCGACGGACTCTGGGCCACGGAGCAGCTCGTCGAGCGCCCCGAGCTCGCCAGCACTCGTATCGTGATCGTGACGACCTTCGAACTCGATGAGTACGTCGCCCGGGCGATCAAGGCCGGGGCCTCGGGGTTCCTCGTCAAGGACACCGAGCCGGTCGAGCTGATCCGAGCAGTCCATGTCGTCGCCGAGGGGGATGCGCTGCTGAGTCCGCGCGTAACGCGGCGCCTGCTCGAGCAGGTCGCCGACGCGCTCGGCGGGCCGCTCGACGACGCACGGCTCGCGCCCCTCACGGATCGTGAACGCGAGGTGCTCGGGCTGGTCGGCCAGGGACTGACGAACGAGGAGATCGGCCGCGCGCTCTTCCTCAGCCCGCTGACCGCGAAGACCCACGTCTCGCGCATCATGTCGAAGCTGCTGGCCCGAGATCGCGTGCAGCTCGTCGTGATCGCCTACGAGACTGGGCTCGTGCGCGCCGGCCGCCCCGACTGACGCTGTCCGGTTCTCGTTCACGCATCGAGCTGTGTCGGAAACTCAGGCAGAACGGAATGCGAAGGTGCATCCGGTCAACCGGACCGACGCTGCAGCCTGAGTTTCCGACGGCGCCGTGCCGACGGGAGCAGGACTCGAGCGCGCGATTGCTCTCGGGGGAGTAGCGCGCCGCTCCGGGCGGCGGATTCGCCGAGAAGCGTCCGCGACGAGAGTGGAGGCATCCCGGAAGAACCGGGCCTCACGACAAGGGGACACCATGATCACCGCAGCAGCTCTCACCGCCGTCGCCGCCCACCCGCACTGGGTCGGCGGGGGCGCGCCGTGGCTGTTCTTCCTCATCCCGCTCTTCTGGATCGGCGTGTTCGCGCTGATCTTCGCCCTCGTCGGCCGCCGCTGGCGCCGCGCGCGCTGGGCCGGCGGATACGGCCCGCACGCGTACTGGGCCGCGAACGCGACCGGCGGTGCTCGCAGCGCCGAGGCGGTGCTCGCCGACCGCTTCGCCAACGGCGACATCGAAGAGCAGGAGTACCGCGCCCGCCTCGAGGTGCTGCGCGCGAACCAGCAGCCGCCGATGCCGCCGCGCGGCTGATCCCAGCCCGTCCACGGGGTGAAGCCACCCGTCAGCACCGCGCTGAACCACTCCGCCCCGGGGCTCCGTCACGATTCCGACGGAGTCCCGGGCCCGCGTGTGAGCAGTACTCGCTCCCGCCGGACGCCGTGCCCGCTACCCTCGGACCGTGATTCTGTCCGTACAGCCCGTCGTCCTCACGGTCTCACCCGTGCTCGCCGTCGTGCTGATCGCCCTGGCGGCCGCGGTCGTCGTGCTGCTCGTGCTCTGGCTCGTCGCCCGCGGTGCGGCACGGCGTCATCGGGCGGCGGCCCAGCAGGCTCGCGCGGACCGCGTGGAGTTCGAGCTGACGCTCGCCGAGCAGACCGACCGTCTGCGCATCGCCGGCGAACTCGATGATCTCGCCGCGGCGGCGCTGACCGACGTGATCGCAGCGGCCGATCGCATCCGCCGTATCGCCGGCACCGATGCCGGGTCGACGGTGCGGGCGGCGGATGCGCTGGTCGATTCCGCGCGCCGCGCTCTCGCCGATCTGCGACGCGGGTCGACGCTCGCTCGCGACGGCGCCGCGGATGCGGCCGAACTCGGATCGACTCCCGGACTCGCCGATCTCGATCGCCTCGTCGAAGCGCTCGCGGGCAACGGGCTGACGGCGACGCTCGCGTCGACGGGCGAGCCGTTCCCGCTCACTCCCGCGGCGGATCTGGCGCTGTTGCGCATCGTGCAGCAGGCGCTGGAGAACGCCGCGACGCACGGCGGCCCGGGTACGACGGCCGCGGTGACGGTGCGCTGGTCGACGGATGGCCTGCAGCTGCAGATCGACGACGACGGCGAGCGCGCGGCGGCCTTGCGCGATGGGCGCGACCCACAGGCTCCGGCCGAGTACACCGCCGATGACGACCGCGCGGCGCTGACCGACACGCCCTGGGGCCGGGGGATCACCGAGATGCGCGAGCGCAGCGAGCTCTTCGGCGGTGTGTTCAGCGCTCACCGCACGCCGGGCGTCGGCTTCACCGTGTCGGCGGCGTTCCCCGACCTGCGGCACCACAACGGCGTGCACGGCGTCCCGCTCTAAAGCGCGACCCGCATCGCTGCGTCGGCTTCATCGCTCGGTATTCGACGCCGGCGACCGCACGGATCCGGGCGCGAGCGCGCTGTCGGAAACTCAGGCAGCGCAGCTCGTCGGGTCGCTCGGATCACCGCGTCAGGCGCCCGGACGTGCCGCCTGCCTGAGTTTCCGACAGACGCCCGAGGAAATTCCGAGCAGGTGCCCGTCGGCCGGCTGTGTGACGCCAGCGCAGAGCCAGCATCGAGGGTCGTCAGGCGCCGAGAACGATCGACGGCCAGGACAAATCAGGCGTCGAGCTCGTCGACTCCCGGCATCCACGTGGCGCCGGCAGCTCCCCAGCCCTGCTTGCGGATCGCCTTCTGCGCGCGTCGCGAGAAAGGGAGCTGCAGCCGGTCCACGTAGAGCACCCCGTCGAGGTGGTCGTACTCGTGCTGGAAGATGCGGGCGAGCCAGCCGGTCGCCTCGATCTCGTAGTCGTTGCCACCCACATCCGTCGCCCGCAGCAGGGCGCGCTGCGACCGCAGCAGCGGGAACCGCTCGCCCGGCACCGACAGGCAGCCCTCGGCGTCGTCGTCCTCGTCCGGTTCGCCCGTCGGGCCGGGGGAGATGAAGAGCGTGGGGTTGATGGCCGTGCCGCGGTGGCGGCGCCCCTCCTCGTCCGTCCAGTCGTAGACGAAGAGTCGCAGGGGAACGCCCACCTGCGGACCGGCGAGCCCGACGCCGGGCGCCGCGGTCATGGTGTCGTACATGTCGGCGACGAGGGTGCGGATGCGGTCGTCGATCGCGCCGACCTCCTCGGCCCGGGTGTGGAGCACGGGTTCTCCCGTGATGGAGATGGGGAGAACGGCCATGCCGTCCAGGTTATCGGGGGCTGCGCGGGTAGGGTCGCACGCGTGAATGACGCCCTCGACACGCTCGACACGAACGGGTGGAACACACTCATCGGCATCGTGATCGCGCTGATCGGCGCCGTCTTCCTGTCGCTGGGGACGCAGCTGCAGCACCGTGGCGTGTCGAAGGTGGAGGCGTCGCACGGAACGGGCGAGAAGGCCGGGCTGAACATCGGTCAGCTCGTGCGCCTGCTGCTGCGCCCGTCGTGGCTGTTCGGCACGATACTTCTCGGGCTGGCGATCGTCTTCCAGCTGACGAGTCTCGGTTTCGCTCCGCTCATCGTCGTCCAGCCGCTCGGTGTCGCGGGCCTCGTCATCACCTCGATCGTCAACTCGCGCGTCTCGAAGGTGAAGCTCGACCGTCCCACGATCCGGGCGATCGCGCTGTGCGTGATCGGCGTCGGCGCCTTCGTCATCACCGCGGCCATCGCGGCGGTCGAGACCAAGATCGACGAAACCCAGCTGCTGACGGTCGTCATCATCCTCGCCGTCGTGGTCGCGATCCTGGCGACGATCTTCGCGCTGTTCCGCCAGCGTCTGCCCGCGATCTTCTACATCACCGCGGCGGGCGTGCTCTACGGATTCGTGGCGACGCTCGCGAAGGTCGTGATCACGCGCATCCGCTTCGGCGATTTCGACTGGCTCAGCATCCTCTCGATCGCGGCCCTCATCGGCGCCGCGGCGTTGGGCGCCTACTTCGTGCAGACCGCCTACTCGGTCGGCTCGCCCGACCTCGTCGTCGCCGGGCTCACGGTCGTCGATCCGATGGTCGCGGTGGCGATCGCGATCGTCGTGCTGGGCGAGGCCAAGCAGGTGGGGCTGCCGATCATCATCCTCTGGATCGTGGCGGGCGCCGTGGCCGTGTTCGGCGTCTTCCAGCTGGCGAAGCACCACCCGCAGACTCATCAGCGCGACACGGGCGAGGTCGAGCCCGTGCCGCGCCCGGTCGAGACGTCGGAGCGGCGCGCGCTCGATTCCGGCGAGAGCCCGGACACGCCGATGACCGGCGACGGCGACCCGGTCGAACCCGAACCCCAAGCCGTGCCGCTCGAGCGCCGAGCCGACGGCGACGGGCGCGCCGGCCACCACGGCGTGCCCGGTCAGTCCGACGCCCGTCCGCTCTCAGGGAATGACGCCTCGCCGCACGAGCGACCGGGAGCCGATCAGCGCTGAGGTAGCGTGGCGGGGATGTTCGCCGACCGAGGGACCACCACGCCGTGACCGACGGGACCACCGCCCACTCCGACGAGAACCCCGCCGACGGCACCCCTGCCGGCTCGGCCGCTCGACGCCCCCTGCGCATCCTCATCGGCGCCGACACCTTCCCGCCCGACATCAACGGCTCGGCGACCTTCGCTCGTCAGCTCGCCGCCGGTCTCGCGGGCCGCGGCCACGCCGTCGAGGTCGTGGCTCCGTCGCCGGATAACGGCTGGGGCGTGCGTCGTGAGGAGCACGGCGGCATCACCCTGCGCGTGCACCGTCTGCTGAGCTGGCGCTGGTTTCCGCACCCCTGGCTGCGCTTCGCGCTGCCGTGGCGGATCAAGGCCAACGCGCGCCGGATCATCGCCCAGTTCCACCCGGATGTCGTGCACTTCCAGTCGCACATCGTCGTCGGCCAGGGGCTGGCCCCCGCCGCGAAGGAGCGCGGGATCCGCCTCGTCGGCACGAACCACACGATGCCCGAGAACATCACCCAGCACGTGCAGATCCTGCCGCCGCCGGCTCTCCGCTGGCTCGTGAAGCAGCAGTGGGCCTCGGCGGCGAAGTGGTTCGGCATGGCCGACGCGGTCACGGCTCCGACGCAGCGCAGCGCCGACTACTTCGACAGGAACACGGGGCTGAAGAACACGATCGCGATCTCGAACGGCATCTCGCTCGAGAAGTACACCGCCGATCTCGGTCCCCGCGACGAGAACCTCATCGTCTTCCTCGGCCGCCTCGACGACGAGAAGAACATCGACGAGCTCGTGAAGGCCGTCGCCCGCCTCGACCCGGCGCTCGACGCGAAGGCCGTGATCATGGGCCATGGCGACCAGAAGACGAAGCTCGAGCACCTCATCCAGGAGCTGGGACTGCAGGATCGCGTGCGTCTCGCCGGCAAGGTCAGCTACGACGAGCTGCGCCAGACGCTGACGCGCGCCAAGGTCTTCGCGATGCCGTCGGTCGCCGAGCTGCAGAGCATCACGACGCTGGAGGCGATGGCCTCCGGCCAGCCGATCGTCGCCGCGAACGCCATGGCGCTGCCGCACCTGGTGGAGGAGGGAGTCAACGGCTACCTCTTCGAGCCGGGCGACATCGACGGATTCGCGGCGCGGCTCACCGACGTGCTCACCGCCCCCGAGCACGAGCTGCACGCGATGCGCGAGGCTTCGCTGCGTCTGGTCGCGGTGCACGATGTCGAGCACACCCTCGACATCTTCGAGGCGCTGTATCGCGGCGAGCCGCTGCCGCCGGCGCCGGCGCCGGAGCCCCGCACGGTCTGACCACGGGATGCGCGGCCGCGTGCGTCGTGGCCGCTATCGTGAACCTGGCCGCGGCACCGTCCGCCGCCACGGGGCGGTAGCTCAGCTGGTTAGAGCAGCGGACTCATAATCCGTCGGTCACGGGTTCAAGTCCCGTCCGCCCTACTGATCCGAGACCAGCGGGCTCGCCCGGGTCCGGTTTCGCGGCCGGGTCAGCAAAGTGAGAATCCGCCGAGAGCGGTCGCGCTCGGGCGGGCGTACGAGTATCTACAGAGTCATGCGAGCCGAACCCGGTCAGGGCGGGCCGGGGTCGCCGTTCGGTGTGACCGAGCCGCGACTGCTGTTCGCCCGACTCATCTCCGCCTGCAACGCCCACGACGCCGACGCGGTCGGCGCCCTGTTGTCGGCCGACATCGTGGTCGATGGCGAGGTCGTCGGCCGCAACCGGATGGTCGGACGTCTCGCCGCGCTCTGGCGCGCGTTCCCCGACTGCCGCTGGGAGGTCGTCGAGTCGATCGCCAACGGCCGGCGCGTCGCAGCGCGGATGCGCTTCACCGGACGTCAGGAGCAGCCCTGGCTCGGCCGCGACCATCCTGGCCTCGTGCTCGACGTGACCGAGTTCGGCTTCTTCCGCTGCCAGGGAGGTCTGATCGTCGAGCACTCGGGATCCGGTGACGCACCCCGCATGCTCGCGCAGCTGCGATCCGCGACGATAGACCGGTGACCGCACCCGACTCGGCCTGGCTCGCGCAGACGACGCAGACGCTGCACGCGGCGGGCTGCCTCTTCGCTGAGGAGGAGACGGCGCTGATCGCCGCCGAGGTCGACGCCGCGCGCCGCGACGGCATCGTCGCCCGGCGGGCGGCGGGCGAACCGCTCGAGCTGCTGATCGGATGGGCCGAGTTCCGCGGACTGCGCATCCCGGTCGCATCCGGCGTGTTCGTGCCGCGTCTCCGCTCCGGTGCGCTCGTCGACGCTCTCGCGCCGCTGCTGCGGCCCGCGGATGTCGTCGTCGAGCTCTGCTGCGGCGCCGGCGCGATCTCCGCGGCACTCGCCCACGAGCACCCCGGGCTCGGGCTCCAGCTGCATCTCGGCGATCTCGATCCGGCTGCGATCGGCTGCGCGCGTCGGGCACTCGCGCAGGTCGGGGTGTCGCCCGAACGTGCGCAGGTCGGCGATCTCTTCGCCGCGATTCCCTCGGCGCTGCGCGGCCGGGTGGATGCGGTCGTCGCCAATGCGCCCTACGTGCCGACCGCCGAGATCGCCCTCATGCCCAGCGAGGCCCGCGAGCACGAGGCGGCCGCCGCGTTGGACGGCGGTCGTGACGGTCTCGACCTGCACCGTCGCATCCTCGACGAAGCTCCCGAGTGGCTCGTCGACGACGGCCTGCTGCTGATGGAGACGAGCCGACGACAGGCCGACGCCGATCGGGATCTCTTCGAGGCGGCGGGATACACGGCGCGGGTGCACCGCGATGCCGAGGTGGACGGCACCATCGTGGTCGGCCGACTGCGGGGGAGCGCGGCGCCCTGATCTAGGCTGTGGCCATGCCGCGCGTCCCCCGTCTCGCCGCGATCCCGTTCGTCGCGCTCGCCACGGCCGCCGTGCTCGTGCTCACCGGGTGCGCCGCGAGCCCCGCGAAGCCCGCTCCGAAGCCGTCCGCCACGCGCACCGCGGCGACGCCGTCCGCGTCCGCGACGTCGGCCGGCGAGGTCAGAGTGGTGATCGACGCCGACGGCGTCACGGTTCTCGATGCCTCGGGCGGCACGGCCGCGTCGGTGCCGTTCACCGCCGACGCGGCGACCGCCGCTTCGCGGCTCGGCACTGCGCTCGACGAGACTCCCGTGAGCGCGACCGTCTCCGATGACGCCTGCTATCCCCTGCTCGACGAGCAGAGCTTCGGCGGCCTGCACATCTTCAGCTCGCCCGACGGGCTCACCCGCCCGCTCAACGCCCAGTTCTACGTCACGGCCGACGCGGAGAAGACGGGCGGCGGGATCCGCATCGAGCTGCCGAGCGGTCAGGCCGTCGGCGATGCCGGCGACGACGTGATCGAGGCCAATCTCAAGGCCCCGCGCTTCGAGTCGGCCGACGGCACCGAGGTGCACTACGACGTGGCGAACGGCTCCGCGTCCGGTGATCCCAGCACCTACTACGGCGCGCTCGCGCTCATCGACGCCGGCAAGCTCACGCGCATCGACTCACCGGTCTTCTACGCTCGCGACTGCTGAACCGCGCCAGGACGCGCCCGTCCTGGCGGGCCCGGGAATGGCCGCCGTGTCGATGTCGGTTGCACCGGGCAGGGTGACAGGATCGGAACCCGCATCGCACGACCGTCGAGGAGACACCATGACCGACGCCCAGGCCGCCCCCGCAACGCCGCAGGAGGCGCTCGACCGCTTCCACCGTCGTCGCGAGGAATCGGTCGTGCAGCCGCGCGGATCGCTCGCCCTCACGCAGACCCAGCAGGTGGATGCGGAGCAGACGATCTGGGGCGTGCCCGGCACCTGGGCGCCGCGCGCCGATGGCGGGTCGGGCCTGACGGTCACCGCGACGGCGGGCGACGGCATCCGGGTCGACGGCGAGCTGGTCGACGGCACGGCGATCGTGCGCGGCAAGGACGACGAGTCGCCCAGCGAGGTCGTCTTCAGCGACACCGTCAGCGGCTTCGTGATCGCGCAGCACGGCGGCAGCTACGCACTGCGCGTGTGGGATGCGCAGTCCGATGCGATCCAGGAATTCGGCTCGATCGACACCTTCGACTTCAATCCCGAGTGGATCGTGCAGGCGGACTTCTCGCCCAATCCCGAGGGCACGACGCTCGGCTTCGAGCACCTCAAGGACGATGGCCAGACCCGCGAGGAGGTCATCCCCGGGTCGATCACGTTCTCGAAGGACGGCGTCGACTACGACCTGGCCGCGTTCAAGTCGGGTCGTGCTCTGCAGATCGTGTTCGCCGACGCGACGAGCGGCGACTCCACCTACAGCGTCGGCCGCTTCCTGTTCGTCGCGCCGCGTCCCGACGGCACCATCACGCTCGACTTCAACCAGGCCGTGCTGCCGCCGTGTGCCTTCAGCTACGCCTTCAACTGCCCGATGCCGCCGAAGCAGAACCGCTTCACGGTGCCGATCGAGGCGGGGGAGAAGAACGTGCTGGCGAAGTCGGGCGCGCCGCTGCACTGACCCAGCGGCGCTGCGCCGTCGACGCTGCGTCAGCGGTGCGAGCGCGGCACGGGAACAGATCCTCCGATTCATGCGTTCACATCGATCGTGAAGCGCATCGGATTCCTCTCCTTCGGTCACCACCAGGCCGTGCCCGGCTCGCTCGTGCGCACCGCGCAGGACGCCCTGATCCAGTCGATCGACCTCGCGGTCGCGGCCGAGGAGGTCGGCGTCGACGGCGCGTTCTTCCGCGTGCACCACTTCGCGCGCCAGCTCGCTGCGCCGTTCCCGCTTCTCGCGGCCGTCGCGGCCCGCACGAGTCGCATCGAGATCGGCACGGGCGTCATCGACATGAGGTACGAGAATCCTCTGTACTTCGCGGAGGAGGCCGCGGCCGCCGACCTGATCAGCGCCGGCAGCGGTCGACAGGGGCGCCTCCAGCTCGGCATCAGCCGAGGCTCGCCCGAGACGGCCCTCGACGGCTGGCGTTCGTTCGGCTACGCCCCCTCGGAGGGGAGCGACGAGGCGACGCTCGCCCGAGACAAGACCGAGCTGCTCCTCGCCGCGCTCGAGGGCGCCGGTGTCGCGACGTCGAATCCCGCGATGACCGGTCAGGAGCGGCCGGTGCCGATCGAGCCGCGCTCCGAGGGACTGCGCGACCGGATCTGGTGGGGCGCCGGCAGCCGCGCGACGGCCGTGTGGGCGGCCGAGCAGGGGATGAACCTGATGAGCAGCACTCTCCTCACCGAGGACACCGGAGTACCGCTGGGCGAGCTGCAGGCGGAGCAGATCCAGATGTTCCGCGACAGCTGGGCGGCGGCCGGGCACGAGCGCACCCCGCGCGTGTCGATCAGCCGCAGCATCCTGCCGATCATCGACGACGAGACGCGGCAGTGGTTCGGCCTGCGCGCGCAGGCCGACTCGCAGGATCATGTCGGCCACCTCGACGCGACGACGATCGCGCGCTTCGGCCGCAGCTACATCGGCGAGCCGGACCGCATCGTCGAGGAGCTCGCCCAGGATCCGGCGGTGCAGGCCGCCGACACGATCCTCGTGACGGTGCCGAACCAGCTGGGCGTCGACCTCAACGCCCGCATGCTCGAGTCGATCGTGCGCGACATCAAGCCGGGCCTCGGCGAGTGATGTCGGCGGCGTCGTCACCCGAAACGCCATCGACGGCGCCGCGGCCGGGGACCTCGTCGTCGAACTCGTCCGGGCTCGCGATCACGAAGCGATCGAGGTCGATCCGCACGCCAGCTCGGTTCGCGAGCATCAGCACCTCGTCATAGCATCGCTGCAGCGCCGGAAGCCGCGCCTCGAACTCGGCTCGCGTCGCCGACTCGAGTGCCTCGTCGTCCAGTTCGGTGAAGTCCTCCACCGCCTCCACGAACCGCCAGATCTGCGACGCGTCCACCGAATCGGGCACGTCGATGACGAGATAGGGAAGCAGACCGACCTCCTTGGTCCGCACCCGCGTCAGGTCGGGCCGCGGCGTCGACCGCACGAGCGTCACGAGCGCGACGATGAGCGCCGCGCCGATCAGGACCGTGAGGTATCCGAAGCCGACGACCGGGTCCAGCCCGTCGGGGAGCCATGCCAGGGCATCGCGTCGATCATCATCGGGGACGACCCGCAGCAGCACGATGACCGCGATCACGACCACCACACCGGCGATGAGCGCGGCGCGCTCGGTCGTCTGACGCCGATGGGCTGCGCGGCGCAGAGCGTCCCGGACCGATCCGCGGGCATCACCGGTCAGAGTCGGATCGACCAGCAGCAGGCGTGCGCCGATCCGGACGACCGAGGGGTGAGCAGTCGTCAGAGGCATGCGGCGAGGCTATCCGCGTTCGTCACGACCGGGCGCACGTGGGCGGGGAATCGCACGAACGAGCGCTACCCTGTACGCACTCACGAGCGATGACGATCGGAGACGGCATGTCCAGTCCGTGGACGGCGGCACCCGCCGACAGCCGCGCGACCCTGCGCGTGGCGCACGATCGCGTGATCGGCGAGCGGGTCGAGAGCCCCGGCATCCGTCTGCTCGTGGAGGAGTCGTGGCGGCGTTCGCTCGCGCACGAGATCGATCCCGACAAGGCGGTCGCCCGCCTCCCGCTCGGCGACTCCGATCTGCGCGACTACCGCGAGCAGCACCCGCTGCGCCATGCGCTCCCGACGCTGCACCGGCTGCTGATCCGGCACACCTTCGACGCCGGGCTCATCATCGCGATCGGCGACGAGGCCGGTCGGCTGCTCTGGATCGACGGCGACCGTGAACTGCGCCGCCGCGCCGAGGGCATGCTGTTCGTCGAAGGCGCGGACTGGTCGGAGTCGGTCGTCGGCACGAGCGCACCCGGAACGGCGCTGCAGCTCGACCACGGCATCCAGATCTCCGGCCCCGAGCACTTCACGCGACTCGTGCACCCGTGGAGCTGCACGGCCGTCCCGGTCCACGACCCGGCGAGCGGCGCCGTGCTCGGCGTGATCGACATCACCGGCGGCGACGAGGCCGTCGCCCCGGCGACGCTCCCGCTGCTCGAGGCGGCCGTCGCGGCCGTCGAGGCCGAGCTGCGGGTGCAGCGTCTCGACGACGTCGTGGCGCCGCGCCGCCGCACCACCGCGCCGACCCGCACCCGTCCCGCGACCCCCGAGCTGCACGTGCTGGGGCGCGACGACGGCGAGCTCGCCTGGGGTGTCGATCGGCACGAGCTCAGCCTGCGGCACGCCGAGATGCTGACCCTGCTGGCCTGGCATCGCGGGGGACTGACCGCCGAGCGCCTGGCCGAGCTGCTCTACGGGCGCGACGACGCGCTCGTCACCCTGCGCGCCGAGATGGTGCGACTCCGCAAGATCCTGCCCGAGCGCTTCGCGCCGCTGTCGAAGCCCTACCGACTGCCCGAGCCGGTCGAGCTGGATGCGCAGCGCCTGCTCGGCTTCCTCGAACGCGGCGCCCACAAGGTCGCCCTCGGCGCCTACCGCGGACCGCTGCTTCCGCGCTCCACCGCCCCCGGCATCGTCGAGATCCGCACCGAGCTCGCGGCCGTGCTGCGCGAGACGCTCATGTCCGACGCCGCGGTCGACACCCTGCTCGACTACGCCCGCACCGACGACGCCGCCTGGGATGTCGAGGTGTGGCAGCAGGTGCTGAGGATGCTGCCGGCGCGGTCGCCGAAGCGCGCCGGCGTCGTCACGCGCATCGAGCGCATCCAGGCCGAGCTGGGCTGACTGCTGCAGCAGATCGCGGCTGACGGCGGCGCCGAGTCGTCGCCGCGGTGCCTCGGCGCTCTGGATCGACCCGCGCAACTCTCTGCAACCTCCGCCGTCCTACCGTGGGCGCACCGGGCCACCCAGCCCGCACCCGACGATGGAGTTGGAGACAGAGATGACCGTCTACGCCGCACCCGGCTCGCCCGACGCGAAGGTGACCTTCAAGCCGCGCTACGAGCACTGGATCGGGGGTGAGTGGGTCAAGCCGGTGAAGGGTCAGTACTTCGAGGACATCTCGCCGGTCAACGGCAAGCCGTTCGCCGAGGTCGCCCGCGGCACCGCCGAGGACATCGATGCCGCGCTCGACGCAGCGCACAAGGCCGCACCGGCCTGGGGCCGCACCTCGACGACCGAGCGCGCCGCCGTGCTCAACCGGATCGCCGACGTGATCGAGGCGAACCTCGAGCTGCTCGCCGTGGCCGAGACCTGGGACAACGGCAAGCCGATCCGCGAGCCGCTCAACGCCGACCTGCCCCTCGCCGCCGACCACTTCCGCTACTTCGCGTCGGTCATCCGCGCCCAGGTCGACGAGTCGACTCCGCTCGACAACGACACCGTCGCCTACCACTACAAGGAGCCGCTCGGCGTCGTCGGGCAGATCATCCCCTGGAACTTCCCGATCCTCATGGCCGTCTGGAAGCTCGCCCCGGCCCTCGCCGCCGGCAACGCGATCGTGCTCAAGCCGGCCGAACAGACGCCGGTGTCGATCCTCGTGCTGATCGAGCTGATCGGCGACATCCTGCCCCCGGGCGTGGTCAACATCGTCAACGGCTTCGGCGCCGAAGCCGGCAAGCCGCTCGCGTCCAGCCCGCGCATCCGCAAGATCGCCTTCACCGGAGAGACCACGACCGGCCGGCTGATCCTGCAGTACGCGTCGGCCAACATCATCCCGGCGACGCTCGAGCTCGGCGGCAAGAGCCCCAACATCTTCTTCGAGGATGTCGCCGCGCAGGACGACAGCTTCTACGACAAGGCGCAGGAGGGCTTCGTGCTCTTCGCCTTCAATCAGGGCGAGGTCTGCACCTGCCCGAGCCGTGCACTGCTGCACAAGCCGATCTACGACAGCTTCCTCGGCGACGCGATCGAGCGCACCAAGCTCGCGAAGCAGGGCAACCCGCTCGACACCGACACGCAGGTCGGCGCACAGGCGTCGAACGACCAGCTGGAGAAGATCCTCAGCTACATCGACATCGGCAAGCAGGAGGGCGCGAAGCTCGCGCTCGGCGGCGAGCGGGTCGACCTCGGCGGCGACCTGACCGACGGCTACTACGTGCAGCCGACGATCTTCGAAGGCCACAACAAGATGCGCCTCTTCCAGGAGGAGATCTTCGGGCCGGTCGTCGCGGTCACGAGCTTCGACGACTACGACGACGCGATCTCGATCGCCAACGACACCCTCTACGGGCTCGGCGCCGGCGTCTGGTCGCGCAACGGCAACGTCGCCTACCGCGCCGGACGCGATCTGCAGGCCGGACGCGTCTGGGTGAACAATTACCACGCCTACCCCGCGGGAGCGGCCTTCGGCGGATACAAGAGCTCGGGCATCGGCCGCGAGAACAACGCGCTGGCGCTCGACCATTACCAGCAGACCAAGAACCTCCTGGTCAGCTACAGCGAGAACAAGCTCGGATTCTTCTGAGCTCGAGTCCACCGGCTGCCCTGGGCGGCCGAGATCAGGCGCCCGCCCACGACGCACCGCGGTGACGGCCGCTCCCTCGCGGAGGTCGCCGGGCCGGATGCGCGCCCGTCGGGTGGCGCGCATCCGGCCATCTCAGCTCGGCGGGCGGCGGGATGCCTGGTTCCCCGTCGTCCGCCGAAGCACGCGCGTACCCTGTGCCCAGGAGGCCACCATGCCCGCACTGCTCGATTCCGCCGTCGCGATCGAGGGAGAGACCGTCTCCCGTGTCGCGCTCACCGACACCTCCGTCGAGCTGCTGCGGCGGCTCTGGGACCTCCACGGTCCGCTGATGTTCCACCAGTCGGGGGGATGCTGCGACGGCAGCTCGCCGATGTGCTTCCCGGCCGGCGACTTCCTGACCGGGCCCGCCGACGTCCTCCTCGGCGTGTTCGACATCGCGCCGGAAGGCGCGGATCCGCAGATGATCGAGTTCTGGATGTCGCAGGAGCAGTTCGCCTACTGGAGCCACACCCACCTCACGGTCGACGTGGTGACGGGGCGCGGTTCCGGCTTCTCGGTCGAGGCGCCCGAGGGCGTGCGCTTCCTTCTGCGCTCGCGCCTCATGGAGTCCGCGACGCCCTTCGTCTGACACATCACCGTCGCCGTCGTCGACCGACGTCGTGCCCGACGCGCGCCCCTGTGGTGCGCCCGCTGTCGGCGGCGCGCGGCAGAATCGAGCTGTGCCCGTCGTGCTGGATCGGAAAGGCGACTCCGTGGTCGCCCGCGATCTCGATGACGGCGGAGTCGAGGTCGCCATCCTCGAGATCCCGTCCGAGACGCTGCCGGCCTACGTCGCCGAGCGAGACGCCGCCGAGCACCCGCGCTGGGTGTGGTCGGACACCGCCGAGTGGTATCCGCGCCTTCTGCTCGCGGGCGTGCGCGTCGAGCGCGCCGCCGATCTCCGGCTCTGCCGACGCATCCTGCGCTCCGCCGAGGCGACGAGCTCGACGCCGCTCGCGGGGTTGCCGCGCGACGGCTGGGATGCCGCAGCGGCGGCACCCGTCGTCGAGCCGGGCGCCGCGCTGTTCGATCTCACCGAGCGCGTCGAGCGCGGCCCCGCCCACGAGGAGTACCTCCGTCAGGCCGACGCCGTCGCGCGCAGCCGAGAGCCCGGCGTGCTCGCTCTGCTGCTCGCCGCCGAGAGCGTCGGGGCGCTGACCGCGGCGGAGATGTCTCACGCGGGTCTGCCGTGGAGCGCGCGGCGGCACGACGAGATCCTGACCGGACTGCTCGGCGCGCGCCCGGTCGCGGGCCGTCCCGAGCGGATGGAGGCGCTCGTCGTCCGGCTGCGCGAGCTGCTCGACGCGCCCGAGCTCGATCCCGACTCGCCGGAGCGGCTGCTGCGCGCGCTGCAGAACGCCGGGCTCCCGGCGCGCTCGACCCGCTCCTGGGAGCTGAAGGAGCTCAGGCATCCGGCGATCGCCCCGCTCCTCGAGTACAAGAAACTCGCCAGGGTGCTCACCGCGAACGGCTGGAACTGGGTCGACAGCTGGGTGCGGGAGGGTCGGTTCCGTCCGGTCTACGTCGTCGGCGGCGTCGTGACCGGCCGCTGGGCCTCCGACGGCGGCGGCGCGCTGCAGCTCCCGCATCAGGTGCGCGGCGCCGTCGTCGCCGATCCCGGCTGGAAGCTCGTCGTCGCCGACGCGGCGCAGCTCGAGCCGCGCGTGCTCGCCGCCATGTCGGGCGATGCCGCGATGGCCCGCGCGGGTCGCGCGCAGGACCTCTACGAGGGCATCGTGGAGAGCGGCGCGGTCGCCGACCGCAACGAGGCCAAATACGGGATGCTCGGTGCGATCTACGGCGGCACGACGGGCGTGAGCGGACGCGTGCTGCCGCGGATGCGCCGCGTGTTCCCCGACGCGATGCGGCTCGTCGAGGAGGCGGCGCGCGCCGGTGAGCGCGGCGAGCGGGTGCGCACCTGGCTCGGCCGCACCTCCCCGTCGCGCGGAGGCGAGGGCTACGACGAGACGCTGAGCTCCGAGGCGCGCGATCGAGCTCGCTCCGACGCCCGCTCCTGGGGGCGCTTCACCCGCAACTTCGTGGTGCAGGGCACGGCGGCCGAATGGGCGATGTGCTGGATGGGATCGCTGCGGCGTCGACTCTGGGAGCTGGGCGAGGGTGCTCAGAGCGCCGCACGGCATCCCTTCGATCGACGGCCGCATCTGGCGTTCTTCCTGCACGACGAGGTCATGGTGCACACCCCGGCGGAGTTCGCCGATCAGGTGGAGCAGGAGGTGCGGGCCGCCGCGGCCGATGCGGGGCGCATGCTCTTCCCGTCCGCTCCGGTCGAGTTCGCGCTCACGGTGGCTCAGGTCGACAGCTACGACCGCGCGAAGTAGCCGGCGGCGGCATGCTGCGGATCGACGAGAGCGGCCTCGACGGCGCCGTGGGGCGCGGTCGAGGCCGGTCTCGGAATCGCTGACGTCGGAGGCTGCTCAGCCGATCGACTCGGCGGCCGCCGAGAGTCCCTTGCTGAGCGCGCGCAGCGCGGCCGCGATGTCGGATCGAGCGCTGGACTCGTCCGCACCGGCTGAGGTGCCGGCCGTCTCGCTCGGAGACGCGACCGACGCCACGGGCGCGGGCGCGGCGGACGCGGGCGTCGACGCGCTCGGCGCCGGAGCGGCAGAGCGGGCGACGGGTGCGGCGGTCACCGGAGCGGCCGGCGCCGGGGGAGCGGGCGGCGCGACGACGACCGGCGCCGCCACCGTGACGGTGACATCCACCGGGTCTGAGGCCGACGCGCCGTCGCTCACCAGAAAGGCGAAGTGGTCGCTGCCCGAGAAGCCGGCCCGCGGAGTGTAGGTCGCGGTGCTGCCGGAGATGCTCACGTCGCCGTAGCTGGCGAAGAGCGCGAGGCGGTACTGCAGGGCGGCGCCGCTCGGGCTGGTGCCGCGCAGCGGGATCGAGACCGTCGTGCCGGCGGCCGTCGAGGCCGAGCTCGGCAGGGCGACGGGAGTGGCGGTGTCCGCGGTCGAGGCGAGCGCGGGGCCGGCGACCGCGAGCGCGGCGCCGAGAAGGAGGGCGCCCGGGAGGGCGCGCAGGCGGGGACGGAGAACAGCGGTCATCGGGGGAGACCATTCGGGTAGGCGCAGCAGGGGGACTGCGAGGGGTGGCGTCGATGCGGGGACATGTCGGCCGTTTGGGGGACAGCTCATAGTAGAGCGATCCGCCGCGGCGGCGCTAGAGCCACGCGGATCGGTTCGCACCGTGTCGGGCGGGGCGGGATGAGGGTCGTCGCGCCTGGCGAGCTCGCTGACGGCCGGTCTCGAATCGCCGAATCACACGCTTGTCATCTCCCGCGCTGGTCAGGCATAATCGCGATAGCGGGCACGCTGTTCTCTGCTCACAGGTCGATGGGGAAGTCGCACCTGACGATCGGAGAAGAAAGTGGTCGCAACACCGTCGCGCGGAGTGGTCTTCGTCCACTCCGCTCCTCGCGCGCTCTGCCCCCATGTCGAATGGGCGGCCGGTCGCGCTCTCGGGCATGCCGTCACCGTCGAGTGGCGTGAGCAGCCCGTTCTTCGGGGTGCCCAGCGCGCCGAGTTCTCGTGGCAGGGCCCGCGCGGAACCGGTGCCGTCATCGCCTCCGCGCTGCGCGGCTGGGAGCACCTGCGCTACGAGGTGACCGAAGACGCCGGCCTGGGCGGCGACGGCGGTCGGTGGATGCACACGCCCGACCTCGGCGTGTTCTATGCGCAGACCGACACCGCGGGCAACATGGTGATCCCCGAAGACCGGGTCCGCTCGGCGATGGAGACCGCCGGATCCAACGCCCTCGAGCTGCACCGCGAGCTTCGCCTCGCACTCGGGCAGGCGTGGGACGACGAGCTCGAGCCCTTCCGCACCGCCTCCGACGACTCGTCGGTCGTCTGGCTGCACAAGGTGGGCTGAGTCGTGGCCCGCATCCTCTCGCGCCTCCGGCGCCGTCGCAGCCGCGTCGGGCGCGCGTGGCTGGCGCGGCGCGAGCAGCACCGCGCCGAGTTCGGACGGTCTCGCGTGGGCGTCTGATCCCGCATCCTCAGGTTCCTCGGCGTTCTGACGCCGAGACGAGACGAGCCCCTGCCGGTAGGCGGGGGCTCGTCGTCTGTCCGGGCTCGTGACCCGGACGCCTCTCTCGGGGGACTCAGACGCTGCGGAAGGCCGCCACCGCGTTGTGTCCGCCGAAGCCGAAGGAGTTGGAGATCGCGAGCTGCTCGCCCGATCCGAGATCGATCGGCCTGCCGCTGATGGTCAGCGGGATCTCGGGGTCCTGCTCCGACAGGTTGATCGTCGGCGGGGCCTGACGGCTCTGGATCGCGAGGACCGTGAAGATCGCCTCGAGCGCGCCGGTGCCGCCGAGCAGGTGGCCGGTCGCGCCCTTGGTGGCCGAGACGGGGATGCCGTCGACGCGATCACCGAACGCGACCTTGAGCGCCGCGTACTCGGCGATGTCGCCGACCGGGGTGCTCGTGGCGTGGGCGTTGATGTGCGTCACGTCGTCGGGCGAGGCGCCCGCGGCGGCCAGCGCCAGGGCGACGGCGCGCGAGGCGCCCCGACCCTCCGGGTCGTTGGCCGTGATGTGGTACGAATCGGCGGTCACGCCGCCGCCGGCGAGCTCGGCGTAGATCTTGGCACCGCGGGCCTTGGCGTGCTCCTCGGTCTCGAGCACGAGGCTCGCCGCGCCCTCGCCCATGACGAAGCCGTCGCGGTCGACGCTGTACGGACGGGAGGCCGTCTCGGGCGAGTCATTGCGCTTCGAGAGCGCCTGCATCGACGCGAAGGAGGCCATGGTGATCGGGTGGACGGCCGACTCCGAGCCTCCCGCGATGATCACGTCGGCGAGCCCGGCCTGCAGGTGCTCGTAGGCGTTGACGAGCGACTCGGTGCTGGAGGCGCAGGCGGAGGCCACGGTGCGGGCGAAGGCGCGCGCCTCGAAGCGCATCGAGACGGCGGCCGCGGCGGCGTTCGGCATGAGCATGGGGACCGTCATCGGGAGGACGCGGCGCGGACCCTTCTCGCGCAGCACATCCCAGGCGTCGAGCAGCGACCAGAGCCCGCCGATGCCGGTCGCGTAGTCGACGCCGAGGCGCTCGGGCTCGACCTCGGGCGAACCCGCGTCCTCCCAGGCCTCGCGCGAGGCGATCACGGCGAACTGGGCGACCGGGTCGAGACGCTTGGTCTCCACGCGCTCCATGACCTCGGTGGGGCGCACCTTGGCCTCGGCGGCGAACTTCACCGGCAGCTCGTACTTCTCGACCCACTCGTGCGGCAGCGTGCGCGCGCCCGATTCCCCGGCGTTGAGGGCCTTCCAGGTGTCGGCGACGTTGCCGCCGAGGGGCGAGGACGCCCCGATGCCGGTGATGACGATCTTCTTGGTCATTCTCACTCTCCTAGGCAGCCGACCGGATGGCTTCTGGCCGCGGTCGGAAAAGGCGGGGGCCCTGAGCGGCGCCCCCGCCTCCGTGGTGTCGTCGCGCCGGTCAGGCCTGCGCGTTGACGATGTAGGTGACGGCGTCGCCGACGGTCTTGAGGTTCTTGACCTCTTCGTCGGGGATCTTCACGTCGAACTTCTCCTCGGCGTTGACCACGATGGTCATCATCGAGATCGAGTCGATGTCCAGGTCGTCGGTGAACGACTTGTCCAGCTCGACCGTGTCGGTCGCGATGCCGGTCTCGTCGTTGATGAGCTCGGCCAGGCCGGCGAGGACCTCGTCGTTGGACAGTGCCATTGCGTATCTCCTAGGGGGTGTCGATTGACCGGGATAAAGCTTAGGGGAGCCGCACGACCTGGGCCCCGAAGACCAGGCCGGCGCCGAATCCGATCTGCAGCGACAGACCGCCGCTGAGCTCGGGCTGCTCCTCGAGCAGACGGTGGGTCGCGAGGGGGATCGAGGCGGCCGACGTGTTGCCGGTCGTCGCGATGTCGCGGCCGATGGCGACGTGCTCGGGCAGCTTCAGCTGCTTGGCGAGCTCGTCGATGATGCGCATGTTGGCCTGGTGCGGCACGAAGGCCACGAGCTCGTCGGCGGTGACGCCGGCGGCCTCGAGCGCCTGCTGCGCGACCTTGGCCATCTCCCAGACGGCCCAGCGGAAGACGGTCTGGCCGTCCTGGCGCATGTAGGGCCACTCCGAGTCGCCGTCGAGGAACTGCTCGAAGGTCGCGCTCATGCCGACCGCGCCCCACTTGGAGCCGTCGGAGCCCCAGACGGAGGCCGAGATGCCCGGCTCGTCCGCGGGGCCGACCACGGCCGCACCGGCGCCGTCGCCGAGCAGGAACGAGATCGAGCGGTCGGTCGGGATGACGTATTGCGAGAGCTTCTCGGCGCCCACCACGAGCACGTACTCGGCGGCGCCGGCGCGGATGAGCGCATCCGCCTGGGCGATCCCGTAGGTGTACCCGGCGCAGGCCGCGCTGATGTCGTAGGCGGGAGCCGGCGTGACGCCGATCCGATCAGCCAGCAGCGCCGACATCGACGGCGTGACGGCGACGTTGCTGATCGTGGAGACGAGCACGGCGCCGATGCGGTCGGGGGTGATCCCGGCCTTCTCGATGGCCTCGCGGGCGGCGGTCTCGGCGAGGTCGACGGCGTCGACGCCCTTGCTCGCGCGACGGCGCTCGATGATGCCGGTGCGCTGACGGATCCACTCGTCGCTCGAGTCGATCGGCCCGATCAGGTCGTCGTTGGGGACGACCAGGTCGCCGCGGGCGGCGCCCAGGGAGAGGATGCGGGTGAACTGCGGGCCGACGCCCTGCTTCAGCGTGGTCATTCGGCACTCGCGATCAGGTCGGCGGCGGCATCGAGGTCGGCGGGCGTCTTCACCGCGACCGTCGGCAGGCCCTTGAGCCCGCGCTTGGCGAGTCCGACGAGCGCACCCGCCGGGGCCAGTTCGACGAGGCCGGTCACGCCGGCGGCCGCGAAGGCCTCCATCGTGAGATCCCAGCGCACGGGAGAGGCGACCTGACCGACGAGCAGGTCGATGAACACGGGGCCGCTGGTGATCGGCGCGCCGTCGCGGTTGGTCCAGATCGGCAGGGTGGGATCGGAGATCTCGACTCCCTGCACGGCCTCGCGCAGCACATCCACGGCGCTCGCCATGTACGCCGTGTGGAAGGCTCCGGCGACCTGCAGCGGGATGACGCGGGCGCCGGCCGGGGGAGCGTCCTTGAGCGCGGCGAGGGCGGGAAGCGCGCCGGCGACGACGATCTGGCCGCCGCCGTTGAAGTTGGCGGGGCTGAGGCCCAGCTCGTCGAGCTTCCTGGCGAGCTCATCCGCGTCGGCGCCGATCACGGCGCTCATGCCGGTCTCGGCTTCGGCGGCCGCGGAGGCCATGGCGCGACCGCGGACGGCGACGAGACGCAGCGCATCCGCTTCGGAGATGATGCCGGCGCCGGCAGCGGCGGCGAGTTCTCCGACCGAGTGGCCGGCGATGCCGGCGAGGCGGGTGCGGTCGACACGCTCGAGCAGAGCGGCCAGCGAGAGCAGGCTCGCGCCGACGATGAGCGGCTGGGCGACCGCGGTGTCGCGGATGGTGTCGGCGTCGGAGGTGGTGCCGTGCGCCGCCAGATCGACTCCGGCCGCCTCGGAGAGGGCGGCGAGATGCTCGGCGAACCGGGGTTCGGCGAGCCACGGTTCAAGGAATCCGGGGGTCTGCGAGCCCTGACCGGGCGCGACGATGACGACACTCACGGGTCTACCTTGCCAGGCCCGGCGGCGTTCGGCGCACTCTGCGCCACGAAGAATCCGGCGAGACCCTGTGGGATCTCTACAGATGCGCGCGAGGATGGGGCGATGGAGCACCGCATCACATCCACCCCTGTGCTCGACATCGCCTACCTCGAGCACGGCCCGGCTGACGGACCGGCCGTCGTGCTGCTGCACGGCTTCCCCTACGACGTGCGCGCCTACGACGAGGTCGCGCCGACCCTCGCCGCGTCGGGCCTGCGGGTTATCGTGCCGTGGCTGCGCGGATACGGCCCGACGCGCTTCCGATCGGCGAAGACACTGCGATCGGGTGAGCAGTCGGCGCTGGCGCAGGATCTGCTCGACCTGCTGGATGCGCTCGAGATCCCGCGCGCGGCGCTGGTGGGCTACGACTGGGGCGGTCGGGCGGCGTGCGTGGTCGCCGCGCTCCGCCCGGATCGCGTCACGGCGCTCGTGACCGTCGACGGCTACAACGTGCACGACCTGGCGGTTGCCGGGGAACCGGCGCCAGCCGCCGCCGAGAAGCCGTTCTGGTACCAGTACTTCCTGCAGACCGAGCGCGGGCGGCGGGCGCTCGATCGCGACCGCGAGGGCTTCTGCCGACTGCTCTGGCGGGACTGGTCCCCGCAGTGGGCGGATGCCGACCGTGCCTTCGCGGCATCTGCGCCGAGTCTGCACAATCCCGACTTCGTCGACGTCGTCGCGCACTCCTATCGCGTGCGGCACGCACTTGTTCCCGGGGACTCCCGCTACGCCGAGCTGACCCGCGCGATCGCAGCGCAACCGCCGATCGCCGTGCCGACGATCGTGCTCACCCCGCTGGCCGACGGACTGGATGCCGGGATCCCCGGCGAGCCCGACGCCGATCCCGAGCACTTCACCGACCTCGTCGACGTGGTCGAACTGCCGGACATCGGTCATAACGTGCCGCAGGAGGCGCCGGAGGCCGTGATCGCGGCCATCCGACGCCTCCTGCTCTAGGGGCGAGTCCTCGCCGACCGGAGTCGGCGCGTCGGTGTCATCTCAGTTGCGAGTTCTCGCGGATCAGAGCGAGGCGAGGTGCCCGCCGACGGTGTTCGCGAAGGAGTAGCCCGAGGTCGAGTCCCAGTTGATCGACCAGGTCATCGCACCCCGCAGCTCCGGGTAGGTCGCGGCCGGGACGTAGCTGCCGCAGTTCTGACCCGTGCGAAGGCAGTCGATGGCGTTGTTGACCACCGAGGGGTCGACGTAGCCGCTGCCGGCGGCCTGCGCGGTCGCGGGGAGTCCGAGTCCGACCTGGTCGGCCCGCAGGTGGCCGTCGAGCAGGATGTCGGCCAGCGCGGTCTGGAAGTCGACGGTTCCGGCGCTGTAGGCCTTGCCGTCGCGGCCGAGCATGCTGCCCGAGTTGTAGTACTGCGTGTTCACGACCGTGATCAGATCCTTGACCTGGTCGATGAGCGCGAGATAGCTGCCGCCGGGCTGCACGTAGATCGTCTCGGGCGCCATCGTCAGCACGAAGTCGCTGCCCTTGACGGCGGCGATCTGCCGCAGCGCGCTCGTCATGTTCTCGAGATCGGGCGCGTTCTCGAGGTCGATGTCGACCCCGTCGAAGCCGTACTCGTCCATGAGGGCGAGCGAGCTGGAGGCGAAGGCGTCGGCCGCGGCCGCATCCGGAAGCGAGATCGCGCCGTTCTGGCCGCCGACCGAGAGCACGACCTTGCGGCCCTCGGAGTGCAGCTGGGCGATGTCGGACTTGAACGCGGCGGTGTCGTAGCCGAGCTTGCCGGCCACGCCGGAATCGAGAGTGAACGAGATCGCGCCGGGCGTCGCCGGCACGGCGTCGGCGAAGGCGACCGCGACGATGCCGTAGGCATCCGGCACGTCGCCGAGCCGCATGACGTCGGCGCCGTTGTCGAAGTTCTGCCAGTAGCCGGTGAGGGTGTGCGCGCGCACGTCGGCCGCGTGGGCGGGGCCGGCCGTGGTGAGCGCGCCAGCGGTTCCGACGGTGAGGGCGGCGGCTGCGGTGAGCGCCGCGAAGAGGATGCCGCGAGGGCGAGTGAGCTTCATTGCTGACCTTCCGATTTTGTAAGGTTCGGTTACATACTCGGGTCTGGCCAGGCTAGAGGGCGCGCTGAAGCGCATCCGCGGGCTCTGCGGTGGTTCCCAGGAACGGGACGAGCGGCGAACCGCCCGCGAGGTCAGCCGCGCTGGCCCCGCTCCGGCGCCTCGGCGATCGAGCCGACGATCAACGCGGACTGCAGCACGAGCGCCTCACGTGCGCCCGTCGCGTCGTAGCCGATGACCTCGCTGATTCGCTTGAGGCGGTAGCGCACGGTGTTCGGGTGCACGAAGAGCTCCCGCGCCGTGGCCTCCAGGGATCGGCCGTTGTCGAGGTAGCACCACAGGGTGGTCAGCAGCTCCTTGGAGTGCGCCTGCAGCGGCTTGTAGATGCGGTTGATGAGCGTGCCCCGAGCCAGCGAGTCGCCGGCGAAGGCGCGCTCGGGCAGCAGATCGTCCGAGAGCGTCGGACGCGGAGCGTTGCGCCAGGACCGCGCGACCGCGAATCCGGCCAGGGCCGCTCGGGCGCTCTTCGCCGCATCCAGCAGCGTCGGCACTTCGTGGCCGAGCACCAGGTGCCCGCTGCCGAACCCGGGCTCGAGCTCCTTCGCGATCTCGAGGAACGAACGCTGCGCGTCCGCTTCGCTCTCCTCCGGGGGATCCGTGCGGCCGATCACGAGCACGAGACGGCTGCCCTGCACGCCGATCAGCACATCCGCATCCAGGTGGCGCGCCGTGCGGCGCAGCTGATCGACGTCGAGCATCCGCGGGGCGGTGCCGACCAGCACGCTCACGGCGCCGTGGCCGTTCCAGCCCAGCGCGGCGATGCGACTCGGCAGCTCGGAGTCGTACTCGCCCGTGAGGATCGAGTCGACGACGAGCGCCTCGAGGCGCGCATCCCACAGCCCCCGGGCCTCGGCCGCGCGAGCGTAGACATCCGCCGAGGCGAAGGCGATCTCGCGCGAGTAGAGCAGGATCGCCTCGCGCAGCATCGGGTCGTCGCCGACGCGGTGCTCGACGACCTCGACCGTGATGCGGATGAGCTGCAGCGTCTGCTGCAGGCTCACCGAGCGCAGCAGTTCGCGCGGCGCCGCGCCGAACACGTCGGCGGCGATCCACGCGGTGGTCGTCGGATCCTCGAACCAGGAGATGAACGAGGTGATGCCCGCCTGCGCCACCAGGCCGACGGCGCTGCGTCGGCCCGGCGGCATGTCGCGGTACCAGGAGAGCTCGTCATCCAGCCGCTTCAGCGTGCTGGTGGCGAGCTCTCCCGAGAGAGAGCGCAGACGGGTGAGCGTCTGCGCCTTCGTGCGCTCCGTGGCCCGGCCTAGCTCTCGCCGCCGGCGGAACCCGAGGTGCCGGCCGACACGTCGTGCAGACGGTAGCGGTCGATCGCCTGCTGCACGATCGACGGGTCGCCCTGACCGCGGCGCACGAGCGCCTGCAGCGCGCGCACGACCATCGAGGGGCCGTCGATCTTGAAGTCGCGGCGGGCGGCGGCACGCGTGTCGCTGAAGCCGAAGCCGTCGGCGCCGAGCGTGTAGTAGTCGCCCGGCACGAAGGGACGGATCTGGTCCTGCACGGCGTGCATGAAGTCCGACACGGCGATCTTCGGGCCCTCGGCGTCGGCGAGCTTCTGCGTCAGGTATGGGACCACGGGGGTCTCGTTAGGGAACAGGAAGTTGTGCTCGTCGGCGGCCAGGCCGTCACGGCGCAGCTCGGTCCACGAGGTCACGCTCCAGACGTCGGCCGAGACGTTCCAGTCCTTCTGCAGCAGCTCCTGCGCCTCGAGCGCCCACGGCACGCCGACGCCGGAGGCGAGCAGCTGCACCTTGACACCCGGGTGCTCGTTCTTGCTGATGAGGTGGATGCCGCGCAGGATGCCGTCGACATCCACGTCCTCCGGCTCGGCCGGCTGCACCATCGGCTCGTTGTAGACCGTCAGGTAGTACATGACGTCGGGATCCGCGTGGGTGCCGCCGTACATGCGCTCGAGACCCGCGCGCACGATGTGGCCGAGCTCGTAGCCGAACGCCGGGTCGTAGCTGATCACGGCCGGGTTGGTGGCCGAGAGCAGGTGCGAGTGGCCGTCGGCGTGCTGCAGGCCCTCACCCGTGAGGGTGGTGCGGCCGGCGGTGGCGCCGATGATGAAGCCGCGCGCCATCTGATCTCCGGCGGCCCACATGGCGTCGCCGGTGCGCTGGAACCCGAACATCGAGTAGAAGACGTAGACCGGGATGAGCGGCTCGCCGTGCGTCGCATACGACGTGCCGGCCGCGGTGAACGCCGCGAAGGCGCCCGCCTCGTTGATGCCGACGTGCACGATCTGGCCCTGGGGGCTCTCCTTGTACGCCAGCAGCAGCTCGCGGTCGACGGAGGTGTAGTGCTGACCCTTGGGGTTGTAGATCTTCGCCGTCGGGAAGTAGGCGTCCATGCCGAAGGTGCGCGCCTCGTCCGGGATGATCGGGACGATGCGGTTGCCGAACTGCTTGTCGCGCAGCAGGTCCTTCAGCAGGCGGGCGAAGGCCATCGTCGTGGCGACCTCCTGCTTGCCCGATCCCTTCTTGACGACCGAGTAGGCCGACTCCTCGGGGAGCGTGACCGGCACGTGCGTGTGCCGGCGCTCGGGCAGGTAGCCGCCGAGCTCGCGGCGGCGCTCCTGCAGGTACTGGATCGCCTCGTCGTCCTGACCGGGGTGGTAGTACGGCGGCAGGTAGGGGTTCTCCTCGAGCTGCGCGTCGGTGATCGGGATGCGCATCTCGTCGCGGAACTGCTTGAGGTCGTCGAGCGTGAGCTTCTTCATCTGGTGGGTCGCGTTGCGGCCCTCGAAGTGCGGCCCCAGGCCGTAGCCCTTGACGGTCTTCGCGAGGATGACGGTCGGCTGGCCCTTGTGCTCGGTCGCGGCCTTGAACGCGGCGTAGACCTTGCGGTAGTCGTGACCGCCGCGCTTGAGGTTCCAGACCTGCTCGTCGGTGAAGTCCTTCACGAGCTCGAGCGTGCGCGGGTCGCGGCCGAAGAAGTTCTCGCGAACGTAGGCGCCGTTCTCGGCCTTGTAGGTCTGGTAATCGCCATCCGGCGTCTGGTTCATGAGGTTGACCAGGGCGCCGTCGGTGTCGCGAGCGAGCAGGTCATCCCACTCGCGGCCCCAGACGACCTTGATGACGTTCCAGCCGGCGCCGCGGAAGAAGCTCTCGAGCTCCTGGATGATCTTGCCGTTGCCGCGCACGGGCCCATCGAGGCGCTGCAGGTTGCAGTTGATCACGAAGTTGAGGTTGTCGAGGCCCTCGTTGGCGGCCCACTGCAGGGCGCCGCGGCTCTCGACCTCGTCCATCTCGCCGTCGCCGAGGAACGCCCAGACCTGGCCCTCGGACCGGTCGGCGATGCCGCGGTTGGTCAGGTACTTGTTCGACTGGGCCTGGTAGATCGCGTTGATAGGGCCGAGGCCCATCGACACGGTCGGAAACTGCCAGAAGTTGGGCATGAGCCGCGGGTGCGGGTACGACGAGAGGCCATTGGGCGCGTGCGAGCGCTCCTGGCGGAAGCCGTCGAGCTGGTCGGTGCTGAGGCGCCCCTCGAGGTAGGCGCGGGCGTACATGCCGGGGGAGGCGTGGCCCTGGTAGAACACCTGGTCGCCGCCGCCGGGGGCGTCGTGACCGCGGAAGAACCAGTTGTGCCCGGTCTCGTACAGCGCCGCCGAGGAGGCATAGGTCGAGATGTGGCCGCCGACGCCGATGCCGGGGCGCTGTGCGCGGTGCACCGTGATGGCCGCGTTCCAGCGGATCCAGCGGCGGTAGCGGCGCTCGAGCTCCTCGTCGCCGGGGAACGCGGGCTCGTTCTCGGGCGCGATGGTGTTGATGTAGTCGGTGGTGGGCACCATCGGCACGCCCAGCTGCAGCTCCTTGGAGCGCTTGAGCAGGCTCAGCATGATGTCGCGACCGCGACCGCGGCCCTGCGCCTCGACGAGCGCGTCGAGGGACTCCTGCCACTCCGACGTCTCTTCGGGATCGCTGTCGATGTGCTCCGACGAGTAGGGGTCCTGATCGTTGACCGTCACCCTCGACCTCTTCCTGTGTGTCGCTCGGCGTGGCCGGTGGACCACGCTGCAGGCACGCACGCGCGATCGTCCCGGGGTCGTGGGAGGGGGCGTGGTGCTCGACCACTCTATTGCGCACGGCGCACGTGGGGGCGCGTGCCCGAGCCGAGGATGCGCTGAGGGCGACGGCACGCGGCCGCCGGGATCCGGTCATCCCGCCGGAACAGGCGTAGTATCACGCGCTGTGTCTGCCGGATCCCATCGGGGGCCGGCCGGAAAGGAACGCACGTCCATGGCTCTGGAGAACGACACCCAGGCACCCGATTTCGAGCTGCCGAATCAGTACGGCGAGCACATCCGCCTCAGCGACTTCCGCGGCGTCCGCCCGGTCGCGCTCGTCTTCTTCCCGCTCGCGTTCTCGAGCACCTGCACCGGCGAGCTGTGCGCGCTGCGCGACAACCTGGCGATGTTCAAGGAGAAGGGCGTCGAGCTCATCGGCGTCTCGGTCGACTCGAAGGCGACGCTGCGCGCCTGGGCCGAGCAGGAGGGCTACGACTTCACGCTGCTCGCCGACTTCTGGCCGCACGGCGACGTCGCCAAGGAGTACGGCGTGTTCCTCGAGCACAAGGGCTTCGCGAACCGCGCGACCTTCGTGATCGACACCCGCGGCATCATCCGCGCCTCGTTCATCACCGCGCCGGGCGAGGCCCGCTCAATCGACGAGTACCGCGAGGCCCTCGCCGAGATCCTCCCGGCGCCGGTCGGCTGATCGGGCCGTCGGTGATCGGGTGCGCTCGGGCCGATAGCATCGAGCCGGCGCGGATGCTCCGCGCGCGACCGGGCTCTTAGCTCAGCTGGTAGAGCGCCTCGTTTACACCGAGGATGTCGGGGGTTCGAGTCCCTCAGGGCCCACCGTCGACTCGCGTGATCGCTCGGACCGCGTCGGCGCACCGCAGCGACGAGCCCGCCCGCGCCTGGTCGCGTGCCGCAGAGCTGAGGATCACCCCTAGAATCCGGGCATGACCGGCGAACCCGACTCCGCTCGTGCGGACGACGACGCCCTCGCCGACGCGATCCTCGCCAGCTTCACCGCGGCGATCCCGGTCATCGTCCCCGCTGACGACGGCGCCGGCGTCGGCGTCGGCACGGAAACCGCCGCTCCGGGCGCCGTCGACCCGGTCGACACCCCGGTGACGCCAGCCCCCGTCGACACGCCGCTCGCCGGACCACTCGCCCCCTCGGCTCCGCCGCTGGACAGCGCTCTGTCCGGCGCGAGCGGACCGCGTCGCGAACCGTCCCCGCGCGACGACGTACCGGCAGGGCCGACGGTCATCCCGGCGGCGCACACCGCCGACGCGGAACCCTGGGCGGTCGCTCCGGCGCCCGCGGCCGCCTTCACGTGGACGGCGCAGCTGCCGCTGCCGCCCGCCGAGCTCCTCGACCCGTCGCGTGCCGTGCCCGGCGAGTCCGCCGATCAGACCCTCGCTGCACCTCGCGACGCGGCCGCGGATGTCGTCGCAGCGCCCGCCACGGTCGTCGGCCCGGATCCAGCCTCCACGGTCGCCGGCGACGGTCTGCTCGGCGGTTTCGCGGCCGGCGACGACGACCTCGCGACCACCCTGGCTTCGCGACTGCGTGAGCTCGCGCCGCCCGACCCCTCCGCCGCCGTTCCTCCCGCGGCCGCGCCCGCACCGCCGTCGAGCGCCGCCGGCGGGGTCGCAGCCGAGGGGCTCGCCGACGATCATGCGCACGACGCGGACGGGGAGATCGACCGTCCCGCGACCCCCGTCCCCGCGACCTCCCCGGATCGCGACGCGGTCGCGCGGTCTGCGGGCGTGATCCCGGATCCTCTCGATTCAGAAGGAGCGCCGCCGCTCGCAGCTGACCTTCCGTCCGCGGAGCCTGATCAGAGCTGGTCTGCCGCACCGCCGCCGGCGTTCTCGCCTCCCGCGCTCGTCGAGCCGCCGTCGTGGGCGGCCGGCTTCGCGTCCTCCGTCTCGCCGGATTCCGCAGCTCCGGAGCGCGCGCCGCACACCGCGGTTCCGGAGCACGCGTCGGTCGCCGATCCGGAATCGGCACCGCCCGGTCCGATCCCGGTGCAGGACACCGTCGACCTCTCCGCCTTCGCCGCGCCGCTCGGGCCGCCCTCGGGGCTGATCACCCTGCCCCCAGAGGCCTGGCTCGCCGAGCGCAGCGCGCACGCGGACGGCGCAGACCGCGCGGCGGAGGTCGGCGCCGCGAGTGCGACGTCGAAAGTGCCGTCGGTGCCGTCCGCGCCGTCGACGGCGTTCGACCGGATGGTCGCCGCGTTCGACGAGAGCTACGACGGGCCACCCGCGCCGGTGTCCGCATCGGTGATGGCCCTCGCGCCCGACCTCGCGGTGTCGTCGCTGATCGATCCGCGGCTCAGCGCGGCCGCGACGAGCGACTCGGCCTACTCGGATGACGACGACGGGTCGGTCGATCCGGACGACCGCGTTGCAGGATCCACGGTCCCGGCGGGCAGCGTGGCACCGCCGCCGTGGCCGACCGAGCCAAACCCCGATGAGCTCCGGCGCGCGGCCTCGGACGCCGGGCTCGACACCGCGTTCGACGGTGCCGACGATGACCCCGGCACCCGACCCGACCCGGACCTCGACAGCGTGTCCGGGGCCCCGGCGGCCGCGGCCGAAACGACGACCGCCGTGACCGCCCCGCCGCGTCTGCCGCGCATCCTCGGTGTCGAGTTCGGAGCGGTCGAGCCGACGCCGGCCGAACTGCGCGCCGGTCGCGCACCACGCCTGTTCTGGCTCGCCTTCGCCCCGACGGCGTCCCTGCTGCTGCTCGGCGTGGGGGCCGGTCTCATCGCCGCCGGCGCCAGCCTGCGACAGGCGGTCGTCGCCGTGGTGATCGGCGCCGCGCTCTCCGCGTTGCCGATCGCGCTCTCGGTGCTCGCCGCACGGTGGAGTGGTCAGAGCGCTCTCGTGACCTCCCGCGCCGTGTTCGGCGTCGTCGGGAACGCCCTGCCGGCCGTGCTCGCGGCCGTCACGCGCATCGGCTGGGCCGGAGCGCTGCTCTGGCTGACGGCGGATGCGGTCGGCGGCGTGGCCGCGGCGGCCGGGTCGGGCGACGCCGGATCCGTGCGCGTCGTCGCACTCGTGGTCGGCATCCTGCTCACCGGCCTGATCGCCGCTCTCGGCTACGGGCTGCTCGGTCTCGTGCAGGCGATCGCGACTGTCGTGGGCGTCGCCGGCGCGACGGCCGTGATCGCGCTGACCGTCACCCGGGTGGATCTGACCAGGGCGCTGTCGCTGCCCGATGGCTCATGGTCGCTCGTCGTCGGCGGCGCGGGGCTCGTCGTCGCGGTCGGCGGGCTCGCCCTGGTCCAGTCGATCGGCGATGTCGCCCGCTACCAGCGAACCGGGGGAGCGGCGGCATCGCACGGTGTCGCCGCGGTTCTCGGCGCCGCGCTCCCTGTTCTCGCGCTGACGGGCTGGGGTTCACTGCTCGCCGCCTCCGACCCCGAGCTGGCGCGCCGTCTCGCCGCCGCGCCGATCACGGCACTGGTGGAACTGCTCCCCAGCGCCGCCGCCGCTCCGCTGCTCGCCGCCGTCGCGGTCAGCGGTGTCGCCGGAGCCGCCATCGCGATCTACTCGGCCGGTCTCGCCGTCACCGCGGCGGGGGTGCGGGCGCCGCGTCCGCTCGCGACCGTGCCGCCCGCGCTGATCGCCGCCCTCGTCGCCGTGCTGCTGCTCGCGGCCCGTATCGACGCCTCGGCCCTGCTGCACGATGCGGCGCAGCTGCTCGCGGTGCCCGTGGCCGCGTGGGCGGGGATCGTCGGCGGCGACCTCCTGCTGCGCACCCGCCGCCTGCACACGCCGTCTCTGCTTCGTCGTCGCGGGGTCTATCCCGATGCGCGCCCCGCACCGCTCGTGACGCTGCTGGGTCTCACCGTGCTCGGCTGGCTGCTGCTGCATCCGGCGCTCCCGGGACTCGCTGTCGTCGGCGGCCTGCTTGCCCCGTTCGGGGACGCGGGCGTCGCGGCGCAGCCCGGTGTGCTCGTCGCGCTGGTCGGCGGCCTTCTCGCCGGCCTCGCATCCGGGCTGGGCGCGGTGCGGCGACAGGAACGCGCGGTCGTCGAAGCGACGCCGTCCGACTCCTAGACTGGGCGGATGCCGAGCCTCGCCGACGTCACCGCGGTCGCCGAGCGGCTCTGGCCCGCCTCGGGCACGGAGTCGTGGGACGCCCCCGGTCTGCTCGCGGGAGCGCCCTCCGCGCGGATCTCCCGCATCCACCTCGCACTCGACGCGACCGTCGCCACGGCGCGCGAAGCCGTCGATCTCGGCGCCGACCTGCTGTTCGTGCACCACCCGCTGCTGCTGCGGGGCGTGACGAGCGTCGCTGAAGACCGTTACAAGGGCGCCGTGATCGGCACGCTGCTGCGCGGCGGATGCGCTCTGCTCGCGGCCCACACGAACGCCGACGTCGTGCCGACGGGCACCTCGGCGGTCCTGGCCGATCGGATCGGGCTGCGCGGATCGGCGCCCCTGGTGCCGGGAGCGCTCGAGGGCTTCGGTCTGGGACGGATCGGAACGCTCGACGAGCCCGAGTCGCTGCGGCGGTTCGCGCGGCGCGTCAGCGACGCCATCCCGAGCACCGTCGGAGGCGTCCGCGTGGCGGGGGACCCCGATCGGATGATCCGCACCGTCGCGCTCTGCGCCGGCGCCGGCGACTCCTTGGTCGCGCACCCGGCCGTGCTCAGCGCCGACGTGTACCTGACGAGCGACCTGCGCCACCATCCCGCCTCCGAGGCCATCGAGAACGCCGACATCGCCGGCGGACCGGCGCTCGTCGACATCGCGCACTGGGCCGCGGAATCGATCTGGCTCGACACCGCTGCGTCCGAGCTGCGACGTGAACTGCCGGGCGTCGAAGTCAGCGTGAGCGCGCTCAGCACGGACCCCTGGACTTTCCGCGTCGACTGATCCCGGCCCCGCCCACGATCGCGCCGCACCCGAACCGCCACCACGAGACGAGAGACATCGAATGAAGGCCGCACCCGCCGACCAGGCCCTCCTGCTCGAGCTGCAGGAGCTCGACACGCGAATCCACCGCGTCAGCGTCCAGCTCGCCAAGCTGCCCGAGCAGGAGGAGCTGCGCGCGATCGCCGAGGGCCGGGACGTGCTGCGCCAGGAGCTCGCGCAGAAGAACGGCGCTCTCGAAGACGCGCAGACCGAGCTGAAGCGCACCGAGGCCGACGTCGCGGTGGTGGATGCGCGCATCGCCCGCGACGGCGACCGCCTGCAGGCCAGCACTTCGGTGAAGGACATCCAGGGACTCGAGCAGGAGCTCGCCGCGCTGCAGAAGCGCAAAAGCGACCTCGAGGACATCGAGCTCGCGGTGATGGAGACGATCGAGGAGCGCGCAGCCGAGGTCGAGAAGACCCGCGCCGGGCTCGCCGACCTCGAGCAGCGCTCCGCCGACGCGCAGGCCCGTCTCGCTGGCGCGCAGGAGTCGCTGCGCAGCGACGGCATCGCGGCCGAGACCGCCCGCGGCGGGCTTCTGCCGCGCATCCCGGCCGACCTCCTCGCCCTCTACGAGAAGCAGCGGGCCCGCTACGGGATCGGCGCCTCGCTGCTGCAACGCGGCGTCTCGGTCGCCGCGGGGGTGGCGCTCAACGCGAGCGACCTCACGGCCGTGCGCGCGGCGGCGGCGGACGACGTGCTGCTGTGCCCGGAGTCGCAGGCGATCCTGGTGCGCACCGACGAATCCGGTCTCTGACCGCCGCCGACGCGACGACGGATCTCGCGAGCGGGTGAGGAGCGCGGCATGAAGGTCGTGGTCATCGGCGGAGGAGCGTGGGGGCTGCCCACCGCGGCAGAACTGGCGACGCGCGGTCACACGGTCCACCTCGTCGACTGCTACGGGATCGGCAACGCGCTCGCGTCATCGTCGGGGCCGAGCCGGATCTGGCGGATCGGCGACCCCGATCCGCGACGCGTGCGGCTTGGCCGTCGCGGGCTCGCCGCGCTCGAACGGCTGCAGGGCTTCACCGAGATTCCGCTCTTCCGTCGGCAGGGGATGCTGTGGCGGCATCCCGAGACCGCGGCGGCGCTCGTGCGCACGGCGGAGGCGGAGCAGCTCGACCACGAGCTGATCCCGGCCGATCGGGTTCCCGCGGTCTTCCCCGGCCTGCGTGGCGACGGCCGCGACGCCGTCCTGCTGCCCGACGCGGGCACGCTCGTCGCGGACCGGGTGCTCGAGACCCAGCTGGCCCGGTTCCGCGCGGCCGGCGGGCGGCTCTCCACCGGCCGTCACGCCGTGAGCGTCGAGCGGCGGACGAGCGGCCCGCGCATCCGCTTCGCCGACGGCACCCACGACGACGCCGACGCGGTCGTGATCGCGGCCGGCCCCGGGGCGAAGCGCCTGCTCGAGTCGCTCGACCTGCCCGCCCCGCTGCACACGCACCTCGAGCAGGTCGTCCACTTCGCGGCGCGAGCTGGCGTCGACGGCGACGCGCTCCCGGTGCTGTTCGACGGACCGCGTGAGGACGAGCCCGGCATCTACGCGATGCCCAGCCTCGGCATCGGCTACAAGATCGGCCTCGACGGTCCGCTGCGTGCGCACTCCGACGACGATCACGACCGCACGCCGTCGCCCGATCGCACCGAGCAGCTGCGAGCGAGAGTCGCCCGCGACTTCGGCGCGCTCGTCCCCGATCCCCTCGACGCCCAGGTCTGCTCGTGGACCGACACCCCCGACGGCGACTTCGTACTGGATGCGGTCGGCGACGGCATCGTCATCGGCTGCGGCGACGTCGGCGAGGGCTTCAAGTACTCGGCGCTGATGGGCCTCGTGCTCGCCGACTTCGTCGACGGGCTGCCGCAGGACGACGACGTGCTCGCCTACGGCATCCGCCGCTTCGACCCGGGCGCGGCGCCGCACGACTTCAGCGAGGCCACGCGCATCGGCCAGCACTCCGACCGCCGGTAGACTCGCGGGGAACGGGCCGGCAGACGGTCGCGTCGTCCTCCTCGGAGGGCGCCGAGGAACGTCCGGGCTCCACAGAGCAGGGCGGTGGGTAACACCCACCCGGGGTGACCCGCGAGAAAGTGCAACAGAGAGCAGACCGCCACGGTCGCGCCGCCTTCGGGCGGAGCGGACGGGGTAAGGGTGAAACGGTGGTGTAAGAGACCACCAGGGGCCCGAGTGATCGGGCTCGCTGGGTAAACCTCGCCCGGAGCAAGGTCAGACAGACACCGATTGAAGCTGCTCGCCGAGGTGTCGGGTAGACCGCTGGAGGGCTGCGGCAACGCATCCCCGAGAAAGATGGCCGTCACGGACTCGTCCGTACAGAACCCGGCGTATCGCCGGCCCGTTCCTCAGCTCGGCCGATGACTCGCACACCGAGCACTCAGCTCAGGACGCGGTCGTGCTGTGCAGCGGTCCTCCACCGTGCGGCGCTACGTGTCCCTTCGAGGTCAGCGCTGCCGCGCCGAGGATCCCGGCGTTGTTGCGCAGCTTCGCCGGCACGATCCGCGCCCGCAGCTTCAACAGCGGCAGGAACTCCTCGTGGTGCTTCGACACGCCGCCGCCGACGATGATCAGCGCGGGCGAGAACAGCGCCTCGATCGTGCCGTAGTAGCGCTGCAGCTTCTTCGCCCACTTGTCCCAGTCCCACTCGTGCCGCTCCTTCGCGGCGTAGGAGGCCTTGGATTCGGCGTCGTGCCCGTCGATCTCGAGGTGGCCGAGCTCCGTGTTCGGCACGAGCACCCCGTCGTTGATCAGCGCCGTGCCGATGCCGGTGCCGAGGGTCGTGAGCAGCACGACGCCGCGCTCGCCCTTCGCCGCGCCGTAGCGCAGCTCGGCGACGCCGGCCGCATCGGCGTCGTTGACGAAGTGGATGTCGCGGCCGAGCGCCTTCTCGAAGAGCTCCTCGGCGGCGAGGCCGATCCACTTCTTCGACACATTCGCGGCGGACATCGTGTGGCCGTCGATCACGACGGCCGGGAAGCAGACGCCGACGGGAACGGCAGAGCCGTTCAGGGTCTCGCCCGCCAGCTCGTCGACGAGTTCCTTGACGACCGCGACGATCGCATCCGGCTCGCCGCCCTCGGGCGTCGGCTTCTTGAGCCGATCGCTCAGCAGCTCGCCGCTGTCGAGATCGACCAGCGCTCCCTTGATCCCGGTGCCGCCGATGTCGATGCCGATCGCCCGTGAACTCACCCGACCAGCCTAACGGCGGCGGGATGCGCGACCGAGCGCCCGCGGTCAGGGCAGCGTCAGCACCTCGGCGCCGCGCTCGGTGACGACGAGCGTGTGCTCGAACTGCGCGGTCAGGCTGCGGTCGCGGGTGACGACCGTCCAGTCATCGGCCCAGAGGTCCCAGCGCTCCTCGCCCGAGATCGTGAGCATCGGCTCGATCGTGAACACCATCCCGGGCTCCATGACCGTGGTCGCGCTCGGGTCGTCCCAGTGCGGGATCACGAGGCCGGAGTGGAACGTCGCCCCGACGCCGTGCCCGGTGTAGTCGCGCACGACGCCGTAGCCGAAGCGGGCGGCGTAGCTTTGGATCGCCCGGCCGATGACGTTGATCTGCCGACCCGGAGCGACGGCCTTGATGCCGCGATTCAACGCCTCGCGCGTGCGCTCGACGAGGTCGACGGTCGCGGGCGCCGCCTCGCCGACGAGGAAGGTCTTATTGAGGTCGCCGTGCATGCCGTCGACGTAGGCCGTGATGTCGATGTTCACGAGATCGCCGTCCCGCAGCACCGTGTCGTCGGGGATGCCATGGCAGATCACCTCGTTGACGCTCGTGCAGCTCGACTTCGGGTAGCCCCGGTAGCCGAGCGTGGACGGGTACGCGTCGTGGTCGACGAGGAACTCGTGAGCGACCCGGTCGAGCTCGTCGGTCGTGACACCGGGTGCGATCGCCGCGCCCACCGCTTCGACGGCCCGGGCGGCGATGCGGCTCGACTCGCGGATGCGCGCGACCTCGCCGAAGTCGTAGACGTCACCACGGTCGGAGCGCCGCGGGCCGGGGCGTCCGACGTATTCCGGTCGGGGGATGTGGCGCGGAACGGGGCGCTCAGCGCCGACGGGACCGGGGATCAGGTGGCCGGAGGCGTCGAAAGGCATGAGCGTCAGCCTAGAGCCGGGGTGCTGTGCACCCGTGCCGCGCCTACGCTGGCGACATGACTGAATGGTGGTACAACCACAAGACGGGCGAGGTCGAAGAGGGCGCGCAGTCGCTCGGGTCGGACCGCGACGGTCCCTTCGCCTCCCGCGAGGAAGCCGCCCGGGCCCCGCAGATCGCCCAGGAGCGGGCACGCCAGTGGGCCGCGGACGAGGCCGCCGAGGGCGACTGATCCGAACCGCTTCAGCCGCGCGATGCCGGCCGGGAGCGCCGCAGCAGCCAGACGCCGACTCCGAGCATCCCCGACGCCGCGACGACGAGCACGAAGCCGAGGATCATCAGCGGCGCCTTGTCGCTCGCCGCACCCCAGATCAGCACGGCGATCGCGATCGCCAGCGACAGGCACTGCGTGATGATGACGCGCTTGGCCATCCGGCCCGGGTCGTTCACGCTCAGTCCTCGAAGCTGTGCTCGGCGGCCGGGAAGACGCCGCCCGTGACGTCGGCGGCGTAGGCGCGCGCCGCATCCTCGAGCGTCTGAGCCAGCTGGGCGTACTGTTTCACGAAGCGCGGCAGACGTCCGGTCGTCATGCCGGCCCAGTCGGTCCAGACCAGGATCTGTCCGTCAGTGTCGGGTCCGGCGCCGATTCCGATCGTCGGGATGCTGAGCTCTTCGGTGACGCGCTTCGCCGCGGCGGCGGGCACCATCTCGAGCACGACGGCGAATGCCCCCGCATCCTGCACGGCGTGCGCGTCGGCGAGCAGCTGCTCGACGCCCGCACCGCGGCCCTGCACGACGTGGCCGCCGAGACCGTGCTCGCTCTGCGGCGTGTAGCCGATGTGGCCCATGACCGGGATTCCGGCCTCGACGATGCGGCGGATCTGCTCGGCGCTGCGCACGCCGCCCTCGAGCTTGACCGCGTGCGCGCGCGTCTCCTTCATGAAGCGGAAGGCCGTGTGCAGCGCGTCATCGGTGCCGGTCTCGTAGGAGCCGAAGGGCAGGTCGGCGACGACGAGCGCGCGCTTGACGGCGTTCGCGACGGAGCGGGCGAGCGGGATGAGCTCGTCGACCGTGATCGGCAGCGTCGTGTCGTAGCCGAGCACGTTGTTGCCGGCGGAGTCGCCGACGAGCAGGAAGTCGATCCCGGCGCGGTCGAAGATCCCGGCCGTGAGCTGGTCGTAGCTCGTCAGCCCGGTGATCTTCAGGCCCTGCTGCTTCGCGTTCTGGAAATGCCGGGTGCGAACCCGCTTGACCACCTCGTCTGCCATGCGCTCGAGCCTAGACCCGCGCATCCGACCGTTCCGTCAGACGGTCTCGGCCTCGAGGTGACGCAGTCCGCTGCGGGTTCCGCGTCGCGCCTCGTGCCGCAGCGAGGCCGCGACGAGCAGCGCCTGCGCCAGCAGGTAGAGGGCCATGATGACGGCGTCGGAGAGCGGGCCCTCCAGCAGCCCCGGCACGAAGAGCCGGCCCGCGAGCAGCGAATCGGAGGCGACGAAGGAGGCGCCGCCGAGTGCGAGCACGACCGAGCCGCGGGTCGCGACCGCGGCCATCCCGCCGAGAGCGAGTCCGTACACCGCGAGCGGGATGAGCATCCCGCCGAGATACGGCGCGAGCAGCACGAGCAGCGCGACCCACCAGGCGGGATAGGCGAGCGCCCACCACGACAGCCGGTGGCGGTAGGCCACGAACATCATGGCCAGATAGGCGACGTGGGCGAGCAGGAAGAAGCCGAGGCCGACGGGGAGGTCGCCGATCGTGACGTCACCGATCCAGGAGAACAGCACGCCGGCGAGCAGCAGGACGAGCGGCAGGATGCGGCCGCGACGGCCGATCACGATGATCGGCAGCGCGAGCATCGGCATGAGCAGCGGCTTCGTCGCCGAGTCGATCACGGCCAGCTCGGGCAGCTTGCTGGCCACGTGGACGATCGCGATGACGGCGAACGGCAGGAACGACAGCACCGCGATGCGCGAGCTCGGGCGGTCGGTCACCCCGCGAAGGTATCGCGCGAGGGGGAACGATCGGTCCACCGCGGGCGTGTCCGGGCGAGCGTCAGTGCCTGCCCGGACCCGGGAGCCGCCTCAGCTCGCCCGACTCAGCGCGTCGGTCGGTACGTGATCGGCAGACGCCGGTCGCGCCCGAAGGCCATGCCCGAGATCTTCGGTCCGATCGCGCCCTGCCGGCGCTTCCACTCCGAGCGGTCGACGAGCTTGGTGACGAAGTCGACGGTCTCGGGGTCGTAGCCGGCCTCGACGAGCTCCTCGCGCCCCTGGCGCTGGGTCACGTAGCGCTCGAGCATCTCGTCGAGCAGCTCGTAGGGCGGCAGCGTGTCCTGGTCGGTCTGATCGGGCCGCAGCTCGGCGCTCGGCGGCTTCTCGATCGAGGCGGCCGGGATGGGCTCCACCTCGCCGCGGGAGAGCGCGTGCGCGTTGCGCCAGCGCGCCAGCTCCCACACCAGGGTCTTCGGAACGTCCTTGATCGGCGCGAAGCCGCCCGCGGCATCCCCGTAGATCGTCGAGTAGCCGACCGAGACCTCGGTCTTGTTGCCGTTGGTGAGCGCCAGGTGGCCGTCGCTGTTGGACGCGGCCATCCAGATCATGCCGCGGATGCGCGCCTGCAGGTTCTCGGCGGCGACGCCGGTCAGGTGCAGCTGCTCCTCGATCGGGGTGACGAGGTCGGCGATCGGCTCGACCGAGTAGTGCAGGCCGATCCGTTCGGCGAGATCGCGCGCGTCGTCCTTCGAGCCGTCGGAGCTGTAGCGGCTCGGCATCGATATGCCGTAGACGCGATCGGCGCCGAGGGCGTCGGCCGCGAGGGCGGCGACGACGCTCGAGTCGATGCCGCCCGAGAGCCCGAGCACGACGCTCGGGAAGCGGTTCTTCTCCACGTAGTCGCGGAGGCCCAGAACGAGGGCGTTCCAGATCTGCTCGCGGTCGTCGGGCAGCTCGGCGATGTCGCGCCCGAGCTCTCGACGGTCAGAGGGGGAGTCGGTGTCGATCTCGACGCGCCGCACCGCGTCCGGCAGCGGCGTGTCGGTCGCCGCCTCGGGATCCACGTCGACGATGAGCAGATGCTCGCGGAACTGCGGCGCGCGGGCGAGGATCTCGCCGGCGCCGTCGACCACGACGCTGTCGCCGTCGAACACGAGGTCGTCCTGGCCGCCGACGATGTTCACGTAGGCGACGATCGTGTCCGTCTCGACCGCGCGGCGGGTCACGAGGGGGAGGCGCACCTCGTCCTTGTCACGCTCGAAGGGGCTCGCGTTGACGACCAGCAGCAGGCCCGCATCCGCGCTGAGGACCCGGCCGACCGGGCCTCCGTCGCGCCAGAGGTCCTCGCAGACGATGAGCGCGACATCCACGTCCTTGATGCGCAGCACGAGCAGCTCGTCGCCGGGGATGAACACGCGGTACTCGTCGAACACCGAGTAATTGGGCAGGTGGTGCTTCGCGTAGCGGGCGACGACCTGGCCGCGGTGCAGCACGCTCGCGCAGTTCTGCGCGATCGCCGTCGGGGCGTTCGAGGTGCCGATCAGGCGCGGCGAGTGGGGGCCGTCGGGGTGACCGACCACCACGACCAGCTCGCCGAGTCCGGCCTCGTCGAGTCGGGCGGCCAGCTTCGCGACCGCCTCACCGCTCGCGCGGAGGAATCCGGGCTGCGCGGCCAGGTCCTCGATCGGGTAGCCGGAGAGCGCCATCTCGCCCGCGGCGAGGATGTCGGCGCCGGCGGCGGCGGCGTCACGGGCGGCGGCGAGGATCTGCTCGGTGTTGCCGGCGAGGTCTCCCACCACCGGGTCGGTCTGAGCGAGTGCCAGTCGGAGGCGGGGCATGCCGCTAGCCTAATGACCGAGCAGAAAGGGCCTGCATGGACAAGCAGCGTGACTTCGTTCTCCGCACCATCGAGGAGCGCGGAGTGAAGTTCGTGAGGCTGTGGTTCACCGATGTGGTGGGCACCCTCAAGTCGGTCGCCCTGGCACCCGCCGAGGTCGAGGGCGCGTTCACCGAGGGCGTCGGCTTCGACGGCTCGGCGATCGAGGGCCTGACGCGCACCTCCGAGGCCGACGTGCTCGCGATCCCCGATCCCACGACATTCCAGATCCTGCCGTGGCGCGGCGACGTCGATCCGACCGCGCGCATGTTCTGCGACATCACGACGCCCGACGGTCAGCCGGCGATGGCCGATCCGCGCAACGTGCTCAAGCGCACCCTCGCGAAGGCGGCCGACCGCGGGTTCACGTTCTACACGCATCCCGAGATCGAGTTCTACCTGCTGAAGTCGTCGCAGATGGAGAACGGCCAGCCCGTTCCCGTCGACCGCGCCGGCTACTTCGACAACGTGCCCGGCGGCACCGCGCACGACTTCCGCCGCCGCAGCGTGCGGATGCTCGAAGACCTGGGCATCTCGGTCGAGTTCAGCCACCACGAGGCGGGCCCCGGCCAGAACGAGATCGACCTGCGCTACGCCGACGCGCTCACCACCGCCGACAACATCATGACCTTCCGCACGGTCGTGAAGGAGGTCGCGATCGAGCAGGGCTGCTACGCGACGTTCATGCCGAAGCCGTTCTCCGGCCAGCCGGGCTCGGGCATGCACACCCACGTCTCGCTCTTCGAGGGCGACAGCAACGCCTTCTACGACGCCTCGGGCGAGTACCAGCTCTCGCGCATCGGACGTCAGTTCGTGGCCGGGCTGCTGCAGCACGCGCCCGAGATCACCGCGATCACGAACCAGTTCATCAACTCCTACAAGCGCCTCTGGGGCGGTGACGAGGCTCCGAGCTACCTCACCTGGGGTCACAACAACCGCTCCGCGCTCGTGCGGGTGCCGATCTACAAGCCGGGCAAGGGCCAGAGCGCGCGCGTCGAGTACCGCGCCCTCGACTCGGCCGCCAACCCCTACCTCGCCTACTCGCTCATCCTCGCGGCCGGGCTCAAGGGCATCGAGGAGGGCTACGAGCTGCCGGCCGAGGCCGACGGCGACGTGTGGAACATGAGCGACGGCGAGCGTCGCGCGCTCGGCTACGCCCCGCTGCCCGCGAGCCTCGACCGCGCCCTGCGTCTGATGGAGGAGAGCGAGCTAGTCGCCGAGACGCTCGGCGAGCACGTCTTCAACTTCGTGCTGGCGAACAAGCGCCGCGATGTGGCCGAATACCGCGCCCAGGTCACCCCCTACGAGCTCGCGAGCAACCTCGAGATCCTCTGACCCTCGACCCGCCTGCCGGGTCCGCACGCTGAAACGAGCAGTCGCATGAGCCGCCCCGCGCCGAAGCTGTCGGAACTCGCCCGGCTCGGGTTCTCCGAGCTGAGCGAGGCGGGTCGCCTGATCGGCGAGGTGCCCGAGTCGACGCTGCCGCTGTTCGCCGGCGCGGCGGATCCGGATGCGGCGCTGCGGCTGCTGATCCGGTTGCGGGAGCGCTCGGCTGCGGACGTGGATCGCGTGCTCGCCGACCCCGAGTCGGCCGAGCGTCTCGTCCGGCTGATCGGCGCGTCGGAGGGGCTCGCCGACTTCCTGCTGCGGCGGCCGGAGGCCCTCGACGCGCTCGAGCATCCGCTGCTCGTCCCGCTCGATCACGACGCGGCGCGCGCCGTGCTCGCCGACGCGGTCGACGGGGGAGCGGATGAGGTCGCCTGGGTGCGCCTTCGGGTCGCCTACCGCCGCGAGCTGACCCGTCTCGCCTCGTGGGATCTGTCGAGCTCCGACGCCGTCGCCGTGCTCGACACGGTCGCCGCCGGTCTCGCCGATCTCGCGAGTGCCGCGCTCGACGTGGCGATCGAGATCGCCCGACGCGCGAGCCGCTTCCCGGCCGAGCAGGTCGCCGCCACCCGCTTCTCGATCATCGCGATGGGCAAGACCGGCGCGCGGGAGCTCAACTACCTCAGCGACATCGACGTGATCTACGTCGGCGACGCGCGCCGCGACGCCGACGGCACTCCGGTGCTCGGCGACGACCGCGCCGTCGAGATCGCGACCCGCCTCGCGATCGACACCCAGCGCGTCGTCAGCGAGCTCGCGGTCGAGCCGGCCCTGTGGGAGGTGGATGCGAACCTCCGCCCCGAGGGCAAGGACGGCGCGCTCGTGCGCACTCTCGACTCGCACCGCGCCTACTACGACCGCTGGGCGAAGAACTGGGAGTTCCAGGCCCTGCTGAAGGCGCGACCGGTCGCCGGCGACGCCGACCTCGGCGACGAGTACCTGCAGCGCATCTGGCCGCTGGTCTGGACGAGCGCCGGCCGCGACGGCTTCGTCGAGTCGGTGCAGGGGATGCGCGAGCGCGTCACCGACAACATCCCGGCCGACGAGGTCGACGTGCAGATCAAGCTCGGCCCGGGCGGACTGCGCGACGTCGAGTTCACGATCCAGCTGCTGCAGCTCGTGCACGGCCAGCACGACGAGAGCGTGCGGCGGCGGTCGACGCTCGATGCGCTCGAGGCCCTCGCCGGCAGCGGTTACGTCGGCCGCGCCGAGGCGGCCGAGTTCTCGCGTGACTACCGCACCCTGCGCGTGCTCGAGCACCGCATCCAGCTCAGCCGGATGCGCCGCACGCACCTCATGCCGCGCGATCCCGATGCGCTGCGCGCCCTCGCCCGCACGAGCGGCCTCGCCGCCTCGGGCGACGCCCTCATCGAGGCGTGGCAGCGGATCAAGATCGAGGTGCGCGGCCTGCACGAGCGGCTCTTCTACCGTCCGCTGCTCTCCGCCGTCGCGGGTCTGCCCGACGAGGACTTCCAGCTCACCAGCGAGCAGGCCGAGGCGCGGCTGTCGGCAGCCGGCTTCCGCGATCCGCGCGGGGCGCTGCACCACATCGCCGCGCTCACCTCCGGCGTCTCGCGCCGCGCCGCCATCCAGCGCACGCTGCTGCCGGTCATGCTCTCCTGGCTCTCCGACGGGCCCGATCCCGACTACGGCCTGCTCGCCTTCCGCCGACTCAGCGACGATCTCGGCGAGGCGTACTGGTTCCTGCGGATGCTCCGCGACTCCGCGGGCGGCGCCCGTCGCCTGACCGACGTGCTCTCCAGCTCGCGCTTCGTCGGCGTGCTCTTCGAGCGCTTCCCCGAGGCGGCCGCCTGGCTCGAGAACGACAGCGAGCTGCGTCCGCGCTCGGCCGCGCTGCTCGCCGAGGAGACCGCGGCGACTCTCGCCCGGCACCGCGGTGACGTGGATGCGGCCGCCCTCGCCCTGCGCACCGCCCGACGCCGCGAGGTGCTGCGACTCGCCCTCGCGGGGATCGTCGGCGTGATCACGGTCGAGGAGCTCGGACGCAGTCTCAGCGAGATCACCGCGACCCTGATCGACGGCATCCTCACCCTCGCACGACGCGACACCGAGGGGCTCGAGTTCGCGGTCATCGCGATGGGGCGCTTCGGCGGCGGCGAGCTCGGCTTCGGCAGCGACGCCGACATCCTCTACGTGCACCGGCCGACCAGCGCGACGCCGGAAGACGCGCAGAAGCAGGCCGAGAAGATCGTGCGCGAGCTGATCCGCCTCAGCGAGGATCTGCGCCTTCCGCTCGAGCTGGATGCGGGCCTGCGCCCGGAGGGCAAGAACGGCCCGCTCGTGCGCTCGCTCGACTCCTACCGCGCCTACTACGCGCGCTGGTCGCTCACGTGGGAGGCGCAGGCGCTGCTGCGGGCGAGCGTCGCCGCCGGCGATCGCGATCTGGCCCTCGACTTCCTGCACATGGCCGACGACATCCGCTACCCGGCGTCGATCCCCGAGGCGGATGTGCGCGAGGTCAAGCGCATCAAGGCCCGGGTCGAGTCGGAGCGGCTGCCGCGCGGCGCCGACCCTGCACGGCACCTCAAGCTCGGTCGCGGCTCGCTCAGCGATGTCGAGTGGCTGGTCCAGCTCATCCAGCTGCAGCACGCGGCCGCGGTGCCGGCGCTGCGCACGACGTCGACACTCGACGCCCTCGCGGCTGCCGTGGCGGCCGACCTCGTCTCCGCCGCCGATGCCGATCGCCTCCGTGACGCCTGGTTGATCGCCTCGCGCGCCCGGTCGGCCCTCACGCTGTGGACGGCGAAGACGGGCGATGTGCTGCCGACCGAACGCCAGGCGCTGGAGGGCGTCGCGCGGCTGCTCGCCTACCCGGCCGGGGGAGCGAACGCCCTCGACGAGGACTACCTGCGCACCACCCGCGTCGCGCGTCAGGTCTTCGAGACGCTGTTCTACGGGCCGCGGCTGTCGTCGACGCAACGCTGACCTCAGCCCCTCCCGCGCTCACCCGTCCACCCGCGACACGCCCGACATCGGCCCGCGAGAGCGCGTGAGCAGAACTTTCTTTCACTGATTTCGGCCTCACCGCTCTCGTCCCCCGAATGAGGGTCGCACGTACCCCGATCGAGCGGCGGCGGGATCGGGACACCCGCCGCCCGCGAGGACAGCGCGCCGCGACGCACGGTTGCGAAGGCATTCTGACCGGGGATTTCGGCGGGCGTCACAGAAGTGCCGACGGCAGAAATGCGGACACGGGCCAGCGCGTCAGCCATTCGCCCGACCGGGGTAGACCGGTCATCCGCGTCGACCTCGACACGCCAGCGGGGGCGACCGAGGGGTGGTCTTGCGGTTTCACCCGCCGACTGCTCAGGATGGGCGCACCTGCAGCACCGTCCAGGTCCCCGACGTCGCGGACACCCCTCCCGTCGCGTGAAAGCGGGGTCTCGTGTTCATCTTCATCCTGCAGCTCCGGCACCTGATCGAAGGCCACCCGGCGATCTACCTCTTCGCCGTCTACTCGGCCCTGATCTGGCTGCTCTGGCTCGTCAAGACCGTCATCTCGACCCGTTACCGGCCGTTCACCGGCACCTACTCGGGCACCACGAGCGTCGTCGTCCCGGTGGTCGACGAGCCGCTCGACCTGTTCCGCGACGTCATCGGCCGCATGGTCGAGCAGAAGCCGAGCGAGATCATCGTCGTCATCAACGGCGCCGAGAACCCCGGGCTCGTCGAGGTCTGCGACGAGTTCGCGCCGCTCGTGCGCTGGGTGCACACGCCGATCCCGGGAAAGCGGAACGCCGTCAAGATCGGCACCGAGCTCTCGCGCGGCGACATCACGGTGCTCGTCGACTCCGACACGGTGTGGACCGAGAACACGCTCTCCGAGCTGGTCAGGCCCTTCGCCGACGAACGGGTCGGCGGCGTCACGACCCGCCAGCGCATCCTCGACCCGCAGCGCAGCTGGATCACCCGCTGGGCCGACTGGCTCGAGAACAGCCGCGCGCTCTACTCGATGCCGGCGCAGAGCGTTCTCGGCCAGGTCGGATGCCTGCCCGGACGCACGATCGCGTTCCGCCGTCGCATCCTCGAGCAGGTCATGCACGACTTCATGACGCAGAAGTTCCTGGGCGTGTTCCTCGAGGTCAGCGACGACCGCACACTGACGAACCTCACGCTCAAGGCCGGGTACCGCACCGTGTACCAGTACACGAGCCTCGTCTACACGGATGCGCCGCTGCAGCTGAAGAAGCTGTTCAAGCAGCAGCTGCGCTGGGCTCGCGGAAGCCAGTACAACACCCTGCGGATGCTGCCGTGGATGCTCGGTCACGCGCCGGTTCTCGCCCTGTTCTTCGTCATGGACATCCTGCTGCCCTTCCTGCTCTACGGCGTGATCCTCGGCTGGATCTACCGCTCGATCACGGGGCAGGGCTACGACTTCTATCGCGCGATCCTCGACGAGTACGGGCTCTCGACGGGGCTCATCTGGGTGCTCGGCCTCATGGTGGTCTCCTCGGTGCTGAGCATGGGCATCCGGCAGCTGCGGCACCTGGCCGAGAAGCCGAGCGACTTCTTCCGGCTGCCGTTCTTCATCATCGTGTCGACGCTGTTCCTCATGCCGGTGCGGCTGCTCGGCTTCGTGCGGATGGCGCACGCGAGCGGATGGGGAACCCGGGCCGGGGCGTACTCGGGCGGTGCGGATGACGTGCCCGCCGCGCCGCAAGCCGCATCCGCCGCAGCTCCGATCCCGATGCGCGGTACCCAGCCCGCGTCGGATTCGTCGGTCACGTCACCGCCCGTCACCGCCCCCGAACACGTCGGCTCCGGTGCCGGCGCGACCCTCACCGCGACCCGGACGACGACCGCGCTGCGGCCGATCACCGCCATCCGACCGCTCAGCACGACCGACGAGCTCGAGACGAGGACGCACAGTGCGCAGCTCGTCGCGGCGGTGACGACCAGCGCGCCCGCCGCACCGGCCTCGACCTCGAGCAGGCCGATTCGGGCGCGCCGCCGCCGACCCAACCCCTACGCCGCGATCCCGTACCTGATCGCGGCCGGCATCTTCGCGCTGGAGGCGATCTTCCTTGTCTAGAGCCATCACGAACGCCCTCGCCCCCGCCGCACAGTGGTGGGCCTCGAGTCGGCGCAGCGCCCGCGGCGCCCTCCTCGGCGCCGTCACCCTCGTCGCGTCGCTCGCGACCGTCACCGGAGTCATCTGGGTCTCACCCGGCTCACCGGCCCAGCGCGTCGACCGGGTCGTCGCCGACATCACCGGGGTGCAGCGACTCACCGGGGAGCGCAACCAGCTGCTGAGCGATTCGGTCAGCAGCCGCAAGAAGCTCGACGAAGCCAATGGGAAGGTCGCGCGCGCGGCGTCCCGCGAGGAGGCGCTGCGCGCGCAGATCGCGTCGCTCAAGGGACAGGTGCAGTCAGCCCGCGCCGAGCTCGCCGACGCGAAGGCGGCCGCGAAGAGCGCGGGCAGCGGCTCGTCCCGATCCGCCGGGGCGAAGAACCCGAGCGGCACGGGATCGCCCGGCTCAGCGACGCCGGCGGCACCCGCGCCGATCGTGACCCCGACCCGCGAACAGCTCATCCAGCCGGCATCCCCGTACTTCGGCCTCTATACCGCCCAGTCGCCCTTCAACTGGGCCGAGTACGACGCCACCGCGAAGAAGGTCGGGGCGACGCCGAACCTCGCCGGCTTCTTCTCCGGCTGGGACGAGGACTTCCGGGCGAGCGGCGTGACCCGCGCCTGGAAGCACGGCGCCCTGCCGCTCGTCACCTGGGAGTCGCGCCCGATCGGTTCGGCGAACGACCAGAAGGAGGAGCCCGACTACACCCTGTCGTCGATCATCGGCGGATCCCACGACGCCTACATCACGCAGTTCGCGCAGGACGTGGTGGCGACCGGGCTGCCGTTCGTGCTGCGCTTCGACCACGAGATGAACGGCGACTGGTACCCCTGGGCCGAGGGCGTCAACACGAACACGCAGGGGCAGTACGTGCAGGCGTGGCGACACGTGCACGACATCTTCGAGCGCGAGGGCGCGAACCGCTTCGCGATCTGGAACTGGGCGCCCAACCGCATCGACAAGCTCGCCGCCGACCGCAGGGGCCTCGACTACCTCCGCTCCCTCTATCCCGGAGACGAGTACGTCGACTGGGTCGGGATGTCGGGCTACCTCCGTCCGCCTTTCAAAGCGAACCAGGAGATCGGCTTCGACCAGACCTTCGGCGCGACGCTGACCCAGCTGCGACAGGTGGCGCCCGGCAAGCGCATCCTGCTCGCCGAGGTCGGCGCCTCGGAGGTGGAGGGGCACAAGCCCGACTGGCTCGCCTCGTTCTTCCGCGGGCTCGACGACCCCGCCAACGCCGACATCGTCGGGTTCTCCTGGTTCAGCCTCACGGTGAGCAGCAAGGTCGACGGGGTGCTGGCCACCAACGACTGGCGGGTCGACTCGACCGCGGCGTCGATCGCCGCGTTCAAGGCCGGGCTGAATGCGCCCGGCGGGCGATTCAGCGGCGGGGGATGAGCGGCATGACCGACGACAGCACGCCACGAGCCACCCCGCACGACCCCGGCCAGCACGATCCGCATGATCACGACGCCAGCCAGCACGATCCGACCGAAGGGAGCAGCACGATGAGCACCGACGACAGCACGAACGAGGTCTCCACCCCGCTCGCCGACACCGCACCGGTTCCCGCCGATGACCGCGCGACCGCGCCGCGCATCAGCGTGATCGGCAGCGGATACCTGGGCGCGACCCACGCCGCCGCCATGGCCGAGCTCGGCTTCGAGGTCGTCGCCGCCGATCCCGACGCCGCCAAGATCGCCGCCTTCCAGGCCGGGGTCGTGCCGTTCTACGAGCCCGGCCTGGATGAGCTCCTCGCTCGGCATCTCGACAGCGGCCGCCTGCGCTTCACGACCGACACGGCCGACGCGGTCGCGGCCGCCGACATCCACTTCGTCTGCGTCGGCACGCCGCAGCGCGCCACCAGCCACGCGGCGAACCTCGACTACGTCGAAGCCGCCGTCGCCGAGGTCGCCCGGTCGCTCACCCACGACGGCGTGATCGTCGGCAAGTCGACGGTTCCGGTCGGAACAGCCGAGCGGATGCGTGAGCTCGCGACCGCGCTCGCGCCGGCGGGCATCGACGTCGAGCTCGTCTGGAACCCGGAGTTCCTGCGCGAAGGCAAGGCCGTCGGCGACACCCTGCACCCCGACCGCGTCGTCGTCGGCGGGGCCAGCGCCCGCGCCGAGGCGCTGCTGCGCGAGCTCTACGCCGGGCCGATCTCCGAGGGCGCCGCCTTCGTCGCCTGCGACCTGCCGACGGCCGAGCTGGTCAAGGTCAGCGCCAACGCCTTCCTCGCGACGAAGATCTCGTTCATCAACGCGATCGCCGAGATCTGCACGGCGGCCGGCGCCGACGTCCGCACCCTCGCCGACGCGATCGGCTACGACCCGCGCATCGGCCGCGCCTTCCTCGACGCCGGGCTCGGCTTCGGCGGCGGCTGCCTGCCCAAGGACATCCGGGCGCTCATGCACCGCTCGGGCGAGCTCGGTGCACTGCAGGCCGTCGGGCTGCTGCAGCAGGTCGACGAGATCAACATGGGTCAGCGGCAGAAGGTCATCGACATGACGCTGCAGGCCGCGGGCGGATCGGTGCTCAACCGGCGCATCGGCGTTCTCGGAGCGGCGTTCAAGCCGCTGACCGACGACGTCCGCGACTCGCCGGCACTCAATGTCGCGGCCGCGCTCCACTTGCGGGGCGCGCAGGTCGGCGTATTCGACCCGGCCGCGGGAGAGACCGGGCGCCGAATGTTCCCGACGCTGAGCTTCGTCGACGGCGTCGCCGCGGCCGCCCAGGCCTCCGATGTCCTGCTCGTGCTGACGGAGTGGGACGACTTCTCGGATGCGGATCCGGCCGAACTGGCGCAGGTCGTCCACCACCGCACGGTGATCGACGCCCGCAACTGCCTCGATCGCGGCGCGTGGGAAGCGGCGGGCTGGACGGTCATCGGCCTCGGAGTCGGCGACGCCCCGCACCTCCCGTCGTCGGCCCCGGTCTTCGCGGTCGCCTGACGCACCCCGGCACGCCGCACCCGCCCATCCCTCCACCCGCTCCGCCGGTTCCGTCCGCCCGTCCAGACGATCCGCCGACCCTGTCGGAAACTCAGGCAGAGGGCTCGTCTCCGTGCTCGATCGCGCCGAGTACGCGCCCTCCAGCGAGACCGTGCCTGAGTTTCCGACAGCGGGCAGCGAGCGGTCGACCGCGCTCGACCGGCCGTATCGCGGCGGGTCGGGGCGGCGTAACGCCGGCGTCATGGATGCCCGCCGCGGCTGGCTGCGCTTCATCGGCCGACGCCTGAACCCGCTCACGCTCGCCGCCGCGCGGAGGGGGAGCGCGCCGTTCACGATCGTCCGGCATCGCGGTCGCCGATCCGGCACGATCTACGAGACGCCCATCATCGTCGCGCGACGCGGGCCGGACTTCGCCGCCGAGCTCACCTACGGGCAGTCGGTGCAGTGGTACCGCAACATCCGTGCGGCCGGAGGCCGGTGCGAGCTCGCGCGCGGAGACGAGGGCTGGCAGATCGAGAGCGTCGAATCGCTTCCGGTCGCCGAAGGACTGGCCGCCTACGGGCCGCCCCGATCCTGGGTTCTCCGTCTGCTGCGCCGGCACGAGTTCCTGCTGCTCCGCGTCGAGGGCTCGGGCGGCGACGCATCCGACTAACGACACGACACGGTGATGAGGTCGTGACACCGCGACAGAGCCGCGTCGTGACGAGAATGAGGCCATGACCTCGTCGCCTGCGCGCCGCCTGCTGATCCCGGTCGCCGTCGTGCGGCTCGTCGTGATGGCGTCGGTCGGCATCGCCGTCGCCCTCGTCGTCGGATTCTTCGGAAGCTGGACCTACGCGCCCGTCGCGGGCTGGATCGCCGCCGCGCTGCTGTTCGTCGTGTGGGTGTGGCTCGTCGTGCTGCGATTCGACGCCGACGCGACCGAGACGCACGCCACCCGCGAGGACCCCGGCATCGTGCCCGGCGAGATCCTCGTGCTGCTCGCGGCGCTCGCCTCGGTCGTCGCGGTCGTGCTGCTCATCCTCGAGACCCGCGCCGGCAGCGACAAGCTCCTCGCCGCCGGGCTCGGCTTCGCGAGCGTGGCGCTGTCGTGGACCCTCATCCACACGCTCTACACGCTGCGGTACGCGCGCATCTACTACTCGGAGCCCGTCGGCGGGATCGACTTCAACGACGACGAGAAGCCGCGCTACATCGACTTCGCGTACGTGTCGTTCGACCTCGGCATGACCTCCCAGATCAGCGACACCTCGCTGCGTACCTCGCAGCTGCGCGGCATCGTGCTCGGCCACACGGTGCTCTCCTACGCCTTCGGCACGCTCGTGCTCGCCTCGACGATCAACGTGATCGTCGGTCTGGCCTGAGGTGATCGTCGGTCTGGCCTGAGCCGCGGGTCGTCGGACCCGCGCGGCGCACCGCACGACTCGCCTCGACTCTGACTCGCTCACCTCCTGACGACGACGGCCGCCCACCCCGAAGGGAGGACGGCCGTCGTGCGGATCGCGGGATCAGACCCCGAAGTACAGCTCGCATCCGAGAAGACCGGCGCATGGCCGAATCCCACCGACAATGGGGTACCTCGAACGACATACGACGACATCCGGCGACGATGACTTGTGTAGGGCGGCTGTAGGGCGTGGACTCGGGCGTCTCCGGCCATCATTCCGCAGCCGACGCCTCTCGGCTGTGGGCGGCGGCTGCGCGCCTTGCGCTCTCGCTACGAATGCGCGGTGCCCGCCCGCGTCGCCGACGAAGGGGGTGCGCAGGCGAAGCGACGTCTGGTCGGAGGCAGGAACTACTCGAGAATCCCGAGTAGTTGTTCAGGGCTCCCGAGAACTCCTGGTCGCTCGACGGCCCCGACGACACGATCCCCGTCCCCAAGTACGCGGCACCGTCGCCGAGCCCCAACGTCATCGTCGTGTGCTCTCCGGGCGACACCGGTGATTTGGCGTTGCTCTGGACCCTCCGCGCAGCCCACGGAGACCATTTCGCGTTGCCCATCGGCATCCCCGCCGCGGAGTTCACGAAGGACGTGCTCGCATACATCCGCCAGCAAGTCACCGAAGACCACCCTGGCTGGCCCCAGGCGTTGTACGTGACGAGCACGAGCGTCCCCATCACCGAACTCGCCGCCCAGACGCCCGATTCCGCGCCGTCGCCCATCCACTTCGAGTTCGTCGCCCCGCGCCAGGTCATGACGCTGGGTCGCGCACCAGGGTGGAACCGCGACGAGGTCCTCCTCTGGCACGAGGGTGCGGCGACGTTCGTGCCGTTCACCGACCGACGGGTGCAGCGTCAGCGCGAGCAAGGTGGGTTCTCGCCGCGAGCACTGTTCGAGGTCGACGTACGCCTGCCCGCCGACCCGCTACCCAACCCGCTTGACGTGCGAACACGCGCCCCCAACGTCCGCTACGCAGCGGGCGCCGTGACGCACCGTGCGACCCTCAGCGGCGACGAACCGATCGAGATCGCGTGGCCGAGCAAGATGCTCATGCTCCGCACCGTCCTCGACGCCCGCGGCCTTGACGCCGAGCCATCGGAGCCTGGCACGGCTTGCGTCACCGCGCTATCTGACTTCCGCAACTACTGGGAGATTGGCAACCTCGCACATGAGCCGCTCCTGCGCCTCCTCGACGACATGGCATCGCAGAACAGCGCGGCCTGGGCGAAGCGGCAAACGCGCACACCCCGTGACCAACGACTCTCCGGCGAGGTCCCCGCATCCGTCGACGACCTGGCCGAACGCTCCTACGAGAAGTTCAAGGAGCGCCTAGGCAACAACACCCGCGCCACCAACGAGTGGCTGAACTGGGCCGAACGGTCGGGCGTTGTCATCCGGGGGTTCTCCACGCGATGCCTGCATTGCCAGTCCAAGCAGTGGATCCCCGTCAGCGCCTTCGCCCTGCCACTGATCTGCCGCGGGTGCGGCAAACCGATGGAGTACCCGTTCGAGAACCCCAACCTGGTGAAGTTCAGCTACCGGCTGAGCGAGCGGATGAGACGCGTCTACGAACACGACGCGATGGGCCACCTGCCCGCGCTGCGCTACTTCGCCGTCCTCTACTTCGTGGGCGGCGGCAGGGTCGACATCATCGGCCTCCACCCGGGTATGAACGTCCGCGAGGCCCGTGGCGGCAACGGCGTCGGCGAGATTGACCTCACGATGCTGTTCCCGAACGGCAATGTCGTCCCCGTGGAGGCGAAGCGCAGCGCCGGCGCCGTGGGGGGCTACGGAGATTGCAAAGCTCGATCGAATCGCTCGGCGCCTCGGCGCTTCCTGGTCCGCCTTCGCCGCCTGCGGCTATGCCAAGGACGCTGATCCGAACTTCCACACCGTCGAGGGACTCCGACCCGACGTGGACCATCCTCGCTTCGCCCTCACGTATGACCGCCTGCTCGACCGCCTCCCGCACCGCATGGGCCGGGAGAACCCCTTTGCGTGGGTGCCGCTCTCCGAGGAACAAGTCGCGGAGCGTGAAGCCGCGTTCGTTACTACCCTCGCGCAGGGACCGATGGGTGAACCGCGCGACTGGCTTGAGCACTCGATGCTTCGTCGCGACGACTGAGGACCGCGACTCCTTGCTCGGAGCAATGCGCAAGAGACTGAATGGCACGCAGCCTGCGTGGAGCCTCGGAGTGGGTCTTCGTCGTGTCGTCGCCGTGTGCGATGCTGACCATTCGCGGCAAGATGAGAGGTAGCCAGCTTGAACGACGAGATTTCCGATTCGCTCGCAACGGCATCGCGAGAGTGGCGAAACGGGCTGATCGACGTCGGCGGAAGCAACCGCCTGTTGTACTACCGCAACACCGCCGCAACGCTCGTGCTCGACGACTGCCCGCCGCGAGTGCTTGCCCGGTTCCTCGGCGGCGAGACGGTTCGGCTCTCCGAGCTCTATCCGTCGGCTTTGGATCTCGAACGGGCTCAGAAGGCATGCGCTGCGCTCGCGCGGAAGCAACGCGAGGCGGTGGAGGAATACGGGATCTCCGTCACATCGCTCGCCGCGGGGCTGGCGTCGTGGGATCCGGAGGGTAACCCGGATCTCGTCGAGGCCGAGATCGAAGAGGACGAGACGACTGCAGAGGTTCCTCGGAAGAAGCCGACCTACACGCGCCCCAGGTCGCCCGTTCTTCTGAGGTCGGTGGAGATCGAACTGCGAAGAGGCGCCCAACAGTCATGGGATCTGCGACTGAACGACGATTTCGCCCTCAACGGCGTGATGATGCACGTCTTGAACGCGGACCGCGAGCGGCTCTCCGACGATCTCCTCGCCGACATGGACGACGATTCGCCCGACTCGATCCGCGACGCCTACGCGGACGTCGAGTACGCCTGCGATGACGTCGCCGACTTCTCGATCGAGCCGACGCTGCTCGTCGGGGCGTTCAGCTACGTGAAGCAGCCGATGGTGGACGACATCAGCGACGTCGACGCGCTGGCTGAGTCCGACTTGGTTGCGGCTCTTGCGGGCGATGCGGCGGCCGCGGAGCGGATTCGTTCCGTGAGCGACGGTGTCACCGACGAGCTCCCGGACCTCGTCCCCGTTGACGCTGAGTATCTCGTCTTAGACGCCGACTCGAGTCAGAGCTATGTCGTGAACGCGGCACTCGCCGGACGAAACCTCGTGGTGCAGGGGCCCCCGGGAACTGGCAAGAGCCAGACGATCGCCAACATCATCGCGACGTCCGCGGCCTACGGCCGAAAGGTCCTGTTCGTCGCTCAGAAGCGTGCCGCCGTGTCAGCGGTGCTCGATCGTCTGGAGAAGGTCGACCTTGGGCACGTCGTGCTCGACTTGTTCGCGGCAGCGAGCTCCCGCAGGTTCATCGCCGAACAGCTGCAGGAGGCCCTCGATCGGCAGGCGACGGCAGGTCAGGCGAACACACAAGAGCTTCACTTCACCCTCGGCTCGACGCGCGACCGATTGGTCAGGCACAACCGAGCGATGCACTTGCCAACCCGCGGTTGGGGGTTGAGCGTCTCGCAACTGCTCGCACGAGCTGCGGGTCAGCCCGACGGCGTGACGAGCGCCACCCGTCTTGACGTTCCCACCTTGAACCAGTGGTCGGAGAGCGACGCCATCCAAGCGCGCGCAGCCGTGGTCGAGTTGGCGAGGCTCGGAGCCTTCGATGCGGACTGGAACGTTGCCGGGGGATGGGCGCCAGAGCACATCACTACGGCGGAGATCCTGCGTGCGACGCAAGAACTGCTCGGAGAACTGTCGCGAGACCTAACTCCGAGGCTGACCGCCACAACGGATGTGCTCACGTCCGCGAACCTGCCTCCTCTCCAGAGCTTCCAGGACCTTGAAGTCGCTGGCGGGTTCATGGAGCGAGTCGAGCGCGTGGCCGGCATGGTGCCGCAAGCGGTCGAGCAAGACATCACGCTCGACGATCTGCGACAGGCGTTGACGATCGTAGACCGTGCATACCGGAAGTCTTCCGGCATGCGCCTGGCGAGTTCCCAGAAAAAGTCGGCGCGCGAACTGGTGCGCAAGCTCGTAGGTCACCTAGCAAGGCGAGACCGCGGTTCAACTCTCCGCGCGGTCGTCGAGCTCCGAGAGCAATGGCCTGCCGGCACTCCATCGCGACCGGACGAGGGGTGGGCCCAAATCTGGACTCAGGCTGGACTGTTCCGCGACGGTCTGAGCCGCTTGTCGACCTACTTGATCGACACGGACCTGGTGACCAGCCCGACTACGGGCCTAGTTGAGAAGCTTCGTGGCCTCGCAGCCGACAGAAGGCGTGCAGCGATGCCCCAGGTGGCAGCTATGAAGGGCTCGCTCGAGGGCAGGGGAGTCGAGCCCCTTCTGCAGGAGCTCGCGGACCGCATGGACGTATCGCATCAGGGCACGGAGCTGGCCGGATGGATCTTCGACGCCGCCGTCACCTCGACTCTCCTCGACGAGGCGCTGTTCTTCGACCCGGAACTCTCAACGGTCTCGGGCGCCGATCTGGATCAGGCTGCACGCGACTTCCAGAGGGCCGACCTCGACCACCTTGAGGCGAACGCAGTCAGAGTGCGCCGCCGCGTAGCCGAGGCGCTCAAGGTCGCCCTCGACGAACATCAGGATCAGCACCTTCTTCTACGGAAGGAAGTGACGCGGCGCGCGCGGTTCACTCCGGTTCGACGTCTCGTGCGGGATCTCGGAGATGTCATGCTCTCGGCAAAGCCGGTGTGGGCCATGAGTCCGCTCCAAGTATCCCGGTTGCTCCCGCGCCAACAGATCTTCGATGTCGTGGTGTTCGACGAAGCGAGTCAGGTGAAGCCCGCGGACGCGATCCCCGCCATCCTGCGTGGCCGCCAGCTCATCGTCGCCGGCGACAGCCGGCAGCTTCCCCCGACTGAGTTCTTCACCAAGACCCTCGGGGATGACGACGACGCTGATGATCGCGACGAGGACTTGGGCTTCGAGGCCACTCTGCCGAGTGCTCAGCCGTCGCGAAAGCTCGGATCGTTCACTCGCGACGCCGAAAGCATCCTGTTCGCTGTAGACCGGCTACTGGCTGGCCAGTCCCGGAGCTTGCTCTGGCACTACCGGTCGAGGGACGAACGTCTTATCGCGCCGTCCAACCGGTTCGTGTACTCGAACTCGCTGACCACGTTCCCCTCGGCCGACACCCCAGACGCCATCACCCACACGCAGGTGGCCTACAGTCCTGGCATCAACGGCGGGACCAACAGCCCCGACGCCGAGGTCGCCGAGGTCGTCGCCGCAGTGAAGCGACACGCCAGCGAACATCCCGACGAGTCGATCGGCGTGATCGCCTTCGGCATCAAGCATCAACGGCGGCTCGAACTTGCTCTGGACGCCGAGTTCGCCGCAGACCCGAACCTCCTCGAGACCTTGAACTCCAAGGAGCCCTTCTTCGTCAAGTCGATCGAGCGCGTTCAGGGCGACGAACGTGATGCGATCCTCCTGACCGTCGGATACGGACGCGGGCAGGACGGAGTGCTTCGGTTGTTCTGGGGTCCGCTTCTTCAAGCCGGGGGAGAGCGGCGGCTCAACGTGGCGATCAGTCGCGCGCGGCTGCGGCTCACGCTCATCTCAAGCTTCGGGCCAGACGACCTCGCGGCTGACGGACACGACAGCCCCGGCTACAAGCTCATGTACCAGTTCGTCCGCTTCGTCGCCTCGCGCGGCGCAGAGCTCGGAGACGGACCCAACAACGGCGTAGCCCTCAACCCTTTCGAGATCGACATCCGCGATCGCCTCCAGGAGGCCGGGCTTCACCTTGACGCTCAAGTTGGAGTCGGCTCCTACCGAATCGACTTCGCAGTTCGTCACCCGGTCATGCCCGGCAGGCACATCCTGGCGATCGAGGCAGACGGCGCGGCATATCACTCGGGACACATCGCCCGCGAACGAGATCGACTGCGTCAACAGCTTCTAGAACGACGCGGGTGGACCTTCCACCGGATCTGGAGCACGGACTGGTTCAACGACGCCGATGCCGAGGTCCAGCAGGTCCTTCGGGCGGTCGAGCAGGCCCTGGAACGCAACTCGAAGGCGACGTCAGAACCCGTTGCCGATGTGCCCGGCGCTTGGGAGCTGCCGATCGGAGAGCGGACACTGCCCAAGCCCCGCTTCTATCCGTATGCGTCTATCGACGACTACACAGACTCGACATTGCGAGACGTTGTGGCCTGGGTTCGCAGTGACGCGGTGGTGAGGAGCGCGGACGACGAACTCTCCGTCGTCATGGAAGCACTCGGATTCCAGAGGCGGGGCGTCAAGATCGTCCGACGGATTCGCGCGGCGCAGATCGCGGCCAGCCGGATCTAGGGTCTCGGTTCGCTCGTACGGCGTTGCCGCTCTGGCACGTCGTCGACCGCGTAGCGGCGGAGTTCGCGCACCCGGTCTGGCGAGACGCGTCCAAGCAGGCGGCGGGAGAGGACGGCTTCGGCGATCGCCTTGACCCCCGCGATGGCGTCTGTCGTGGCTGCCCAGGAATGGCCGTGTGCGATCTCGCTGCGCACGTTGTAGAGCCGTCCAACTCCGCCGACCATGTTCGGCGTGGTGTCCAAGATCGCGGCGACCATCGTCTTCACGGGACCGATCTTGTGACCGCCGGGTTCCAGTGCCACGGCTTCCACGCATAGCCAGTAGCTCAGGAACCGCATGACCGGGTCCGACTCGCGATCCGCCCGCCAGTACCACTGAGCGGCGGTGCGTACACGGTCCCGCTCGGGCTCCGTGTGCTCGCGGTTGATCTTGAAGGCGACATCGAGTGCATGATCCAGTTCCGGGCCGACCGCGTTTCGGAACTGGGCCTGCGCTTCCCACATGAAGGTGGGCCCACCCATGAGCCGATTCCAGTGCCAGTCGTCGAAGACGGCGCCGACCTCCTCGGTCACGACCGGGCCGAGGATGCGCTCTCCCCAGAGCAGGTCCATCGTGGCCGTCAGTGGTCCCGTGCGGCTCCGTCCGAGGGTCAGCTTCTGCGCGTAGGTCAGCGAGTCGGCATCAGGCAGTCGGTAGAGCAACTCGACGAAGTTGCCAGGCGGGGTGGTCTCCTGGTGAGCAGAGATCTGGATCTGCACGTCCGGATCTGGATCATAGCGACCTTGGCCGCCCTGCCACGTCACTTTGCCCCACTGGGGAATCAGCCACTTGCCCTCTCGGCGGTGTGGCATTGCGTTGGGGAACCTGGTCTCACCCCAGGTGACCTCGTAGTTGCCGAACTGGATCCGGAGGTTACCGCCGTCGATCCGAAGCTCAGGACCGAAGACGGTGCGGATCGTCTTGTAGACGATCCGGTAGCCCGGCGCGCCGTCTCCCGCTGGGTGCTCGTCGTCCGACATTTGCCACGCGGAGAAGGACTGCTCATCTGGCAGGTCGGTGTTGCGCTGCCAGGCGGCGATGAACTCGTCGAGACCCTTGAGGTCCTCTCGCCGCACGTACTCGAACGACCCATCGGCGTGGTGGAGACGTGCTCGCGGATCCAGATCATCAGGCACGCTCTCGCTCACGTAGCGAAGGTAGCTGACGTCTGCATCCGATCCGAAAAAGCTCGCTGACCGGGTCATTCAGCGCGGTTGCACATCCTCGGCGTCATGCCGCGCATAGACCCTGGCATGGAGAACACCAACAACAACCACCACGAGGGCAAGAGCCTCAGCAGCGCCGGCCGGCCCAAGCTCGCCGTCGGCGCGATCGGCAAGATCGCGTTCACCGACATGTCCGGCAAGCTGCGCGGGCGCGCCAGCACGCGCGACGCCGCCGGCAGGCTGCGCCGGCTCGAGGCGTTCGGCGCGTCCGCGGACGAGATCGAGCGGAAGCTCCTGCGGCGCGCGACCCAGTTGGCCCTCAAGGCGGGCGAGCTCACCAGCGCCTCCAGCCTGTCCGAGCTGCTCGAGGTCTGGTACGACGAGATCGTCCTCACCCGGGAGATCCGGCCGCAGACGGTCCAGATGTACCGCACCAAGATCAACCGGCTCACGAAGTGGTACGAGGCGCTCGCCCTCCAGGAGCTGCGCGCCCACCGCATGCAGTCCTTGGTCAACGACCTCGGGCGCAAGGTCGGGCGTAAGGAGTTCCGCACCCTGATGTCGATCCTCCGCCAGGTCTTCCGCTACGCGGTGCGGGCTGAGCTCGTCGCGTACAGCCCGATGGGCGCCCTCGAGCAGGTCCGGTACGAGAGCAAGAAGCCGGTCGCGCTCTCCATCGAGCAGGTGCAGGTCTTCCGCCGCGAGTTCAACGCCTACGTCCTCGAGGGTGAGCGCCGCTCGAACCGCCGCCAGTCCCAGCTGGTGGTCGACATCATCCTCGGCGTCGGTGGCCTCCGGATCTCCGAGGCCCTCGCGATCCGGGTCGGCGACGTCGACTTCGACCGGAACACGGTGAACGTCAACGGCACCCTCGTCTACCTGGCCGGGCAGCCGCTGGAGCGCCAGCCCAAGCTCAAGACCAAGGGGCAGGAGAGGGTCGTGCGCCTGTTGCCCGACGGGATGGGCATGCGGGCGCTCCGGGCGGCGTACGAGTCGCTCGCGCCGGAACAGCGGGACGCCAACATGCCCTTGGTGCGGCGGATCTCGACCGTCGGGGTCGAGACGCCGTGGATCAACCCGTCGATCATCGGCACGCACTTCGACGCGGTGACGAAGCGGCCCGCCGTGGTCGAGGCCCTCGCGAAGACCGGGCTGATCGTCAAGCAGCTGACCCCGCACACGCTCCGCCGGTCGGTCGCGACCGTCGTCAGCCGCGCCTCCGGCGACGACGCGGCGTCGGCGCTGCTCGGGCACTCCGACTCGCGGACCACCCGGCAGTCGTACATCGCCCCGACCGTGAAGGTCGTGGACGCCGCCGGCCTGGACGACCTGTTCAGCTTCGAGGAGAACCCCCGCACGTAGTCCCGACAGGCGACAAAAGGAGCCTCGGGGCCGCCCCCTCAGATATCTGAGGGGTAAGTGCGGACCCCGAGGCTCCTGGAACCTACGTCACCTCCAGTGTGAGCCGCCTACTCACCAGCAATCACGGGGGAGTGGCGGGCAAACACCGAAGTACGGAGATCAAACCCCGAAGTACAGCTCGTACTCGAAGGGGTGCGGGCGCTGGGCGAAGGGCAGCAGCTCCTTCTCGCGCTTGTAGTCGAGCCACGCGCCGATGAGGTCCTCGGTGAACACGCCGCCCTCGAGCAGGTAGTCGTGGTCGGCCTCGAGCGCGTTGAGCGCCGCATCCAGCGAGCCCGGGAGCTGCGGGATGCCCTTGGCCTCCTCCGGCGGGAGCTCGTAGAGGTCCTTGTCGACCGGCTCGTGCGGCTCGATCTTGTTCTTGATGCCGTCGAGGCCGGCCATCATCTGGGCGGCGAAGGCGAGGTACGGGTTGCCCGAGGCGTCGGGGGCGCGGTACTCGATGCGCTTGGCCTTCGGGTTGGTGCCCGTGATCGGGATGCGGATCGACGCCGAGCGGTTTCCGGCCGAGTAGACCAGGTTGACCGGGGCCTCGAAGCCGGGGATCAGACGGTGGTACGAGTTGACCGTCGGGTTCGTGAACGCGGCGAGCGACGCGGCGTGCTTGAGGATGCCGCCGATGTACCAGCGGGCGATGTCGGAGAGTCCGCCGTAGCCCTGCTCGTCGTAGAACAGCGGCTTGCCGTCGTTCCACAGCGACTGGTGCGTGTGCATGCCCGAGCCGTTGTCGCCCATGAGCGGCTTCGGCATGAAGGTCGCGACCTTGCCCCACTCGTTGGCGGTGTTCTTGACGACGTACTTGAACTTGAGGATGTCGTCGCCCGCATGTACGAGGGTGTCGAACTTGTAGTTGATCTCACCCTGGCCGGCGGTGCCCACCTCGTGGTGCGAGCGCTCGACCTCGAGGCCGACCTCCTGCAGCTTCAGCACGATGTCGTCGCGCAGGTCGGCGTGCTGGTCGACGGGGGAGACGGGGAAATAGCCGCCCTTGTAGGGGGTCTTGTTGGCGAGGTTGCCGCCCTCTTCCTCACGGCCCGAGTTCCACGCGGCCTCCGAGGAGTCGACCTCGTAGTAGCTCTTGTTCTGCTTCACCTCGTAGCGCACGTCGTCGAAGATGTAGAACTCGGCCTCCGACGCGAAGAACGCGGTGTCGGCGATGCCGGTCGAGGCGAGGTACTTCTCCGCCTTCTTGGCGACCTGGCGCGGGTCGCGGCCGTAGATCTCGCCGTTACGCGGGTTGTAGATGTCGAAGATGATGACGAGCGTGCGCTCGGTGCGGAAGGGGTCGACGTAGGCGGTCGAGATGTCCGGGATCAGCTGCAGGTCCGACTCGTGGATCGACTGGAAACCGCGGATCGACGAGCCGTCGAAGAGCTGGCCGACAGCGAAGAAGTCCTCGTCGACCGTCGACGCCGGGATGTTGAAGTGCTGCTGCACACCGGGGAGGTCGGTGAAGCGGATGTCGAGGAACTTGACGTCCGTGTCCTTGATGAAGGCGAGGACTTCAGACGAGTCGCTGAACAGGGGGGTGGACATAGGGTGCTGCTCCAAATAGCCGTGGATGCGGATCGCACCGGGCCGAGGCCCGGAGCACTGTCCCCGAGGGTAGGGATCCACGGTTTCCCTGCAGTGACACTTCTGTTTCGGGGATGTTACGAGCGGCGCGGTTGGGCGCCGTCACCTACCGGGGTCGAGGCGCGCGGACCTTCGTGGGGTCCATGCCCTTGGGGATGCCGATGCCGCCGGGCGTGCGTGCGAGTGACGCGAGGCGGTTCGAGACGGCGGAGATCTCGGCGGTGGTCAGGGCCTTCTTGAATCGCGTCAGCTTCGACGCGAGTCGGTGAAGGGGAACGGAATCGGCGTCGGGGCCGACGTGGACGAAGTGCACCTCGACATTCGGGACGATGCGCTGCACCTTCCTGCGCTCGTCCTCGAGCATCCGCTGGGTGCGGTTCTGCGGGCCTTCGCCGATGAGCACGATGCCGCCCCGGCCGACGACGCGGTAGACGGCGTCCTGCGTGCGCGGGCTGATGTTGACGGGCATCTCGGTGCCGGTCCAGCCGCGGCGGAGGCCGCTCTTGATGACGGAGCCGACGGCGCCGGGCTGACCGGCGATCTGCGAGTAGGCGGCCTTCTCGGCGCGACGGCCGAGCACGATCATGGCGAGCAGCACGCCGAGCAGCACGCCCGCGAGGATGTAGAGCACCATCCCGAGGATCTGCCCGCGCGAGATGAGGAAGGCGACGACGATGCCGACCGCGACCGGGACGATGAACGCCAGCAGCAGGTACCAGACGACCAGCGGGTCGTAGCGGCGGGTCATCTGGAAGACGTTCCACATCTGACGGATGCGGCCGGGTTCCTTCGCGGGGGTGGTGGTGCGCGCCATGGTTACGAGGATAGAGCCTGCTCGAGGGCGGTCCCTGCCAGAGTCGCTCGTCGGAGCGCCCCGGCAGGGACCGACGCGGTCAGGACACCGCCTGCGCGAATCCCCTCTCCGCGGCTTCGGCCAGATGGTGCAGCTCGCTCGGGATCTCGCGCCCGCGGGCGAGCATCGACTGAGCCCACAGGCGGCCGGCGCGGTAGCTGGAGCGCACGAGCGGTCCGGCGAGCACGCCGAGGAACCCGATCTCCTCCGCCTCGGCCTTGATCTCGAGGAACTCCTCCGGGCGCACCCAGCGGTTCACCGGATGGTGCCGGGGCGACGGACGCAGGTACTGCGTGACCGTGATGATGTCCGTTCCGGCGTCGTGCAGGTCGCGCAGCGCCTGCGAGATCTCCTGGCGCTCCTCGCCCATCCCGAGGATGAGGTTCGACTTCGTGATGAGTCCCGCATCCCGTGCCGCCGTGATGACGCCGAGCGAGCGCTCGTAGCGGAACGCGGGGCGGATCGTCTTGAACAGCCGCGGCACGGTCTCGACGTTGTGTGCGAACACCTCGGGGCGGCTCGAGAACACCTCGGCGAGGTGATCGGGGTTGCCGGAGAAGTCGGTCGCGAGGATCTCGACGCCCGTGCCGGAGTTGCGGCGGTGGATGGCGCGCACGGTCTCGGCGTGCAGCCAGGCGCCCTCGTCGGGCAGATCGTCGCGCGCGACGCCGGTGACGGTCGCGTAGCGCAGCCCCATCCGCTCGACGGATTCGGCGACACGACGCGGCTCGTCGGTGTCGTAGTCGGCCGGCTTGCCGGTGTCGATCTGGCAGAAGTCGCAGCGGCGGGTGCACTGGCTGCCGCCGATGAGGAAGGTCGCCTCGCGGTCCTCCCAGCACTCGTAGATGTTCGGGCAGCCGGCCTCCTGGCACACGGTGTGCAGGTCTTCGCTCTTCACGAGGCCGATCAGCTCGGTGTATTCCGGGCCCATGTGGGCGCGGGTCTTGATCCACTCGGGCTTCTTCTCGATCGGGGTCTGCGCATTGCGCACCTCGAGTCGCAGCAGCTTGCGGCCGTCGACGGGGGCGCTCATGCGCTCGCTCCCGCGAACTGCGGTGCGGCCGCCGGCGTGTCGGCGGCGGGCGTCGCGGCGGAGGTCGTGGATGCGGCGGTCGCCTCCACGATGCCGGTCACGATCCCGAAGTGCTTCTGCACGAGGGGCGCGACCTCCTCCGGCGTGACGGTGCGCCCGAGTTCGCAGCTGATGCTCGTGACGCCGGCGTCGCTGAGCCCGCAGGCGACGATGTGCTCGTAGGCGTCGAAGCCGTTGCTGCAGTTGAGAGCGAAGCCGTGCATCGTCACCCCCTCGGCCACCCGGATGCCGATCGCGGCGATCTTGTCGGTGCCGCGCATCCACACCCCGCTGCGGCCGTCGACGCGGCCCGCGGCGATGCCGAGGTCGGCGAGCACGGCGATGAGCATCGCCTCGAGCCGGCGCACGTAGGCGACCACGTCGATCGGCTCCGGCAGGCGGAGGATCGGATAGCCGACGAGCTGCCCCGGACCGTGCCAGGTGATGCGGCCGCCCCGGTCGACCTCGACGACGGGCGTGCCGTCGTCGGGAAGATCTTCGGGCTGCGTGCGTCTCCCGGCCGTGTAGACCGAGGGGTGCTCGAGCAGGATGACGGTTTCTGGCGCCCGGCGCTCCACGACAGCGGCGTGGAGCTCACGCTGCTGCTGGAGGGCCGTCGAATAGGACACGGAGTTGGCGCTTAGCCCCGTGTCGACATAGTCGACCACGTCGGCAGTCTATGCAGAACGGACTGCGGGATGTCGGGGTGCCGATCCGGCATGTCGCGGTGCGCCGGCGATCCCTCCCCAGGCGCGGATGCGGCGAACCGTCCCGAGATCGGCGTCCAGGAGCGCGGCGGACCGCGACCACGGGCGAGTCTGGGCGCATGGATCTCTTCGGGAGTCGCCACGCGACCGCCGCGTCGGACACCGCCGCGTCGCGCGAGAGGACCGACACGCGTCCGAGTCCGATGCCAGCCGCGTCGTCCGCGGTTGCGGCTCTGTCGGCGCTCGACGAGCACATCGCAGCGGTGCGCGTGCTGCGGGTGCTGCACAGCAGTCCGCGGCGCCGCCTGCTCGTCGTGCACGACGAAGGCGGCACGCCGCGCGTCATGAAGCACTGGTCACGTCACGATGACCGCGTCGACCGCGAGCTGCGCGCCCTCGACCGGGCACGCGGTGATCATGTCGTGCGGCTGATCGACGTCGGCGACGACGGCGACGGGGTGGCCGCGGTACTGGAGCGCGCCGAGCGCGGCGACCTCGCGCGGCTTCTGCGCGACCGCGCCACGATCTCGTCGGGGGAGCTGGTCACGATCATGGCCCCGCTCGCCTCCACCGTGGCGCGGCTGCACCGCGCCGGAGTCGCCCACGGCCGGATCACAGCTCACCGGGTGCTCTTCGATTCGAGCGGCGCGCCCCAGCTGTGCGGGTTCGGCGGCGCCGAGCTCTTCGAACACGGACTGGCGCCCGCTCACCTCGAACGCCTCGAGAGTGTGCGACGCGACCGCGACGCCGTCGCGCTGCTCGCGCGGTCACTCGCGGAACGGATCACCGGGGGCGCCGGACGGCGGGCACTCGACGCCGTCCAGCGCGCCGCCGCCGACCCTGATGATCCGCTGGGCCGGCTCAGCGCGGAGCTGTTCGCGTTCTCCTCGGGATCGCCGGTCCGCTTCCCGATCGAGACGGACGCCGAGGGGCCGGCGGAGCCGCTGGCCGCCACGGCGCTGCCGCGCCGAGCCGCGGTCGCGCCCGCCGACGCGATGAGCGGGAGGGGCGACCACGCCGACCTCGGCGGCGACGGCGATCGGACGTCGTCGCCCGGCGGACGTCGCCGGGCACGACGCCGTGAGGGTCGGGGTGCCGCCGGGTCGGGCTCGTCGGGATCCGTGGGGCGCGCGACGCGGCGACAGCGAGAGCGAGGCGAACGGATCGGGGACGGGCGCGCTGCGCGGTCGCCCCGACGCTCGCGGAGGACCGGATCGGCCGGCGATCCGACTCGAACCCGAGACGCGATGGCGTCGACGACGCACCGACGCACAGGCGGCGACGCGCGTCGCCGCATCATTGGCGAGGCGCTCGACGGCGCCCCCGTCGCGGCCGCGCGAGCGTGGGCGGCCCGCGTCGCGCTCACGCAGAGTCCGCGGCGACGCCGCGGCGCCGTCGCCCTCGGAAGCGCGGCTGCGGCCGCCCTCCTCGTGTTCCTGCTCGTACCCGGCCCTTCGGCGGCGGAGACGCCCCGCCCTGAGGCGGACGCGACCGGCACCTCATCCGTGCCGCCGGCATCCACGTCCTCCGCTGCGACAGCCGACCGCGAGGCCGCCACGGATCGTGCCGGCGATAAACGAAGCGACTCAGCCGCTCCCTCTACGGCGGCTCCCGATCGGGCCGACAAGGCCGTGCAGGGGGACGATCCGCTCGCCGCGGCCCGCGCGCTGCTCACCCTGAGGCGGGACTCTCTGCGCGAACTCGACGTGCAGGGGCTCGCGCGCGTGCTCGACCCGGGCTCGACGGCCGCCGCCGACGACCGCGCGCTGCTCGAGCGACTCGACGCCGGATCGGCCACTGTCGCCGATCGCGCCCGTGTGGACCTCGCCGCCACGGAGGTGAGCGAGCAACTCGGCGACGCGGTGGTCATCCGTCTCGCCCCGAACAGCGATCCGGCCTCCCTTCTGCTGATCAGAGGGGAGGCCGGATGGCGTATCCGCGCCTATTCGAGCGCGGCAGGGTGACTCAGATGCCGAGCGATCCCGCGAAGTCGCCGCCCTCGAGGCGGGCCTTGACCGTCGTGAGGAAGCGCGCCGCGTCCGCGCCGTCGACGATGCGGTGGTCGTACGACAGGGCGAGGTACACGGTCGAGCGGATCGCGATCGCGTCGCTGCCGTCCTGGCTGACCACGACCGGCTTCTTGACGACGATGCCGGTGCCGAGGATCGCGACCTGCGGCAGGAACACCAGAGGCGTGTCGAACAGCGCGCCACGCGAGCCCGTGTTCGTCACCGTGAAGGTGCCGCCCGACATCTCGTCGGGGAGCAGCTTGTTGTCGCGGGTGCGGCCGGCCAGGTCGGCGATGTCCTGCGACAGCTGGGCCAGGTTCTTCTCGCCCGCGTCACGGACGACCGGCGTCAGCAGGCCGCGCTCGGTGTCGACCGCGATCGAGATGTTCTCGTGGTCGGGATAGACGATGCTCTCGCCGTCGACGGTCGCGTTGATGACCGGGAACGCCTTGAGCGCCTCGGCCGCGGCGAGCGTGAAGAACGGCAGGAACGAGAGCTTCGTGCCCGTCTTCTCCAGGAACTCGGCCTTCACCTTGTCGCGCAGCTGCGCCACCTTGGTGACGTCGACCTCGACAACGGTCGTGAGCTGCGCCGTGCTCTGCAGCGACACGACCGCGCGCTGGGCGACGACCTTGCGCAGACGCGACATCGGCACCGTGGTGCCGCGCAGCGGCGACACCTCGACGACCGGAGCGGCGGCGGGAGCCGGAGCCGCCGACGGCGCCTCGGCGGCCGGAACCGTCACGGCGTCAGCCGCGTCGAGCACGTCCTGCTTGCGGATGCGACCGCCGACCCCGGTGCCCGACAGGCCGTCGAGGTCGATGCCCTTCTCGTTCGCGAGCTTGCGGACGATCGGCGTGACGTAGCCGGCACGCGAGCCGTCCTGCGCGGCGACCGCGGCGCCCTGCGCGACCGGAGCGGCCGCGGGAGCCTCGGCAGCCGGAGCGGCCGCCACCGGCTCGGCGGCCGGCTGAGCTGCAGCGGGCTGCTCGGCGGGAGCGGCCGGAGCGGCCTGCGGCTCGGCGGCCGGGGCGGTCGCCTCGGCGCCGGCCGGCTGCTCGGTCGACGGCGCGGCCGGAACGGGCTGCTCGGCGACGGGCACCGGCTGCTCAGCAGGCGCGGGCGCCTGCTCGGCCGGGGCCGACTCGGCGGGAGCCTGCTCGATCGGGGCGGGCTGCTCAGCGGCGGGAGCCGCGGCCGGGGCCTCAGCGGCGGGAGCCGCGGCGGGCGCCTCGGCCGCCGGCTGCTCGGCCGGAGCGGCGTCGCCGCCGCCCGAGCCGTCGCCGATGCGCACGAGGTCGGTGCCGACCTCGACGGTCTCGTCCTCGGCGACGAGGATCTCCTCGATGACGCCGGCGACGGGCGAGGGGATCTCGGTGTCGACCTTGTCGGTCGAGACCTCGAGCAGCGGCTCGTCGACCTCGACACGGTCACCCACCTGCTTCAGCCACCGGGTCACCGTCCCCTCGGTGACGCTCTCGCCGAGTGCCGGCAGGCTGACGGATTCGCTCATCGGTTGATGCTCCTTAGTGAACGTTCGAGTTCAAGTTTAGTTCGGTGTTCCGGCGGGCGGTCAGATGGCGTGAAGCGGCTTGCCGGCGATGGCCAGGAACGCCTCACCCAGGGCCTCGTTCTGAGTCGGGTGAGCGTGGATGAAGGGGGCGACGTCCTCGGGGTACGCCTCCCAGTTGACGGCCAGCTGCGCCTCGCCGATCAGCTCGCCGACGCGGGCGCCGATCATGTGCACGCCGACGACGGGGCCGTCCTTGACGCGCACGACCTTGATCGAGCCGGAGGTCTCGAGGATGTGGCTCTTGCCGTTGCCCGCGAGGTTGTAGTCGTAGCTCTGAACCGCATCCTCGCCGTACTTCTCGACGGCCTTGGCGGTGCTGAGTCCGATCGACGCGACCTCGGGGTCGGAGTAGGTGACCTTGGGGATGTCGCTGTCGGAGACGACGATCGGGTTGAGGCCCGCGATCTCCTCGGCGACGAAGATGCCCTGCTGGAAGCCGCGGTGCGCGAGCTGCAGGCCGGGGACGATGTCGCCCACGGCGTAGACACCCGGGATGTTGGTGCGCAGGCGCTCGTCGGTGATGACGAAGCCGCGGTCCATCGTCACGCCGACCTCCTCGAAGCCGTTGCCGGCGGTCGCCGGGCCGCGGCCCACGGCGACGAGGAGCAGCTCGGCCTCGACGGTCGAGCCGTCCTCGAGCGTCACGACGACGCCGTTCTCGTTCTGCGTCACGCTCTGGAAGCGGGTGCCGATCTTGAAGTCGATGCCGCGCTTGCGGAACGCGCGCTCGAACTGCTTGCTGACCGACTCGTCCTCGTTCGGAACGAGGTGGGGGAGCGCCTCGATGATCGTGACGTCGGCTCCCCAGCTCTTCCAGACGCTCGAGAACTCGACGCCGATGACGCCGCCGCCGAGCACGGCGACCTTCTGCGGCACGAAGTCGAGCTGGAGGGCCTGCTCGGAGGTGATGACGCGGCCGCCGATCTCGAGACCGGGCAGCGTGCGCGAGTACGAGCCGGTCGCAAGGATGACGTTCTTGCCGGTGATGATCTGGTCGCCCACCTGCACGGTGGTCGGCGAGGTGAGTCGTCCCTGGCCCTCGATCGTGGTGATCTTGCGCGCCTTGAGCAGGCCCTGCAGACCCTTCCACTTCGAGGCGATGATCCCCTCGCGGTACTCCTTGACGGCGGAGATGTCGATGCCCTGGAAGTCGGCCTTCACACCGAACTTGGCGGATTCGCGGGCGTTGTCGGCGATCTCCGCGCTGTGCAGCAGCGCCTTCGTCGGGATGCACCCGACGTGAAGGCAGGTGCCGCCGACCTTGCCCTTCTCGATGAGGGCCACGCTCTGGCCCAGCTCGGAGGCGCGCAGAGCCGCGGCGTATCCACCGCTTCCGGCTCCCAGCACGACAAGGTCGAAGTTCTGCTCGGACACTCAGTGTCTCCCTCGTGCGTCGATTCGGCCGCGCCCGAAGGGGGTGTTCTCGGCTGCGCGACCTGGTTCGCAGGGGCTTCCCTGCCGGTGTTCAACCTTAGTACGCCGCGGACGTGCCGATGCCGGGCACGCCCGCGGCGTCCGACCTCAGCCGGCGAAGTCCTCGGCGAGACGCACGAGGGTGCGCACGCCGATGCCGGTCGATCCCTTCGTCGTCCATCCGAAGCCGCGGCCGACGTGGTTCGCGGCCCCCGCGATGTCGAGGTGAGCCCAGGGGATCGTCGCGCCCTCGTCGCCGTCGCGACGGCCGATGAAGGTGCGCAGGAACACGCCGGCGAGCAGCATCCCGCCCGCGGTGTTGCCGATGCGCGCGTTCGCGATGTCGGCCACGTCGGTCTCCAGGGCCGCACGCAGCTCGTTCGGCAGCGGCATGGGCCAGAACGGCTCGCCCGAGGCGACGCCCGCGGCGACGACCTTCTGCCCCAGCTCCTCATCGCCCATGATCGGGACGACGCGCTCACCGAGCGCGACCTTGGCGGCGCCGGTCAGCGTGGCGATGTCGACGATCGCGTCAGGCTGGTCCTCGCTCGCGGCGACGAGTCCGTCGGCGAGAACGAGACGCCCCTCGGCATCGGTGTTGAGCACCTCGACGGTCCGTCCACCGCGGATCGTGAGCACGTCGTTCGGGCGGATGGCCGTGCCCGAAGGAAGGTTCTCGGCGAGGCAGAGCCGCGTCGTGATGCGCACGGGGAGCCCGAGTCGCGCGGCCGCGATCGTCGCGGCGAGCACCGAAGCGGCGCCGGTCATGTCGTACTTCATTCCGACCATCGAGCCGGCCGGCTTGAGCGACAGTCCGCCCGAGTCGAAGGTGATGCCCTTGCCGACGAGGGCGAGGTGGCGCTCGGCTCCAGCCGGCGCGTAGCGCAGCACGACCAGACGCGGACCGCGGCTCGAGCCCTGGCCGACGCCGAGGATGCCGCCGTAGCCGCCCTCGGCGAGCGACGCTTCGTCGAGCACCTCGACCTCGATCGGCAGATCGCCGACCAGGGCCCGCGCGCGTTCGGCGAAGCTCTGCGGGAACAGCTCGTTCGGCGGCGTGGTCACCAGGTCGCGCACGGTGTGCACCGCCTCGGCGAGCGCCTCCGCGCGCGCGACGGCTTCCGTCGACTCGGCGCCGTGCACCGTGATCTCCTGAACGGCCTGGCGCACCGGCGACTGGCGCTGAGCCGCGTAGACGTAGGCACCGGTCGCGGCGCCCTCCAGGATCGCCGCGGTCGCCTCGGGCGACTCCGCGGGCAGCGCGAGGGCGATGCTCTCGACGCCCGCCAGCTGGCGCGCGGCCGACCCGGCGGCATACCGCAGGGCATCCACGTCGACGACCGGACCGATGCCGGCGAGGGCGACGGCGGCCGGGAGCCCGGGCAGGGCGGGGATGCGCACCAGCTCGTCGGCCGAGCCGCCCACACCGATCGACTTCAGGGTCCCCGTGGCGATCTCGACTCCCTCCGGAAGGCCGACGGCCTCGGGTCCGTCGACGCCGGCGCGGACGCCGATCACGATCACCTCCGCGCTGCTGTCGACGACGGATGCGGAGCTGACGGACAGGCGGGGGAGGGTCATGTCGTCAGCCTAACGAGCGGCCGCGACAGCTGTTCGCTGTGGGCGTTCGTCGCGGTCCGTCCGGTCCGGCGGTGCCGCCGGGGCCCTCCGTAGAATCGAGGGATGCAGGATCCCCGCGCTCTTTACGACGTCCGCCTCGATGACGCCGACGTCCCGCGCGGTCTCCCGCTGGTCGCCGTCCTCACCGGCTTCGCCGACTCGGGCAGCGCCGTCAGCCAGCTGACCGGGTTCTTCCGCGACACGCTCGAGTCGAAGGATGTCGTCGTCTTCGAGAACGACATCCTGCTCGACTACCGTGCACGCCGTCCTGTCGCCTTCTTCGACCAGGACCACATCGCCGAGATCACTCCGGCGACGCTGACGCTGGCCCTCGTCGAAGACGAGCTCGGTCGACCCTTCCTCCTTCTCAGCGGATACGAGCCCGACTTCCGCTGGGAGAGCTTCGTGACCGCGATCCAGCAGCTCGTCGAGCGCTACGGCGTCGCGAGCGCTACCTGGGTGCACGCCATCCCGATGCCGGTGCCGCACACCCGTCCGATCGGCGTCACGGTCAGCGGCAACCGCGCCGATCTGATCGAGTCGATGTCGGTGTGGCGCCCGCGCACGCAGGTGCCGTCGAACGTCCTGCACGTGCTCGAGCACCACCTGCAGGGCACCGACCTGCCGACCGCCGGGTTCGTCCTGCTCGTGCCGCACTATCTCGCCGACACCGAGTACCCGGCCGCCGCGATCACCGGCCTGGAGAGCATCAGCGCCGCGACGGGGCTGATCTTCCCGACCGATCGCCTGCGGGAGGAGAACCGCGACTTCCTGACCAAGGTCGAGGAGCAGGTCGCCGGCAATGAGGAGCTGCAGCAGCTCGTGGCGACGCTCGAGACCCGCCACGACAGCTACATGGAGGACAACCCCCTTCCCTCGCCGCTCGTCACGGAAGACGGCACCGTGCCGTCGGCCGACTCGATCGCCGCCGAGCTCGAGCGCTTCCTCGCTTCGCGCCGCACCGACGACGACTGACGGCACCGTCCTCCGTGCCTGCTGGCGCCAGCTGCGGGCGCGCGGCGGAGCAGCGATGCGGGAACGTGGCTGACGGGACCGGTAGCGTTCGAGGGTGAACTCGCTGCGTTCCTGGATCGTCTTGGGTGGCGCGGTCTTCGCCTACCTGGTGTCGGTCACGCAGCGCACCTCCTTCGGCGTCGCCGGGGTGCCCGCGACCGAGCGTTTCGACGTCTCCGCGTCGGCCATCTCGACGGTCGCGGTCGTGCAGGTCGTCGTCTACGCGGCCATGCAGATCCCGGTCGGGGCCCTCGTCGATCGGCTCGGCTCGAAGGGCCCGCTGCTGATCGGCGCCGGCCTCATGGCGGCCGGCCAGCTGCTGCTCGCGTTCTCGCCGAGCTTCGCACCGCTCGTGGTCGCCCGGATGCTCGTCGGCGCCGGCGACGCGCTCACCTTCATCTCCGTCATCCGACTGCTCCCGTTCTGGTTCAGCGGCCGGATCGTCTCGCAGCTCTCGCAGTGGGTCGGCACGATCGGGCAGCTCGGACAGATCCTCTCGGCGGTGCCGTTCGCCCTGCTGCTGCAGCAGGCGGGATGGACCCCGGCGTTCGCCGTGCTCGGATCGCTGTCGCTCGTCGCGCTGTTCGTCGTGCTGATCGCGGTCAAACGCGGCGAGCCTCAGCCGCTCACCGGTCCGCTGCCGGCGGGCGGATTCGGCGCGCGCCTCCTCGCCTCGGCACGGCGCCCGGGAACGCAGCTCGGCTTCTGGGTGCATCTCATCGGCGGCACCCCGACGAATGTGATCGCGATCCTCTGGGGCTATCCGCTCCTGACAGCGGGCCTCGGCTACTCGACCGGACTCGCCGCAGGGATCATGTCCCTCCTCGTCGTCGGCGGCGTCATCTGCGGCCCGATCATCGGGTACCTCATCGCACGCTTCCCGCTGCGCCGCAGCTCGCTCATCCTGACCGTGGTCTCGGCCATCGCCGTGGTCTGGGCGCTCATGCTGCTCTGGCCGGGAACGCCGCCGGTCGGTCTCGTCGTGCTCTTCTTCCTCGTCGTCGCGGCCGGCGGGCCAGGCTCGCTCATCGGCTTCGACGTCGCCCGCAGCTTCAACCCGAGTCACGCCTTCGGCTCCGCCTCGGGCATCGTCAACGTCGGCGGCTTCACCGGCGGCTTCGTCAGCATGCTGCTCGTCGGCGTCGTGCTCGACGCCCTGCATGGCGCCGGCGTCACGCGCGACCTCTATTCCTACGACGGCTTCCGCATCGCGCTGATCATCCCCGGCGTCATCGTGGCGGGCGGCATCGCCGGCCTGATCGTCGCGCGACGCCGCACCCGAGCGCTCATGTACGCCGAATCGGGAATAGAGGTGGCCCCGCTCTGGGTTGCACTGTTCCGACGCTGGCGACCGGCGCGTCCCACCGAATGAACCGGCGCCGGGGCCGCGGAGGAGACCTTCCGCCGCGGATTCCGGCGACAGCGTCACGCATCGTCGCAGGACTGTGCGATAATCGGTAGCTACAGACCCTGTCTACCCCATCACGCGTGGCTTTCGCCGCCGGGGGCTTGACAAGGGTCTTAGTACTGCCCAGAACGCCCGGGAAGGGGAGCGCATGGCCACCCGAAGCACGGCAGCGACCACCGAGGTCACGCAGACCGTCGACGAGTCGAGCGAGACGGAGACCGTCGTGACGTCGGCGGCCGCCGCCGCCAGCACGACCACGGCGGCGCCGAAGAAGAAGGCCGCGGCGAAGACCGCCGCCAAGAAGCCCGCCGCCAAGCGCGGCAGCAAGGCCGCCGACGAGGATGCCGACGACCAGGACGAGGAGCCCGCCGAGGGCGACGACAGTGCATCGGACGACTCCGCCGATTCCGACAGCTCGGATGACGGCGACGACGCCGAGGGCGACGACAAGTCCGACACGAAGTCGACCTCGGTCGACGAGCCGCTCCCGACCGGAGCGCTGCGCCTCTCGGACGCCGACGAGGACGAGGCCCCGATCTACTCGGCCGCGATCACCGGCGCCACCGCCGACCCGGTCAAGGACTACCTCAAGCAGATCGGAAAGGTCGCACTGCTCAACGCGGCCGAAGAGGTCGAGCTGGCGATGCGCATCGAGGCGGGCCTCTTCGCCGAGGAGAAGCTCTCGCACATGGACGCGAGCGAGCACCGCACTCAGCTGGGCCGCGAGCTCACCTGGGTCGCCCGTGACGGTCAGCGCGCGAAGAGCCACCTGCTCGGCGCGAACCTGCGCCTGGTGGTCTCGCTCGCGAAGCGCTACACGGGCCGCGGCATGCAGTTCCTGGACCTGATCCAGGAGGGCAACCTCGGCCTCATCCGCGCGGTCGAGAAGTTCGACTACACCAAGGGCTTCAAGTTCTCGACCTACGCCACCTGGTGGATCCGTCAGGCGATCACCCGCGCCATGGCCGACCAGGCGCGCACCATCCGCATCCCGGTGCACATGGTCGAGGTCATCAACAAGCTCGCCCGCGTGCAGCGTCAGATGCTGCAGGACCTGGGCCGCGAGCCCACGCCCGAGGAGCTGAGCCGCGAGCTCGACATGACGCCCGAGAAGGTCATCGAGGTGCAGAAGTACGGCCGTGAGCCGATCTCGCTGCACACCCCGCTCGGCGAGGACGGCGACAGCGAGTTCGGCGACCTGATCGAGGACACCGAGGCGGTCGTGCCGGCCGACGCGGTGGGCTTCACGATGCTGCAGAAGCAGCTCGAGTCGCTTCTCGACTCGCTGAGCGAGCGCGAGGCGGGCGTCATCCGCATGCGCTTCGGTCTCGGCGACGGCATGCCGAAGACGCTCGACCAGATCGGCGACACCTTCGGCGTGACGCGCGAGCGCATCCGCCAGATCGAGTCGAAGACGATGGCGAAGCTGCGTCACCCGTCGCGCTCGCAGTCGCTGCGCGACTACCTCGAGTAAGGGGCACGCGAGCGTGCGGACGCTGCTGACCATCTGGGCGGCGAAGCTCGCGGCGCTGGCTCTCCGGCTGACGGGACGTGCGGGAACGCACGTCCCGGGCCGGATCGCCCGTCGGCTGCACCCGGGCATCATCGGCGCCGTGCGCCATCCCGCCCGGGTCGTCGCGGTCACCGGCACGAACGGCAAGACGACCGTGTCGAACCTGCTGGCCGAAGCGCTCGAGGCCGAAGGCCTCCGGGTCGCCAGCAACCGGATCGGGTCGAACCTGGCCGCCGGCGTCGCGATGACGCTGATCGACGCCCTGACCTGGACGGGACGCTCTCGCGCCGATGTCGCGATCATCGAGATGGATGAGCGCTCGGCCCGGCTGATCCTGCCGGGTCTGAAGCCCGACGTGCTCGTCTGCACCAACCTCACGCGCGACTCGATCAAGCGCAACGCGCACCCGGCCTATATCGCCTGGCTCGTCTCGTCGGCGGTGGCCCCATCGACGCACCTAGTGCTCAACGCCGACGACCTGATCGCGGCGTCGATCGGCGGCGACGACAACCACCGCACCTTCTTCGCCGTGGATCGCCAGCCCGGCGACGGCACGACCCCCTCCGGCGCGGCCGTGGATGTCGCGATCTGCCCGGTGTGCGACCACCCGCTCAGCTGGGATTACTGGCGCTTCAACCACATCGGCAAGGCGTTCTGCCCGAACTGCGGATTCCGCGCGCCCGAGGCGGCCTATCGCGCCCGCGAGGTGGACGCGGCGGCCGGGCAGCTCACGCTCGACCTCGCCGGCGATGAGCGCCGCGCGCACCTCATCAACGACAACATCGTCAACGTCTACAACGAGATCGCCGTCGCCGCCGTGCTCGACCAGCTCGCGGTGCCGCGCGATCGGATCGTCGCCGCCTTCGAGCGCATCGCTCCGCCGACGACGCGCTTCGCCTCCGAGCAGGTCGGCCGGACGACTATCGTGCGCCAGCTGACGAAGGGGCTCGTGGGCGTCGCCTGCTCACGCGCCTTCCAGTACGTCGCGGCGTTCCCCGGCCGCAAGTCGGTCGTGCTCAACATCGACGAGGTCAGCGAGCGCACGAGCAACGTCGAGAACACCGCCTGGACGTACGACGCCGACTACGACTACCTCGCCTCCGACGAGATCGAGCAGATCGTCGTCGGGGGAGTGCGTCGCTACGACCAGGCGCTGCGTCTCGCGATCGCGGGCGTCGATCCCGAGCGCATCGTGACGGTGGTCGACGAGATCTCGGCGGCGGAGGCGGTCGAGGTCGACGGAATGGCGGCCGTCGCCAACCTGCACAGCGTGCACAACGCGGTCATCACCGGCACCCCGGTGCAGAACCGCCTGCGCGACCGACTCGGCGGGAGCGCCTCGTGAGCCTGACGATCGAGATGCTCTTCCCGGAGATCGCGAACCTGCACGGCGACAACGCCAACATCGACTACCTGGCGCAGTGCCGTCCCGACGCCCGCATCGTGCGTACCGGGCTCACGGATCGCCCCGCGTTCGTCGACGGCCCGGTCGACCTGCTCTACCTCGGCCCGCTGACGGAGCGCGGCCAGCTGCTCGCGATCCAGCACCTGCGCCCGCACGTCGATCGACTCGTCGAGCTCATCGACGGCGGAACGCCCGCCCTCTTCACCCACAACGCGCTCGAGGTTCTCGGCACCCGCATCCGCAACGACGAGATGGGCTACGACGAGGCCGGCCTCGGCGTGCTCGAACTCGAGTCCACGCTGTCGATGCTCGGGCGCTACAGCGGCAAGGTCATGGGCGTCGTGCCGGAGGCCGGGACCGAGCATCCGCTGGTCGGTTACAAGTCGCAGTTCTCGATGGTGACGGCGTCCGACTCGATGCCCGGCTTCCTGACCGCCGAGCGCGGCATCGGCCGCAACACGCACACGGCCGTCGAGGGGGTGCGTCGCGGCGGACTGCTCGGCACCTCGTTGATCGGCCCGGTGCTGGTCAACAATCCGCACTTCACCCGCGCCCTGCTCGCGAAGCTCGACCCGCAGACCGAGCCGACACTCGCCCACGAGTCGCTGGCTCTCGCGGCCTACGACCAGCGCCTGGCCGACTTCCGCGACGAGCGCCGCTGGCATCCCGTCGAGACGGTGCGGCGGTAGTTCCGACTCAGAAGTGCATGACCTCGCGGTAGCGGGGCAGCAGGCCGGTGCGCACGCCCGACAGCGAGGGCTTCAGCTGGTAGACGCCCGAGTTGGGGTTGCCCTCGATCAGCATCGGGGCGTCGGCGCCGATCGCGACGTCCCAGCCGATGTACGGCATCTCGGGGATGCGCACGGCCACGTCGTCGAGCAGAGCCAGCGTCTCCGCGAAGAGCGGCACCTGGAACCCGACGATCGAGGTCCCGCTGATCGGGTGCTCGGCGAAGGTGCCGCCGGCCGCATCGAAGGCCGGATGGTGCGCGACGCCGTGCTCGTCGAGCATCGTGTACATCCCGCCGCCGGAGAAGTTGTCGATGTCGCCGCCGTTGCCGACCTTGAGCACGGCGGCCAGCACGCTCACCGTCCCCTTCTCGGCGAAGGTGATGACGCGCAGCGAGTTCACGCTGTCGGGGTAGAGCGCCGCCATGTCGGGGTGCTGGGTGATGAACTCCTCGAGCAGGAACTGGCGGCCGGCGATCAGCTTCTCGCGGAACGCCGCCCAGTCGTCGATCTCCGCCGCCCGGTAGGACTTGATGCCGAGCCCGGAGAGGCTGTCGGGCACCTTGGCCATGATGCGGCCGTGCTTCGCCGCGAAGTCGGCGATCTGCTCGGGGCTCGCCGTGCGCACATCCAGCCAGTCCCGGCCGATGAAGGGCGCGAACGCCGTGTTGAACTCGATCTTGTCGCGGAAGGTGTGCCGCGACTCCTTCGCGTTGTAGCGCTCGACGAGATGGTTCGACTTCGGATGCGTCATGTACGTCGCGCGCTCGGCGCGCGTCAGCAGGTGGAAGTCCCAGTCCGCGTAGTCCTGGAACGCCGTCTCGTAGCGCACCGAGCACCAGAGCATGTCGATGAGGATGCCGAGCCGCGACCGCGGGCTGCCGGCGGCGATGCGACCGGCGAAGCCGAGCAGATTCGCGGGGCTGAGTCGACGGGCGCGGTTGAGGAGGTAGCGGAGGCGCAGCAGCACCCGCCGAGCCTACCGGCGCTGGGCGGATCGCCCCGATGTTCGGCGCCGTCGCCCGGCACCCCGCACGACGAAACGGCGCGCCCCGCGGAATGCGGTGCGCGCCGTTCTTCGGGCTGTTCTCAGCCCCGGGTCTGGGTCAGCGGGTCTCCTGGAGACGCGCCGTCTCGTCGTGCCACTCGATGGCCTGACCGGACAGCTTCTCCTTGAACTTCGCGCCGTGGTGGGCGCAGAAGAGCAGCTCACCCGAGGCGAGCGTCACACGGATGTACGCCTGGGCTCCGCAGGAGTCGCAGCGGTCGAGGGCGGTGAGGGTGGCGTCGATGGCGCTGTCAGTCATCTGCGTCATGGGGTGCTCCTTCTCGCGTCGGGTCGGCGACCTGGTGTTGCGAATGCCTCCATTCGACCACAGGAGTGCTTCGGAACACCGGCACGAAGGGTTCGTTTCGCTCACGGCGGAGCAGTCTGTGCGGGCAGGGCACGGCATCCGCGGCCTGTGCCGTGTGGCGACGGCGGGGGAGGCGGCCACGCGCCTATCCTGGTCTGCGGCCCGGGGCACCCCCACGCTCCGGTCCCAGGAAGGACGCCCGTGGCCGACGACTACTCCGCCCGTCACCTCTCGGTTCTCGAGGGTCTCGAGGCGGTGCGCAAGCGCCCCGGCATGTACATCGGGTCGACCGACTCGCGCGGCCTCATGCACTGCCTGTGGGAGATCATCGACAACTCGGTCGACGAGGCGCTGGCGGGTCACGGCTCGAGCATCGAGGTGCTGCTGCACGGCGACGCGAGCGTCGAGGTGCGCGACAGGGCCCGCGGCATCCCGGTCGACGTCGAGCCCAAGACGGGTCTCACCGGCGTCGAGGTCGTCTTCACGAAGCTGCACGCCGGCGGCAAGTTCGGCGGCGGCTCCTACGGCGCCTCGGGCGGTCTGCACGGCGTCGGCGCCTCGGTCGTCAACGCGCTCTCGGAGCGCCTCGATGTCGAGGTGGATCGCGGCGGCAAGACCTACGCGATGTCGTTCCGCCGCGGCGAGCCCGGCACCTTCGCCGACAGCGGCGAGAAGACTCCGGACGCGCCCTTCACGCCCTTCGTCTCGGGCAGCGAGCTGCGTGTCATCGGCAAGGCCGCGAAGGGCGTGACCGGCACGCGCATCCGCTACTGGGCCGACCGGCAGATCTTCGGCCGCGACGCCGAGTTCCAGCTGCTCGACCTGATCGGCCGCGCACGGCAGACCGCGTTCCTCGTGCCCGGGCTCGGCATCGAGCTGGTGGATGAGCGCGGCCAGGAGACGGTGCGCGAGAAGTTCCAGTTCGACGGCGGCATCACCGAGTTCGTCGACTTCCTCGCGCCGGATGCCGGGGTGACCGACGTCTGGCGCATCACCGGAACCGGCAGCTACAAGGAGACCGTCCCGGTGCTCCAGGCGAACGGGCACATGGAGCCGACCGAGCTCGACCGCGAGTGCGAGGTCGAGCTGGCGCTGCGCTGGGGCACCGGCTACGACACGGTGTTCCGCAGCTTCGTCAACATCATCGCGACCCCGAAGGGCGGCTCACACCAGACCGGCTTCGAGCAGGGGCTGATGAAGTTCTTCCGCGCCGAGACCGAGCGCAACGCCCGCAAGCTCAAGATGGGCAGCGACAAGCTCGAGAAGGACGACATCCTCGCCGGCCTCACCGCGGTGCTGACCGTGCGCCTGCCGGAGCCGCAGTTCGAGGGTCAGACGAAGGAGGTGCTCGGCACCCCGGCCGTGCGCGCGATCGTCTCGAACGTCGTGAACGCCGCCCTGGCCGAGCGCTTCGCCTCGACCAAGCGGGAAGACAAGACGCAGGCGGCGAGCGTGCTCGACAAGATCGTCGCCGAGATGAAGAGCCGCATCGCGGCTCGCGCGCACAAGGAGACCCAGCGCCGCAAGAACGCGCTCGAGTCGTCGTCGCTGCCGGCCAAGCTCGTCGACTGCCGCTCGAACGACGTCGCCGAGAGCGAACTGTTCATCGTCGAGGGCGATTCGGCGCTGGGCACGGCGAAGCTCGCCCGTGACAGCGAGTTCCAGGCGCTGCTGCCCATCCGCGGCAAGATCCTCAACACGCAGAAGGCTTCGGTCTCCGACATGCTCTCGAATGCCGAGTGCGCGTCGATCATCCAGGTCGTCGGAGCCGGTTCTGGTCGCACCTTCGACCTCGAGCAGGCGCGCTACGGCAAGGTCATCATCATGAGCGACGCGGATGTCGACGGCGCGCACATCCGCACCCTGCTGCTGACCCTGTTCTTCCGCTACATGCGGCCGATGATCGAAGACGGCCGCGTCTATGCCGCCGTGCCGCCGCTGCACCGGGTCGTCGCGATCAACAACGGCTCGAAGCCGAACGACGTGATCTACACCTACTCGGAGCAGGAGCTGCACTCGGTGCTCGCCGCGCTGAAGAAGTCGGGCCGGCGCTACCAGGAGCCGATCCAGCGCTACAAGGGCCTCGGCGAGATGGATGCCGACCAGCTGGCCGAGACGACGATGAGCGGCTCGCACCGCACCCTGCGTCGTGTGCAGGTCACCGACGCCGAGTCGGCTGCGAACGTCTTCGAGCTGCTGATGGGGAACGACGTCGCCCCCCGCAAGGACTTCATCATCGCCGGCCAGGGCCTCAACCGGGCCCGCATCGACGCCTGAGCCGAGGCGTCGAGGAGTGAGCACGGATCGTGTTCCCAGCGCACCGCGCACCTCGCGTCCTAGCATCCGGAAGGTGACGGATACGGCGGGCGAGACCCAGCTCGAGGGCACGCTGACGGTGTCGACGACCGCCGGCGTGGTCGAGGGCGTCATCCGCCGCGGCCTGCGGATGTGGCGAGGCATCCCGTACGCGGCGCCGCCCGTCGGAGCGCGCCGGCTGCGCGCGCCCGAACCGGCCCTGCCCTGGTCGGGCGTCCGACCGGCGATCGAGTTCGGGCCGGTCGCCCCGCAGGATCCGCGCGGTCCGGTCGCGATCCCGACGCTGCCGAGCGATCAGGACGAGGACTGCCTGACGCTCAACGTGATCGCCCCGCGGCCGACGACCGCGAAGCTGCGCCCGGTGATGGTGTTCGTGCACGGCGGCGCGTTCTCGGTCGGCTCTTCGCGCGAGATGCCCGAGCAGGGCGAGGGGCTCGTGCACGACGGCGGCGTCGTCTTCGTCAACCTCAACTACCGGCTCGCCGGGCTCGGCTGGCTCGACTTCTCCCGCTACGGCACGGCGGAGCGTCCGATCGACGCGAACCTCGGGCTGCGGGATGTCGTCGCGGCGCTCGAGTGGATCCGCGACAATATCGCGGCCTTCGGCGGCGACCCCGACAACGTCACCCTGTTCGGCGAATCCGCCGGAGCCGGTGTCGTGACGACCCTGATGACCGCACCCGCAGCTCGCGGTCTCTTCGCCAAGGCCATCGCCGAGAGCTCGCCCGTCGAGGCGGTCTACTCGCGCGAGCTGCAGGCCGAGTGGGCCGCCGACTTCGTGCGCATCCTGCGCGAGGTCATCGAAGAGAAGCATCCCGGCGTGACCGCGGGGCGCTCCGAGGTCGAGGTGCTCGACCACGCCGCCGCGACCGCGTGGGTGATCGCCTCGCAGCGCTTCGCCGAGGGGGCGATCGACCGCACACCGGGCACGGTCGCCTGGGTCGGGGTGCTCGACGGCGACTTCCTGCCGCAGCGGCCGACCGAGGCCTTCGCTGACGGCAGCGCGATGCCGATCCCGCTCATCATCGGCACGAACGACCGCGAGGGCTCTCTGTTCCGCGGCCGGCTCGACATCCTCGCGACGACGCCCGACCGCATCCGCGCGATCCTCTCCGGCACCGCCGCCGACGCCGTGACGGCGCTGACCGCGACCTATCCGGGGCTGCCGAAGCAGCGCCACGCGATGGACCTCGCCGGCGACCACGCCTTCTGGTTCCCGTCGGTCGCTGCGGCGTCCGGTCACTCCCGCTACGCGCCGACCTACATGTACCGCTTCGACCTCGCGCCCCGGCTGGCGCGACTGCTGGGGCTGGATGCGACGCACGGCATCGAGCTCTTCGCCGTCTTCGACAAGGCCCGCAGCGTGCTCGGCCGCGTCATGGGCGCGCTCGGCGGATACCGCGACTTCGAGCGCGCCGGGCGCCGGGTGCGGACGAACTGGCTGCACTTCGCCTACGCGGGTGAGGTCGACCCCGGATGGCCGCGCTACGACGAGCAGTCGCGACTCACGCTCATCATCGACGTCGATGACCGCATCGAGTCCGATCCGCGCGGCGACCGGCGTCGCGCGTGGGAGCGCTTCGTCCCGCACGTGTGACGACGAACGGCGCGCCGGGTGACCGGCGGGCCGTTCGAGTCTCGGCGGTGACGCGGGGTCAGATCCCCGAGCCGACCGAGCCGATCACCGCGTCCTGCGGGGTGCCCGAGGCGTCGCGACGCGCGCCTCCCTCGGGCAGCGCGCGCTGCTGGCCGTCCGAGCCGACGGCCAGCGCCGGACCGCGTCCGACCCAGGCGAGCGACAGCTGCGTCTCGCCCTTGAGGAAGGCGTGTGCGCGCACACCGCCGGTCGCGCGGCCCTTTCCGGGGAACTCGGCGAAGTCGGAGACCTTCGCGCGGCCCGGGTCGGCACCCACGAGCGTCTCGCCCGAGGTCGAGATCGTGACGACGACCGCGCCCTCCGGGTCGACGACGCCGAAGAAGATCGCGGTCGCCCCGCTGCCGAGCTTGATGCCCGCCATCCCGCCCGCGGCGGCTCCCTGCGGACGCACTCCGCCCGCGGCGAAGTGCAGCAGCTGCGCATCCGAGGTGACGAACACGAGCTCGCGATCGTCGTCCGCCGGGGCGGCGCCCACGACCTCGTCCGAGCCCTTGAGCGCGACGACCTCGAAGTCGGGCCGGTTCGGCCAGGCGTTCGGGATGACGCGCTTGACCACGCCGTCGCGGGTGCCGAGTGCGAGCGGCGTCTCGGAGTCGAGGCGCACGAGAGCGAGCACGCGCTCCTTCTTGTCGGCGAGCCCGAGGTACTCGCGCATCTTCGCCCCGGCCGCGAGCTGCACCGAGTTCGGCGGAACCGCGGGCAGGTCGATCGGCGTGAATCGCACCAGGCGGCCGCGCGAGGTGATCGCGCCGAGCTCCGCCCGCGTCGTCGTGCGCGCGGTCGAGAGGATCGCGTCGTGCCGGCTGCGACGTGCCGGCGGGGTGATCTCCTCGACGCCCTCCGGCAGATCGATGCGCACGGCGCGGCCGGTCGTCGAGAGCGCGACGACGGTCGGCGCATCCGCGATCTCCAGGCTCGCCGCGGCGGCGGCCTTGCGGGCGCCCGCCGTCGCGACCGAGGGGCGCGCGTTCGTGAGCAGGGTGCGACGCGGGGTGCCGAACCGCTCGGCCACCTCGTCGAGCTCCGTCGAGACGAGGGACCGCAGCTTGACCGGGCTGGCCAGCAGCTCCTCGAGGTCGGCGATCTCGGCGCGCAGCTGGTCGCGCTCCTTCTCGAGCTCGATGCGGCTGAACTTCGTCAGACGGCGCAGCTGCAGCTCGAGGATGTAGTCGGCCTGCAGCTGACTGAGGTCGAAGACGTCCATGAGGCGGCTGCGCGCCTGCGCGGTGTCGTCGGAGGAGCGGATGACCTGGATGACTTCGTCGATGTCGAGGATCGCGATGAGCAGCCCGTCGACGAGGTGCAGGCGCTCCTGCTTGCGTGCGAGACGGTAGCGGCAGCGGCGGGTGACGACGTCGATGCGGTGGTCGAGGTAGACCCGCAGCAGCTCGCGCAGGCCCAGTGTCTGAGGGCTGCCGCCGACGAGCGCGACGTTGTTGATCGAGAAGCCGTCCTCGAGCGGGGTGAGGCGGTAGAGCTGCTCGAGCACCGCCTCCGGGCTGAACCCGGTCTTGATGCCGATCACGAGCCGCAGGCCGTGCTTGCGGTCGGTCAGGTCGACGACATCCGCGATGCCGTTGATCTTCTTCGCGCCGACGCCGTCCTTGATCTTCTCGATCACGCGCTCGGGGCCGACGAGATAGGGCAGCTCGGTGACGACGAGCCCGGTGCGGCGCGGGCCGAGCTGCTCGACGCTGACCTTGGCGCGGGTCTTGAACGAGCCGCGGCCGGTGGCGTAGGCGTCGCGGATGCCGTCGAGGCCGACGATCGTGCCGCCGGTCGGCAGGTCGGGGCCGGGCACGAAGGCCATGAGGTCGTCGAGCGTGGCCTCGGGGTTGTCGAGCAGGTGACGCGCGGCCGCGACGACCTCGATGAGGTTGTGCGGCGCCATGTTCGTGGCCATGCCGACCGCGATGCCGCTCGTGCCGTTGACGAGCAGATTCGGGTAGGCGGCGGGCAGCACGCTGGGCTGCTCGAGCTGGTTGTCGTAGTTGGGCACGAAGTCGACGACGTCCTCGTCGAGTCCGTCGATCATCGCCATGGCGGCGGCCTGCAGGCGGGCCTCGGTGTAGCGCGAGGCGGCCGGACCGTCGTCGAGCGAGCCGAAGTTGCCGTGGCCGTCGACGAGCGGCACGCGCAGCGCGAAGTCCTGCGCGAGCCGCACGAGGGCGTCGTAGATCGCGCTGTCGCCGTGCGGGTGCAGGCGGCCCATGACGTCGCCGACGACGCGGGCGCTCTTCACGTGCCCGCGCTCGGGACGCAGTCCCATCTCGCCCATCTGGAAGAGGATGCGGCGCTGAACCGGCTTGAGTCCGTCGCGCGCGTCGGGGAGCGCCCGCGAGTAGATGACCGAGTAGGCGTATTCGAGGAACGAGCCCTGCATCTCGAGCGCGAGGTCGATGTCCTCGATGCGCTCTCCGGGGCCGGTGGTGTCGCCCGCGCTGGCGGGGCTCTTCGCTGGGGGAGTCATAAGATCGCCTGCATGCTACCGGCGCGCCAGGACACCCGGTTCCGACTCTCCGAGGTGCTGCCGGATTCGCTGCGCACGGTGCTCGGCGAACCCGGTTCCCTCGGCCTGCCGCCGGCGCGCCGGGTGATCGTCGCACTGGTCGACGGGCTCGGCGCCGCGGCGCTGCGCGAGCGTCTCGGGCACGCCCGGCGGCTGGCTCCCGGATTCGTCAAGGGGGCGACGGCCGCGGTCGGGTTCCCGTCGACGACCGCCGCCATGATCACGACGCTCACCACCGGGGTCGAGCCCGGCATCCACGGTCTCGTCGGATACTCGGCGCTCGATGCGGCCAACGACCGGGTGCTCAACCTGCTGAACGGCTGGGATGCCCTGAGCGACCCGCTCGACTGGCAGCGCGTGCCGACCGTGTTCGAGCGGGCCGTCGCCGCCGGGGTGCCCGCGGTCGTGATCGCGCCGCCGCGCTATCGCGACTCCGGCTTCACGCGCGCCGCGCTCCGCGGCGCCGAGTTCGTGCCCGGCCAGTCGATCGACGACAGGACCGCACGCGCGGCCGAGGAGCTGCGGCGTCACGATCGGCTGCTCGCCTACCTCTACATCCCCGAGCTCGACCAGGTCGCCCACCGGCACGGCATCGAGTCGGGGGAGTGGACGTCGGCGCTGGAGCAGGCCGACGCCGCGCTCGGCGACCTCATCGGCCGGCTCGGCCCCGAGGATCTGCTGCTCGTCACCGCCGACCACGGCGTGGTCGACGTGCCGGAGGACGGGCACGTCATCCCCGAGCCGGAGCTGTTCGACGGCGTGCGTCACGTCGCGGGCGAGCCGCGCTGCCTGCAGCTGCATCTCGAGGCCGGAGCGGATGCCGTCGCGATCGCCGACCGCTGGCAGCGCCGCCTGGGCAAGCTGGCGTGGGTCGCGACCCGCGATGAGGCCATCGACGGCGGGCTCTTCGGCGCGACCGTCGATCCGGTCATCGCCCCGCGCATCGGCGATGTGCTCGTCGGCGCGCGCGGTCGCGTCGCCTTCTACCAGGACGCCGGCTCGCCGGCGCGCGGAATGGTCGGCCAGCACGGGTCGGCGACGCCCGAGGAGACCCTCGTGCCGCTGCTGCGCTTCCGCGGAGCCTGATCCGAGCCGTGGCGGCGGCGACCGTCCGTCAACCGCGCACGGCGGTCTGGCGACGTCGTGGGCTCAGTCGTCGTCGGTGCGAGCGCCGAAGACGATCTCGTCCCAGCTCGGCATGGCGGCCCGGCTGCGGCGCGACGCTCGAGCGGCGCCGGTCGTCTCCGCGACGCGCTGCGGGGCCGCAGCGGGGGCCGGGTCGCTCTCGGCGGCGGCGTCGGCCGCGGCGTCCCAGTCCGGGTGCTCGTCGTCGACGGCCGGCGTCGCGGACGACGCGCCCTCGAGACCGTCGAGCGGCACCTCGACGAGACGGATGCTCGGCGGCGTCGACAGCGACGGGTGGTCGATCTCGGGCTCCGGCTCATCCATCGGCAGCGGCTCGCGCTCGCCCCGGCGGCGACGCAGCGCCTCGAGCAGGTCGGCGGTCTGGTTCAGCTCGGACTCCCGTCCGAAGCCGACCTGCTGCACCTCGGGACCGGCGCTGCCCGGCTCGACGCGGAAGGCGTTGCTGTCGAAACGCGCCGACTCGCCCGCGCCCTCGCTCGGCACGGCGCGGAGACGGGGGATCAGCGGCGCCGGGGTCTCGACCTCCTGCTGCGAGAGCGTGATCGCGTCGGCGTTGAGCGGGGAGAGGGAGCGCTTGCGCGGATCGAAGCCCCAGCGGGCGTCGTGCTCGACCGTGTTCGCGGCGAAGGTGACCTTGACCACCCAGCCCTGCTCCGGGTCCTTCCAGCTGCTCCAGCGCTCGTCGATCGCCTCGGCGTCGGCGAGTCGGGCGCGGATGACCGAGCCGAAGCTGGGGCGTTCGTCGTCCGCATCCTGCGGCGTGTGCACGGCGACGCTCAGCGCCGACTCGACGATGTACTCGCGCTCGGCGAGCACCGGACCCTCGTAGCGCTTGACGTCGTCGACGTCGGCGCCGGTGATCGCGGCGACGTCGTCGGCCGACAGGCCGGCGCGGATGTGCGCCTGGATCTCACGCGGCGCGACCTTGCGCTCCCCACGCGCGACCGCACGGGGGCGGCGCAGGCGCGCGGCCGTGGCGTCGTCGACTGCGACGCGGTACTCGGTGCCGTGGATGTCGACGACGACGAGCGCTCCGTCCTCGACTCCGGTGACCTTCAGCTCCTGCATGATGAGGTCCTTCTCCCGCTCTCGATGGTCGCGACAACAGTGCCACGCGAGGGGCCCGGAAGCCGGGAATATCGCGGGCGCGCCGCGAGTTCCATCGACGTCTCGAAAGGCGCCCGGGAACGGGTTTGCCAAACCAGGGACGATGATGCAGACTGACGCCGCCGAACCGCCGGGTCCGGCTGATTCTGGAATGGATGGGAATGGCAACCGACTACGACGCTCCCCGGAAGACCGACGACGACACCGAGTCGATCCAGGCCCTCCAGGAGCGGGTTCCCGACAAGATGTCGGGTGTCGTCGACGTCGAAGACGCCGACAACCCGGGCAGTTTCGAACTCGCCGGCCAGGACCTCGCCGATGTCGATCTCGACGTCGTCGTGCTTCCTCCGCAGGCCGACGAGTTCACCTGCATGAGCTGCTTCCTCGTGAAGCACCGCTCGCAGCTCGACCACGAGGGCAAGCTCGGGCCGATCTGCCACGAGTGCGCCGCCTGAGCGACACCCGACCGACCGACTTCAGCGCTCGCAGCCTCAGGCTGCGGGCGCTGCGTCGTCTCATCGGACAGCGAGCCGACTAGTCCGAGGAGCGCGCGAGCGCGGCGACGAGCTCGTCCGGCCGTCGGGTCGACACCAGCCAGTACGGCGTCGGGTCCTCGTCGTCACGCAGCTCGACCTTGACGACCGGGTGGATCCAGCCGCGGATGAGCAGCCACGCGCGCGCATCCAGCAGGCGACCCCGCTGCAGGGTCGCCTCGGCTCCGCGGTAGGCGCTCACCTCGCCGACCACATCGCGGGGGAGGCGAGCCCGGCCCGCGATGAGCTCGTCACTCGTCACGACCAGCTTGGGCGTGGTCGCGAGAAGGATCACCACCGCCGCCGCGTAGCTCACGATCGCGGCGATGACGCCAGCGACCATGCTGATGGGCAGGAACACGAGCAGGCTCGCGGGGATGAGCAGCGCGGTCGCGACGAACAGCCACGGCGTGGGCGACAGCCGCTCGCGGTAGATCTCCATGGTCTCCATTGTCGGGCACGGGGACCGCACGGCCGACCGCGGCGGGTGCGGACCGCCCGCGTGCGCCCGGCGGTCTCGACCCCCTAGCCTCGACAGCGTGAGTGAGGCGTGCGAGGTCCTGATCGTGTCCGAGACGGTGCCGGAGTACGCGCACCCCGGCGACGCGGGCGCCGACCTGCGCGCGGCCGAGCCGGCGGTGCTGCCCCCCGGAGAGCGCGCTGTCGTCGGCACCGGCGTTGCGATCGCCCTGCCCGACGGCTACGCCGCCTTCGTGGTGCCGCGCAGCGGCCTCGCGGCGAAGCACGGCATCACGATCGTGAACAGCCCGGGAACGGTGGATGCCGGCTACCGCGGCGAGATCAAGGTGACGCTCCTCAACACCGACGCCCGGGTGCCGTATTCTGTCGCGGTCGGCGACCGGATCGCCCAGCTGATCGTGATGCCCGTGACCCGCGCCCGCTTCGTGCCCGTGGATCGCCTGCCGGGCAGCGAGCGCGGCGAAGGCGGCTTCGGATCCACCGGCTACGCGCACCGCAACGCCGGCGCCGCGTCGGCCGCCGACAGCGATGCGAACGGCGCCGCCCCGACCGGGGATGCCGCTACGACAGGAGAGCAGCGATGAGCCCCCGCCAGTCCCGCAAGTCCCGCAAGGCCGACGCCGACAGCGCGGTCGAGGCCGCCGAGGTGGCCGAGATCGAGGCCGATCTCGAGACCGAGGTCGCCGACGAGGAGCTCGAGGCGACGACCGCCGCGGTCGAGAGCAGCGCGAACGACGAGGACGCCGTCGTCGATCAGCCGAAGTCGGCGCCGGAGGACCGCGACACCGAGGGTCCCCTCGACGAGGCCGAGTCGAACCCGGTGCGCCCCTATGTCGACCTCGGCGGGGTGAAGATCCTGCCGCGCCCCGAGCTCGGCCTGCGCCTCGAGGTCGAGGAGGGCAGCCAGCGGGTCGTCGCCGTCGCGCTCGACTTCGCGGAGTCCACGCTGCAGGTGCAGCCCTTCGCCGCGCCGCGATCGAGCGGGCTCTGGCACGAGATCCGTGAGCAGATCGCCGAGCAGCTGCGCCGCCAGGGCGGCGAGGTCGAGGAGCGCGACGGCGCGCTCGGACCCGAGCTGCTGACCCGCATCCCGGCTCCGGCCGGCGCCGAGGGGGGCACCCGCGTCGCCCGCTTCATCGGCGTCGACGGCCCGCGCTGGTTCCTGCGCGGCGTCATCAGCGGCAAGGCGGCCGTCGACGAGAAGGCCGGGGCGCAGATCGAGGAGCTGTTCCGCAGCATCGTCGTCGTGCGCGGCGGTCAGCCGATGCCCCCGCGCGACCTCATCCCGCTGCACGTGCCGGCCGGCGCTCAGCCCGACGCCGGATGAGCGACGCGCACGACAGCGACAAGCCCGTTGCGGACGCGAGCGACGCGACCGCGGCGGGTGACGCGGATCGGCAGCCGACGTTCCAGGAGGCGATGGCCCAGGCCGCTCGCCGCTCGGGTCTGGGGCATGTGACGCCGGGGGAGGCCCCGACGGCCGGTGCTCTGCTCGGCGCCATGGGCGGCATCCGCGGGCTGATCGAGTCGATCCTGCCCGGGGTCGGCTTCCTCGTGACCTACACGATCACGCAGCGGCTGCTGCCGTCGGTCATCGCGCCGGCGGTGCTGGCCGTGCTGCTGATCGTCGCGCGGGCGGTGCAGCGCCAGCCGGTGATGACCGCGGTGGCCGGTCTGCTCGGCATCGCCATCTCCGCGGCGCTCGCGCTGTGGACCGGCAATGCGCGCGACAACTTCGTGCCGGGCTTCTTCATCAACGGCGGCACGGCCCTGCTCGTGATCATCACCATCCTCGTGCGCCGTCCGATCGTCGGGATCATCGCCGGCTTCCTGACCGGCGATACCGGCTGGCCGAAGGACCGCGCGAAGCTCCGCGTCGCCACGGTCGCCTCGATCTTCTGGGCCGCGCTCTCGCTGCTGCGCCTCGCCGTGCAGCTTCCGCTCTACCTGGCGGACGCGACGCAGGCCCTCGGCGCGACCAAGCTCGTCATGGGCGTGCCGTTCTACGCCGCGCTGCTCTGGGTCACCTGGCTCATGATGCGCGCCGCGTGGACACGCCCCGCCGACGCTGAGAAGCCCGCCTCCGGCGTGTAAAGTATCTCGATGTCGAGATAAATCGACGCGTCCATCCCGGCTTCGATCGCGGGCCGCAGGCTTAGGCTTGCCTTGCTGGACGGGGTTGTCCGGACCCCACCAGGATGGACGCGAGTTCACGGAGGAGACAGCAGTGTCGACGGTCAACAGTTTCGGTTCCAAGAGCACATTGAAGGTCGGAGACACCGATTACGAGGTCTTCCGCATCGACACCGTCCCGGGTCATGAGAAGCTCCCGTTCAGCCTGAAGGTGCTGCTCGAGAACCTCCTCCGCACCGAGGACGGCGCCAACATCACCAAGGCGCAGATCGACGCCCTCGGGTCGTGGGATCCGAACGCGGAGCCCGACACCGAGATCCAGTTCACGCCGACCCGCGTGGTCATGCAGGACTTCACCGGCGTGCCCTGCATCGTCGACCTCGCCACGATGCGCGAGGCCGTCACCGCCCTCGGCGGCGACCCGAAGAAGATCAACCCGCTGTCGCCCGCCGAGATGGTCATCGACCACTCGGTCATCGCCGACCTCTTCGGCAGCGACAACGCGCTCGAGCGCAACGTCGAGATCGAGTACGAGCGCAACGGCGAGCGCTACCAGTTCCTGCGCTGGGGCCAGACGGCCTTCGACGACTTCAAGGTCGTGCCGCCGGGAACCGGCATCGTGCACCAGGTCAACATCGAGCACCTCGCCAAGGTCATCTACGACCGCACCGTCGACGGCGTCCTGCGCGCCTACCCCGACACCTGCGTCGGCACCGACTCGCACACCACCATGGTCAACGGCCTGGGCGTGCTCGGCTGGGGCGTCGGCGGCATCGAGGCCGAGGCGGCCATGCTCGGCCAGCCCGTGTCGATGCTCATCCCGCGCGTCGTCGGCTTCAAGCTGACCGGCGAGATCCCCGCCGGCGTGACCGCGACGGATGTCGTGCTCACCATCACCGACATGCTGCGCAAGCACGGAGTCGTCGGCAAGTTCGTCGAGTTCTACGGCGAGGGCGTCGGCTCGGTTCCGCTCGCGAACCGCGCCACCATCGGCAACATGAGCCCCGAGTTCGGCTCGACCGCCGCCATGTTCCCGATCGACGACGTCACGCTCGACTACCTGCGTCTGACCGGACGCGACGAGCACGCCGTCCAGCTGGTCGAGGACTACGCCAAGCAGCAGAAGCTCTGGCACGACCCCTCGGTCGAGCCCGCGTTCAGCGAGTACCTCGAGCTCGACCTGGCGACCGTCGTGCCGTCGATCGCCGGCCCGAAGCGCCCGCAGGACCGCATCCTGCTCTCCGAGGCCAAGTCGCAGTTCGGCAAGGACATCCTCAACTACGCCGAGGCGACCGACGAGGCCGTCGAGGTCGAGGGCACCTTCCCGGCGTCCGACCCGGGCACCGCGCCCGGCGTCGAGCACGAGACCGTGAACCACGAGCACGTGTCGCATCAGCACGAGCACGCCCACGCGGGCCTCCTCGCGAGCGGCGACCGCCACGCGGCGTCGAACCCGGTCAAGGTCACGCAGCCTTCGGGCGACAGCTACCTGCTCGACAACGGCGCGGTCACCCTCGCGGCGATCACCTCGTGCACCAACACCTCGAACCCCTCGGTCATGATCGCGGCGGGTCTGCTCGCCCGGAAGGCCGTCGAGAAGGGCCTGACCCGCAAGCCGTGGGTCAAGACCACCCTCGGGCCGGGATCGAAGGTCGTCACCGACTACTACGAGAAGTCGGGCCTCGACAAGGACCTCGAGAGCGTCGGCTTCTACACCGTCGGCTACGGCTGCACGATCTGCATCGGCAACTCCGGCCCGCTGATCGAGGAGGTCTCGGCCGCGATCAACGACAACGACCTCGCCGTCACGGCGGTGCTCTCGGGCAACCGCAACTTCGAGGGACGCATCAGCCCCGACGTGAAGATGAACTACCTCGCGTCGCCGCCGCTCGTCGTCGCCTACGCCCTCGCCGGCTCGATGAACTTCGACTTCGACAGCGACTCGCTCGGTAAGGGCAAGGACGGCCAGGAGGTGTTCCTCAAGGACATCTGGCCCGAGCCTGCCGAGGTGCAGCAGATCATCGACTCGTCGATCTCGCGTGAGCAGTTCATCAAGCAGTACGCGACCGTCTTCGACGGCGACGAGCGCTGGACGAGCCTGCCGACCCCGACCGGTCCGGTCTTCGAGTGGGACGAGAAGTCGACCTACGTGCGCAAGCCCCCGTACTTCGAGGGCATGAAGATGGAGCTGACCCCGGTCACCGACATCACCGGCGCGCGCGTCATGGCCACGCTCGGCGACTCGGTCACGACCGACCACGTCAGCCCCGCGGGCAACATCAAGGCCGGCACCCCGGCCGCGCAGTACCTCACCGAGCACGGCGTCGCGCAGAAGGACTTCAACTCCTACGGCTCACGTCGCGGCAACCACGAGGTCATGATCCGCGGCACCTTCGCGAACATCCGTCTCAAGAACGCGATCGTCCAGGCCGTCAACGACGGCCAGGTCGTCGAGGGCGGGTTCACCCGCGACTTCACCCAGCCCGAGGGCCCGCAGTCGTACATCTACGACGCCAGCCAGAACTACCAGGCCGCCGGCATCCCGCTGGTGATCTTCGGCGGCAAGGAGTACGGCTCGGGCTCGTCGCGCGACTGGGCGGCGAAGGGCACCTCGCTGCTCGGCGTCAAGGCCGTCATCACCGAGAGCTTCGAGCGCATCCACCGTTCGAACCTCATCGGCATGGGCGTCGTGCCGCTGCAGTTCCCGCAGGGCGAGAGCTGGGAGTCGCTCGGCCTCGACGGCACCGAGATCGTCTCGATCACCGGTCTCGAGGAGCTCAACAACGGCACCACGCCGAAGACGGTGAAGGTCACCGCGACCCCGAGCGAGCACTCGCCCGCGGGCAAGCAGCCAGTCGAGTTCGACGCGGTCGTGCGCATCGACACCCCCGGTGAGGCCGACTACTACCGCAACGGCGGGATCCTGCAGTACGTGCTGCGCAGCCTCGTCTGAGGCACGCCGCATCGCCGCGAAGGCCCGCCCCGACCGCTCGGGGCGGGCCTTCGCCGTGTCCGATCCGTGACCTCCGCGTCCGCCGAGCGCGGGTGGATGGTGCGGGCCGCGCCGACCCCGAGGAATAGGCTGAAACCATGTCACTGCTCGAGACGATCCGCGGTCCGCGCGACCTCGATCGCCTCACGCCCGACCAGATGCTGGTGCTGGCGGGGGAGATCCGCCGGTTCCTGGTCGCCGAGGTCGCGAAGACCGGCGGCCACCTCGGACCGAACCTCGGCGTCGTCGAGCTGACCCTCGCCATCCATCGCGTCTTCGACTCGCCGAAGGACGCGATCATCTTCGACACCGGCCACCAGAGCTACGTGCACAAGCTCGTGACCGGTCGCCAGGACTTCTCGCACCTGCGTGAGCGCGGCGGCCTCGCCGGCTACCCGCAGCGCTCCGAGAGCGAGCACGACATCGTCGAGTCGTCGCACGCCTCGAGCTCGCTCAGCTGGGCCGACGGCATCGCCCGCTCCTTCGCGATGACCGGCCAGGACGACCGCCACGTGGTCGCCGTCGTCGGCGACGGTGCGCTGACGGGCGGGATGACGTGGGAGGCGCTGAACAACATCAGCGACGACAACGTGCGCCGCCTCGTGATCGTCGTCAACGACAACGGCCGCAGTTATGCGCCCACGATCGGCGGCATGGCGCGGTTCCTCAGCACCGTGCGCACCCGCCCCGCCTATCGCTCGCTGCACCGTTCGAGCGAGGCCGTGTTCGACAAGCTGGGTCCGGTCGGCCGCGCCGTCTATCGCGGGGTGCGCGGCGGAACCCACGGCTTCCTCAGTCGATTCGTCAACAACGAGGCGCTGTACTCCAACCTCGACATCAAATACATCGGTCCCGTCAACGGTCACGACCAGGCGGCGATGGAGGAGGCGCTGCGCCAGGCGAAGGAGTACGCGGCGCCGGTCATCGTGCACGCGATCACCGAGAAGGGGCACGGTTTCGAGCCCGCCGTGCACGACCAGGCCGATCAGTTCCACGCGGTCGGCCAGATCGACCCCGAGACCGGCGAGCCGGTCGAGGTCGCGTCGAAGCCCTCGTGGACGAGCGTCTTCGCCGATGAGATCGTCGCTCTCGCCGAGCGCGACCCGAAGCTCGTCGGCATCACGGCGGCCATGCTCCGCCCGGTCGGCCTGCACCGCTTCGCCGAGCGCTTCCCCGAGCGGGTCTTCGACGTGGGCATCGCCGAGCAGCACGCGGTCACCAGCGCCGCGGGCCTCGCCTTCGGCGGGCTGCACCCGGTCGTCGCGCTCTACGCGACCTTCGTCAACCGCGCCTTCGACCAGCTGATGATGGATGTCGCGCTGCACAAGGCCGGTGTGACCCTCGTGCTCGACCGCGCCGGCGTGACCGGACCCGACGGCCCCAGCCATCACGGCATGTGGGACCTGGCCGTGCTGCAGGCGATCCCCGGCATCCGCATCGCCGCACCGCGGGACGCGACGCGCCTGCGCGAGGAGCTCGGCGAGGCCGTGGCCGTCGACGACGGGCCGACGGTCCTGCGCTTCTCGAAGGGCTCCGTCGGCAGCGAGTACGACGCGGTGCGCCGCACCGGCGACGGCGTGGATGTGCTGCGCGAGGCGCCGCATCGCGACGTGCTGCTCGTCGCGGTCGGGCCGATGGCGAAGCTGGCGATGACGGTCGCCGAGCGGCTCGCCGCGCAGGGGATCGGCGCGACCGTGGTCGACCCGCGCTGGGTCGTGCCGGTTCCGCCGAGCGTGATCGAGCTCGCCGCCGAGCACCGGCTCGTCGTGTCGATCGAAGACGGCATCCGCGTCGGCGGCATCGGCACGCGCATCCGTCAAGACCTGCGCGCCGCCGACGTCGACACGGCGGTCGACGAGCTCGGACTGCCCGACGAGTTCATCGATCACGCCAGCCGGGATCAGATCCTCGAGCAGGTCGGGCTGACCGACCAGGCGATCGCGCGCGACATCGTGTCGCAGGTGCTCGGCACGCGCATCCCGCGGGCGCGTCCGCTGCCCGATGAGATGGTCCTGCGCGACGACGTGCTGCGGCGCGACTGAGCACCGACCGCTCCGCTGTCCGGCGCCGGGCCCGGGTCGCCCCCCGACCAGTGTTCATGTGGATGTCCGCGGTCGCCGGTGTACTATGTGTACAGTGTGAACATCCGGTCGGCTCTGCACGCTGCGCCCGGATGCGCGCCGATCAGTGCGATCCGGGAATGCTCCGCTTCCCGTCGCGTTGAACCTCCGAGCACCCCACCACCCGCGCCACGAGCGCCTCAGCGGTTCCGGCCGCGCCCTGAGACCAGGAGACCTTGTGACCGACAACGCCATCCGCGACCCCCAGACCGGCTGCTTCGACGCCGCCGGAGCCGGCGGGACCCTCGACGAGGCCACGCGCCGTCGCAACCGGATCGCCCTCGTCCTGCTGCTCGCCGCCACCTTCACCGTCTTCCTCAACGAGACGGCGATGAGCGTCGCGATCCCGGACATCCAGGAGAGCCTCGGCGTCAGCGCCAGCACGGGGCAGTGGCTGACGACCGCCTTCGCCCTGACCATGGCCGTCGTGATCCCGATCACCGGCTGGCTGCTGCAGGTGCTCAGCACGCGCACGCTCTACATCGCTGCCATGACGCTGTTCAGCATCGGCACCCTCATCGCCGCCGTGTCGCCGGTCTTCGGCCTGCTGGTGGTCGGCCGCGTCGTGCAGGCGAGCGGCACCGCCGTGATGATGCCGCTGATGATGACCACGATGCTCACGGTCGTCCCGCCGCAGGACCGCGGCCGGATCATGGGGCGCGTCTCGATCGTCATGTCGATGGCTCCGGCCGTCGGCCCGGCGTTCTCGGGACTGCTGCTCACCGTGCTGCCCTGGGCCGGCCTGTTCTGGGTCATGCTGCCGATCGCGCTGGTCATGCTCGTCGCCGGCATCGCCTGGATCCCGAACGTCTCCGAGCAGCGCAAGACCCCGCTCGATGTGCCGTCGGTCATCCTGTCGGCGATCGGATTCAGCGCCCTGGTCTACGGTCTGTCGTCGCTCGGTGAGTCGGCCGGTGAGGCGACCGCGATCCCGCCCGTGATCCCGATCGTCGTCGGGGTCGTCGGCCTGGTCGCGTTCGTGCTGCGCCAGGTCTCGCTGCAGAAGCGGGACGCGGCGCTGCTCGACCTGCGCACCTTCCGCTCCTCCCAGTTCACGATGTCGCTGGTCATGCTCGCGGTCGGCATGCTCGCGCTCTTCGGCACCGTCATCCTGATCCCGCAGTTCGTGCAGAACGCGCTCGGACAGGATGCGAGCGTCGTCGGCCTGCTGCTGCTGCCCGGCGGCCTGCTGATGGGCGCGCTCGGTCCGATCGTCGGTCGTCTCTACGACAAGGTCGGCCCGCGCGTGCTCGTGGTGCCCGGCTCGATCGTGATCAGCCTCGCGTTCTGGATCATGGCGCTGACTTTCGGCGACGGCACGCCGCTGTGGGTCGTGCTGGCCTCGCACATCGTGCTCAGCCTCGGGCTCGCGTTCCTGTTCACGCCGCTCTTCACGACCGGTCTCGGATCCCTGACGCCGAAGCTCTATTCGCACGGCTCGGCGACCGTCGCAACCCTGCAGCAGGTGGCCGCGGCCGCCGGCACGGCGCTGTTCGTGGCCCTGTTCGCGATCGGGATCCTCAGCACCGGTGCGACCGACCTCAAGCACGCCTCGCCGAGCGAGGTGGCTGGGGGAGTGCATTACGCCTTCCTCTTCGGTGCCGGAATCTCGATGGTCGTGATCGTGCTCGCGTTCTTCATCCGCAGGCCGGCCGACCAGCCCGGCATGGAGGGCGCGCCCGCACCGCATTGAGCGCGGCCCGCGCTGCTGATCACGTTGCGCGGAGAAACGACGAAGGCCCCGGGACGGGATCCCGGGGCCTTCGTCGTTCAGTTCGCGGTGCGGCTCACACCACGCCGACGATCTTCGGGTGGTGGAAGGTGTCGCCGAAGGCGCGCTCCGAGGCGCCGACCCGGTCGAGGTACGGCGTCACGCCGCCCATCTGGAAGGGGTAGCCGGCGCCGAGGATCAGGCAGAGGTCGATGTCCTCCGCCGCGGCGACCACATCCGACTCGAGCATGCGGTGGATCTCATCGGCCAGGCCGTCTTCGAACCGCTGACGCAGCTGCTCGGCCGTGTACGGCGTCGCATCCTTGGCGCGGTGCTTGTCGACGATCTTCTGGGCGGCCTTGTCGACGCCCTTGACCTTGCCCTTGGAGTCCTTCTCGTAGATGTGCCCAAGCTCGGCGAGCTCGTGCAGCGCCGTGCTCTCGAAGAAGCGCTCAGGGAACGCGGCGTGGTGCGTGTCGAGCACGTGGGCGCCGACCTTGAGGCCGACGAGCTCGAGCAGCACGAAGGGGTCCATCGGCAGGCCGAAGGGACGCTGCGCCTCGACGACGGTCTCGAACGACGTGCCCTGCTCGACCGCGTGCATCGCCTCGCCGAGCACCTTCGCCAGCACGCGATTGACCACGAAGCCGGGAGTGTCGGTCGTGATGACCGCGTTCTTGCGCAGACCCTTCGCCGTGACCATCGCGGTGCTCAGCGCCTCGTCGGTCGTCGCGGGCGTCTTCACGACCTCGATCAGCGGCATGACCGCGACCGGGTTGAAGAAGTGGAAGCCGACGAGGCGTTCCGGGTGCTTCAGCTTCGCGCCGATCTGCTCGACCGACAGCGAGGAGGTGTTCGTCGCCAGGATGGCGTCGTCGGCGATGTGCTGCTCGACTTCGGCGAACACCGACTGCTTCACGCCGAGCTCTTCGAAGACGGCCTCGATGACCCAGTCGCAGTCGGCGAAGTCGGCCTTGTCGACCGTGCCGGTCACGAGGGCCTTGAGACGGTTCGCCTCGTCCGAGTCGATGCGGCCCTTGCCGAGCAGCGCGTCGATCTCCGAGTGGATGTACTCCACGCCCTTGTCGACGCGCGCCTGGTCGAGGTCGGTGATGACGACCGGAACCTGCAGGCGGCGCACGAACAGCAGCGCGAACTGCGAGGCCATGAGCCCGGCCCCGAGCACGCCGATCTTGCCGATCTTCTTCGCGAGCTTCGGGTCGGGCGCGCCGGCCGGCTTCTTCGCGCGCTTCTGCACGAGGTTGAAGGCGTAGATGGACGCGCGGAACTGGTCGCCCGAGATGAGGTCGGCGAGGGCCTCGTCCTCCGCTGCGAAGCCGGTGGCCTTGTCGGTGTTCTTCGCCGCCTTGAGCAGCTCGAGAGCCTTGTACGGGCTCTTCGGAACCCGGCCGATGCGCGAGGCGAGCGTCTTCTCGGCGATGCCGATCGCGACATCCCACTTGACCGCGCGCTCGAGCTTGCCCGGCGCGTTCTTCCGCTTGATCACCGTCTTCCCGGTGATGACGCCGTCCGCGAAGCGCAGCGACTCCTCGAGGAAGTTTGCGGGCCCGAAGATCGCATCCGCCATGCCGAGGTCGAAGGCCTGCTGGGCCTTGAGCATCCGGTTGTTCTTGAGCGGGTTCGAGATGATCACCTCGAGGGCGTTCTCGATGCCGATCAGGTTCGGCAGCAGCCAGGCGCCGCCCCAGCCCGGGATGATGCCGAGGAACACCTCGGGCAGCGCGAGCGCCGGAACCGAGCTGTCGATCGTGCGGTAGTCGGAGTTGAGGCCGATCTCCACGCCGCCGCCGAGGGCGAGGCCGTTGATGAACGTGAACGACGGCACGCCCAGCGTCGACAGCTTGCCGAGGGCGAGGTGTCCGAGCTGCGCCATGAGCAGTCCGGTCTCGCGGTCGGGGATCTCGCCGACCTTCGAGAGGTCGGCGCCCGCGGCGAGGATGAACGGCTTGCCGGTCACGGCGACGCCGTGGATCTCGCCGGCGGCGGCACGGGCGCGCAGCTCGTCGAGCGTGCGCGAGAGCTCGAGCAGGGTCGCCGGGCCGAGCGTGGACGGGCGGGTGTGGTCGCGCCCGTTGTCGAGCGTGAGCAGAGCCAGCACGCTGCCGCTCGGCAGGGTGATGTCGCGCACGTAGGAGTGCGTGACCACCTCGTCGGGGTCGAGCGCGGCGAGCTTGTCGAAACGGCTGAGGTCGGTGGATGCGGTGGTCACGTCGGTCACTTCTTCTTCTTTCCGTCGAAGTGCGGGTTCTCCCAGATGACCGAGCCGCCCTGGCCGAGGCCGACGCACATCGCGGTCAGGCCGTAGCGCACGTCGGGGCGTTCGGCGAACTGCGCCGCGAGCTGGATCATGAGGCGCACGCCCGAGGAGGCGAGCGGGTGGCCGATGGCGATCGCGCCGCCCCACGGGTTGACGCGCGGGTCTTCGTCGTCGATGCCGAAGTGGTCGAGCAGCGACAGCACCTGCACGCTGAACGCCTCGTTGAGCTCGAAGAGCCCGATGTCGTCGATCGTCAGGCCGGCCTTCTTCAGCGCCTTCTCGGTCGACGGGATCGGTCCGATGCCCATGACCTCGGGGGCGACGCCGGCGAAGCCGAAGCTGACCATGCGCATCTTGCTCGAGAGGCCGAGCTCCTTCGCGGCGTCGGCGCTCGCGAGCAGCGAGACCGTCGCGCCGTCGGTGAGCGGCGAGGAGTTGCCGGCCGTGACGCGGCCGTGCGGGCGGAACGGCGTCTTCAGGCTCGCGAGACCCTCCATCGTGGTCTCGGGGCGCATGCCCTCGTCGCGGGTCGCGAGTCCCCAGCCCTCAGCGCTGCGGATCGCGACCGGCACGAGGTCGGGCTGGATCTTGCCGGCCTCGTAGGCGGCGGCGACCTTCTGCTGGCTGCGCATGCCGTAGCGGTCGGCCCGCTCCTTCGTGAGCGCGGGGAAGCGGTCGTGCAGGCGCTCGGCCGTGTTGCCCATGTTGAGCGCGTCGGGGCTGACCAGCTTCTCGGCGAGGAAGCGCGGGTTCGGGTCGGCGTCGAAGCCCATCGGGTGGCGGCCCATGTGCTCGACGCCGCCCGCGATGGCGACGTCGTAGGCCCCGAAGGCGATGCCGCCGGCGACGGCGGTGGCGGCGGTCATGGCGCCGGCGCACATCCGGTCGATCGCATAGCCGGGAACCGACAGCGGGAGTCCGGCGAGGATCGCGGCGGTGCGGCCGAGGGTGAGCCCCTGGTCGCCGGTCTGCGTGGTCGCGGCGATCGCCACGTCATCCACGCGGTCCTTCGGCAGCGAGGGGTTGCGCTCGAGCAGACCGATCATCGCCTTCACGATGAGGTCGTCAGCACGGGTGCCCCAGTACTGCCCCTTCTCTCCAGCGCGTCCGAACGGGGTGCGAACCCCATCGACGAACACGACATCGTTTCTCTCGGCCACAGTGCCTCTCCTCGGGTAGATCCAGGGACGAGAGCAAGCCTAGGAATCGAGCCTGGGAGGCAGGAATCCTTTGACGGAGGCTACGAAGCGGCGTCGGGCGCCTCGGCGCCGTCCTGTCGGGCTTCCACAAAGGCATCCGCGATCACCTGTGCGGTTGCGTCAATCTGCCACGGGCGAGCGCCGAGCTCGGCGAGGGCGGCGGCGATCGTGTCACGATCGGCGCTCTCAGGCGGAGTCCAGGCGAGACGGCGCAGCAGCTCGGGGGTCAGCAGGTTCTCGACCGGGATGCTGACGTGCTCCGAGATCACGGTGATGCCGGCACGCGCCTTCTTCAGGCGGCGGTCGGCCTCGGGGTCGCGGTCGGGCCAGATGCGCGGCGGAGGCGGCCCGGCATCGCCGGGCGCGCGCAGCGACGGGATCTCGGTCGCGGCGAGACCCGCCTCGATCGCGGCGAACCAGCGATCGAGCTGGCTGCGGCTCGCCCGACCCACGAACTCCTTGATGCCGGCGAGGTCGCGCTTGGTCGGCGGCAGCGCCTTCGCGGCGGCGACGAGCGAGCCGTCGGGCACGAGTCGACCCGGAGCGGTGTCGACCTCCTGCGCGTAGGCGTCGCGCGCCTCCCAGAGCGACTTCGCGACGGCGAGCGAGCGCGGGGAGCGGATCGAGTGGATGCCCGAGAGACGGCGCCACGGATCGGTGCGCACGGGCGGCTCCTTGGCGAGGGTCGCCTGGAACTCCTGCTCGGCGTACTCGAGCTTGCCGCCCGACTCGAGCAGATCGGCGACCGCGTCGCGCAGGTCGGGCAGCAGCTCGACGTCGAGGGCGGCGTAGACGAGCCAGCTCTGCGGCAGCGGCCGCGTCGACCAGTCGGCGGCCGAGTGCTCCTTCGCGAGATGGATGCCGAGCAGCTGCTCGACGACCGTGCCGAGTCCGACGCGGGGGAGTCCGGCGAGACGCGCGCCGAGCTCCGTGTCGAAGATGCGCGCCGGATCGAGACCGACCTCGCGCAGGCAGGCGAGATCTTGGCTGGCGGCGTGGAGGACCCACTCCTCCTCGCCGATCGCAGCCTGCAGCTCGGAGAAGTCGCCGATCGCGGGCGGGTCGAAGAGGTAGACGCCGGCGCCGCGACGGAAGACCTGGATGAGGTAGGCGCGCTGGGAGTAGCGGAAGCCGGAGGCGCGCTCGGCGTCGATCGCGACCGGCCCCTCGCCGGCGGCGATCTCGGCGACGGCGGCGCGGTAGCCCTCGACCGTGTCGATGACGATCAGCGGCGCGTGGTCTTCGGGGCGGGCGCCCGGTGCGGCGGTGTCAGTCACGTGCCGCCCGGGTCGTTCTCAGCATGGTCACGCCTTCGAGAGTAGGGGGAAGCCCGGCCAGCATGCACAGCAGCTCGGCCCAGGCCTCGACCTGGGCGCCCACGCGGTCGTCGAGCGGCGACCAGGAGGCGCGCAGTTCGAGCTCGGCGCCGTCGCCCTGATCGGCGAGCTCTCCGTAGCCGGTGGAGAGCGTCTTGCTGGCCGTTCCGGACGCGGCGGCGTAGTCCGCTCCGCGCGCCGCCAGCGCATCCGTGAGCCAGGCCCAGGCGACGTCGGCGACGAAGGGATCGAGTCCGATGTCGGTCTCGAGCGGGGCCTGCGCGTAGCAGATGACGCGGAACGGGCCGCCCCACGCCTCGGGCTCCTCGGGGTCGTGCAGCAGCACGAAACGGCCGGTGCCGAGGATCGAGTCGATGCCGTGCCGGGTCGGGCGCACGTCCGCCGCGAGCGCGAAGGCGCTGGGCGCGAGTCCCTTCGGGGCCGGGATCTCGGTGATCACGACCTCCTCGCGCGGCGCGGCGGCGCGGATCGCGGCGACCGCGGCCTCGAACTCGGCGGGGGCGTCCGTGGGGCTCCCGGGCGGCGTCGAGGTATCGGTCACCCCTGCAGATTAGGGTTCAGACACGAGCGTGCCGCCGCGGCACGCCGACCTGTCAGGTGCGCCGTGTTACACGACGCATCCGTTCGCTCGGAGGTGGCATGGCATCCGGTCAGCAGCGTCGTGCGGGATCGCGCGCCCGTCGCGGTCTCGCGGTCGGGGGAGCCGTCGCGGTCGGCGTCGTCGCCGGAGCCGCGCTGCTCGGCGCGGGGGTCGCCGGCCTCGGTGCGCTCGTCGCGCGCACGGTGGTGACGCCGCCGAAGAGGAAGCCGGATGACGTGCGCATCATCGGCGTCGACGAGGACGCCGGCGAGATCGCACTGTCGCGCGATCACGAGACCGAGGTCGACGGACGCTACGGGCTCTGGTTCTCGGGCGACACCGGCTATGTGCGCCTCGGCGACGTGGTGTCGCTCGGCGACGACCAGGTCATCCGCCGCATCGAGCGCGTCGTGTTCGGCGATCTGTCCGCGGCGACCGCGGGACGCTGGAGCGGCTGGTACTACCTCACGCCCCGCGACCTGGGTCACGAGTACCGCGACGTCGCGATCGACACCGAGCTCGGGCCGGCTCCCGCGTGGCTGATCCCCGCCGAAGGCGACGACGCCCGGGGCGGCCGCTGGGCGGTGCTCGTGCACGGGCGCGCGGTGAAACGCGCGGAGACCCTGCGCGCCGTCGACACCTTCCACGACGCCGGCTACACGGTGCTCGCGATCTCGTACCGCAACGACGGCGACGCCCCGGCGAGCGTCGACGGCCGCTATGCGCTCGGCGACCGGGAATGGGCCGATGTGGATGCGGCGCTCGGCTACGCGGTCGCGAGCGGCGCCCGCGACGTGGTGCTCATGGGCTGGTCGATGGGCGGCGCCACGGTGCTGCAGACGATCACCCGCTCGCCGCGCGCCGACGTCGTGCGCGGCGTCGTGCTCGAATCGCCGGTCGTCGACTGGACCGACACGATCGACCACCAGGTGGTGACCGTGCGCGGAATGCCGGGTGCCTTCAGCCGACTGGTCGAGCGCATCCTCGGCTCCCGCGGCTCGCGACGGCTGACCGGACTCGAACAGCCCGTCGACCTGGCCCGACTCAACTTCGTCGACCGCGCCGCCGAGCTGCGGCTGCCCATGCTCGTGCTGCACAGCGATGACGACCAGTTCGTGCCCTCGCGCGCCTCCCGCGCTCTGGCAGTGGCCCGACCCGACATCGTGCGCTACGAGCCCTTCGACACCGCCCAGCACACCCGGCTCTGGAACTACGCGCCCGTGCGCTGGACCAGCGCCCTGAAGGAGTTCCTCAGCTCGCTCGGGTGAGCCAGCGCGCGTAGAGGCCGCCGATCTGGTCGACGAGCAGTCCGGCGAGCTCAAGCGGCTGCGCGGCTCCCGTGTCGGAGCCGAACACCGAGTGCCCGGTCGCGGCGATGCGCGGGCTCGTGCTGAGGCAGATCTCGTCGACGCGGCCAGTCGCGAGCACCTGTCCCGCCAGCGCCGGTCCGCCCTCGCAGACGATCGAGGTCGCGCCGTGGGCGTGCAGGGCGTCGAGGATCGACTCGGCCGTGGGCCGGCCGTCGTCGCCGCGCGGCACGGGCAGGAACACGACCTCCGCGGCGGTCATCGTCGCCCGCGCTCGCTCCTCCGCCTCGGCCGGGCCGAGCACGAGAACCGAGGTGGTGTCGCCCTCGCGCGGCGGATGTGCTCCGCTCAGATCGCCGCTGACGGTCGCGACCGCGAGATGCGCGCGCCGGGGGAGCAGGTAGCCCTCGGCCCGCAGCGTCTGCGCGCCGATGAGCACGACATCCGCCTGCGACCGGATCACGCCGAGGATGCGCCGGTCGGCCGGGTTGCTCAGCGTGTCGGAGGTGCCGTCGGAGCCGGTCGCCGATCCGTCGACGCTCGCGATCAGGTTGATGCGGGTCCAGTCGGCGCGCGGCGGCGCGTACAGCGCCGCGATGCGGTCGCGGGCGTCGTCGGCGTCGTGCTCGAAAGGCTCGCCGACACCGGGGTGGACGCTGCGCAGGATCACGGTGCGGTGCTCTCGTCCGACGCGATCAGGAGTCGGCGATCGCGGCGCGCACCTGGCGCTTCGCGCGGCCGATCATGCCGACCATGCCCCGCAGACGCAGCGGACTGACCGCCTCGGTCAGTCCGAGCTCGAAGGGGAAGTCGTCGGGCACCGCGAAGAAGTCGTCGACCGTCAGCCCGTCCAGCCCCTGGGCGAGGATCGAGGCGAAGCCGCGCGTCGTCGGCGCCTCCTGCGGAGCCGTCGCGTGCAGGTGCACGTGACCCGCCTCATCCACCTCGGTGATGATGAAGACGGGGGACTGGCACTCCTCGACCCGCTCGAGCAGCTCGGGGTGATCGGCGAGCCGCTCCGGCAGGGCCGGCAGGTCGCGCGAGAACTCCAGCAGCAGCTGGAGTCGCTCCTGCTTCGTGATCGCGAGGAAGTCGTCGCGGATCTCGGCCAGGGCCGGGGGCAGCTCGGTAGCGCTCATCGAGCGCCGACTCTACTTGACGGGAGCCTCGCCGGGCTCCGCCCCGGTGACGATCGGCACCCGCACGGCGCTGCCCCACTCGGTCCACGAGCCGTCGTAGTTGCGCACGCCCTCGAAGCCGAGCAGGTGGGTGAGCACGAACCAGGTGTGGCTCGACCGCTCGCCGATGCGGCAGTACGCGATCACGTCGTCGCCCGCCTGCAGCCCGGCTCCGTCGCGGTAGATCGCATCCAGCTCGCCGACCGGCTTGAAGGTGCCGTTCTCGGCGACGGCCTTGCCCCACGGCACGCTCTGGGCGGTCGGGATGTGGCCGGCGCGCAGGGCGCTCTCCTCCGGGTAGGCGGGCGCGGTCGTGCGCTCTCCGCTGTACTCCTCGGGCGAGCGCACGTCGATCAGCGGGTTGCCGAAGTGGGCGAGCACGTCCTCCTTGAAGGCGCGCACGGCGCTGTCGTCCCGCTCGACGACGGGGTAGTCGACGGCCTCGCGGGTCGTCGGCTCGGTCGTGTACTCGCGGCCCTCGGCCTCCCACTTGGCGCGTCCGCCGTCGAGCAGGCGCACATCCTCGTGACCGAAGAGCGTGAACACCCAGAGGGCGTAGGCGGCCCACCAGTTCGTCTTGTCGCCGTAGATCACGACGGTGCTGTCCCGCGAGATGCCCTTGCCGCCGACCAGCTTCGCGAAGCCGGCGCCGTCGACGTAGTCGCGGGTCACCGGATCGTTGAGCTCGGTGTGCCAGTCGACCTTGACCGCGCCGGGGATGTGGCCGGTCTCGTAGAGCAGCACGTCCTCATCCGACTCGACCACCACCAGCCCCTCGTCGCCGAGGTGCTCGGCCAGCCATTCCGTGCTGACCAGGCGCTCGGGGTGCGCGTAGCCGGCGAATGCGGGGGAGTCGTCTCGGGCGACGGACATGTCTGGCCTCCTGGGCATCGAGCGTCGGCACCTGGGTAGACTCGGCGCCGTTCTCGAATCTAGCCAGGCGACTGGCGGCCCGCTGGAGTGCCGTAAGGATTCGCAATCTCGTCTCCGTCTGCGAGCCGTCCGATCCGAGGTGCTTTCCGTGAGCGTCGACACGTCCTTCCCCTCCCTGCGCGACCGCAGCCCGGAGATGACCGGAGCCGAGATCGCCCAGTCGCTCGTGCCGCCGCGGCAGTTCGACGGCGCCACGCTCGAGAGCTACCGCCCCGACCCCGACTACCCGTCGCAGTCGGAGGCCGTCGAGCGCGTGCGCGCCTTCGTGGCCAGCTGGGGACCCCGCCAGGGCGGCCTGTTCTCGCGTCGCCGTCGCGGCGCCGAGACCCGCCCGGGCATCTACCTCGATGGCGGCTTCGGCGTCGGCAAGACCCACCTGCTCGCGGCGCTCTGGTCGCTCGCGCCGGGTCGCAAGTACTTCGGCACCTTCATCGAGTACACGGCGCTCGTCGGCGCGCTGGGCTACCAGAACACGGTCAAGACGCTCAGCGGCGCGAGCCTCATCGCGATCGACGAGTTCGAGCTCGATGACCCGGGCGACACGATGATGATGAGCCGCCTGCTGGGCGAGCTCGCCGCGGGCGGCACCCGCATCGCCGCGACCTCGAACACGCCGCCGAACGCGCTCGGCGAGGGCCGTTTCGCCGCCGCCGACTTCCTGCGCGAGATCAGCGCCCTCGCCGACCGCTTCGAGATCGTGCGCATCGACGGTCTCGACTACCGCCGCCGCGAGGTCGAGGGCAGCGCCGTGATCCTCGACGACGCGGGGGTGGATGCGGGCCTCCAGGCGGTCGACGGCGACGTCGCCTCCGACGACTTCGCGGCCCTGCTCAAGCACCTCTCCTCGGTGCATCCCTCGCGCTACGTGAAGATGGTCGACGGTCTGCGCGGCATCGGCATCCGCGGAGTGCAGACGCTGACCGACCAGTCGGACGCGCTGCGCTTCGTCGCCTTCGTCGACCGCCTCTACGACGCGCAGGTGCGCATCTTCTCGACGGGCACGCCGCTCGACCAGGTCTTCGGCGACGACATGCTCGCGGGCGGCTACCGCAAGAAGTACCTGCGCGCGATCTCGCGCCTCGTCGCCCTCACCGCGGGACGCGACTGACGCCGGCGGCGCTCAGCCGTCGAGCAGCGCCGGTCCGAGCAGCAGCACGGTCGGCACCACGACGAGCGCGACGGCGCCGACGGTGATGAGCACGCGCGCGGCACCCGGAAGCGGGGCGAGGCCCACGCGGCGCACCCGGTCGAGGATCGCCGAGCGGTCGGCCGCGCCGGCTTCCATGGGTCCGGTGCTCTCCGAGCCGCCGACCAAGGCGATCGCGCGGGCCAGCGGCTCGGCGCCGTGACTCGCCCGCGCCCTGTCGTCGGCGAGGTACTCGACCAGGCGGGCGACGCTCGCTCGCGCCCGCGACGCGATCGGGAACCACGGCAGCGACAGGCTCCAGGCCCGGAACGCGGTCGTCATGAGCGCGTGCCGCTGCGCCAGGTGCGCCCGCTCGTGCGCGACGACGGCGCCGAGTTCGTCGTCGGAGAGCAGCTCGACGAGCCCCTGCGAGAGCACGGTCATCGGCAGCGATCCGACGCCCGGAAGGCAGTAGGCCAGGGGAGCGGGGTCGTCGAGCAGCCGCGTGCCGGGGCGACCCGGATCGGGCGAGCTGAGCAGCGTCACGAGATCGCGGTGGCGCCGGCGTTCCCGCACGCTCACGACGATCGTCAGCGCGAGGTTCAGCACGAGGTGCGCGACGAGCAGCGCGGCGGCGCCCACGGCCAGCGTCGGCCAGACGTCGGAGGTCGGCACGGTCTTCTCGGTGCTCACGACGACGAGGAAGAGCCCGGCGGCGTGCACGAGGTCGTCGCCGAAGGGCGCGAGCCCGAACGTGGCGAGGGCGCCCACCATCGAGAGTCCGCCCGAGAGCGCGATCGCCTGCCAGAGCACGAGCGCGGTCGCGGGGGCGCGCCGCGGCCACGCGGCGCGGTCGAGCAGGATGGGCACGGGCACCGCCAGCAGCACCGCGAGCGCGGCGAGCAGGGCCGAGGCCAGCAGCACGGGCGGGAGCTAGCTCGCGTCGCGCGCGCGACCGAGCAGCAGCTCGCGCAGGGCGTCGGCCTCGGCCGGGCTGACCTGGCCGACGAAGCGTTCGAGCACGGCGACGCGGTCGTCGGCGCCGTCGAGAACGTCGCGCATCAGCTCGGCCGAGTGGTCGGCGCGGCTCGCGACGGCGGTGTAGCGGTGCGGGCGGGTGCTGCGCTCGCGGGTCACGAAGCCCTTCTTCTCGAGCCGTGAGAGCACCGTGAGCACGGTCGTCGGCGCGAGCCGTTTGCCGGCGTCGGCGGGCAGCAGGTCGACGAGGTCGTAGGCGGTGAGTCCCGCCGGGGTGCTCCAGAGCTGGTCCATGACGGAGCGCTCGAGCTCTCCCAGTGCTGCCATTTTCGTTCGCCTTCCCGGCCCGGTCGTGCCGGTGCGTCATCCACGATACCGGGTTCCGCGGATTTTTCTACGCGAAGTAGAAATGTGCGTGCCGAGAGTCCTACACTGACCGCGTCGCGACTTCTACACACCGTAGAAAACGACTCGACATCCGGGATGGACCGCGCATGGATCCCCTCGACATCGCCCGCTGGCAGTTCGGCATCACGACCGTCTACCACTTCCTCATGGTGCCGATGACGCTCGGTCTCGGCCCGGTCGTCGCGATCATGCAGACGAAGTGGGTGCGCACCGGCGACGTGCGCTGGCTGCGCATGACGAAGTTCTGGGGAAAGATCTACCTGATCAACTTCATCATGGGCGTCGCCACCGGCATCGTCCAGGAGTTCCAGTTCGGCATGGCCTGGAGCGAGTACTCGCGCTTCGTCGGCGACGTGTTCGGCGCCCCGCTCGCCATGGAGGCGCTGCTCGCGTTCTTCTTCGAGTCGACGTTCCTCGGCCTCTGGATCTTCGGCTGGAGCCGGCTGCCGAAGCGCATCCACCTCGCCACGCTCTGGATCGCGGTCGCCGGCTCGATCGTCTCGGCCTACTTCATCATCGTCGCGAACTCGTGGATGCAGCATCCCGTCGGCGTCGAGCTGATCGACGGCCGCCCGGTCATGACCGACGTGTGGGCCGTGCTGACCAACAACACCGCCCTCGCCGCCTACAGTCACGCGCTCTGCGGCGCCGCCGGGGTCGCCGGCGGGCTGCTGCTCGGCATCAGCTGGTACCACCTGTGGCGCCGGCGCCAGGACGGCATCGACACGGTGGATGCGCGGGGCCGGGTCGTCGTCGGCGAGGCGCGCGAGCTGCCGGGCCGCGACCACGCGGACCACTCGGTGTGGATCCGCTCGCTGCGCATCGGCGCCGCCGTCGCGATCATCGGCTTCGGGGGAGTCGCGATCACCGGCGACATCCAGGGCAAGCTCATGTTCGAGCAGCAGCCGATGAAGATGGCCGCCGCCGAGGCCGCGTGCGAGAACGGCACGAGCTTCTCGGTGCTGACGATCGGCGACCTCGGCGCGAAGGACTGCGACGAGCTCACCAACCTGATCGAGATCCCGGGCCTGCTGTCGTTCCTCGCCCACGGCGACTTCGACACCCAGATCACGGGCGTCAACTCGCTCATCAGCGAGTACCAGCAGAAGTACGGCACCCACCTGCCCGACAAGGCGATCTACGGCGAGCGCGCCGGCGAGGCGATCGAGTACGTGCCGCTCATGCCGGTGACCTACTGGGGCTTCCGCATCATGATCGGCTTCGGCGGGCTCGCCGCCTTCGCCGCGGTCGTCGCGCTGTGGCTGACCCGCAAGGGCACCGTGCCGCGCTCGAAGTGGATCATGCGCCTGGCCGTGCTCGGCATCCTCGCCCCCTTCGGCGCGAATGCGGCCGGATGGGTGTTCACGGAGATGGGGCGCCAGCCCTTCGTCGTGGCGCCGAACCCCGACGGGGTCGACGGCGTGTTCATGTTCACGGCCGCGGCGGTCTCTCCCGGTGTCTCGGCGGGCGAGCTGCTGTTCTCGGTCATCACGCTGACCGCGCTGTACGCGGTGCTGCTCGTGGTGGAGGTGTCGATCCTCGTGCGCTACATCCGCGGCGGGGTCGCCTCGGCGATGCCCGAGCTGGCGCACGCGGGCGGCGCAGACGACGACGGCGACGGCCCGGACGGGCCCGACGACGGGGCGCATCCCCGCACCGCGAAGCAGGACGACGGCGTGCTGTCGTTCGCCTACTGAGAGCGCGAGGAGAGACACCATGGACGTTCTGCCCACCCTCTGGTTCGTCGTCATCGCCGTGCTCTGGACCGGCTATCTGCTGCTCGAGGGCTTCGACCTCGGCGTCGGCATGCACATGCTCGTGAGCGCCCGCGGCGACAAGGAGCGCCGGCTCATGCTCAACACGATCGGGCCGGTCTGGGACGGCAACGAGGTGTGGCTGCTGACCGCGGGCGGCGCCACGTTCGCCGCGTTCCCGCTCTGGTACGCCTCCCTGTTCTCGGGCCTCTACATCCCGCTCGTGATCGTGCTGGTCGCGCTGATCTTCCGCGCCGTCGCGATCGAGTACCGCGGCAAGCACCACTCGCTGCGCTGGGGGCGGGCGTGGGATGTCGCGCTCGGACTCGGGAGCTTCGTCGCCGCCTTCGGGGTGGGGGCGATGCTGGCGATCACGACCACGGGTCTGCCGATCGACGCCAACGGCGACCGGGTGGGCGGCGCTTTCACCTGGTTGAGCTGGCAGGCGGTCGTCGGCGGGCTCGCGGTCGTCGGCTTCTGCCTGGCGCACGCGGCCGCGTTCCTCGGGCTGAAGACCGAGGGGGAGATGTCGACGCGGATGCGGCGCTTCTTCCGCCGCGCGACCGTGCCGCTGCTGATCCCCATCGTGGTCTGGGTCGTCGCGGTGCAGCTCGCCGACGGCAATCCCTTCAGCTGGGGTCTCGTCGTCGTCGCGGCCGCCGGCGCGCTGGTCGGCGTGCTCGGATCGCGGCGGGGGAGCGACGGGATCGGCTTCCTCGGCATGGCGATCTTCCTGGTGGCGGGCGTCGCCGCGATCTTCACCGCGGTGTACCCGGTCGTGCTGCCCTCGAGCCTCGACCCGGCCGACTCGCTCACGGTCGCGAACGCGTCCAGCGGCGACTACACGCTCGGCGTCATGACCGTCGTCGCCGCCTTCGGGGTGCCGCTCGTGCTCGCCTCGCAGGGCTGGACGTACTGGGTATTCCGCCGACGTCTCGCTGTGCACCACATCCCCGACGCGCATCCGGTCGTCGCCGCCGTGCGCCGATGAGCGACACCGCCGACCGCGCGCGCCGTGCCGAGACCGGCATCGGGCGGGATCCGCAGCTGCAGCGCGAGCTGCTGCTGCGCGACCGTCCGCGCCTCGTCGGCCTCACCCTGCTCACGCTGCTGCGCGCGGCGGGCGTGCTGCTGATCGCGGAAGGTCTCGCCCGCGGCATCACGGCGGCGGTGGCCGGAGACGCCGGGCCGGTGATGGATGCGCCGCTGCTCCTGCTCGCCGGCGGCATCCTCGCGCGAATCGTCGCCGAGTGGGCGACCCGCGTCGTCGCGGCCCGCACCGGATCGGGGATCAAGGCCGAGCAGCGCCGCGGGCTGCTCGGCGCTCTGCTGCGGCCCGGGGTCGACACGCCCCGGGTCGCCCTGCTCGCGGGGCGTCGCCTCGACGAGCTCGACCGCTACTTCCTCGACGTCGTCCCGGCGACGCTGGGGGTGGCGGTGGTGCCGGCGGCGGTGCTCGTGCGGGTGCTCGGCGCGGATCTGCTCAGCACGATCATCCTCGTGCTTACGCTGCCGCTCGTGCCCGTCTTCCTCGCCCTGGTGGGGATGCACACGCGCGACGAGGTCGCGCGGGCCTCGACGGCACTGGACCGGCTGGCCGCGCACCTGGTGGAGCTCGCGCGCGGCCTGCCGGTCATCGTCGGACTCGGGCGGCTCGACGAGCAGCGAACGGCGCTGACGGGGATCGCCGAGCGCCACCGGCGGGCGACCGTGCGCACCCTGCGCACGGCGTTCCTCTCGGCGCTCGTGCTCGAGCTGATCGCGACGATCTCGGTCGCGGTCGTCGCGGTCGTGATCGGCATCCGTCTGATCGGCGGTGCGCTTCCGCTCGAGACGGCCCTGCTCGTGCTCGTGCTCGCCCCCGAGTGCTTCGCGCCGTTCCGCGCCCTCGGATCGGCCTTCCACGCCGCGGAGGACGGGCTGGATGCGCTGCGCCGCGCCCGGATGCTCATCTCGGGCGGGCGGGAGCCGGAGCAGATCGTCGCACACCGGGTCGCACTCGACGATGCGGATGCGATGCCCGCCGTTCGCCTCGCCGGCGTCAGCGTCACGTACGTCGAGCCCCGCGAGAGCGAGGAGGCCGAGCGGAACGACCCGACCACACCGCACCCTCCGGTCGGTCGGACTCCGGCTCTCGCCCGGATGGACGCCGAGCATCGCGGCCCGGGCCTCATCGCCGTGACGGCGCGCAGCGGCGGCGGCAAATCGACCCTGCTGACCCTGCTCGCCGATCGTCTCGCGCCCGAGGCGCTCGTTCTCGGCGAGGTGACGACGCCCGCGCCCGCCGCGGTCGCCCGCCAGCATCCGCGCACGACGGAACCGCGGGTGCTCGACGAGCTGCTGCTCTGGTCGGACGGCGCCGAGGGCGCCAGCCGGGCGATGGCCGAGCGGCTCGGTCTGCTCCCGCTTCTCGGGCACGACCCGGCGACCCTCAGCCCGGGCGAGCTGCGACGCCTCGCGGTCGCCCGCGCCGCCCTGCGCCTCGACGCCGGCGCGCGGATGGCCGTGCTCGACGAGCCGAGCTCGCAGCTGGATGCGGCGAGCGCCGCGACGGTGCGCGGGCTGATCCACGAGCTGGCCGCCGAGCATCTCGTGGTGGTCGCGACCCACGACCCGCTGCTGGTCGCGCTGGCCGACCGGCGCTGGAGCCTCGACGACACCGCCTCCGCGATCCCGGCGACGACGGCCGACGAGCCCGGCTCGCTCGCCGCCCGCGGTGCGGAGGCCGGCACCCCGAGCGCGGTGCTGCCGACCGCGATGGCGGCGCGGGAACGGCAGGCTCAGCCCGCGGATCGTGCGATATCCACGGCGCACGAGGCCGAACCCGACGACGAGACCGCACTCCGGGCATCCCGGCCGCGGCTCGCGGCGATCGCCACCCTGCTGGCTCCCGAGCTGCCCCGCCTTCTCGTCGCCGCGGTGCTCGGCGCCGCCGCCACCGCCTCCGCCGCCGCACTCACCGGAGTCTCGGGGTGGCTGATCGTGCGCGCCGGCGAGCACGTGGCGATCATGTACCTGCTCGTCGCGATCGTCGGAGTCCGCTTCTTCGGCATCGCGCGAGCTGTGCTGCGCTACCTCGAGCGGCTGTTCGGCCACGACGCGGCGCTGCGCGGGGCGGCCCGCCTGCGCGGACGGCTCTGGTCGGCGCTCGCGGCGCTCGGTCCGGGCTACCGCCGCGCGACGCGCTCGGGCGAGACCCTCGACATGCTGGTCGGGGTCGCCGACACCGTGCGCGATCTGCTGCCCCGCGTCGTGACCCCGGTGCTCGGCGCCGCTCTGTCGCTGGCAGCCTGGATCGCCGCCTCCGCGATCGTGCTGCCGGACTCCCTCGCCGTCACGCTCCCGGCCGCGCTCTTCGCCCTCGTCGCCGCCCCGGTGACGACGCTCCTCGCCGACGGCGCCGCGACCCGACGGATCGAGGTCGAACGCGCCGAGCTGCTGCGCGGCGCCGCGACGGCCGGCGACGCCGCCGACGAGCTCGTGCCCGCCGGTCTCGCCGACCGGGCGCTGACCGCACTGCGGGGAACGGCATCCCGCCTCACCCGCGCCGAGCACCGCGGATCGTTCGCCGCGGGAGCCGGCTCCGCGGTCGTGCTGGCCGCCCTCGGCGTCGCGACCGTGCTCCTGCTCGATCTGTCGGCGCGCGCGGTCGCGGCCGGCTCGCTCACCGGCCCCTTCGTCGCGGTGCTCGCCCTGCTTCCGCTCGCGCTCATCGAGGCGGGGGAGTCGGCTGTCGACGCGGCGCGGCGCGCTCCGGCGCTCGTCGACGCACTGGGGCGCATCGCGGCCGTGCCCACGGGCTCGACGGCGGAACCCACCCGCTCGACGCGCCGCGCGTCGGCGACGACGACCGTGCACGACGCCCAGCTGCCCGCCGGCGACGCGATCGCGGCATCATCCGGGCGCGATCTCGACGGATCGCCAGCGCTCGTGCTCGACGGCGTCGCGCTGCGCTGGCCCGGCGGATCGCGTGTCGTCGACGGTCTCGATGCGGTCGCGACGCCGTCCCAATGGCTCGTCGTCGACGGGCCGTCGGGGTCGGGCAAGTCGACGCTGCTCAGCGCGGTGCTCGGCCAGCTGGCACCCGAGGAGGGGCGCATCCTCCTCCCTGAGACGCCGACGACGGCTGCGCCGGCGAACCCCGCGTCCCCGCACGAGGGCCCGCGTGTCACCTGGGCTCCCCAGGACGCGCACGTCTTCGATGCCAGCCTGAGGGCCAACCTGCGCCTGGGTCGCCCCGCCGCCGACGCCCCCGATGACGACGAGCTGATCGAGGTGCTGCACCGGGTCGGACTCGGCCGGGTGCTCGACGCCCGCGACGGGCTCGACACGCGGGTCGGCGCCGGGGGAGCGGCGCTCTCCGGCGGAGAACGCCAGCGTCTCGCGGTCGCCCGCACCCTGCTCAGCCGCGCCGACGTCGTGCTGATCGACGAGCCGACAGCGCACCTGGACGCCGCGACCGCATCCGCCCTGCTCGCCGAACTGCGCTCCGCTCTCGACGGGCGCATCGTCGTGCTGGTCTCGCACGACCCCGGGGCCGCCGAGCCGGGAGATCTGCGTCTGACGCTCGGAGCCGGAGCGACGCACCGCCAGCCGCTGCTCGTCCTCTGAGCCGACGACGGCACCGCACTCGCGCGGTCCCGTCGTGCGGAGCGATCCCGGGTCGCCCCGAGTCGTCACGCCGGCTCGCTGCGGGCCGGTTCTGCGCAACCCGCCAGTCGATGCGGAGCGCCAGCCCGGCGTCTCGAAACACGATGTTCACGCCCATGCACCCGACGTAACAGACGCGAAACACGCGGACATCCCCGGCGAAACCTCAACTGGTCAGACTGACCGGCGTACCCGAGGCCACTCCGCTCCCTGCAGGCGGACGCTCCGGCTCACGGTGCGTTCCTTGCTAAGTGAGAGAGGTAACACGATGGATCAAGGCAATACCGCCTTCGTGCTCATCTGCGCAGCGCTCGTGCTGCTCATGACCCCGGGCCTGGCCTTCTTCTACGGAGGACTCGTCAAGGCGAAGAGCGTCATCTCGATGATGATGATGAGCTTCGGCGCGATCGGTCTGGTCGGAGTCCTGTGGGTCGTCTACGGCTACGCGATCGCGTTCAGCAACAACGTCGGCATCGACGGGGTCTTCGGCCTCGACATCAACGCGCTGTTCCTGAACAACCAGCTCGAGGTGCCGAAGGACGCGGCGTTCCCGCCGATCGCCTTCGTCTCGTTCCAGGCGACGTTCGCGATCATCACCGTCGCGCTCATCTCCGGCGCCATCGCCGACCGCGCCAAGTTCGGCGCGTGGATGATCTTCGCCGGCATCTGGGTCACCATCGTCTACTTCCCGGTCGCGAGCTGGGTCTTCAACTTCACCCTCGGCAAGGACGGCTCGATCGTCGACGGCGGCTGGATCGTCTACGGCCTCAGCCAGACCCCGCTGGGTGTCGGCGTGATCGACTTCGCGGGTGGAACCGCCGTGCACATCAACGCCGGTGCCGCCGCCCTCGCCCTGGCGCTCGTGCTCGGCAAGCGCGTCGGCTTCACCAAGGGCGCCTACGCCCCGCACAACCCGCCCTTCGTCCTCCTCGGCGCCGGTCTGCTCTGGTTCGGCTGGTTCGGCTTCAACGCCGGCTCGGAGGTCGCCGCCGACGGCGTCGCCGCCGTCGCCTTCCTCAACACGATCGTCGCCCCGGCCGCCGCGCTGCTCGCCTGGATCGTCGTGGAGAAGATCAAGGACGGCAAGTCGACCTCGGTCGGCGCCGCCTCGGGTGCCGTCGCCGGTCTCGTCGCGATCACCCCGGCCTGTGCCGCGCTGACCCCGGGCTGGGCGATCCTGCTCGGCATCGTCGCCGGCGCCGTCTGCGCCCTGGCGATCGACCTGAAGTTCAAGCTCGGCTTCGACGACTCGCTCGACGTGGTCGGCGTGCACCTGGTCGGCGGTCTCATCGGAACGCTCTACCTCGGCATCTTCGCCAACGGCACCGGCCTGATCTTCAGCGGCAGCTTCAACCAGCTCGCCGTCCAGGCGATCAGCGCCCTCGCGGTCCTCGTCTACAGCTTCGTGCTGGCCTTCGCGATCGGCTTCGTGATCGAGAAGACGATCGGATTCCGCATCAAGAACGAGGACGAGGTCGCCGGCATCGACCAGGCGGTTCACGGCGAAGAGGGCTACGTCCTCACCGCCGAGCGCTGATCCTCAGCTCTCCCTGCACCGGCGCCCCGGCTCTTCGGAGTCGGGGCGCCGTCGTGTGCGCGCGTGCTCGACTCGGCGATCGACCGCGAAGCGCGGGTCGCGGGTCGCGGGTCGATTTCCCGTCGGATGTCCGGCATCCGCGACCGCGTCGCGGCCGGGCCGCGGCGTCCGCCCCGCCTAGGGTCATGACCGGGAGGTCGCGGCGATGATCTGGACTCTGCCGGCCGCGATCCTCGCCGCCGCTCTGCTCGCTCTGGCGGGCACGCTGCTCGTCCGCGCCTCGGTGCGGATCCGGTTCTGGGTGCCCCTGGGCGCCGGCCTGCTCGCGGTGCTCGTGACGGCCGCTCTCGCCGCGGCGCTGGGCGGGATCTCCCCGCTGTTCGGCGCCACGATCGCGAGCGGCGCCGCGCCGATCGCCGTGCCTCTCGCGGCCGCGCTCTCGCGCGGGCCCCGAACCGGAGTCCGCGAGCACATCGCCGTCGCCGTCTGGGCCGCCGTGATCGTGCCGCTCGCGATCGTCGTGCCCGCGCGGATCGTCGCGACGTGCCCGCCGACGTCCTGCGTCGTCGAGGACTTCGGAGGAGCGCTGCCCTTCGTCGTCGCGGTCGGGGGCTTCCTGCTCGTGCCCTCGGTGGGCACCATCGGGCTCAACCGGCTGCGCAACGGCAGCGGCAGCCGGCTGATCGACCTCGTCGCCGGTCTCGCCGTGGTCCCGCTCTTCGCCGTGTGGCTCGCGGCCGCCGAGGGCGACGTCGACGACTACACGAACGGGCTCGTCATCTCGGGTCTCGCCGCGCCGGCGCTCGGCGCTCTCGGCTGGCTCACCGTCGACCGTCTGCGCGGTGTACGGGCCACGACCGGACGGGCGCTGCGGATGGGCGCGATGGCCGGGATGGCGGTGATCCTTCCCGGAGCCGCGGCCATGACGCCACCGTGGCTCATCGGACTGGGCTTCGTCGGTGGCTGCGTCGGCGCCCTCGCCCACGACGCCCGCGCCATCGTCTCCGCGCCGGAGGCCCTTCGCGCCGCCGTCACGGCGCTGACCCTCGGCGCGGTCGGCATGGTCGCCCCCGGCATCCTCGGCACGGCGATCGGCTTCGTCTTCGCCGCCCGCACCGACGTCACGGGGTCGCAGTTCGTCGCGACCCTCGCGGTCGCCGCGGGCGCGACCGCGCTGTCGCTCCCCGTCGCCGTCCTCGGCCGCCGCCGCGGCCGCTGACCGGACGACCGCCGACGGCGCAGCCCGGCACGCTGCCCGGCGCCGGTGCGAAGATCGCCGGGTGAGCGACGAAGCCCTCCGCAGCACGACCGTCACCTGGACCGACCCGAGCACGACAGCGTCGGAGATCCGACGGCTCTCGGGCATGGAGTACCTGCAGCGGCTCAGGGATCGCACCCTCCCGGCGCCGCCGATGGGGTCGCTCATCGATGCCGAGTTCGCCGCGGTGGAGCCCGGTCGCGTCGTGATGAGGGCGACGCCGGGGGAGCAGCACCTCAATCCGCTCGGCACGGTGCACGGCGGCTTCGTGTGCACGCTGCTCGACACCGTGGCGGGATGCGCAGCGCACTCGGTGCTCGAAGCCGGGGTCGGCTACACCTCGATCGAGCTGAAGGTCAGCTATCTCCGAGCGGTCGCGCCCGACGGTCGGCCGGTCACGGCGACCGGGACGGTCACGAAGGCCGGCTCCCGCGTCGTGTTCGTGGATGCGGTGGCCGTCGACGCCGAAGGCCGCACGGTCGCGACCGCATCCTCGTCACTGCTCGTGCTCCGCTGACGTCCGGATCGCCTCCGAGGGGCCGGGATCGAACCAGCCACCCCGACAACGAGCGAAGGCCCCCGATTCCTCGGGGGCCTTCCTGCTGTCGTCACCGACTGCGGTGGGCGATACCAGACTCGAACTGATGACCTCTTCCGTGTGAAGGAAGCGCGCTACCAACTGCGCCAATCGCCCGTCGGGATGATTCTGCCACACCTCGGAGACCGTTCCCGACCATCCGCGTGAACAGCGTGCGCACGGTCCGCGACACGCCCGGGTCTACCCGTTTTGGACACCCGCCGCGGATCGGGTACAGTCATTCTCGCCCCGAGGGAAACCGCGGGGAAATGCGGATGTGGCGCAGTTGGTAGCGCACAACCTTGCCAAGGTTGGGGTCGCGAGTTCGAGTCTCGTCATCCGCTCGAGTGAAGGCTCGCGGTCCAACGGGCCACCTGGTGGCGTGGCCGAGAGGCGAGGCACCGGCCTGCAAAGCCGTTTACACGGGTTCGAATCCCGTCGCCACCTCGCTCTCAACTGAATAGCCTGTTTAGGCGCGATTGGCGCAGCGGTAGCGCGCTTCCCTGACACGGAAGAGGTCACTGGTTCGATCCCAGTATCGCGCACCCCAAACTCCCCTGGATTTCCAGGGGAGTTTCGTTATTTAAGGCCTCTGAAGCGCCGATTTTCGCGCTATTCCTGCGTAGTGGCTTTAGAGCTCGTGCAACGAGACAGTTCCTCGGCGTGGCGAAGCTGGAAGATGCCCGGCGGCGAACAACACTGCAGGCGACAGATCGGGTGCCTTCGGCTCACGAGGCGGCGCGAATCCCAGCTCGAATGGGGACGGGCCGTTTCGCCATCACCCCGGCCGCTTGAATGCCGCGCACACTCCCAAGGGCTGTTCTATGATCATAGAACAGCCCTTGGTGAGGAGTAGCCATGACCGTCGTCGAAGACCTTCGCCGTGCACGGGCCACCAGCCACACCACGCTCAGCCAACTCGCCGAGCTCACCGGCCAGACACGCTCGAACCTGTCGACCCTGCTTGCAGGTACCCGAGACCCGCAAGCGTCGACCATCGAGCGAGTCGCCAACGGACTCGGGCTCACCGTCATCGCCGCGCCCCTCGGGAACCGTGCCACCGTCGCACAGCTCGTCGACCGCATCGCGGACGCCGTCAGCACCGGCAACACCTCTCGCGCGTACCGGTCATACATTCAGATCGCGGACAATCTCGAGGCCGCCGACCCATTCACCCGGATCCTGCTCGCCGCCCAAGAACCCGCGTCGATCGACGCCCGCTACGACGCCGCAGTAGCCGCAGTCGTCGACTGGCGACTCAGCGCCGCCGGTCTGCCCACCCCGCACTGGGCCGCCAACCGCTCGGGCGACCCCGAAGACCGCTGGCGCATCCCCGCCGAGTTCGACGACGACCAGCTCCCAGACGCCGCCGACGTGCCCGACTCATTCCGCAACCGCGGCATCTGGATCGACGCAAAAGAGCTGACCAGCGCATGAGCAGCGGAGAACTCAGCCGCGACGACATCATCGCCGGCCTCCAGGACATCATCGCTGCAATGCGCGCCATGAAGCAGAGGGGACGCATCCGCATCGTCGGCGGTGCCGCCATCTGGCTCGGACACTCCGCCCACCGCGAAGCCACAGTCGACGTGGACGCGCTCATCACACCCCGTGACGAAGTGCTCACCATCGCTCGTACTGTGGCGACCCGCCGCGGCTGGCCCGACGACTGGATCAACGACGCCGCAGCGCAGTTCCTCCCATCCGGGATGGGGCAACCGGCTGGCTGGATCAGCATCTTCGACGAAGACGGCATCATCGTGGAGTACGCCGACGACCGCACCCTGCTCGCGATGAAGATGCAGGCCGCCAACCGCCGCGGTCGCCGGGATATGGCCGACATCCTCGCCCTCGTCGCCAAGCTCGGCATCCGAGACGCCGACGAAGCCGAAGAAATCTACGGCAACTACTATCCCGGGGACGCGCTCACCGAGCGCGCCAGAGTGCTGCTCGACAATGCCTTCGAGCAGGGTATTCCCGACATCGAAAACCCAGACCCAATCCCGCCGCTCGGCTAGCCGTCGTCGGGCACCCGACAGCACCCGCCAAACCGAGAAGGTCAGGACGGTCGCGCAGCAGCAAGCGGGCGATCTCAGTATCGCGCACCCCGATTCCTCGAGATGGCTCGAGACGGCTTGCTCGAAGTTCATGAAGCCCCTGGTTCGCCGGGGGCTTTCGTCGTCTCCGGGGCGATCCGCGCGCTCTCTGAGATCTTCCTCAGACGAGCGCGCTCGGATCACGCCCGGCGTCCAGAGCGGCTCTCCTAGCCTGCGAGCACGCCATCGATTCCCGTCCTCCTCAGCATCTGGGGCTTCGACCCCGTGGCCGCGACCGTCATCGTCGTGGCCGCCGCGGCGTACCTGATCGGCGTCGCGCGGGTGGCTCGGGCCGGCGGGAGATGGCCGCTGCACTCGACAGCGCTCTTCGTCGCCGTCGGCCTCGGGTCGTTCGCGGCGGTCTCCTTCGGCGTGCTCGGAGTGCTCAGCGCCGATCTTCGCTGGGCCTTCACGACCCGCGTCGCGCTGCTGCTCGTCGTCGTGCCTGCGGCGATCGCCGCGGGTCGCCCGCTGGCGCTGCTCCGTGCCGCCTCGGGGGAGCGGGGCCGGGCGCGACTCGATCGAGTGCTCGCGAGCCGCGTCGTGCGCCTCTTCGGCAACGCCATGTTCGCAACGCTGTCCTCCGCGGCGGTGTTCACACTGTTCCTGACGCCACTGGCGGGCATCGCGCGAACCTCGCCCGCGACCGAGGACGCGCTGACCGTGGTCGTCCCGATGCTCGGACTGCTCATGGTGCTGCCGATCGCCGAGGATGCCGCGGCGCGGACGTCGCTGTTCATCACCGTCGAGTTCCTGCTCGCCTTCGTCGAGCTGATCATCGACGCGATCCCCGGCATCGTGCTGCGCATCACGCCGGCCGTGCTCGACCAGGTTCCGCGTGCGGCGGCCCTCGCCTCCTGGTGGCCGAGCCCGCTGCGCGACCAGCAGCTCGCCGGCGACCTGCTGTGGTTCATCGCCGAGGTCGCCGACGTGCCGATCCTGATCGTGCTCGGTATCCGTTGGGCCCGCTCCGACCGGCGCGAGGCGAGGAGCTACGACGAGCTCAGTGACGAGGAGCTCGCCGAACTCACCCGGCAGCACCTGCACGGTCCGCGAGCCGCGCCCGACAGATGAGGCACGCGGGCGGGGAGGCGGACCGCGGCCGAAGGGCGCTCCGCGATGGTCGTGACCGCCGCGCACATCCGTGCGATCCCGACCGAGCAGCACGGCCGCGCACTACGCTGATCGCGACCGGCGGAGCAGCCGAGCGGAAGGAAGACCGATGGCACTGGGCAGGGAATTCGTCGCCGACTGGATCGCGCGCAGCGCGCAGGCGATCAGCGAGCACCGCAGCGAGCTCATCACCCTCGACCGGGAGATCGGGGACGGCGATCACGGCGAGAACATGGATCGCGGTTTCACCGCCGTCGCCGTGAAGTCGGGCGACCTGCCCGCCGACGCGACGCCCGGCGATGTGCTGAAGGTCGTCGCGACGACGCTCATCTCGACCGTCGGCGGCGCATCGGGTCCGCTGTACGGCACCGCCTTCCTCAAGGGCTCGCAGGCCGTCGCCGACCAGTCCGAACTCGACGGAGCGGCGCTCGTCGCCTTCCTCACCGCCGCCCGCGATGGCATCGTGCTGCGCGGCAAGGCCGAGGTCGGCGACAAGACGATGATCGACGCCTGGACCCCTGCGGTGGATGCCGCGGCAGCAGCTCAGGCGGAGGGCCGGAGCGAGGCCGAGATCCTCGCCGCCGCCGCGGACGCGGCTCAGACGGGCGCCGAGTCGACCGATCCGCTCGTCGCGCGCAAGGGCCGTGCCAGCTACCTCGGCGAGCGGGCCATCGGGCACCGCGACCCGGGTTCGGTGTCGACTACGCTCATCCTGCGCGCCGCAGCCGACGCGGCGGCCGCCGCGTGACCGTCGGTCTGGTCATCGTCTCTCACAGCGCGAAGATCGCCGAGGGCGTCGTCGAGCTGGCCGGCCAGATGGCCGACGGCGTGACGATCGTGGCCGCCGGCGGTACCGACGAGGGCGGCATCGGCACGAGCTTCGACAAGGTCGGCGCGGCGATCGAGGCCGCCGAGTCGGGCGACGGCGTCGTCGTGCTCTGCGACCTCGGCTCGGCCATCCTGACGACGGAGACGGCGCTCGACTTCCTCGATGACAGCGCCCGCGCGGGCGTCGAGATCGCGGACGCGCCGATCGTCGAGGGCGCCGTCGCCGCGGCCGTCGCCGCGCGCACCGGGGGCGATCGCGCCGCGGTGATCTCGGCCGCGGCCAGCGCGAACGGGGCCACGGCCGACGTCTCGGACGCGGTCTCCGCCGCCGGCGCCGTCGCGAGTTCCGACCCGGATGCGGGATCCGACGCGACGTCGTCCGACGTCCACATCCGCCGCGTCACCCTCGTCAACGGCAGCGGCCTGCATGCGCGACCGGCCGCCGAGTTCGTCAAGGCCGCGAGCGCCTTCGAGGCCGTGATCACGGTGGACGGCGTCGACGCGACGAGCCTGCTGCGCATCATGGCGCTCGGGCGCGGCAAGGGCAGCGAGCTCGAGCTGACCGCCGAAGGACGCGACGCGGATGCCGCCCTCGACGCCCTCGTCGCGCTCGTCGAGTCGGGCTTCGGCGAGGACTGACCGGCATCTCGGCGCTCGAGCGACCTGACACGATGGAGGCATGCGCCGCCCGCTCGTGACCGTGATCGCCGCTGTCGTCACCGGGGCGCTGCTCAGCGGATGCGTCGCGACCGCGACGAGCTCGCACCGCTCGGCGTCGCCGTCGAGCAGTCCGACAGCGAGCGGCGGCGTCGCGATCGCGGGCGGCGGCGGCATCGAGTACGCCGGGGGAGCCGGCGGCACGGTCGCCTGGACCACGGCCGCCTGCACTGTCGCCAACGGCCGCCTGACCGCGATGACGACCCCGGATCCGCGCCAGAGCACCGACGCGCCCTCGTTGAGCTACGCCATCACCGACGGCGACGGGGCTCGCTTCGCGCTCCCGGACGGTCGCGTCTTCTCGCGCGGCGGCACGCTCGACGGCGTCGTCGCGGGCGAGCACCGCGGAGTCTGGTCGATCGCGTTCGCCTCGACCGAGCTCGACGATCCCGCCGGGGGAGCGGCCGTGACGGTGTCGGGCACGATCACCTGCTCGCGGGTCGCCGGATGACAGTCGTGACCCTGACCGGGCTGCTCATCTGCCGCGATGAGACGGAGGCGGCGGCGGTCGAACGTCATCTGCCCGAGCACCTGCGCCGCACGCGCGCCGAACCCGGCTGTCTCGCGTTCGAGGTCACCCGCCGCCCCGGCACGCGGACCTGGGACGTCGCGGAGCGATTCGTCGACGCGCGGGCCTTCGCCGCACACCAGCAGCGCGTGGCGGAGAGCACCTGGGGAGCGGCGACCGCGGGAATCGAACGCCGCTACGCGATCGAGTGACGGTCAGCCGGCGGCGCGGGCGACCAACGCGGTGAGCCGCTCCTCCTCGGCGGCGCCGATCTCGAGCAGGGCGAAGTGCGTCGGCCAGACCGCGCCGTCATCGAGCTGCGCGGGACTCTCGAAGCCGAGGGTGCAGTAGCGCGTGCCGAACTTCTCCGACGGCTGGAAGAAGCAGACGACCTTGCCGTCGGCGTTCGCGTAGGCCGGCATCCCGTAGTACGTCTTCGGGTCGAGCGCAGGGGCCGTCGCCGTGACGATCTCGTGAATCTTCTGCGCGAGCACCCGATCGTGCTCCGGCATCCCGGCGATCGCCTCCTCGCAGGCGGCGAGCATGTCGGCCTTCTTGCTCGAGGCCTTCAGCTCGCGTGCGCGCTGCTTCATCGCCGCCTTCTCCTCGGCGCTGAATCCCGCCGAGCCGGACTTCGTGGTGGTGGTCATGCGACGAGTCTGCGCCCGCTCCGTCCCGACCGCTTCTCGGATCCTGCTCGATCGCCGGACATCCGCCGCTCACGCGCGATCGAGTCCGTGCGCGATCAGACTCGCGGCCGTCTCGGCGATGCTGTCCTCGATCGGGCGCGGGCGCCAGCCCAGCATCCGCTCGGCCTTCGCGCTCGTCGCCGGGAAGTCGCGCCCGAGCTGCGGCCGAAGCGAGCGCAGGGCCGGATCGCCGATGCCGAGGAGTCGGGCGACGAGGACGGGGAGCTCGCGCGTCGGCACCGCCACGGCGCGCTCGCCGAGCCGGGCACGCAGGATGCGGGCGACCTCGACGATGCGCAGGCTGCGACCCGAGATGGCGAGGAAGCGCTCGCCCGCGGCCGCCGGGTCGGTCATGGCGCGCAGGTGGAGGTCGGCGACGTCGCGCACATCCACCCAGCCGGTGCCGAAGGGCGGACAGGCGGGAAGCGCTCCGGTCAGCATGCCGCGGATCGTGCGCAGCGAAGGCGGGTCATCGCTGCCGAGCAGCGGTCCGATCACCGCGGTCGGATTCACGACCGCCAGCTCGAGCGCCCCCGCCGTCCTCGGCGATGAACGCCCACGCCGCGCGCTCGGCGAGCGTCTTCGAACGCTGATACGGGGCGACGTCGGGGTTGTCGACGGCAGTCCAGTCCGCTTCGGTGAAGGGTTCGGAGCGCTTCGGATGCCCGTAGACGATCGCCCCCGAGGCGCTGGTGAGCACGACGCGCTTCACGCCCGCGTCGCGGGACGCCGTCAGCACGCGCGCGTCGTCGAAGGACTCCGCGTGGTGAAGCTGGCCGCGCAGCACTTCGCCCTTGCGCAGGTCGCGCACGGTCGTGCGCACGTCGTAGCCGGCTCGGAGCGCGGCCAGCACGCACCATCCGCCGATGTATCCGGAACCGCCGGTGACCAGGATGCGCTGCGGCATGCGCGCCGAGCGGATGCCCAGCGCAATCGTGCGCGCATCCTCGACGTCGCATCGGCTGCCTTCGCGGCGGACCCCGAGACGTCACTCAACGCGATCGCGAAGTCGGCGGGGGTGGGGGCCGGCACGCTGTACCGGCACTTCCCGACGCGCGAAGATCTGCTGCTCGCGGTCTATAAGGACGAGATCGAGGGACTCGAGGCGTCGGTGAGCCGGACGCTCGAACAGCAGGAACCACTCGACGCCTTCCGCGTCTGGGCTCGGCACCTCGCCGCCTCGGTGCGGGTCAAGCACGGCCTGGGCGAGGCGCTCTCCACCCCGACCGCGCAAGCGCTCACCGACAGCACCTACGGACCGGTCACCTCCGCGATCGGGCAGCTGCTCGACGCGGCGGCCGAACGCGGCGCCGCACGACCGGGCATCGATCCGTCCGACGTCCTGCTCATGCTCAGCGCACTCTGGCGGGTGCCGCCGACCGATTCCGGACTCGCGCAGGCCGACCGCGTCCTCGAGCTCATCATCGACAGCGTGCGGACCGAGCCCGGGGCGTGATGGCGCTCGGTCGCCGACGGCGTCGGGGCCCGCCGGAGCGCGGCTTCAGCCGTCCTGGGCGATGAGCGCCTCCGCGACGGCGACCGATCCTCTCGCGTAGTCGACCTCGTAGAGGTCGCCGCCGTGCACGAAGATCACAGCGCAGGCCGAGTCGGCGGTGCAGCCGTCGTCGACCGCCCACTCCTTCCGCGTGAGTCCGGCGAGCTTCGCCGGCGCGAAGGTGATGCCGGCGGCGTCGCCGAAGCCCGGCTTCAGCTGCGCGACCGCGGCGGCGCGCCCGTGTCCGCGGACGATCTTGACGCTCTGCGTGACGCTGCCGGCGAAGCAGTCCAGGTCGCCGACCCGCTGCATCGCGGATTCCTGGATCGTCAGGAGCTCCGGTCGCGCCGGCTGCGCGACGTAGGAGGCCGGCGCGCCGAGCGCGGCCCCGAGGGCGCCGGAGTCGAGCGCCGCCTCGCAGTCCGCCGTCGCCCCGCCGGTCGCAGGGGATGCCGAAGGCGAGCTCGGATCAGCCGGCGACGACGGGGGAGCGAGCCGGGCCCCCTCCGCCGCCGCCGCGTCGAAGATCGCGGTGAATGCGGCATCCAGGTCATGATCCGCGCCGGGATCGCCCGTCGCCTCGGGCGGGAACGTGCGCTCGAGGAACACCCACGTCCCGCCGATCCGGGCGGTCGCGCCGAAGCCCGGATCGCCGGAGCTCGCCACGACCGTGTGCGAACCGAAGGTGCGGGTCGCCGTCGCGGGGGCGTCGCCGAAGAGCATGCCGGTCCAGCGCGCATCCGGATCGGGCAGCAGCAGCGCGGTCAGCACCGGGGTGAAGCCCGAGATCGGCGCGCCCCTCCAAGCGCACTGCAGCCCTCCCGCCGCCGGGATCGCCGTCGCGGCGACCGCATCGACGCCGGCGCTGATCATCGTCGCGACCGGGTCGACGGCCGCCGCCGCACCGCCGATCGCGGCGCCGATCGTGCCCTCGTCGGCGAGATCCGCGCAGCCGAGCGCCGCGGGCGACGACGACGGAGTCGGTCGAGGCGACATCGGCTCTGTCCCGGGCGACGCGGTGCACGCGGCGAGAAGCGCCACGACAGCGAGCGCGCCGATCGCCAGAGAGACGCGGGGGAGAGGATCGCTCATGCCCTCAGTCTGCGCGCGCGGCGCGACGACGTCGACGGCGAGGGCGGCGTTTCGCCAGCGCACCGATCGCCCCGCCCCGAGAATCGAGTCATGCACGTGATCGATCGGATCGACGACGCCCGATTGCGCGACCTCTGCGGTCGCGGCGAGTTCTTCTGGCTCGACCTGACGACGCCGAGCGACGACGACATCCGCCACCTGGGAGAGCTGCTGGGCTTGCACCCGCTGGCGGTGGAGGACAGCATCCACTTCGGCCAGCGGCCCAAGCTCGACGTCTACGGCGACAAGGCCCTGCTGGTGCTGCAGGGTGGTCGCGAGCAGAAGCCCGAAGACGAGAACGAACAGCCGCTCGAGGAGATCCACCTCTACCTCAGCGGCGACTGGATCGTGACCCTGCACCGTGATCGCTTCGACGACCTCGAGCGTCTGCGATCGCAGCTCGAGCAGTCAGCGGCCGCGAAGAGCGAGCAGTATTACGTCTACAAGGTCGTCGACGCGATCGTCGACAGCTTCTTCCCGATCCTCGCCGACCTCGACGAGGAGATCGACGACCTCGAGGATGCGATCGTCGCCGGCGCGAAGCGACGTCAGCTCGAGGAGATCTTCCGGCTGAAGCGTCTTCTGCTGCGCCTGCGCAAGGCGGTCGTGCCGATGCGCGACGTGTTCGCGCGCGAGGCGGATCAGATCGTCGACCTCGCCGGACTCGAGGCGGACAGCCGCGACTACTTCCGCGACGTCTACGACCACCTCATCCGCATCACCGACGAGCTCGACTCGTATCAGGAGATGATCACGAGCTGCACCGACCTCTACCTCTCCACGGTCGCGAATCGGCAGGGGGAGGTGTCGAAGCAGCTAACGATCGTCGCCTCGGTGTTCCTGCCGCTGAGCTTCCTGACCGGATTCTTCGGCATGAACTTCGACTGGGAGGTCGACCACGTGCTGAAAGGCCCGTGGCTGTTCCTGTTCCTCGGACTCGGCTCGATGCTGCTCTCGGCCGGCGCGATGTGGTGGTGGTTCCACCGCAAGGGCTGGACGGGCCGCGACGACTGACCGGTCGCGCGTCCGCACGTGCCGGTACAGACTGGGCGGCATGACATTCGCTGTCGTCTCGGTCCATTCACCCCGCGCCGAGCATCGCGACGCCGTGCTCGACTCGATGCAGCGCTACAGCGGCGTCGCGCGCAGCCAGCCGGGCCTCGTCTGGACCGGCGTCGTCGACGACGCCGGGGGCCGATTCGTCGGGATCGCGGTCTGGGAGAACGAGGATGCCGCGCGCCGCGCCGCACCGGCGCTCATGGCGGAGGTCGGCGACGACCCGTTCACCACCTGGGACGAGCACCCGATCGACAGCCTTCGCGGCCTCCTGCGCTGACCGTCGTCACCACCGGGCTCGTGGCGCGATGGTCCGGCCAGGGGCGGGGTCCTCCGTCTGAGTTGTCATAATGTGCATTATCGGTGAATAAATCGGGGGCAGGAGAAGAGCGATCGAGGAGCATTGAGTGCGGCGCTCACCGCGCCGCGCGGCCGCGCAGTTCGGCCCTGGAGCTGAGGACGGCGCCACACGTGCGACGGGCCGCGCACCGCATCACGCGGCAGCTCGCGGCCGCCCGGCTCGGCCCCATCCACGCCAGGCGCGTCGGCGGTGCGCGGCCCGCCGGCGACAGCGACTGTCGCCGTCGCCGTCGCCGTCGCCGGCGCCAGCGCATCCGACACCACTCTCACGCTTCGCGGCATCGCTGACATAATGACGCGCTCCCATCGCGCCCCGTCAGACCGATCCATGTCGGTGGTCGGGCCTACCGTGAGCACATGGCGATCTTCTTCGACACGGCGACGACGCTCGACGGCTACCTGGCCGACGACGAGGACTCCCTCGCCTGGCTGTTCGCGGTGCCCGGAGGCGACTCCCCCTCCCCTGAGCTCGCACCCGGGCCGGCGGCCGTCATGGTCGAGGGATCGCACACCTACGAATGGGTGCTGCGCGATCAGGATCTCCTCGCGCATCCGGAGCGCTGGGCTGCCTTCCACGGCGACACGCCCGTGTTCGTGTTCACGACCCGAGAGCTCCCGGCACCGGCCGGTGCCGACGTGCGATTCGTCCGCGGCTCGGTCGAGGATGCACTGCCCGCGATCCGCGCGGCGGCCGGCGACGGCGACATCTGGCTGGTCGGCGGCGGCGATCTCGTCGGCCAGTTCGACGACGCCGGGGCACTGGACGAGCTGCGGCTGTCGTACGCGCCCGCCACGCTCGGCTCCGGAGCTCCGCTGCTCCCCCGCCGGCTCGGCGCCGAGCGCCTCAGTCTCGAATCCGTCGCGCGAGTGGGCGCATTCGCGCGACTCGTCTACCGCGTGAGCCGCTGACGAGTCACGATCGTCGGCGCGTGCGGATGCGGACCGGTTCCCCGCTCAGAGCGCCACGGCGCGACGCCGGCGCGCCCGCGCCGACCACCGTCCGTCTCGATGCTCGACGTCGATCGGATGCTCGAACGCCGCCGACACCGCCTCACTCGTGACGACCTCCGCGACAGGGCCGGAGGCCGTGATCCGCCCGTGGGCGACGAGCACGGCGTGCGTGGTCGTCTCCGGCAGCTCCTCGAGGTGATGCGTCACGAGGATCGACGCGAGATCCGGATGCGTGCGCTCGAGCGCATCCACCGTCTCCAGCAGCTGCTCGCGCGCTGCGACGTCCAGCCCCGTCGAGGGCTCGTCGAGCAGCAGCAGCGCCGGATCGGAGAGGAGCGCCCGCGCGATGAGCGTGCGACCCCGCTCCCCCTGCGACAGGGTGGGCCAGCGCGACTCGGCGATCGGCGACAGCCCCAGCTGCTCGAGCACGGCATCCGCTCGCTCGATCTCGTCGGGCGCCGCGACCCAGCGCATCGGCAGCTCGATCGTCGACGTGATGCCGGTCAGCGCCACCTCGCGCACCGACAGCGGCGAGTCGAGCGGATGCCGCGGGTTCACATGGCCGATCCGCCGCCGCAGCGCCGCCAGCTCGACGCGCCCCAGCCGCTCGCCGAGCACCTCGACCGTGCCGGCTGACGGATGCGTCACCGCGCCGCAGAAACCCAGGATCGTGCTCTTGCCGGCGCCGTTGGGGCCGAGCAGCGCCCAGTGCTCGCCCGCGCGCACCTCGAGCGTCACGTCCTCGAGGATCTGGCGCCCGTTGCGGCGGAACCCGACGTCGCGCAGCGCGACGACCGGGGCGGTCACCGCGCGTTCTCGCCGGAGAGGAACTGGCTGACCGCGTCGACGACGAGCGCGTGGTCGTCGGCCTGCGAGAGCCCGGAGACGCCGACGGTTCCGAGCAGCGCCCCCGACGCGGTCTTGATGGGAACACATCCGCCGGCGATCGCGAAGCGCGACGCGTCGAGCTCCGCGTAGCTGCGGCCGGTGACCTCGCCGCGGATCTTGAGCAGGAACGTGCTTGCTCCGAAGCGCTGCACCGCACGCGCCTTGCGCACCAGCCAGTCGTCGTTGTCGCTCGACGAGCCGGGCATGCCGACCTGGAAAGCGGTCTGCTCGCCGATCGTGATGCGGATGGCGATGGCGAGGTTCCGCTCGGCGGCGACGCCGACGAGGATCGTGCCCAGCTGCCAGGCGTCGGCGTGCGAGAAGTCGGCGAAGACGAGCTTGCGCTCCTGCTCCTCAAGCCGCTTCAGCTTGCGGCGCTGCGTCGTCGTGGGCGCGTCGGTCTCGGCCATGTCAGTCCTCCGTCTCGCGGCCGAGGGAGGCGATGGTGCGACGCACCAGCTCGGGAAGCCCCTCCGGCTCGTAGGGTTCGTCGGTGGCGGCCAGCTCGTCGACGCTCCACCAGCGATGCTGCTCGAGGTCGACCCGCTCGTCGTCGGTCCAGTTGTCGTTCGCCGGCGCGAAGGTGTCCGTGCGCAGCGCGTAGTACTCGGCGTGACCGCGATCGTGGTCGGCCTCGTCCCAGGTCACGTCGAAGTCGAGGCTCCAGATCGGCCCGGTCAGCACGGCGTCGCGCAGCCCGGTCTCCTCCCAGAGCTCGCGCACGGCGGCCTCGCCGTGCGTCTCGTCGCCCTCGACGCCGCCGCCGGGCGTCATCCACCGCGCGAACCCGCTCGAGTCGGGCGCGCGCGTGAGGAAGAGCAGCACCCGGTCTCGGTCGTCGACGACCAGGATGCGCGACGTGCGGCGCAGGCGCGTCATGCGATCAGCGGGTGAAGCCGCTGATGTCGCCGACGTAGCGCGTGTGATTCTCGGGGATCTGGTCGACCGCGGCCTGTGCGACCTCGGCCGCGAACTCGTCCACCTTGTAGAGGCGTCCCGCATCCTCGCGACGCGACTGGATCGCGCCCGGGTTGACGCGCTCGAGCAGCGTGGCCGTGATGGTGCCCTCGATCATGTCGCCCGAGACGACGACGAACTCGATGCCCTTCTCGGTGAGGCCCGGGATGCGCTCGCGCAGCGCATCCTCGCCGGCGCGCTTCGACAGGGCGACGGCCTCGTACTCGGGCATCGTCGGGGTGGTCTTGATGAAGTGCGCCTGGTGGCTCGTGACGAACACGACGCGCGCGCCCTCGACCAGCACCTCCTCGGCGGCGGTCAGCACGTTGACCTGCGCGTCGCGGTTGAGCTTCATGGCGTAGTCCTCGCCGAGCCCCGACTCCATTCCGCCGGAGGCGTTGAGCACGAGCAGGTCGAGGCCGCCCCAGCGCTCCTGCACCTGCTGGAACATCGCCTCGACGCTCGCCGGGTCGGTCAGGTCGGCGCCGACGGCGAAGGCCTCTCCCCCGCTCTGCTCGATGCCGGCGACGATCTTGAGCGCGCGCGGCTCCTTGTTGCGGAAGTTGATGACGACCTTCGCTCCCGCCGCGGCGAGGAACGTGGCCGTGTCCGCGCCGATGCCGCGAGACGAGCCGGTGACGAGGGCGCGGATGCCGGCCAGGGAGCCGGTAGCGAGGGGAGTTTCCACGGGATGCGAGCCTAGCAACGCGACGCGCCGGAGGATTCCTCGATCCGGCCCGCGCTCCGCTCTTCGGTGATAGTTTCGAATCATCGTCGGACTACCCGAGGGAGGCGCCCGATGGCCGAGTTCTTGACCCAGTGGGCCTGGATCGTGTGGATCGCCCTGATCCTCCTCTTCGTGGTCATCGAGATGATGAACCTCGAGTTCACCTTCCTCATGCTGGCGGTCGGCAGCCTGAGCGGCCTGGTCTCCAGCCTCTTCAGCGCTCCGTGGTGGGCGCAGATCATCATCGCCGGTGTGACGGCGATCCTGCTGCTGTTCCTGGTCCGTCCTGCCCTGCATCGGCGCATCCACCGCGGCGCGGATCCGGCCAAGAGCAACGTCGAAGCCCTGCTGGGCCTCAGCGGCAGCGTCGTCAAGGCCTTCGACGAGGGCCGCGGACAGGTCAAGCTCGCCAACGGCGAGACCTGGACGGCGCGCCTCGGCACCGACTCCCCCTTGCAGCCCCACGACGGCGACCGCGTCGTCGTCACCGCGATCGAAGGCTCGACCGCCGTGGTCGAGCCCGCAGAAAGGACCGCACCCCAGTGAATTCCGGTGAGCTCTTCGGAGCGGCCCTCTTGGTGATCGTCGTGATCATCGTCGTCATCTTCGTGCTGGTGACGATCTTCCGCTCGATCCGCATCGTGCCCCAGGCCTACTCCGGCGTCGTCGAGCGCCTCGGCCGCTACCACAAGACCCTCCAGCCGGGTCTGAACCTGCTGGTGCCGTTCATCGACCGTCTGCGCCCCCTGGTCGACATGCGCGAGCAGGTCGTCTCCTTCCCGCCGCAGCCCGTGATCACGGAGGACAACCTGGTCGTCTCGATCGACACGGTCGTCTACTTCCAGGTGACGGATGCGCGCGCCGCGACCTACGAGATCGCCAACTACCTGGGTGCCGTCGAGCAGCTCACGACCACCACGCTCCGCAACGTGGTCGGCGGCCTGAACCTCGAAGAGGCCCTGACCAGCCGCGACAACATCAACAGCCAGCTGCGCATCGTGCTCGACGAGGCCACCGGCAAGTGGGGCATCCGCGTCGGACGTGTCGAGCTCAAGGCCATCGACCCGCCCGTGTCGATCCAGGACTCGATGGAGAAGCAGATGCGCGCCGAGCGTGACCGTCGCGCGCAGATCCTCACCGCCGAGGGAACCAAGCAGGCTGCGATCCTGCAGGCCGAGGGTGGTCGCCAGGCGGCGATCCTCGAGGCCGAGGGTGATGCCAAGGCCCAGGTGCTGCGCGCCCAGGGTGAGGCCGAGGCGATCCAGACGGTGTTCAACGCCATCCACGCCGGCGACCCCGACGAGAAGCTGCTGGCCTACCAGTACCTACAGACGCTGCCGAAGCTCGCCGAGGGCGACGCGAACAAGCTCTGGATCATCCCGAGCGAGCTCACCGAGGCCCTCAAGGGCATCGGGCAGGGCTTCTTCTCGCCGCGCTCCGACCAGCCCTTCGTGCCGAACCCGGTGAAGCCGGCGTCGAGCCTCGCGAACCTGCACAGCGACTCGAACACCGACCACAGCGAGGCCGCGGCCGGGATCGAGATCCCGGATGTCAGCGTCGCCGACGCGCCGCCGTCGTTCCCGAGCTCGGTGGACGACCCGCCGGCCGCACCGAGCACGCCGCCGACCGCGCCGCCCGCTCCGCCGGCTGGGCCGACGCCGCCCACGGCGCCGCCGGCCGGACCCACCGGCCCGGTCGCGTGAGCTGGGGCGCTCGAATCGGGTCGAGCGCCTACCTGCAGCCCGCTCCCCCGCGCGTCATCGCGCATCGCGGGCTCGCGGTCGACGCGCCGGAGAACACGCTGCTCGCGTTCTTCCACGCGCTCAACGTCGGCGTCACCCATCTGGAGACGGATGTGCACGGCAGCCGTGACGCGGTCGCCGTGGTGAGTCACGATCCCGACCTGAGCCGGGTCGCCGGGCGACCCGGCCAGGTCTCCGATCTGACGATGGCGGAACTGCGCCGCGTGCCGCTCGGCCACGACCAGGGCTACTGCTCGCTCGAGGAGCTGCTCGACGGCTTCCCCGACGCCCGGGTCAACATCGACATCAAGAGCGCGGATGCGATCGGCCCGGCCATCTCAGCGATCCGACGGACGAAGGCCGAGCACCGGGTGCTGATCGGATCGTTCAGCGGCTCCCGGCGAACCGCCGTCGTGCGCGCGCTGCCCGGCGTCGCGACCTCCGTCTCGTCGTTCGGCGCGGTGATCGCGGTCGCCGCCGCTTCCGCGGGCCTGACTCCGCTGGTGCGTCGCGCACTGCGCGGGGTGGATGCGACTCAGCTGCCGACACGCGTGCTCGGCATGGCCGTCGACGCGCCCCGGGTCATCCGCGCCATCCATGCCGCGGGCGCCGAGGCGCACTTCTGGACCATCAACGACCCGGCCCAGATGTCGGCGCTGCTGGATGCCGGCGCCGACGGGATCGTGACCGATCGCGCGGACCTCGCGATGGCGGTTCTGAGAGCCCGGACAGGCACCCCCGATCGTCTGTGAATGATCTGGAAAGGGCCGGTCCCGGGCATCTCCGGAGGACCCTTTCCGTTAGACAGTGGTGTCACAGCGACAGTTGTGGCACGCAGCGCACAGAGGAGGCCACACGATGGCAGATCGAAGCCTGCGCGGTATGCGACTCGGATCACAGAGCCTGCAGAGCGAAGAGGGCATCGAGTTCTCACCGCGCAAGAAGAGCGTCTATCGCACGGAGGAAGGGCAGACCTTCGAGGTCATGTTCTCCGCCGACGCCGAAGTTCCGGAGTTCTGGTCCTCGCCGCGCACCGGCCAGGAAGGCCGCCTCGTCGGCGAGGACGGCGAGCTGGTCGAGGTCGAGCAGGTCGAGGCCAAGCCGGCCCGAACCCACTGGGACATGCTGCTCGAGCGACGCACCGAGGCGGAGCTCGAGGAGCTCCTTCAGGAGCGGCTCGAGTACCTCCGGGCCCGCCGCGGCAGCCGCAAGAGCGCCTGACCGCACGTCACCCCCGCACTCCCCCCGACATCCTGGCGGCACCGTCTCAAGACGGTGCCGCCAGTGTCATCTCCGGCGTCGACAGCCGCGGTCGCGGAGAGACGTGCGCGGCGAGAACGCGATCAGAGCCGGGCGCGACGATCGAGACGTGAGCGGATGCCGGACGCGGCGAGCAGCAGCAGACCGCCGAGCGCGAGGAACCACTCCAGCTGCAGACCCACCGCGACGGCGGGCGTCGTGCCCGTGCGCAGCGGCACATCATCCACGATGACGCCCGGCTCGTAGGTCGGCAGCCGGTGCGTCACGGTCCCGTCGGGCAGCACGACCGCCGAGGTGCCGACCGTGGAGATGTTGACGACCGAGCGTCCCAGCTCGAGCGCGCGCACCTGCGCGATCGCGAGCTGCTGCACGCTCTCGTCGGTGTCCTCGCCGAAGTCGGCGTTGTTCGTCTGCGCGAGGATCACCTGCGCCCCGTCATCGACGCTCTGCCGCATGATCGCGTCGTCGACGATGTCGAAGCAGATCGCGAACCCGGCGACGGCTTTGCCCACATCCATCACCGTGTCGGTCGTGCCGGGCGTGTACTCGCGCTGCACGAGGTCGATCAGGTCGGGTGCGAAGGGACGCCAGAAGGCCCGGTCGGGGATGTACTCGCCGAACGGCACCGGATGCTTCTTGTCGTAGTGGTCGGCCGCCTCGCCGTCCTTCCAGAGCAGCGAGGTGTTGAAGTACTCGTCGCCGCGGTGCGTGATCGTGCCGCCGACGATCGGCGCATCGGCCTCAGCGGAGACGAGGTCCCAGATGCGCGCGGCCCAGCCGTTGCGCAGCGGGTCGACGTCGGAGGCGCCCTCCGGCCAGACGACCACATCCACGTTCTGGTCGAACACCGGCTCGGTCGCCCGCGCCTGACCGAGCAGGTTGTCGCCGACGTTCTCGGGCGGGTCGAAGTAGCCCGCTTTGGTGTCGCCCTGCACGGCGCCGACGCGCAGCGTGCCGTCGGGCGTGGTCGGGAACGTCGGCACGATCAGCACCGCGAGCGCGACCGCTGTGACGACGGCGCCGCGCAGCGCGCGACGACCGGCGGGATCGAGCACGATCTCGATCGCGGCCGCGACGAGCAGCACCATGAGGAAGCTGAGGCCCGAGGAGCCGAGCCAGCTGAACAGGCTCTGGAACGGCGAGTCCGACTGCGAGAACGCGACACGACCCCACGAGAAGCCGCCGTAGGGCCAGATGCTCGACACGCCCTCGCGCAGGATCCAGAGACCCGCGACCACGGCCGGGAGCAGCACCAGCCGTCCGACGCGGCCGGGCACGACCCGCGGCAGCCAGCGGTAAGCGAGCGTGATGAGCATCGCGCCGGCGCCCATCCACAGCGACATCAGGGTCGCGAGCGCCGCCCACGGCAGCACGCCGAGGAACCGCGAAGCCCAGCCGATGTGCGGGAACCAGAACGCGGCGCCGAATACGAGACCGACGAGCAGAGCCGCGCCGAGACGACGGCCCCGCAGGGCGACCAGGGCGATCGCGATGGCCGGGAACGCGAGGACCCAGACCGCCGGGCCGGGGAATGCGGCGCGCAGCAGCAGGCCGCCGGCCGCGGCGAGGAGCACGGAGGCGAGCAGCGGGATGCGCCCGCCGAGCACGAACCCGTCGCAGCGAGCACGGTCATCCGCGACCCCCGCGGGCACCACAGCGCGCCGCGGGATGACGAACTCGCTCACGACACCGCCGAATCGGAGACGACGCCGCGCCGGATGCCGTCGATCGCCCGCCGGGCGGTCGGGCCGACGCGGCCCTCGGCGACGAGCGAGATCTGGTCGAGCAGGTCGATGACCTGCTTCATCCAGCGCACGAAGTCGCCTGCGGCGAGGTCGGCGTCGCGCAGCACGCTGTCGAGGCGCGCTCCGCCGGCCCAGCGATAGGCGGCCAGCGAGAGACCCGCGGCGGGCGCGTCCTTCGACGGCAGCCGGTGCTCGTCCTCCAGATCGCTCAGCTGCGCCCAGAGCTCCTCGGTCGCGCCGAAGGCCTTGCGGAACGGCCCGCGCGGCAGCTCGACCGGCTCGCCCGACTCGCGGCGCGGCTCATAGACGAGCGCGGTGACGAGCGCGGCGAGAGCCGGCGCATCCAGCTCGTCCCACAGTCCGCGGCGCAGGCACTCGGCGACCAGCAGGTCGCGCTCGCCGTAGATGCGCCGCAGCAGCCGCCCGTCGACGGTCGTCTCGATCTGGTCGCCCTTGCCGCTGAGGTAGCCGAGCTCGAGCAGCACGTCGGTGACGCGGTCGAAGACCTTCGCGACGGCGCCGGTGCGCCCCTCGACCTGCGAGGTGAGCTGGTCGGTCTCGCGCTTCAACCGCCACCAGCGCTCGGCCCAGCGCGCGTGCGCCTCGCGGTCGTTGCAGGAGTGGCAGGGGTGCTGCCGCATCCGCCGCCGCAGATCGGCCATGTGCCGCTGCCGGCGCTCGCGCTCCCCGCGACCGCCGCCGTCGGAGCGCGCGTTCTTGCGCTCCAGGTCGCTGAGCTCGCGCCGCATCGACGCGTACTCGCGGAAGTCGCCGAGGTGACAGGTCATCGCCTGCGCGTAGCCGTCGAGGCTCTCACGCTGCGCCTTGACCTTGCGCGCCAGGTCGACGACCGCACGGTCGGCCTGGAACTGCGCGAAGGAGCTCTCGAGGATCTCGCGCGTGCGCACGCGGCCGAACTGCGCGACGAGGTTGACCGCCATGTTGTAGGTCGGGCGGAAGCTGGAGTTGAGCGGGTAGCTGCGACGGGAGGCCAGCGAGGCGACGGCCTGGGGGTTGAGTCCGCTCGACCACTGGATGACCGAGTGACCCTCGACGTCGATGCCGCGGCGGCCGGCACGGCCGGTGAGCTGGGTGTACTCCCCCGGCGTGATCGGCACGCGGGCCTCGCCGTTGAACTTCTCGAGCTTCTCGAGCACGACCGTGCGGGCCGGCATGTTCACGCCCAGGGCGAGGGTCTCGGTCGCGAAGACGACCTTCAGCAGCTTGCGCTGGAAGAGCTCCTCGATGACCTCCTTGAACGCCGGCAGCAGTCCGGCGTGGTGGGCGGCGACGCCGCGGGTCAGTCCCTCGAGCCACTCCCAGTAGCCGAGCACCGCCAGGTCCTCGTCGCGCAGGGTGCGGCAGCGCTCCTCGGCGATCGCGCGGATCTCCTCGCGCTCCCAGGCCTCAGTGAGCCGGATGCCGCTGCGCACGACCTGGGTGACGGCGGCGTCGCATCCGACCCGGCTGAAGACGAAGAAGATCGCCGGCAGCAGGTTCTTGTCGTCGAGCATGTGCACGAACGCGGCCCGGTCGACGCGGTCGGCGTTGCGGAAGTCGCGGCGCCCGGTGTCCTTATGGTGGATGCGGCGCAGATCGCCGCCGGCACGCCCGCCGAGCTCCCGCCCGCCCGCGGCGGCCAGCCGCGCGAGCTCGGGGTTCACGCGGTTCGTGGCCGCCTGCCCGGAGGAGTCGAAGAGGTCGAGCAGCTTCGTGCGCACGAGCACGTGCTGATCGAGCGGAACCGGTCGCTCCTCCGACACGATCACGTCGGTGTGACCGCGCACGGCGCCGAGCCAGTCGCCGAACTCCTCTGCGTTCGACACCGTGGCGCTGAGCGACACCATCCGCACCTGCTTCGGCAGGTGGATGATGACCTCCTCCCACACGGCGCCGCGGAATCGGTCGGCGAGGTAGTGCACCTCGTCCATCACGACGAACGCCAGGTCGGTCAGCAGCGGCGAGTCGGCGTAGAGCATGTTGCGCAGCACCTCGGTCGTCATCACGACGACGCGGGCGGAGCTGTTGATGTTGCTGTCTCCGGTCAGCAGGCCGACCTCGTCCGAGCCGTACTCGGCGACGAGCTCCGCGTACTTCTGGTTCGACAGCGCCTTCATCGGGGTCGTGTAGAAGACCTTGTCGCGCGGTTCGAACATCGCCAGGTAGACGGCGAACTCGGCCACGATCGTCTTGCCGGCGCCCGTCGGAGCGGCGACGAGGACGCTCCGTCCCTCCTCGAGGGTGCGGCAGGCGGCGAGCTGGAAGGGGTCGAGATCGTAGGCGAGCTTCGCCCGGAACGCCTCGAGTCGCGGCGACCCGCGGCGCGCCCGTGACTGGGCGTAGCGCTCGGAGGGGCTCGGAGCGCTCGATTCGGCCGTGCTCATGCGCCGGCGGGGAGGCCGGCGTCGGTGCCGGCGATCGCCGCAGCGGTCTTCCGATCGACCGAGCGGTCGTGCAGAAGCGAGACTCCGACAGCGGCGAAGTACAGCGCGACCATGGGCACAGCGAGCAGGAACATCGAGAAGAGGTCGGCTGCCGGGGTCGCCGCCGCTGTGAAGAGCGTGATCGCGAGGATCGCCCAGCGCCACCCCTTGAGGATCGACTTGCCGCGAAGGATGCCGGCGAAGTTCAGCAGCACGAGGAAGACCGGCAGCACGAACGCCACCCCCGTGGCTAGAACCAGCTTGAGGATGAAGTCGAGGAAGTACTTCGCGTCGAAGAAGGTCGTGCCACCCTTGGGCACGAATCCGGCCATCAACTCGACGATGTGCGGCATGACATAGAAACCGGCCGCGCATCCGGCCAGGAAGAGCGGGATCGCCGAGAAAAAGAAGCCGAAGACGTAGCGCTTCTCGGTCTTGGTCAGCCCGGGAGTGAGGAAGCCGAAGATCTGCAAGAGCCAGATCGGACTCGAGATCACGATGCCGACGGCCAGTGCGACCTGGAGCCGGACGTCGAATCCGGTCGCGATCCCGGAGAAGTTGATCGACACCGCATTGTGCTTGGCCTCCGACAGCACCGTCACCGGCGCCGACAGGATCGGCCAGATGAAGTCGTAGAGGATGAACCCGGCGACGGTACCCACGAGGATGCCCGCGGCGCCGATCATCAGGCGATTGCGGAGTTCGACCAGATGCTCCCCGAGGGACATCCGCCCTTCAGGGTTGCGCTGCCGCTTCCGCTGAGTGCGCGCGGCCACCCGCGTCAGGGCTTGTCGACGGGCGGAGCGCTCGTCGTCGTCGCCGACGAGGTCTCAACGGGGGCCGCGGTGTTCTCGACGGTTGCGGCAGGGGCGTCCTTGCCCTTGTCGTCATCCTTGAGTTCGCTCTTGAGGATCTTGGCCGACTGACCGACGCTGCGCGCGAGGGCCGGGAGCTTGGTCGCGCCGAAGATCAGGACGATGACCGCGAGAACCAGCAGAAGGTGCCAGCCCGTGAATGCGTTGCCGAGGAATCCCATGATCCGATCCTTACGTGGTCGGGAAGTGTCCTTCAGTGTAACCCCGGCATCCCGTTCTCCGGCGATGGGCCCGGGATCAATCGACCGAGTAGCGCTCCAGCGCCGCCTGTGCCCAGGCTTCGACGGCCGCACGCGCCTCCGGCGGTCCGACGACGGTGGCGACGCCCGGCATCCCGGCGACCAGCCGCTTCAGCACGTCGAGGTGCGAGATCGGCAGCTCGAGGCGCACCAGGTCTCCGTGCGTCGATCGCGGCGCGCCGTCGGGGATGTAGTCGTCGAGCAGCGGGACGGCCGCGGACGCGACGTCGAGCGTCACCACCAGCTCGGTCGTCGCGCCCTCGAAGAGCTTGTCGGGGAGAGCGACCTCGTCGACACGGTGCTCGATCGGACGGTCGGTGACGACGACATCCGACATGCGGTCGAGCCGGAAGGTGCGCACGGCCTGACGCAGGTGGCACCAGCCGCGCAGATACCAGTCGGTGTCGTTCGAGTCGATGCGCAGCGGGTCGACGCGGCGGCGCTCGTGCTCGCCCCGCGAGTTGAGGTAGTCGAGCTCGAGCTGCACGCCGCGGCTGACGGCGTCGCGGATGGTCGCGAGGCGTCCGTCCGTCGCCTCACCAGCCACGCCGACGGGTGCGACCGGGCCGGAGGCACCCCGGGAGAGCTTGCCCATGAGGGTCGCGATCGCGGCGCTGTCGGCCGTCTCGGGCAGCGACGAGAGGTACTGCAGCCCGGCGATGAGGGCTGCCGCCTCACGGGCGGAGAAACGCGGGGCGTCGTCGATCGCCACGAGGTTCGTCAGCACGATCTCGCCGCGATCCTCGAAGGCGTCCCAGGCGATGTCGAACAGGTCGCCGTGCTGGTACGACGACGTGTCACCCGGCACGCCGCTGACCGCGATGAGCTCGACCGACTCGCGCACCAGGTCGGCATCCACGTCGAAGTGGGCGGCGGCCTCGTCGACCGTGACGCGCTCGTGGTCCATGAGCCACGGCACCAGCGCGAGCAGAAAGGCGAGACGGTCGCGGGCGCTGAACTTCGGCGCGCGCACGGCATCGGGATCACGCCGGGGCATGCGCCGCTCCGATCAGAGTGAGGCGCTCGCGCACGGCGGAGCGCAGGGCGGCGGGCTCGAGCACGACGACCTCCGGCCCGAAGGCGGCGAGCTCGTCGGCGAGGATCGCGAGGTCGACGAAGTGCAGCCGCAGGCGCAGGGACTCCCCGGCGTTCGAGGAGCCGCCGTCAGTGCTCACGACGCCATGTCGTTCGGCCCCGGCCCGGCTGCCCAGCCGTCGGTCGGCATCGCTGCCGGCGACGACCTCCAGCTCGGCGATCCCGGCCTCCCACACCTCGGCCAGCGAGGCCAGCGCCTGCGCGGCGAAGTCGCCGTCGCGCTGCGGTGCGGGCCTACCCGTCGTCACCGCGCCGACGATGCGGCGCAGCAGGAACATCTTGCGTCGGCCGGTCTCGGGCTCCTCGGCCGAGAGGTGCCACCGCCCCTGGTACTGCACGAGCGCGAGCGGGATGACGTGACGCTCGCTGGCCTCGGTCTGGCCCGGCTTCAGATAGCGGAAGCGCACGGTCAGGTGCTTCTCGAGTGCGGCGTCGATCGCCGCGAAGGCCGCATCCCGCGACCGCAGTCGGGGCGCGTAGCCGAGCACCGGCTGCTGCGCCTGGGCGCCGCCGAGACCGCGCAGCTTGAGCAGCGCGCGCCGCGACTCCCCCGAGAGCGCGCCTTCGCGCCACACCATGGCGGCGAGGTTGAGCATCGACGTCTCCTCGGCCGAGAAGCGCACATCGGCGGGGAGCTCGTAGGCGCCCTTGCGGATGCGGTAGCGCAGCAGCTGGTTGTTGCCCGCGTCGCCGGGCGACTCCACGGTCTCGAGCGGGACGCCGAGGTCGCGGATGTCGTCTTTGTCGCGCTCGAACTGGCGCTCGAGGTTCGCGTTGTCGCCGCCTTTGTCGAAGCGCTGACGGTAGCCCTGCACGGTCGACAGGATCTCGCTCTTGCTCAGACCGCCCTCGGTGGCGAGCAGCGCCAGCACCAGGCTGAAGAGACGCTCCTCGACGGCGACGCGCGGCGCGGTTCTCGATGCGGACACGTGAAGGATCCTAGATCGGGGACACCCGGCCGTGTCCGTTGCGAGAGAGGCGGAGAGGGTCTTCGCCCCGGGGTCAGCTGACGACGCCGAGCAGATCGATCACGATGATCTGCGGGGCGGCGTTCGCGGCGCCCGTGGCGTCGGCCGGCACGACCTGGATGAGCTGGGTGCCGAGCTTCTTGCCCACGAGCTGCGGCGAGAACGGGTAGGTCGACGAGTCGTCGCCGGCGGGGACGAGCGACGGGGAGTTGTTCTCCCAGGTCGACTGACCCGCAGTCGCGGTGTCGCCCCACTGGAAGACGGAGTACTGAACGAGCACCTTCTCGCCCTTGCGGACGGTCTTGCCGCCGCCGGCCTTGACGACCGCGGTCGTCTTCTCCTTCGGGGCGGGGTCGCCCGGGAGCACGATGCCGGGCTGGCCGTCGGGCGCCGTGACGATCGCGGGGAGCCCCGGGGTCTGCAGCTGGTTCACGCCGTCGGCCTTGCCGGGAAAGCGCTTCACGATGTCGGTCACGAGCACGAGCGTCGCGCTGTCGGCGATGCCCTGCTGCGCGAGGGCGCCCTCGCCGAAGATCTGCTTCGCCGTGGCGGTCAGCGCGATGCGCGACCCGACAGTCTGGCAGAGCAGCGACTTCGCGAGCGCATCCTTCTGCTTCGTCCACCAGAAGGCGTCGCCGTTGGCGTCGTAGCCGACCGCCTGCAGCTTCTGACCGGTGCGCGCGAGCGAGATGGTCGTCTTGAACTGCACGACATCGCCCTGGCCGACCTGAGCGCCGTCGCCGCGCACGAGCGCGCTGACCTGCGCGCTCTTCGCGCGCAGCGGCGTCGGGAAGTCGATCTTCGGCTCGGAGCCGACCTTGCCGCTCGCCGTCACGGTCGAGCTCGCCGCTCCCGAGCGGTACGGGTTGCAGGAGACGTCCTTGCCGGTCTCAGCCGGCGCGCAGGCGCTCAGCGAGGCGATCGCCAGAGCGGCGATGGCGAGAACGGGGGCGATGCGACGCACGGGTGTCCTTCCGAAGGGGCCGAGGGAGAGTCTATCGGGGCTGATCGGCGTCGCCGTCCGCCGCCACGTCGGTGGCGGGAGCGGTGGCGTGACCAGCGGAGCCGGTGTCCGACGCAGCGGAGTCGAGATCGGCGCCCGTCTCGGAGGCCAGCTTCTGCGCATCCCGCACGACCCGGCGCAGGCGCTTGTCGCTCGTCGAGCGCTGGCCGAGCGAACCCGGGGTCCACAGCTCGACGTCCTCGTCGCTGAACTCGCTCTTCGAGGCGCGGCGCTTGAGCTGCGGCAGCTCGGCGCCGGGCGCGAGGCGGCGCGCGGTCACGAGGAAGCCGGTGTGCCCGACCATGCGGTGGTCGGGACGCACGGCGAGACCCTCGACGTGCCAGCCGCGCACGAGCGTCTCCACCGGTTCGGGATGCGTGTACTCCCCCGTCGCGCGGATCGCCTCGACGACGCGCGAGAGCTGGGTGACCGTCGCGACGTAGCAGATGACCACGCCGCCGGGACGGAGCGCATCCGACACCGCGGGGAAGCACTCCCAGGGCGCGAGCATGTCGAGCACGACGCGGTCGACCGTGCCCGGCTCGAAGGCCGCGGGCAGCTCGTCGGCGAGGTCGCCGACCGTGACACTCCAGTTCGCCGGCTCCTCGCCGAGGAAAGCGGCGACGTTCGCCTGCGCGATCTCGGCGAACTCCTCGCGACGCTCGAACGACGCGAGGCGCCCCTCCGGTCCGACCCCGCGCAGCAGCCACAGCGACAGCGCACCGGAGCCCACACCGGCCTCGACGACGGTGGACCCCGGGAAGATGTCGGCGAGAGCGAGGATCTGCGCCGCATCCTTCGGATAGACGATCGCGGCGCCGCGCGGCATCGACATGACGAAATCGGCGAGCAGCGGACGCAGCGCCAGGTACTCGTCGCCGTTCGAGGCGGTCAGCACCGAGCCGTCGGGCAGCCCGATGATCTCGTCGTGGCGCACCGTGCCGCGATGGGTGTGGAAGACCTTGTCGGCCTCGAGGGTGATCGTGTTCATGCGGCCCTTGGGACCGGTAAGCTGAACGCGGTCGCCCGGCACGAAGGGGCCGCTGCGGCGGCGCTGGGCGCTCATGCGTTGCTCCGTTCGGCGTGCACGGCGAGCAGGTCGGCGAGTCCGCGACCGTCGAAGCCGTCCCACAGGGTGTACTCGTGGCTCTCGGGCAGCTCGACGTGCAGGGGCACCGCGACGACGGTCGCCCCCGAGGCGACGGCCGAGGCCACGCCCGGGCGGGAGTCTTCGATCGCGATGGCCGTGCGCACATCCACCCCCAGGAGCTCGGCGCCGCGCAGATACGGAGCCGGATGCGGCTTCGTGTGCTCGACCTCGTCGCCGGTCATCGTCGCGGCGAACAGGTCGGCGCCGATCGCCTCGATCACGACGTCGGCGAAGTCGCGATACGACATCGTCACGAGCGCCGAGGGGATGCCCGCGTCCTTCAGGCCGCGCAGCAGCTCGCGCGCGCCCGGCCGGAACGGCACCTCGGCGCGCGTCAGCTCGATCACACGGGCGGTCATCGTCGCGACGATCTCGTCGGCGGAGAGGCCGACGCCGTGCGACTGCAGGATCCGCGCCGCGTCGGGCAGGCCGAGGCCGACCATCTGCAGCGCGTGCTCCTGCGTCCACGAACCGCCCCAGGCGGAGACCAGCTCCGACTCGGCGGTCATCCAGTACGGCTCGGTATCGACGAGCGTGCCGTCCATATCCCAGAGAACAGCAGAGGGCAGCGCGTCGGTCACGAGCATCGAGTCTACGGCGCGCCTATTGTTGTGCAGGACAGTCGGCCGGGTCGGCCGACGGGACGGATGACGGCATGGCGGATGAGCAGGGCTTCGGCGCGGGACCCGTCGTCGTCGTCGCCTTCGAGGGCTGGAACGACGCCGGAGAGGCCGCGAGCGGCGTCGCCCGGGCGCTGCGAGACCAGCTCGAGCTCGATCCGCTCACCAGCATCGACCCCGAGGACTACTTCGACTACCAGTTCAACCGCCCCAGCGTCGTCACCGACGAGAACGGCGACCGGGTGCTGCAGTGGCCGGAGGTGACCCTCTACGGCGACCGCGGCAGCGCCTCGCCGGTCATGCTGCTCATGGGCACCGAGCCCTCGCGCGGCTGGCGCACCTTCGCCGCCGAGATCACCGACAAGGTGCTCGCGACGGGCGCGAGCGGCGTCGTCTTCCTCGGCGCGATGCTCGCCGACGTGCCGCACACGCGGCCGATCTCGGTGTTCGCGTCGAGCGAGAGCCGGGAGATCCGCGAGCGCTTCGGCCTCGAGCGCTCGAGCTACGAGGGGCCCGTCGGCATTCTCAGCGTGCTCGGCGACTCGCTCGATCGCGCCGGCGTGCCGACCCTCTCGATCTGGGCCTCGGTTCCGCACTACGTGCACAACTCCCCCAGCCCCAAGGCCACCCTCGCGCTGATCGAGCGGCTCGAGGACTTCATCGACGTGCAGATCGCGCGCGGCTCGCTCGTCGAGGAGTCGGCGGCGTGGGAGGACGGGATCGACGCTCTCGCCGGCGACGACGACGACATGGCCGCCTACATCCAGCAGCTGGAGCAGGCGCGTGACACGGTCGACTCCCCCGAGGCGAGCGGCGACGCGATCGCGGAGGAGTTCGAGCGATACCTGAGGCGCCGCGACGGCAAGGCCGGCGGCGACCCCGACCGGCCGCGCGGCTGACGGCGGAACGGCCCGAGCCCGCCATGAGCGCGTCGACGAAGCGGGATGCCGGATCGACGCGCGCCGCGGATGCCGACCGGGCGGGCGCACAGCACCGCACACCGCACTCCGCTCGACACCACGCCCACCGACGCGCGCTGCGACGCTCGCGGATCGTGGTGATCGCGCTCGCCGTCATCTACATCGCCGGTCTCGGCGCGGTGCTGCTCTGGCCCGAGCGCGTCGACGGACCGGGCGGGGCGCGCATCCGATGGCTGCTCGACCTGCTCGCCGGCTGGGGCGTCGATCGCACGAGCGCCTACGACCTGCTCGAATCCGCCGCGAACGTGGCCCTGTTCGTGCCGGGCGGGCTGCTGCTGGTGGCGCTGCTGTCGTTCCGCTGGCGCTGGTGGCTGCCCGTGATCGGCGTCGCGCTGTCGACCGCCGCCGAGGTCGCCCAGTACCTGTGGCTGCCCGACCGGGTCGCATCGAGCGCCGACATCGTCGCGAACGCAGCCGGGTTCACGATCGGAGCGCTCCTCGGCGCCGCGGTCGGGGCGGCGCTGCATCGACGCCACCACGGTGCGGGCGGTGTCGTCGCGACGATACCGTCGGCGCCCGCGGATCAGCTGGCGGCGAGCACTCCCGTGCCGAGCAGCACCAGCAGCACCGCGCCCAGGGCCACGCGGTAGATCACGAAGGGCAGGAACGAGCCCTTCGAGACGTAACGCAGGAAGAAGTGGATGACGGCGAAGCCGACCACGCCCGCGATCACGGTCGCCACGAGCGTCTCGACCGGACCGAAGACCTCGGGGGTGCAGACGGCGCCGGGGTCGCATCCCTTGACCGACTTGTAGACCTGGTAGAGCCCGCTGCCGAAGACCGCCGGCAGGGCGAGCAGGAACGAGTACCGCGCCGCGGCGGGACGGTCGTAGCCCATGAGGCGCCCGGCGGTGATCGTGCCGCCCGAGCGCGAGACGCCGGGGATGAGCGCGGCGGCCTGCGCGAGGCCGAAGACGATGCCGTGCGGCAGGGTCAGCTGGTCGAGCGTGCGCTTGCGGCTCGCGAAGCGGTCGGCGACGCCGAGCAGGATGCCGAAGACGATGAGCGAGATCGCGACGAACCAGAGCGAGCGCAGGGTCGTCTCGATGTCGTTCTGGAAGAGCAGGCCCAGCACGACGATCGGGATCGTGCCGAGGATGATGAACCAGCCCATCTTCGCGTCGGGCGCGTTGCGGGGCGCCTTGCCGACGAGCGACTTCGCCCAGGTCGCGATGATGCGGGTGATGTCGCGCCAGAAGTAGATCAGCACGGCCAGCTCGGTGCCGATCTGCGTGATCGCGGTGAACGCGGCCCCGGGATCCCTGCCGCCGAGCAGGAACTCGCCGACGATGCGCAGATGCGCGCTCGAGGAGATGGGCAGGAACTCGGTCAGACCCTGGACGAACCCGAGGATGATCGCGTTGAGGAGATCGTTCACGGGGTAGGAGTCTGTCAGCAGTTGCGCAGGAGGTCGCCCAGAACCCGCCGACCGAACGTGAGAGCACTCAGAGGAACCCGCTCGTCGACGCCGTGGAACATGGCCGGGAAGTCGAGGTCGGAGCCGAGCTGCAGCGGAGCGAAGCCGTAGCCGGCGATGCCGAGCTTCGACAGCGCCTTGTTGTCGGTGCCGCCGCTCAACAGGTAGGGCAGCACGGCCGCCTCGGGGTCGGCGCGGCGCAGGGCCGCCGACATGTCCTCGACGAGGCGACCGGAGAACGGGTTCTCGAGGCCGACGTCGCGGTGCAGGATCTCGATCTCGACATCGGCGCCGACGATGCGCTGCACCTCGGCGAGCACCTTGTCCTCATCGCCCGGCAGGGTGCGGATGTCGACGAGCGCCTCGGCGCGGTCGGGCACCACGTTGTGCTTGTAGCCGGCGTCGAGCACCGTCGGGTTCGAGGTGACGCGCAGGGCGCCGTGCAGGAAGCCCGCGCCGGTGCCCGTCAAGCGCAGCAGCTCTTCGGCATCCGTCGCCGCCGGATCGACGCCGTGCAGCTTCGCGAGCTCGGCCAGCAGCTCCTCGGTCGTGCCGGTCAGCTCGACCGGCCACTCCGTGCGTCCGAGTGCCGCGACCGCCTCGGCCAGCCGGGTGACCGCGTTGTCGCGCACGACGCGCGAGCCGTGCGCCGCGGTGCCGCGGGCGATGAGCTTGATCCAGAGCAGCGCCTTCTCCCCCGTCTGCAGCAGATAGGCGCGGCGGCCGGCGACGTCGATCGAGTAGCCGCCGACCTCGCTGATCGCCTCGCTCGCTCCGGCGAAGAGCTCGGGACGCTCATCCACCAGGTGGTGGGCCCCGAAGACGCCGCCGTTCTCCTCGTCGGCGAAGTAGGCCACGATCACGTCGCGCGCCGGGCGCTCCCCCGCCTCGTGCAGGTCGCGGAGCGCGGTGATCATCATCGCGTCCATGTCCTTCATGTCGACGGCGCCGCGGCCCCACAGCAGACCGTCGCGCACCTCGCCGCCGAAGGGATCGACGGTCCAGTTCGCGGGGTCGGCGGGCACGACGTCGGTGTGCCCGTGCAGCACGAGCGCCGGGCGGCTCGGGTCGGCGCCCTCGACGCGGGCGATCACGCTCGTGCGCCCGGGGGCGGCGCCGAAGAGCTGCGGCTCGAGCCCGATCGAACGCAGCTCGGCCTCCAGATACTCGGCCGCGTCGCTCTCTCCGTTCGACTTGCCCGAGCCGTAGTTCGAGGTGTCGAAGCGGATCAGATCACGGGCGATGCGGGCGGTGTCCTCGAGCTCGTCGGCCATGGCATCCACGCTACCCGCGGCGTCGGACGCCGCGTCGCCGGATGACGGATGCGGCGAGCGGCATGTGCGCGAGACGTCGAGGATGCGGACGGCGATGCGGGGCGGGGCGCGAGTCGCGATGCGGTGCGCGCGCGCAGGCGACGCGGGGGCGAACAGCGCGCGACGCGCCCGGGAACGACGGTCGGCGCCGAAGTGGTCAAAGCGGCCTCGCGCAGCGTGCTACTGTCGTCACTCGGTGCTGCTGCTGAACACAGCGGAACCGGACTCGCGCGGGTGGCGGAAATGGCAGACGCGCTAGCTTGAGGTGCTAGTGCCCGTATAGGGCGTGGGGGTTCAAGTCCCCCCTCGCGCACGCGAGTCGAAGGGCCCGGATCAGGAATGATCCGGGCCCTTCGCGCATCCGCTCGCTCGCATCCCTCTTCGCGCCGCGCTGACGCCGGCGCCCCTCTCCTCGGAGGAGCTCATGGAGCAGGAAGCCGCGTTCGATCAGGTCGCCACCGCGCTGCGGGCCTCGTCGGGACTCTGGGAGTCCGACGGGTTCATCGCCGCGTTCCCCGGCGGCTTCGAGCGTCTCGTCTCCGGCCTCGTGCACACGATCGGACCTGAGCGCATCGAGTGGATCGAGTCGCGCTTCATCCCGGCGAGCCCCAAGGCCGAGGCGGTCGTGCTCGCCGACGGACTCGTGCTGCACGCCGTGCTGACGGGCGAGGGCTTCGGCCTGCACGTGCGCCCGCTGGTCGTGCGGGCGCTCAGCGTGACGGCGACGCCGCTCGTGCACCCGCGCGCGGCCGCGACGTCCATGGGCACGGGCGAGTCCGGCGAGTCCGCCCTGACCGAGCAGATCACGGCGGCGGAAGGCGAGGAGTCGGCGTTCCGCTTCTCGGCCGAGATCGACGGCCTCGACCAGCTCGCCTTCCCCTGGCAGCCGGAGACGAGCGCGCAGCTCGCCCGACTGTCGGCGCAGTACCAGCGGATGCTCGCGCGCCTGCACTGAGACCGGAGATCGCGCTCTCCGGATCCTCTGAGGCGCGCCCGTCATGTCGGCGGCCTTTGACACGATCGAACACATGTTCGATGCTGGGGCCATGGGATCGGGAGCGACACGGGGCGCGGCGGCCGCCGCCGTGCTCGAGATCGCGCCCGATCTGCTCGGCGACGAGTTCGGCGACGAGCCCGGCGACGCTCTCTCCAGGGATGAGCACGAGGGTTCGGATGGCCGCTTCGCAGCGACGTCAGCGACGTCAGCGACGTCAGCGACTGATCGTCGACGCGATCCCGGGCAGGGCCTCCGAGGACTGGATGCGCTGCGCCCCGCCTCCGCGCTCGCCGCCCCGGCCCGCAGGAGGAACGCCTCCGCGCCGCACGGCGCCGCCGACGCTGGCTCCGCTCCTCCGGGCTCCGCTTCTCCTGATCGCGCTCGCACCGTCGAGGAGCTGCAGGGGCGGATCCGCGGGATGCAGCGGCGGCGACTCGACAGCAGAGCCCTGCCGACCGACGAGGCCCTCGGCGAGCTGCTGCCGGGCGGCGCCCTCAGCGCGGGCTCGGGCTATGCCATCAGCGGATCGACCTCGCTCGCCCTCGCGCTGCTGCGCGCCCCCAGCCGAGCCGGGGCCTGGTGCGCGATCGTCGGCCTTCCCGATCTCGGTCTCGAAGCCGCCGCAGGACTGGGGCTCGACCTCGAGCGCGTCGTGCTGGTGCCGCATCCCGGCGAGCACTGGATGGCCGTGGTGTCCGCCCTCGTTGACGTGGTCTCGATCGTGCTCGTGCGCCCGCCGCTGCGAGAGGGGCGCGCCCGTGTCGGCGAGACGGCCGCGACGCGGCTCGCCTCGCGCCTGCGGCAGCGCGAGGCCGTGCTGCTGGCGATGGACGACTGGCCGCGCGCCGAGGCCCGCCTCGCCGTGACCGACGCGAGCTGGTCGGGTGTGGGCGCCGGTTTCGGCCACCTCAGCGGCCGTCAGGTCACCGTCACCTCGGCGGCGCAGGCCTGGGCGGGTCGTGAGCGATCGCGCCGACTGTGGCTGCCGGCGGCCGACGGCGGGATCACGCCCGTCACCGCTGCGGCCGTCTCGACGAGCGCGACCGACTCGCGCGACGCCGACCAGCCGCGACTGCGCAGCGTGGGCTGATCGGATCGTCGAGAAAGGGCGATCAGCTCCAGCGCACCACCGGGGTGCCCGAGGTGAAGTCGACCAGCGGCGACTTCAGCGACGGCCCGAAGAGGATGCTGCAGGTGCCGGTCGCGGAGCCCTTCGTGCAGGTGGCCGTCGTGGTCACGCCGCCGATGTAGCCGCCGCGCACGACCAGCGGCGTCGTCGATGAGGAGGTCTCCGGCTGCAGGTTCGCGAGCGCCGTCTGCGCATCGCCCGACAGGGTGCGGGTGATGGACCCCTCCTGCAGGATCGTGCCGTCGGACAGCGGGCTCTTGAGGTCGAGACCGCATCCCGCCGCGAAGTTCTTCGACGCGATGCAGGCGTCGACCGCCGTCGTCACCGCCGTGCGGAACGTCTCGACGCCGTCATCCGTCAACGACACCTTGACGTCGCGCAGGGTGTCATAGGTGTCGTCGCCCGCGGCGACCAGCTTCTCGCCGTTCTCGACCTGGAATCCCTTGACGTCGAGAGCCAGCGTGTAAGCACCGGGGAACAGCACCCAGGTGTCGCTCGAGGGCGCTTTCTGGCCGTTGATCGTCACCGGCGCGCTCTTCAGCGAGCTCGGGTACAGCGCGACGGTGCCGCCGCTGATGGTGAAGGCGCCGTCGCTGTCGCGGGTGAGGCGGAACTCCTGGGTGACCGACTCGGATCCGATCGCGAACTTCGCCCGCACCTGCGGGAAGTACTTGCTGCCCGAGACGGTCGTGGTCGCCTTGCCGATCTTGGCGATCTTGTTCGACTCCTTGAGCACCGCGGAGGTGAGCAGAGTGTCGTCGTCGGGCTTCTCCAGGAAGGTCAGCGCCTTCTTCGCGTCGCCGGCACGCAGGGCGTCGAGATAGCCGGTCACCGTGGCGGCCGGATCGGCCGATGCGGGGCGGCTGGCGTTGATTCCGGCCGTGATGCCCACGACCGCGCCGATCACGAGGACGAGAGCGCCCGCGATGATGCCGATGACGGCGCCGGTTCCCAGCCGGCGCTTGCGCGGCGGAGGGGTGGGGACGCCGTACTGCGGTGCGCCGTACTGCTGACCGGACTGCTGCGGAGCCGCGTACTGTTGCTGTGCGTACTGGGGCTGAGCAGGCTGCTGACCGTACTGCGGCTGACCGTTCTGCGGCTGACCGCCGTACTGCTGGGCGCCGTACTGCCCCGGCGTCGACTGGCCGTACTGCTGAGCGCCGGGCTGCGGGGAAACGCCGTACTGGGGAGCGCCGTAGTGAGGCTGCCCCGGCTGGGACTGACCCGGCTGGTGCTGACCCGCCGGCGACGGCTCGCCGCCCTGGCGCTGACCGAAGCGCAACTGGGTCTCGTCCGCTTCGCCGTACTGCGGCGGCCCGGACTCCTGGGGCGGTGTCGGCGACTGGTACTGCGCATAGGGCGAGGGGCCGACCGTGCGCGGCGGGATCTGCGGTGCGCCATCGCCACCGCCCTCACGACCTCCGGCAGCAGAAGCCAGCGGCGTCGAGCGGTCGGCGGGATCCTGATCACGAGGGTCGGTCATGTGTCCACCCTGGCACCTTTCTGCGAATCATGACGACATCTCTCGCGCTCGGGTCGCGGGCCCACCTGCGGACGGCGGCATCGGCATCCGCTCAGCCGTCGAGAACGCAGAAGGCGTTGCCCTCGGGATCGCGCAGAACCGTGTAGTCGGCGTCGTCCTCGTATCGCCAGTCGTCGACGCGGGTCGCGCCGAGCGAGACCAGGCGCGCGATCTCCGCCTCGGCATCGTCGGGCTGGAGGTCGAGGTGATGGCGGCGCGGCTTCTCGGAGGTGGCGAGCTGCAGGGCGAATCGCGGGAGGGTCTCGCCGTCGCGCGGGACGAGCACGGTCCACTCGCCATCCGAGCCCGGCTTCACCTCGTAGTCGAGCGCGGCGGTCCAGAAGGCCACCGCTCTGCGCATGTCGGTGACGCCCCAGACGAAGGTTCTGATCTTCAGCATGGCCGCAGTCTGCACCGCACCGCGGACATCGAGGACGCCTCCCGGAGGCTGTGGAGAATCCGAGTTGACGCATTCGAATATGTGTTCGAATATATGGCATGCGCTTCCGACCTGCCGGCTTTCTCGCCGAGCCCGACGCCGCCGACGACGGCGACCGGCTGCTCGTGCTCTGGGCACCCGACTGGCCGGTGATCGCGCACGCCCGCGCCGAGCGGCTCTCCGAGAGCGCACCCATCGCGCTGGTCGAACGCGGCGAGGTGCTGGCCTGCTCGCGCTCAGCCCGTGACGAGGGCGTGCGCCGCGGGCTGCGGCAGCGTGAGGCGCAGTCCCGATGCCCGGGGCTGACGGTTCTGCGCTACGACTCCTCCCTGGATGCGCGTGCCTACGAGCCGATCATCACCGGGCTCGAGCAGCTGCTGCCGGCCGTGCACCCGATCCGCCCCGGCATGCTCGCCGTGGCGGCACGCGGACCTGCGCGTTTCTACGGCGGCGAGAAGGCGGCGGCCCTCGCGCTGCTCGGCGCGCTGCGCGAACTCGGGGTCGCCGACGGGCGGGCCGGGATCGCCGAGGGGCTGTTCGCGGCCACGCTCGCGGCGCGGGCGACGCGTCCCGGCCAGCCGACGCTCATCGTGCCGGAGGGCCGTTCGGCCGACTTCCTCGCGCCGCTGCCGGTGCGGCTGCTCGAGTCGCCGGAGCTGTCGGTGCTGCTCCCCCGGCTGGGCGTGCACGATCTGGGTTCCTTCGCCGCGCTGCGGCCGCACGACGTCGCGGCGCGTTTCGGCGCCGAGGGCGCGCGGCTGCACGTGCTCGCGCGCGGGCGCGATGCGCGAGCGGCGACGCCCCGTACGCCACCTCACGACGCGACGGCCGTGATCGACTTCGAGCCGGCGCTCGACCGGGTCGACCAGGTCGCCTTCGCCGTGCGCACCGCCGCCGACGAGATCGTCACCACGCTGCTCGAGCAGAAGCTGGTGTGCACGGCGCTGCGGGTCGTGTTCGAGGGCGAGGAGGGCGAGCAGAGCGACCGGCTCTGGCTGCACCCCCGCTTCTTCCAGGCGACCGAGATCGTCGACCGGGTGCGCTGGCAGCTCAGCGGCGCGCTGCGCAGCGGCGAACGACGTCACGACCCGGATGCGGCGGGAGAGCTGCGCAGCGCCGTCGTGCGGGTGCGCATCGAGCCCGAGACCGTCGATGCGGCGGGCAGCCATGAGCGCGGACTGTTCGGCTCGGGGCCGGAGGAGGGCGTGCACTCCGGGCTGTCGCGGGTGCAGGGCCTGGTCGGGCATCGCGGCGTGCTGACCGCGACGCCGACAGGCGGCCGCTCCCCCGGCGAGCGGCAGACCCCGGTCGCCTGGGGCGACCGTGCGGTCGTGACCCGCGACCGCACCCGTCCCTGGCCCGGGCGGCTGCCCGACCCCGCGCCGGCGACCGTGTACGAGATGCCGCGCGAGCTGCGGGTGCAGGATGCGACGGGTCGCGAGGTGAGCGTCAGCGCACGCGGGGTGATCAGCGCGCCGCCCGCTGCCCTGGTCGCTCCGGGCGGGGAACGGCTCGACGTGAGCTCGTGGGCCGGCCCCTGGCCGCTCGACGAACGCTGGTGGGATGCGCGCACCGCTCGCCGTGCGCATCGCTTCCAGATGGTGGACGGCACCGGCGGCGCCTGGCTGCTCGTGCTCGACGAGCGCGGCTGGTGGGCGGAGGGCCGCTATGACTGAGCGCGCGATCGCCCGATCAGCCCAGCTCCCGGCGCAGGATCCAGCGCGTCCGGCCCCCGCTGTGCGCCGTCGTCTCGGCGACCCGATGGAAGCCGTGCTGCTCGAAGAGGCGCACGGTTCCGACGTAGCCGGAGATCACATCCACCCGGCCGCTGACGCCGCCGTCGGCGTCGCCGTGTCCGGGCTCGGCGCCCCGACCGGATCCGCTCGGCGCACCGGCAGCGGGGTCGAGGTCGACGGGGTAGCCCTCGATCACCTCGGCCCCGTGCGCCGCAGCGTGCTCGACGGCCCCGTCGAGCAGCGTGTGCATGACCCCGTGCCCGCGGAACCCGGCTCTCACCACGAAGCACACGGCCACCCAGGCGTCGCGTTCGTCGACGAACGGGATCGTGCGCGAGTTCATGAGTCGGCGATAGCTCGAGCGCGGCGCCACCGAGCACCAGCCCGCGACCTCGCCGTCGACATAGGCGAGCACACCCGGCCCGGGTTCGGTCGCGCACTCGGCGCGCATGTACTCCGGCCGCTCGGTGTTCGACAGGCGGGCGTCGCGGTAGCTCATGCACCAGCATCCGCCGCCACCCGGCTTCTTCACGCCGACGACCTCGGCGAAGTCGTCGAAGCGGTGCACGGCCGAGCGCACCGTCAGCTCGGGCTCATGGTCGGTGGGATACCGCGGTCGGCTCGCCATGGCCGGAGCGTAGACCGCGCCGCCGACAGTCGAACGGGGTCCACCGCCAGTCGAGCGGGATACGTCGCCCATCGAGCAGGTTCGACCGACGGGGAGGTGCGCTGATGGGCTGGAGCAATCCCCCGATCCCCTGGTCGGAGTTCGAGCGCGCCCTGTCGGACGTGCGGCGCCCCGCCGAGCAGCCGGCCGATGTCGACGGCGGCGACAGTCCGGCCTGGGGTCCGAAGCGGCCGCGCTACCGCGTGCCCGAGACGGTCGTGCGCGCCGAGGATCCGTTGCCCTACGCCGAGCTGCACGCGCACTCGAGCTACAGCTTCCTCGACGGCGCGTCCGGCCCCGAGGAGCTGCTCGAGGAGGCGGAGAGGCTCGGCCTGCACGCGCTCGCGCTCACCGATCACGACGGCTTCTACGGCGTCGCCCGCTTCGCTGAGGCGGCCGAGCCGAAGCAGATCCAGACCAGGACGGTGTTCGGCGCCGAGCTCTCGCTCGGGCTCTCCGGCCCGCAGAACGGCGAGGCCGACCCCGAGGGCAGCCACCTGCTCGTGCTCGCTCGCCGGGAGGAGGGCTACCACCGGCTCTCCTCCGCGATCACCGCCGCGCAGCTCGCCGGCGGCGAGAAGGGACGGCCGATCTACGATCTCGACGACCTCGCCCGACGGGCCGGAGGGCACTGGATCGTGCTGACCGGATGCCGCAAGGGCGCCGTGCGGCAGGCGCTCGAACGCGAGCTGCCGACCGCACGGGTGCAGGAGCAGCGGGGCGCCGACTTCGCCTTCCCCGAGACCGTGGGCGAGCTCGACCGTCTCGTCGCGCTGTTCGGGTCGCAGAACGTGGTGGTCGAGATCTTCGATCACGGCGAACCGCTCGACAGCGAACGCAACGACGTGCTCGCGGCGCTCGCCGCACTGCGCGGGCTGCGGCTCGTCGCGACCGGCAACGTGCACTACGCCACCCCCGACCGACACCAGCTGGCCACCGCGGTCGCCGCCGTGCGCGCGCAACGCAGCCTCGACGAGCTCGAGGGCTGGCTGCCGCCCTCGGGCGCGGCGCACCTGCGCAGCGGCCGCGAGATGCGCGCCCGCTTCTTCCGCTACCCCGGTGCCGTCGAACGCACGGTCGAGGTGGCCGACGAGCTCGCCTTCGAACTGCGCAGCGCCAAGCCCAAGCTGCCGACCCAGCCGGTACCCGAGGGCTTCACGCCGATGTCGTGGCTGCGCAAGCTCGTCTGGGATGCGGTGCCGACCGTCTACCCCGACGCCGACGACGCCGTGCGCGACCGCATCGAGCGCGAGCTCGCCGTCATCGAGATGAAGGACTTCCCCGGCTACTTCCTCATCGTGCACGAGATCGTCGCCTTCGCTCGCGGCGAGGGGATCCTCTGCCAGGGCCGCGGCTCGGCCGCCAACTCCGCGGTCTGCTACCTGCTGAACATCACCGCCGTCGACGCGATCTTCTACAAGCTCCCCTTCGAGCGCTTCCTCTCCAGCCTGCGCGACGAGGAGCCCGACATCGACGTCGACTTCGACTCCGACCGGCGCGAGGAGGTCATCCAGCACGTCTTCGAGACCTACGGGCGCGACCGGGCGGCGCAGGTCGCCAACGTCATCCAGTACCGGCCCAAGAACGCCGTGCGCGACATGGCGAAAGCCCTCGGGCACTCCCCCGGCCAGCAGGATGCCTGGTCGAAGCAGGTCGAACGCTGGGGCGCGCAGCTCACGAGCGACGAGGGCAACGACATCCCGCAGCCGGTGATCGACCTCGCCACGCAGCTGCTGAAGTTCCCGCGCCACCTCGGCATCCACTCCGGCGGCATGGTGCTGACCGAGCGACCCGTCGGCGAGGTCGTGCCGATCGAGCACGCCCGCATGGAGAAGCGCACCGTCGTGCAGTGGGACAAAGACGACTGCGCCTGGATGGGCCTGGTCAAGTTCGACCTGCTCGGCCTCGGCATGCTGGCGGCGCTGCAGCACTGCTTCGACCTCATCCGCGCCGCCACCGGGGAGGACTGGAGCCTGCAGACCCTGCCGAAGGAGGAGCCAGGGGTCTACGACATGCTCTGCCGAGCCGACTCCATCGGAGTGTTCCAGGTCGAGTCGCGGGCGCAGATGGGTCTGCTGCCGCGCCTGCAGCCGCGACGCTTCTACGACCTCGTCGTGCAGATCGCGCTCGTGCGGCCCGGTCCGATCCAGGGCGGCGCCGTGCATCCCTTCGTGCGCCGCAAACTCGGGCAGGAGCCGATCAGCTACCTGCACCCGAAGCTCGTCGAGCCGCTCGAGCGCACGCTCGGGGTTCCGGTGTTCCAGGAGCAGCTCATGCAGATGGCCGTCGCGGTCGGCGGATGCACCGGCGAGGACGCCGACAAGCTGCGGCGGGCGATGGGATCCAAGCGCGGGCTCGAGAAGATCGACTCGCTCAAGGCGAAGCTGTACGAGGGCATGGCCGAGAACGGGCTCGTCGGCGAGATCGCCGACGACATCTACGGCAAGATCCAGGCCTTCGCGAACTTCGGCTTCGCCGAGAGCCACAGCCTCAGCTTCGCCCTGCTCGTCTACGCCTCGTCGTGGATCAAGCTCCACTACCCGGCGGCCTTCCTGGCCGGGCTGCTGCGCTCGCAGCCGATGGGCTTCTACTCGGCGTCGTCGCTCACCGCCGACGCCCGACGGCACGGGGTCACGGTGCGCCGGCCCGACCTGCAGCGCTCCGGCTGGCAGGCGGAGGTCGAGCCGCTCGACGAGTCCGCGCCGATCGCGCCCGGGGGCGGCGGTGCGCAACCGCAGCCGGTCAGCGGGCGCGCGAGCTGCGCCGACCACGTGCAGCCGCTCGTCGAAGCGTTCGACGCGGCCGCGCCGAACGAGGATGCCGCCCACCGCCGCGACGACCACCTCGCGGTACGGCTCGGACTGGCCTCCGTGACGCGGATCGGCGACGCCGTCGCGAAGCGGATCGTCGCCGAGCGCGAACGCGCGGGCGCCTACCGCGACATGGAGGATCTGGTGCGCCGCACCGGGCTCACCACGCCGCAGCTCGAGGCGCTCGCCTCCGCCGGCGCCCTCGAGTGCTTCGGACTGAGCCGACGCTCGGCGCTCTGGCGAGCAGGGAGCGCCGCCCAGGATCGGGCCGAGTTCCTGCCCGACACGGTCGTGACCGTGCAGCCGCCCCTGTTCCCCGATCCGACCGCCTTCGAGACGCTCGCCGCCGACCTCTGGGCGACCGGAGTCAGCGTCGACGACCACCCGCTGCGGCATCTGAGAGCACGGCTCGACGAGCGGAGAGTGCTCACCTCCGCCGGCCTGCGCACGGGTGAGAGCGGGCGGCGCATCGAGGTCGCCGGGGTGGTCACCCACCGGCAGCGGCCCGCGACCGCGAGCGGCATCACCTTCCTCAACCTCGAAGACGAGACCGGGCTGACCAACGTGATCGTCTCGATGGGCGTGTGGGGGCGCTTCCGACGGGTCGTGCGCGACTCCCCCGCGCTCATCGTGCGCGGCATGCTCGAACGCAGCAGCGAAGGAGTCACGAACGTGCTCGCCGACCACATCGAGCCGCTGCGGCTCGACGTCAAGCACCGCAGTCGCGACTTCCAGTGAGCCGAGCGCTTCGGGACCAGACAGGGGGCGCAACCGCGCGGCGCGGCGCTGCGCGGCGCTGCGCGGCGCTGCGCGGCGACGTCGATGCTGGAGCAAGCGGTCGGGCACGTTCCGCGCAGATGGAAGGATCGACGGGTGAGTGAGACTCCCCGCCTCGGCCTGCTGCTCGACGTCGACGGCCCCATCGCCAGCCCCATCACGCGCACCGTCGCCATCCCCAGCATCGCCGACGACCTCGTCGCGATCGCGAACGCCGGCAACCCGGTCGTGTTCAACACCGGGCGGTCGGATGCCTTCATCCGCGATGTGGTCATCCCCGCGCTCGTCGACGCCGGCCTCGACGCATCGGCCCCCGTGCACGCGATCTGCGAGAAGGGCGGCAGCTGGTTCTCGCTCGACCCCGCCGCGGCCGACCTCACCGGCACCGTGCAGACCGATCCGCGCCTGCAGACCCCCGCCGCATTCGGCGACTTCGTCCGCACCGTCGTCGCCGAGCGCTACAGCGACCTCATGTTCTTCGACGAGACCAAGCTGACGATGATCTCCGTCGAGCAGAACGTCGGCAGCGACGACGCCGCCTACCGGGAGGCGCAGGCGCGCTTCGATGCCGAGGCGCTCGCCTGCATGGAGCAGCACGGCCTCACCGCCGACTTCCGCATCGACCCCACGATCATCTCCACCGACATCGAGCATCGCGACACCGGCAAAGACCTCGGCGCGCGCCGCGCCCTCGAGCTGATCAGCGCCCGCGGACCGCTGCCGCGCCGCTGGTACACCGCCGGCGACTCGCGCAGCGACTACGCCATGGCCGACGCGCTGCACGAACTCGGCTACGACGTCGAGCACCTCGACGTGCGCCCGCTCGACGGCGTGCCCGCCACCCCCTACCCGGTGCTGCGCGCCGCCGACGACGCCGTCATCCACGACGCGGCGACGGCGGGATTCCTGTCGACTTGGCGCGCTGCCGCCCGCTGATCGCGCTACGCACCGAGACACCCGCGGCAGCACGAGGAGACGCAGTCCGCGCTAGCGCGCCCGACAAAACCACGTCATCGCACCGACACCGCACGCCACGAGCGCTGTCCACTGATCCAGTCGACCCCTCGGGCCCGTCCGGGCAGGATCAGTCGGGCAGCGGGGCGTCGCCGGGCGGCCAGACGTAGGGCAGATCGTCGGGGACGTCGCCGAAGAGCGGACGATAGAACTCCGGCGCCTTGCGCACGAGGTTCGAGCGGTGGCTGAGGTGCAGGGTCTCGTCGCCGAGCCACGACGGCAGCGGCACGGCGTCCTGACCGACACCGTCGACCTCGGGAGCGAACTCCAGCAGCTGGGCACGCACCGTGTCCGCGTGGCCGTCCGCGATCCAGCGATCGGTCATCGCGAGCCCGTAGAGCACGAGCGCCGGAAGACGTCCGGCCCACATCCGCGCCGCCGGGTGATGTCGCCAGCCGTAGCCCGGCATGGTATTCGCCCGCAGCAGCTGCAGCGTCTCCACCCGCTGCTTGCCGAGCCGCGCCTGATCGAGCGCGGCCGCCGACTCGGCGAACGACGGATACGGGAGGAAGGTCTGCATCGCGCGTCACGCTAGCGGCGCGACAGCCGAGGAGCGGGCTCGCTTCAGCCCGCATCCAGCCCGAGCAGAGCGGCGGTCGCGCGGCGGCGACGCCCCGAGTCCAGGAGCAGATCCACGCTGTCGCTCCACTGCCCGGGCACGCCGAGAAGCGGCAGCGACCGCAGACCGTCGTCCCTGATCGCGTCGCGCAGCGTCTCCGGCATCGGGCGCAAGCCGTGGAAGGGGCGGTCGCAGAACGGCTCGGCCACCGGCACGACTGCCGGGAGACCGAGCTCCCCCTGACGCAGCGCGAGCGCCTCGAGCGCCGCGACCAGCGCCGTCTCGCGATCCGAGCCCGATCGTGCCGACAGAGCGCGGCGCAACGGAGCCCGCAGCGCGCCGACACCGGGAAGCGCGGCGAACTGCGTTCCCGGCCACTTCGAATACGGCGCCCACCGCTCCTCGAGCACGAAGCCCAGGTGCATGACCGTCCGCACGAGGCGGGCGGCGACCACAGTCGCTCCGAGCTCGTCGCCGCGCTCTGCGGCACGGCCGAGGAACGGCAGCTCCTGACCGATGCGCTGCCAGCCGCTCGCCAGCAGCCAGCTGCGGACGTCATCCGGATAGCGAGCCAACGCTTCACGCTCCGCGGTGAGCTCGCCGGTGTCGTCGCGGAAGACCGGGCCGGCGGTGGCCTCGAGCACCGATTGACCGGTCAACGACAGCCAGTCGAGCAGCGTCATGCCGGATGCCGCGGAGGCGACGGACGCGCCGGGCACGACCGCGCCGAGTTCCAGACCGGTGCGCGACGCCAGCAATCCCGCCAGCGACACCACCTCGGCCCGCTGATGCTCCCAGCGATCTCAGGTGACCGGGAACCGCACCGGATGCCCGCGGAAGGTGGCGGGCAGCGCACGCTCGAGCCGCGCATCCACCTCGTCGACCGCCTCGGGCGGTGCCACGACCGCGAGCCGCAGTCCCCAGTCGTGATCGCGGGAGCGCAGGTCGTCGAGCCCGAGCACATCCGACCCGGAGCCGAGCCGGGCGAGCGCGATCGGCATGCCCGGGAAGGCCTCGTCGAGCAGCGGCCCCACGATCTCGTGCGCGCAGGCGGCGGCGAGCTGCGTTCCCGACGCCGTTCCAGTTCCGGTCATGTCGACACCCCGCCCTCCATCGCGTCCGCCGTCCGTCGTTCAGGTCTGCCCTGTGCCGTCAGCCGTGGTGCAGCCGTCGGCGCAGGTGCTCGATGCGCGCCTGCAGCTGCACGACGGTCGCCTTCGCGACCTCCGGCCCACCGCAGAGGCGGCGCACCTCGGCGTGAACCTGCCCGTGCGTCATGCCGCTGTTGCGGGCCTGGATGGAGACGAGGCTGTTGAGCAGCTTGCGCTGCTCGGCCATCGTGCGGTGCAGGGCGACCGGCTCGGCCGCGATCCGCTCGGCCTCGGGCATCTGCCGTCGACGCTCCTCGGCGCGCCGCGACTGCCGCGCCTGCCGCTGCCGCAGCAGGTCGCTGACCTGCTCGGGCTCGAGCAGTCCCGGAAGCCCGATGAAGTCCCACTCCTCGTCGCTGCCCGGTTCGGCCAGCTGGCCGAACTCGTGCCCGTCGAACATGACCTTCTCGAACTCGGCGACCGAGCCGAGCGCCTGCCAGGTGAATTCGTCGACGAGCGCCTCGCTCGCCTTCTCCTCGCGGTTGGCGCTCTCGATCAGGCTGTCGTCGAGCAGTCCGGCATCGTCATCCGTGTCCTTGTCGAGGGCGTGGTCGCGCTCGCGCTCGAGCTGCGCGGCCAGCTCGGTGAGGATCGGCACGCTCGGCAGGAAGATCGACGCGAGCTCGCCGCGACGCCGGGCGCGCACGAAGCGGCCGATCGCCTGGGCGAAGAACAGGGGCGTGGAGGCGCTGGTCGCGTAAACGCCGACGGCGAGGCGCGGCACGTCCACACCTTCCGACACCATGCGCACGGCCACCATCCACCGCTGGCTGCCGTTCGAGAACTGCTCGATGCGCTCGCTCGCGCCGGCGTCGTCGCTGAGCACGACGACGGGCTCGTAGCCGGTGATCTGGGTGAGGATCTCGGCGTAGGCGCGCGCCTGCGTCTGATCGGTCGCGATCACGAGGCCGCCGGCGTCGGGCACCGCGTGTCGCACCTCGGTGAGGCGACGGTCGGCGGCGGTGAGCACGGCCGGGATCCACTCGCCGCCGGCGTCGAGCGCGGCGCGCCAGGCCTGCGAGGTGACGTCTTTCGTGTCGTCCTGCCCGAGCCGCGCCTCCATCTCGTCGCCCTGACGGGTGCGCCAGCGCATCGAGCCGGCGTAGGAGAGGAAGATCACCGGGCGCACGACGCCGTCGCGCAGGGCGTGACCGTAGCCGTAGCTGTAGTCGGTGCGCGAGAGGCGGATGCCGCGCTCGTTCGGCGCGTAGTCGACGAAGGGGATCGGCGCGGTGTCGCTGCGGAACGGCGTGCCCGACAGCGAGAGCCGCCGTTCGGCCGGCTCGAAGGCCTCGCGCACGGCGTCGCCCCAGCTGAGCGCGTCGCCGGCGTGATGCACCTCGTCGAGGATCACGAGACTGCGCGCCGACTCGGTCAGCTGCCGGTGCAGCGCCGCGCGCACCGCGACCTGGGCGTAGGTGACGACGACGCCGTGATAGCCGCGGCCCTCGCGCCGGTGCCGGTTGCTGAAGCGGGGGTCGAGGTGGATGCCGGCCCGGTGCGCCGCATCCGCCCACTGCACCTTGAGGTGCTCCGTCGGAGCGACGACGGTGACGCGGTCGATCACGCGCTCCTGCAGCAGGGTGCTGGCGAGGCGCAGAGCGAAGGTCGTCTTGCCGGCGCCGGGCGTCGCGGCGACGAGGAAGTCCTTCCGGCCTGCCCGGGCGTAGGCCTCGAGCGCCTCCTGCTGCCAGGCCCGCAGCTTCTGCACGGTGCCGCGGGCGGCGCGATCCGGGAACGCCGGCGAGAGGTGATCCGCGGCGGCGGTGGCGCGGAAGGCGGCACTGCTCGCGGAGGTCTCGGTCATCGTTCCTCGATGGTAGGTCAGTCCGGCGACACGGATGCGGTCGCGGCGGGGTCGTCCGGCGCGTCGCCGAGAGGGTCGGGCGTGTCGTGCGGAGGCGACGCTGAGAGATCAGCCGCGTCGCTCGTGCCGTCAGGATCGAGCGCGCTACTCGATCCGCATCCGCCGCCGCGTCTGCTTGCCGAGCAGCGTCGCCGGGCGCAGCGCGGCCGAGCCGAAGCGCTCGGTGATCCCATCGACCGTGCGCTCGGCGTCGCGCCACTGCTCGTCGTCGTCCCAGAGGCCGAGCCCGGCCGCTCCCCCGCCGAGCTGCTCGGCGCGCACGCCGATCAGCCGCACCGGTCGCCCGTTCTGCGACGCCTGATCGTAGAGCTCGCGGGCGGCCTCGTAGATGCGCCGGCTCACGTCGGTCGGCTCGGCGAGGGTGCGCGAGCGGGTGATGGTCGAGAAGTCGCCGAAGCGCAGCTTGAGCACGACCGTGCGCGCGGTCACTCCGGCCGTGCGCAGGCGCGACCCGACCCCGTCGGCGAGACGCAGCAGCTCGCGGTGCAGCTCGGCGCGATCGCTGACGTTGTGCTCGAAGGTCGTCTCGTGCCCGATGCTCTTCTCCTCGCGCTCGGTGCTGACCGGACGCGGGTCGCGACCCCAGGCGAGCTCGTGCAGGCGCTCGGCGCCGGCGTCGCCGATCGCGCGCCGCAGGGTGTCGACCGGGGTCGTGGCGAGATCGCCGACAGTGCGGATGCCGAGGCGGGTGATCTTCTCCTCCGTCGTCGCGCCGACGCCCCACAGCGCCGAGACGGGCTGCGGGTGCAGGAAGTCGATCGTCTCCCCGCGGGGCACCACGAGGAGCCCGTCGGGCTTGGAGCGGGAGGAGGCGAGCTTGGCGACGAATTTGGTTGCGCCGGCCCCGACCGAGCAGACCAGTTGCGTCTCGCGCAGCACCCGCTCGCGGATCGCGGCGCCGATCTGCCAGGGCGAGCCCATCAGCCGCAGGGCGCCCGTCACATCCAGGAAGGCCTCGTCGATGCTCAGCCGCTCGACCAGCGGGGTGACGTCGTCGAGGATGCCCATGACCTGCTTCGAGGCGGCCGCGTAGAGCTCGAAGTGCGGCTCGAGCACGATCGCGTTGGGACAGCGCTGCAGCGCGAGCGACATCGGCATCGCCGAGTTCACGCCGTATCTGCGCGCCTCGTAGGTCGCGGCGGTGACGACGCTGCGTGCGGAGTCGTGGCCGACGATCACCGGCTTGCCACGCAGCTCCGGGCGCCGCAGCAGCTCGACGGAGGCGTAGAACGCGTCCATGTCGACGTGCAGAACCGTGGCCGTGAGGTCGCCGGAGTCGGCGTCGGTGACCTGCCGACCGCGGCCGTCCTGCTTGCTCACGCGCCCATCCTCGCACCCACCGCCGACACGGCGACGGGGCGCCGATCCGTCGTCGATCGGCGCCCCGTCGTGCGAGCGGTCGCGGTCGTGATCAGGTGCGCGCGCCCTTACGGCCGGTGATGAGACCCCAGACCAGCAGCACGATGATCGAGCCGATGACGGCGAGGATGATGCTGCCGATGTTGATGCCGGTCACGTCGCCGGCCCCGAACAGCGCGCCGCCGATGAAGCCGCCGACGAGACCGCCGATGATGCCGATGACGATCGTGGCGATGATGCCGCCCGGCTGCTTGCCGGGCAGAATCAGCTTGGCGATGGCTCCGGCGATGAGCCCGAGCACGATCCAGGCGAGGATTCCCATGATGCGACCTCCCAGTCGGTCGTGGTGCGCACGGGGTGTGCGCGGCCCGTCGTGGGGGCCTGAGACCACGGTGACAGCGCACGACGGTCAGGACAACGAGGAACTGACTGGGCGCGACCTGCGCGCGAGCCGTGCGTTCCTGGACGTCGGCGGCGAGACGTGGAGCCCCACGTCTCGAGGTGGGATGGTGATCGGCCGTCCCGGCGGATCAGCCCAGGGAGCCCGGGTTCGACAGCCGCCACCAGGGCCCGGGGTCGGTGATCTTCTTCGAGAGGGTGAGCGGCACCTCGACCGTGTTCGGCCCCGCCGAGAACACCGCGGTTCCGAGCTTGGCGCCCTTGAGCGCGACGCCGGTCTGGGCGGCCGTCACCTTCACCGCGATCGGGGTGTCCGACCAGACGAGCAGCGATTCCTTTTTGGCGGCGACGGCCTGGGACTTCTGGCCCCACACCGTCTGATAGCTGGCGAAGGCCGTGCCCTCGGCTGCGACATCCACCGAGTGGAACCCGGCGCGCGTGGTCGTCAGCAGGGTGACCAGGTCTCCGCGCAGCGTCTTGTGGTCAGGTGCGCCGACGACGACGCCGACGATGCGCACCGAGTGACCGCCGATCTTCCACGTCGCCGAGAACAGCAGGTTCGCGCCGTAGCCGTCGAGCGTCCCGGTCTTGATCCCGTCGACACCGTCGTGGCCGAGCAGGTAGTTGGTGTTCTCGACCTCGCCGACGCCCGGGATGGTCATCTTCTTGGTGTCGACGATCTGCGCGAGCGCCGGCTGGGTGAGGGCGATCTTGCCGAGCTCGACGAGGTCGGTCGCCGTGCTCGTGCTGCCCGGGTCGAGGCCGATCGTGTCGGCGACGGTCGTCGACGTCAGCTTGTGCGCGACGAGCCAGTCCTTCGCGGCGGCGAGGTAGGCCTCTTCGCTGCCGTAGGCCCACACCGCCGTGGTCTGCGCGTAGTTCGCGGCCGACTCGATCAGGGTCAGCTCGAGCAGCTGCCGCTCCGTGTAGACGGCGCCGGACTTGACCGGCTTCACCGAGCCGTTCATCGCCTGGTAGTGGCTGTAGTAGCCGACGTCCTTCGCGGTCATCGTGACCGAGGGGCCGTCTTCGTCGGCGGCCAGCGGATGCTTCTCGAGCACGACGAGGGTCGTGATGATCTTCGTGATGCTCGCCATCGCGTGCGGCTGGCCGTCGCCGCTCTGGGCGAGCACGCCATCCCAGCCGATCGCGCCGATGGCGCCGACGCCGTAGCCGGGGAAGGACGGCGCCGCGGCGGCCTGCGGCGCAGCAGGCGAGGAGATGGTCTGCGCGCTCGCCTTCGAGAGGGGCGCGAGCAGCGTCAGCGGCAGGTAGACCAGCAGCGCGACGACGACCACGAGGATGACGCCGACCGTGATGCGACGCCGGCGGTAGACTTGCGCGCGCGAACGGGGAGCGGTCGGGTTCGGCACCGGGTCATGCTAGCCGCGCCCGCCCGAGCGGACGCCCCGACCCGCCTGCGTCGACCGGCGCGCGTGCCGGAGTCGGCGTACTCGCGGATACGGCTGGGGCGCGCGCCGAGCGACGATCCTCAGGTCGGAGTGCGCAGCGCCCAGAGCGCGACGGCGCTCGCCGCGGCGACGTTGAGCGAGTCGACGCCGTGCCGCATCGGGATCGTGACGACGCGATCCGCGCCGCGGAGTGCCGCGCGGCTGAGACCGTCGCCTTCGGTGCCGAGCATGAGCGCGACGCGCTCGGGGGCGGATGCGGCGTAAACATCCAGCGTGACCGCATCGTCGGCGAGGGCGAGCGCCGCGATCTCGAAGCCGGCGTCGTGCAGCTGGTCGGCGCCTTCGGGCCACTCCGCGAGGCGGGTCCACGGCACCTGGAGCACCGTGCCCATGCTGACGCGCACGCTGCGACGGTAGAAGGGATCGGCGCAGCGCGGGGTGACGAGCACCGCATCCGCCCCGAGTCCCGCGACCGCCCGGAAGATCGCGCCGACGTTGGTGTGGTCGACGACATCCTCGATCACGACGACGCGGCGGGCGTCGGCGAGCAGCTCGGCGACCGGCAGCAGCGGCGGGCGGTGCATCGCCGCGAGAGCTCCCCGGTGCATGACGTAGCCGGTGAGCTGCTCGAGCACGCTCGACTCCCCGACGAAGACGGGGATGTCGTACGCCTCGACGAGCGGGCCGATCTCGGCCAGCCACTTGCGCTGCAGCAGCACCGAGCGCGGGCGGTGCCCGGCGGCGAGGGCCCGCTCGACGACCTTGGTCGACTCGGCGATGTAGAGGCCGCCCTCGGGCTCCGTCTTGCGTCGCAGCACGACGTCGGTGAGCCGGGTGTAGTCCTCGAGCCGCGGATCGGCGGGGTCGTCGATCTCGATCAGCTGCACTCGCGGAAACATATCCGAAAACTCGTGCGTTTACTCTGGCGAGGCACGGGTCTGCTCCTCGACCCGTCGGAAGGAGTCGTCGGTGACGACGGACGCGACCAGCACCAGCGCCGCGGTGCGCACGGCAGGGCTCGACGAGGCCGTCGACGCGATGACGGACATCCTCGTCGGGCGGCCGATCGCGATCCTCACCGGCGCGGGTCTCAGCACCGACTCCGGCATCCCCGACTACCGCGGCGAGGGCTCGCGCGTCGTCAACCCGATGACGATCAGCCAGTTCCTCGGCGACGAGACCGCGCGCAAGCGCTACTGGGCCGGCAGCCACCTCGGCTGGCGGCGCTTCATGGCGGTGCAGCCGAACGCCGGGCATCGCGCGATCGCGGCGCTCGAGCTCGCCGGCGTCGCGAACGGCGTCGTCACGCAGAACGTGGATGGGCTGCACCTGCGGGCCGGATCGCGGCGGGTCGTCGACATCCACGGCTCGTCCGACCGCGTGCGCTGTCTGCAGTGCGGGCAGATCTTCTCCCGCGACGGGGTCGCCGAGCGGATGGCCGCCGCGAACCCGTGGCTCAATGCGCCCGAGGGCGTCGAGCTGAATCCCGACGGCGACGTCGTGATCGAGCACTACGGCGACATGGTCGTGCCGAGCTGCACGGTGTGCGGCGGCGATCTCAAGCCTGAGGTGGTGTTCTTCGGCGAGTTCGTGCCGACCGAGAAGTTCGCGGAGGCGAGTGCACTCGTGCGCGGCGCCGAGGCGCTCGTGATCGCGGGCTCGTCGCTCACCGTGAACTCGGGGATCCGCCTTCTCGACCAGGCCGCGAAGCGCCGCATCCCGATCGTGATCGTCAACCGCGGCACGACGAAGGGCGACGCCCGCGCCACGCTTAAGATCGACGCGGGGACCTCGGAGGTGCTCGGCGCTCTGGCCGAGCGGCTGACCGCGAGCGTCTGACCTCCTGAGTCGCGGTCCCGGAGAAGGACCATGACCGAGCTCTTCCTCGTGCGTCACGGCGAGACCGACTGGAACCTCGCCCGGCGCATCCAGGGCCGCACCGACATCCCGCTCAACGACACCGGCCGCGCGCAGGCGAAGGCCGCCGGCGAGCTGCTCGCCCGACGCAGCTGGGACGGCGTGTATGCCAGTCCGCTGTCGCGCGCGACCGAGACGGGCGCGATCATCGCCGCCGAGCTCGGCCTCGCCGCCCCCGCGCCGGTTCCCGGTGTGGTCGAGCGCGAGTACGGCGAGGCCGAGGGGCTCACCTGGGAGCAGATCGAGCAGAAGTTCCCCGAGGGCGCCGAGGTGCCCGGACGCGAGACACGCGAGCAGGTGGCCGAGCGCGTCGTCGGCGCGCTCTGCGAGCTCGCCGCCGCGCACCCGGGCGAGCGGCTCATCGTCGTGAGCCACGGCGGCGCGATCCGCTCGGTGCTGCAGCACGCGGAGCCGGACACGCAGCACCCGATGATCACGAACGGATCGGTGCACAGCTTCCGGGTGACGGATGACGGCCTCGAGCTCATCGCGTTCGACGACCCGATCGGGGCCGAGTCGGTGGGCGACGGCGGCGACATCGAGGAGCAGAACGCGCTGGAGCACCGGCCGAGCTGAGCCGGGTCGCCCGTTCTCGCGAGCGACCCGGCTCCTCTACGGGAATCAGCTCGTCAGCACCTGCACGCGGTCGAGCGTGATGGTGCCCGGGTCGAGCCGCAGGGCGAACGCCGGATGCCACGCCGCGAGCTGGTCGGCCGGGATCGCGACCGAGACCGGCGCGCTGCGCAAGCGCGTCCAGGTGCCCGCGTGCTCGATCCAGCTCGACAGCCGGCCGTTGCTCACGACGGTCGCGAGGCGGTCGCCCGGCTGCCAGGTGACGGCCGATGAGCCGCCGCCCTCGGCATCCCCGCGGCCCTGACCGCCGACGACGACGTTCACGCCGCTCGACTGACCGCGGTGGTTGTACCAGCTCATCGCGATGTCGTCCGGGCCGTTCGTCAGGCCGAGGAAGAGGCTGTTCTCGCCCCCGTCGCCGGCAGCGAACGACTTCGGCGTCATCACGACGGCCGACTGCGCGCCGGCCGCGACCGGGACGGTGAACAGACCGCGGTCGCGACCGCCGGTCGACGTCACCACCAGGGTTCCCGCAGCCGTGTCGACCGTCGCGGTCGGCGCCGGCTCGCCGAGCTGGCCCTGCAGCCCGTACCGCGCGAGCTCGTCGGTCGAGAAGTCGTCGTTCCACGCTGTCGTCGGGAACGCCGCCGGGTCGAACGCCGCCCGCGCGACGACCACGGTGTCGGCCGTGAAGCCGCGACGCGTCGAGTCGACCGCGTAGCGCAGCGGCGCATCCGCTCCGATCGCGAGATCGGCGGGCGGCGTCACCTTCCACTTCGAGGTGTAGGTGCCGGGGCGCGGCTTCGTGACGCCGCGGTCGAGCCGCTCGACCTTCCAGCCGACAGGAGCGACGAGCTTGTCGCTCGCGACGGTGCTGTCGCGACTCGTGATCTTCAGCGTGGTCGTCACGGTGGTCGGCGTCGCCGCAGTGACCGCGATCGAGCCGTCGGCCGCGGTCGCGATCGACGCCCGGATGCTCGCGTCCACCGGTCGCCAGGCCCCGAAGGAGGTCACGCCGAACGCGGCTCCCGACTGCGGCGTGCCGACGAGACGCAGCGCGTCGGTCGTCACGGGTGTGGTGAGCTGGATGCGGTTGAGCGCCCCGCCCACCGGCGTCGCGGGCGTCGGCGCTCCGGGCACCGCGGCCCAGCTCCCGTCGGACTTGCGGTACTCGACGCGGTACGACGCCGGCACCTTCACCCCGCCGCCGTCGTCATAGAAGGTCGTGCGCACATCCCGCACGGTCGTGGCCGTGCCGAGATCCACCTGCAGCCAGTCGCTCGCGTTCGGCGAGCCGTAGGTCGTCCAGCGCGTGCCGGGCACGTCGAGCTGGAAGTCCTGACCGTCGATCGCCTCGGCCGGGCTGTCGTCGCGCCAGCTGTAGCTCGCGGTCGCGACCGGGTAGGCGCGGCCGTCGGGCGCGGCGAGGTCGTCGGCCTCGGGTGCGAGCTGAGCGCGGGCGCCCTTCGCGGGAACGCGGACCGTGACGTCGCCGAGCTTCTTCTGGCTCAGCACCTTCTTGCCGTCGAGCCACACGCTGAGGCCCTTGCCCGCCGCGTAGTGCGAGCCGTCCCGATCCCACACGACCGTGAGGTTGCGCCCGTGATACGGCACGTTCTCGGCGGCGAAGTGGTCCCATCCGCCGACCTGCGGATCGATCCGCACGCTGTCGCCGGTCTGCCCACGGATGCCGAGCAGCGATCCGAGCACCAGGTCGGTGTAGGTGGAGTGGTTGTAGTCCTCGCTGTGGCCCGTGCCGTCGTAGAGCCAGCGGTCCTCGTCAGGGTGGTGCGCCTCGGCGACGTAGGGCTTGCCGTCCTTGCGCTGCGTCAGCGCGTAGCCGTGCATGAGGTCGACGAGATCCTGGCTCGTCACGACCTTCTGCTTCGGGTAGTCGGCGAGCAGGTTGCCGAGCGCGGTCGCGGTCTGGCTCGTGGCGTAGGGCCACGACGGTCCGCTCCAGCGGCAGCATCCCAGCTCGGCGTCCTTCATGAACAGCGGGCTGCGACGCTCGACCGTCGTCGGACCGTAGGCCGCTGTGAAGCCCTGCTCGTCGGTGAGCTGCGCCCAGGCCGCCGTGTGCGCGGCATCCTTCGGAGCCATGTCGAAGGCCCAGGGGATGAAGCCGATCTCCTCGCGGTCGGCGATCTTGGTGCGCTGCGGGTTGTCATCGCGCATGACGTGCTTGTAGAAGCCCGACTGCGCATCCCACAGGTACTTGTCCTGCGCCTTCTGCAGCGCCGCCGCGGCGTCGCGGTACTGCTTCGCCGTGCGGCGGTCGCCGCTGAGGTCGGCGAGCTTCGCGATCGCCTGCGCGTCGCCGTACTGGTAGGCGTTCAGCGTCGGCCGGTAGCCGGCGCCGCCGTGATACGGATCGTCGCTCTGGTACGAGCTGGCGGTGTACTCCATCGCATCCCACACCGGCGTCTGCCAGTAGAGGCCCGTGGCCTTGTCGTACTGCGGCGACCACCCCTGCCACTGCTTCTCGAGCGTGCCGAGTCGCGCGGTGGCCTCGTCGACGCGGCCGTCGACCTCGGCCTTCGCGAGCACGGCGTCGGCGACCCAGAACGAGTACTGGTGCGCCCAGTCGGTCGTGTCGCTGCCGAGTCCGTCGGTGGCCGGCTTCGCACCCGCGCCAGGACCGGTGAGCCAGTAGTCGAGGTAGTCGTCGACGTAGCGCTGATCGCGCAGCCAGCGGCCCTCGTAGATGTGGTGGCCGGCCGCGGCCGAGATCGCGCCGCCGGGCGCGGCGTAGCCGACCGGCCCGAGGAACTCGGTGACGATCCAGCCGTTCTCGGGCCCGGTGTATTTCAGCGCCTCCTTGTAGGTGCGCCAGCGGTAGTAGTACGTGCTCTCGATGTCGGCATCGGGCAGGTCGACGAAGGGGATGTTCGCCTCGAACCACGCCGGATCGGGCAGTCCGGCGAGCTTCTGCTGATGGTCGAGGAAGCTCGTGCCGGCCCCCACCGCCGGATAGGGCCCCGAATCGCTCGCGCTGCTCTGGTCGTGGGCGAGGGCGGGGAGCGCGCTGAGCACGCTGGCCGTCACCGCCATCCCCAGGGTCAGTGCGAACGTATTTCGCACACGATTTCGGACACTCCTGGACATGAAGGAACCCCGCTCTCCCCGGTGACGCCGATGTCACCGCCCGTTGACGCTGACGCTATCGAGCGGGGACGGTTCCGGTCAACGATCCCGGGGGCGAGGCGGGTGAGAGCGGGGTCAGCGACGCCGCGCGACCCGCGCGGCGTGCACGCGCTCGAGAACCTCGAGCAGCGCCTCGGCGGCATCCGCCCAGCGATAGTGCGCCGCGCGCTCACGCGAGGCCGCGGATCGGGCTGTCCACTCGGCCGGATCCTCGAGCGTCCGCACGGCGGAAGCCAGCTGCTCGGCCGAGCCCGGCGCGAAGTAGAGCGCCGCATCCGACCCGACCTCGCGGAAGATCGGGATGTCGCTGACGACCACCGGGGTGCCGCGACTCATCGACTCGACGAGCGGGATGCCGAAGCCCTCCGCGCGCGAGGCATGCACGAAGGCGGTGGCGCGGTCGAGCGCGGCGGCGTACTCGGCATCGCTCGCGCCGTTCGCGAAGACGACGGATTCCGGGGTCGGAGCGAGCGCGGTCAGCCGGGCGCGCTCGGCGTCGGAGACGCGGCTGAGCAGGGTGAGCCGGTAGCCGGGCAGGTGATGCAGCGACCGCACCAGCACATCCACGCCCTTGTAGGGCATGAACGAGCCCATGTAGACGAGCTCGCGCGGCGCGCCGGTCTGGGCGGCGGCCTCCCCCGGCTCGACCCGCTCGACCGGCGGCGCGAGCTCGTCGGCCGCGTTCGTCACCACGGTGATGCGCCGCCTCGTGAGCCGGTGCTTCTCGATCAGGCGCTGCGACGTCGCCGAGACCGTCGTGATCTCGTCGGCGCGGTTGAGCAGCCAGCGCTGCGGCCACCACGACAGGTGGTACAGCCGCCAGAGCAGACGGATGATCTGCGGCAGATCGCGCGGCGGGGTGCGGTTCTCGTAGTAGATGAGGTCGTGCAGCGTGAGCACCAGCCCGTACTTCCTGCCCGCCGATCCGATCGTCTGCATCGGCGACCACACCACGTCGGGCTTCAGCCGGTTGATCTGCCGGGCGATGAACGGCTCGCGCGCGCTCGTCGGGCCCGAGACCTTCTGCCACGGCAGGTCGGGCAGCATCTCGAGCTGACGTTCGTCGCTGATCAGCATCGTCACGTCGTGCAGGCTCGCGAGCGCCTCGACGACGCGCGCGCCGTAGCGGCTGATGCCGTCGTGGAACCCGATGCGGGTGTAGCGGCAGTCGACGACGACCTTCACGCGGCGCCCTCGCCGGCGCCATCGACCGTCGTCGATCCGTCGCCCTCTGATCGCTCCGCGAGGAAGCGCTCGATCTCCGCCGCGGCCTCCCGCGGACGCTCGTAGTGGATGAGGTGCCCGACTCCCGGCAGCTCGACGAGCCGTGCGTCCGGCAGCTTCGTCAGCAGGGCGTGCTGCCCGGCCATCGGCGCGATCAGGTCGTCGGAGCCCGCGATCAGCAGCGTCGGCATCGTCAGCGCCTCGGCCGCCCGCGTCACATCGGTGCTCAGCGAGGCATCGAAGCCCTCGGCCAGCGTGTCGCGGTCGCTGAAGCCCGAGAAGTAGCGGCCGTGCTCCTCGTGGATCCAGCGCTTGAGCACCGCATCGGGCGTCTTCGCCAGCGTCACCGACATGAAACGCACGATGAGCGGGTTGCCGAGCCAGGCGCCGCCGGCGCGGGCGGGGAGCTTTCGGCCGACCGTGTAGTAGAGCCGGGTCAGGCGCGCGAGGGCACCGTTGACGCCCGACATCGGGTCGGTCGAGATCGGGTTCACGAGGATGAGGCGCGGCGTCGGCAGACCGGCCGCGAGGGCGTGCGCGACGACGATCGAGCCGAAGCTGTGGCCGAGCAGCGGCACCGTGCCGCGCAGCCCGAGCGCGCCGAGGAACTCGCCGAGCCAGGCCGCGTAGCCGGCGATGCCGTGCTCCCCCGGCGCCATCGGCGTCGACTCCCCGAATCCGGGCAGGTCGGGGGCGATGATGCGCAGCCCCGGCAGCTGGGCGAGCACGGGTTCGAGGCCGTGATGGTCGCCGCGGTAGCCGTGGACCACGACGAGGGCGACGGGTGCATCCGCCGGTCCGTAGTCCCAGTAGCGGGTGCGCGAACCCCGCGCGTCGACCTCGCCGGTGCGCGTGGGCAGGGCGGCGAGCTGGGCGGCGTAGGGCGAGGGGACGGGCATCTCGCTCAGTCTAGGGAGCGCGGGACGGACGGCTCCCCGCCAACCCGGGCGATTCCTGAACGCCTCTGGGCACGCGAAACGGCTCTGCCTAGGGTGAGGAAGGTGACCTTCACCGCGCCGATCACGTTGCCCGGACTCGCCCTGAACCCCGAGTGGTACCGCAGGTCGGTGTTCTACGAGGTGATGGTGCGCAGCTTCGTCGACTCCAACGGCGACGGCACCGGCGACCTGCAGGGCCTCATCTCGAAGCTCGACTATCTGCAGTGGCTCGGCATCGACGGCATCTGGATCCCGCCGATCTACACGTCGCCGTTGCGCGACGGGGGCTACGACGTGCAGGACTACAAGGGGATCCTCCCCGACTTCGGCACGATCGACGACTTCCGCGAGCTCGTCACCAAGGCGCACGAACGCAACATGCGCATCGTCATCGACCTCGTCATGAACCACACGAGCGACCAGCACGAGTGGTTCCAGCAGTCGCGCAGCGATCCCGACGGCCCGTACGGCGACTTCTACGTGTGGCGCGACACCGACGAGGAGTACTCGAACGTCCGCGTCATCTTCGTCGACACCGAGGACTCGAACTGGACCTTCGACTCCGAGCGCCGCCAGTTCTTCTGGCACCGCTTCTTCTCGCACCAGCCCGACCTCAACTTCGAGAACCCGGCCGTGCACGACGCGATGTTCGACATCGTGCGCTACTGGCTCGACATGGGCGTCGACGGACTGCGACTGGATGCGATCCCCTACCTCTACGAGTCCGAAGAGGGCAACGGCGAGAGCGAGCCGCCGACGCACGAGTTCATCCAGAAGCTGCGCGCCATGGTCGACCTCGAGTACCCCGGCCGCGTGCTCATCGCCGAGGCGAACCAGTGGCCGGCCGAGGTGGCGAAGTTCTTCGGCACCGACGAGGCGCCCGAATGCCACATGGCCTTCGACTTCCCGGTCATGCCGCGCATCTTCTACTCCCTGCGCTCGCAGTCGGCGCAGGAGCTCAAGCGCGTGCTCTCCGAGACGCAGGAGGTGCCGGCCGGCGCGGCCTGGGGCGTCTTCCTGCGCAACCACGACGAGCTGACGCTCGAGATGGTGAGCGAGGAGTACCGGCAGGCGATGTACGGCTGGTACGCCTACGACCCGCGGATGCGCTCGAACATCGGCATCCGACGCCGGCTCGCTCCCCTGCTCGACAACTCGCGCGCCGAGCTCGAGCTCGCCCACGCCCTGCTCTTCTCCTTGCCGGGCGCGCCCTTCCTCTACTACGGCGACGAGATCGGCATGGGCGACAACATCTGGCTGCCCGATCGCGACTCCTCGCGCACGCCCATGCAGTGGACGCCCGACCGCAACGCCGGCTTCTCGTCCGCCGACCCCGGCAAGCTCTACCTGCCGGTCGTGCAGTCGCTCGTCTACAACTACTCGCTCGTCAACGTCGAGTCGCAGCTCGCCCAGTCGCGCTCGCTGCTGCACTGGGTGCGCAACGTCATCCACGTGCGCAAGAACCACCCGACCTTCGGGCTCGGCTCGATCCAGGTGCTCGACACCGACCACGAGTCGGTGCTCGCCTTCGTGCGCGACCACCCGGGATCGGGCACGCAGTTCGGCGACCAGCCCGAGCGCGTGCTCTGCGTCTTCAGCTTCGCCCACAACCCGGTGTCGGCCCGCATCAAGCTGCCCGACGACGCCGGAGAGCCGCTCTTCGACCTCTTCGGCGGCGGCGAGTTCCCGTCGGTCGGCGACGACGGCGAGGTGCGGCTGACGCTCGGAACGCAGAGCTTCTTCTGGCTCCACGTCGGCCAGCCGCGCTTCACGGCGACGCAGCACTACTGAGGCGCGCGCCGGCGTCGTCGTCCTCGGCGGCGCGGGTGACGGAGGGTGTCGGCGGCGCGCCCTAGCCTGGTGGCATGAACAACTGGTTCGACCTCCTCGGCGTCTTCGATCTCGAGACGACGGGAGTCGACACCAGCACGGCGCGCATCGTCAGCGCCCACGTCGGGTTGCTCGACGAGAGCGGCGCCGTGATCGAGCGCGACGACTGGCTCGCCGACCCGGGAATCGAGATCCCCGAGCAGGCGAGCGCCGTGCACGGCATCACGACCGAGCGGGCCCGCGCCGAGGGCGCCCCGGCCGCGAACGTCGTCGCCGAGATCATCGAGACCTTGCGCCGGCTGACCGAGCGCGGCATCCCGATCGTGATCTACAACGCCCCCTACGACCTGTCGCTGCTCCACGCCGAGGCGCTGCGCCACCACCTCGAGCCGCTCGGCGAGCCGGGCCCGATCATCGACCCGCTCGTGATCGACAAGGCGGTCGACCGCTACCGCAAGGGCAAGCGCACGCTCGTGCTCGCCGCCGAGCACTACGGCGTGCAACTGGATGCGGCGCACGATGCCGGCGCGGACGCGATCGCCGCCGGGCGGGTCGCGCAGGCCATCGGCCGCACCTTCCCCGACGAGCTCGGCGTGACCGCCGAAGACCTGCACGGCCGCCAGGAGGTCTGGTTCGCCGAGCAGGCGCGCAGCTTCCAGGACTACATCCACCGGGTGAAGGGCGACACGTCGTTCGTCGCGCCGACCGCGTGGCCGGTGCGATGAGCGACGCCCCCGTCGCCGCGTCCGACGGCGACGCGTCGGGTCGCACGGTGCTGCGCATCGCCGCGGCCGTGATCGAGGGCGACGACGGCCGCCTGCTGTTCGTGCGCAAGCAGGGCACGACCGCGTTCATGCAGCCGGGCGGCAAGCTCGAGCCCGACGAGGCGCCCGACGCCGCCCTCGTCCGCGAGCTCGCCGAAGAACTCGGGCTCGACGTCGCGCCGAGCGAACTGGGCTTCCTCGGCCGGCATCACGCCCGCGCCGCCAACGAACCCGACACCGACGTGGATGCGTGGGTCTACGACGCGCCGCTGACCACCGAGCCGCGCATCGCCGCCGAGATCGCCGAACTGGCCTGGGTCGATCCGAGCGACCTCGGCGATCGCGACGTCGCCCCGCTCAGCCGTGACATCCTCGTGCCGCTGGTGCTGGCGCGCCGCGCCGTGCGCTGAGTTCGAGCGAGCCGCAACCGAGCCGAGCAGCCGCGTCTGCGCGCAGCGCCACAACGCAGAAAGGCCCCGACCGCATGGTCGGGGCCTTTCGTCGCTCGCGAGGAGCGGATGCTTACTTGCCGAAGTTGGCGAAGCGCTTGTTGAACTTCTCGACGCGGCCGGCGCTGTCCATGATGCGCTGCTTGCCCGTGTAGAACGGGTGCGAGGCCGACGAGATCTCGACGTCGATGACGGGGTAGGTCTCGCCGTCGAGCTCGATGGTCTTGTCGCTGGTCGCGGTCGAGCGGGTCAGGAAGGTCTCACCGCTCGCGAGGTCGCGGAAGACGATCGCGCGGTACTCGGGGTGGGTCTCGGTCTTCATGGCTCTACCTCGGATGGATCGAATCGTGGGATGGAAAGTCTGCGGGCCCGAACGGACCAAGGGTCGATGCTACCAGATCGACGCCGCCGCCCGGCCGCAGGATCCGGGGGCGGTGTGTCGGTGTCGGCTCAGGCCGCGCGGGCCGCGAACCGGCCATCATCGCTGCGCTCGACCATGAGCGGCAGACCGAAGGCCTCGCTCAGGTGCGGCTCGGTGATGACGTCCTCGATCGGGCCGGCAGCGCGCACGCGCGCGTCGGCGATGAGGAGCGCGTGAGTGAATCCCGGCGGGATCTCCTCGACGTGGTGGGTGACCATGACCATGGCCGGCGCCTCGGACGAACGGGCGTAGTTGCCGAGCAGCTGCACGAGCTCCTCGCGCGCGCCGAGGTCGAGACTGGCGGCGGGCTCGTCGAGCAGCAGCAGCTCGGGGTCGGTCATGACCGAGCGGGCGATCTGCACGCGCTTCTGCTCGCCGTCGCTGAGGTTGCCGAAGCGGCGCTCGGCGAGGTGGTCGAGCTTCCACTCGGCCAGCACGCGGCGGGCGCGGCGGATGTCGACGTCCTCGTAGTTCTCGTTCCAGCGGCCGGTGACCGAGTAGGCCGCGGTCAGCACGACATCCAGCACGCTCTCGTCGGCGGGGATGCGGCGGGCCAGGGCGCTCGACGCGAAGCCGATGCGCGGGCGGAGGTCGAAGACGTCGACCTTGCCGACCGTCTCACCGAGAAGGATCGACTCGCCCTCGGTCGCGTGGATCGACGCGGACACGACCTGCAGGAGCGTCGTCTTGCCGGCGCCGTTGGGTCCGAGGATGACCCAGCGGTCGGTGGGCTGCACCTCCCACGACACGCGATCGAGGATGCGATTGCCGTCACGCACGACCGACACGTCGGTGAGCTGGAGAACACTGCCCATGATCCCCAACCCTAGTCGGCTGGAGCCGGGCGCGGCCGGTACGCCGGCGCGTGTCCGGCGCACGATCCGGATCGGATCAGGCGAGCACCCGGTCGTAGATCGCGCGGGTCGCCTGGGCGATGCTCGACCAGCTGAACTGCGAATCGGCGCGGGCCCGCCCGGCCTCGCCGTAGCGACGCGCCTGCTCCGGGTCGGAGACGACCTCGGTGAGTGTGCGCGCGAGATCGTTCACGAAGGTCTCCGGGTCGATCGGGGTGCCGGTGCCGTCATCCACCTGCTCGATCGGCACCAGGCGGCCGGTGACGCCGTCATCGACGACCTCGGGGATGCCGCCCGTCGCCGTGCCGACGACCGCCGCCCCGCAGGCCATGGCCTCGAGGTTGACGATGCCGAGCGGCTCGTACACCGAGGGGCAGACGAAGGTCGTCGCCTGCGACAGCACGGCGCTGAGCTCGTGGCGACTGAGGATGCGCTCGATCCAGACGACGCCGGTGCGCTCCTGCTGCAGCAAGTTCACGCCCGCCTGCACCTCGGCGAGGATCTCGGGGGTGTCCGGAGCGCCGGCGCAGAGCACGAGCTGCACCTCGGGCGGCAGCTGCCGAGCGGCCGCCAGCAGGTAGGGCAGGCCCTTCTGCCGGGTGATGCGGCCGACGAAGACCACGCTCGGCCGGTCGGGGTCGATGCCGAGCTCGCGCAGCACCTCGCCGTCGTCGACGCGCTGCCAGCGGCTCAGGTCGATGCCGTTGTGCACGACGTGCAGGCGGGTCTCGTCGAGGTCGGGGTAGCTGCGCACGATGTCAAGCGCCATGCCGTTCGAGACGGCGATCACCGCATCCGCCGCCTCGAAGGCGGTCTTCTCGATCCAGCTCGACACGCGATAGCCGCCGCCGAGCTGCTCGGCCTTCCAGGGGCGCAGCGGCTCGAGGCTGTGGGCGGTGACGACATGCGGGATGCCGTGCAGCAGCTTCGCGAGGTGCCCCGCGCCGTTCGCGTACCAGGTGTGCGAGTGCACGAGGTCGGCGCCGGCGACGTCCTGCGCGATCGCGAGGTCGACGCCGAGCGTCGCCAGCGCGGGGTTGGCGCTCGTGAGCGTGGGCGGCACCAGGTAGCTGGTGACGCCGTCCTCCTCGCGGGGCATGCCGAAGGCGCGCACCTGCACGTCGAGGTCGGCCTGCGTGTCGCGGAGCGCGGTGACGAGCTCGGCGACGTGCACCCCCGCACCTCCGTAGACCTCCGGCGGGAACTCACGGCTCAGCAGGTCGACTCGCATGGTGCCGACGGTAGTACAGACTGACCGCGCGCTGTACGGGCGGAATCGACGGTGGTCGCGGCGGGCATCCACCGCCTATGTTGGCCCCATGGCATCGAAGAAGATCTTCGGAATCGTTCTGGCTGGGGGCGAGGGGAAGAGGCTGATGCCTCTCACCGCCGACCGCGCCAAGCCCGCGGTCCCGTTCGCCGGCGGCTACCGACTGATCGACTTCGCGTTGTCGAACCTCGTGAACTCCGGCCTGCGGCAGGTCGTCGTGCTCACGCAGTACAAGTCGCACTCGCTCGATCGTCACGTCTCGCAGACCTGGCGCCTCTCCGGCATGCTCGGCGCCTACGTCGCCTCGGTGCCGGCGCAGCAGCGCCTCGGCAAGCGCTGGTTCAGCGGCTCGGCCGACGCGATCCTGCAGAGCCTCAACCTGCTGCGCGACGAGAAGCCCGACATCGTGGTCGTGGTCGGCGCCGATCACGTCTACCGCATGGACTTCAGCCAGATGATCGAGGCGCACATCGAGTCGGGCGCCGGTGTCACGGTCGCGGCGATCCGGCAGCCGATCTCGCTCGCCGACCAGTTCGGCGTCATCCAGACCGACGCGGACGACCCGACGAAGATCGCCGAGTTCCTCGAGAAGCCGAAGAACCCCGTTGGTCTCGCCGACTCCCCCGGCGAGGTGCTCGCCTCGATGGGCAACTACGTCTTCGACGCCGACGTGCTGATGGATGCGGTCATCCGTGACGGCGAGAAGCCCGACTCGAACCACGACATGGGCGGCGACATCGTGCCGGACTTCGTCTCGCGCGGTGAGGCAGCCGTGTACGACCTCAACCGCAACGAGGTGCCCGGGTCGACCGACCGCGACAAGTTCTACTGGCGCGACGTGGGCACGATCGACAGCTTCTTCGAAGCCCACCAGGACCTCATCTCGGCGCTGCCGGTCTTCAACCTCTACAACCGCGACTGGCCGATCTTCAGTCAGCAGCTCAACTCGCCGCCGGCCAAGTTCGTGCGCGACGAGGGCGGCGCGATCGGCACCGTGATCGACTCGATCGTGTCGCTCGGCGTGGTGGTCGTCGGCGGTCATGTCGAACGCAGCGTCGTCGGACCGTGGACCACGATCGGATCCGGGGCGAAGCTGAGCGACTCGATCGTGTTCGACCAGGTGACGATCGGCGCGGGCGCCGTCGTGCAGCGCGCGATCCTCGACAAGGAGGTCACCGTCTCGCCCGGGGCGCAGATCGGGGTCGATCACGACGCCGACCGCGCGCGCGGCTTCACGGTGACCGACTCGGGAATCACGGTGGTCGGCAAGGGCGAGCGGGTCGACTGATCGCGGGGGCTCATCCCGATCGCTCCGACTCCGCGTGACGGGGCGGCTCAGGGGGCTCTCGTCGCGCCGCTAGGCTCGGGAGCCGTGCCCCGCTTCCTCGTGCTGCTCGATGTCGATTCCACTCTGATCGAGAACGAGGTGATCGAGCTGCTGGCCGACGAGGCCGGATCCGCCGACGCCGTGCGCGACGTGACCTTCCGCGCGATGAACGGCGAGCTCGACTTCGAGCAGAGCCTCCGCGAGCGCGCCGCGACCCTCGCCGGGCTCGACGACGGCGTCTTCGATCGCGTCGGCGCCCGCGTCGAGGTCACCCGCGGGGTTCCGGAGCTGGTCGCGGGCGTGCACGCGGCGGGCGGTCACGTCGCCGTCGTCTCGGGTGGATTCCACGAGATCGTCGACCCCGTCGCCGAGCGGCTGGGTCTCGATCATTGGCGCGCCAACCGCCTCGAGGTCGTCGACGGCCGACTGACCGGCGGGCTCGTCGGCCCGATCATCGACGCCGCCGCCAAGTCGACCGCCCTGCGCGAGTGGGCCGCCGCGCTCGATGTGCCGCTGAGCCAGACGATCGCGATCGGCGACGGAGCGAACGACCTCGACATGATGTCGAACTGCGGCCTGTCGATCGGCTTCGACGCCAAAGCCCCGGTCCGTGACGAGGCGGCCGTGCTGCTCGACGAGCGCGACCTGTCTCTCGTGCTGCCGCTGCTCGGCCTGCCGCGCGTCTGATCCCGCGAACGCCCACGCCCATCCGCTCACGCCCGTCGCCGGCGGCCGTGAGCGCGGTCGTCAGACGAGGTAGCTGACGGTCACGAGCGCGACGACGACCGCGACCGAGACGACGCCGATCGGCCAGAGCACCCGGCGAGCGACCGCATCCGCCACTCCCCCGCGGCGCAGCGCCGAGCCGGCGATGAGCAGGGTCGCGAACAGCACGCCCGCGGTGAGGATGACGCCGATCGCCAGCGGGATCGGCAGCACCCCGGAGCCGGCCCCGTGCAGCGACGACGCCACGAGCGGCGCCGAGACGATCCACTGCACCGCGGCGCCGATCAGTCCGACACCCGCCGCCGAGGCGATGACCCGTGCGCGGTTCGGCGGGATCTCGGCGCGATCGTCGTGCCGCGACGCCGAGGCGGGACGGCCGGAGCGAGAGGGGCGACGCGTCATGATGCGCTGCCGACGCTGCGCGTCAGTGGCCCATGCCCAGGCCGCCGTCGACCGGGATCACGGCGCCCGAGATGTAGCCGGCGTCATCGCCGGCGAGCCAGGTCACGACACGGGCGACCTCGTTCGCGCTGGCGTAGCGGCCCGCCGGGATCGCCTTGAGGTACTCGGCCTGCTGCGCCTCGGGCAGCGCGGCGGTCATCTCGGTCTCGATGAAGCCGGGCGCGACGACGTTCGCGGTGATGCCGCGGGCGCCGAGCTCGCGGGTGAGCGAGCGGGCGAAGCCGACGAGGCCCGCCTTCGACGCCGAGTAGTTCGCCTGACCGGCGCTGCCGTAGAGGCCGACCACGCTGGAGATGAGCACGATGCGGCCGAAGCGGGCCTTGAGCATGCCCTTCGACGCGCGCTTGACGACGCGGAAGGCGCCGCCGAGGTTCGTGTCGACGACGGCGTCGAAGTCGTCCTCGCTCATGCGCATCAGCAGCATGTCGCGCGTGATGCCGGCATTCGCGACGACGACCTCGACCGGGCCGAGCTTCGCCTCCACCTCGGTGAAAGCCGCGTCGAGCGCGGCCGAGTCGGTCACATCCGCTCGCACCGTGAGGGCGCCCTCGGGACCTTCTCCGGAGCGCGCCGTGACGGCCACGCGGTGGCCCTGGGCGACGAACTCCTCCGCGATCGCGCGGCCGATGCCGCGGTTGCCGCCGGTGATGAGAACGGTGCGAGAGGTCATGACTCCCGAGCCTATCGGCGTGCAGGTGATGCCCCCGCGACGGACGTACTCTTGACGGGCAATGCGCCACGAGTCCGCCGCCGTCACCGAGCTCCCGATCTCACCCGAGCAGGAGCGTCGATCGCGCATGATCAAGTACGTCGTGGCGATGACGATCCGCGTCGTCTGCGTGATCCTCTGCGTCGTCGTGAAGGGATGGTGGCTGGTGCTCCCGATCCTCGGCGCGGTCTTCCTGCCGTACTTCGCCGTCGTGATCGCGAACGCCGCCGGCCCCCGCACGACCCGCCGCGTCGCGCGTCCGGGCGCCGTCGTGAAGGTCACGCGGCGGGACCGCGACGCGTGATCGGCCTCGGCGGCGACCCGGACCGCACGACCTGCTCCTCGGCACGCTGCCGCGCCGATGCGGCGTGGCGCGTGAACTGGCGCAACCCCCGCATCCACGGCGCCGACCGGGTGAAGGTCTGGCTCGCGTGCGACGAGCACCGTGCGACGCTCGGCGACTACCTCGCGACCCGCGGGTTCCCCGTCGTGATCTCGCCGCTCGACTCCCCGGTCGACGTCGTGCCGGATGGCGCCGTCCCGGCCGGATCCGCGGTGACCGACGCCGCTTCCGCCCCTCGACCCGACGGAGCCCGCTCGTGAGCGCGATCATCCGCTTCCTGCGTCGCTGGGGCGGCTACCTCGCCCTCGTGATCGTGTTCGCGATCGCCTGCGCCCTGCTGTCGAACTGGCAGTGGGAGCGCCGCGCCGAGGCCGTCGCCGCCATCCAGCGCGTCGTCGACAACTACGACGCGAAGCCCGTCGCCCTCGACACGGTGCTGCCCGAGCTCGACTCGTGGAAGCTCGACGACGAGTGGACGCCCGTGACGTTGACCGGCCGCTACCTGCGCAGCGAGCAGGCGCTGGTGCGCAACCGTCCGCTCGAGGGCAACCCCGGCTGGGAGGTGCTCGTGCCGCTGCAGCTCGACGACGGCCGCGTGTTCCTGGTCGACCGCGGCTGGGTCTCGGTCGGCGACAAGCAGGATCTGCCCGACAGCATCCCCGCCGCGCCGAAGGGCGAGGTCACGGTCATCGCGCGACTCAAGGCGAGCGAGCCGACGATCGGCGCGAGCACCTCGTCGAAGGGACAGCTGGCCACCATCCATCTGCCGACCGTCGCCGAGCACCTCGGCGACCGCCCGACCTACACGGGCGCCTACGGGCTGCTGGCGAGCGAGAGCCCCGCCGTCGCGACGCCGACCCTCTCGCAGAAGCCCGAACCCGACGAGGGACCGCACCTGTCGTACGCGCTGCAGTGGATCGCCTTCGGCATCCTCGCCTTCGTCGGCCTCGTCTGGGCCGTGCGTCGCGAACGGCGGATCGCCCGCGAGGAGGCCGCCGAGCGCGCCGGACTGCCGAAGCCGGAACCGAAGCGGCGCCGACGACTCAGCGACGCCGACATCGAGGACGAGCTGCTCGACAGCGTGCGCTGACGTCGGATCGTCGGAGCGCTTACGCGAGCTCGATGAGCTCGGCGTACTCCTTATTCCAGTGGTCCTCGACGCCCTCGGGCAGGATCAGCACGCGCTCGGGGTTCAGCGCCTCGACCGCACCCGGGTCGTGCGAGACGAGCACGACGGCGCCCGAGTAACCGGCCAGCGCCGAGAGGATCTCCTCGCGGCTCGCCGGGTCGAGGTTGTTGGTCGGCTCGTCGAGCAGCAGCACGTTCGCGCCCGAGACGACGATCATCGCCAGCGCCAGGCGGGTCTTCTCGCCGCCGGAGAGCACGCCGGCCAGCTTGTGGCCGTCGTCGCCGGTGAACAGGAACGAGCCGAGCACCTTGCGGGCCTCGGTGTCGTTGAGGTTCGGCGACGAGCTCTTCATGTTCTCGAGCACGCTGCGCTTCACGTCGATGGTCTCGTGCTCTTGCGCGTAGTAGCCGACGCGCAGGCCGTGACCCGGCTCGATGCGACCCGTGTCGGGCGCATCCACGCCGGCGAGCATGCGCAGCAGCGTCGTCTTGCCGGCGCCGTTGAAGCCGAGCACGACGACCTTCGAGCCGCGGTCGATCGCGAGGTCGACAGAAGTGAAGATCTCGAGCGAGCCGTAGCTCTTCGACAGGTTGGATGCCGCGAGCGGCGTGCGCCCGCAGGCGGCCGGCTCGGGGAAACGCAGCTTGGCGACGCGGTCGACCTGACGCACCTCGTCGAGTCCGGAGAGCATCTTCTCGGCACGCGCGACCATCTGGTGCGCGGCGGCCGCCTTCGAGGCCTTGGCACCGAAGCGCGCGGCCTGCTGCTGCAGCTGCGAGGCCTTCTTCTCGACGTTGACGCGCTCCTTCTTGCGGCGCTCCTCGTCGGCCTCGCGCTGGCGCAGGTAGTGCTTCCAGCCCATGTTGTAGACGTCGATGACCTGGCGGTTCGCATCCAGGTAGAAGACCTTGTTGACGGTCTCGCCGACGAGCTCGACATCGTGGCTGATCATGATGACGCCGCCCGGGTAGCCCTTGAGGAACTCGCGCAGCCACACGACGCTGTCGGCGTCGAGGTGGTTGGTGGGCTCGTCGAGCAGCATCGTGTCGGCGCCCGAGAACAGGATGCGTGCCAGCTCGATACGGCGCCGCTGACCGCCGGAGAGAGTCTTGAGCGGCTGGTCGAGGATGCGGTCGGGCAGGGCGAGGTTCGACGCGATCGCGGCGGCCTCGGCCTCCGCGGCGTAGCCGCCCTGCGCGAGGAAGCGGTCTTCGACCCGGCCGTAGCGGGCCATCGCCGCCTCGCTGACCTTCGCATCCGTCGACGCCATGTCCTCGGTGGCCTGGCGCAGGTCGATCACGAGCTGGCCGAGTCCACGGGCGTCGAGGATGCGGGTGCGGGCCGTCGACTCCGGGTCGCCGGAGCGCGGGTCCTGCGGCAGGTAGCCGATCTCGCCGGTGCGGTCGATGCGACCTGCGGTCGGCAGCGACTCGCCCGCGAGCACCTTCGTCATCGTGGTCTTGCCGGCGCCGTTGCGGCCGACGAGGCCGATCTTGTCGCCGGCGTCGACGCGGAAGTTCACGTTCTCCATGAGCAGGCGGGCGCCCACGCGGAGTTCGAGGTCGTGGACGGCGAGCACGATGGAGGTCCGATCTGCGGGATGCGGGAGAGGTCTGGGAGCGTCGGCGGCGACGCGCGGGCGCGGCATCGGGTGACGATGACGAGAGCCAGCCGCCCAGTTTACGTCAGCCCGGCACTCCGCGCCGACGCGACCACCGAGGCGGAAGCCGGCGCCTCAGTCGACCCCGCGCGCCGACAGCGCGTCGGCGACGTCGTCGGCGTGCCGCAGCGCGAGCACGAGCAGCGGCACGACCGCACGGAATCCCAACCGCACACCGCGGGCGCGCTGCGCCTCGCGCACCCGCTGCGCCAGAGCGGCGATCACCGGCACCATCGTGATCGCGAGCGACAGCGTCAGGCCGACCCGTCGCGGATCGACGCCGAGCCGGCGCAACGGGCCGAGCCCGGTCTCGAGGGCGGCCAGCACATCGGAGCTGCGCGTCGTGAGGCTGAGCAGCCCCGCGAGCAGCACGATCGCGACGACGCGCACCGTGTTCACGGCCGCGTCGCCGGGCGTGAGGAAGATCAGCTGGGTTCCCACCATCGCCACGACGATCCAGCGCGTCGACCAGAGCTGCCGCAGCAGCGGGCGACCCGCGAGCTCGGCGAGGGCGAAGAACGCCACGACGAGAACGAGCCCGCCCGCGGCGAGGCTCAGCCCGAGCACGATCGGCTGGCGCGGCATCAGTGAGAACCCGACCCCGAGCAGCGCGAGCAGCGCGAGCTTGAGACCCGCCGGCGCGCGATGCAGCGGGCTCGTTCCGGGCCGGTAGAGCGAGATCACGCGTGCAGCGCCCGGTAGTCGGCGATGAGCGCGGCAGGATCCCCCGCATCCACGAGACGCCCCTCGGCGAAGCGGAGCGCCACGTCGCAGCGGGCCGCGAGCTCGAGGTCGTGCGTGACGACGACGAGCTGTGCGTCGAGCTCGTCGATGAGGATGCCGCCGACCCGACGCGCATTGCCGAGGTCGAGCAGCGTCGTCGGCTCGTCGGCGATGACGAGGGCGGGTCGCCGCACGAGAACCGCCGCGAGGGCGAGCAGCTGCTTCTGCCCGCCCGACAGCTGATGCGCGGGCGATTCGGCCAGCGCGGTCAGACCGTACGCGTCGAGCGCCGCGGCGACGCGGTCCGCGGCCTCCGCGCGGTCGAGCCCGCTCCCCCGCAGCGAGAAGGCGACGTCTTCGGCGACGGTGGGCATGAGGATCTGCGCGTCGGGGTTGGTGAACACGATGCCGACGGCGCGTCGCAGCGGCTTCGGCTCGCGTCGCACGTCGATGCCGTGCACGGCGACCGTCCCGCGGGTCGGCGGGACGAGTCCGCCGAGCACCCGGGCGAACGTCGACTTGCCCGAGCCGTTCGCGCCGATCACGGCGACGCGGCGCTGGTCGAGGCGAACCGAGACCTCGGAGAGCACGACGGTTCCGCCGAGCTCGACGTCGAGCGCGTCGACGACGAGCTCGCGCGGCGCGGGGTGGTCGGCGCCCTGGCCGGTGTCCGGGCCGGTGTCCGGGCCGGTGTCCGGACCGGATCGTCTCATCGCTCGCCGGCGTCGGCGGCGTCGACGGGAGACAGCGACGACGGCTCGGCCGGTGCTCCCGTCGCCGGTGCGCCGGACGTCGGGACCGGCGCCGCGGAGCGCGCGACACCCCGCCGATCCGCCCGGCGTCCGAACGCCGGAGGGTAGGCGCGCCAGAGCGCGAGGGTCAGCAGGGTCGCGACGACGACCTTGATCGCGTCGCCCGGGACGAACAGCAGGCTGCCGAGCGCGGTGGCCCCGAGCGGCAGCCCGGTCAGCGCCGCCTGCACCGGGATGCCGATCGCGTAGATGACGACGATCCCGCCGACGACCGCGCCGAGTGCGACGCGCCACCAGGCGAGCGCCCCGCGCCCGCTGTAGGCGAGGAGGCCGGTGACGAACGCTCCGGGCAGCCAGCCGAGCAGGTAGCCGGCGCTGAAGCCGACGAACACCGACGGGCCGCCGAATCCCCCGGACAGGAGAGGGAGGCCGACGAGCACCAGCACCTCGAACACGGCGACCGCGGCGAGTCCGCGCAGCGGCCCCAGCACGGCCCCGGCGAGGATCACGCCGAGCGTCTGTGCCGTGATCGGCACGAGACCGGGGAGCTGGATGGGGGCGATGAGCCCGAGCGCGGCGATGATCGCGGCGAAGACGGCGATGCGCGCGATGTCGCGCGTGTCGAAGCGGGGGGACCGGGCCATGGCAGCTCCTCGGGTTCGGGGTCGGGGGGTGTCGGGCACGCCTCCTGAACAGCGTTCACCTGAACGGCGTTCACTATAGTGAGGGCATGCCCGTCGACCGCAACTCCGCGCGTCACGATCGCGACGCCGTCATCGGCACGGCCCTCGCTCTCCTCGACGAGCACGGCCTGCCCGAGCTCACGATGCGCCGACTCGCCGCCGCCCTCGGCGTGCAGCCGAGCGCGCTCTACTGGCACGTCGAGAACAAGCAGACCCTGCTCGCCGCGGTCGCCGACCGTATCCTCGCCGCGGCCCGTCCGTCGCCGCCGTCCGACGCCGACTGGCGCACGGCGACGCTCGCCGAGGTGGAGGCCGTGCGCGACGCCGTGCTCGCCTTCCGCGACGGGGCCGAGGTCGTGCTCAGCACCCGCGCGCTCGGGCTGGGAGCCGACGCCGCGCACGAGCGCCTCCGCTCGGCCCTCAGCCCGCGCCACGACTCCCCGGTCGCCGGAGTCGTCGCGACGGCGCTGCTCGACCTGGTGCTGGGCGACGCCGTGCTCGTGCAGCAGCGCGCACACGCCGACGTCCTCGGCGTCACCAGCTCCCGCGTCGGGCTCGATCCGGAACACTCCGACGCCTCCGCCGATGCTCCCGTCGACGCGGTGCTGCTCGGCGCCGAGCTGATGCTCGCCGGGCTCGAGCTGCGCTCGACGCAGCCCGGGCGAGCGCAGGGCGGGAGTCCCGATCGCGCCGCGCGAGCGGAGCCGGTCACGCTGGGCACGGGGATGAGCGCATGAGCGGCGCCTCGCCGAGGCTCGTGCTCGCCGACCGCGTCATCCGGCGATCCCTCGGCGTCGACGTCCTGCTCGTCGTCGGGGCCGTGCTGCTCACCGCGCTGCTCGCTCAGGCCTCCATCCCGCTGCCGATCGTGCCCATCACCGGCCAGACGCTCGCCGTGCTGCTCGTCGGCGCGAGCCTCGGCGCCGCCCGCGGAGCGATCGCGATGATCCTCTACGCCGCTCTCGGCGCCGCCGGCGCGCCCGTGTTCAGCGGTCTCAGCTCGGGCGTGCACGTGCTCACCGGGCCCAGCGGCGGCTTCATCGTCAGCTATGTCGCGTCGGCGGCGTTCGTCGGATGGCTCTCCGAGCACGAATGGGATCGCCGGCGACTGCGCGCGCTGCTCACCTTCCTCGCCGGCACGGTCGTCACCTTCGCGATCGGCGTCCCCTGGCTCTACGCCTCGTTCACGGCCCTCGGGCCCGCAGCCTGGAGCGGCATCGCCGACACCCCGTTCCAGGCGGCGCTCCTGAGCGGACTCGTGCCGTTCATCCCCGGCGGGATCGTGAAGGCGGGCATCGCGGCGCTGCTGATCCCCCTCTGCTGGCGCGGAGCCGACGCCCTCGCCGCCCGGCGCGAACGCCGCCTCGCCGCGGCCTGACTCACCGCGACCGGCGTGCTCCGCATGCAGGAGAGCCCTGCACCTCAGCGGTACGGGGCTCTCGCTCGTCGCGGGTGCGCGTCGATCAGATGCTGAATCCGATCGCGCGCATCATGTCGCGGCCGTCGTCGGTGATGCGCTCGGGACCCCACGGCGGCATCCACACCCAGTTGATCCGGAAGCGCTCGACGATGCCGTCGAGCGACTGACCGACCTGCTCCTCGATCACATCGGTCAGCGGGCAGCCCGCCGACGTCAGCGTCATCGAGATGATCAGCGCGTCGTTCTCGTCATCCCAGGCCAGGTCGTAGACGAGGCCGAGGTCGACGATGTTGACCCCGAGCTCGGGGTCGATCACGTTCTTCAGCCCCTCTTCGACGTCGTCGAAGAGCTTCGGCTCGAGAGCAGTGGGCATTCCGGCCTCCTCGGGGATCTCGATCGGCGGTAGCGGTGCGCCGGAGCTTACGCCTGGGCGGTGAGGTAGCGGTCGTAGCCCTCGTCCTCGAGGCGGTCGGCCAGCTCGCGGCCGCCCTCCTCCGCGACGCGGCCGTTCACGAAGACGTGCACGTGCGTGGGCTGGATGTAGCGCAGGATGCGCGTGTAGTGCGTGATCAGCAGCACGCCGAGATCGCTGGTCTCGTGGGCGCGGTTGACGCCCTCGGAGACGATCTTGAGCGCATCCACGTCGAGGCCCGAATCGGTCTCGTCGAGCACCGCGAAGCGCGGCTTGAGCAGCTCGAGCTGCAGGATCTCGTGACGCTTCTTCTCGCCGCCCGAGAAGCCCTCGTTGACGTTGCGCGCCGAGAAGGACTTGTCCATGCGCAGCTGGTCCATGTGCTCGTTGACCGTCTTGGCCCAGCCGCGGATCGCCGGCGCCTCGCCGTCGATCGCGGTCTTGGCGGTGCGCAGGAAGTTCGCGACCGTGACACCCGGGATCTCGACCGGGTACTGCATCGCGAGGAAGAGACCGGCGCGGGCGCGCTCGTCGACGCTCATCGCCAGCACGTCCTCGCCGTCGAGGGTGATGGTGCCGCCGTCGACGTTGTAGCGCGGGTGGCCGGCGATCGTGTACGCGAGGGTCGACTTGCCCGAGCCGTTGGGGCCCATGATCGCGTGGATCCCGCCGCTCTCGATCGTCAGGTCGACGCCCTTGAGGATCGGCTTCGTGCCCTGGTCGGTCTCGATGCTGACCTGGAGGTCGCGGATCTCGAGGGTGCTCATGCTTCTTCCTTGCTGCTTCTGATTCAGACCGCGAGCTTCTGGCTCGGATCGATGTACACGTCGCCGTCGACGATCTCGACGGCGAAGACGGGGACCGGCTCGTAGGCCGGGAGGGTGAGGGGCTTGCCGGTCGTCAGCTCGAACTTGGAGCCGTGCGCCCAGCACTCGAGGGTGTCGCCCTCGACGAAGCCCTCGGCGAGCGAGATGTCGCCGTGCGTGCAGGTGTCGCCGATCGCGTGCACCGTGCCCGACGAGTCGAGCACCACGGCGATCGCGATGCCCTCGACGACGACGCGATGCGCTTCGTCCTGGCTCAGCTCGTCGAGCGCCAGAACGCGGGTCGAGGTCATGCCCCCGCCTTCGACGCCGGAGCGAGACCCGCGCCGCGCGCGAGCTCGGCCTCGATGTCGGCCGCGAGGCGTTCCTCGAGCTCGGGGATGCCGATGCGCTGCACGATCTCCATGAGGAAGCCGGCGACGACGAGACGGCGGGCCGTCTCCTCGGTGATGCCGCGCGCCTGCAGGTAGAACAGCTGCTCGTCGTCGAAGCGTCCGGTCGCGCTCGCGTGACCGGCGCCGGCGATGTCGCCGGTCTCGATCTCGAGGTTCGGGATGCTGTCGGCGCGGGTGCCGTCGGTCAGCACGAGGTTCTGGTTCTTCTCGTAGCTGTCGGTGCCGGTCGCGTCGGGTCCGATGAGCACGTCGCCGATCCAGACCGTGCGCGCACCCTGCCCCTGCAGCGCGCCCTTGTAGAGCACGTCGCCCTTGGTGTCCTGGCCCTCGTGGAACAGGTACACCTGCGACTCGAGGTGCTGGCCCGCGTCCGAGAAGGCGAGACCGTAGAGCGCGGTCTCCGAGCCCTGCCCGGCGAGACGCACCGACGGGTTGACGCGCACGACGCCGCCGCCGAAGGAGACGACGATGTGCTTGAGGGTGGCGCGCTCGCCGACGACCGCCTGATGGGCCGCGGCGTGCACCGCGTCGTCCTCCCACTGCTGCACCGTGATGACGGTCAGCGTGGCGCGGTCGCGCACGATGATCTCGACGTTCTGAGCGAGCGCCGCCGTGCCGCTGTGGTCGAGCACCACGGTCGCGACGCTGTCGGGCAGCGCCTCGATCACGATGTGGTCGTTGCCGTGCAGTCCGGCGCCGAGACCACGCAGGCGCGCGATGAGCGGCTCGGAGAGCACCTCGCCGGCCGGGATGCGCACGTGCAGCCCGGTCTCACTGCGCTTCCAGGCGATCGCGCTGGGCAGGTCCTCCGGGCGGAAGATCTCGCCGCGCGCGGCGTCGTCGCCCGTCACGAGGACGCCGGCGGCCTCGAGGGCCGACAGGTCGTACTCAACGGCGCCCGAGGTCTCCTCGTCGGCGAACAGCGGCGCGAGGCGCGCGGTGTCCGACAGCTTCCAGTTGACCTCGCGCCCGCTGGGCGTGCCGAAGTCGGCCGGGTCGAAGGAGGTCGGACGCTCCGAGCGCGTCTGGATCGGCGCCGCCGATCCGGGGGTGGACGGGGCGGTGTCGACCAGGGTCATCCGACGCTGCCTTCCATGCTCATCTCGATGAGCTTGTTCAGTTCCAGGGCGTACTCCATCGGCAGCTCGCGCGCGATCGGCTCGATGAAGCCGCGCACGATCATCGCCATGGCCTCGTCTTCGGGCATGCCGCGCGACTGCAGGTAGAAGAGCTGCTCCTCGCTCACACGCGACACGGTCGCCTCGTGGCCGAGCTGCACGTCATCCACGCGGATGTCGATGGCCGGGTAGGTGTCCGAGCGCGAGATCGTGTCGACCAGCAGCGCGTCGCAGCGCACCGTGTTGGCGGCGTGGTGGGCGCCGGCATCCACGCGCACCTCTCCCCGGTAGCCGGCACGGCCGCCGCCGCGGGCGATCGACTTCGAGACGATCGACGACGTCGTGTACGGCGCCATGTGGATCATCTTCGCGCCGGCGTCCTGGTGCTGGCCGGGGCCCGCGAAGGCCACCGAGAGGGTCTCGCCCTTGGCGTGCTCGCCCGCGAGGAAGATCGACGGGTACTTCATCGTCACCTTCGAGCCGATGTTGCCGTCGATCCACTCCATGGTCGCGCCCTCGTGCGCGATCGCGCGCTTCGTGACCAGGTTGTAGACGTTGTTCGACCAGTTCTGGATCGTCGTGTAGCGCACGCGGGCGTTCTTCTTCACGATGATCTCGACGACGGCCGAGTGCAGCGAGTCGGACTTGTAGATCGGGGCGGTGCAGCCCTCGATGTAGTGCACGTAGCTGCCCTCGTCGGCGATGATCAGCGTGCGCTCGAACTGGCCCATGTTCTCGGTGTTGATGCGGAAGTAGGCCTGCAGCGGGATCTCGACGTGCACGCCCTTGGGCACGTAGACGAACGATCCGCCCGACCAGACGGCCGTGTTCAGCGCAGCGAACTTGTTGTCGCCCGAGGGGATGACCGAGCCGAAGTACTCCTCGAAGAACTCCGGGTGCTCCTTGAGCGCCGTGTCGGTGTCCATGAAGATGACGCCCTGCGCCTCCAGATCCTCCTGGATCTGGTGGTAGACGACCTCGGACTCGTACTGCGCCGCGACACCGGCGACGAGGCGCTTGCGCTCGGCCTCGGGGATGCCCAGGCGGTCGTAGGTGTTGCGGATGTCCTCGGGCAGGTCCTCCCACGACTGGGCCTGCTTCTCCGTCGACCGCACGAAGTACTTGATGTTGTCGAAGTCGATGCCGCTGAGGTCGGCGCCCCAGGTGGGCATCGGCTTGCGGTGGAAGATGCTGAGCGCCTTGAGGCGGTTCTTGGTCATCCACTCCGGTTCGCTCTTGAGCGCGGAGATCTCGCTGACGATCTGGTCGGAGAGACCGCGCTTGGCGATCGCGCCGGCGGCGTCGGAGTCGGCCCACCCGAATTCGTACTGGCCGAGAGAGGCCAGTTCGGGTCGGTCGATGAGCACATCGGACATGGGTTACCTCGTTTCTGCCGAAGCGGACTGTCCTGTCCGTGTCGGTGCGTCAGGCTGCGCGGGGTTCCGGTGCGCAGACGCGGGATTCAGGAGCCGATCTCGACCGGGGCAGCGGAGCCTCGTCCGGAGCAGCGGACCGAGCGACGACGCTCCTGAACTCACCAAGTCTACAGGGCGCGGAGCCGTGACGCAGGCGACTGGTCGGCCGGGTTCAGGATGCCGCGACCGGCTCAGCGGCGCGCGTCGGCGCCGTGGGGATGTCGCGCACCGCGAAGAGGCGGGTGTCGGTGTCGAGCAGCACGCGCAGGGCGCCGATCCAGACCAGCGACGCGCCGACCAGGTGCAGGGCGACCTGCCACTCCGGGAGGCCCGTGAGCGCCTGCACGGCGCCGAGCGCGCCCTGCAGCAGCGTCACGACGACGAAGGCGAGCGCCCGACCGCGCGCGAGCGGGTAGCCGCGCAGCACGACGAGCAGGGCGATGCCGAGCACGAGCACCGCCGTGCCGAGCACGGCGTGGACGAGCGTGACCGACTCCCAGTGGAACGGCATCCGCGTCACCTCCTGCGAGTCGCCGGAGTGCGGTCCCGACCCGGTCACGAGGGTGCCGACGAGGATGAGCACGAGCGTCGCGGCGACGAGCGTCCACGCCAGCGTGCGGGCGGCGCGCGGCGCGCGCGGCGGATTCTCGTGCCGGAGCCCGGCACGGGCGCGATGCCAGGTGAGCGTCGCCGTCGTGAGCAGTCCGATCGCGAGCACGAAGTGCACGGCGACCATCCACGGACTCAGCTTGAACAGCACGGTGAAGCCGCCGGCGACCGCGTTGGCGACGACGAGCCAGAACTGCGACCAGGCGAGGCGGGTCAGCACGCGGTCGCGCGGGCGCTGCAGGCGCGCCGCGATGATCGCCCAGCCGACGGCGACGATGAGCAGGCCCGTCAGCATCCGGTTCGTCTGCTCGATGAGGAGGTGGATCGAGTCGGGCACGAGCTGGATGACGCTCTGCCCGTCGCAGGTCGGCCAGGTCGGGCAGCCGAGCCCGGATCCGGTGACGCGCACGACTCCCCCGCCGAGCACGATCAGCACGCTCACCACGAGTGCCGCCGTGGTGCCCCAGCGCAGGGCGCGAGGGCCGAGCTGCCAGCGGGACGCCGCCCAGCCGAGCGGGGTCATGATCCTCATCTCCGCGCTCCGATCAGAACGGGATGGGCAGGTGCACGAGCGGGTCGATGCCCACCGCGAGGAAGACGAGCGTGAGGTAGCTGATGCTGGCGTGGAAGACGCGCATCGGCTTGATCTCGGCGCCGCGCACCGCGCGGCTGTAGAGCTTGTGCGACTCGACGACGAACCAGGCGCCCGAGGCGAGCGCGACGACGCCGTAGATCATGCCCATCTGCGCGAGCGGCACGAGCAGCAGCGAGCAGGCGACGGTCGCCCAGGCGTAGAGCACGACCTGCAGCCCGACCGCGGTCCCCCCGCGCACGACGCCGAGCATCGGAACCGACACGGCGGCGTAGTCGGCCTTGTAGCGCATCGAGAGCGGCCAGTAGTGCGGCGGAGTCCAGAGGAACACGATGCCGAACAGGATGACCGGCGCCCAGTCGAGCGAGCCGGTCACGGCGGCCCAGCCGATCAGCACGGGCATGCAGCCGGCGGCGCCGCCCCAGACGATGTTCTGCGGCGTGCGGCGCTTGAGCCAGAGCGTGTAGACGAAGACGTAGAACAGGATCGCGACGACCGAGAGCGCGGCGGCGAGCCAGTTCATGAGCAGGCCGAGCCAGATGGTCGAGCCGATGCCGGTCGCCCAGGCGAAGACCAGGGCCTCGCGCGGCGACAGCTCGCCGGTGACGAGGGGGCGCTTCTTCGTGCGCTCCATCACCTTGTCGATGTCGCGGTCGATATAGCAGTTGAAGGCGTTCGCCGAGGCCGCCGACAGCGATCCGCCGACGAGGGTGCCGAGCAGCAGCCAGAGATTCGGGATGCCCTGCGCGGCCAGGATCATGACCGGCGCGGTCGTGACGAGCAGCAGCTCGATCACGCGGGGCTTGGTCAGTGCGACGTAGGCCTTGATCTTGCGGCGGACGCCGATCCTCTCGAGCTGCGGGCTCGCGGACTCGGCGACAGGCTGCATGGTTCCTCAGACGTGTGACGTGCGGGTGCCGCGCCGCCGGCGAAAGCGAGGCGACGACTCTGGCGGTGCGCCGGGGTGAGACGGCGCGACAGGACAGGAGTCTACGTGACGACGCGCGGGTCGGATGCGGGGCCGCGCGGGCGAAGCATGCTGTATATACAACCATGTACACGTCTCCTGGACGCGGGCTCCGATTCGGCAGCGAGCGGGGTCGCCGGTCTAGGATCGGGACTGCTCGCCGGTGCCGATGCCGACCCGTGCGTTGTCGCCCGCTTCCTGTGGTTCGACGCGGCGCGCAGAGCTCGGCGAGACGATTTCCACCCGTGGCGCCGCGATGCAGCGTCGCGAACCTAACGAAGGGTCACACTCCACCGTGACAGCTCTGAACTGGGAACCCATCGACGCGAAGGCCGTTGACACGGCTCGAGTCCTCGCCGCGGACGCCGTGGAGAAGGTCGGCAACGGCCACCCCGGAACGGCCATCAGCCTGGCCCCCGCCGCCTACCTGCTCTTCCAGAAGGTCATGCGTCGCGACCCCAGCGACGACCAGTGGATCGGACGCGACCGCTTCATCCTCTCGGCGGGCCACAGCTCGCTGACCCAGTACGTGCAGCTCTACCTCGGCGGCTACGGCCTCGAGCTGAAGGACCTCGAGGCCCTGCGCACCTGGGGCTCCCTCACCCCCGGCCACCCGGAGTACGGGCACACCAAGGGCGTCGAGATCACCACCGGCCCGCTCGGCCAGGGCCTCGCCTCCGCCGTCGGCTTCGCCTACGCGCAGCGCTACGAGCGCGGCCTGTTCGACCCCGAGGCCGCCGCGGGCACCAGCCCCTTCGACCACCACGTCTACGTGATCGCCAGCGACGGCGACATCCAGGAGGGCGTGACCAGCGAGGCCGGCTCGCTCGCCGGACTGCAGCAGCTCGGCAACCTGATCGCGATCTACGACTCGAACCAGATCTCGATCGAGGACGACACCGACATCGCCCTCGGCGAGGACGTCGCCGCGCGCTACGCCGCCTACGGCTGGCAGGTGCAGACGGTCGACTGGAACACCAAGGCCGGCTACGTCGAGAACGTCGCCGAGCTGTTCGACGCGATCGAGACCGCCAAGGCCAACACGACGCAGCCCTCGCTGATCGTGCTCAAGACCATCATCGGCTGGCCCTCGCCGACCAAGCAGAACACCGGCAAGATCCACGGATCCGCTCTGGGCGGCGACGAGGTCGCCGGGCTGAAGAAGGCCGTCGGCTTCGACCCCGAGAAGCACTTCGACGTCGCCGACGACGTCATCGCTCACACCCGCGGCGCCATCGAGCGCGGCCAGGCCGAGCGCGCCGAGTGGCAGAAGGGCTTCGACGCCTGGGCCGCCGCCAACCCCGAGCGCAAGCAGCTCTTCGACCGCCTCGAGGCGGGCGAGCTGCCCGAGGGCATCGCCGCGGCGCTGCCGGTGTTCGAGCCCGGCAAGGACGTCTCGACCCGCGTCGCCTCCGGCAAGTCGATCAACGGCCTCGCGCCGCTGCTGCCCGAGTTCTGGGGCGGATCGGCCGACCTGGCCGAGTCGAACAACACCACGATCGAGGAGGCCGGCTCCTTCGCGCCGGCCGAGCGCTCGACCGCCATGTGGACGGCGAACCCCTACGGGCGCGTGCTGCACTTCGGCATCCGCGAGCACGCCATGGGCGCGATCATCAACGGCATCGTGCTGCACGGCAAGACCCGCCCGTTCGGCGCGACCTTCCTCATCTTCAGCGACTACATGCGCCCCGCCGTCCGTCTGGCCGCTCTCATGGGCATCCCCTCGGTGTTCGTCTGGACGCACGACTCGGTCGCCCTCGGCGAGGACGGCCCGACCCACCAGCCGGTCGAGACGCTCACCGCGCTGCGCGCCATCCCGAACCTGACGATCGTGCGCCCCGCCGACGCCAACGAGACGGCCTGGGCGTGGAAGGCGATCATCGAGCACCGCGACGGCCCAGTCGGCCTCGTGCTCAGCCGCCAGAACCTGCCGGTCTTCGAGCGCGGAGAGGGCGACGCCTCGGGCGACACCTTCGCGGCCGCCTCGAACACCGCCAAGGGCGCCTACGTGCTCGCCGAGGCGCCGAACGGCACCCCCGACGTGATCTTCCTGGCCACCGGCTCGGAGGTGCAGATCGCCGTCGAAGCCCGCGAGGTGCTGCGTGGCCAGGGCGTCAACGCCCGCGTCGTGTCGGTCCCGAGCCAGGAGTGGTTCCTCGCTCAGGACGCCGCCTACCGCGAGTCGGTCCTTCCGGCCGCCGTCAAGGCCCGCGTCTCGATCGAGGCCGGCCTGAAGCTGACCTGGGCGCCGTTCCTCGGCGACGCCGGGCGCAGCGTCTCGATCGAGCACTTCGGCGCGTCCGCCGACTACAAGACGCTGTTCCGCGAGTTCGGCATCACGACCGAGGCCGCCGTCGCGGCCGCCACCGAGTCGATCGCCGCCGCGCGCGCCTGATCCGGCCGACCCGACACGTCAGAACAGACAGAGAAGAGAATCCGGATCATGTCCGACACCACCCCCACCGCCCAGCTGTCCGCCGTCGGCGTCAGCATCTGGCTCGACGACCTCTCGCGTGAGCGCATCGCCTCGGGCGGCCTCGAGAAGCTGATCGCCGAGCGCGACGTCGTCGGCGTCACGACCAACCCGACGATCTTCGCCGGCGCCCTCGCCAAGGGCGAGGCGTACGACGAGCAGGTCGCGACCCTCGCTGCCGCGGGCACCAGCGTCACCGACGCCGTGTTCGCGATCACGACCGACGACGTGCGCGCCGCCTCCGACGTCTTCCGCGGCGTCTACGACTCCACCGAGGGCGAGGACGGCCGCGTCTCGATCGAGGTCGAGCCGGGCCTCGCGCACGACGCCGCCGGCACGATCGCCCAGGCCAAGCAGCTCTGGGCCACGGTCGACCGCCCCAACGCGATGATCAAGATCCCCGCGACGATCGAGGGCCTCGAGGCCATCACCGAGGTCATCGGCCTCGGCATCAGCGTCAACGTGACCCTGATCTTCAGCCTCGAGCGCCACCGTCAGGTCATCCAGGCCTACCTGACCGGTCTCGAGAAGGCGCAGGCCGCGGGCATCGACCTGTCGACCATCCGCTCGGTCGCCTCGTTCTTCGTGTCGCGTGTCGACACCGAGACCGACAAGCGCCTCGAGGCGATCGGCACCGACGAGGCCCTCGCGCTCAAGAGCAAGCTCGGCGTCGCGAACGCCCAGCTCGCCTACCGCCTCTACGAGGAGGAGTTCGCGAGCGACCGCGCCCAGGCGCTGCTCGGCTCGGGCGCGAACGTGCAGCGTCCGCTCTGGGCCTCGACCGGCGTCAAGGACCCGAACCTGCCCGACACGCTCTACGTGACCGAGCTCGCCGTCGACGGCGTCGTCAACACGATGCCCGAGAAGACCCTCGAGGCGACCTTCGACCACGGCGTCGTCACCGGCGACGCGGTCACCGGCTCCTACGCGGCGGCCGACGAGGTCTTCGCCGCGATCGCCGCCGTGGGCGTCGACTACGACGACGTCAGCGCCGTGCTCGAGAAGGAGGGCGTCGAGAAGTTCATCGTGTCCTGGAACGAGCTGCTCGACACGGTCACCGCCGCGCTGGAGGCCGCCAAGTGAGTGCCACGGTCCACGCCACCGGCGCGGCCGCGGAGGCGGTCGAGCGCATCGTGCCGCAGCTCGTCAGCGACGGCGTCGCCGGCGGCATCACGACGCAGGACCCGACGCTCTGGGGCGCCGCGGCCGAGGACGAGTCGTCGAAGCGACTCGGCTGGGTCGAGGCCGCCGCGATCAGCGCCGGGCTCGTCGACGACATCCTCGCCCTGCGTGAGGACCTGCACGCCAAGGGCGTCGAGCACATCGTGCTCGGCGGCATGGGCGGCTCGTCGCTGGCCCCCGAGGTCATCACGCGCACCTACGGCGTGCCGCTGACCGTGCTCGACTCGACCGACCCGCGCCAGGTGCGCTCGGCCCTCGCCGACCGCCTGGAGAAGACCGCCGTGGTCATCTCGTCGAAGTCGGGTTCGACCCTCGAGACGGACAGCCAGAAGCGCGTCTACGAGGCGGCGTTCCGCGAGGCCGGCATCGAGCCGACCGAGCGCATCGTCATCGTGACCGACCCCGGCTCGCCGCTCGACCAGGCCGCGCGCGCCGACGGCTACCGCGTGTTCAACGCCGACCCCAACGTCGGCGGACGCTACTCGGCGATCACCGCCTTCGGCCTCGTGCCGAGCGGCCTCGCCGGCGCCGACATCCGCGAGCTGCTCGACGAGGTGCAGGCCGCCTCCCTCGAGCTCGCGATCGACCGCGAGAGCAACCCGGGCCTCGTGCTCGGCGCCGCGATCGGCGGCACGAAGCCCCTGCGCGACAAGATCGTGATCGTCGCCGACGGCACCCACATCGTCGGCTTCGGCGACTGGGTCGAGCAGCTCATCGCCGAGTCGACCGGCAAGGACGGCACGGGCCTGCTCCCGGTCGTCGTCGGCCTGGATGCGCCGGAACTCACGAGCGGCGCCGCCGACGTGCAGATCGTGCGCCTGGTCGCCGACGCCGAGGCCACCCGCGAGGTGCGCGAGGGTGAGATCGAGGTGTCGGGCTCGCTCGGCGCCCAGATCCTCACCTGGGAGTACGCAGTCGCGGTCGCCGGTGGTCTGCTGGGCATCAACCCCTTCGACCAGCCCGACGTCGAGTCGGCCAAGGCCGCCGCGCGCAGCCTGCTCGACGCGACGCCCGCCCCCGAGGAGCCGATCTTCGTCGACGGCGCCGTGCAGGTGCGCGTCAAGGGCGACCTCTCCCCCGCCGAGCAGACCGTCGCCGCCGCGGTGGACGCGCTGCTCGCGACGGTCCAGGATCACGGCTACATCGCGGTGCAGGCCTACCTCGACCGCCTCGCCCACAGCGAGCTCGAGTCGGTGCGCGACGCCCTCGCCGCGCGCTCGGGCCGCCCGGTCACCTTCGGCTGGGGCCCGCGCTTCCTGCACTCGACCGGCCAGTACCACAAGGGCGGAGCGCCGGTCGGCGTCTTCCTGCAGATCGTCGCCGACGCCGACAGCGACGGCCCCGACCTGCAGATCCCCGACCGTCCCTTCACCTTCGGCCAGCTCATCCGCGCCCAGGCCGCCGGCGACGCGAGCGTGCTCGCCGAGCACGGTCGCCCGGTGCTCACCCTGACGCTGAGCGACGTCGCCGCCGGCATCCAGCAGATCCGTTCGGCGGTCGCCTGAGCCATGTCCCCAGCAGAGATCACCCCGGAGTCGAATCCGCTCCGGGTCTCCTACGATCGCCGCCTGAACCGCATCGCCGGTCCGAGCGGGCTCGTGATCTTCGGCGTCACGGGCGACCTGTCGCGCAAGAAGCTCATGCCAGCGGTCTACGACCTCGCCAACCGCGGCCTGCTGCCGCCGGGCTTCGCACTCGTCGGCTTCGCGCGCCGCGACTGGGAGGACCAGGACTTCGCGAAGGTCGTCCACGACGCGGTGCGGGATCACGCCCGCACCACGTTCGACGAGGACGTCTGGAACCAGCTCGCGCAGGGCATCCGCTTCGTGCAGGGCGAGTTCGACGACGACGCGGCGTTCGACCGCCTCAAGGCCACGCTCGACGAGCTCGACCGTGAGCGCGGCACCATGGGCAACCACGCGTTCTACCTCTCGATCCCGCCGAAGTCGTTCCCGCAGGTCACCGAGCAGCTGCGCCGCTCCGGCCTCGCCGACCCGAAGGGCGGCCAGGATGGCGAGCCCGGTCAGTGGCGTCGCGTCGTGATCGAGAAGCCGTTCGGCTCGGACCTGCAGACGGCCCGCGAGCTCAACGCCGTGGTCGAGTCGGTCTTCCCGCCCGACGCGGTGTTCCGCATCGACCACTACCTGGGCAAGGAGACGGTGCAGAACATCCTCGCTCTGCGCTTCGCCAACCAGCTCTACGAGCCCATCTGGAACGCCAACTACGTCGACCACGTGCAGATCACGATGGCCGAGGACATCGGCGTCGGCGGCCGGGCCGGCTACTACGACGGCATCGGCGCGGCCCGCGACGTCATCCAGAACCACCTGCTGCAGCTCTTCGCCCTCACAGCCATGGAGGAGCCGGTGTCGTTCGACGCCGCCGACCTGCGTGCCGAGAAGGAGAAGGTGCTCTCGGCGGTGCACCTCGACGAGGACCTCTCGACGGCGACCGCGCGCGGTCAGTACTCGGGCGGATGGCAGGGCGGCGAGAAGGTCGTCGGCTTCCTCGACGAAGACGGGATGAACCCCGAGTCGGTCACCGAGACCTACGCCGCGATCAAGCTCAACGTCGACACCCGACGCTGGGCCGGGGTGCCCTTCTACCTGCGCGCCGGCAAGCGCCTGGGACGTCGCGTCACCGAGATCGCCGTCGTGTTCAAGCGCGCCCCACAGTACCTCTTCGCCGAGGAGCAGACCTCGGCGCTCGGTCAGAACGCGCTCGTCATCCGCGTGCAGCCTGACGAGGGCGTCACCATCCGCTTCGGCTCCAAGGTGCCGGGCGCGGGGATGCAGGTGCGCGACGTCACGATGGACTTCGGCTACGGCCACGCCTTCACCGAGGCGAGCCCCGAGGCCTACGAGCGACTCATCCTCGACGTGCTGCTGGGCGACCCGCCGCTGTTCCCGCGCCATCAGGAGGTGGAGCTGAGCTGGAAGATCCTCGACCCGATCGAGGAGTTCTGGGCGAAGCAGGGCGGCCCGCTCGAGCAGTACAAGCCCGGGACGTGGGGTCCGCCCGAGGCGGACGAGCTCCTCGCCCGCGACGGACGTGTCTGGAGGCGCCCGTGATCGTCGATCTTCCCAACACCACGACGAGCGCGATCTCGAAGGCGCTCGTGTCGATCCGCGAGGAGGGCGGCGCCGTCGCCCTCGGTCGCGTGCTGACGCTCGTGATCTCGACCGTGCTCGGCGAGGAGGAGGAGGCCATCGAGGCCGCCAACGACGCCTCGCGCGAGCACCCGATGCGCGTCATCGTCGTGTCGGTCGGTCCGGATGCCCGCACGGGCGTCGCGACGGCCGCCCCCGCGGGCGCCGAGATCCAGGACGCACGACTGGACGCGCAGATCCGCGTCGGCGGCGACGCCGGCGCGAGCGAGGTCATCGTGCTGCGCGCCTACGGCGAGGCCGCCTCCGACGAGGAGGGTCTCGTCACGAGCCTGCTGCTGCCCGACGCGCCCGTCGTCGTCTGGTGGCCGCATGTCACGCCCGAGAACCCGAGCGAGTCGCCGCTGGGCCGCATCGCTCAGCGCCGCATCACCGACTCGGCCACGGCGAAGGACCCGAACAGCGCGATCGAGCGCCTCAGCTCGAACTACCGCCCGGGCGACACCGACTTCGCCTGGACGCGTCTGACGCTGTGGCGGGCCCAGCTCGCCGCCGTGCTCGACCAGCCGCCCTACGAGCCGGTCACCGCGATCCAGGTCGAGGGCGCCGCGCAGTCGCCGTCGACCGAGCTGCTCGCCGCCTGGCTCGGCCTGCAGCTGGATGCGCCGGTCACCCTCGATCTCGCCGGCCCCGGTCACGGATCGAGCGGCATCCACAAGGTCGTGCTGCACCGCACCTCGGGCGAGGTGCGCCTCGAGCGCAACACCCCCACGGTGGCCACGCTCGAGCAGCCCGGACAGCCGACGCACGACATCTCGCTCCCCCGGCGCAGCCTGCGCGACTGCCTCGCCGAGGAGCTGCGCCGACTCGACCCCGACGAGCTCTTCGGCGAGGTCGTGCAGAAGGGCGTCACCCTGCTCGGGCGACGTGCGACCACCGATGGAGGCGATCGAGCGTGACCAACGAGCGGCGGGTGCTGGTCCACCCTGACAAGGCGGCGCTGGCCGGCAGCGTCGCGGCGCGGTTCATCACGAAGATCATCGACGTGCTCGAGGAGCAGGGCTCCGCCCACGTCGCCCTCACGGGCGGCACCATGGGCGGAGCCGTGCTCCGCGCGATCGGAGACTCCCCCGCTCACCAGAGCGTGGACTGGTCGAAGATCACGTTCTGGTTCAGCGACGAGCGGTATCTGCCGCACGGCGACGCCGAGCGCAATGACTCCCAGGCGAAGGCGGCCCTGCTGGATGCGCTCGAGCTGGCCCCCGGCCAGGTCAAATCGCTCCCGGCGCCGGGCGAGCACGCCGACATCGAGGCGGCTGCCGACGCCTACGCGGCGGAGCTGGCCGCGGCTGCCCCGGAGGGCGCCGAGTACCCGCGCTTCGATGTGCTGTTCCTCGGCGTCGGACCGGACGGGCACATCGCCTCGCTGTTCCCCGACCGCGCGGGCGTGCACGTCACCGACCGCACGGTCATCGCCGAGACGAACTCGCCCAAGCCGCCGCCGGAGCGCCTGAGCTTCACACTGCCGGTCATCAACTCGGCCGACCGCATCTGGATGGTGCTCGCCGGCGCCGACAAGGCCGGCGCCCTGGGCCTCGCCCTCGCCGACGCCAGCATCTCCGACGTGCCCGCCGCGGGCGCACAGGGGCGCAAGCGCACGGTGTTCTTCGTCGACCAGGACGCGGCCGCCGAGGTGCCCGCCGAGCTCATCACGAGCGAGCAGTTCTGGACTGCCGCGCACTCGATCGACGAGCACTGATCGTCGGCAGCACGTCGCGACGGGGAACCGCCGACAGCGAAAGGCCCGGATCCCTCAGGGGATCCGGGCCTTCGTCGTTCGCGGGGATTCAGCTCGCGGTCGTCGTGCCGCGGCGGGCGCGCAGGGCCTGCAGCGCCTCCTCGAGGAGCTGAGCCGCCTCCTCGTCGGTGCGACGCTCCTTCACGTAGGCGAGGTGCGTCTTGTACGGCTCGTTCTTCGCCGACTGCGGCGGGTTGGCCTTGTCGCGACCGGCCGGCAGACCCGTGGACGGGCTGTCGATGGTCTCGGGGATCTCTTCGGCCGGCACATTCGCCGCGAAGTAGCGGACGGTCTCGTTGCCCATCGCATCCCAGTACGACACGGCGACGCGCTCGGCGTGATATCCGCGGTCCTGCTCGCCCATGGGTCCGGATCCGACACGGGATCCGCGGATGGCGCTGCCTCCGGTAGCCACTGCTGTGCTCCTTCTCCGTCGCCGCGCGACGGACGTTCGATCGGGTGAGCCGGCTCAGCTGCCGGCGTCGAACCGGGTGATCAGGCCGAGCACGATCACCGAGGCGACCCACACGAGCCCGAGCACGACGGTGATGCGGTTCAGGTTGCGCTCTGCTACGCCCGAGGCGCCGAGGTTCGAGGTGACGCCGCCGCCGAACATGTCGGAGAGACCGCCGCCGCGACCGCGGTGCAGGAGGATGAGCAGGGTCAGCAGGAGGCTCGTGATGCCGAGCACCACCTGCACGATGACCTGGAGGATTTCCACGCGAGACCTTTCCTGTGCTTCCGAGAAGCGCGATGAGCGCCGGAATGCCAGCGTTCAGTATAGGCGACGGGCCGGGCGCCGAAGCGCTCCGGCCCGCCGTCGGGGTTTCTGACTCAGACGCCCACGTGGCTCTTGAAGCGCACGATGGCCGCGAACTCGTCGACGACGAGGCTCGCGCCGCCCACCAGGGCGCCGTCGACATCCTTCTCGCGCAGGAAGCCGGCGATGTTGCCCGACTTCACCGAGCCGCCGTAGAGGATGCGCGTCGACTCGCCCGCCTCGGCGCCGAGCTCCTCGGCGACGACGGCGCGCAGCGCTTCGGCGACCTGCTGAGCCTGCTCGGCCGTGGCCGCCTGACCCGAGCCGATCGCCCAGACCGGCTCGTAGGCCACGACGACCTCGGAGCCCTTCTTCGCGCCGCCGAGGGCGGTGCGCAGCTGGGCGACGGGCACGGCGCTCGCGCCGTGCTTCTCGAGGTCGTCGGCGGTCTCGCCGACGCAGATGATCGGCACGATGCCGTGACGGTGCGCCGCGGCGACCTTCTCGGCGATGAGCTCGTCGGTCTCGTGGTGGTACTCGCGACGCTCGGAGTGCCCGATGAGCACGTACTTCGCGTCGAGGGCCGCCAGGAACGCGCCCGAGATCTCACCCGTGTAGGCACCCGAGTCGTGGGCCGACAGGTCCTGCGCGCCGTAGGCGAGCGAGTACTTGTCGGCGGCCGCGAGGGTCTGCACCGAACGCAGGTCGGTGAACGGCGGGAAGACCGCGACCTCCGCGTCGGCGTAATCGTGGTTGCCCTCCTCGAGCTTCCAGTGCAGCTTCTGCACGAAGGCGATCGCCTGCAGGTGGTCGAGGTTCAACTTCCAGTTGCCCGCGATGAGCGGGGTGCGCTTCACTGCCATCCGAGGACCTCCAGTCCGGGGAGCTTCTTGCCCTCGAGGAATTCCAGGCTCGCTCCGCCGCCTGTCGAGATGTGACCGAACTGGTCATCGTTGAAACCGAGTGCGCGCACGGCCGCGGCCGAGTCGCCGCCGCCGACCACGCCGAGGCCAGAGACCTCGGTCAGCGCCTGCGCGACGGCCTTCGTGCCGGCCGCGAACGGCGCGAGCTCGAAGACGCCCATCGGGCCGTTCCAGAACACGGTGCGCGAGCGGCCGATGACCGCGGCGAAGGCCGCCGCGGTGTCGGGGCCGATGTCGAGGCCGAGTCCCTCGGCGCCGAACGGCGTCTGCTCGATCGCGTCGGCCGCGGTCACGACGTGCTCCGCGTCGGCGCCGAACTTCGAGGCCACCACGACGTCGGTGGGGATGAGCAGCTCGATGCCGCGCTCCTCCGCCTCACGGATGTAGCCCTTGACGGTCTCGATCTGGTCGACCTCGAGCAGGCTCTTGCCGACCTTGTGGCCCTGGGCCGCGAGGAAGGTGAAGAGCATGCCGCCGCCGATGAGCAGGGCATCCACCCGCGGCAGCAGATGGGCGATCACGCCGAGCTTGTCGCTGACCTTCGAGCCGCCCAGCACGACGGCGTAGGGCTTCTCGGGGTTCTCGGTCAGACGGTCGAGCACGTCGAGCTCGGCCGCGATGAGCAGACCGGCCGCGCTCGGCAGCTGCTGCGCGAGCTCGTAGACGCTGGCCTGCTTGCGGTGCACGACGCCGAAGCCGTCGGAGACGAGCACGTCGCCGAAGGCGGCGAGCTGCGCGGCGAAGGCGGCGCGCTCCTCGTCGCTCTTCGCGGTCTCGCCCGGGTTGAAGCGCAGGTTCTCGAGCAGCACGACGCGGGCGTCGCTCGCAACGGCCTCACGGGCGCTCTCGCCGACCGTGTCGGTCGCGAAGCGCACGGACTCGCCGAGCAGCTCGCCGAGGCGCTCGGCCACCGGCGCGAGGCTGTACTTCGCGTCAGGGGCGCCCTCGGGCCGGCCGAGGTGCGAGAAGGCCACGACCTTCGCGCCCGCGGCGAGCAGCGCCTGGATGGTGGGGACGGAGGCGCGGATGCGGCCGTCGTCGGTGATCGCGCCGTCCTTGAGCGGCACGTTCAGGTCGCTGCGCAGCAGCACCGTCTTGCCGGAGAGAGCTCCCAGGCTCTCGATGGTGCGAAGAGCCATGCTCTCCCTTTCTCAGAGGAAAGGCCCGGAACCGCGGGGGTTCCGGGCCTTCGGTGGATCAGAGGCGCGCGGCGACGTACTCGGCGAGGTCGACGAGGCGGTTCGAGTAGCCCCACTCGTTGTCGTACCACGACGACAGCTTGACCTGGTTGCCGATGACACGCAGCAGACCGGCGTCGAAGATCGACGAGTGCGGGTCGCTGACGATGTCGCTCGAGACGATCTCGTCTTCGGTGTACTTGAGGATGCCCTTGAGCGGGCCCTCGGCGGCGGCCTTGTACGCGGCCTTGACCTCGTCGACCGTGACCGGGCGCGAGGCGGTGACCGTGAGGTCGGTGACCGAGCCGGTGGGCACCGGGACGCGGAGCGCGAAGCCGTCGAGCTTGCCGACCAGCTCGGGCAGCACGAGGCCGATGGCCTTGGCGGCGCCGGTCGAGGTCGGAACGATGTTGACGGCGGCGGCGCGGGCGCGACGCAGGTCGCTGTGCGGGCCGTCCTGCAGGTTCTGGTCGGCCGTGTAGGCGTGGACCGTCGTCATGAGGCCGTTCTCGATCCCGAAGGTGTCGTTGAAGACCTTGGCGAGGGGCGCGAGGCAGTTCGTGGTGCACGACGCGTTCGAGAGGATGTGGTGGCTCGCCGGGTCGTAGGTCGACTCGTTGACGCCCATGACGAACGTCGCGTCCTCGCCCGAGGCGGGGGCCGAGATGATGACCTTCTTCGCGCCGCCGGCGATGTGCTTCTTGGCGTCGTCGGCCTTGGTGAAGCGACCGGTCGACTCGATGACGATGTCGACGCCCAGCTCGCCCCAGGGGAGGTTCGCGGGGTCGCGCTCCTCGAAGACCTTGATGGCCTTGCCGTCGACGTAGATGTTGTTCTCGTCGTAGGTGACCTCGGCGTCGAGACGACCGGTGATCGAGTCGTACTTCAGGAGGTGCGCGAGGGTCTTGTTGTCCGTGAGGTCGTTGACGGCGACGATCTCGAGGTCGCTGCCCTTGGCGAGGGCGGCACGGAAGTAGTTGCGACCGATTCGGCCGAAGCCGTTGATACCGATCTTGACGGACATGCTTCTCCTTGTGCTCGGTGGTGAGCGAGGTGGTGGTAGAGGTGGTGAAACGGCGGAAGCCGGGCAGATCGCCCGGCTTCCGGACCGCTTACGACAGTACCAGCAGGCCTTCGGTCTTCGAGCGGGCGGCGGCGAAGCGCGCGGCCACGTTCTGCCAGTTCGCGATGTTCCAGATCGCCTTCACGTAGTCGGCCTTGACGTTGAGGTAGTCGAGGTAGAACGCGTGCTCCCACATGTCGACCTGGAAGATCGGGATGGTGCCCTGGGCGGTGTTGCCCTGCTGGTCGAAGAGCTGCTGGATGAGCAGCTGCTCGCCGATCGGGTCCCAGCTGAGCACCGACCATCCGGAGCCCTGGATGCCGAGCGCGTTGGCCGTGAAGTGGGCCTGGAACCTGTCGAAGGAGCCGAAGCCGTCCTCGATCGCGGCCTTGAGGTCCGCGTCCTCGGGCTGTCCGCCGCCCTCGGGCGAGAGGTTGGTCCAGAAGATGGAGTGGTTGACGTGACCGCCGAGGTTGAACGCGAGGTCCTTCTCGAGCTTGTTCACGTTCGCGAGGTCGCCGTTGTCGCGGGCCTCCGCCAGCTTCTCGAGAGCCGTGTTCGCGCCGCCGACGTAGGTCGCGTGGTGCTTGTCGTGGTGCAGCTCCATGATCTTGCCGCTGATGTGCGGCTCGAGAGCGGCGAAGTCGTACGGGAGCTCAGGGAGCGTGTACTTGGCCATTCGGATGTCATCTCCTCGCAGGATCGATCCGGGCGCCAGTTCGAACAGCACCCGGCTTCTTCTTTCACAGTAGTGAAAGTCACGGAGCCGCTCAGGGATTCCGAGATCGACGTCCAGAGAACTCCCGGTGCACGCAGAACCGACGCACGCCCCGCGCCGACCTCGATGACGCTCCGTTACGCGGCGGGGATCTCCGGGCGCGTCACTCCGCGCCGGGCGGGACGTTCGCCTCGGTGCCGGGGATGCCGCGGTCGCCGGCCTCCTTGTCGGCCATCGCGAGCAGGCGGCGGATGCGGCCGGCCACGGCGTCCTTCGTCATCGGCGGGTCGGCGTGGTGGCCGAGCTCGTCGAGGCTGGCGTCGCGGTGCGCGAGGCGCAGCTCGCCGGCGTAGCGCAGGTGCTCGGGCACGCCCTCGCCGAGGATCTCGAGCGCGCGCTCGACGCGGGCGCAGGCGGCGACGGCGGCCTGGGCCGAGCGGCGCAGGTTGGCGTCGTCGAAGTTGACGAGGCGGTTGGCGGTCGCCCGCACCTCGCGGCGCTGGCGCATCTCCTCCCACTCGTCGACCGTGTTGCCGGCGCCCATGAGGCGCAGAATCGCCGAGATGGCCTCGCCGTCGCGCACGACGACACGGTGGATGCCGCGCACCTCGCGGGCTTTCGCCGGGATGCGCAGACGGCCGGCCGCGCCGACGAGCGCCATGGCGGCCTCGTTGCCGGGGCAGGTCACCTCGAGCGCGGCGGAGCGGCCCGGGTCGGTGAGGGTGCCGGAGGCGAGGAAGGCGCCGCGCCAGACGGCGGCGAGCTCCTCGCGGGAACCCGTCGTGAGACGGTTCGGGAGGCCGCGGATGGGGCGACGACGCGCATCCATCAGCCCGGTCTGGCGGGCGAGCGTCTCGCCGCCCTCGATGACGCGCACGACGAAGCTCTCGCCCTTGCGCGAGCCGCCCGACGAGATCGAGCCGACCTCGCTGCGCACGCCGTAGAGCTCGGCGAGGTCCTTGCGCACGCGGCGGGCGATCGCCGGGGTGTCGACCTCCGACTCGACCGCGATGCGGCCCGAGATGATGTGCAGTCCGCCCGAGAAGCGCAGCAGCGCGGCGAGCTCGGCCGCCCGCACGGTGTTCTTGGCGACCTGCACGGCCGTCAGCTCGTCCTTCACATCGGACGTCAGTGCCACGCCGTGTCCTCTCATCGAGATCGTTCAGGGGGCGCGCGCACGCGCCGGTGTTCTGGTGGTGGGGTGGGCTACTCGCGGCCGAGATCGCGGTGCTTCACGGTCACCGCCACATCGGGGGCGGCGCGGAGCCTGCGCGCGATCTCCTCGGCCATCGCGACCGAGCGGTGCTTTCCGCCGGTGCAGCCGACAGCGATCGTAGCGTGTCGTTTGTTCTCGCGGAGATACCCCGCCAGCTGCGGCTCGAGAGCGGCGACATAGCGCTCGGCGAAGAGCAGCGCGCCCTCCTGCCCCAGCACGTACGCCGACACCTCGGGATCGAGCCCGGTGTGCTCGCGCAGCTCGGGCACCCAGAACGGATTCGGCAGGAATCGCACGTCGGCCACGTTGTCGGCATCGGCGGGCAGGCCGTACTTGAAGCCGAAGGTGAGCACGATCACGCGCATCCGCACGGCGCCGTCGGCCGAGAAGCGCTCGGCCGTCTCGCGCGCGAGCTGGTGGATGTTGAGGTCGGAGGTGTCGATGAGCACGTCGCTCGACGAGCGCAGCTCGGCCATGCGCGCGCGCTCGGCGTGGATGCCGTCGAGCAGCGTCCCTTCGCCCTGCAGCGGATGCGGTCGCCGCACCTGCTCGAAGCGGCGCACGAGAGCGGCGTCGCCCGCGTCGAGGTAGAGCACGCGCACCGGCACCGCGGTCTTCAACTCGGTGATCGCCTCCTGCACGTCGGCGAACAGCCGTCCGCCGCGCACATCCACGATCGCCGCGATCTTCGGGATCGTGTCGGCCGCGTGCTCCGAGAGGTCGGCGAGCGGCCGCAGCATCTGCGGCGGCAGGTTGTCGACGACATACCAGCCGAGGTCTTCGAGCGCGTTCGCGACGGTCGAGCGCCCGGCGCCGGACATCCCCGTCACGATGAGGATCTCCCGCTCTTCGCGGGGGTCGTCCTGGCCGGGATCGGTCATGTCTCCTCGTCGCTGCGCTCGGGGATGCTCGCGGGTGCTGCGCCGGCGACGGCGGCGGGAGATGCCGCGTCCGCCTTCGGCCTGCCCAGCCTAGCCGCGATGGTGTCGGCGAGGGCGGGGCCGATCCCCTTGACCTCGGCGATCTGCGCCGCGTCGGCGCCGCGCAGTCGGGTGACCGAGCCGAAGTGCTTGAGCAGCGCCTGCACGCGGGTCGGGCCGAGCCCGGGGATGCCGCTGAGCTCGGTCTGGATGCCGCCCTTGCGCTTCTGCCGCTGGAACGTGATCGCGAAGCGGTGGGCCTCGTCGCGCACGCGCTGCAGCAGGAACAGCGCCTCGCTGTTGCGGGGCAGGATGACGGGGTAGTCGCTGCCGGGCAGCCAGATCTCCTCGAGTCGCTTGGCGAGCCCGGCGAGCGGGATGTCGGTCACCCCGGCATCGGCCATGGCGCGCGCCGCGGCCTCGACCTGGGGCTGACCGCCGTCGACGATGAGCAGTCCGGGGCGGTAGGCGAAGCGCTTGCGCTGACTGCTCGTCGACGTCTCGGCGGTGACGCGGTCGGCGATCTGCTCGGCGGTCGGCGCGGCGTCAGGGTCGGCGGCGTCGGCGTCGGCGTCGAACTCGTCGCCGAAGTCCACGTCGTCGTCCGCCGCGTCCTCGGCCGCACTCGCGTCCGCGTCCAGCGCGTCGTCGAGGTCGATCGTCGCCCCCCGCTCCCCCGGCGATCCCGGCTCGGGGTCGTCCTCGAGGTGCGCGAGTCGACGCGAGAGCACCTGGTAGAGCGCGGCCGTGTCATCGGCGTACTCGGGCACGCCGAACTTGCGGTACTGGTTCTTGCGCGGCAGTCCGTCTTCGAAGACGACCATCGAGGCGACGATGCCGGTGCCGCCCAGATGCGAGACGTCGTAGCACTCGATGCGCAGCGGCGCCTCGTCGAGCCCGAGGGCGTCGCGGATGTCCTCGAGGGCCTGCGTGCGCGCCACGTAGTCGGCCGTGCGGCGGGTCTTGTAGAGCGCAAGCGCCTGCTTCGCGTTGAGCGTCGCCGTCTCGAGCACCTGCCTCTTGTCGCCGCGCTGCGCCGTGCGGATGACGACCTGCCGGTTCTGCCTCCGCTCCCCCAGCCACAGCTGCAGCGCCTCGACGTCGTCGGGCACCTCGGGCACGATGATCTCGCGCGGCGGCTCCTCGTTCTCGTAGGCCGTCTCGAGCACGCCGTCGACGAGCTCGCCGAGCGGCACATCCAGCTCCTTGTCGACGACCCAGCTGCGCACACCGCGCACCCGGCCGCCGCGCACGACGAACTGCTGCACGGCGGCGGCGAGCTCATCGTGCTCGATGCCGAACACGTCGGCGTCGACGCCGTCGGCGAGCACGACGGCGCTCTTCTCGAGCACGTTCTCGAGGGCGACGATGCGGTCGCGCAGCTTCGCGGCCTCCTCGTAGTCCTGCATCGCCGCGGCGTCTTTCATGTCGCGCTGCAGCGACCCGATGATCGAGCGGTCGTGGCTCGCCATGAAGGCGACGAACTGCTCGACCGTGCGCCGGTGCTGCTCGATCGAGACCTTGTGCGAGCAGGGCCCGCCGCAGCGCCCGATCTGGCCGGGGAAGCAGGGACGCCCGGTCTGCATCGCGCGCTTGTAGCTCGAGTCGGAGCAGGTGCGGATGGGGAAGGCCTTCACCATCAGCTCGATCGTCTCGCGCACCGCCCAGATCTTCGGGTACGGGCCGAAGTACCGGGCGCCGGGGATGCGGCGGTTGCGCGTGACCATCACGCGCGGCGCCTCATCCGCCATCGTCACCGCGAGGTAGGGGTAGCTCTTGTCGTCGCGGAACTTGACGTTGAACGGCGGATCGAACTCCTTGATCCAGGTGTACTCGAGCTGCAGCGACTCGAAGTCGCTGCCGACGACGGTCCACTCGACACTCGCCGCCGTGAGCACCATCGCCCGGGTGCGCTCGTGCAGGCTGCGCAGCGGCTGGAAGTAGTTCGCCAGCCGCTGGCGCAGGTTCACGGCCTTGCCGACGTAGATCACCCGCCCCGAGGGCGAGCGGAAGCGGTAGACGCCCGGCTGGGTCGGGATCTCGCTCGGCTTCGGCCGCCACGGGATGGCGTCGGCGCGCTCGGGCCGCGCCATCAGCCGGCCTTCCGGCGTCCCCGTCCCGCCGCCTCCGACTCGAGCAGCTCGGCGAGGAACTGCCCGGTGTGGCTGTCGGGGTTGTCGGCGACCTGCTCGGGCGTGCCCTCGGCGATCACGAGACCGCCGCCCGAGCCGCCCTCGGGGCCGAGGTCGATGAGCCAGTCGGCGCTCTTGATCACGTCGAGGTTGTGCTCGATCACGATGACCGTGTTGCCCTTGTCGACGAGGCCGTTGAGCACGAGCAGCAGCTTGCGCACGTCCTCGAAGTGCAGACCGGTCGTGGGCTCGTCGAGCACGTAGATGCTGCGGCCGTTCGAGCGCTTCTGCAGCTCGGTCGCGAGCTTCACGCGCTGCGCCTCGCCGCCCGAGAGGGTCGTCGCCGACTGGCCGAGGCGCACGTAGCCGAGGCCCACATCCACCAGCGTCTTGAGGTAGCGGTGGATGGCCGTGATCGGCTCGAAGAAGCTCGCGGCCTCCTCGATCGGCATGTCGAGCACCTCGGCGATGTTCTTGCCCTTGTAGTGCACCTGCAGGGTGTCGCGGTTGTAGCGCGCCCCATGGCAGACCTCGCACGCGACGTAGACGTCGGGCAGGAAGTTCATCTCGATCTTGATCGTGCCGTCGCCCGAGCAGTTCTCGCAGCGCCCGCCCTTGACGTTGAAGCTGAAGCGGCCCGGCAGGTAGCCGCGCGACTTCGCCTCGACGGTCTCGCTGAACAGGGTGCGGATGCGGTCGAAGACGCCCGTGTAGGTCGCCGGGTTCGAGCGCGGCGTGCGGCCGATCGGCGCCTGGTCGACGTGCACGACCTTGTCGAGCTGGTCGAGTCCGGTGACGCGCTTGTGCCGGCCGGGCACCTGCTTGGCGCCGTTGAGGGTGTTGGCGAGCACCTTGTAGAGGATGTCGTTGACGAGCGACGACTTGCCCGATCCGCTCACGCCGGTCACCGAGACGAAGGCGCCGAGCGGGAACTTCACGGTCACGTCGCGCAGGTTGTTGGCCGAGGCGCCCTCGACGGCGATCATGCGCTTGCGGTCGATCTTGCGCCGCTTGCCGGGCACCGAGATCGCCTTGCGGCCGGCGATGTAGTCGCCGGTGATCGATTTGCGGTTGTCGAGCAGCGCCTCGTAGCCGCCGGAGTGGATGACCTCGCCGCCGTGCTCGCCCGCGCCGGGGCCGATGTCGACGATCCAGTCGGCGGTGCGGATGGTGTCTTCGTCGTGTTCGACGACGATGAGCGTGTTGCCGAGGTTCTTCAGCTTGACGAGGGTGTCGATGAGGCGGCGGTTGTCGCGCTGGTGCAGGCCGATCGAGGGCTCATCGAGCACGTAGAGCACGCCGGTGAGTCCGGAGCCGATCTGGGTGGCGAGGCGGATGCGCTGGGCTTCGCCGCCGGAGAGCGTCGCCGCGGCGCGCGACAGCGTCAGGTAGCCGAGGCCGACCTCGAGCAGGAATTCGAGGCGCAGGCGGATCTCGCGCAGCACCTGCGCCGCGATGCGGGCCTGGCGCTCGGTCAGCTCGAGCGTCTGCATCAGCTCGTAGGCGTCGAGCAGGCTGAGCTCGGTCACGGCCGAGATGCTCTTGCCGACGACCGTGACCGCGAGCACCTCGGGCTTGAGGCGCTGGCCGTGGCAGACCTGGCAGGGCACCTCGCGCAGGTACTCGCCGTGGCGCTGCTGCGCCCAGTCGCTCTCGGCCTCGTGGAACTTGCGCTCGATGTAGGGCATGACGCCCTCGAAGCCGGTCGAGTACTTCATGGTGCGGCCGAAGCGGTTGCGCCACTGCACGACGACCTCGAAGTCGTTGCCGCGCAGGATCGCCTGCTGCACCTCGGCGCTGAGCTGGTTCCACGGGGTGTCGAGGTCGAAACCGAGGTCGCGGGCGAGACCGCCGAGCAGGCGCTGGAAGTAGCTGTAGAGGCCCTTGCCGCCCTGGTTCCAGGGCAGGATGACGCCCTCGTTGAGCGTGAGCTCGGGGTCGCCGAGCAGCAGGTCGGGGTCGACCGCCATCTTGGTGCCGAGGCCCGAGCACTCGGGGCAGGCGCCGAAGGGCGCGTTGAACGAGAAGGTGCGCGGCTCGATCTCGGTGAGCTGCAGCGGGTGGTCGTTGGGGCAGCTGAGCTTCTCGCTGAAGGTGCGGCGGCGATCCTTCGCCTTCTCCTCGCGGTCGACGAAGTCGATCGTGACGAGGCCGTCGGTCAGGCGCAGCGCCGTCTCGAGCGAGTCGGTGAGGCGGCCGAGGATGTCGTCGGCGGCGACCAGGCGGTCGATCACGACCGCGATGTCGTGCTTGTACGACTTCTTGAGCTTCGGCGGGTCGGTGAGCTGGATCATCTCGCCGTCGACGATCGCGCGCGAGTAGCCGCTCGAGCTGAGCTCGGCGAAGAGGTCGACGAACTCGCCCTTCTTCTGGCTGACGACCTGCGCGAGCACCTGGTAGCGGGTGCCGGTCTCGAGCTCCATGAGCTGGTCGGCGATCTGCTGCACGCTCTGCTTCTGGATGCGCTCACCGCAGACCGGGCAGTGCGGCTCGCCGACGCGGGCCCAGAGCAGGCGCATGTAGTCGTAGATCTCGGTGATCGTGCCGACGGTCGAGCGCGGGTTGCGGTTGGTCGACTTCTGGTCGATCGAGACGGCGGGGCTGAGGCCCTCGATGAAGTCGACGTCGGGGCGGTCGACCTGGCCGAGGAACTGGCGCGCATACGCCGACAGCGACTCGACGTAGCGGCGCTGCCCCTCGGCGAAGATCGTGTCGAAGGCGAGGCTCGACTTGCCCGAGCCAGAGAGCCCGGTGAACACGACGAGCGAGTCGCGCGGGATCTCGAGATCGACGTCCTTCAGATTGTGGACGCGGGCACCGCGGACGCTGAGTTTGGAGTTTCCGGGCACGGCAGAGATCGACACCCCGAGAGTCTACGAACGACCACCGACATCCGCCGGACACCCCCGTCGCGGGAGCGCGACGATCAGCTCTCGCGGAGGAAGCGCCGGGGCTTCCCCTCCCCCAGATCGATCGGCCGCGCGACGCGGTCGAGCTCCACCGGCTGCGCTAGCAGGGCGCGGATGCTGCGGGCCGCGCGCTCCGGGTCGCCGCCGGCCACACGCGCGGTCACCGAGCCGTCGGCGCGCTGCACCAGCGACCAGGCGAGCGCGCCCGCGTCCTGGAGGTACTGCGTCAGGTCGACCGTGTTGATCGCCCGCCCGCCGGCCGTGACGAACTCGACGTGCTCGCGGCCCTCGAGGTCGGCGATCGCCGGGCGGCCGTCGCGCTCGACGAGGCGGCCGTGATCGCCCGTGCGGTAGCGAGCGAGCGGCAGTAGCGGGTTGCTGCCGGCGGTGACCACCAGCTCGCCGCGGGCCGCGCCGGCGGGGCGACCCGCCGCATCCACCGTCTCGACCAGCACCCGGGTGTCGAGCACCCGGAAGGGTCCGTCGTCGGCGCGCCAGGCGATCGGGCGGGTCTCGTGCAGGCCGTAGAGGTCGAGCACCGGAACGCCGAAGCGGGTCTCGAGCGCGGCGCGCAGCGCCGGGGTGAGATGCAGGGCCCCGCTCACGATCGCGAGGGGGTTCAGCACCGCGGCCGTCGCGGGTTCGAGCAGCGTCGCGAGACTGCTCGGGTTGCCGCTGATCAGCTGAGGATCCTGGTCGCGCAGGAACGCGATCCGATCGGTGGTCGGCCAGTCGCGCGGATCGAGGTTGAGGCGCGCCATCAGGGTCTGGCCGTCGGCGCTCCGTCCGGTGGCACCGGCGCCCCCGTCGCCTCCCTCGGCGATGAATCCGGGCACTGGCGAGACGTAGGTGAAGGCCTGCCGCTGGTGCACCACGAGCGCGAGCGCGAGGCGGCGCGGATCGGGCCGCCAGTCGACGCCCAGTCCGGCGAGCAGGCGGTGCACGAGCCAGAAGGTGCGGGCCACATCCTCGATGTCGTCGGGCAGCCGGAGCGCCGCCCCGGTCGACCCCGAGCTCGAGCCCTGCACGAGCCGGGAGAGGTCGGCGTCGCGCGGCACGAAGCCGCCGATGTCGGCCGCGAGCTCCGCTCGGGAGACGAGCGGGAAGTCGTCGAGAGCGTGCAGGCGTCCGCGCAGACCGCGGTACGCGGGCAGCTCGCGCACCGCGTCGAGGTGCGCCGGCAGCCAGTCGTCGGTCGGGAGCTCCGTGCGCGCCCGCTCGACGGCGGCGGGGTCGAGCCGATGCCCCACCCGATGACGCCAGACCGGGGCGGCCGGATGCGCGAGCACCGAGTCCAGGTGGGCGCGCGCCGCCGCGGGCAGCGCCGGCCAGCGCTCGTCGTCGCTCAGGGCGACGGTGGAGCCCGGCACGTAGTGCGGCAGCAGCAGGTCAGCGGGACCGGACTCGGCGGCCGGAACCGCGGCCCCCGCGTCACTCATGCGAATACCGTGCCGCCGCCTCCGCCGCACGCTTCTCGGCCAGGGCGGCCTGCACGCGTCGCCGGTGCTCCTCGTCGGCCACGAGCTCGCGCAGGGCCGCGTCGCGCGCGATCGTGTCGCGACGCTCCCAGCGCGCCCGCGCGGTCGCCGCATCCTCGCCCGCCGGCGTCCGGCCGGACCAGAGCAGGAACAGCCGGGCCGCCTCCTCGCGGCTCTCGCCGTCGGCGAGCCAGCGACGCGGCTCGACGAGCGGCGCGAGCCGGAACGCGAGCGCGCCGATCGACGAGTGCGCCCAACGCACGTCGAGCTCCGGGCGGAACGGCGCGAGCAGCTCGTGCGAGGCCCAGAGCCAGAGCGCCAGGGCCGCGCCCTGCCGCGACGCGGGATCGCGCTGGGCCCCGTCGGCGATCGCGGCCGCGGTCGTCCGCACGTGCTCGGGAGCCTCGGCGAGCACGTCGCCCGTGAGCGCGCGCAGCGAGATCGACTCGGCCAGGAACGACTGCGGAGCCGAGGAGATGCGCGTCTGCACGACCTCGAGCGCGGGGCCGGGCGCGAGCGCGTCCCAGACGCGGGTCTCGTCCAGGCGCAGGGCGAACCAGCGGTCGAGCGGTCCCGGCCCGCCGAGCGTCGAGGATCCGCGCGCGTCTCCGCCACCGGCTCCAGCCCCGACTCCGCTGCTGTCAGACACGCGCGCGTCCTCTCCTGCTCGGCTGCCCCGCCCGCGCGATCTGCTCGGCCAGTCGCCGGCAGGCCGCCGGCGCATCCGCGTGCCGCTGCACGTGCTCGACCGCGTAGCCGTTCGCCTCCGCCAGTTCGGGCACGCGCCCCAGCCAGCCGATCACGATCAGCGTCGCCGTGTCGATCCGCTGCCGCACGTCGCCGGCGACGTGCTCGAGACCCGGCTGCCCCTGGCCGAACAGCGACTCGAGTCCGCCGTCCGACAGCACGACGAGATGACGACGGCGATCGCGCGCGCTCGGCAGCGTGCGGTAGCGCTCCGCCAGCACGTCGAGCGGGAAGGTGGTGCCGCCGCCGAAGTAGTGCAGCAGCGCGCCGAGCGCCTCGGAGCGGTTTCGGGTCGGGCGCGCCAGACCGGCGACCTGGCGGGGGCCGGAGAACGAGGTGACCTGCACGCGCCCGCCGCCCGCCAGCACCGACTCGATGAGGATGGCGCCCGCGAGCAGCGCGGGAGAATCCGCCGCCGGGCTCGGCATCGACCCCGAGGAGTCGACCCAGAGGTCGAGGTCGACGCTCTCCTGCCGCGTCGGCGGATCGTCCTCCAGCCAGGTGCGGCGCCGGGTCGTGACCCCGGGCACGATCCGCGGCGACGCGGCCAGCGTCGCCCGCCAGTCGACCGCGCTGAGCTCGTCGTCGACATCCCACAGCTCCGTCGGCCCGGGGATCTGCGCTCCGGTCGAGATCGGCTGCGCCGGCTCGCGGATCGGCTTCACCCAGCGCCGCGCGCCGTCGAGGTACCAGGCCCGCAGCACCGCATCGGCGATCGCCGGATCGTAGAGCTCGAGCGTCTGAGCGAGTCCGTAGGCCTGGCTGTCCGATCCGGTGGATGTCGGGTCGTCGGCCGTCGAGACGGCTCGGCCGTCGTCGTCGAGGGCCGGATGCCGCGGCTCTTCACGCAGACGCGCGTCGCGCAGCACCTCGCCGAGCTCGGCCTCCGTGGGGTCTGCGCCGCCGACCTGGCCGCCGCAGATCGCCGATCCCGCCAGGCCGCCGCCCTGGCCGCGGTGGTCGCCCGGATCCCCCGGGTCGCCCTGGTCACCTTGGTCGCCTTCGAGCAGGTACGGCGCCAGGATCATGCCGGCGCGCAGGGCTCCGCGGATCGGGTCGTCGCCGAAGGTGCGCACCGTGCGCGCCAGCAGACGCGCATCCGGTTCGGGATGGGTGCGGGTCAGCGCGAGCAGCTCGGCGCGGGCGCGCTCGGCCTCCGCCGTCGCCGCGTCGAGCTTCGCCTGCTGCTCGCGGAAGCGCTCGGGCACGGTCGCGGCACGCGCCGGGGCCGGCGTGAGCGGCGCGGCTCTCGGCGGCGTCGGCGGAGGCTCGGCGGCCACGTAGGAGCCGTCGGGCAGATCCCAGATCAGCTCGTAGGCGCGCAGCATGACCCAGAACACGTGGCTGCGCCCCGACGACGGAGCCAGGATCCGCCACAGCCGCACGATCCCGGGCTCGACGGACGCGCCCGCGGCGGGGTCGGCCACCGGATCCGCCGCCGCCTGTCGCGCATCCCGCCGCCGCTGCAGTTCGGCGACGCGCACGTTGATCAGCAGGTCGCACCAGACGTTCGCGAGCCAGTTCGCGCGGTCGCGCAGCTGTGCCGGCGGCTCGAAGGAGCTCGCGACGAGAGCGCGTGCCATCTGCTGCACGATCTTGAGGTCGACGATCCGCGTGCTCGGCGCGAGCACGTGATGCCCGATCTCGTGGGCGAAGACCGACTCCCACTCGGCGTCGATGCCGTCCCGCTGCGCCAGGGCGGGGTCGACGGTCACCTGCGGCGGGAAGCTGAACCAGGCGAAGCTGCGTTCGCCGGCATCGGGATGCGCCTGCGCGGGGTGCAGGTGCACGCCCCACAGCGCCTGCGCCGAATCCCACGCGGGCAGCAGGCTCGTCGGCAGGGGGCCGGGCTGCGTGCCGCGGCGCCCGACGCGACTCCGGTTCCCGCGCTCCGGACGCGGCGCGCGGCTCATCAGCGCCGCCACACGGAGACGAGATAGCTGTCGGGCGAGATCGCGGCGGCGAGACGCGCGCGATCCGACGGCGCCTCGCTGAGCGGCTCGGCCGCCGGCGTGATGCGGCAGCCCACCGCATCCAACTCGACCTGCCACCACTGCGCGCCCGTGGCCACCGACAGCACGGCGCCCTCGGCGACGACGAGGTCGCTCGGGGCCTCGGTCCAGACACCCCCGAGGCCGCGGAATCCGCCCACCAGAGCGAGTTCGCTGCCTGCGCCGGGCCACGCCAGCGGATCGTCGGATGCCAGGAGCTCGCCGATACGATCGGTGTCGAGGGCGAGCGCCGCCCCGGCCACGTCCCGCGGCAGCTCGGCCGCCGCGCCGCGCGCCGCGCGTCGGAACGCAGGGATGCCGCTGCGCCAGGCCGAGACCGCGCCGATCGCGCGAAGCGCAGGCTCCGTCGCCGCCTCGTCGCCCCCGATCGCGCGCAGCCTCGCGAGACCGGACGCCGCCGACTCCGTGTACCGGCCCGGATCACCGCCCCACCCGGCGACGCGCTCCACCGTCGCGGTCAGCAGCGGCGGCAGCTCCACCGCCGTCGGCCGCCGCAGCTGCGCGTTCGCCGCCATCCCCGCGCGCTGCATCATCGGCCGGTCGACTCCAGCCAGCGCAGGTAGTTCGTGTAGCGCTGGTGCAGGTACTTCAGGGCGAGCAGCTCGTCGTAGTGCCGACCGTAGAGCTTGCGGGTCGCCGCGATCGCGCCGATCGCCGACTCGACGGCCGTGATGCGGCGCGAGGTCTCGAGCGCATCCAGGCCCTCGAGCCCACCCGACGCCTGCGCGAGCAGCGCGCCGACGGGATCGTCGCGGTCGAGGCCCAGCGCCCGGAACTGCTCACCCGACTGGCGCCACAGATCGCGCAGCCAGGCCACCGCATCCGTCGCCAGCTCGCGGTCGAGCTCGCCCTCGAACCGCGGATGCGTCGGGTTCGGCAGCAGCTTGCCCCGCAGCACGAACGGCAGCACCGCCGCCACGTCGTCGAGCCCGACCGCGCCGACGCCGCGGAACCAGGCCATCGCCTTGGCGTAGAGGATCAGCGTCTGCAGCGCGCGCACCGAGATGCTGTTGACCGTCTGCGCGCCGAGATCGACCTCGAGGTCGGCGCCGCCGTTGCTCTCGATCGCCTCGGAGACGCTCGCTCCCCCGGTCGCCACGGTGTCCTTGGTGCGGTACTCGAAGGCGCGGCCGCCGTGCTGCACGAACTCGAAGTGGCTCGTGAAGAACTCCAGACGGCGTTGTACGTCGGCCGGGAGCGGCACGGCGCGGATCTCTGCCGCCATGCGGGTGCGCCGGTCGGCGTCGAACCGCAGCTCGACGGGCACGTGATCCTCGGGGCGCTCCCCCGCCTCGACGCGCGACACCAGCTCGCCGAAGAAGCGGCTGTTGAAGCCGAGCGCCGCGACCGTGACGTCCATGCGATCCCGCAGCGCCTGGATCACCGGGAAGGTGCCGCCGCCGGCGTCGTCGTTCGCCGTGAAGTACCAGGCGTCGACGCCCGACTCCCCCGCCGTGCGCAGCTGCTGGTCGTAGCTCTCGACGTAGCCCTCGGCGACCATCGTCAGCAGCGCCGACTGGGTCTTCGTCGGGATGCGGTTGTACTCGTCGACGATCTTCACCGGTCGGGCGAGCCAGCCGCGCCAGGCGACACGCACCGCATCCAGGCTGTCGGCCTCGACCAGGTCGCGCGGAAGCGGAGCGCCGACGAGATCGCTCACGGTCAGCTGCGGCTGCCCCTGCACGACCGAGGTGCGCACCACGGTCGGCTCGTCGCCGGCCAGCACGCCCATCAGTACGGCCAGCGTCGTCTTGCCACGACCGGGTCCGCCGATGAGCAGGCAGCGCCCGCCGACCGCGAAGGTGAGCAGCGGCAGCAGCACGTTCGACGAGTAGGACTGGTCGGTGGCCAGCTCGAGTCGCGCCCCGGCATCGCCGAGCTCGAAGCTCAGCGGGGCGTCACGGGAGAACTCGACGTCGTAGAAGGGCGAGATCACGGCGCGGTTGACGAGCCAGAAGTAGGCCTGGCGCAGCCGTTCGTCGAGGGGCGGGTCGACCGGCGCGGTGGACGCGAACAGGTCGTCGGCCGTGAGCTCGGCTCCGGCGTCGGCACCGCTGCGGGTGGGCGAAGACGAGATGTGGCTCCACCGGTCGCTCATGTCGCCACTCTATTGCGAGCCGCCATCGACATCCGGGCGCCCCTCAGCCCTCACGACGGCGGCCGCCGACCCGGGAGGGGTCGACGGCCGCTGCTCGCTGCGTTTCCGGAGTGGATCACTCGTAGCTGACGGTGACCTTGTCGCCCGAGACCTTGATCGTGCCGAAGAGGTAGAAGGTGTCGGTGGACGTGCGCGGCGTGTAGGGGCTGCTCGAGCTGTAGCGCTGCTGGTACGTCGCCGTCGCCTTGCCGCCGTCGCCTGTGAAGCGCAGCGTGCTCCCGTTCTGGATCTTGATCGTCGGGTAGCTGTCGACCTTCCAGCTGAGACCCTGCACGTCGCCGTAGGCGTAGGTGTAGAACGGGCAGCCGCTGGGGCGCGCCTCGGTACTGGCGGCGCACTTGTCGATGTTCGCGTTGATCTGCTTCTCGACCTCCTTCTGGAGCGCGGCCGTCGGCTGGATGTCGATGCTCGCCGCTCCATCGGAGCCGTAGGCGCCGACGACGACCTTCGCGTTGTCGGCCTCGAGCCACTTGTTCGAGTCGGGCGTGCCGATGTCGTACACGCCGGGGTAGGCCAGGATGCTGAGGTAGCCCCCGGCCTTGCGCGAGACCGCCACGTCGACGCCGTTGACCGACACCGAGTCGGCGCCGCTCGCGCTCACGCTGATCGGGTAGGCGATCGACTTGTCGACGACCCACTTGTCGAAGAAGACCGCCTGCTTGCCGGCGCGGGCGAGCTGCAGGCTGATCGACTGCTTGTGGCCGTCGACCGAGAACGTGACTCGCGTGTATCCGGTGGAGCCGACGCTGCCGACCTGCACGTCGGAGATGCGGTTCTCGGCCTTCGCGAGCACCTCCTTGCTCTCGAGCAGGGTGGCGTCGTCGCGGCTGGTGCTCTCGGGCTCGGCCATCTTGGTGGCCTTCGCGAGGTCTCCGGAGGCGATCGCGTTCATGTACTCGCGGGCGACCGACTGCGGCGAGAAGAACGTCGATCCGACGATGTTGAGTCCGACCGCTCCGACGATGACGGCGCCGAGCACGATGCCGCCGATGACGATGCCGCGGGCAAGGCCCGACATGCCGGGGGTCGCGTTCGGGTAGCCGGGGTGGCGCGGTGCGGCGGGCTTCGACGGCTGCGCGGGAGCGCCGGCATAGGCCTGCTGCGGAGCGCCGTACGGAGTCGTGTTCGGCGCGGCCGCGCCGGGCTGCGCGCCGTTCGGCTGCCCGGGCTGCTGCGGCGACCCGTAGCCGAAGCCGCCCTGGGGCTGCTGAGGGGTGTTCGGATCGTAGGGCGTCGACATGGGATGTGCTCCGTGCTCGTCAGGTGTCGTGAGTGTCGTGACGTGGTGTCAGCGTCGTCGGTCCGGTGAGGGACTCCGCATCACCCTACGGGGAACCCGAAGGTGATTCGACGTCGTGTCACGACCATGGTGCTCCGCTGCGCGGTGGTCCGCGATGGAGACGACTCCCCATGCGGGTCAGCGCACGTGCCCCGCGGCCTCCATCTGACGCAGCTCCTTCTTGAGATCGGAGAGCTCGTCACGCAGGCGCCCCGCCAGCTCGAACTTGAGCTCGTCGGCCGCCGCCAGCATCTGGCTGTTGAGGTCGGCGATGATCGCCTCCAGCTCGTTCGCGCCCTTCGCGGCGAGGCCCTCACGGCGCAGGTTCGGTGTCGCGGCGCGCTTGCCGGGGTCGCGACCCGAGAGCAGCTTGGCGGTGTCGGCGCCTTCGCGGGCCAGCACGTCGGTGATGTCGGCGATGCGCTTGCGCAGTGCGGTCGGCTCGATGCCGTTCTCGGTGTTGTACGCGATCTGCTTCTCGCGGCGGCGCTCGGTCTCCTCGATCGCGGAGGCCATCGAGTCGGTGATGTTGTCGGCGTACATGTGCACCTCACCCGAGACGTTGCGGGCGGCACGGCCGATCGTCTGGATGAGCGAGGTCGAGCTGCGCAGGAACCCCTCCTTGTCGGCGTCGAGGATCGCCACGAGCGACACTTCGGGCAGGTCGAGGCCCTCGCGCAGCAGGTTGATGCCGACGAGCACGTCGTAGACGCCGGCGCGCAGCTCGGTGAGCAGCTCGACACGACGCAGGGTGTCGACGTCGCTGTGCAGGTAGCGCACCTGCACCCCCGCCTCGCTGAGGAAGTCGGTGAGCTCCTCGGCCATCTTCTTCGTCAGCGTCGTGACCAGCACGCGTTCGTCACGCTCGACGCGGGTGCGGATCTCTTCGAGCAGGTCGTCGATCTGCCCCTTCGACGGCTTGACCACGATCTGCGGGTCGACGAGTCCGGTCGGGCGGATGATCTGCTCGACGATGCCGTCGGCGACGCCCATCTCGTAGCGGCCCGGCGTGGCCGACAGGTAGACCTTCTGACCGACGCGATCGAGGAACTCCTCCCAGCGCAGCGGCCGGTTGTCGAGAGCGCTCGGCAGGCGGAATCCGTGCTCGACCAGGGTGCGCTTGCGGCTCGCATCGCCCTCGTACATCGCGCCGATCTGCGGCACGGTCACGTGCGACTCGTCGATCACGACGAGGAAGTCGTCGGGGAAGTAGTCGAGCAGCGTGTTCGGCGGCTGGCCGGCGACGCGGCCGTCCATGTGGCGGGAGTAGTTCTCGATGCCGTTGCAGAAGCCGATCTGCTCCATCATCTCGAGGTCGAAGGTCGTGCGCATGCGCAGACGCTGGGCCTCGAGCAGCTTGCCCTGCCGCTCGAGCTCGGGCAGTCGCTCGCCCAGCTCGCTCTTGATCGTGCCGATCGCCTTGTGCATGGTCTCGGGGCTCGCCGCATAGTGCGTGGCCGGGAAGATCGAGATGGCGTCCATCTTGCGGATCACCTCGCCGGTCAGCGCGTGCAGCTCGTAGAGCGCCTCGATCTCGTCACCGAACATCTCGATGCGCAGCGCGTGCTCTTCGTACATCGGGATGATCTCGATCGTGTCGCCGCGCACGCGGAATATGCCGCGCGAGAAGTCGATGTCGTTGCGCTCGTACTGCATTCCGACGAACTGGCGGATGAGCCGGTCGCGCGACACGCGATCGCCCACCTGCACGGCGACCATCGCGTCCAGGTACTCCTCGGCGGCGCCGAGGCCGTAGATGCAGGAGACCGTCGAGACGACGACCACGTCGCGCCGGGAGAGGAGCGAGTTCGTCGTGGAGTGACGCAGGCGCTCGACCTCGGCGTTGACCGAGGAGTCCTTCTCGATGAAGGTGTCCGTCTGCGGCACGTAGGCCTCGGGCTGGTAGTAGTCGTAGTAGCTGACGAAGTACTCGACCGCGTTGTTCGGCAGCAGGTCGCGGAACTCGTTCGCGAGCTGCGCCGCGAGGGTCTTGTTGTGCGCGAGCACGAGGGTCGGACGCTGCACCTGCTCGATCAGCCAGGCGGTCGTCGCCGACTTGCCGGTTCCGGTCGCGCCGAGCAGCACGATGTCGGTCTCACCCGCGTTGATGCGCCCCGCCAGCTGCTTGATCGCGGTCGGCTGGTCTCCGCTCGGCTGGTACTCCGAGATGACCTCGAAGGGGCGGACGGAGCGGGTCGGTTCCATGGCTCCAGCCTAGGGACGACCACCGACACGCGCTGGCGCGCCCAGCCCGCACGCAGAGCGGACGCATCGCCGGAGGCGGGGATCAGCCCCGGTGCGCCGCCCACCACGAGTCGACCTGCGCCAGCGTCTGCTCGAGCGTGCCCGACGCGTCGATCACCGCCGTCGCGACCGCCCGGCGATCCTCGTCGCTCGCCTGGGCGGCGATGCGGCGCTCCGCCTCGGCACGATCCATGCCGCGCAGCTCGACCATGCGGCGGATGCGCTCCTCGGCGGGCGCGTGCACGACGATGACCTCGTCGAAGCCGTGATCGCGGCCGCGCGATTCGACCAGCAGCGGCACGTCGTTCACGACGACCGCATCCGGATCGGCCGCCAGCGCCGCATCCCGCAGCGCCCGCGTGCGCTCGCGGATCGCGGGATGCGTGATGCCCTCGAGCGCGACGCGCTTCGCCGGGTCGCGGAAGACGATCGCGCCGAGCGCCGGACGGATGAGGCGGCCGTCCGCATCCACCACCTCGGGCCCGAACTCCTCGACGATGCGGTCGAGACCCGCGGTGCCGGGCTCGACCACCTCGCGGGCGACGACGTCGGCGTCGATGATGACGGCGCCGTGCTCCGCCAGCCGCTGCGCGACCGCGCTCTTGCCCGCCGCGATGCCCCCGGTCAGTCCGATCCAGCTCACCGATCCAGCCTAGGCGCTGTCGCGGCAGGCGCCCCGACTCCCGACATGCGGCTCAACGCCGGAAGCCGGCCAGCACCCGAAGGTGCTGACCGGCTTCCGAAGAGATCTCGGTCTCACGACCGATCAGGCTGCGATCAGGCGTTGCCCGACAGCTTCTCGCGCAGAGCCGCGAGCGACTCGTCGTCGGCGAGGGTGCCGCTGCCGCTGTCGCTGGAGTAGCTCGACGACGTGCTCGGGAGGAAGTCGTCGTTGTCGCCAGCAGCCTCGGCCGCGAGGATCTGCGCCTTGTGCGCCTCCCAGCGGGTCTGAGCGGCGGCGTACTCGCCCTCCCAGGCCTCGCGCTGGGCCTCGAAGCCCTCGAGCCACTCGCCCGTCTCCGGGTCGAAGCCCTCGGGGTACTTGTAGTTGCCCTGCTCGTCGTACTCGGTGACCATGCCGTACAGCGCGGCCAGGCCCGAGTCGAACTCGGCCGAGTTGGGGTCGATGCCCTCGTTGGCCTGCTTGAGCGACAGCGAGATGCGGCGACGGTCGAGGTCGATGTCGATGACCTTGACGAAGACCTCGTCGCCGACCGACACGACCTGCTCGGCGAGCTCGACGTGCTTGGTCGAGAGCTCCGAGATGTGCACGAGGCCCTCGATGCCGTCGGCCACGCGCACGAAGGCGCCGAAGGGGACGAGCTTGGTGACCTTGCCCGGCGCGATCTGACCGATCGCGTGGGTGCGGGCGAAGACCTGCCACGGGTCCTCCTGGGTCGCCTTGAGCGACAGCGACACGCGCTCGCGCTCCAGGTCGACCTCGAGGATCTCGACGGTGACCTCCTGGCCGACCTCGACGACCTCGCTGGCGTGCTCGATGTGCTTCCAGCTGAGCTCGGAGACGTGCACGAGGCCGTCCACGCCGCCCAGGTCGACGAACGCGCCGAAGTTGACGATCGACGAGACGACGCCCTTGCGGACCTGGCCCTTCGAGAGGTTGTTGAGGAAGGTCGAGCGCGACTCCGACTGGGTCTGCTCGAGCAGCGCACGGCGGCTCAGGACCACGTTGTTGCGGTTCTTGTCGAGCTCGAGGATCTTCGCCTCGATCTCCTGGCCGAGGTACGGCGTGAGGTCGCGGACGCGACGCAGCTCGATGAGCGAGGCGGGGAGGAAGCCGCGGAGGCCGATGTCGACGATGAGGCCGCCCTTGACGACCTCGATGACGGTGCCGGTGACGACGCCGTCCGACTCCTTGATCTTCTCCACGTCGCCCCAGGCGCGCTCGTACTGCGCGCGCTTCTTCGACAGGATGAGGCGGCCTTCCTTGTCCTCCTTCTGGAGAACGAGGGCCTCGACGGTGTCGCCGACCTCGACGACCTCGTTGGGGTCGACGTCGTGCTTGATCGAGAGCTCGCGCGAGGGGATGACACCCTCGGTCTTGTAGCCGACGTCGAGGAGGACCTCGTCGCGGTCGATCTTGACGACGGTGCCCTCGATGAGGTCTCCGTCGTTGAAGAACTTCAGCGTCTTCTCGACCGCGGCCAGGAAGTCGTCAGCGGATCCGATGTCGTTGATCGCGATCTGCTTGGGGGCCGAGGCGGTCGTAGCGGTAGTCATGTAGTGGTTGCTCCGTGGGGCGGATGCCCGGGGGTCATGTCAGGCCGGCGACGATGAACTCGGATGAGCTCGAGCACGATCTCGCAGGAGCGGGATCGGACCCTCCGCCGACGGCGCGCGGATGGGATGTCGCAGAGAAGCGACGGTCTAGCTTAGCCACAGGAAGGTAACCGTTCAACAACGCGGCCGATTCCCCCGCCGGCGGGCGCCGTCGAACCGCTCCGATCAGTCGAGCAGGGCCGACTTCAGGGTATCGAGGCCGACGCCGCCGATGTTCAGCGCACGGGTGTGGAGGCGCTTCATGTCGAAGGCCGCGCCCTCGCGACGCCGGTACTCGTCGCGCAGCTGCTCCCAGATGCGCTGGCCGACCTTGTACGACGGCGCCTGCCCCGGCCAGCCGAGGTAGCGGTTCGTCTCGAAGCGCACGAACTCGTCGGGCATGTTGACGTTGGCGCGCAGGAAGGGGAAGGCGTCGTCGCCCGTCCAGACCCGGTCGCTTCCCGGCATCCGCTTCTCGAGGTGCACGCCGATGTCGAGCACGACGCGAGCGGCACGCATGCGCTGGCCGTCGAGCATGCCGAAGCGGTCGGCGGGCGCGTCGAGGTAGCCGAGGTCGGCCATGAGCCGCTCGGCGTAGAGCGCCCAGCCCTCGGCGTGGCCGGAGGTGCCGGCGAAGCGGCGCCAGGTGTTCAGCTCGGCCTTGTTGAAGGTGGCCTGCGCGATCTGTAGGTGATGGCCCGGGACGCCCTCGTGGTAGACGGTCGTCAGCTCACGCCAGGTGTCGAACTCGGTGACGCCCTCGGGCACGCTCCACCACATCCGGCCCGGGCGCGAGAAGTCGTCGGAGGGTCCGGTGTAGTAGATGCCGCCCTCCTGCGTGGGCGCGATGCGACACTCGAGCGCGCGCATCTCCGGCGCGATGTCGAAGTGGGTGCGGCCGAGCTCCTCGATGGCGCGGTCGCTGGTCTCCTGCATCCAGCGCTGCAGCGCCTCGGTGCCGTGCAGCTTGCTGGCCGGATCGGCGTCGAGGAAGGCGATGGCCTCGGCCACTCCCCCGCCGGCGACGATCTCGGCGGCGATCGACTCCTGCTCGGCGACCATGCGCGCGAGCTCCTCGATGCCCCACTCGTAGGTCTCGTCGAGGTCGACCGTCGCGCCGAGGAAGTCGCGCGAGGCGAGCGCGTAGAGCTCGCGGCCGACGGCGTCCTTCTCGGGAGCGGCCGGAGCGAGCTCCTGCTCGAGGAACTCGGCGAGGCGGCCGTAGGCGGCGCTCGCGCCGGTGGCCGCCCCGGTCAGCTCCGTGCGCAGCGCTGACGGCAGTTCTGCGCCGCCAGCTGACGCCGATCCGGCAAACTGCGCGAAGAACCCGTCGGCCGCAGCGTGCTCACGCACCTGGGCGGCAACCTCGCGCACCTGGCGGATCGCGGGCACCACTCCCGTGCGCACGCCCTCGCGCAGAGTCGCGACGTAGCCGTCGACCGCCGCGGGCAGATTGCGCAGTCGGCGGGCGATGCCCTCCCAGTTCTCGGAGGTGGCTGTCGGCTCGAGGTCGAAGATCGCGCGCAGATCCTGCGGCGGCGACGCGATCACGTTGAGGTCGCGCAGCGGGAAGCCGGCCTCGTGCTTCTCGATCGCGAGGGTGAGCTCGCGGCTCAGGTCGAGCTGGGTGACGCGGTCGACCTCGTCGACGACGGGTGCGGCCTCGACCTCGGCGAGAGCGGCGCGGGTCGCGGCGACCGCGCGCTCGGCGCCCTCCGGCGAGTAGTCCGAGTACTCGCCCTCACGCCCCGGGCGACCGAGGTAGACGTGGAACTCGGGGAAGAGCTCGAGCTGGGTGTCGATCCATCGCTCGGCGACGGAGTCGAGTTCGGTGGACGCGCGGCCGGGCTGGGGATCATTCGCCATGCTCCCCAGCCTGGCACACGCCTCCGACGGAGCGTCTACTCCTTGTCGAGGTCGCGCGAGAGCAGCGCGACGAGCTCGTCGAGCGCGGCCTCCGAGCCCTCGGCGTCGGAGGCCAGCGTGACCTCCTCGCCCGAGCCGATGCCGAGCGAGAGCACGCCGAGGATGCTGGCGGCGTTGACCGACTTGCCGGCGGCCGAGGTCAGGGTGACGGGAACGCCGGCCTTCGCCGCGGCCTGGCTGAACAGCGAGGCGGGGCGGGCGTGCAGGCCGACGCTCGAGGCGACGGTGACGGTGCGTTCGGGCATGGGATCCTCCTGGTTGTCGGGGGTTCGGTGTCGGTCGATGAAGTCGTGGGCGAGCCGTCAGGGCTCGATGGTCACCTTGATCGCCTCGCCGCGGGCGACGAGCTCGATCGCGTCGAGCACCTGCTCGAGCGGCAGGCGATGGGTGATGAGATCGGCGACCGGGACGGCGCCGGTGGCGATGAGGCGCAGGGCCTCGGCGTTGTGCGCGGGGCTCGAGCCGTTGACGCCGAGCACGCTGAGCTCGCGGTAGTGCACGAGATTCGCGTCGAGGGCGATCACGGCGGCGTCCTTCGGCAGCCCGCCGAACAGACTCAGCCGGCCACGACGGGCGAGCATCTGCAAGCCCAGCTCCTGGGCGCGACCCGAGGCCGCCGCGGTGATGACGACATCCGCGCCGTCGCCGCCCGTGGCCTCCAGCACCCGGGCGACGATGTCGCCGTCGCCGGCCGCGATGGCCAGGTCGGGCTTCACGATGTCGGCCGACGCGGCGAGCCGGTCGGCGTTGAGGTCGATCAGGATGACGCGCTCGGCGCCGCGAGCGCGGGCGAGCCGCACATGCAGGCAGCCGATCGGGCCGGCGCCGATGACGACGACCGTGTCGCCGTCGCCGACTCCGGCGATCTCCTGGCCGTTGAGCACGCAGGCGAGCGGCTCGGCGAGCGATGCCTCGGCGAAGGACAGCGCCTCGGGGATGCGGTTGAGCCCGTCGACGGCGAGCACCTCGCGCGGCACGATCATGTGCTCGGCGAAGCCACCCGGGAACTGATATCCCATCGACAGCTGGTTGCGGCACACCGCGGGGTGGCCGGCACGGCACTCGCGGCAGGTGCCGTCGGGGATCGCGGCGATGACCTGCACGCGATCCCCGACAGCCCAGCCGTCGACCGCACGGCCGACCTGGGTGATCTCTCCCGCGATCTCGTGGCCCATGACCTGCGGAGGGGTCATGTTCGGGTGGCCCGAGCGGGAGATCTTGACGTCGGTTCCACAGGTCGAGCACGCGCGCACGCGGATCACGACCTCGTCGTCGGACGCCACCGGGTCGGGATCCGTCTCCAGACGGATGTCACCGGGGGCGTGGAACCTCGCGACTCTCACGTGGGTCTACTCGTCCTCGTCCTCGGAGGCGAGCAGCTCGTACACCTTCTCCGGAGTCGTCGCACCGCGGAGAGCGGCAGCTTTCTCCGAGTCGAGCAGGATCGTCGCGAGCTGTGAGAGCAGGGCGATGTGCCCGTTGCCCTTCGCGGCGATGCCGACGGCGACGCTGACCTCGTTGCCGTCCCAGTCCACGGTGTCGGGGAAGCGGATGACGCTGAGCGCATCCGACTTCACCGCCTCCTTGCCGGCGAGGGTGCCGTGCGGGATCGCCACACCCTCGCCGACGTAGGTGGACACCGAGTTCTCGCGCTCGAGCATCGCGTCGATGTACGACGCGTCGATCGCGCCGGCGTCGAGCAGGGCCTGACCGGCCTGACGGATCGCGTCATCGCGGCCCGTCGCGCTCGACTCCAGTCGGATCGACTGCTCGGCGAGCAGCTCAGTCAGCGGCTTCGACTCGTTCGACTCGTCGCTCATCGATCAGACCTCGACCGTCTCGCCGTTCTGGATCGCCTTGACGACCTTCGTGATGGCGGGGTCGCCCAGGAAGAGCTGGAAGGGCACGACCGGGACGTCGGGGACGACGCCGCGGGCGCGCTCGGCCAGGCTCGCCTGGGTCACGACGACATCGGCGTCGGACGGGATGTGCGCGACGGGCGAGTGCTCGACCGTCACCCCGCTCTTCGCGAGCTGCTTCTTGAGCGTGGAGGCGAGCATGACGCTCGATCCCATGCCCGCGTCGCAGGCGACGATGAGCTTCTTCACGTTCGATCCGTCGATGGTTGCCATGAGGGGTCTCCTTCGGTGAGTGACGGTGTCGGTCAGGCCGCGGAACCGGCCGCGGGCTGGTTCTTCGACTCTGCCTTATTCTGCGCGGTCTTCTCCTGCGCCGCTTCGAGGTCGATCGCCGCATCCGTGGCGCTCTCCTTGCGACCGAAGCCGAGGAGCAGGGCGCCGACGATGAACGTGACGGCGGCGGAGATGATCACACCGGCCACGATCAGCGGGATCTGCGTGGGCGGCGAGACCGCGACCCAGGCGATGATGCTGCCCGGCGAGGCCGGTCCGACGAGGCCGAGACCGAAGATCGTCTCCCAGAGCACACCGGTCGCACCGCCGACGATGGCGGCGACGATGAGGATCGGCTTCATGAGCACGTAGGGGAAGTAGATCTCGTGGATGCCGCCGAGGAAGTGCACGACCATGGCGGCCGGGACGGTCGGGCGGATCGCGCGGGGTCCGAAGAGGAGCATCGCGGTCAGGATGCCGAGGCCGGGCCCGGGGTTCGACTCGATCATGAAGAAGATCGAGTGACCGGCGCCGGCGCCGGCCTGCTCGATTCCGAGCGGGGTGAACACACCGTGGTTGATCGCGTTGTTGAGGAACAGCACCTTGGCGGGCTCGACCACGATCGACACGAGCGGGAGGAGACCCGCGTTGACGAGCGCGTTCGCCAGCCAGCCGAGGCCCTGCGTGATCCAGAAGGTGATCGGGCCGACGACGTAGAGGCCGAGCACGGCGAAGACCGCGCCGACGATGCCGGCCGAGAAGTTGTCGACGAGCATCTCGAAGCCGCCGCGCACCTTGCCGGAGATGAAGTTGTCCCACCACTTCATCACGAGGGCCGCCAGCGGTCCGAGCACGAACGCGGCCAGGATGGTCGGTCCGATCTCGGCGATGCTCTTCGGCGCGGAGACCTCCTCGCCGTTCAGCGGGATCGCGACGAGCTGCAGCGCGACCGGCGCGAGCATCGCGCCGATCAGCGCCACGGCGCCGACGACGCCGCCGCGGTGGCCGTGCACGTTCTTGCCGCCGGTGTAGGCGATCAGGATCGGGATGAGGATCGTGATCAGCGGCCCGACGATCGAGCCGATCTGGTCGGTGATCGGCAGGGTCTTGTCGGCCGGCAGACCGCCCCAGTGGGCGATGAGGTTGATCCAGCCGGTGGGGATGAACAGCGTGGTGACGATACCGAACGCGATGAACGCGCCCAGGTTCGGCATCACCATGCCGGCGAGGAACGCGCCGAACCGCTGGACGCGGGCGCGGGCCCCGGTGCCGGTGGCGGCGGGGGTGTAGTCGGACATCGGGGGTACTCCTTCGTACAGAGCGAGTTGCGGTGGTAGGTGGTGGTGCAGGTTTCAGCGGCGCCGGAGGCGTCAGCCGGCCACGAGGGGCCGATCCAGGTCTGGCTGCCACACCAGCTGGACGTTCTCAGGGTGCAGGTCGCTCGGCGAGGGGACCGCGCTGCCGGGGAGTCCGGCGGCGGCGGCGCCCCAGGTGAGCCCCTCGGTGAACGCGGCGACGAGATCGCTCTCATCCGTCCCGTACTTCGAGAGGAACCCGGCGAGCAGGCAGTCCCCCGCGCCGACCGGGCTGACCGGTCGGGCGACGGGCGACTCGCCGACGAGCTCGGTGTCGTCGGCGACGAGCACGGCGCCGGCGGCGCCGAGCGTGACGAGCACGATCGCGACACCCGAGTCGCGCACCTCGCGCGCGGCTTCGAGCACGTCGGCGATCGTGCGCAGCGGACGGCCCACCAGTTCGGCGAGCTCGTCACGATTGGGCTTGAGGATGCGCGGGGCCGCGGCGACGGCGGCGGCCAGCGGGTCGCCGCTCGTGTCGACGGCGACCGAGGCTCCCCCAGCGGTCGCGGCCTCGATGAGCGCGCGCACGTCGTCGGCGATGAGGCCGGGGGTGCCGCTGCCCGAGACGACCAGCCAGTCGCCGGGGCGCACGGTGCCGCGCAGGGTCGTCGCGATCGCGAGCAGGTCATCGGCGTCGAGCGGCGACCCGGGCTCGTTGAGCTTGGTGACGGCGCCGTCGGCGCCGACGATGCTGAGGTTCGAGCGCGTGCGGCCGCTCACGGCGACGTAACGGCCGTCGACGCCGGCCGCATCCAGCAGGCGCCCGAGCTCGCTGCCCTCGGCGCCCGCGACCGGCACGACCGCGATCGAGGCGTGCCCGTTCGCGGTGAGCGCGCGAGTGACGTTGACGCCCTTGCCGCCGGGCTCGAGCACGGGGGCCGAGGTGCGCAGCACGCGGCCGGGCTCGAGGCGGTCGAGGGTGACCGTGCGGTCGAGGCTCGGGTTGATGGTGAGCGTGACGATCACGGCGCGATCACCACCCGCGGGCCGGCGTTCTCGAGGTCCTCCGCGAGCTCCGCGTCGATGGCCGCGTCGGTGATGATCGTGTCGATCGCCGAGATCGGGGCGACGCGCGCGAAGTCCTCGCGGCCGAACTTCGAGTGGTCGGCCAGCAGCACCGTGCGGCGGGCGGCCGTGATCAGCTCGCGCTTGACCGACGCCTCGGCCATGTCGGGCGTGGTGAGCCCGCGCTCGACGCTGATTCCGTTCGTTCCCATGAACGCCACGTCGGCGAAGACCTCGCCGATCTGCGCCCGCGTCCACTCGCCGACGGCGGCGAGGGTTCGCGGGCGCACGACTCCACCCAGCAGGTGCAGGCTGATGTTCGGGCGCGCGACGAGCGCGGCGGCCACGGGAAGACTGTGGGTGACGACCGTGAACTCGCGGTCGGTGGGGAGAAGCTCGGCCAGGCGCACGGTCGTGGTGCCGGCGTCGAGGATGATCGATCCGCCGTCGGGCAGCTCGTCGAGCGCGGCGCGGGCGATCGACTCCTTCTCGCCGGTGGCGCGCACCTCGCGGTCGGCGACGCCCGGTTCGATGCCGAGTCGCTCGACGGGGATCGCGCCGCCGTGCACGCGGCGCAGCACGCCGCGGCGCTCGAGGGCCGTCAGATCGCGGCGCACGGTCTCCGGGGTGACCGAGAGCTCCTTGGCGAGACCGGCGACATCCACGCGACCGCGCGAGCGCGCGGTGGCGAGGATCTGCTGGTGACGCTCCGGTGCGTACATCGATCGACCTCTTCGTGATGCGGGCGGGCTTTGCTGGCAAAGTCCTGTGTTGATCTGTGCCCATAAAAGCCCGATTGCGTCCGGATGTCAACACAGCCGGGCGGTGTGGCGTGGCGCACCCGGAGCAAAACGGACATGATCGGCGCTCGGAATGCGAAACCCCCGTCAGCGCGGGGCTGACGGGGGTTCCGGATACGGCTCACGCCAGCGTCACGGCCCGCCCGGGATGGCGGGCGCGACGAGGCGGCCAGCGAAGCTCAGTGCGCGGCGGCGTCCCAGTTCGGGCCGGTGCCGACCTGCACGACGAGCGGCACCGAGAGCTCGGCCGCGCCCTCCATGCGCGAGCGCACGATCTCGGCCATCGCATCCTGCTCGCCGTCGACGACCTCGAAGACGAGTTCGTCGTGCACCTGCAGCAGCATGCGCGACGCGAGGCCCTTCTCGCGGATGTCTCCATCGATGTCGATCGAGGCGCGCTTGATGATGTCGGCCGCGGACCCCTGGATGGGCGAGTTGAGCGCCTGGCGCTCCGCGTTGTCACGCAGAACCCGGTTGGTCGACACCAGGTCGGGGAACGGGCGGCGGCGACCGAAGATCGTCGTCGTGTATCCGTCGACGCGGGCCTGCTCGACCACGCCGCGCAGGTAGTCGCGCACGGCGCCGAAGCGGGCGAAGTAGTCGGCCATGAGCTCCTTCGCCTCCTTCGTCTCGATGCGCAGCTGCTTCGACAGGCCGAAGGCGCTGAGCCCGTAGGCGAGGCCGTACGACATGGCCTTGACCTTGGTGCGCATGACCGGCGTGACGTCGGCCGGGTCGACGTGGAAGATGCGGGCGCCGACGAAGCGGTGCAGGTCTTCACCGGAGTGGAAGGCCTCGATGAGACCCTCGTCGCCGGAGAGGTGCGCCATGATGCGCATCTCGATCTGCGAGTAGTCGGCGGTGAGCAGTTGGGCGAACTCGGGACCGCTGCGGAACGCCGAGCGCACCTCGCGACCGGTCTCGGTCTTGATCGGGATGTTCTGCAGGTTCGGGTCGTTCGACGACAGACGGCCGGTGCTCGACCCCGCCTGCTCGTAGGTGGTGTGCACCCGGTGGTCGGGCGCGATCGCCTTCTCGAGCGTCTCGACCATCTGCTTGAGCTTGGTCGCGTCGCGGTGCTGCAGCAGCAGCGCGAGGAAGGGATGCGGGCTCTTCTCCTGCAGGTCGGCGAGCGACGCGGCATCGGTCGAGTATCCGGTCTTGTTCGCCCGGGTCTTCGGCATCTGCAGCTGCTCGAACAGCACCTCCTGCAGCTGCTTGGGCGAGCCGAGGTTCACCTCGCGGCCGATCTCGGCGTAGGCCGATGCCGCGTACTCGGCGGCGTTCGCGGTGAGTCGCGCGTTGAGGTCGCCGAGCACGTCCGTGTCGACCGTGACGCCCTGGAGCTCCATGCGGGCGAGAACGGGGATGAGCGGCACCTCGATGTCGTTCAGCACGCCGAGCGAGCCGGCGTCGAGCTGCTCCTGGAACTCGTCGCGCAGCCGCAGCAGGTACCAGGCCTCGGTGGCCGGGCTCACCTGCGCCTCAGGCACGAGCTGGTTCGGGTCGGGCTCGGGCAGCGTCTCGCCGAGGTGGTCGTAGACCTGCTTCGACAACGACTCCGGCTTGTTGCCGGGCCGCAGCAGCCAGCCGGCGATCGCGGTGTCGAAGACGACGCCGTCGAGCGGGATGTCGAGCTTGGCGAGGGCCTTGATGGCGCGCTTCGATTCGTGCAGCACCTTCGGAGCCGGGCTCGCGAGCCACTCCTCGAGCGCCGCGTAGTCGGGACGGTGGGCACCCCACGGCACCCACGCGCTCTCGGTCGCCGTGGCGATGCCGAAGCCGTCGAGCTCGCCGCCGGCGACCGTGACGCGCAGGCCGAGCGGCTCCCCCGCCTTCGTGGCGGTCTGCAGCCACTTCGCGAGCTCCTCGTCGACCATCTGCCGCACGGCCGGGGCGCCCGCTCCGGCGAGGGTCTGCTCGACGCCGGCCGCCGCATCCTCGGCCGTGCCCTCGAGCTTGATGACGCGATCGAGCAGGGTGCGGAACTGCAATCGCGCGAAGACCTCGCGCACCGCCGCGGCGTCGATCGGCTTGCGTGCGAGGTCGGCGGGCTTCGCCGGCAGCTCGACATCGCGCACGAGGCGGTTGAGCCGGCGGTTGCGCACGGCGCGCTCCTGCTGCTCGCGCAGGTTGTTGCCGACCACGCCCTTGATCTCGTCGGCGTGCTTCAGCAGCTCGTCGACCGTTCCGTACTGCTGGATCCACTTGACGGCGGTCTTCTCGCCGACCTTGTCGATGCCGACCAGGTTGTCGCTGGTCTCGCCGACGAGCGCGGCGATCTCGGGGTACTGCGCCGGCTCGATTCCGTAGCGCTCGACGACGGCGTCGCGGTCGTAGCGCTTGAGCTCGCTGACGCCGCGCACGTTCGGGTAGAGCAGGGTCACGTCGTCGTCGACGAGCTGGATCGTGTCGCGGTCGCCCGAGACGACGAGCACGCGGAAGCCGTCGGCCGCGCCCTGCGTGGCGAGCGTCGCGAGGATGTCGTCGGCCTCGAAGTCCTCTTTGCTCAGGGTCGTGATGCCCATCGCGTGCAGCGCCTCCTCGAGCAGCGGGATCTGGCCCACGAACTCCGGCGGTGTCTCGGCGCGGGTGCCCTTGTACTCGGGCAGCTCGCGCGTGCGGAAGGAGAACCGCGAGATGTCGAAGGCGACGGCGAGGTGGGTCGGCTTCTCGTTCTGCAGCAGGTTCAGCAGCATCGAGATGAATCCGTGGATGCCGTTGGTGTGCTGCCCGTCGCGGGTCACGAAGCTGTCGACCGGCAGCGCGTAGAACGCGCGGAAGGCGAGCGAGTGGCCGTCGATGAGCAGAAGGGTGGGCTTGTCGTTGTCCGGCACGCGATCAGCCTAGCGACGACCTCCGACAGTGCCGGAGCGACAGAGAGCACCGGTCACCGGGTCGCGCGCGGCCGCGGCGGCATAGGCTCGCCGGGTCCGCATCCGACGCGAAGGAGCCCCGCGTGACCCTGCTGCCGCCCGACCTCGACCCCGAGCTGGTCGACCGCATCGTCAACACGAAGGGCGGCTCGCTCTCGGTCAAGATGGGCATCGAGTTCCTCGAGCTCTCGGCCGAGCGCTCGGTCGCCCGCATGCCGGTCGAGGGCAATCAGCAGGTCATCGGCCTGCTGCACGGCGGAGCGCATGTCGTGCTCGGCGAGTCGCTCGGCTCGATCTCGGCCGCCATCCACGCCGGTCCCGGCCGCTACGCGGTCGGCATCGAGATCAACGCCACCCACAGCCGCTCGGTGACCGAGGGCTGGGTCACCGGCACCTGCACGGCGCTGCAGCTCGGCCGCACGCTGTGCACGCACGAGATCGTCAACACCGACGAGCAGGGTCGCCGTCTCTCCACGATCCGCATCACGAATCTGCTGCGCGACCAGTGACCTCCCTCCGGCCGCTCACGCCGCGCGACGTCGACTGGGAGGGGCTGCCGAACGCCCGTGACCTCGGCGGCATCCCGCTCGAGGCGGGCACGACCACGGCGGCCGGACGGCTGTTCCGCTCTGGCCGCCCCGACGGGATGACGGCCGCGGGCTGGTCCGAGCTGGTCGCCGCCGGCGTGCGCCGGGTCGTCGATCTGCGCAACGAGCGCGAGCGCGAGCTCTCCGGTGCGATCCCCGACGCCGTCGAGGTGGTCTGGACGCCGATCGAGGACGACGAGGATCTCGAGTTCCTCGCCGAGTGGCGGGCGCACCTCGGCAGCCCGCGCTACTACGCGACGGCCGTGCGCCGCTGGCCTCTGCTGCTGGCCGCCGCCCTGCGCGCGATCGCCGGATCCCCCGCCGACGCCGGCGTGTTGGTGCACTGCTTGGCCGGGCGAGACCGCACCGGTCTCGTCGTCGCGCTGCTGCTGCAGGCGGCAGGAGCGCCGCTCGACGCGATCGTCGACGACTACGCGGCGGCGGCCCGCGGCATCCGCGCGCACTTCGCGACGTTGCCGTCGCCGCCCGAGCCGCCGCTCGACGACGCGGCGTTCGAGTCGGCGCTGCGCGAGAACGCGGCGACGCTGAGAGAGTTCCTCACCACGGTCGACGTGCCGGCGATCCTGACCGCGGCCGGAGCGGAGCCCGACCTGCTCGCGCGGGCCGCGGCGCGACTGCGCGCCTGAATCGCGAGCCGGCCCGCGGTCCCGGAAGCCCGGCCAGGAGCCCGCGCCCGAGACGCCGCGAGCCCCCGGCGTCTCGAGAGGACGGCGGGGCCTCGCGCGGCGCGGGTGCGTTACTTCTTCGCGCCCAGCTGGTCGATGATCGCCTGGGCGACGTCGTGCATGGTCAGTCGGCGGTCCATCGACGCCTTCTGGATCCAGCGGAACGCCTCCGGCTCGGAGAGACCCATCTTCTCGTTGAGCAGGCCCTTGGCGCGGTCGACGAGCTTGCGGGTCTCGAAGCGCTCGACGAGGTCGGCGACCTCCGACTCGAGCGTCACGATCTGCTGGTAGCGGCTCAGCGCGATCTCGATCGCGGGCAGCAGGTCGTTGGGGGTGAACGGCTTCACCACGTAGGCCAGGGCGCCGGCCTCGCTCGCGCGCTCGACCAGTTCCTTCTGGCTGAACGCCGTGAGCAGCACGACCGGGGCGATGTGGTTCTTGCTGAGCTTCTCGGCGGCCGAGATGCCGTCGAGCTGAGGCATCTTGACGTCCATCACGACGAGGTCGGGCTTGAGCTCGGTGGCCAGCGCGACCGCGGTCTCGCCGTCGCCGGCCTCGCCGACGACCTCGAAGCCGTTGTCGCGGAGGATCTCCACGATGTCGAGGCGGATGAGGGACTCGTCCTCGGCCACGACGACGCGGCGCGGACGGCTGATCTCGGTCTCGTCGGTCACGATCATGAGCCTACGGCATGTCCGTACACCCGCCGCGCGCGGGTGAACGGATGTGCGTGCATCCCGCTCGAGCACGGGTGCCGGATAAGGGACTCGAACCCTTAAGCCCTCACGGACAGAGCATTTTGAGTGCCCCGCGTCTGCCAATTCCGCCAATCCGGCGCACGCGTCGAGACGCGGCACTCGAACGATACCCGACCGGCGGCGCCGCGCCCGACTGGGGCCGAGAGGGCCAGGATGCGGCGAGCCGGCCCGCGTAGCCTGACCGGGTGAGCGACGACAACGAGCTGGGCGACTACCTGCGCGCGCGCCGCGGTCTGGTCGACCCGACCGAGGTCGGTCTGCCCGGCGGCGGCGTGCGGCGCACCCCGGGGCTGCGCCGCGAGGAGGTCGCGACGCTCGCCGGCATCAGCGCCGACTACTACCTGCGCCTCGAGCAGGGACGCGACCGCAACCCCTCCGGCCAGGTGCTCGAGGCCCTCGCACGCGTGCTGCTCCTCGACGGGGCCGCCACCGCGTACCTGCACGGTCTCGTCGCCGAGCGCGGCGCCCCGCGCGCCCGCACCCGTCGCGCGAGCGTGCCGGCCGGCATCCGCCAGCTGCTCGGCACGCTGAACCTTCCCGCCTTCGTCGAGGACCGCGCCTTCACCGTGCTCGCCGCGAACCGGCTCGCGACCGCGGTGTCGCCGGCGATCGTCGAGGGCGAGAACAGGCTGCGGTCGATGCTGCTCGACCCGCGCGAGTACGGGATGCACCGCGAGCGCGACCGCGCCGTGGCGGGCATGGTCGCGACGTTCCGCGCCTCGATCGGCCCGTGGGTCGACGACCCGTCGGTGCGGGAGCTCGTCGGCGAGCTGTCGCTCACCAGCGAGACCTTCCGCCGGCTGTGGGCGCGCCACGACGTGCGGGAGGTCGTCGGCAGCGCCTCGATCATCGACCATCCCGAGGTCGGAGAGTTCGCGTTCCGGCGCGAGAAGCTGACGATCGGCGACGCCGACGGGCAGCTGCTCGTGATCTACCACCCCGAGCCGGGATCGCCGAGCGCGCAGAAGCTGGCACTGCTGGGGAGCCTGCACGCGAGCGACGCGAGACCGCTCGACGCGGCCGACCCCGCCGCGGATGAGACGGGCGCCGCCGAGACGACCGACGGCACGACGAAGCGGCTCAGCCCCGAGAACTGAGCCGCTCGATGGCGCGGCGAAGGGCCGGCCGGGCTTTCGCACCCGCCGGGCGATCACACCCGGCCGGCGCCGCCGTCAGTGCTCGCCGTGATCCGCGTCGGTGAAGTGGCCGGGTTGCTCCTCTTCGGCGCCGGCGTGCTTCTCCTCGCCGGGGATGTCGGCATCCGTGAACTCACCGGGTCGCACGCCGCTGCGGTGGCGGCCGTCCTCACCGGGGATGTCGGCGTCCGTGTACTCGCCGAACGACGCATCCGGCACCACAGCCGGGTCGCTCGGGATGTCGGAATCCGGGTACTCCCCCTGCAGCTCCTCGTCGTTGATGCGCTCGGTCATCGGGATCCTCCCGTCGTCTCGTGCTGACGACGCCAGAGTACGACCGCCGCACCCCGCGCGACCGCGCCTTCCGACCCGACGCTCAGACTCCAGGCGCGTGACGCTCGGTGCGGACCCGCGGGTGGACGGAGACGCCGGAGGGCGGGATCCCTCGGGATCCCGCCCTCCGTGACGCGGAGCGAACCGCGGCGCCGACTCAGACGGTCGGAGCCACGCCGGCGTCCTGCTGCCAGACCGGCGCCTCGCCGTCGACCGCGGTGCCGATGACGTGCACGCGCAGGTCGTTCGTGCCGCCCGAGATCCCGGGAGGGGAACCCGAGATCACGACGACCTTGTCACCGCGCTCGGCCAGGCCGTTCGCGAGCAGGATCTCGTCGACCTGGTGGTACATCGCATCCGTGTGGCCGACGCGGTCGACCAGGAACGACTCGATGCCCCAGGTGAGCGACATGCGGCGGCGGATGGCCTCGTCGGGCGTGAACGCCTTCATCGGGATGCCGAAGCGCAGACGCGACATGCGCCGCGCCGAGTCGCCGCCCTCGGTGAAGACGCAGACGTACTTCGCCTCGACGAACTCGGCCACCTCGGCGGCGGCGAGGGTGATCGCACCGCCCTGCGTGCGCGGCTTCGTGCCGAGCGGCGGGATGCGGTCGAGACCGTGGTCCTCGGTCGACGCGACGATGCGCGCCATCGTCGCGACCGTGATGGCCGGGTACTCGCCCACGCTGGTCTCGCCCGAGAGCATGACCGCGTCGGCGCCGTCGAGCACCGCGTTGGCGACGTCGGAGGTCTCGGCGCGGGTCGGCACCGGGCTCGAGATCATCGACTCGAGCATCTGCGTGGCGACGATGACCGGCTTGGCCATGCGGCGCGACAGCTCCACAGCGCGCTTCTGCACGATCGGCACGGCCTCGAGCGGCAGCTCGACGCCCAGGTCGCCGCGGGCGACCATGATCGCGTCGAAGGCGTCGACGATCTCCTCGAGCGCATCCACCGCCTGCGGCTTCTCGACCTTGGCGATGACGGGCACGCGGCGCCCCTCCTCGGCCATGATCTCGTGCACGCGGGTGACATCGGCGGCGTTGCGCACGAACGACAGGGCGATGAGATCGGCACCGAGCTTGAGGCCCCAGCGCAGGTCGGCCTCGTCCTTCTCGCTCAGGGCGGGCACGTTGACCGCGACGCCGGGCAGGTTGATGCCCTTGTTGTTCGACACGGCGCCGGCCACGACGACCTCGGTGCGCACGCGCACACCGTCGGTGTCGAGCACGCGCACGCGCACCTTGCCGTCGTCGATGAGCAGGAAGTCGCCGGGCTTCACATCCTGCGGCAGGCCCTTGAAGGTGGTGCCGACGAGCTCCTTGGTGCCCTCGACGTCCTCGGTGGTGATCGTGAAGATGTCACCCTCGGCCAGCTGGTGCGGGCCGTCGGCGAACTTGCCCAGTCGGATCTTGGGACCCTGCAGGTCGACCAGCACGGCGACCGGCTTCTGCACGTCCTCGGCCGCGCGGCGCACGTTCGCGTAGACCTCCTCGTGCACGGCGTAGCTGCCGTGGCTGAGGTTCATGCGCGCGACGTCGACGCCGGCCTCGATGATGGCCCGGATGTTCTCGTAGCTCGAGGTCGCGGGCCCGAGGGTCGCGACGATCTTCGCTCGTCTCATCATTTCCTAACGGTGGTGGTGGTGGTAGATGGCGCAGGGAGCCCGGGGCGGGGAGCCTCAGACCGTGATAGCACGGTCAGAAGGCCGCACCGGGAACGGGAGCTGCGTCTCTCCCTCGAGGTAGCGGTCGACCGCGGATGCGGCGGCACGCCCCTCGGCGATCGCCCAGACGATGAGCGACTGGCCGCGACCGGCGTCGCCGGCGACGAAGACGCCCGCTTCGCTGGTCTGGTAGTCCTCGTCGCGCGCGACGTTGCCGCGCTCGTCGAAGGGCAGGCGGAGCTGACCGTCGAGGGCCTCCGACTCGGCGCCCGTGAAGCCCATGGCGACCAGCACGAGGTCGGCGGGGATCTCGTGCTCGGTGCCCGACTTCGGCACGCGGCGGCCGTCGATGTACTCGGTCTCGGCGACGCGCAGCGCGCGCACCTCGCCGGCCTCGTTGCCGAGGAACTCGACCGTCGAGGCGAGGTACTTGCGCTCGCCGCCCTCTTCGTGGGCGCTGGCGATCTCGAACAGCGTCGGCGTGGTCGGCCAGGGCTGGTGCTCGGGACGCTCGCTCGGCGGCTGGTAGCCGATCGCCAGGTTGGTGACGCTGAGCGCGCCCTGGCGGTGGGCGGTGCCGATGCAGTCGGCGCCGGTGTCGCCGCCGCCGATGACGACGACGTGCTTGCCCTCGGCGGTCAGCTGCTCGGCGATCGTGTCGCCGGCGACGACCTTGTTCTGCTGCACCAGGTAGTCCATGGCGTACTCGACGCCGAGCAGGTCACGGCCCGGGATGGGCAGATCGCGCGGCACCGTGGCGCCCGTCGCGACCACGACCGCGTCGTAGCGCGACTTCAGGTCGGCCCAGGAGATGTCCTTGCCGATCTCGACGCCGGCGCGGAAGCGGGTGCCCTCGGCCTGCATCTGGCTCAGGCGAGCCTCGATCTGCTTCTTCTCCATCTTGAAGTCGGGGATGCCGTAGCGCAGCAGGCCGCCGATGCGGTCGTCGCGCTCGTACACCGCGACCGTGTGGCCGGCGCGGGTGAGCTGCTGGGCGGCGGCGAGGCCCGCGGGTCCCGAGCCGACGACGGCGACCGTCTTGCCGGTCAGGCGCTCCGGCGGGTGCGGCTGCACCCATCCGTTCGAGAAAGCCTGGTCGATGATCGAGACCTCGACCTGCTTGATCGTCACGGCCGGCTGGTTGATGCCGAGCACGCAGCTCGACTCGCAGGGCGCCGGGCAGAGGCGACCGGTGAACTCGGGGAAGTTGTTCGTGGCGTGCAGACGCTCGATCGCCTGGCGGCCCTCGCCGCGCCACATGAGGTCGTTCCACTCGGGAATGAGGTTGCCGAGCGGGCAGCCGTGGTGGCAGAACGGCACGCCGCAGTCCATGCAGCGTCCGGCCTGGCGGCGGGTCTGCGTCAGGTCGCCCTGCTCGTAGACCTCCTTCCAGTCCATGAGCCGCAGCGCGACGGGACGGCGGGCGGGGGTCTCCCGCTCGCGGGTGGTCAGAAAGCCCTTGGGGTCAGCCATTGACGGCCTCCAGAAGTTCGATGCGGACGGGAGCGGGGGCGAGGATGCGCGTCATCCGCCCGTCACCTCCAGGATCCGCTTCCAGGTGGCGTCGCCGTCGGGGTCGATCCCGTTGTCGACGGCCTCCTGGCGGGTCTTGAGCACGGCCGCGTAGTCGCGCGGCAGCACCTTCACGAAGTCGGCCAGCGTCTGCTCGAGGTCATCGAGCATGCGCTGCGCGAGCGTGGAGCCGGTCTCGGCCACGTGCCGCTGCAGCAGATCGGTGAGGATCTCCGCGTCGGCGCTGTCGAGCGACAGCAGCTCGAGCTCACCCGAGACGAGCGAGTCGAGGTTGACGCGCTCGCGCTGCAGCTTGTGGATGTAGGCGGTTCCGCCCGACATGCCCGCGCCGAGGTTGCGCCCGGTGCCGCCGAGGATGACCGCGAGGCCGCCCGTCATGTACTCGAGCGCGTGGTCGCCCACGCCCTCGACGACCGCGGTGGCGCCCGAGTTACGCACCAGGAAGCGCTCGCCGACCCAGCCGCGCAGGAACATCGATCCCTGCGTCGCGCCGTAGCCGATCACGTTGCCGGCGATCACGTTGTGCTCGGCGTCGAAGCCGGCGCCCTGCGGCGGGCGCACGGAGATCTGACCGCCGCACAGGCCCTTGCCGACGTAGTCGTTGCTGTCGCCCTCGAGGCGCAGCGTGATGCCGGAGGGCAGGAAGGCGCCGAGCGACTGACCGGCGGAGCCGTGCAGCTTCACCGAGATCGTGTCGGCGGGCAGCCCGTGCTCGCCGTGACGCATCGTGACCTCGTGGCCGAGCATGGTGCCGACGGCGCGCTCGGTGTTGGCGATCGGCAGCTCGATCTCGACCGGCTGGGCGTGCTGCAGCGCGCTCTGCGCGCGGCGGATCAGCTCCTGGTCGAAGTGCTTCTCGAGCTCGTGGTCCTGCTCGCGACGGTTCGCGCGCGGCTCGTCGTCGTCGAAGTCGGGTCCGACGAGGATCGGGCTGAGGTCGAGGCCGTCGGCCTTCCAGTGGTCGATGGCGCGGTCGACGTCGAGCAGCTCGGCGTGGCCGATCGCCTCGTCGAGCGAGCGGAAGCCGAGAGCGGCGAGGTACTCGCGCACCTCCTGCGCCAGGAACTCGAAGAAGGTCTCGACGAACTCCGGCTTGCCCGTGTAGCGGGCGCGCAGCTCGGGGTTCTGCGTCGCGACGCCCACCGGGCAGGTGTCGAGGTGGCAGACGCGCATGAGGATGCAGCCCGACACGACGAGCGGAGCCGTCGCGAAGCCGTACTCCTCCGCGCCGAGCAGGGCGGCGACGATGACGTCGCGACCCGTCTTCATCTGGCCGTCGACCTGCACGACCACGCGGTCGCGCATCCCGTTCAGCATGAGGGTCTGCTGGGTCTCGGCGAGGCCGATCTCCCAGGGCGTTCCCGCGTGCTTGAGCGAGTTGAGCGGGCTCGCGCCGGTGCCGCCGTCGTGACCGGAGACGAGCACGACGTCGGCCAGGGCCTTCGTCACGCCCGCGGCGACCGCGCCGATGCCCGACTGCGAGACGAGCTTGACGTGCACGCGCGCCGAGGGGTTGGCGCGCTTGACGTCGAAGATCAGCTGCTTGAGGTCTTCGATCGAGTAGATGTCGTGGTGCGGCGGCGGCGAGATGAGGCCCACGCCGGGCGTGCCGCCGCGGGTGCGGGCGACCCAGGGGTACACCTTCTGCGGCGGCAGCTGTCCGCCCTCGCCGGGCTTCGCGCCCTGCGCCATCTTGAGCTGGATGTCGGTCGCGTGACTGAGGTACATGCTCGTGACGCCGAAGCGACCCGAGGCGACCTGCTTGATGCGGCTGCGGCGCTCGGGGTCGAGCAGGCGCTCGACGTCCTCACCGCCCTCGCCGGTGTTGGAGCGGCCGCCGAGACGGTTCATCGCGATCGCGAGCGTCTCGTGCGCCTCCTTGGAGATCGAGCCGTAGCTCATCGCGCCCGTGTTGAAGCGGGAGATGATCGACGAGATCGACTCGACCTCGTCGATCGGCAGCGCCGGGCGCACGCCCTCGCGCAGGCGGAACAGCCCGCGCAGGGTCTGCAGCTTCTCGGCCTGCTCATCCACCTGCTTCGTGTACTGCCGGTAGATGTCGTAGCGCTTGGTGCGCGTCGAGTGCTGCAGGCGGAACACGGTCTCAGGGTTGAACAGGTGCGGCGGGCCCTCGCGACGCCACTGGTACTCGCCGCCGGTCTCGAGGCGCTCGTGCGCGAGGATCGCGCCGTCCTCGGGGTAGGCGGCCGCGTGGCGGGCGCCGTTCTCGGTCGCGATGACGTCGAGGCCGACGCCGCCGAGCAGCGTCGTCGTGCCGGTGAAGTAGTCGTCGATGAGCTGCTGGCTGAGCCCCACGGCCTCGAAGGCCTGGGCGCCGGCGTAGCTCGAGACGACCGAGATGCCCATCTTCGACATGATCTTCAGCACGCCCTTGCCGAGCGCCTTGATCAGGTTCTTGACGGCCTTCTCGCTCGAGATGCCGGTGAGCATGCCGGAGCGCACGAGCTGCTCGGCGGTCTCCATCGCCAGGTACGGGTTGATCGCCGAGGCGCCGTAGCCGATGAGCAGCGCGATGTGGTGCACCTCGCGCACGTCGCCCGCCTCGACCACGAGGCCGACCTTCATGCGGGTCTCCTGACGGATGAGGTGGTGGTGCACCGCCGAGAGCATGAGCAGCGAAGGGATCGGCGCGAGCTCGCTGTTCGAGTCGCGGTCGCTGAGCACCAGGAAGTGCGCGCCGTTCGCGATGGCCTCGTCGGCCTCCTGGCACATCGCCTCGAGGCGCTTGCGCAGACCCTTCTCGCCCTTGCCCGCCTCGTAGAGGCCGCGGATCACGGCGGTCGGCTTGCGGCCCGACTTCGTCTCGAAGTGCTGCACCTTGGCGAGCTCGTCGTTGTCGATGACCGGGAAGTCGAGGATGATCTGGCGCGCGTGCTCGGGGCCCGCATCCAGCAGGTTGCGCTCCGGCCCGAGGCCGAGCGACATCGAGGTCACGACCTCCTCGCGGATCGAGTCGAGCGGCGGGTTCGTCACCTGCGCGAAGGCCTGGGTGAAGTAGTCGAACAGCAGGCGCGGGCGGTCGCTGAGCACCGCGATCGGGGTGTCCGATCCCATCGCGCCGAGGGGCTCCGCCCCGTTCTTCGCCATCGGCGAGATGAGGATGCGCACCTCCTCCTCGGTGTAGCCGAAGGTGCGCTGACGGCGGCTGACCGACGCCGGGGTGTGCAGGATGTGCTCGCGCTCAGGCAGGTCCTTGAGGTGGATGCGGCCCTCGTCGAGCCACTCGCCCCACGGCTCCTGCTCGGCGACGGACGCCTTGAGCTCGTCGTCCTCGACGATGCGGCCCGCGACCGTGTCGACGAGGAACATCTTGCCGGGACGCAGGCGCCCCTTGCGCACGATCTTCTCGGCCGGGAAGTCGAGCACGCCGATCTCGCTGGCGAGCACGACGAGGCCGTCGTCGGTCACGACGAAGCGGCCAGGGCGCAGACCGTTGCGGTCGAGGGTCGCGCCGACGAGCGAGCCGTCGGTGAACACCAGCGCGGCCGGGCCGTCCCAGGGCTCCATGAGCATGGAGTGGAACTCGTAGAAGTCCTTCTTGCGCTCGTCGATGTCGGGCTGGTTCTCCCAGGCCTCCGGCACCATCATCATGACCGCGTGCGGCAGGCTGCGGCCGCTCAGGGTCAGCAGCTCGACGACCTCGTCGAACGACGCCGAGTCGCTCGCGCCGGGCGTGACGATCGGCAGCACCGGGCTCAGGTCGCCGAGCAGCTCGCTCTCGAGCTGGCTCTGGCGCGCGCGCATCCAGTTGCGGTTGCCCTGCACCGTGTTGATCTCGCCGTTGTGGGCGATCATGCGGAACGGCTGAGCGAGCGGCCACGACGGGAACGTGTTCGTCGAGTACCGCGAGTGCACGAGGGCGAGCCGCGAGGTGAAGCGCTCGTCGCTGAGGTCGGGGTAGAACGGCTCGAGCTGCAGCGTCGTGACCATGCCCTTGTAGACCACGGTGCGGCTGGAGAGCGACGGCAGGTAGGCGCCGTGCTCGCGCTCGGCGCGCTTGCGCGCACGGAAGGTGAGGCGGTCGAGCTCGATCCCGGCGATCGCCCGGCCCTCGGCGCCCGCGCCGCTCGCGCGGACGAAGAGCTGCTCGAAGACCGGGGCGGCCTCGCGGGCCAGCTTGCCGAGCTCGTCGAGGTTCACCGGCACGTCGCGCCAGGTGATGAGGGTCAGGCCCTCCTCGTCGAGGATCCGCTCGATCGCCGCTTTCAGGGCGGCGCGCTCGTCGTCGTCGGTAGGCAGGAAGGCCATGCCGACGGCGTACTCGCCGGCGGCGGGCAGCTCGGCCTCGACGACGGCGCGGAAGAAGTCGTCAGGCACCTGCGTGATGATGCCGGCGCCGTCACCGGTGCCCGCGTCGGAGCCGATGGCCCCGCGGTGCTCGAGGTGACGCAGCGCGTCGAGCGCGCCGTCGATGATGTCGTGCCCTGCGGTGCCGCGGAGGGTCGCGACCATCGCGAGACCGCAGGCGTCCTTCTCGAAGTCCGGGCGGTAGAGGCCCTGAGCGGGCGGAGTGGTGCTGAACGCCCGATACGGGCTGGGCACGGCGGAAGAGCTGGAGACAGCCATGGGAACCGTCCTCATGATGAAACCGGGATGGGACGTCGCTGGCCCACAGGAACAGAGGGTGAGCCCGGAGTGCGGCTCGGAATGCCGGCTGGTGGAACCGGCCTCGGCGTGGTGGTGCCGAGAATCAGGAGGCGACCTTCGCTCCGCTTGTGGCGGCCTCGTCGGATTCCTCATCGACGACCGTCTCGTCGTCGTCGGAGTCGGAGTAGGTCTCGCCGGAGTCTACGGCACTCTGGGGCGTCCACTCGCGACCGGGCAGGTACGGGCTCGGCTCGGCGCCGGGGTGACGGCGGGTCTGCACGATCAGGATCACGATGCCGATCACGATCGCGGCGATCGCCGCCCAGACGTTGGCGCGGATGCCGAAGTAGTACTCGCTCGGGTCGACGCGGATCGACTCGAAGAAGCTGCGGCCGATGCCCTGCCAGATCAGGTAGACGGCGAGCACCTTGCCCCACTGGAGGTCGAGCTTCTTGCGCAGGGCGTAGATCACGATGATGCCGATGATGTTCCAGATGATCTCGTAGAGGAACGTCGGCTGGAACAGCGTGTCGTCGGGCAGCCCGATGGGCCAGGCCGCGTTGCTCGACTCGATCTTCAGACCCCACCAGGCGCCGTCGGGCGTCGGCAGGCCGAAGAGCTCGTGGTTGAACCAGTTGCCGAGGCGGCCGAGCGCCTGCGCGGCGAGCATCCCGGGGGCGATCGCGTCGACGATCGCGGTGAAGCGCAGGCCGGTGAAGCGGCTGCCGATGTAGGCGCCGAGGGCGCCGCCGAGCAGCGCGCCGTAGTAGGCGTTGCCGCCCTCCCAGACCGCCCAGATCGATCCCGGCTGCGTGATGTTCCAGGTGTTCTTGCCCGCGCCGAAGTAGTCGCCGGGGTGGGTGAACACGTGGTAGAACCGCGCCACGACGATGCCGAGCGCAACCGTCCAGATGGCGATGTCGAGGATGACCCACCGCTCCGCGCCGCGCTGGTTCAGGCGGTGGTTCGCCATGAGGATCGCGGCGATGATGCCGGCCAGGATGCAGAGCGCGTAGACGTGGATCTGGCCCCACGCGGCCGGCCAGGCCGGGAACCAGGAGTGGATCCACTGACCGACCTGGATGATCTGCCAGTCGGACGGCGGGCTCGGGATGCTGGCGGGCACGGCCACGGGTGGATCTCCTCAGCTGTCACGACGGCACGCGAGAGCGTGCACGACGATCGGTGGACTTGGTGAGTCTACTGCCGGCTCTAGCGGCGGCCCGACAGGGCGGCGGCCGTGCGGGCGAGCCCGGCGACTCCCCCGTCGGCGAGCGACGACACGAGGGCGGAGCCCACGATCGCGCCGTCGGCGTACTCGAGCACCTCGGAGACCTGCTCGGCCGTCGAGATGCCGATGCCGACGCAGGCGCGCTCGGCGCCGGCGTCGCGCAGGCGGGAGACGAGGTCGCGGGCGGCCGCATCCACGTCGGCGCGGGCGCCGGTGACGCCCATCGTCGAGACCGTGTAGACGAAGCCGCGGCTCGCGGCGACGATCTGCTTCAGTCGCGCCTCGCTCGACGACGGCGCGGCCAGGAAGATGCGGTCGAGACCGGTGCGCTCGCTCTCGGCGATCCAGTCGTCGGCCGAGTCGGGCGTGATGTCGGGCGTGATGAGCCCGGCCCCGCCGGCCGACTTCAGGTCGTCGGCGAAGCGCGTCGGACCGTACTGCAGCACCGGGTTCCAGTACGTCATGATCACGACGGGCACGTCGACGCGGGCGCGGATGCGCTCCACCGCCGTGAAGGCGTCGCTCAGCCGGAAGCCGTTCGAGAGCGCCTGCTGCGTCGCGGCCTGGATGGCGGGCCCGTCCATGACCGGATCGGAGTAGGGCAGACCGAGCTCGAGGATGTCGACGCCGTTCTCGGCGAGGGCGACCGCGGCATCCACGCTCGTGTCGAGATCGGGGAATCCGATCGGCAGGTAGCTGATGAGCGCGCCGCGCCCCTCGGCCTTGCGGGTGTCGATGACGCGCCCGACGTGGGACTCGGTCATTCCTGGGTCGCTCCCTCGTCGAACAGATCGAACCAGCGGCCCGCCGTCTGCACGTCCTTGTCGCCGCGGCCGGAGAGGTTCACGAGCAGCGTCGCCTCCGGTCCGAGCTCGCGGCCGAGGCGCAGCGCGCCGGCCAGCGCGTGAGCCGACTCGATCGCCGGGATGATGCCCTCGGTGCGGCTCAGCAGGCGCAGCGCCTCCATCGCCTCCACGTCGGTCGCGGGCAGGTACTCGGCCCGGCCGATGTCGGCGAGCCAGGAGTGCTCGGGACCGACGCCCGGGTAGTCGAGGCCCGCGGAGATCGAGTGCGACTCGAGCGTCTGGCCGTCGGCGTCCTGCAGCAGGTAGCTGCGGGCGCCGTGCAGCACGCCCGGGCGTCCGCGCTGGATGGCGGCGGCGTGGCGCTCGGTCTCGACGCCGTCGCCGGCGGCCTCGTAGCCGATCAGACGCACGTCGGCGTCGTCGAGGAACGCGTGGAAGATGCCGATCGCGTTCGAGCCGCCGCCGACGCAGGCGAGGACGGCCGTGGGCAGCGCCCCGGTCAGCTCGAGCACCTGCTCTCGGGCCTCCTCGCCGATGATCTTCTGGAAGTCGCGCACCATCGTCGGGAACGGATGCGGCCCGGCCGCCGTGCCGAAGATGTAGTTGGTCGTCTCGACGCTCGCGACCCACTCGCGGTACGCCTCGTTGATGGCGTCCTTGAGCGTGCGCGAACCGGCCGTGACCGACACGATCTCGGCGCCGAGCAGGCGCATGCGGGCCACGTTGAGCGCCTGGCGCTGCGTGTCGACCTCGCCCATGTAGATCGTGCACTCGAGCCCGAACAGGGCCGCGGCGGTCGCCGTGGCGACGCCGTGCTGGCCGGCTCCGGTCTCGGCGATCACGCGCGTCTTGCCGATGCGCTTGGTGAGCAGCGCCTGGCCGAGCACGTTGTTGATCTTGTGCGAGCCCGTGTGGTTGAGGTCTTCGCGCTTGAGCAGGATGCGCGCGCCGCCCGCGTGCTCGGCGAAGCGCGGCACCTCGGTCAGCAGCGAGGGCCTGCCGGTGTAGGTGCGGTGCAGCTCGGCGAGGTCGGCCTGGAACGCCGGGTCGACCTTGGCGGTCTCGTAGGCCTCGGTCAGCTCGTCGATCGCGGCGATGAGCGACTCGGGCATGAAGCGCCCGCCGAAGTCGCCGAAGAACGGTCCGTCGACCGTGCGGAGGTCGGTCATGCGCGCTCTCCCGCCGTGGTGCTCGCCTCGGCCGACTCCGCCTGGGCGGGGTCCGACTGCGCGTTGAGGAAGGACTCGAGGGTCTGGATGGGGTCGCCGCCCGTGACGAGCGCCTCGCCCACCAGCACGACATCCGCCCCCGCGTCGCGGTAGTGCGCGACATCGGCGGGCCGCAGCACCGCCGACTCGGCGACGCGCACGACGCCGGCCGGGATGCGGTCGGCGAGACGGCCGAACAGGTCGCGGTCGAGCTCGAAGGTGCTCAGATCGCGCGCGTTGACGCCGAGCACGCTGGGGCCGAGGTCGAGCGCGCGCTCGACCTCCTCGGCGCTGTGCGTCTCGACGAGGGCGGTCATGCCGAGCGAGTGGATGAGCTCGTGCAGCTCGGCGAGCAGCGGCTGCTCGAGCGCGGCGACGATGAGCAGCACGAGATCGGCGCCCGCGGCGCGGGCCTCGAACACCTGATACGGCTCGGCGATGAAGTCCTTGCGCAGCACGGGGATGCCGACGGCGGCGCGCACCGCCTCGAGGTCGTCGAGCGAACCGCGGAAGCGGCGCTGCTCGGTGAGCACGGAGATGGCGCTCGCTCCGCCGGTCTCATAGGAGACGGCCAGGGCGGCGGGATCGGTGATCTCGGCGAGGGCACCGCGCGAAGGGCTCGCGCGCTTCACCTCGGCGATGATCTTGACGCGCTCGGCCGGTTCGAGCGCCGCGACGGCGTCGAGGGCGGCGGGGCGGGCCAGAGCGGCCGCCTCCACCTCGGCGAGCGGACGGATGCTGCGGCGCTCCGCAGCATCCGCGAGGGCTCCGGAGACCAGGTCGCTGAGCACCTTTAGTCGTGAGCCTTCGGAACGTAGCGGGCTCCCCCGACGCCGTAGCCGGCCTTCTTGAGGATGCCGCCGACGATGAGGCCGACCACGAGGAGTCCGGCGCTCGCCCAGACGACCCACGCGACGTCCAGGAAGAAGGCGACGGTGCCGATCGCGAAGGCGATGAGCATGATCACTACGGCCGTCCATGCCGCGGGCGAATTGCCGTGGCCGGGGTCGTTCTCTTCCGACACAGGTGACTCCTTCTCGGGGGTGTTCGTTCAGTCTATCGGCCCGACCGGGATGGCCGGGACGGACGCGGGGCGCGGCGGCGATCGCTCGACGGCCGGCCTCGCTCAGCGGGTGGGGTCGTCGCCCTCGCTCAGGGCGTCCCAGTCGGCGACGGCGTCGCGCTCGGCCGCGGGGCGCGGCGACGAGGACGGGGAGGGGGACGGGCGGGTGGACGCTGCCGTGTCGTCGCCGTGGACGTCGACGCCGGCGTCGTCGGCGGCATCCCGGTCGCCCTCGTCGAGGGCTTCGGCCGCGCTGCGTCCGTCGGGCGCGACGAGGCGGGTGCGGCTGTACCGACGCGACGACACCGGCCAGCGCGTCGCCGTGACGGCGACGAGGAGGCCGAGCAGCACGAGCACGACGCCGGCGGCGAGCGCGAGGAACGGCCAGCCCGAGCCGTCGACGCGGTCGACCAGGTCGGCGGCGTGCTGCCCCGAGATCCCCGCGGTCTCGCGCAGCACCGAGCTGGAGGCGTGCGCCGGGTCGCCGATCGTCAGAGCCGCCTGCAGCGTGATGCAGCCGCCGAGCAGCGCCTGCAGCACGCCGAGGATGATGCGGAACGCGACGCCGGCGAGGGCGAGTGCGGCGACGAGCACGAGCCCGGTCAGCGCGAGCGCGAGCAGAGGCCCCGCCGCGACCTGACCCGAGGCCGGGATCGCCCGGTCGTCGAGGTGCAGCACGTACCACTGCTGGCTCCAGGCCAGCAGCACGACGCCGTTGCCGGCAAGGAGCGCGAGCAGGCTCAGGCTCTTGAGGCGGCCGCCGCGCCGGCCCGGCTCCGCCGGCACGCTCATCCCAGCCTCCGCAGCGCGTTCGCGACCGCGATGGCCCGCAGCGGGGCCGCCGCCTTGTTGCGCGACTCCTCGAGCTCGGTCTGCGGATCCGAGTCGGCGACGAGGCCGGCGCCGGCCTGCACGCGGGCCCGTCCGTCGATCAGCGTCGCCGTGCGGATGGCGATCGCGAGGTCGGCGTCGCCGGCGAGGTCGATGTAGCCCGCCACTCCCCCGTAGACCCCGCGCTGCGCGGGCTCGAGCTCGTCGATGATCTCGAGCGCCCGCGGCTTCGGCGCACCCGAGAGCGTGCCGGCGGGGAACGTCGCCCGGAACACGTCGATCGGCGTGACCGTCTCGCGCAGGTCGCCCTCGACGCTCGAGACGAGATGCATGATGTGGCTGAAGCGCTCGACCTGCATGAACTCGGTCACCTCGACCGTGCCGGCGACGCTGACCTTCGAGAGGTCGTTGCGCGCCAGGTCGACGAGCATGAGGTGCTCGGCCCGCTCCTTGGGATCGGCGAGCAGCTCCTCGGCGAGGTCGAGATCGAGCTCGGGCGTCGCCCCGCGCGGGCGCGAGCCGGCGATCGGGTGCATGTAGACGCGCTTCTCCTGCACCTTGAACAGCGCCTCGGGGCTCGAGCCGACGACGCTGTACGGGCGTCCGTCAGGAGTCGCCAGGCTCAGCAGGTACATGTACGGGCTCGGGTTGAGCGTGCGCAGCACCCGGTAGACGTCGAGCGGCTCGGCCGTCAGCTCGGCGTCGAAGCGCTGCGAGATGACCACCTGGAAGACATCGCCGTCGCGGATGAAGTCCTTCGAGCGCACGACCTCGTCGCGGTACTCCTTCTCGTCCTGCCGCGGCTCGGGTCGCGCCGGCAGGCTCAGGTCGACCTCGCCGATCCAGGCTTCGGAGGGCTGGGCGAGGCCGGACTGCAGCGCGTCGAGGCGCGATTGGGCGTCGGCCCAGAGCGCGTCGGGCGCATCCTCGCCGTCGTTGAGAACCGAGGCGATGAGGGTCGCCGCGCCCGTGCGGTGGTCGAGCACGACCAGCTCCGACACGAGGCCGAGCGCCTGGCCGGGCACGTCGTAGTCGGCCGGCGGGGCATCGGGCAGGTGCTCGATCTGGCGGATCGCCTCCCAGCCGATGAAGCCGACCAGGCCGCCGGTGAGGGGCGGATGCCCGGCCACGCGCGGCGTGCTCCAGCGGCGGTAGAGGTGCTCGAGCGCCGCGAGCGGGCCGGTCGGCGCATCGGATCCGAGGGCGCGCTCGGCCGAGACGCCGGTGTCGATCCAGTGCGCCCGGGCGCCCGCCTCCGGGTCGGTCGAGGTGCTGTCGCCGGTCTGCGTCAGCATGCCGAAGCAGCGCACGCCGACGAAGGAGTAGCGCGACCAGATGCCGCCCTGCTCCGCCGACTCGAGCAGGAACGTGCCCGAACGGCCGGCCGCGAGCTTGCGGTAGACCCCGACGGGCGTCTCGCCGTCGGCGAAGAGCTCGCGCAGCACGGGCACGATGCGGTGCCCGTCGTCGAGGGCGGCGCCGAAGTCGGTGCGCGACGTCGAGGTCATTCGGTGCTCTCTCCTGCGGTGTCGTCGAGCGGTGCGGACGGTGACGCTGCGGCGCCCGCCGGGGCGGACTCGGGGAACTCGGCGTCGTCGGCCGCGGAGCCGACGACGGGCTCGAGCGGATCCACGTCGAAGCAGGCCCGCGCGCCCGTGTGACAGGCCGGGCCGAGCTGCTCGACCCGCACCAGGAGCGTATCCCCGTCGCAGTCGAGAGCCGCCGTCTTCACGTACTGGCGGTGGCCGGAGGTGTCGCCCTTGCGCCAGTACTCCTGACGGGAGCGCGACCAGAACGTGACGCGACCCTCGGTGAGCGTGCGGCGCAGCGCCTCGTCGTCCATATAGCCGAGCATGAGCACGGCGCCGTCGGCATCGTCCTGGATGATGGCGGGCAGCAGGCCGTCGCGGTTCCAGCTCACCCGGGCGACCACAGCCTCCGGGGTCTGGTCGCTCGCGCTCTCGGTGGTCCAGCTCATCGCACCGCCACCCCTTCCGCGGCCATCGCCGCCTTGACCTCGCCGATCGTCAGCTCGCGGTTGTGGAACACGCTCGCGGCGAGCACGGCATCCGCACCCGCGTCGACCGCGGGAGCGAAGTCCGCGGCCTTGCCGGCGCCGCCGCTCGCGATCACCGGGACGCTGCTCAGGTCTCGCACGGCGCGGATCAGCTCCAGATCGAAGCCCTGCTTCGTGCCGTCGGCGTCGATCGAGTTGACCAGCAGCTCGCCCGCGCCGCGCTCGATCGCCTCGCGGGCCCAGGCCAGCGCATCCAGGTCGGTCTCGGTGCGGCCGCCGTGGGTCGTCACGACGAAGCCGCTCGCGATGCGCTCACTGCGCTTGATGTCGAGGCTCAGCACGAGCGCCTGCGCGCCGAAGCGGTCGGCGATCTCGCCGAGCAGCTCGGGCCGGGCGATCGCCGCGCTGTTGACGCCGACCTTGTCGGCGCCGCAGCCCTGCAGACGGGCGACGTCCTCGGTCGAGCGCACGCCGCCGCCGACGGTGAGCGGGATGAAGACCTGCTCGGCCGTGCGGGTGACGACCTCGTAGGTCGTGGCGCGCTCATCCACCGTCGCCGTGACGTCGAGGAAGGTGATCTCGTCGGCGCCCTGCGCGTAGTAGAGGGCCGCGAGCTCGACCGGGTCGCCGGCGTCACGCAGATCGAGGAAGTTGACGCCCTTGACGACGCGTCCGCCGGACACGTCGAGACAGGGGATCACGCGGGTCGGAACCGACATGGCGACCCGCCTCAGATGCGGGCGGCGTGGATCGGGCTGACCAGGATCGCGCGGGCGCCGATCTCGTACAGCTCGTCCATGACGTTGTTCATGTCCTTGCGCGGCACCATGGCGCGCACGGCGAGCCAGCCGGTGTCGGCCAGCGGCGACACGGTCGGCGACTCGAGGCCGGGCGTGACCGCGGTGGCCTTCTCGAGCAGCTCGGCCGGCAGGTCGTAGTCGATCAGCACGTAACGGCGGGCGACCATGACGCCCTGCAGGCGGCGCTGGAAGGTCTCGAAACCGGCGATGCCCTCGCGCGCGGCGATCAGCACGCCGGTCGACTCGAGGATGACCGGGCCGAAGATCTCCAGCCCCTGGTTGCGCAGCGTGGTGCCGGTCGAGACGACGTCGGCCACCGCATCCGCGACGCCCAGACGCACGGCCGACTCGACCGCGCCGTCGAGGCGCACGAGCTCGGCCGTCACGCCGTTCCGCTCGAGGAAATCGCCCACGAGCGTGTCGTAGCTCGTCGCCACGCGCACGCCGTTCAGGTCGTCGAGGCTCGAGAAACGGCCCGCCGGTCCGGCGAAGCGGAAGGTCGAGCCGCCGAAGTCGAGCGCCTCGACCTCGAGGGCCGGCGAGTGGGAGTCGAGCAGCAGGTCGCGGCCGGTCACGCCGATGTCGAGCGCGCCCGAGCCGACGTAGGTCGCGATGTCGCGCGGACGCAGGTAGAAGAACTCGACGTCGTTGCGCGCATCCGTGACGATCAGCTCCTTGCTGTCGCGACGGGTGGCGTAGCCAGCCTCGTGCAGCATCTGCACGGCGGTCTCGGAGAGCGTGCCCTTGTTCGGCACGGCGATGCGGAGCATTCGGGATTCACCTTTCGCCGCGGTGCGCGGCGGATCGAGAGCGGATGGTCTGGCTGAGATCGATCAGAGATGTCGCCAGACGTCCGCCGGGGTGAGCCCCTTGGCGATCATCAGCACCTGGAGGTGGTAGATCAGCTGCGAGATCTCCTCGGCAGCCTCCTCGTCGCTCTGGTACTCCGCGGCCATCCAGACCTCGGCCGCCTCTTCGACGATCTTCTTCCCGATGGCGTGCACCCCGGCATCGAGCTCGGCGACGGTGCCGCTGCCCGCGGGGCGGGTCACGGCCTTCTCACTGAGCTCGGCGAACAGGGCGTCGAAGGTCTTCATCGTGTCCAAGGGTATCGGGGCGGGGAGGGTGCGGATGACCGTCGCGCTCACGAGCGGTGCGGGTCCGGCGGCGCGGCCCGACGCGACCGCGCGAGTCGGGTCGGATGCGGCGCCGCCGGAGCCGCGTCACGGCTCGATCAGCCGCGCACGCCGATCAGGTCGATCACGAAGACGAGCGTGCGGCCGCCGAGGCGGTGGCCGGAGCCGGCGGGGCCGTAGGCGAGGTGCGGCGGCACGACGAGCTGGCGGCGACCGCCGACCTTCATGCCGGGGATACCGTCCTTCCAGCCCTGGATGAGGTTGGTGAGGGGGAACTGGATCGACTCGCCGCGGTTCCAGCTGGAGTCGAACTCGTCGCCCGACTCGAAGTCGACCCCGACGTAGTGCACGTCGACGAACGCGCCGGGGGTGGCCTCGTCGCCGGTGCCGACCTCGAGGTCGGTGATGACGAGCTCGGTCGGGGCCGGGCCCTCGATGAAGTCGATCTCGGGCTTGGTCTTGTCAGTCATGCGACCAGTCAAGCAGGTCTGACGCGCGTCGACAGCGTCAGTGCGCGTGGGCGGCAGCCGCGGCACGGAGCCCCGCGATCGCTTCGCCCGCGTGCGGGGCGCCGTAGACGCTCGAGCCGGCGACGAAGGTGTCGGCGCCGGCCGCCGCCGCGACCTCGATCGTGTCGAGGGTGATGCCGCCGTCGACCTGCAGCCACAGCTCGGAGCCGGCTGCGTCGGCGGCGGCGCGCACGGCCGCGACCTTGCCCATCTGGTCGGCCATGAACGACTGGCCGCCGAATCCGGGCTCGACCGTCATGACGAGGATCTGGTCGAACTCGGGCAGCAGCTCGAGGTAGGGCTCGATCGCGGTCCCCGGCTTCAGGGCGATGCCGGCGCGCGAGCCGATCTCGCGCAGGCGGCGCGCGAGCTTCACGGGCTCGGCGGTCGCCTCGGCGTGGAAGGTGACCGAGAACGCGCCGAGCTCGGCGTAGCCGGGAGCCCAGCGGTCGACGTCGGCGATCATCAGGTGCACGTCGAGCCCGATCGGCGAGACCGCCTGGATGCGCTGCACCATCTGCGGGCCGAAGGTGAGGTTCGGCACGAAGTGGTTGTCCATCACGTCGACGTGCACGTAGTCGGCGTCGGCGATGCGGGCGAGCTCGGCCTCCATGTTGACGAAGTCGGCGGAGAGGATGCTCGGTTCGATGCGCACGGTCACGCAGCGACCCTAGCGAGCGCGCGCGGCCGCGGCGCGCGCCCGAGGCCGCACGACCTCATTCGGCCGGGGTCCGCGTGAGCAGCTGGATGAACATCGCGTCGGTCCCGTGCCGGTGCGGCCACAGCTGCGCCGCCGTGTCGGCCGCGTCGCCGTCGGGGGTCAGCTCCAGGTCGCGGGTCGCGATCGGCGCGAGCGCCGCCGGGGTGTCGACCGCCCGCAGCTCGGGGTGCCGGGCGAGCGCACCGGCGACGACCTCGCGGGTCTCGGCGAGGTGCGGAGAGCACGTCACGTAGGCGATCAGGCCGCCGGGGCGCAGGGCCGTCACCGCCGCATCCAGCAACTCGCCCTGCAGCACGGCCAGCTCGGCGACGTCGTCGGGGTGCTTGCGCCAGCGCGCCTCGGGGCGGCGACGCAGGGCGCCCAGCCCGGTGCAGGGCGCATCGAGCAGGATGCGGTCGAACTGCTCCGGTCCGGTGATCGAGCCCGCCGGGCCGGAGCCGAAGCGGCGGCCGTCGCCCTCGAGCACCTCGGGCGGCTCGGGCAGGGCGTCGAGCGCACGCCGCACCAGACCGGCGCGGGCCGGCACGAGCTCGTTCGCGAGCAGGGTCGCCCCGGTGCGCGCGGCCTCGGCCGCGAGCAGGGCCGCCTTGCCGCCGGGGCCGGCGCAGACGTCGAGCCAGCGCTCCCCCGGCTCGACCGGACGACTGCGGCTCAGCGCGAGGGCGGCGAGCTGCGAACCCTGGTCCTGAACGCGGGCGCGGCCGTCGGCGACGGCGGGGATCGCGGCCGGATCGCCGGACGCGGCGACGAGGCCGAGAGGAGAGACGCGGTCGATCTCGGCGGGGTGGATGTCGGCGGCAGCGCCCGCTCGGAGGGCGGCGCCGTCGGTGCTCGCGCCGACGACCTCGGTCGGCTCGACGAGACCCGGCAGCGCCACGAGGTTGACGCGCGGCGGCACGTTGTCGGCGGCGAGCAGCTCGGCGAGCTCCGCCTCGCGACCGGACGCGGCCAGCGCGGCGCGCAGGGCCTCGACGACCCACAGCGGATGCGCGTGCTCGACGGCGAGCAGCGCGTCGCCGTCGACGTGGGCCGTCGCACGGCGCAGCCAGATCGCGGCGTCGTCGCGCGCGATCGTGCGCAGCACGCCGTTGACGAAGCCCGAGGCGTTCTTCGCCCCCGCAGCCCGGGTCAGCTCGACCGACTCGTCGACAGCCGCGTGCGGCGCGAGCTCCATGCCGAGCAGCTGGTGCGCGCCGAGACGCAGCACGTCGAGCACCGGCGGGTCGATGCGGTCGGTCTCGCGGCCGGCGGCCAGCTCGATGACGCGGTCGTAGTAGCCGAGCCGACGCAGCGTGCCGTAGGCGAGCTCGGTCGCGAAGCCCGCATCCCGGCCCGTCAGCCCGGCCTCGGCGATGCGGCTCGGCAGCAGCAGGTTCGCGTAGGCGTCGTCGGCGGTGACGGCGCGGATGACGTCGTAGGCGACCTGCCGCGGCAGCGTCACCCGCGGGCGCGGAGGCCGGGGCGGTTCGGCCGCGCGCTCGGCTCGACGACGGTCGCGGTCCGCGCGCTCGCGGCGCTCCTCGCGCGCGGAGCGGGCCTCGCGGTCGTCGGCGCTCTCGCGCGGAGCACGGCGACCGCGGTCGCCGCCGGAGCGGTTCGCGCCGCCGGACCGCTCGGCGCCGCCGCGACCGCGTCCCGCTCCGCCGGAGCGCCCGTTCGCACCGCCGGAACGGCCGCCCGCGCCGCTCACGAGAGCACCGTCGCGCCCTGGCGTCCGCGCCACCAGTCGGCCGCGCGCATGCCCTTCTTGCCCGCGGGCTGCACCTCGCTCAGCTCGAGCGGGGTGTCGGCGGTTCCCACCACGACCTGACCGGCGCGCAGGTCGACTGCGCCCGGGGACAGCGGGGCGACGTCGTGCGCCAGGGCTCCGGCGAGCACCTTGAACCGCTCGCCGTCGAGGGTCGTCCAGGCGCCCGGCTCGGGCGTGACGCCGCGCAGGCGCGCGACGAGCTCGGCACCCGGCCGGGTCCAGTCGAGACGGCCGTCGTCGAGGGTCAGCTTGGGGGCGAAGCTCGGCTCGCCGCTCTGCTCGCTGAGCGTCGCGGTGCCGGCGGCGAGTGCATCCACGGTGTCGCTCAGCAGCTCGGCGCCGGAGTCGGCGAGGCGGGTGAGCAGCTCGCCGGCCGTCGTGTGCCGGCCGACCGCTGACGGCTGCGTCGCGAGCAGCGGGCCCGCATCCAGCTCCTCGACGAGGCGGAACACGCTCGCGCCCGTCGTCTCGTCGCCCGCGATGAGCGCGTGCTGCACCGGGGCGGCGCCGCGCCAGGCGGGCAGCAGCGAGAAGTGCAGGTTGATCCAGCCGAGGCGCGGGGCCGAGAGCAGCGGCTCGCGGATGAGCCCGCCGTAGGCGACGACGACGCCGAGGTCGGCATCCAGCGCGATCAGCTCGTCGGCCACCGGCGCGAGCCGAGCGGCGCGGACGACCGGGACGCCGGCCTCCTCCGCGACCTCGGCGACCGGCGTCGGCGTGAGCACGCGCTTGCGCCCCTGCGGGGTGTCGGGGCGGGTCACGACGGCGGCGACCTCGTGCGGCGAGGCGAGCAGGCGCCGCAGGCTCGGCACGGCGGCGGCGGGCGAGCCCGCGAAGATCAGACGGAGCGAAGACATCCCGCCGATCCTCCCACGCAGCTCCCTCCTCCGGATCCGCGCGCGGACTCCGGCGTCGGTGACCAAGGAGTGGCCACGAGCGCACGGCGCACACGGCGTATCGCGGGCAGTCGCGGCCACCCGCGAGAAGCGGCGCGACATCTCGGCACAGCAGCGACGAGGATGACGCTCGTCGCGCTCGGAGCCCTACTCGTCGAAGGGCGTCGAGTCGTCGAAGATCACCCGCAGCGGCACCGGCTGGCGCCCGCGCTTGCGCTGATCGGGACGCGCGCTGCGCCGCGTCGACGACAGCCGGATCATCTCCGCGCGCAGCTCGGCCGCCACCTCGGCGGCGATGCCGTAGTCGAGGCGCACGATCGCGCGCACGAGACCCTCGGGCTGCGGCAGCGGGCCGAGCACATCGAGGCCGGGACGCTGGATGCGGTCGAGCGCGGCCGTCACGACATCCGGCGGCCCGAGCAGGGTGGCCGCGCGCACGGCCGGCGGGAAGCGCAGCGGTCGCCGGTCGGCGAGCTCGTCGCGCGCGTAGTCGGCGAGTCGCCACGTGCTCAGCGCCGAGGCCAGCGCTCCCCCGACCCCGACCAGCACGGTCGGCGCGTCATCGGCGGCGAGAGCCGTCGCATCCGCCCACCAGCGCAGGCAGTCCTCGCCGACGTGCAGGCTCTCGCGCGCGACCATGCGCTCGCCGTCGAGCAGCACGACGGCCCGGTACCCGCCGGCGGCGATCGGCTCGGCTCCGCGCGTGGCGATGACGAGTGCGGGCTTGTCGTCGACGTGCTGCACCGGGTGCTCCCCGTCGGCGACGATCACGCGCTCGCCCGGGAACGCGCGGCCCAGATCCTCGGCGGTGCGCACCGAGCCGCTCCCCCGCGGCCGCAGCTTCACGCCGTCGCACTGGGCGCACTGCCACTGCGAATCGGGCACGCCGCACCAGAGGCAGCTCACGGCTCCGCCGCGGCCGCGCTGCTGCAGCGGGCCTCCGCAGTGCCGGCAGCGGGCCGCGCTGCCGCAGTCGGCGCAGGCGAGGCCCGGCGCGAAGCCCGGGCGGGCGACCTGGAACAGCACCGGGCCCTTCCGCAGTGCCTCGCGCGCGGTGCGCCAGGCGCTCGAGGGGATGCGCGCCCGCTCGGCCAGCTCGTCGCGCGCCGTCAGATTGGCGCTCGGCAGCACCGACGGGCGCGGGGTGCGGGCCGGGCCGATCGCCTCCAGGTAGTCCAGCTCGACGAGGCGCTGCACCTCGGTGCTGCGCACGTGGCCGGCGAAGAGCAGCGCGCCGCCCTGCTGCTGCTGGCGCAGCAGCGCCGCATCCCGCGTGTGCACATAAGGGGCGTGCGGCTCGCGGTGCAGCGGGTCGCCGTCGTCCCACAGCGCGACCAGTCCGAGCTTCTCAGCCGGCGCGTAGACGGCCGAGCGGGTGCCGACCACGATGCACGGACCGTCGATCGCGCGCAGCAGGGCGCGGAAGCGCTGCGAGGGCGTGCCCGCCGCATCCCAGCGCACGATCGCCTCCTCGGGCACGAGCGCCGTGAGCGCGGCGAGCAGCTGGTCGATGTCGCGGTAGTCGGGCAGCGCGAGGATGGCCGTGCCGCCCTCCGCGAGCGCCATCCGCGCCGCCTCGGCGAGCGTCACCGCCCAGCGGCCGACCCAGTCGCCCGCCGGGGTCTTCGTCACGCCGGTCAGCGCCTGCAGCGCTGCGCGTCGGCCGCCGCGCACGACGGCATCGAGCGTCTCGGGCGCGTGCTGGGTGATGACCGCCGGAGCCGACACCGCGCGCACCACGGCGCGCATCCGCTCGACCTCCTCGGGATCGCGCTCGAGCCACGCCTTCTCGACGCGCGCCTGCCGCTTCGGCACCGCGAGTCGCAGCACGTCGGAGGCCGACCCGGCGGCGCGCGTCGCCACGCCGCGCGCCAGCGTCCAGACTTCGGGACGCAGAACCGGCACGGGCGAGACGACATCTTCGAGGTCGCTCAGCGGCCCCGGGAACTCCTGCTGGTCGGTCAGCTCCACCACGAGCGCATCCACCGTGCGACCCACCGTGCGCAGCGGCGCGCGCACCCGCACGCCGGGCGCGACCGCGTCAGCCAGCTGCGGCGGGATGCGGTACTCGAGCAGCCGGTCGAGCTGCGGCAGCGGCGAGTCGAGCAGCACCCGGGCGATGACCGGGGCGCCGACGGCCGCGGCCGGGAACAGCCCCGCGGGCGCGCTCGACGCCCCGGGCAGGTCGTCCGTGCCCGGGCTCGCGTCAGCGGCCCCGGGCACGCTCAGAGCCCGGCGGACTCGCGGAGCGCATCCACGCGGTCGAGACGCTCCCAGGTGAAGTCGGGCAGCTCGCGGCCGAAGTGGCCGTAGGTCGCCGTCTCCGCGTAGATCGGACGGAGCAGATCGAGGTCGCGGATGATCGCCGCCGGACGCAGGTCGAAGACCTCCCGGATCGCGCTCGCGATGCGCTCCTCGGGCAGGTGCGCGGTGCCGAAGGTCTCGACGTAGAGGCCGACGGGGGCCGCGGCGCCGATCGCGTAGGCGACCTGGACCTCGAGCCTGTCGGCGAGGCCCGCGGCGACCGCGTTCTTGGCGACCCAGCGCATCGCGTACGCGGCCGAACGGTCGACCTTCGACGGGTCCTTGCCGCTGAACGCGCCGCCGCCGTGACGGGCGGCGCCGCCGTAGGTGTCGACGATGATCTTGCGGCCGGTGAGGCCGGCGTCGCCCTGCGGGCCGCCGATCTCGAACTTACCGGTCGGGTTCACGAGCACCTTGTGCGCCGTGGAGTCGAGGTCGACCTCGGCGAGGACGGGATCGATGACGATCTCGCGCACGGCGGCGCGCAGGTCGTCGAGAGCGATCGTCGGCGCGTGCTGCGTCGAGAGCACGACGGTGTCGATCGTGCGCGGCACGGTGCCCTCGTAGCCGACGGTGACCTGGGTCTTGCCGTCGGGGCGCAGCCAGTCGACGACGCCGTCGTGGCGCACCCGCGCGAGTCGTTCGCTGAGGCGGTGCGCCAGCCAGATCGGCAGCGGCATGAGGCTCGGCGTCTCGGTCGTCGCGAAGCCGAACATGATGCCCTGGTCGCCGGCGCCCTGGCGGTCGAGCTCGTCGATGCTCGCCTGCTCGCGGGCCTCGTAGGCGGAGTCGACGCCCTGGGCGATGTCGGGCGACTGCCCGCCGATCGAGACGGTGACGCCGCAGGAGCGGCCGTCGAACCAGACGTCCGACGAGGTGTAGCCGATGTCGGTGATGCGCTTGCGCACGATGCCCGGGATGTCGACGTAGCCGGTCGTCGAGACCTCGCCGGCGACGTGCACGAGACCGGTGGTGACGAGGGTCTCGACGGCGACGCGGGCGCCGGGGTCGACCTCGAGCAGCGCGTCGAGGATCGAGTCGCTGATCTGGTCGCAGATCTTGTCGGGGTGGCCCTCGGTGACCGACTCCGAGGTGAACAGGCGCAGGGGGGTGCTCATGGGCGCTCCGGGGTTCGTGGGGGTGACGTCGCGGTCGGGTGCCCGCCTGCGCGGGGCAGGACGAGCGCGGGATGCGACGTCACCGCTCAGGTGGTGCGGGCCGCGTCGGCGGCGGTCTCGGTGACGAGATCGAGGATACGGTCGGCGACCGACGCTTTACTCCCCGTTGCTTCGGCGCGGATCTCTCCGGCCGCGTCGATGACGATGATCTCGTTCGTCTCGGCTTGGAATCCCTCGTGCCAGCCGACGCGGTTGAGCACGAGCAGGTCGACGCCCTTGCGGGCGGCCTTGGCGCGGCCGAGGGCGAGCTGGGCGTCGCGGTCGGGCTCGGTCTCGGCGGCGAAGCCGACGATCGTCTGGCCCGGGCGTCGCACGCTCGTGAGCTCGCGCAGGATGTCGGGGTTGCGCACGAGCCGCAGGGCGAGCTCGTCGCCCTGGTCGTCCTTCTTGATCTTCGCGGTGGCGATCTCGACCGGGCGGTAGTCGGCGACGGCCGCGGCCATGATCACGACATCCGCTTCGCCGGTCGCCGCGAGGGCGGCCTCGCGCAGCTCGGCCGCGGTGCTGACGGCGACGACCCGCACACCCGTCGGGGCGGCGATGTCGAGGTTCGCGGCGAGCAGGGTCACGTCGGCGCCGCGGGCGGCGGCGGCCAGCGCGAGCGCGACGCCCTGCCGGCCCGAGGAGCGGTTGCCGACGAAGCGCACCGGGTCGATGGGCTCGCGGGTGCCTCCGGCCGTGACGAGCACGCGGCGGCCGGCGAGGTCCTGCGGGATCGCGGATGCGGACGCGTCGACGGCGGCGGGCGACGCCGACTCCCCCGGCAGCACGGAGAGGACCGCGGCGACGATCTCGTCCGGCTCGCTGAGCCGGCCCGGTCCGCTGTCCGCGCCGGTGAGCTGACCGTCGGCGGGGCCGACGAACACGACGCCGCGCTCGCGCAGCAGGGCGACGTTCGCGACGGTTGCCGGGTTCTGCCACATCTCGGTGTGCATCGCCGGGGCGATCACGAGCGGGGCGCGGGAGGCGAGGACCGTCGTGCCGAGCAGGTCGTCGGAGATGCCCGCGGCGAGCTTCGCGAGCGCGGCGGCGGTCGCCGGGGCGATCACGATCGCGTCGGCGCGCTGGCCGAGGGCGACGTGGCGCACCTCGCTGACGTCGTCGAAGACCGACGTCGTCACCGGGTTGCGGCTGATGGCCTCCCAGGTGGGGAGGCCGACGAAGCGCAGCGCGGCATCCGTCGGCACGACATGCACGTCATGCCCGGCGAGCACGAGGGCGCGCACGACGGCGACGGCCTTGTAGGCCGCGATGCCGCCGGTCACGCCGACGACGATGTTCACGCTGGCTCCGCGGACGAGGGCGTCGTCAGACGCTTACTCGGCCTCGGCGTTCGGGTCGGCGGCGAGCACCAGCTTGTCTTCGTTGATCTCGCGCATGGCGACCGAGAGCGGCTTGTCGTCGATCGTCGAGTCGACGAGCGGGCCGACGTTGTCGAAGAGCGAGCCCTCGTGCAGGTCGGCGTAGTAGTCGTTGATCTGGCGCGCGCGCTTCGAGGCGAAGATGACGAGCTGGTACTTCGACTCCACCTTCGAGAGCAGCTCGTCGATCGGCGGGTCGATGATGCCGGAGTTCTTGTCGGCCATGGTGCGCTCCTGACGGTTCGGAGGAAAAGACTCTCGATTCTAGCTGACGCGCGGCCGCTCAGCTCGCGGCGCGCATCTGATCGAGCAGCCGGAAGGCATCCACCTCGTCGGCGGGCCCGCCGGTGTCGCCGAAGCGCACCCCCTGCGGGGCGCCGAGCAGCTCGACGAGGAAGATCAGCTCCAGCGCCTGCTCGGGTCGCAGCCCCGGATGGAGCTGCGCGACCACGGCGCCCCACTGCTGCCCCGACGCGGTCGTGCACGGCAGCACGACGCGGTCGTATCGGGGATCGACGCTGCCGCGCACCGCCGGGCCGTTGCGGAACAGCAGCACGAGCTCACCGTCGCCGTCGAGACCGCCGACACCCGGATCCGGCAGCAGCGGGGAGTTCTTCGCGCGACTGCGCAGCGCGCGCACGTTGGTGCGCACCACGAGCGCCAGATCGGCCCAGCGGATGAGCGGCACCGTCGGCAGGTGGATGCCTGCCATCGAGACGCCGATGAACGCGGCGGGTCCGTCGCCGAAGTAGGGGCGCAGTGCCTCCGCTTCGACCCGCAGCCGCTCCTGCTTGGCGCGGGCCTCGTACTGGCCGACGAAGAACAGGCTCGGGTTCTGCTGGGCGATCGCCATGTAGGTCCAGTAGGCGCCGTTCGGGTCCCTCGTCCGCGGTGCGGCCGCGGCGAGCGAGTACTCGAAGCCGTAGCGTCCGCCGCCGAGGAACCACGACCACCACTGCCCGCGGTCGGCGCTGAAGGCGGGGGTGGGGGTCGGCCTCGCGGGGTACCGGGAGATGACGGCGCTGGCGTCAGCCCACAGCGGCGCCGCTCCGACGGTCGGCTGACGGGTGGGATGAACCGGGTACGCCGTCGGCGCCGCGTCGAAGGGCGGCGCCTCGGCGCGCGCGCCGGACTGCTGGGTGTCGCCGAAGCCGTCGGTCACCGGCATCTCCGTTCGATCAGCGGCGTTCGAGAGGGATCCTCGACCTCGAGACTAGACCGCCCCCACGTCGAGCTGCGCGACGACCTCGGCGGCGGCACGGCCGACCTCGTCGTTGACGACCTCGACGTCGAACTCGCCGACCGCGGCGAGCTCGACCTTCGCGGTCTCGAGCCGACGCGCCTGCTCCTCCGAGCTCTCGGTGCCGCGGCCGATGAGGCGCCGCACGAGCTCCTCCCAGGTGGGCGGCGAGAGGAAGACCAGCAGCGCTTCCGGCATCGAGCGTTTGACGGCGCGGGCGCCCTGCAGGTCGATCTCCAGCAGCACGCTGCGCCCGGTGGCGAGGGCCGCATCGATCGGGCCGCGCGGCGTGCCGTAGCGCGAGGCGTTGTGCACGGTCGCCCACTCGAGGAACTCGTCATCGGCGATCATCCGGTCGAAGTCGGCGTCGCTGACGAAGTAGTAGTGCTCGCCCTCGATCTCGCCGGGGCGCGGGGCGCGGGTGGTCGCCGACACGCTGAGCAGCACATCCGGGTACTGCTCGCGGATGTGGCGCGACACCGTGCCCTTGCCGACCGCGGTGGGTCCGGCGAGCACGACCAGGCGCCCGGTGCGCTGACCGAGTCCGCGGTCCTGCAGCCACGTGCGCAGCTTGGTGCGCTGACGCACGCCGAGGCCGCCGACGCGCTTCGAGGCGGCGATGCCGAGCTCGGCCATCGCACGGTCGGCGCGCAGCGGGCCGACGCTCGGGATGCTGGTGAGCAGCTCGCGCACGCGCAGGCTCGACTCGGGAATGCGGGCGTCGTCGCTGGCCCAGGCGGTCTCGGCGACCGCGAGCGGGCTGCGCCGGCGCTCGGCGACGTCGCGCTTGACGACGGCGCGCGCACGGCGGGCCGCGACGGCGGCGCGGGCCGCGGCGACGCGATCGACGTCGGGCGGGTTCGTGGAGCTGCCGCGCGGGGCCGCGGTCGCGTCGTCGCTCATCGGCCCAGCTCCGCGGTCGCCGCGACGAGACGGTCACCGAGCTCGGCGAGCGGACCCGCCAGCAGCTCGCGCGACGACGACGCGAGCACCTGCGGCGCCGCGACTCCGAAGATCGAGCGCACGTCGCCGAGGCGGGCGCCCTGCGCGCCGAAGCCCGGAGCCAGGACGGGCACCCCGGCCAGGTCGGCGGGCTCGATGCCGTAGTCGAGCAGGCGGACCGTGGCGCCGATCACGACGCCGACGTCGCCGAGCGAGCCGCGCTCGACGGCGCCGCGCGCGTGAGCGGCGGCCTCGGCGACGTTCGCCGCGGCGAGCGTGCGTCCCCGGTGCTGACCGGTGCGCACGGTGGCGGTCTGCGCATCCCGCGCCTCGGGGTTGCTGGTCGCGGCGAGCACGAACACGCCGGCGCCCGACTCCCCCGCCCGTGCGATCGCACCGGAGAGCGAGCCGAAGCCGAGGTACGGGCTCAGGGTGACCGCGTCGGAGGCGAAGGGGGCGTCGGCATCCACCCAGGCGGCCGAGTAGCCGTCCATGGTCGAGCCGATGTCGCCGCGCTTCGTGTCGGCGATCACGATCAGGCCGGCCGCCCGCGCGGCGGCGAGCACCTCGGCGAGAGCCGCGAGCCCCGCCGCGCCGTGCCGCTCGAAGAGCGCCACCTGCGGCTTCACGATGGCGACCCGGCCGGTCGCGCCCTCGACCGCGCGCAGACCGAAGTCGCGCACGCCGTCGGCGTCGTCGGCCAGATCCCAGCCGGCGAGCAGGGCCGGATGCGGGTCGATGCCGAAGCACAGCCCGGTGCTCGCCGCGATCGCCGCGGCGAGCCGGTCGCCGAAGCGACCCCGCTCAGCGAGAGCTTCAGGCACCGGCGGCGACCTCCGCCCCGCGGGCGCGGTCGAGCGCGTAGTCCTGCAGGCTGCGCACCTCGATCGGCAGGTGCGCCTCGTCGAAGGTCGCCACAGCGGCGGCGAGCTGCGCGATCGAGGTGAAGAGCGGCTTGTCGTTCGCGACCGAGGCGGTGCGGATCTCGTAGCCGTCGGCGCGCGCGCTGCGGCCGCTCGGGGTGTTGATGATCAGGTCGACCTTGCCGGCGTTGATCAGCTCGACGACCGAGGGCTCGCCCTCGACGATCTCCTGACCCTGGAACCACTTGCGCACGCTCGTCGCGGGAATGCCGTTGCGCGCGAGCACCTCGGCGGTGCCGTCGGTCGCGAGGATCTGGAAGCCGAGCTGGTGCAGCCGCAGGATCGGCAGCACGACGGCGCGCTTGTCGCGGTCGGCGACCGAGACGAAGACCGTGCCCTGCTCGGGCAGCCCGCCGTAGGAGGCGTCCTGGCTCTTCGCGAAGGCGCGCGGGAAGTCGCGGTCGATGCCCATGACCTCGCCGGTGGAGCGCATCTCCGGCCCGAGCACCGAGTCGACGACGTGACCCTCGATCGTGCGGAAGCGCTTGAAGGGCAGCACGGCCTCCTTGACGGCGACCGGCGCATCCAGCGGCACCTGCGAGCCGTCATGCGCGGGCAGCAGACCCGAGTCGACGAGCTGGCCGATCGTGCGGCCGACCATGATCAGCGACGCGGCCTTGGCGAGCGGGATGCCGAGCGCCTTCGAGACGAAGGGCACGGTGCGCGAGGCACGCGGGTTGGCCTCGAGCACGTAGAGCACGCCGGCGCCGATCGCGAACTGCACGTTGAGCAGGCCGCGCACGCCGATCCCCTCGGCGATCTTGCGGGTCGCCTCGATCACGCGCTGCTGCACGTCGCGGCCGAGCGTGACCGGGGGCAGGGTGCAGGCCGAGTCGCCGGAGTGCACGCCGGCCTCCTCGAGGTGCTCCATGATGCCGCCGATGTAGAGGCTCTCGCCGTCGAACAGCGCGTCGACGTCGATCTCGATCGCGTCGTCGAGGAAGCGGTCGACGAGCAGCGGCGAGCCGGGGCCGATGATGGCCTGGTCGCGCACGCGGTCGAAGTAGTCCTCGAGGTCGGGCGTCGAGTAGACGATCTCCATGCCGCGGCCGCCGAGCACGAAGCTGGGGCGCACGAGCACCGGGTAGCCGATCTCCTCGGCGACGCGCACGGCGCTCGGGGCGTCGGTCGCGGTGCCGTTGCGCGGGGCGAGGAGCCCGGCCTCGTCGAGGATGCGCGAGAACTCGCCGCGCTCCTCGGCCAGGTCGATCGCGGCGGGCGTGGTGCCGAGGATCGGCACGCCGGCCGCCTCGAGCCCCTTCGCGAGACCCAGCGCGGTCTGGCCGCCGAGCTGCACGACGACGCCGACCAGCTCGCCCGACTTCGACTCCGCGTGGATGACCTCCAGCACGTCCTCGAGGGTGAGCGGCTCGAAGTAGAGCCGGTCGCTGGTGTCGTAGTCGGTCGACACCGTCTCGGGGTTGCAGTTGATCATGATCGTCTCGAAGCCGGCGTCGCTCAGCGCGAAGCTCGCGTGCACGCAGCTGTAGTCGAACTCGACGCCCTGGCCGATGCGGTTCGGGCCCGAGCCGAGGATGACGACCTTGCGGCGGTCGCTCGGCGCGATCTCGGTCTCGAGGTCGTAGCTCGAGTAGTGGTACGGCGTGAGCGCGGGGAACTCGCCGGCGCAGGTGTCGACCGTCTTGTAGACGGGGCGCACACCCAGCTGCCAGCGCAGGTTGCGCACCTCCTGCTCGGTGAGGCCGCGCAGCTCCGCGATCTGGGCGTCGCTGAATCCGTGGTCCTTGGCGAGCACGAACAGATCGGCGTCGAGCTTGCCGAGGCCCGCGATGCGGTCGGCGACCTCGTTGATCAGCACGATCTGGTCGAGGAACCACGGGTCGATCGCGGTGGCGTCGAACACCTCCTCGATCGTGGCGCCGGCGCGGAAGGCCTGCTGCACCGTGACGATGCGGCCGTCGGTCGGGGTCTTCGCCTTCTCGAGCAGCGCCGACTTCGAGCCGGGCTCACCCTGCCAGTGGAAGCTCGATCCGCGCTTCTCGAGCGAGCGGAGCGCCTTCTGCAACGCGGTCGAGTAGTTGCGGCCGATGGCCATCGCCTCGCCGACGCTCTTCATGGTCGTGGTGAGCGTCGCATCCGCCGAGGGGAACTTCTCGAAGGCGAAGCGCGGAACCTTGACGACGATGTAGTCGAGCGTGGGCTCGAAGCTCGCCGGGGTGACCTGGGTGATGTCGTTCGGGATCTCGTCGAGGCGGTAGCCGAGGGCGAGCTTCGCGGCGATCTTGGCGATCGGGAAGCCGGTGGCCTTCGACGCGAGCGCGCTCGAGCGCGAGACGCGCGGGTTCATCTCGATGACGATGATGCGGCCGTTGGTCGGGTCGATCGCGAACTGGATGTTGCAGCCGCCCGTGTCGACGCCCACCCGGCGGATGATGTCGATGCCGATGTCGCGCAGCTTCTGGTACTCGCGGTCGGTCAGCGTGAGCGCCGGCGCGACCGTGATCGAGTCGCCGGTGTGCACGCCGACCGGGTCGACGTTCTCGATCGAGCAGACCACGACGGTGTTGTCGTGCGTATCGCGCATGAGCTCGAGCTCGTACTCCTTCCAGCCGAGGATCGACTCCTCGAGGAGCACCTCGGTGGTCGGCGACTGGTGCAGGCCGTCGGTGACCATGCGGATGAGCTCGGGCTCGTCGTAGGCGAAGCCGGAGCCGAGTCCGCCCATCGTGAACGAGGGGCGCACGACCAGCGGGTAGCCGAGGTCGGCGGCGCCGGCGACGGCCTCGTCGACCGTGTGCACGATGTGGCTGCGGGCCACGTCGGCGCCCGACTCGAGCACGAGCTCCTTGAAGAGCTGGCGGTCCTCGCCGCGCTGGATCGCATCCACCTTCGCGCCGATCAGCTCGACGCCGTGCTTGGCGAGGATGCCTTCCGCGTCGAGCGCGATGGCCGCGTTGAGCGCGGTCTGGCCGCCGAGCGTCGGCAGCACCGCGTCGGGCTTCTCCTTGACGATGATCGCCTCGAGCGACTCGGTCGTGATCGGCTCGATGTAGGTCGCGTCGGCGAAGTCGGGGTCGGTCATGATCGTCGCCGGGTTCGGGTTGACGAGGATGACGCGCACCCCCTCGGCGCGCAGCACGCGGCATGCCTGGGTGCCGGAGTAGTCGAACTCGGCGGCCTGGCCGATGACGATCGGGCCTGACCCGATGACGAGGACGCTGTTGATGTCGTCGCGCTTGGGCATTACTGCTGGGCTCCCTGGCTGGCCTGGTGGGCGAGCACGAGCTCGCGGAAACGATCGAAGAGGTAGTCGGAGTCGTGCGGGCCGGCCGCAGCCTCCGGGTGGTACTGCACCGAGAACGCGGGGATGTCGAGCGCGCGAAGGCCCTCGACGACCTGGTCGTTGAGGCCGACGTGGCTGACCTCGACGCGGCCGAAGCCGGCCGGGCTGTCATGCACGCCCTCGACCGGCGCATCCACGGCGAAGCCGTGGTTCTGCGACGTGATCTCGACCCGGCCGGTGGCCTTGTCGAGCACGGGCTGGTTGATGCCGCGGTGGCCGAAGGGCAGCTTGTAGGTGCCGAAGCCGAGCGCCCGGCCGAGCAGCTGGTTGCCGAAGCAGATTCCGAAGAACGGCAGCCCCTCGCTCAGCACGCCCTGCAGCAGCTCGACGTGCGTCTGCGACGCCGCGGGGTCGCCGGGGCCGTTCGAGTAGAAGACCGCGACGGGGTCGATCGCGAGCACCTCGGCGAGCGTCGACGACTGCGGCATGACGTGCACGTCGAAGCCACGCTCGGAGAGGCGGTTGACCGTGGCCTGCTTGACGCCGAGGTCGAGCACGGCGAGGGCGCCGAGGCTCGTCTCCCCCTCGGCGACGACGGCCGGGGTGACCTGGGTCTCGCTGACCGACACCTCGCCGGAGAGGTTGAGACCGCGCATGTCGCGGCCCGCGCGCACGGCGGCGAGCTGCTCTTCGGGGTCGAGCTTCGCGTCCTCCCCCGAGAACACGCCGGCGCGCAGGGCGCCGACCTCGCGGATGCGGCGGGTGAGGGCGCGGGTGTCGATGCCGGAGATGCCGACGATGCCGTCCTTGACGAGGTCGTCGTCGAGGCTGCGCGTGGCGCGGAAGTTCGACACGACGCGGCTGGGATCGCGCACGACGTAGCCGGCGACCCAGATGCGGCGCGACTCGAGATCCTCGTCGTTGACGCCGGTGTTGCCGATGTGCGGCGCCGTCTGCACCACGATCTGGCCGGCGTAGCTCGGGTCGGTCAGCGTCTCCTGGTAGCCGGTCATGCCGGTCGTGAAGACGGCCTCGCCCAGGGTGCGGCCTCGCGCGCCGTAGGCGCGGCCGGTGTAGCGGGTGCCGTCCTCGAGGACGAGGACGGCGGGGTCGGCGGAGGTCATGCGGACTCCTTCGGGGCGGGGGCCGGTGCGGCGTCGGCGGGCTGCGCCTCGGCCGCCGTGTCGGCGGGGGTCGGAGCGTCGGCGAGAGCCGGCGCGAGTTCGTGGAGCGCGGCGAGCAGCGCAGACGGCTGCTCGGAGCGGAGGTAGGTGTCGACGTCGTCGCCCGCGAGCGTCCAGCCGAGCAGCACGAGACCGTCGCGCTCGACGACGCGGTCGATCGTCCAGGTGGCGCGGCCGGCGCCGCGCAGCGTGTCGGCGGCGATCCAGCGGGCCGGCGATCCCGCCAGCTCGAGCAGAACGCCGCGCTCGTGCACCGTGACGACGCCGCGGGCGCGGAAGCCGAGCCCGGCGACGTGGATGCGGTCATAGGGGTCGCCGGCGCGGGTCGTCGCGACGTAGAGCAGGTCGTCGCGCAGCAGCGGCGCGCCGAGGTCGGCGGGAACCGGCTCGACGCTGTCGAGGCCGGCCTGGCCGCAGGCGCGGCGACGCCAGCCGAGGATGCCGAGCACGATCACCACGACGAAGCCGACGAGCACGATCGCCCAGATGAGCTCCCGGGTCACGCGGTCGCCACCTCCTCCGTCGGCAGCAGCGCGCCCTCGAGCACGGTCGGGCGCCCGTCGTGCACGACGGCCATCACACGACCCGGCAGCGAGCGGCCGAGGAACGGCGAGTTCACGCTCTTGCCGTGCAGTCGCGCGAGGTCGAAGTCGCCGCGCGCCGCCGCATCCACGAGCGTGATGTTCGCCGGGCTGCCGACCGCCAGCGGGGCGTCGTAGCCGGCCACGCGGCCGATGCGCGCGGGCGTCGTCGAGAGCACGCGGGCGACGCCGGCCCAGTCGAGCAGTCCGGTCTCGACCATCGACTCCTGCACGACGGCGAGGGCCGACTCGAGCCCGACCATGCCGACGGCGGCCTCCGGCCAGGCGCACTCCTTGGCCTCGACGGGATGCGGGGCGTGGTCGGTCGCGACGACGTCGATTGTGCCGTCGGCGAGGGCGGCGCGCAGGGCGAGCACATCCTCTTCGCGACGCAGCGGCGGGTTGACCTTGTACCGCGGGTCGTAGGTGGCGGCCAGCTGCTCGGTCAGCAGCAGGTGGTGCGGCGTGACCTCGGCGGTCACGTCGATGCCGCGGGCCTTCGCCCAGCGCACGATATCGACGCTGCCGGCCGTCGAGACGTGGCAGATGTGCAGGCGCGCGCCCACGTGCTGGGCGAGCAGCACGTCGCGGGCGATGATCGACTCCTCGGCGACGGCCGGCCAGCCGGCCAGGCCGAGCTCGCTGCTCAGCGCGCCCTCGTTCATCTGGGCGCCCTCGGTGAGCCGCGGCTCCTGGGCGTGCTGCGCGACGACGCCGTCGAAGGTCTTCACGTACTCGAGCGCGCGGCGCAGCAGCAGCGCATCCGAGACGCACTTGCCGTCGTCGCTGAACACGCGCACGGCGGCCCGCGATCCGGCCATCGCGCCGATCTCGCTGAGGCGCTCCCCCGCGAGTCCGACCGTGACGGCGCCGACCGGACGCACCGTGGCGTAGCCGTGCTGGGCGCCGAGCGAGGCGACCTGCTCGACGACGCCGGCCGTGTCCTGCACGGGCTGCGTGTTGGCCATGGCGTGCACGACCGTGAAGCCGCCGGCCGCGGCCGCGCGGGTTCCGGTCAGCACGGTCTCGCTCTGCTCGGAGCCGGGCTCGCGCAGGTGGGTGTGCAGGTCGACGAGACCGGGCAGGGCCTGCAGCCCGTCGGAGTCGATCACGCGGGCGCCGTCGGCGGCGAGGCCGGAACCCGACTCGACGATCACGCCGTCGCGCACGCGCAGATCGGCGCGCGAGCCGTCGAGCAGAGTGGCAGCGGTGATGAGGAGATGCGTCATGCGTCCGTCCCGTCGTTTCCCGAGAGCACCAGGTAGAGCACCGCCATCCGTATCGACACCCCGTTCGTGACCTGGTCGAGCACGACCGAGCGGGCCGAGTCGGCCGCGGCCGAGCTGATCTCGAGGCCGCGGTTCATGGGACCGGGGTGCAGCACCATCGTATCCGCGTCGAGACGGGCGAAGCGCTCCGCCGAGAGCCCCCACTCGCGCGCGTACTCGCGCTCGTTGGGGAAGAAGCCGCTCGTCATGCGCTCGGCCTGGACGCGCAGCATCATGAGCGCGTCCGGCTTGGCCGCGATCGCGGCATCGAGGTCGTGGCTCGCGGTCACCGGCCAGGAGTCGATCGCGCCGGGCAGCAGCGTCGCCGGGGCGACCAGCGAGACCTCCGCGCCGAGGGTCGTGAGCAGCCACACGTTCGAGCGGGCGACACGCGAGTGCACGATGTCGCCGACGATCGTGACACGCACGCCGTCGAGGTCGCGGCCGCGTGATGCGGCGCCGTGCAGGCGCTTGCGGATCGAGTAGGCGTCGAGCAGCCCCTGCGTCGGGTGCTCGTGGGTGCCGTCGCCGGCGTTGACGACGGCCGCGTCGATCCAGCCGCTGCCGGCGAGCGTCGCGGCGGCGCCGGACGCCGAGTGCCGCAGCACCACCGCATCCATGCCCATCGCGGCGATCGTCTGCGCCGTGTCCTTGAGGCTCTCGCCCTTCGACACGCTCGAGCCCTTCGCACTGAAGGTGATGACCTCGGCGCTGAGCCGCTTCGCGGCGGCCTCGAACGACAGGCGGGTGCGGGTCGAGTCCTCGAAGAACAGGTTGGCCACGGTCTTGCCGCGCAGCGTCGGCAGCTTCGGCACGGCGCGCTGGGCGACGTCGGCCATGTCCTCGGCGATGTCGAGGATGCGCACCGCGGTGGTGCGGTCGAGGTCGCGCGTCGAGAGGAGGTGCCTCATGCCGCGCCTCCCGGGTGCTCGGTTCCGCCGTCGATCTCGACGGCGTCCTCGCCGTCGATCTCGGCCAGGCGCACGTTGACGCGCTCGGCGGCCGCGCTCGGCAGGTTCTTGCCCACGAAGTCGGCGCGGATCGGCAGCTCGCGGTGGCCGCGGTCGACCAGCGCCGCCAGGCGCACGGCGCGCGGCCGGCCGAGATCGCCGATCGCGTCGAGCGCGGCGCGGATCGTGCGGCCCGAGTAGAGGACGTCGTCGACCAGCACGACCGTGCGGCCGTCGATCCCCGACTCGGGGATGCGCGTCGGGCGCGGCGTGCGCGTCGGGTGGCGATCGAGGTCGTCGCGGTACATCGTCACATCGAGCGCGCCGACGGGGATGTCGCGCTGCTCGAGCGAGCCGATGATGCCGGCGATGCGCTCGGCGAGCATGACACCCCGGGTCGGGATGCCGAGGAGGACGAGATCGTCGGATCCGCGATTGCTCTCGAGGATCTCGTGCGAGATGCGGGTCAGAGCCCGCTGAATGTCAGCCTGCTGCAGCACGAGGCGCACAGCCATCCTGACCTCCTTCCCCGCCTCTCTGGACGGAATTTAAAGGATGTCGAAACCGCCGACGAGCCTAGCAGTCGCACGGCGCGGCCTCGACCTGACACGGATTCGCGACACAGCGCCTAGTGTCAGACCAGGGACGCCGCAGCGGGGGCCGCGGGCGTCGGCGGAGCAGCTCAGGGGAGAGCGATGAGCACCATCACAGCGGGATATCCGGTCGGCGACGACATCGAGGTCGCGCACGCGCTCGCCCTCGCGGTCGGCCGCGTCAACCGGCGCATGCAGCGCGCCGGCGGATCCCTCAACCACGCGCATCTCTCGGCGATGGCGACGCTGCTGCGCGACGGGCCGCTGCGCCTCGGCGAGCTCGCCGGGCGCGAGCAGGTCTCGGCGCCGTCGATGACCCGCACCGTGACCGAGCTCGAGTCGCGACAGCTCGTTCAGCGTCGCCCCGACCTGCGCGACGGGCGCTCGGTCATCGTCGAGATCACCGAGCACGGCGCGCAGACCGTGCAGCGGGCGCGCAGCGAGCGCGCGGGCATCCTCGCCGACCTGCTCGATCGGCTGGATGCGGATCAGCTGCGGGCGCTCACGCGCGCCCTGCCGGCACTGCAGCGGCTCGCCGAGCTCTGAGGCCGGGGCCCGGAACGACGACGCCCGCCCCGCCGGACGGATCCGGGAAGCGGGCGAGGTCGAGGCGCACGCCGACCGCGGCGGCCTCCGGCGATCAGGCCTGGTCGTCGCCGACCGGCAGCTCGATGTGCGGCGCGGCCTCCGGCTTCGGCAGACGCGCGATCGCGGCCAGCAGCCCGTTGAGGAACCCGGCGGAGTCGTCGGTGCTGTGCACGGTGGCCGACTCCACGGCCTCCGAGATCGCGACCGCGTCGGGCACCTCGGCGTTGTAGAGGATCTCCCACACGCCGACGCGCGCGATCGCGCGGTCGAGCACCGGCATCCGCTCGAGCGTCCAGCCCTGGGCGTTCTCGCCGATCAGGCGGTCGATCGCGGCCTGGTTGTCGGCGACGCCCTCGACGATCTGGCGGGCGTACTCCCACGAGGCGCGACGGTCGGGCTCGTCGAGCGCGCGCGTCGCCTCCTCGCCGAGCAGCTGCCAGATCGGCAGCTCGCGCAGGTCGGCGCCGTAGAGGATGTCGACCGCGCGCTTGCGGGCCTTGCTGCGGGCGCTCACTCGGTGACGCGACCCAGGTAGTCGCCGTTGCGGGTGTCGACCTTGACCTTGGTGCCGGAGTTGAGGAACAGCGGAACCTGGATCTCGTGGCCGGTCTCGAGGGTCGCGGGCTTGGTGCCGGCGCTCGAGCGGTCGCCCTGCAGGCCGGGCTCGGTGTAGGTGACCTCGAGCACGACCGAGGCGGGCAGCTCGATGTAGAGCGGCGAGCCCTCGTTGCTGGCGACCGTGACGGTCTGGTTCTCGAGCATGTAGTTGGCGGCGTCGCCGACCGTGGCGGCCGGGATGGTGATCTGGTCGTAGTCGCTCAGATCCATGAAGACGAAGTCGGCGCCGTCCTTGTACAGGTACTGGAAGTCGCGGCGGTCGATCGTCGAGAAGTCGATCTTGGTGCCGGCGTTGAAGGTGCGGTCGACGACCTTGCCGCTGAGCGCGTTCTTCAGCTTGGTGCGCACGAAGGCGCCGCCCTTGCCCGGCTTGACGTGCTGGAACTCGATCACGCTCCACAGCTGGCCGTCGATGTTGAGGACGCTGCCGTTCTTGATGTCGTTCGTGGTAGCCATGGTGTGGGTTCTCCAGTCGGTTCCGTCGCGGGGCGCCCGTGCGGTGAGCCGGGGAATCGCCCGGACGATCTTACAGTCCAGGCCGCCCGCGCCCTCTCCGGCCGCACTCGGGCCGATCTCCGTCGACGCGGACGGCGCCGATCGCGGGGACGCGCGTCAGGCCGCCGCGCCGATCGCCCGCAGCGCGAGCGTGTAGCTGTCGAAGCCGAACCCGGCGATGACGCCGGTCGCGATGCCGGAGACGACCGAGCGGTGCCGGAACTCCTCGCGCGCGTGCGGATTCGAGATGTGCACCTCGACGAGCTTCTGCCCGGCCTTGGTCACGAGCGCGGCCGCATCCCGCAGCCCGTAGCTGTAGTGCGTGAACGCGGCGGGGTTGAGGATGACGTCGTTCTGCGCATCCACCGCCTCGTGCAGCCAGTGGATGAGCTCGCCCTCGTCGTCGGTCTGGCGCAGGTCGATCTCGACGCCGTCGGCGGCGATTCCGGTCAGCAGCACGCGCAGCGCCGAGAGGTCCTGGTCGCCGTAGACGTCGGGCTCGCGGCTGCCGAGGCGGCCGAGGTTCGGTCCGTTGAGCACGAGCACGCGGGTCATGGGGTCAACCGTAGCGACAGCCGGCTCAGGCCGAGATCTCGGAGTACGCGGCGAAGAGCAGATGCTCCTCAGGCCCGTTGAGCACGGCCGGCTTGCCGATCGCGTCGAGCACGATGAAGCGCAGCATGCCCGCGCGGGCCTTCTTGTCGCGCTGCATCGTCGCGAGCAGCGTCTTCCACCGGCCGAGCGGGTAGGTCGAGGGCAGCGAGAGCAGGTCGAGGATGCGGCGGGTGCGGTCGACCGCCTCGTCGTCGAGACCGCGGGTGAGACGCGACAGCTCGGCGGCGAACACCATGCCGATCGCGACCGCGGCGCCGTGACGCCACTGGTAGCGCTCGGCGTGCTCGATCGCGTGGCCGAGCGTGTGGCCGTAGTTCAGGATCTCCCGCAGCCCCTGCTCGGTGAAGTCCTCGCCGACGACGCGCGCCTTCACGCCGATCGCCAGCTCGACGAGGCGGCGCAGCACGGGCGAGGTCGGGTCGGTCGCGGCGTCGACGTCGGCCTCGATGAGGTCGAGGATCTCGGGCTCGGCGATGAAGCCCGCCTTGACGATCTCGGCGAAGCCGGCGAGCAGCTCGTTGCGCGGCAGGGTGTCGAGCCAGGCGAGGTCGACGATGACCTGCGCCGGCGCGTGGAAGGAGCCGACCAGGTTCTTGCCCTCGGCCGTGTTGATGCCCGTCTTGCCGCCGACCGCCGCATCCACCATGCCGAGGATCGACGTCGGGATCTGCACGACCTTCACGCCGCGCAGCCAGGTCGCGGCGACGAAGCCGGCCAGGTCGGTCGTCGCTCCCCCGCCGAGCCCGATGACGGCGTCGCTGCGGGTGAAGTCGGTCTGGCCCATGACCTGCCAGCAGAAGGCGGCGACCTCGATGCGCTTGGCGGCCTCGGCATCCGGCACCTCGGCGAGGTAGACCTCGAAGCGCTCGGAGAGCTGCGCGCGCAGCGCCTCGGCCTTCGCGCCGAGGGTCGGCGCGTGCACGACGAGCACCTTGCGCACGCCGGCGCCGAGCGCCTCGGGGATGAGGGCGTCGAGGTCGCGGCCGACGACGATGTCGTAGCCGGGGGTGCCGGCGACGGGGATGCGGGTGGCGTCGGTCATGACGGGGTCCTTCCGGTCTGCGCGGCGCCGGTCTCAGTGCGCCACCAGTCGGCGAGCTCGGCCGCCAGGTGGTCGATCGGGCGCGAGGAGGTGTCGATGAGGTGCCGGGCGAGCGCCTCGTAGATCGGGCGCCGCGACTCGGCGATGCGGATCCAGTCGTCGACGCCGCCGCGCACGAGCGGGCGCTTGCCGTTCGCGATGCGGGCCTCGACGGCCTCGGGGGTGGTCCAGAGCAGCACGACGCGCTCGGTCCCGAGCAGGGCGCGGGTCTGCTCGTCGAGCACGGCTCCCCCGCCGAGCGACACGACGCCGCCGGCGGTGATCGCGCCGGCGACGGCATCGCGCTCGAGGGCGCGGAAGTGCGGCTCGCCGTGCGCGTCGAAGATGTCGGCGATCGGCCCGTGCTCGGCGACGACGATCTTGTCGGTGTCGGCGAAGGGACGCCCGATCAGCTTCGCGACGCGCTTGCCGAGGCGGGTCTTGCCCGAGCCCATCGGCCCGATGAGCACCAGATCGGCGCGCGGAGCCGGCTCGGCGGTCATCCCTCGATCGTCGCCGTGCGCAGCGCCTCCGGGATCGCGGCCAGGTAGCCCTCGAGGTTGCGCTTCGTCTCGGCGACCGAGTCGCCGCCGAACTTCTCGAGCACGGCGTCGGCGACCACGAGCGCGACCATCGCCTCGGCGACGACGCCCGCGGCGGGCACGGCGCAGACGTCGGAGCGCTGGTGGTGCGCGGCCGCCGCCTCGCCGGTGCTCACATCCACGGTGCGCAGCGAGTGCGGCACGGTCGCGATCGGCTTCATGCCGGCGCGCACGCGCAGCACGGTGCCGGTCGACATGCCGCCCTCGGTGCCGCCCGCGCGGTCGCTGACGCGCTCGATCGAGTCGTCGCCGACGACGAGCTCGTCGTGGGCGGCCGAACCGCGGCGACGGGTCGTCTCGAAGCCGTCGCCGACCTCGACGCCCTTGATGGCCTGGATGCCCATGAGCGCCCCGGCGAGACGCGCATCGAGGCGGCGGTCGCCGTGCACGTAGCTGCCGAGTCCCGGCGGAACGCCGTAGGCGAGCACCTCGACGACCCCGCCGAGCGTGTCGCCCTCCTTGTGCGCGTCATCCACCTCGGCGACCATGCGCTCGCTCGTCGCGGGGTCGAAGCAGCGCAGCGGATCCGCGTCGAGCGTCGCGACGTCGTCGGGGCGCGGCAGCGGCGAGCCCTCGGGCACGCGCACGGGGCCGATCGCGAGCGTGTGGCTGACCAGGCGGATGCCGAGCTCGCGCAGGAAGGAGCGCGCGACGGCGCCGAGGGCGACGCGCGCGGCTGTCTCGCGGGCGCTCGCCCGCTCGAGCACCGGACGCGCCTCGTCGAAGCCGTACTTCTGCATGCCGACGAGATCGGCGTGTCCCGGACGCGGGCGCGTCAGCGCGGCGCCGCGGCCGGTCTCGAAGACGCTCGGGTCGACCGGCTCGGGGCTCATCACCTGCGTCCACTTGGGCCACTCGGTGTTGCCGATGCGCAGGGCGACGGGGCTGCCCATCGACAGACCGTGACGCACGCCGCCGGAGAGGTTCAGCTCATCCGCCTCGAACTTCATGCGCGCGCCGCGGCCGTAGCCGAGCTTGCGGCGGGCCAGGTCGGCCCGGATGTCGTCGAGCGACACCGGCACCCCGGCCGGGAGCCCCTCGAGGATGGCCAGCAGTTCGGGGCCGTGGGACTCGCCCGCGGTCAACCAGCGCAGCATGCGATCAGAACTCCATCAGTGCGGCAGACGCGTTTTCGCGGGCCCGGCGATCGACGCGCGGGCACGCGGTCGATCCTCCCACAGCCGCGACGGGGCGGCCGACGGGTCACGAGCGGCGCGACGGCGCCTCACCGTGCACGGCCGCGCGCATGGCCGCGAGCACCGCGGCCTCATCGGGGAGCGGGAGCTCGGGATCGCCCGAGCGGAAGATGCGGATCTGACGCACCGCCTGGTGCAGCAGCATCCCGAGTCCATGCACGAGCGCGCCCCCGGACACCTGCCAGCGCGCCGCGAGCGGCGTCGGCCAGGGGTGGTAGACGACGTCGAGCAGCAGCTGATCGGCGCGCAGCGCCGGAACGACCACGGGGATGTCGACGCCGCCGGGGATCGTGCTGACGACGAGGTCGGCGCCGGCGAGGTCGGCCGCGGCGAGCGGGACGACCTCGGCCCCGCCGGCGTCGGCGACCCGCTCCGGCGCACGGGCGGCGAGCAGGACCTCGGCGCCGAACTCGTGCCCGGCCGCGACGGCGCTGCGCGCGGTCGCCCCGCCGCCGAGCACGAGCACGCGACGGGGATCCGCTCCCCCGGCCTCGCGCACCGCATCCACGATGCCGGCGACGTCGGTGTTGAAGACGCGCGGCCCCTCGGGCGTGAACAGCAGCGTGTTCGCCTGGCCGGTCGCCCTGGCCACCGGATCGACGTCGTCGACGAGCTCGATCAGCCGGCGCTTCAGCGGCATCGTCAGCGACAGCCCGAGCCACTCCGGCCCGAGCCCGGCGAGGAAGCCCTCGAGCTCGGCGTCGGTCACCTCGGCGCGGTCGTACTCCCAGTCGAGGCCGAGCACGCCGTACGCGGCACGGTGCAGCGCCGGCGACTGCGAGTGGCCGATCGGGGAGCCCAGCACGGCGAGACGCCGCACCGGATCAGGCACAGTAGGCCTTGTTCTCGTCGCTCTCGCGGCACCAGGCCTGCCACTCCTTCACGGCGGCGTCGTGCTCGGCGATCGTCGTCGAGAAGCGGGTCTCGCCGGTCTTCAGGTTGACGGCGACGAAGTACAGCCACGGGCCTGGCGTGGGATGCAGCGCCGAGTCGATCGCGTCGGCGCCCGGCAGCCCGATCGGCCCGATCGGCAGGCCGTCGTTGGCGTAGGTGTTGTATTTGTTGCTCGCGTCGCCGCGCTCGGCGCCGGTCGTCGTCACGCGGTCGGTGTGTCCGGTGCCGTAGGCGACCGTGGCATCCGACTGCAGACGCATCCCCATCTCGAGACGGTTCTCGAACACACGGGCGATCTTGTGCATGTCCTCCACGCTCGGGCCCGACTCGCGCTGCACGATCGAGGCCAGCGTCACGACCTTGAAGCGGTCGGCCGGCGCGACCCCGGCCTTGTCGAGGCGGGAGTTCATCTCGGCGACCAGCTTCGCGAGCACATCGTGCGCGGTCACGCCGGGATCGAAGGTGTACGTCGCCGGGAACAGGAAGCCCTCGATGCTCGGCGCCTCGGCCGGCACGCCGAGCGCGACGTAGTCTTTCGCGGCGGCCTGGAAGTCGGCGATCGGGATGCCCGTGCCCGCCGACAGCTGCTCGAACGCCGCCTCGGCGCTGAAGCCCTCAGGGATCAGCACGGTGTTCTGCACCCGGTTCTTCGGGTCCTGCAGCGCCGCGAGCGCCGACTTCGCGCTCATCTGCTTCTTCAGCTTGTAGTTGCCGGGCTCGAAGGAGACGTCGGGGCTCTTCAGCAGCAGACGGTAGAAGGCCGTGTAGGTCTTCGTCACGCCCGCCTTGGCGAGGGTCGTCGCGACATCCGATCCGATCTGCCCCGACTGGATGGCGATCGTGACCTCGCCGGTGCCCTCGCCCTCGTAGTCGTTCGATTCGCCGACGCCGAGGATCGCGTTGATGCGGTCGCCGTACTGGTGGTAGACGACCGCGCCGGTGGCGCCGACGCCGGCGATGAAGACCAGGAGCACGACCAGCAGGGCGATGCGGCGACGACGGCGGGTGCGGCGGCGCTGCTGCTCGCGGGCGCTGAGCGGTTCGGCGCCGCGGCGTCCGCGACGCCCGGCGGGTGCGGCCTGCTGCTGCGGGATCTGGCCAGTGCGCGCCTGCTCGGCGGCGGCCGCGACCCCGCTGCGCGGCGCCGGCGCATGCTGTTCGACCTGCTCGACCCGAGCCGTCTCGCTCGCGCCCCCCGGCTGGAAGATCTCGTCCCAGCTGGGCTCGCCCGGAGCGGGGCGGCGCTGGTCGTCGTCGGGCGATCCGGGCTCGTGCGACACGGTCAGCTTCCTTCCGGAGTCACCGGGGTACCCGGCTGTCGGCCCGACGCACGTTCGGCGTCGAGCGCGGTCTGCAGGATGATAACAGCGGCCGCCTGATCGACCACGGGCCGCTGCTTGCGGGCCTTCTTGCCGCTCTCGCGAAGCTGACGCTGGGCGGTGACGGTCGACATCCGCTCGTCGACGAGCACGACGGGGATGCCGCTCTGCCCGTCGGCGGCGGGCACGGCGGCCAGCGCGGTCGCGATCTCGGCCGCCAGCGCGCGGGCGTCGTCGGTCGACGGGGTGTCGGCGCCCGAGAGCGACAGCGGCAGCCCCACGACCACCTCGATCGGCGAGTACTCGTCGACGATCTCCCGCAGGACGAGCACCGTGCGCTCGTCGCGCGGGACGGTCTCGACGGGAGTCGCGATCAGCCCGTCGAGATCGCAGGTGGCCACGCCGACGCGCGCCCGCCCGACGTCGATCCCGAGCCGGCGGCCACGACGCACGCTCAGCCCTCCAGGGCCCGGCGCAGCGCCTCGACCGCGGCCGGGACCGCGGTCACGTCGGTTCCGCCGCCCTGTGCGAGGTCGTCCTTGCCGCCGCCGCCGCCGCCGAGCACGCCCGCGGCCTGCTTGACGAGCGCACCGGCCTTGACGCCGGCATCGCGCGCGGCCGGGTTCGTCGCCACGACGACCGAGGGGCGCTCGCCGACGCGGGCCAGCAGCGCCACGACGGCGGAGTCGCTGCCGAGGCGCTCGCGCACCTGCTGGGCCAGCTGACGCAGCTCGTCGGCCGAGGCCAGCTCGCCGAGATCCTCGATGACGGCGGTGTGCGCGCCGAGCCGCGTCGCGCCCTGCGCGAGCGCGGGCACGCGATCGGCCAGCTTGCTCGCCTCGAAGGCCGCGATCTTCTTCTCGGCCGCCTTGAGGTTGGCCACCAGCTCGGCGATGCGGTCGGGCAGCTGCTCGCGCGGGGTCTTGAGCGACGACGACAGCGCGCCGACGATCGAGCGCTCCACGGCGAGGTCGCGGAAGGCGTCGGCGCCGACCAGCGCCTCGACGCGGCGGTTGGTCGAGCCGATCGACGACTCGCTGACGAGGTTGATCAGCCCGACCTGCGCCGAGCTGGAGACGTGCGTGCCCGCGCAGAGCTCGCGCGACCAGGGGCCGCCGATGTCGACCATGCGCACGGTGTCGCCGTACTTCTCGCCGAACAGCGCCATCGCGCCCGCGGCGCGCGCCTCGTCGAGCGGCAGCACGCGCGTGACGACCTCGAAGTCCTTGCGGATCGCGTCGTTCGCGATCTCCTCGATCTCGCTGCGCGTCTCGGGGCTCAGCGACTGGCTCCACGAGAAGTCGAGGCGCATGTAGCCGGCTTTGTTGAACGAGCCCGCCTGATGCGCCTGCTGCCCGAGCGTCTGGCGCAGGGCCGCGTGGATGAGGTGGGTCGCCGAGTGCGCCTGGGTCGCCCCGCGGCGGTAGTCCGAATCCACGACGCTCGTCGCGGCGTCGCCGACGCCCACCTCGCCCGAGCGCACCTGCACGGTGTGGCTGATCAGCCCCTTGACCGGACGCTGCACGTCGAGCACCTCGAGCTCGAAGCCGCTGCCCACGATCGTGCCGGCGTCAGCCGACTGACCGCCCGACTCGGGGTAGAGCGAGGTCTCGGCGAGGATCACCTCGGCGATCTCGCCCGCGACCGCCTTGTTCACGGCCACGCCGTCGACGAGGAGGCCGAGGATGCTCGTCTCCGTCTCGAGGTAGTCGTAGCCGGTGAAGGTGGTCTCGCCCTGCGCACGGAAGTCGGCGTACACCGACAGGTCGGCGATCGCCTTCTTGCGGTTCTTCGCGTCGGCCTTCGCCCGGTCGCGCTGCTCCTGCATGAGCGTGTCGAACGCGGCGCGGTCGACGCTCAGCCCGGCCTCCTCGGCCATCTCGAGCGTCAGGTCGATCGGGAATCCGAAGCTGTCGTGCAGCAGGAAGGCGGTGTCGCCCTGCAGCACGGCCGAGCCGACCTTCTTCGTGTCCTGCACCGCGACGTCCAGGATGGTCGTCCCGCCGGCGAGCGTGCGCAGGAAGGTCTCCTCCTCGGCGAACGCCATGCCCGAGGTGCGGGCCCAGTCCGCCGCGACATCCGGGTACGCCGGCGCCATCGCGTCGCGCGACGCGGCGAACAGCTCGGGGAAGCTCGCGGTGTCGTAGCCGAGCAGCCGCATCGCGCGGATCGTGCGGCGCATGAGGCGGCGCAGCACATAGCCGCGGCCCTCGTTCGACGGGCTCACGCCATCCGTCATGAGCATGAGCGACGAACGCACGTGGTCGGCGATGACGCGCATGCGCACGTCGTCCTCGTGGTCGGCGCCGTAGCGGCGGCCCGACAGCTGCGAGGCCACGTCGAGCACGGGGCGCACCTGGTCGATCTCGTACATGTTGTCGACGCCCTGCAGCAGGAACGCGACGCGCTCCATGCCCATGCCGGTGTCGATGTTCTTCTTCGGCAGCTCGCCGACGATGTCGAAATCGACCTTCGAGCGCACGTTCTGGATCGCGTACTGCATGAACACGAGGTTCCAGATCTCGACGTAGCGATCGTCATCGGTGACCGGACCGCCGTCGACGCCGTAGGCAGGGCCGCGGTCGAAGAAGATCTCCGAGCAGGGGCCCGCGGGGCCGGGCTGGCCGGTCGACCAGTAGTTGCTGTCCTTGCCGAGGCGCTGGATGCGCTCCTCCGGCAGCCCGGCGACCTTGCGCCAGAGCTGGATCGCCTCGTCGTCGTCCTCGTAGACGGTGACCCAGAGATCCTTCTCCTGGAAGCCGAATCCGCCATCCGCCTGGCTGCTCGTGAGCAGGTCCCAGGCGTAGGTGATGGCGCCCTCCTTGAAGTAGTCGCCGAAGGAGAAGTTGCCGTTCATCTGGAAGAACGTGCCGTGCCGAGGGGTCTTGCCGACCTCCTCGATGTCGTTCGTGCGGATCACCTTCTGCACGCTCGTCGCGCGCGGGTACGGCGCCGGCACGACACCGGTGAGGTACGGGATGAACGGCACCATGCCGGCGACGGTGAACAGCAGCGAGGGGTCGTCGCTGACCAGGGAGGCGGAGGGGATGACGGTGTGGCCGCGCTCTCCGAAGTAGGTGAGCCAGCGGCGTTGGATTTCAGCGGTCTGCACAGGTATTCCCGGTTCGGTGGTGCGGAGTTGGAACGAGTCGGATGCGCGCGAGCGCGACGCTCGGACGACGGAGCTCTAGGTGGCGGAGTGTCAGCTTGTCAGGTCGGGGCGTGGCGTCAGTCGAGGCGCTTCGCGATGTCGGCGATCGCATCCTCGGCGTCGCGGATCGAGTCGCGCAGCTCGGCCTCGCGCGAGCGGTAGCCGTCGACCACGGCGGCGCCGAAGCCGCGCGTCTTCTCGTCGATCTCGTCGAACAGGGCTCGGCCCTGCGGGGTGCGGGAGACGTAGTGGGCGGCGACGAAGCCCGCAGCCACGCCGACGACCAGCCAGAAGGCGCTCTTCATGGGACTCTCCTCAGCTCGCGGGGTACGCCGTGGGGTCACGGCGGATTCGATCGGGCTTCAGCCTATTACGCGCGCCCTGCGCGGGCTCTCGACGCAGCACGCCCGGCGGATGAGCGTCTTCTCATGCGGCGACGCGGTATCCGAGCCGTGGCCCCGATGCGACATGCCTCCCGCCTGACGACGCGGAGACGACGGAGGCCCCCGGATCTCTCCGGGGGCCTTCGTGCTGTCGCTGAGCTGCTGCTTAGCGAGCGGCGTAGTACTCGACCACGAGCTGCACCTCGGCGGTCACGGGGACCTCCGCGCGCTTCGGGCGACGCACGAGGCGCGCCTGCAGCTTGTCGAGCTCGACCTCGAGGTAGCCCGGAACCGGGGGCAGGACCTCGGCGTGACCGCCGGCGGCCGCCACCTGGAAGGGCTCGGTGCCCTCGCTCTTGGGCTTGACGTGGATGAGCTGGCCCGGCTTCACGCGGAACGACGGGCGGTCGACGAGCTGGCCGTCGACCATGATGTGGCGGTGCACGACGAGCTGGCGAGCCTGCGCGGTGGTGCGGGCGAAGCCGGCACGCAGCACGAGGGCGTCGAGGCGCATCTCCAGCAGCTCGACCAGGTTCTCACCGGTCAGGCCCTGGGTGCGGCGCGCCTCGTTGAAGACGATGCGCAGCTGCTTCTCGCGGATGCCGTACTGCTCGCGCAGACGCTGCTTCTCGCGCAGACGGACGGCGTAGTCGCTGTCGGTGCGGCGCTTGGTGCGGCCGTGCTGACCCGGGGCGTAGGGACGCTTCTCGAGGTAGCGGGCGGCCTTCGGGGTCAGCGCGACGCCGAGGGCGCGCGACAGGCGGACCTTGCGGCGGTCCTGGGACTTGGTGGTCACGAAGTGTGTCCTTCTGGTTGTCTCGAACGTTCGGATGTCACGGCCGCTCGCACGCCCGCGGACGCGCGCAACGGAGGATCCGTGCGAAGAGAGGGTGTCGACCACGGCGGTCGCTCGGCTACAGAGCAGATCCGCCTCGACCGGCGATCTCCCACGCAGCCGCACGGGGAGATCAGGTTTCAGGCCTCCGGAAGCTTAGCAGAGCCCGCGTCGGTCGACGACGTGCTCTCGGCATCCATTTCCGCGTCGGCCGAAGCGGACTCGGCCGGCTTCTCGGCGGCCTCGTCAGTCGCCCGCTCGGCGGGCTTCGCCTCCGGCTTCTCGGCGGCCTTCGCCTCCGTCACCTCGGGCGCCTTCTCCGTCGGCTTCTCGCGCGCCGGCATCGGCCGCCCCTCGATCACGGCACGCAGCCGCTCGAGCCGGGGCCCGACCTCGCGCTCGTGCCCGTTCCCGGTCGGCGTGTAGTAGCGGGTGCCGACGAGCTCGTCGGGCAGGTACTGCTGCTCGGCGACGCCGAACGGGGCGTCGTGGGCGTAGCGGTAGCCCTGCCCGTGCCCCAGCCGCTTCGCGCCCGGGTAGTGCGCGTCGCGCAGGTGCTTCGGCACGCGGCCGATGCGGCCCGCCTTCACATCCGCGATCGCCGCGTTGATGCCGTTGTAGGCCGCATTCGACTTCGGCGCCGTCGCGAGGTAGACGACGGCCTCAGCGAGCGGGATGCGCCCCTCGGGCATGCCGATCATCTGCACGGCCTCCGCCGCGGCCACCGCGATCGGCAGCGCCTGCGGGTCGGCCATACCGATGTCCTCCGCTGCGGAGATGATGACCCGACGCGCGATGAAGCGCGGATCCTCCCCCGCCTCGATCATGCGCGCCAGGTAGTGGAGCGCCGCATCCACGTCGCTGCCGCGCACGCTCTTGATGAAGGCGCTGATCACGTCGTAGTGCTCGTCGCCGTTGCGGTCGTAGCGCAGCAGCGCGCGGTCGACGCTCGCGGCGACGATGTCGGCCGTCACGATCGGGGTCTCGCCCTCGGGCGTCTGCGAGGCCGCGGAGCCGGCCGAGGCCTCGAGCGCGGTGAGCGCGCGCCGCGCATCCCCTGACGCCAGGCGGATGAGCGCCGCCCGCGCCTCGGCATCCACCTCGACCGCACCGCGCAGCCCGCGGTCGTCGGCGACGGCGCGATCGATCAGCAGACCCAGATCGTCGTCGTCGAGCTGCTGCAGGGTCAGCAGCAGCGAGCGCGAGAGCAGCGGCGAGATCACCGAGAACGACGGGTTCTCGGTCGTCGCCGCGACGAGCGTCACCCAGCCGTTCTCGACGCCCGGCAGCAGGCCATCCTGCTGGGCCTTGGTGAAACGGTGGATCTCGTCGAGGAAGAGGACGGTCGAGACGCCATACAGATCGCGGTTGGTCTGGGCGTCGACCATGACCTGCCGCACGTCCTTGACGCCGGCCGTGACCGCCGAGAGCTCGACGAAGCGCCGGCCGGAGCTGTGCGCGATCGCCTGCGCCAGCGTCGTCTTGCCGGTGCCCGGAGGACCCCAGAGGATGACCGACACCGCACCCGAGGTGCCGGTCGTGTCGTTCGCCAGATTCACCAGCGGCGAGCCCGGGCGCAGAAGGTGCTGCTGCCCGGCGACTTCATCGAGCGAGGTCGGACGCATCCGCACCGCCAGCGGGGTCGATCCGGCGAAGAGCCCCTGCTGGCTGGCCATGCGCCCACGCTACAGCCGGCGGCCGACACGAGCCGACCCGCGTCGCCGCATCCCGCGAGGCCCCGTCGCGACGCGCTGCGCGAGGTGGCGCAGGGAGGAGGGGCGCGGCTTGGTTAGAGTTCTCGGTGGCCGCGATGACCGCGGCCTCGACGACACGGGAGGTCCGGTGGCACCGAGCAGGAACGAGCGCGATGCGCGCGAGGCGCGCGATCGACTCCGCAGCTACTCGGCCCGGCAGCAGGTGCACGAGGGCCAGCGCAAGCGCCGCTGGCGCGACAACCTGCTCGCGATCGTGGGCGTCGTCGTCGTGGCGGGCCTCGCGGCCGGCACGCAGATCTTCTATTTCACCGCCGGACCCGGTGGCTCGGGCGGCAAGGACAGCGCCAGCCCCTCGCCCTCGGCGTCGCCCAGCGACTCGGCCGAGCAGAACAAGGGCGACGTGCCCGATCCGAGTCTCGCCGAGGGGCGCGACTGGACCGGCACGCTCACGCTCAACGAGATCGCGCTCGGCGTGACCCTCGACGGTGCGAAGGCGCCGCAGGCGGTCAGCTCGATCATCCAGGACGTGAAGAAGAGCTACTACCCGGGCAAGACCTGCCACCGCCTGACCGATTCGACCGACTTCGGCGTGCTGCAGTGCGGCTCGCTCACCGGCGACGGCAGCGGCGATCCCGACTTCCAGTACGGACCGGTCGAGAACGCGCCCGAGGACGGCGTGTACCCGGCGGGCACCATCGCGATGGCGCGCGCCAGCTCGCAGTACTCGATGGACCACCAGTTCTTCGTCGTCTACAAGGACACCAAGCTGCCCACCGACGGCGGCGGCTACACCGTGGTCGGCAAGGTCACGAGCGGCCTCGACAAGCTGAAGAGCGAGATCGTCGACAAGGGCATCACCGGCGGCTCGTCGGATGGCGCACCCACCGTCGCGACGAAGATCACGGCCTTCAGCCTGAAGTGATCGCGCGGTCGTCGCCGCGACCGCGCGCCACGACGATGACGCCCGCTCCGAACTCGGGGTGAGCCGCAGGCGAGGGTGCCCTAGGCTGGACGGCGCCGGTGCGCCTCCGCCCGGGATGACGACGAAGTGGGATCGAACGTGAGCGACCAGAGCACGCCCTGGGGACGTGTCGACGACGACGGCACCGTGTACGTGCGGGAGGGCGACGCCGAACGGGCCGTCGGTCAGTACCCCGACGCGACGCCCGAGGAGGCGCTCGCGTACTTCACCCGCAAGTTCGTCGAGCTCGAGGGCCAGGTGACGCTGCTCGAGCAGCGCATCCTCAAGGGCGCCCCCGCCGGCGACGTCGCGAAGGCGCTCAAGCACCTCGGCGAGTCCGTCGCCGAGCCGAACGCCGTCGGCGACCTCGCGTCGCTGCGCGCCCGCGTCGAGAAGCTCGGCGGCACCGTCGGCGAGCTGACCGAGAAGCAGAGCGAAGAGGCCCGCGAGGCCGTGCAGCAGGGGCTCGCCGAGCGCGAGACCATCGTCGTCGCCGCCGAGAAGCTCGCCGCGCAGGATCCGGCGCGCGTGCAGTGGAAGCAGGCGAGCGCCGAGCTCGACAGCCTGTTCCAGCAGTGGCAGCGCCACCAGCAGGACGGCCCCCGCCTTCCCAAGGGCGAGAGCAATGAGCTGTGGAAGCGCTTCCGCGCCGCGCGCAGCACGATCGAGACCCACCGCAAGGCGTTCTTCGCCGAGCTGGACAGCGCCCACAAGGACGCCCGCACGCGCAAGCAGTCGCTCGTCGAGAAGGCCGAGTCGCTCGCGTCGCGCGGCGCCGCCGGCATCCCCGACTACCGCAACCTGCTCGACGACTGGAAGCGCGCCGGTCGCGCCGGCAAGAAGGCCGACGACGCGCTCTGGGCGCGGTTCAAGGCCGCGGGCGACGTGCTCTACCAGGCGAAGGCCGAGGTCGACGCCGTCGAGGACGAGGAGTTCCGCGGCAACCTCGATCTCAAGCTCGAGCTGCTCACCGAGGCGGAGAAGATCCTCGAGGTCGACGACCGCGTCAAGGCCAAGGAGCTCCTGCTCGGCGTGCAGCGCCGCTGGGATGCCATCGGCAAGGTGCCGCGCGACAGCATCCGGACGGTCGAAGACCGTCTGCGCAAGGTCGAGACGCACGTGCGCAAGCTCGACGAAGACCACTGGAACCGCAGCGACCCCGAGAAGCAGGCGCGCTCCGAGGGCTTCGCCGCTCTGCTCGGCGCCGCGATCGACAAGCTCGAGAGCGACATCGCCGACGCCAAGAAGCGCGGCGACGCGAAGAAGCAGGCCGCGCTCGAGGAGGAGCTCGCCTCACGCCGCGCCCTGCTCGGCGCCGTCAAGAACTGATCGCGCCGGCGTCGCGCCCGCGGGTGCGCGCCGTCGCTCTCCACAGCCCCGGTCTGTCCACAGATCGGGGCTGCGGCGTCTCCGGGCCGGCGATCGCGCGGAGGATCGAGGCATGCCTCTCCCCCGCGTGCTGTTCCCCGCTCCCGCCCGATCGGGAGCGGTCGCCCGCCGCCCCGGGGACGGCGCGGACGGCTCGGGCGGCGGAGCGCGCGGCGTCGACGACGCGATGGATCTCCCGGAGGCGGAGCTGCGTGCCGCAGGACTCGACGGAGAGCTCTTCGCGCTCGGCGACGGCTACTGTCCGAGCGACGTGCTCGTCGGGCCCGCCGAGCGGCTGCGCTCGATCCTGCAGACGCGGTCCCGCCGCCTCGCCGCCGAGGGCATGACCGCGGCGTGGGTCTGGGGCGCGCTGCCGATGCCGCCGTCCGTCGTGCGTCTCTGCTGCGCGCTCGGCAGCCGCGCCGAGGGCTCCGGCGCCGGCGTCGAGGTGCGCGAGCTGACGCTGCGCGACGACGAACTGCGGCGACTCGATGGCCTCGGCATCACCTCACCGCTGCGCACGCTGGTCGACATCGCCCGCGATCCGCGCGAGATCGAGCGGGGCGACGTCGCGCTCCGGGCGCTGCTCGACCGCGCCGACGTCAGCGTCGACGCCGCGCTGGCCCGGCTCGACCACGGGCGCGGGCTGCCGGGGCGGCGACGCGCGACTGAGCGGCTGCGCCGACTCGAGCTCGCCGACACGAGCGCGGGTGCGGCCGGTGACCGGCGATTCAGCCGCTGTTGACGCGGTAGACGTCGTAGACGGCGTCGATGCGGCGCACGGCGTTGAGCAGACGATCGAGGTGCACCGTATCGCCCATCTCGAAGACGAAACGGCTGATCGCGAGGCGGTCACTCGAGGTCGACACCGACGCCGAGAGGATGTTGACGTGATGCTCGGAGAGCACCCGCGTCACATCCGACAGCAGACCCGAGCGGTCGAGCGCCTCGACCTGGATGTGCACGAGGAACAGGCTGCGCGAGGTCGGCGCCCACTCCACGTCGATCATCCGGTCGGGCTCGGCGGTGAGCGTCTTCACGTTCGGGCAGTCGTCGCGATGCACGCTCACGCCGGCGCCGCGGGTGACGAAGCCGACGATGACATCGCCCGGAACCGGGGTGCAGCACTTGGCGAGCTTGACGAGGATGTCGGGCGCCCCGCGTACGAGCACGCCGGAATCGCTCGTGCGCAGCTGTCGGCCACGGGCCCGGCTCGGCACCGAGACCTCGTGCTCCTCGACCTCGCCCTCGCCCTGCACGAGCGCGACGACCTTCTCGATCACCGACTGCGTCGAGACGTGACCCTCGCCGACCGCGGCGTAGAGCGCATCCACGCCCTCGTAGCGCAGGCTGTGCGCCACCTCGCCGACCGAGTCCTGGTTCATCAGCTTCTGCAGCGGCAGGTTCTGCTTGCGCATCGCGCGCGCGATCGCGTCGCGACCCTGCTCGATCGCCTCCTCGCGGCGCTCCTTCGTGAACCAGCCGCGGATCTTGTTGCGCGCGCGGGGGCTCTTGACGAAGTTGAGCCAGTCCTTGCTCGGCGCCGCGTCGGGGTTCTTCGAGGTGAACACCTCGACCGAGTCGCCCGAGTTCAGCGTCGACTCCAGCGGCACCAGACGCCCGTTGACCTTGGCGCCCATCGTGCGGTGGCCGACCTCGGTGTGCACGGCGTAGGCGAAGTCGACCGGCGTCGCCCCAGCCGGCAGGCCGATGACCTTGCCCTGCGGCGTGAAGACGTAGACCTCCTTCGCCCCGATCTCGAAGCGGAGGTTGTCGAGGAACTCGCCGGGGTCGGCCGTCTCGGCCTCCCAGTCGCTGATGTGCGCGAGCCAGGCCATCTCGGTGCCGGCCTGCTTCACGTCCGCGGTGCGACCGGCCATCCGCTCCTTGTAGGCCCAGTGCGCGGCGACGCCGAACTCGGCCCGCTGGTGCATCTCGTGCGTGCGGATCTGGATCTCGACCGCGCGGCCCTTCGGCCCGACCACGGTCGTGTGCAGCGACTGGTACAGGTTGAACTTCGGTGTCGCGATGTAGTCCTTGAAGCGGCCCGGGATCGGGTTCCACCGCGCGTGGATCGCGCCGAGCACGGCATAGCAGTCGCGGATGTTGTTGACGAGCACCCGGATGCCGACGAGGTCGTAGATCTCGTCGAACTCGCGACCGCGCACGACCATCTTCTGGTAGATCGAGTAGTACTGCTTCGGGCGCCCGACGACCTGGCCCTTGATCTTCTGCGACTTCAGGTCGTCGGCGACCGAGTCGATGACCTGCTGCACGAACTCCTCGCGCTCCGGCGTGCGGTCGCGCACGAGGCTCTCGATCTCGACGTAGAGCTTCGGGTAGAGCACCGCGAAGCTCAGGTCCTCGAGCTCCCACTTGATCGTCTGGATGCCGAGACGGTGCGCGAGCGGCGCATAGATCTCGATGGTCTCCTGCGCCTTGCGCCGGGCGGACTCCGCCGGCACGAAGCCCCAGGTGCGGGCGTTGTGCAGGCGGTCGGCGAGCTTGATGATCAGCACGCGGATGTCCTTCGACATCGCCACGACCATCTTGCGCACGGTCTCCGCCTGCGCGCTGTCGCCGTACTTCAGCTTGTCGAGCTTGGTGACGCCATCGACGAGCATCGCGACCTCGTCGCCGAAGTCGGCGCGCAGATCGTCGAGCGTGTAGTCGGTGTCCTCGACGGTGTCGTGCAGCAGTGCCGCCGCGATCGTCTTCGTGCCGATCCCGAGGTCGGCGAGGATCTGCGCGACCGCGACCGGATGCGTGATGTACGGCTCACCCGATCGGCGGATCTGACCGTTGTGCGCCTTGCGGGCGGTGACGTAGGCGCGGTCGATGAAGCCGAGGTCCGCCTTCGGATGATGCTGACGCACCGTCTTCAGCAGGCGGTCCACTGCGCCCGCCGGCTGAGCCCGAGAGAACAGCCGCGGCAGGATCGTCCGCAGCGTGGCGGTGCTCGACGGAGACGGCTGGGTCTCGGTCATGCGCGCGCCTCCATCCGAGGATGATACGCGCGCATGACCGGCTTCACGGGATGGCGCCGATCAGGCCGGGACGACGTCGGTCGAGCGCGCACGCTGCTGCAGGATGCGCTTCTCGGCCTTGGCGAGCTCCGGCTCGCCCTGGCGGAACAGCGCGTACAGCGGCGTCGCGATGAACGGCGTGGAATAGGTGCCGATGATCGTTCCGACGAGCAGTGCGAGCGAGATGTCGCGCAGCGTGTCGGCGCCGAGCACGAAGGCTCCGATGAACAGGATCGCGGCCACCGGGAGGGCGGCGACGACACCGGTGTTGATCGAGCGCACGAGCGTCTGGTTCGCAGCGAGGTTGATCGTCTCGCTGAACGTGCGCGTCGAGTCGGGGCCCCACTCGGTGGTGTTCTCGCGCACCTTGTCGAACACCACGACGGTGTCGTACAGCGAGAAGCCGAGGATGGTGAGGAAGCCGATGATCGCGGCCGGCGTGATCTCGAATCCGGTCGCCGCGTAGACGCCGATCGTGATCACGAGGTCGTGCAGCAGCGCGAGCATGGCGGCGGCCGACATCTTCCAGGTGCGGAAGTACAGCGCCATCACGACAGCCGCGAGCAGCAGGAAGACGCCGAGGCCGCGCAGGGCGTTGCCCGTGACATCCGCACCCCAGGTCGCGCCGATGAACGAGGCCGTGACGTCCTTCTCGGCGACGTCGAACTCCTTCGCGAGGGCGGCGCGCACCTCCTGCGTCTGCTCGTCCTTCAGCTGCGTGGTCTGCACGCGCAGGCCGTTCTCACCGAGGGTCGACGAGCGCGGCACCGCGTTCGGCACGATCTCGGTCACGGTGTCCTCACCGCGCTTCTGCAGCGCGGTCGAGCTGCCCGGGTTCGGGATGTCGCTCACGAGGAACTGCGACCCGCCGCGGAACTCGATGCCGAAGTTGAACCCGGCGCCGAAGTTGCCGCCACCGCGGATGAAGGGGACGAGGATCGCGATGACCATCAGCGCGATGGCGATCGTGAACCAGATGCGGCGCTTGCCGACGAAGGGGACCGAGCGGGCGCCGGTGTAGAGGTCGTTTCCGAACTTCTGCATGCTGGCCATCAGGAGTCCTTGCCCTTCTCGGCACGGTCGGAGGAGCCGGACTTCGCGTCGGCGAGCTCAGCCGCCTTGCGTTCGGCGATCGTCTGTCGTCGCTGCGCCTCACGGCTCGCGCCGCCCTTGCGGGCCTCCGTCGAGACGCGGAACTGCGCACGGCCGCGATACACGGCGCCGAGTGCGTTCGGGTCGAGACCCGAGAGCGGATGGCCGCTGGAGAAGAAGCGCGTCTTGGCGAGCAGCTGCAGCACCGGATGGGTGAACAGCAGCACGACCAGGACGTCGATGATCGTCGTGATGCCGAGGGTGAGCGCGAAGCCGCGCACGTTGCCGACGGCGAGGATGTAGAGCACCACGGCCGACAGCAGGTTGACGCCCTTGGCGGCCACGATCGTGCGCAGAGCTCGACCCCAGCCGGCTTCGACCGCGCCGACGAGACCTCGCCCGTCGCGCAGCTCATCCCTGATTCTCTCGAAGTAGACGATGAACGAGTCCGCTGTCAGACCGATCGAGATGATCAGACCCGCGACGCCCGCGAGCGACAGGCGGTAGCCCGAGTGCCACGAGGCGACCTGGATGACGCCGTAGGTGATCGCGGCCGTCACGACGAGCGAGGCGATCGTGACGAAGCCGAGCAGGCGGTACTGGAACAGCGAGTAGATGACGACCAGGATCAGGCCGATCAGGCCGGCGATCAGGCCGCTCTGCAGCTGGCTGGTTCCGAGGGTGGCCGAGACGGTGTCGCGGCTCTGCACCTGGAAGCTCACCGGCAGTGCGCCGTACTTGAGCTGGTCGGCCAGCGCCTGCGCGCTCTCCTGCGTGAAGCTGCCGGTGATCTGCGGCTGGTCGGTCACGCCCTGAACGGCCGGGTCGGTGATGACGAGTCCGTCGAGCACGGCGCCGAACTGATTGCGCGGGCTGTCGAGCGCGATGAGGCGGGTGCCCATCTTCTTGATCGCGTCGCCGCCGGCACTGTTGAAGCGCAGGCTGACGGCCCAGGTGTTGGTGCTGACGCCCTGCGAGCCCTGGATGGTGCCGGCGCTCGCGTCGGTGATGTCGGCGCCGTCGACCTCGACCGGCCCGAGGATGTACTTCTTCGTGCCGGTGTCATCGCAGGTGACGAGCGGCTTCTTCGGGTCGGCGACGTTCGCGCCCGACTTCTCGACGTCGGCGCACTGGAAGTCGTCGTACTGCTTCTGCAGCGCCGGCGTGACCCAGTTGGTGTCGCTCGCGTTGGACGGCTTCACGCTCGGCGTGGACGACAGGCTCGGGTCGTCGCTCGGCGAGGCGGAGGGGTCGGTCGACGCGGCGGCCGTCGGCGCGCCGGTCAGCAGCACCGGGCGGAACTCGAGCTTCGACGACGACTGGATGCGCTGCAGCGTCGCCTGGTCGGGCGTGCCGGGGATCGAGACCACGATGTTCTGGTTGCCCAGGGTCGAGATCTCCGCCTCGGAGGAACCGGTGGCGTCCACGCGCTGACGGATGATCGACACGGCCTGCTGCAGCTGCTCGGCCGTGGCCTGCTTACCGCCCGGCACGACCGGCGACAGGATGATCTCCGTGCCGCCGTCGAGGTCGATCGCGAGCTTCGGCGTCGTGCCCCACTTGCCCCAGATCATCCCCGCGGTCTGAAGACCGGCGAGGACGACGAGGATGAGGATCAGCCAGGTCAGGGCTCTCCACGCCTTGCGCGTGGGGGTGGTTCTGGTCGCCACGAAGGGTTCGCTCTCCATCCGGAGCCGATGGCGTGACTGCCCCCGGCCCCATCTACGCCGCCCGGCTCATCCCGGGCGACGGTTCACCACATTAGTGGCTACTCCGAGTCCTTCTTGTCGGACGCGGTGCGCTCGCCGAACTCGGCCTTCTCGCTGATCGGCTGCACGCTCGACTCGTTGAGGCTCGGACCGGCCTTCTCCTCGACCTCCGGCTCGGTGGCCTCGGGCTCGACGACCTTGAGCAGGGTCTGCTTGTGGATGCGCAGGGTCTGGCCGGGCGCGGTCTCGATGACGGCCTCGTTCTTGTCGTCGTCGACCGAGATCAGGGTGCCGTAGATGCCGGTCGAGGTCATGATCTCGACGCCGGGCACCATCTTCTCCTTGAGCTCCGTCTGCTCCTTCTGGCGCTTCTTGCTGTTGCGCCAGCTGAGGAAGATGAAGACGACGAGGACGGCGCCGAGGGCGACGTAGAGGAGAGTCTGGTCCATGGTGGTGTGGGGGCCTTCCGGGGGTCTCGGCGGAACTCGCCGATCAAGAGGTGCCGCGATGCGGCGGCGGCGCCCTAGCCGAGCGGCCCGGGCGATTCGGTCAGATCATACGTCATCGTCGAACAGCGCCCCTGTGGAGGGGCGCGCGACGCCGAGGTGCTGCCAGGCGGTGCGCGTGGCGACGCGTCCCCGCGGGGTGCGGGTGACCATCCCGATGCGCACCAGGAAGGGCTCGACGACGGATTCGATCGTGTCGGCCTCCTCGCCGACGGCGGCGGCGAGCGTCGTCAGCCCGACGGGGCCGCCGTCGAAGCGGGTGACGATCGCGTCGAGCACGGCGCGGTCGAGGCGGTCGAGACCGTGGGCGTCCACGTCGTAGAGCTCGAGGGCGGCGCCGACGACGGCGACGTCGGGCTCGGTGCGGTGCACGAGCGCGTAGTCGCGCACCCGACGCAGCAGCCGGTTGGCGATGCGCGGGGTTCCGCGGCTGCGCCCGGCGATCTCGGCGAGGGCCGGCGCGGGGATGTCGAGGCCGAGCTTGCCGGCGGCACGGCGCAGCACCTCCTCGAGTTCGCCATCGTCGTAGAACTCGAGGTGGGCGGTGAAGCCGAAGCGGTCGCGCAGCGGGTTCGGCAGCAGACCGGAGCGCGTCGTCGCGCCGACCAGCGTGAACGGGGCGAGATCGAGCGGGATGCTCGTCGCGCCGGCGCCCTTCCCGACCATGATGTCGATGCGGAAGTCCTCCATCGCGAGGTAGAGCATCTCCTCGGCGCTGCGCGCCATGCGGTGGATCTCGTCGATGAACAGCACCTCGCCGGGCGTGAGGCTCGACAGCAGGGCGGCGAGGTCGCCGGCGTGCTGGATGGCGGGACCGCTCGACATGCGCAGCGGCCGGTCGCCCTCGTGGGCGACGATCATCGCGAGGGTCGTCTTGCCGAGACCGGGCGGACCGGCGAGCAGGATGTGGTCGGGCGTGCGCTGCTGCAGGGTCGCGGCGGTCAGCAGCAGCTGCAGCTGGCCGCGCACCTTCGTCTGTCCCACGAATTCGGCGAGCGAGCGCGGGCGGAGCGCGCCCTCGAAGGCGAGCTCGGCCTCCGACTCCGGCTGCGGTCGCACGACCGGGTCGTCGCCGAGATCCACGTCGCGCGCGCCGTCGCGGTCGAGGTCGTCGCCGCTCATCGCTGCGGTCCCAGACGGGACAGGGCGAGGCGCAGCACCGTCGGCACCGAGCCGCGCGTGGCGTCATCCACCTCGGTCAGCACCTCGTCGACGGCCTGCGCGGCGTTCTTCTCGGGCCAGCCGAGCCCGACGAGCGCGGCCAGCACACTGTCGGCGGTGCCCCGCGGCGCGGCGGTCGTCGCTCCCCCGGCAGCGGCCGGGGCGACCGGCACGAGTTTGCCGGCGAGGCTGACGGTGATGAGCTTGGCGGTCTTCGGTCCGATGCCCGAGACCTTGCGGAACGCGGCGTCGTCCTCGGCGCCGATCGCCCGCGCGATCTCGTCGGGGCTGAGCGCCGCCAGCACGCCGAGCGCCGATTTCGGGCCGACGCCGGTGACGCCGCGCAGCAGGTCGAACACGGTGAGTTCTTCGCGGGTCGCGAAGCCGAACAGGCTGAGGTCGTCGTCGCGCACGATGAGAGCCGTGTGCACCAAAGCCTCCTGACCGAGACGCAGGCTCAGGGCGTGCTGGGGGGTGACCTGCACGGCCATGCCGACGCCGCCGACCTCGATGACGACGAGGGTTCCGGCGGCGCTGAGGACGGGTCCGCGCACGGAGGCGATCATCGGGTGGCCTTTCGGGTCGGGGCGCCGAGCCGCGACGGAGCGGCAGAACGCGGGTCGGTGCGCGCCGTGCGCTTCTCGGCGTCGCGCCAGGCGCGCTGGGCGGGGGTGAGGCCGTCCGCGGTTCCGGAGCCGCTCGCGGCGGCGGCGGAGCCGGAGGCCGACGCGACCGCCTGCCCGCTCCAGGCGTGGCAGAGCGCGAGCGCGAGGGCGTCGGCGGCGTCGGCGGGCTTGGGGATCTCGTCGAGGCGCAGCACGCGGGCGACCATCGTGCCGACCTGCGCCTTCTCGGCCGCGCCGTAGCCGGTGACGGCGGCCTTGACCTCACTCGGGGTGTGCAGTCCGACCCGCAACTCGCGTTCGGCGGCGAGGGCGAGCACGACGCCGCTGGCCTGCGCGACGCCCATCACGGTGCTGAGGTTGTGCTGCGCGAAGACCCGCTCGAGCGCCACCGCATCCGGCCGGTGCTCGTCGAGCGCGGCGCGCACGCCGACGGCGATCGCGTGGATGCGCTGCTCGAGCCGGGTGTCGGGGCTCGTGCGGATGACGCCGACGTGCACCAGGGTCGCCCGGCGATCCGGCGCGACGTCGACGATGCCGACGCCGCAGCGGGTCAGACCGGGGTCGATTCCGAGCACGCGCATGAGGGCGACGCTACGGCATCCGGTCGTACAGATGTTCGAGACTCACCGGGCGATGCCCGCACGAATGGACCCTTCGGAGACGACGAGAAGGGCGCCGCCGACCGGCAGCGCCCTTCTCGCGGAGACCGCGTCGCGCGTCAGTCGTCCGAGTCGGCGTCGAGCTCGGCCTGCACGTCGGCGTTCACCTGGATGTTGGTGTACACGTTCTGCACGTCGTCGCTGTCCTCGAGCGCGTCGATCAGACGGAAGACCTTGCGCGCCGTGTCGGCGTCGGCCTCGACCTGCAGGTTCGGCACGAACTCGGCATCGGCCGAGTCGTAGTCGATGCCCGCGCCCTGCAGCGCGGTGCGCGCGGCGACGAGGTCGGAGGGGTCGGTGAGGATCTCGAAGCCGCCGCCCTGGTCGACGACCTCCTCGGCGCCGGCCTCGAGCACGGCCTCGAGGATCGCATCCTCGGTCACGCCGTCGGCCTTGGTGACCGAGATGACGCCCTTGCGGCTGAAGTTGTAGGCGACGCTGCCGGGGTCGGCGAGCGTTCCGCCGTTGCGCGAGAACGCGGTGCGCACCTCGGCCGCGGCGCGGTTCTTGTTGTCGGTGAGGCACTCGACGTAGAACGCGACGCCGTTGGCGCCATAGCCCTCGTACATGATCGTCGTGTAGTCGATCGTCTCGCCCGTGAGACCCGCGCCGCGCTTGATGGCGCGGTCGATGTTGTCATTGGGGACCGAGGTCTTCTTGGCCTTCTGCACGGCGTCGACGAGCGTCGGGTTGCCGGAGAGGTCGGCGCCGCCGATCTTGGCGGCCACCTCGATGTTCTTGATGAGCTTGGCGAACGACTTCGCGCGGCGCTGGTCGATGACCGCCTTCTTGTGCTTGGTCGTCGCCCACTTGGAATGCCCGCTCACGGTGCTCCTTCGTCGATGGTCTGAACCCCGTCATCCTAGCGACCACGCGGTGGTGCGGCCGCCGGGGCGACCTAGGCTGGGCGGGTGAGCGCCTCCCGAGTCCGCCGTCCGCGCACGGCTCCGGTTCTGCGCGTCGGCGTCACCGCGGCGACGCTCGCCGCCTCGATTCTGCTGCTTTCCGGCTGCTCGGGCGATCCCGCCGCCGTCGCCTACGGCCGAGCGCAGTCGGTGCGGGTGACGGATGAGCGCACGAAGACCGACGCGACCGTCGCCGTCACGGTGACCGGCGTCGACGTCGCCCCGGCGGATGCGCTCGACGGCGTGGACCTCGACGCCGAGGAGCGCGCACTCACGCCCTACTTCGTGCAGTTCCGCGCGAAGCTCGCCGACGGCGACTACAGCAGCGACTTCCAGACGCCGTTCTACGACGCGTGGTCAGGCGCGGATGCGACCGGCGCGACGCTCGCGCCGCTCAGCGTCTTCGGCTCGCTGCGCTCCTGCCCGGCCTTCGGCGCCGACGAGGCGAAGGCCCTCGCGAAGGGCGAAGAGGTCGCGGCGTGCCAGATCCTGCTCGGCGAGAAGGGCGGCGTGCGCGAGCTGACCCTGCTCGAGCACTGGCGCTGGACTCCCCCGGCGAAGAAGAGCTGACACCCGCGCGGTCGACCGCTCGGCTCAGCCGACGAGCCCGTTCTCCCAGGCGAAGGCGACGACCTGCACGCGCGAGCGCAGTCCCAGCTTGGCGAGGATGCTGCCCACGTGCGTCTTCACCGTCGTCTCCTCGACGAAGGCGTCCGCGGCGATCTCGGCGTTGCTGAGTCCCTTCGCCGCGAGCAGGAAGATCTCCTTCTCGCGCGGCGAAAGCACCTGGATCAGGTCGGGCCGCGCCTCGCGCACCGGCTGCGAGAAGCGGGCGAGCAGGTCGAAGGTCGCCGCGGGTGCGATCACCGCCTGACCGGCGTGCACGGTGCGGATCGCGGCGAGCAGGAACTCGGGCTGCGCATCCTTCGTGACGAATCCGCTCGCGCCCGCGCGGATGGCGCGGGCTACCGCTTCATCGCGACGGAAGGTCGTGACGACGAGCACGCGAGGAGCCGCCCCGCCGGGCGGCACCGGCGCGGTGAGCAGGCGCTCGGTCGCGCTGAGGCCGTCGAGCACGGGCATGCGGATGTCCATGAGCACGACGTCGGGGCGGGTCGTGCTCGCGAGTTCGACCGCCTCGACGCCGGTCGCCGCGCTGCCGACGAGCTCGAGGTCGGCCTGCGACTCGAGCAGCATCGCGATCCCGTCGCAGAACAGCCGCTGGTCGTCGGCGACGAGCACGCGGATGGATGCGCTCACGCGAGAGCCCCGGGGGTGCTCGGAGATGTCGAGGAGGCCGGCCGGGACGGCGTCGACGCGACCGACGCCGCCGGCGCCGGCGCCGAGGGCGTCGGGAACGGACCGTTCGTGCCGGACGCCGCGGCCAGCTGCTCGTCGACCTCCAGTTCGCGGTAGGGGATGAACGCGGTCAGACGATGGTCGCCGCTCTCGTCGGCGCCGTCGGCGAGCCAGCCGCCGGCGAGGCGCGCGCGCTCCTGCATGCCGGTGACACCGCGTCCGCTTCCGCGGGTCTCGAGGCCGGACTGCTCCCCCTGCCCGCTCGAGACGAGCTGGATCGAGAGCCCCGGGCCGCGCCAGTCGAAGACGATCGACACCGAGCTGCCGCGGCCGCGATGCCGCAGGGCGTTGGTCAAACCCTCCTGCACGATGCGGTAGGCGGCGGCCTGCTGGGCGAGGCCGAGCGCGGCGGGTTCGCCGGCGGTGACCTGCGTCACCTCGAGGCCGGCCCCGCGCGAGCCCTCGACGAGATCGGGGAGCTGTTCGAGCGTCGGCTGCGGCGCCTCGGTGCCGTCGAGCATCCCGTCGATCATGCCCTGCACGTCGAGCAGCGCCGAACGTGCCGAACCCGCGATCGCCTCGAGCGCGTCGGCCATCGCCTGCGGCCGAGCTTCCTTGAGATACCGAGCGCCGTCGGCCTGCGCGACGATCACCGCGAGCGAGTGGGCGACCACGTCGTGCATCTCCTGGGCGAGCCGGTTGCGCTCGTCGGCGAGGCTGAGGCTCGACTCGGTCGTCTCGAGGCGGGTCTCCAGACGCGCCGCCTGTGTGAGTGCGGCGATCCGGGCCGAGTTCTCGCGGATCGCGACCCCGATGCCCCATCCGGCGGCGGCGACCGCGTTGGAGAAGAGGAAGCTCGCGACATTCGTGATCAGCCCCTGCCCGTTCCACCAGGCCGAGGACGCGACTCCCGCGGTCAGAACCGCCCCCAGGGCGATCCAGCGCAGCTGACGGTGGCGTGCGGCGACGACCCCGACTGTCAGGGCGACGGCGATGATCGCCGCGAACCATCCGACGCTCACGCTCCATCCCATCGAGATCGACATGATCACCGTGCCGAATACGGTCGACGGCGCGAGCACCGCCAGCGCCGCCACCGGATACGACCAGCTCAGCCCGGCCGCCACGCAGATGATCAGCAGCAGGATCACCGAGGTGACCCCGGAGCTGACGAGCGTGAGCGCACCGGCGATGAAGATCAGGGCTGCCGCCGTCGGCACGGCCCAGGGCTTCAGGTGATCGCGCGAGATGTACATGAGGCTCACGCTAAGCGGATCGCGGGCGCGAACTGGCACGCCGCCGACGAAATCGTCCGAAAGGCGGAGAGCGCGGATCCGTGCTCAGACGGCCGCGCGCACCTGCTCGAGGAAGCGCGCGTGGAACCGGGTCTCGCCGTCGACCTCGGGGTGGAAGGCGGTGCCGAGCAACGGGCCCTGCTCTACCGCGACGATGCGTCCGTCGGCGAGGCGGGCCAGCACATCCACCCCGGCGCCGACCTCGACGACCTCGGGGGCGCGGATGAACGTCGCCGCGACCGGCGCATCGCCGAGCGCCGGCACCGCGAGCCGGGTCTCGAAGGACTCGTTCTGCGCGCCGAAGGCGTTGCGGCGCACGGTCGCGTCGAGTCCGCCGAGCGTCTGCTGACCGGCGATCCCGTCGAGCAGGCGGTCGGCGAGCAGGATGAGACCCGCGCAGGTGCCGTAGACCGGGAGCCCGGCGGCGATGCGCTCGCGCAGCGGATCCCGCAGCGCGAAGCGCCGGGTGAGCTTGTCCATCACGCTCGATTCGCCACCCGGCAGCACGAGGCCGGCGACGTCATCCAGCTCGCTCGCGCGACGCACGAGCACGACCCCGGCGCCGAGCGCGGTCAGCACGGCCGCATGCTCGCGCACGTCGCCCTGGAGGGCGAGCACGCCGACGCGCAGTCCGGCGCCGACCGGCGCGGCACCGAGGTCGGGGGCGCTCACCAGCCGCGCTCGGCCAGGCGGTGCGGGGCGGGCAGGTCGGCGACGTTGATGCCGACCATCGCCTCGCCGAGGCCGCGCGAGGCCTCGGCGATCACGGCCGGGTCGTCGAAGAACGCCGTCGCCTTGACGATCGCGGCGGCGCGCGCGGCCGGGTCGCCCGACTTGAAGATGCCCGAGCCGACGAAGACGCCGTCGGCGCCGAGCTGCATCATGAACGCCGCATCCGCGGGAGTCGCGACGCCGCCGGCCGTGAACAGCACGACGGGCAGCTTGCCGGTCTCGGCGATCTCGACGACGAGGTCGTAGGGCGCCTGCAGCTCCTTCGCGGCGACGTAGAGCTCGTCGCGGCTCTTCGCGGCCAGCGCGCGGATCTCGCCCGTGATCGTGCGGATGTGCTTCGTCGCCTCCGACACATCCCCCGTGCCGGCCTCGCCTTTCGAGCGGATCATGGCCGCGCCCTCGGTGATGCGCCGCAGCGCCTCCCCCAGGTTGGTCGCGCCGCACACGAACGGGGTCGTGAACGGCTGCTTGTCGATGTGGTTGACGTAATCGGCGGGACTCAGCACCTCCGACTCGTCGATGTAGTCGACGCCGAGCGCCTGCAGCACCTGCGCCTCGACCTGGTGGCCGATGCGGGCCTTCGCCATGACGGGGATGCTGACGGTGGCGATGATCTGGTCGATCAGGTCGGGGTCGCTCATGCGCGCGACGCCGCCCTGGGCGCGGATGTCGGCGGGCACGCGCTCGAGCGCCATGACGGCGACGGCGCCCGCGTCTTCGGCGATGCGGGCCTGCTCGGCGGTGACGACGTCCATGATGACGCCGCCCTTCAGCATCTCGGCGAGGCCGCGCTTCACGCGGAGTCCGCCGGTCTGGGTCGTGGTGTTCTCGGTCACGAGGGGACGGTAGGTCGGGCCCCGGCCCGGGCGCGCGGGCCGACGCCGATCGACTGGACCGGCGTTCGGGCCACGGGCCGCGAAGCGGACCGCCGATCAGGCCGATCGCGATCGAGTGGACCGGCTGTTCGCACAGGGCCGCCCGTCGACCGCCTTCTCGCCGCCGCGGCCGGGCGCGCGGTGGCAGGATCGGCGGCATGAAGGTGCTGTCCATCCAGTCCGCGGTCGCCTACGGCCACGTCGGCAACTCGGCGGCGGTGTTCCCGCTGCAGCGCATCGGCGTCGAGGTGCTGCCGGTCTACACGGTCAACTTCTCGAACCACACGGGCTACGGCGCGTGGCGCGGGCCCCTGATCTCGCCCGACGACGTGCGCGAGGTCATCACCGGCATCGAGGAGCGCGGCGTCTTCGGCGAGATCGACGTGGTGCTCTCGGGCTACCAGGGCGGCGAGGGCATCGGCGAGGTCATCATCGACGCCGTGAACCGCGTGAAGGCGGCGAACCCGAGCGCGATCTACGCCTGCGACCCGGTCATGGGCAACGCCAAGTCGGGCTGTTTCGTCGCCCCCGCGATCCCGGTGCTGCTGCGCGAGCGCGTCGTGCCCGTTGCCGACATCATCACGCCCAACCAGTTCGAGCTGGGCTTCCTCACCGAGACCGAGCCCGACACGCTCGAGTCGACCCTCGCTTCCGCCGATCTCGCGCGTGCGATGGGCCCGAAGACCGTGCTCGTCACGAGCGTCGAGCGTCCGGACCGCCCCGAGGGCACGATCGAGATGCTCGCCGTCGACGATCAGGGCGCCTGGCTCGTGCAGACCCCGCACCTGCCGTTCAAGGCGAACGGCTCGGGGGATGTCACGGCCGCGCTGTTCACGGCGCACTACCGCCGCACCGGGTCGGCTGCCGAGGCCCTCGAGCTCGCCGTCTCGAGCGTCTTCGACCTGCTGCGCACGACCCACGAGTCGGGCGCGAAGGAGCTGCTGCTCGTCGAGTCGCAGGAGTTCTACGCGGACCCGCGCCGCCAGTTCACCGTCACGCAGGTGCGCTGAGGCTCAGGCCGGCCAGGCCTCGGCGAGCTCGCGACGGGCGTCGCCGAGCAGCTTCGGGATCGCCTTCGTCTGGGCGATGATCGGGAAGAAGTTCGCGTCCGACGCCCAGCGCGGCACGACGTGCTGGTGCAGGTGCGCGGCGACGCCAGCCCCGGCGACCGCGCCCTGGTTCATGCCGATGTTGAAGCCCGCCGGTCCGCTCGTCGCCCGCAGCACGCGCATCGCGGTCTGGGTGAGGTGCGTCATCTCGGCCGACTCGGCCTCCGACGTCTCGTCGTAGCCGGCGACGTGGCGGTAGGGGCAGATGAGCAGGTGCCCGCTGTTGTAGGGGAACAGGTTCATCAGCACGAAGGCGTGCTCGCCGCGGTGCACGATGAGCCCCTGCTCGTCGCTCAGCGTCGGCGCGACGCAGAACGGGCACTCGTGACTCGCGAGAACGCCGCCCGCTTCGATGTAGGCGATGCGGTGCGGCGTCCAGAGTCGCGAGAGCCCGTCGGGCACGCCGGCGAGGTCGGATGCGGGCTCGGCCTGCGGGTAGGGCGTGCCGTCGTAGTCGGTCGGCACCGCACCGGTCGGCATGGCACCCTCCGACGCCGCGCCGTCATCCGACACCGCGCCGCCGTCCGACCCCGGGGTCACGCTCAGACCTGGGCCTTCGTCTCGATGGCCTCGAGGATGCGTCGCACCGCCTCGTCGATCGGCACGCCGTTGTCCTGCGTGCCGTCGCGGAAGCGGAAGCTGACGGAGCCGCCGGCGCGATCCTGCTCGCCCGCGATCAGCTGGAACGGCACCTTCTGCTGCGTGTGCGTGCGGATCTTCTTCTGCATGCGGTCGTCGCTGGCATCCAGCTCGGCGCGCACGCCGGCCGTGCGCAGACGCGCGATGATCTCGCCGAGGTAGTCGTTGTACTCCTCGGCGATCGGGATGCCGACGACTTGCACCGGTGCGAGCCAGGCCGGGAAGGCGCCGGCGTAGTGCTCGAGCAGGATCGCGAAGAAGCGCTCGATCGAGCCGAGCAGCGCTCGGTGGATCATGACCGGCTGCTGCTTCGTGCCGTCGGATGCGGTGTACTCCAGCTCGAAGCGCTCCGGCTGGTTGAAGTCGAGCTGCACGGTCGAGAGCTGCCAGGTGCGGCCGATCGCGTCGCGTGCCTGCACCGAGATCTTCGGGCCGTAGAAGGCCGCGCCGCCCGGGTCGGCGACGAGCTCGAGGCCCGACTCCTCGGCGACCTGACGCAGGGTGTCGGTCGCCTCATCCCAGGCCTCGTCGCTGCCCACGTACTTCTCGGGGTCCTTCGTCGAGAGCTCGAGGTAGAAGTCGGTGAGTCCGTAGCCGCGCAGCGTCTCGAGCACGAACTCGAGCTGGCTGGCCACCTCGGCCTTGACCTGGTCGGGCGTGACGTAGACGTGCGCATCGTCCTGCGTGAGGCCGCGCACGCGGGTCAGTCCGGAGAGCTGACCGCTCTTCTCGTAGCGGTAGACCGTGCCGAACTCGGCGAGGCGCAGCGGCAGCTCACGGTAGCTGCGCCCGCGCGCGCGGAAGATCAGGTTGTGCATGGGGCAGTTCATGGGCTTCAGGTAGTAGTCCTGGCCCTGGCGCGTGACGTGCCCCTCGGCATCCGTCTCCTCGTCGAGGTGCATGGCCGGGAACATGCCGTCCTTGTACCACTGCAGGTGACCGCTGGTCTCGAACAGGTTCGCCTTGGTGATGTGCGGCGAGTACACCTGCTCGTAGCCGTGCGCGATGAGGCGCTCGCGCATGTAGTTCTCGATCTCGGCGCGCACGACGCCGCCCTTCGGGTGGAAGACCGCGAGGCCCGAGCCGATCTCGTCGGGGAAGGAGAAGAGGTCGAGCTCCTTGCCCAGCTTGCGGTGGTCGCGCTTCGCGGCCTCCTCGAGGCGGGTCAGGTAGGCGCGCAGCTCGTCCTTCGTCGGCCAGGCGGTGCCGTAGATGCGCTGCAGCTGCGGGTTCTTCTCGCTGCCGCGCCAGTAGGCGGCGGCCACGCGCATGAGCTTCGCGCCGTTGCCGATCATCCGGGTGCTGGGCAGGTGCGGTCCGCGGCAGAGGTCCTGCCAGTAGCGCTCGCCGGTCTTGCCGTCGACGTTCTCGTAGATCGTCAGCTCGCCCGCGCCCACTTCGACCGACTCGTTGTCGCCGCTCTCGGCGGAACCGCCCTTGAGCCCGATCAGCTCGAGCTTGTAGGGCTCGGCGGCGAGCTCGCGGCGGGCCTCGTCGTCGCTCACGACGCGGCGCACGAAGCGCTGGCCCTGGCGGATGATGCGGTCCATCTCCTTCTCGATCGCCTTGAGGTCCTCGGGCGTGAAGGGGGTGGCGACGTCGAAGTCGTAGTAGAAGCCGTCGGCGACGGGCGGGCCGATGCCGAGCTTCGCCTCGGGGTTGATCCGCTGCACGGCCTGCGCGAGCACGTGCGCGGCCGAGTGACGAAGGATGTTCAGCCCGTCTTCGGAGTCGATCGTGACGGGCTCGACGGTCTGCGTCTCGGTGACCGTCGTCGCCAGGTCCTTCAGCTCGCCGTCGACGCGCAGGGCGACGACGGAGCGGTCGGGGAAGAGGTCGAATCCGGTCTGCTCAGTCACGCCTCCCAGATTAGTGCGGCGCGGGGTGCGCGGCCGACGCCGTCGGGCGGCGTCGATGCGCTCCGCGCACGAGCCGGACGAGGGGGCGGATCACGACGTCACATCCGCGTCAACCCCTGTCGCGGATTCCCGGCGCGACCTAACCTCGCCTCGAGCGCCCGCGATGCCCTCGTCCCTCCGACTCCTCCGCACCGCGAGCAGAGAAGAGAGCCGCATGGCCGCCGACAGCTCCATCTCCCCCGACCTCCCCGTCATCCCGGTCCCGTCCGCCGAGAGCCCGGCGGCGACCTCGTGGCACCAGCTGCGCACCGCGGTCTGGATCGCGACGCGGGACGGCGAGGTGCTCGGCCGCGTCGAACACCTCGCGAACGGCTGGTTCGCGATCGCCGAGCCGAACCTCGCTCTCGGCCTGTTCGAGTGCGAGGCCGCGGCCCGCGAGGCCGTCCTCCGCGCCCCGCGTCTCGCTCCCCCGCCCGAGGCCGCGACGCGCTCGGCCGAGAGCTATGAGCAGCTCGCGACCCGGCTCGCGACCGAGCATCCGACCCTCACGCTGGGCCACATCGAGACGATCCTGACCGAGGAGCACGAGCTGCTCATCGGCATCGACCCGGCCGACATCGTGCCGCCGATCGTCGTCGAGGCGACGCTCGAGCGCGTCGAGTCGTTCGAGGCGCGTCGCCACTCCGACGTCGGCTGACGCAGAACCCAGGGCCGACGCGACGAGGCCGCCACGCCGCGCGAACGGGATGACGGCCTCGCAGCAGCGACGATCGTCGATTCGGACGACCCGCGTCAGCGACCCCAGCGGAGCGCCGCGGTCTGCACCGGCCCGTCCCACAGCTCGGTCAACTCGTCGTCGAGCTTGAGCACGGTGATCGAGAAGCCCTGCATCTCGAGCGACGTGACGTAGTTGCCGACGAGCGTGCGGCTGACCTCGATGCCTTGCTCCGCCAGCACGTGCGCCGCGCGGCGGAACGCGATGTAGAGCTCGACGAGCGGGGTGCCGCCCATGCCGTTCACGAAGAGCAGCACCTTGTCGCCCGAGGCGAAGGGCAGGTCCTCGAGGATCGGGTGCAGGATGCGGTCGACGATCTGGTCGGCCGGCTCGAGTCCGACGCGCTCGCGGCCGGGCTCGCCGTGGATGCCGATGCCGATCTCGATCTCGTCGTCGCCGATGCTGAAGCTCGGCTCCCCCGCGTGCGGCACGGTGGGCGCGGTCAGCGCGACGCCCATCGAGCGCACCTGGCCGTTGACCTTCTCGGCGATCGCGGCCACCGCATCCAGGTCGTCCCCGCGCTGCGCGGCGGCGCCGGCGATCTTCTCGATCAGCACGGTGCCGGCGACGCCGCGGCGTCCCGCCGTGTAGAGCGAGTCCTTGACCGCGACGTCGTCGTCGACGACCACGGCCCGCACCTCGATGCCCTCCGCAAGCGCCAGGTCGGCGGCCGTCTCGAAGTTGAGCACGTCGCCCGTGTAGTTCTTCACGATGTGCAGCACGCCCTTGCCGCCGTCGACCGCCTTCGTCGCCGCGACGATCGGATCGGGCGTCGGCGAGGTGAAGACGGGGCCGGGAACCGCGGCGTCGAGCATGCCGTAGCCGACGAATCCGCCGTGCAGCGGCTCGTGGCCGCTGCCGCCGCCGGAGACGAGGCCGACCTTGCCCTGCACCGGCGCATCCGCCCGCACGATGTGGGCGGGATCGGCGACGACGGTGACGAGGCCGGGATGTGCGAGCGCGACGCCCTCGAGGGCCTCGGCGACGACGTTCTTGGGGTCGTTGATGAGCTTCTTCATGAACTCGGGTCCTCTCGCGACCGACGCCGACGCTGGCCGGGATCGGGGGCGATCCCCATCGGTCCGAGGCCGAATCTACGCGCGGCCGACACGCGCGGGGAAGACGCCCGCGCGCATCATGAGAATCCGTTCACCCGGCGGTCGTCGCGGCGACCCACGCGTCCAGCTTCGCCGTCGCGCTGCCGTCGTCGATCACGGCGGCGGCATCCGCGATGCGGGCGCGGAAGCGGGCGCGGATGTCGAGCTCGGCCTGGGTGTGATCGCGCGCGAGATCCCAGGCGACGAGACCCGCCGCGGCGTTGAGCAGCACGATGTCGCGCACCGCGCCCTCCTCGCCCGCGAGCGTCGCCCGCACGACGTCGGCGTTGTGCTGGGGCGAGCCGCCGCGCAGGTCGTCGATCTTCGCGCGGCGGATGCCGAGGTCGGCCGGGTCGAGGTCGTGCTCGGTGACGGAGCCGCGGCTGACCTCCCAGAGGTGGCTGTGGCCCGTCGTCGTCAGCTCGTCGAGGCCGTCGTCGCCGCGGAACACGAGCGCCGTCGCGCCGCGGGTCTGGAAGACGCCGACGAACAGCGGCACCTTCTCGAGGCTCGACACGCCGACGGCCGAGGCCTCCGGACGCGCCGGGTTCACGAGCGGGCCGAGGAAGTTGAACACGGTCGGGATGCCGAGGTCGGCGCGCACCGGCGCCGCGTGCCGGAACCCCGGGTGGAACAGCGACGCGAAGGCGAAGGTGATGCCGCTCGACTCGAGCACCGCCGCGACCTTCTCCGGCGGGATGGTGAGGTCGAGACCGAGCGCCGTCAGCACGTCGGAGGAGCCGGACGCGGACGACGCCGCACGGTTGCCGTGCTTGATCACGCGGGCGCCGGCGGCCGCGCAGACGATCGACGACATCGTCGACACGTTCACCGTGCGGAAGCGGTCCCCTCCCGTGCCGACGATGTCCAGAGCCATCGGATCGACGGTCAGCGGCAGGGCGTTCTCGAGGATCGCGTCGCGGAAGCCGACCACCTCATCCACCGTCTCGCCCTTCGCGCGCAGGGCGATGAGGAAGGCCGCGAGCTGAGCCGGAGTGGCCTGACCGGCCACGATCTCGCCCATCGCCCACGCGGACTCGGAGATCGTGAGGTGCTCCCCCTCGAGGAGTCGCGTCAGCAGTTCCGGCCAGGTCGGGGAGGTCGCCATGCCGAAATCGTATCGACGACGGCGACACCCGCCCCTCCGTGCGTTCTGGGCACTCTCACATGGGGCCATAATGGAGTCGTGAGCACTGCGACATCACTCCCTAGGACACCTGTGGTCGTCAACCGGCCGAACGTCACGTCGGTGGGAGTCATCGTGTGGCTCGGCAGCGAGGTCATGTTCTTCGCCGGCCTCTTCGCGATCTACTTCACGCTCCGCTCGGTCTCGCCCGAGCTGTGGGCCGACCAGTCGTCGAAGCTCGACCTGCCGTACTCGCTGACGAACACGATCATCCTCGTGCTGTCGTCGTTCGCCTGCCAGTTCGGCGTCTTCGCCGCCGAGCGTCTCCAGCCCCGTCGCACGAGCTGGAACCCGCGTCACTGGGGCCTCGTCGAGTGGTTCTTCGTGACCTTCGCGATGGGCGCCGTCTTCGTCATCGGTCAGATCTACGAGTACGCGAACCTCGTCACCGAGGGCGTCGGATTCCAGTCCGACTCCTACGGCTCGGCGTTCTACCTCACGACCGGCTTCCACGGCCTGCACGTCACGGGCGGCCTCCTCGCCTTCCTGTTCGTGATCGGCCGCACCTTCGCCGTCAAGAAGTTCACGCACCGCGAGGCGACGACCGCGATCACCGTGTCGTACTACTGGCACTTCGTCGACGTGGTCTGGATCGGCCTGTTCCTCGTCATCTACGTGCTGAGATGACCGACCCCGCCCCGACGACGAACCCACGAGACAGATCGGACACCTCGCAGCGCATGGCGAAGTCAGCATCCAGCCCCCGCACCAGCCGTTCGGCCCGCCGCACCCGCACCGGGCGCCGCTCGCCGCTCGCCTCGGTCGCCCTGCTCGTCATCGGCCTCATGGCCACGGGCGGCGCCTACGCCGCGTTCACCTCGGCGGCCAGCGCTGAAGACAACGGCAGCGCGAACATCGCGGACGCCGACGCGAAGAACGGCGAGAAGCTGTTCCAGGCGAACTGCGCCACCTGCCACGGCACCAACGGCGAGGGCACCAACCAGGCCCCGACGCTGCTCGGCGTCGGCGCGGCCTCGGTCGACTTCCAGGTCGGCACCGGCCGCATGCCGATGGCCGTTCAGGGACCGCAGGCCGAGCGCAAGCCCCCGCAGTTCACCGATGCGCAGGTCAAGGACCTCGCCGCCTACGTCGCCTCCCTCGCCCCCGGCCCGGAGATCCCCGCCGACGAGTACCTCACGGGCAAGGGCGACGTCACCGAGGGCGCCGAGCTCTTCCGCATCAACTGCGCCATGTGCCACAACGTCTCCGGTGCCGGCGGCGCGCTGACCGAGGGCAAGTTCGCGCCGAGCCTCAAGGGCGTCAGCGCCGCGCACATCTACGAGGCCATGCTCACCGGCCCGCAGAACATGCCGGTCTTCAACGACCAGAACATCTCCCCCGAGGACAAGGCGAACGTCATCGCCTACCTGACCTACCTCGATGACCACGCCTCGCCCGGCGGTCTCGACCTCGGCGACCTGGGCCCGGTGTCGGAGGGTCTGTTCGTCTGGATCTTCGCCCTCGGCTCGATCGTCGCGATCACCGTCTGGCTGACGGCGAAGTCCAACTAAGTCGCCTCGGCGCGAGAAACACAGCGAGAGGAACCTCATGGCAGACCATGGCAGCGCCGACACCGGCAACGCCGTCGAGATCATCGCGACGGACCCGGGTCCGCGCAGTGCTGCCGTCGTGCCGACCGACCGTCCGCAGAACCCCGGCTTCCCGCCGGAGCGGAAGCGCGTCGCCGACCTCGACCCCGCCAAGGAGAAGCAGCAGGAGCGCCGCGTCGTCGCCTGGTTCGTCGTGGGCATCATCGGCGCCGTCGGCGCCGTGGCCGCCTACGTGGCCTTCCCGCTCGACACCCGCGGATCCATCGACCCGTCCGAGACGCGCATCGTCACGCTGCTGATCGGCCTCGGCATCGCCCTCGGCCTCTTCGGCATCGGCTTCGGCGCGGTTCACTGGGCCAAGTCGCTCATGCACGGTCACGACCTGGTCGAGATGCGGCACCCCACCCGCGGCAGCGAGGAGACCCGCGCCAAGGCGGTCGCCGTCTTCACCGCCGGCAACGAGGAGTCGGGCTTCTCGCGCCGCAAGGCGATCGTCGGCACGCTGATCGGCGCCCTCGTCGCGTTCCCGCTCCCCGGCATCGTGCTCTTCCGCGGCCTCGCGCCGAAGGAGGACGCCAACGACGTGCTCCGCCACACCATGTGGAAGAAGGGCACGCGTCTGACCCGCGACCCCTCCGGCACGCCCATCAAGGCCTCCGAGGTCACCCTGGGATCGGCGTTCCACGTCATCCCCGAGGGCCTCAACGACTCCGAGCACAAGCTCGAGGAGAAGGCCAAGGCCGCGGTTCTGCTCATGCGCCTCAAGCCCGAAGACCTCCACGTCTCGAAGGGCAAGGAGAACTGGAGCTACGACGGCATCGTCGCCTACTCCAAGATCTGCACGCACGTCGGCTGCCCTGTGGCGCTGTACGAGCAGCAGACCCACCACCTGCTGTGCCCGTGCCACCAGTCGCAGTTCGACATCACCCGCGAAGCCGAGGTGATCTTCGGACCGGCCAAGCGCCCGCTGCCGCAGCTTCCCATCTACGTCGACGACGAGGGCTACCTCCGCGCGCGGAGCGACTTCCACGAGCCCGTCGGCCCCAGCTTCTGGGAGCGTGAGCACTGATGTCCACCACCACCGCACCGGCGCCGAACGAACAGGCGACTCGCGGAACCCGCTTCACCAGCTGGGCCGCGAACTACGTCGATGAGCGCACGAGCATGTCGGGCCTCGTTAAGGAGCTCGGCCGCAAGATCTTCCCCGACCACTGGTCGTTCATGCTCGGCGAGGTCGCGCTCTACAGCTTCGTCGTCATCCTGCTCTCGGGCTCGTTCCTGACGTTCTTCTTCCAGGCCTCCATGGCCGAGGTCGAGTACGACGGCTCCTACGTCCCCCTCAAGGGCCTGGAGATGTCGGCCGCCATGCAGTCGACGCTGAACATCAGCTTCGACCTGCGCGGCGGACTCCTGATCCGTCAGATCCACCACTGGGCTGCACTGCTGTTCGTGGCCTCGATCGGCCTGCACATGCTGCGCGTGTTCTTCACGGGCGCGTTCCGCAAGCCGCGCGAGGTCAACTGGCTGGTCGGATTCCTGCTCTTCGTGCTGGCGATGGCCGAGGGCTTCACCGGCTACTCGCTGCCGGATGATCTGCTCTCGGGCAACGGCCTCCGCATCATCGACGGCATGGTCAAGGGCGTCCCGTTCTTCGGAACCTGGATCTCGTACCTGCTGTTCGGTGGGGAGTTCCCGGGCACCCAGATCGTGGGCCGCCTGTACACGCTGCACATCCTGCTGCTGCCGGCGATCCTCGTCGCCCTGCTCGGCGTGCACATGCTGCTGCTCATCGTCAACAAGCACACCCAGTTCGCCGGCCCCGGCCGGACGAACGACAACGTGGTCGGATCGCCGATCATGCCGGTGTTCGCCGCGAAGGCGGGTGGGTTCTTCTTCATCGTCTTCGGCGTCATCGCGCTCGTCGCGGCCACCGTCACGATCAACCCGATCTGGGCCTACGGACCGTACGACCCCTCCCCCGTCTCCGCCGGCACGCAGCCGGACTGGTACATCGGCTTCGCGGACGGCGCGCTGCGTCTGATCCCGCCGGGCTGGGAGCTCATGCTCGGGCCGTACACCCTGTCGCTGAACATCCTCGTGCCGATCCTGGTGCTGCTGGTGTTCCTCGCGGTCGTCGCCGTCTACCCCTTCGTGGAGGCGTGGATCACCAACGACAAGCGCGAGCACCACATCGCCGACCGTCCGCGCAACGCCCCGACCCGCACCGCCATCGGCGCCGCCGGTGTCACGTTCTACGCGGGCCTGTGGTCGGCGGCGAGCTCGGACCTCATCGCGACGCACTTCAAGCTCTCGATCGAGAGCGTGACGCACGTCATCCAGGCGGTGACGATCCTCGGGCCGATCGTGGCGTTCTTCGTGACCAAGCGCATCTGCCTGGCCCTGCAGAAGAAGGACCGCGAGATCGCCCTGCACGGCTTCGAATCGGGACGCATCGTGCGTCTGCCCGGTGGCGAGTACATCGAGGTGCACGAGCAGCTCTCCGAGTACGAGCGCTGGCGCCTGGTGAGCTTCGAGGAGTACCACCCCGTGATGGTGCGCCCGGATGCCCGCGGCCGCATCACTCAGCGGGCGAAGCTCCGCGCCTCGCTCTCGAGCTGGTTCTTCGAGGACCGCATCGCTCCGGTGACGCAGAAGGAGCTCGAGTCGAGCTCGCACGGTCACCACTGAGCCGAACCGCCTCGAAGGGGCCCGTCGTCCACGTGACGACGGGCCCCTTCGCTGTTGCCGCATCGTGCACGGCAGTCCGGCGATGGGCGGCCCGCTCCACCCGCTCGCGGCCTAGTCTCGAGGGATGCATCCGCCGCTGGAGCCCTTCGCCGTCGGACACCTCGCGCGACCTGACGGCAGCTCGCTCTACTGGGAGACCAGCGGCGCCGTCGACGGCGTCCCCGTGCTCTACCTGCACGGCGGCCCCGGCGGCGGACTGGGTCTCGGCGGCTACCGACGTCGCGCCGCTCCGACACGGCACCTCATCGTCGGACTTGATCAGCGCGGCTGCGGCCGCTCGACCCCCTGGGCGATCGACGATCTCGAGCAACTCGACCGGCTCACGACGGGCACGCTGATCGCCGACATCGAGGCCCTGCGCGAGCACCTCGGTGTCGAGCGCTGGCTCGTGCACGGCGTCTCCTGGGGTTCGACGCTCGCCCTCGCGTACGCCCTCGAGCATCCGGATCGCGTGAGCGCCCTCGTCCTCGTGGCGATCACCACCGGAAGCCGGCGCGAGATCGATTGGATCACGGACGGCGTCGGACGCGTCTTCCCCGAGCGCTGGCGGGAGTTCGACGCGCTGGGACGCCGCCTGGCGCCCGACGCTGGTGAGCGCCCGGTGGAGCGCTACGCGGGAGCGCTGCGGGACCCCGACCCTGCGGTGCGCGAGAGCGCCGCCGAAGGCTGGGACACGTGGGAATCGACCCACATCTCACTCGACCCGCACTGGCAGCCAGGTCCCTACCGCGCGGAGGCCCGCGATCGCCGCAACTTCGCGACCCTGGTCACGCACTTCTGGGCCCACGACTGCTTCCTCGCCGGCGATCGTGCCGTGCTCGAGCGCGCCGCGGAACTCGGAGACCTGCACGGAGTGCTCATCCATGGCCGTCGCGACGTCAGCGGGCCGGCGGAGACCGCGTGGGAACTCGCACGGCGCTGGCCGGGCGCGCGGCTCCAGGTCGTCGAGCACGAGGGCCACGGAGGGCCCGACAGCATGGAGCTCGCATCGGCGGCGATCGACGCCCTGACGCTGCACCGCCCCTGAGCGTCCTGGCGCGCGGAGCGCCGCCCAAGATGGTCTCGTGCGCACCACGGTGACGCCTGTCGCGCTCGGGAGACGACGAAGGGCGACGGTTCCGAAGAACCGCCGCCCTCGAGAGCGTGTGGCCGCGAAGTCAGTCGAAGATGCGCCGCATGTACTCGGCGTTCTGCTGGTAGCCCAGGCGGTCGTAGAAGCCGCCGGCACGACGGCTGGCGACCGTCAGCTGGTGCACCTTGCGCTCGACGCAGACCTGCTCGACGGCGCGGACGAGCTGCGTGCCGAAGTCGAGGCCGCGCGCGTCCTGGTCGACGACGATCTCCTGCAGCTGGGCGGAGAGTCCGTTCGTCGCCAGCAGCGGCACGATCGTGGTCAACGCGTACCCGCGCACCGCACCCGCGTCATCCTCGGCGAGCAGCAGGAGCACGCTGGGCTCCTCCCCCGCGAGGTACGAGGCGAAGATCGCGTCGAAAGCCGAGCGCTGAGGTTCGATCGCGTGACCGAGCTGCTGCACGAGCGCGAAGAGCGCATCGGCGTCGTCGGGGCGTGCGGCGCGGATCATCAGCGGGCGAAGTTCCCGCGCACGTACTCGAACTGCCAGCCCACGACGCCGATCAGCACGATCGGGGCGCCGATGATGGCGATCCAGACGCCGACCGCGAGACCGAGGAACATCAGACCGAGGCCGAAGGTGAGCACGAGCGGCCACCAGCTCCAGGGGCTGAAGTGACCCTGCTCGGCGTCGCCGTCGTCGATCGTCGCGTCGGAGCGGTCCTCGGGCAGCTCGCCGCCCTGGGCCTTGATCGCGAGGCGCAGGTAGAACTGCAGGAAGAACGACAGGATCGCGCCGAGGCCGATGCCGACCGAGCCGACCCACTCGACCTTGCCGGTGCCCGTGACAGCGGAGATGAACCCGCCGATGTCGGTGCCGGCCGGGATCGTGGCCGAGTCGATCATGTGCCAGATGATGTAGGCCGCATCCGCCGCCAGGAAGAAGAAGAAGAGAAGCAGGAACAGGTTCGCATTGACCTTCATGGCTTACTTCACCTCTCCTTTCGCGACGTCGAGCACGGGCGCCTCCGGCGCATCCTTGGCGGGTCCGATGCCGATCGGGATGCCGGCCTCGGGGTGGTGCAGGTCGAACGCCGGGGACTCCGAGCGGATGCGCGGGATCGACGTGAAGTTGTGGCGCGGCGGCGGGCACGACGTCGCCCACTCGAGCGACCGCGAGTAGCCCCACGGGTCGTCGACGGTCACCTTCGGCGCCTTGCGGGCCGTGATGTAGACGTTGTAGAGGAACGGCAGCAGCGAGATGCCGAGGATGATCGCACCCACGGTCGACAGCTGGTTCATCCATGTGATGTTGTCTTCGGCGCGGTACTGCGCGTAACGACGCGGCATGTTCATGACGCCCAGCCAGTGCTGGATGAGGAACGTGGTGTGGAAGCCGATGAACAGCAGCCAGAAGTGGATCTTGCCGAGGCGCTCGTTGAGCATCTTGCCGGTCCATTTCGGCCACCAGAAGTAGAAGCCGCTGAACATGGCGAACACGACGGTGCCGAAGACGACGTAGTGGAAGTGCGCGACGACGAAGTAGCTGTCGGAGAGCGCGAAGTCGAGCGGCGGCGACGCGAGGATGACGCCGGTCAGACCACCGAAGGTGAAGGTGATCAGGAAGCCGATCGCCCACAGCATCGGGGTCTCGAAGGTGACCGAGCCGCGCCACATGGTGCCGATCCAGTTGAAGATCTTGATGCCGGTCGGCACCGCGATCAGCATGGTCAGCAGGGCGAAGAACGGCAGCAGGACCGAGCCGGTGACGTACATGTGGTGCGCCCACACGGTGACCGACAGGGCCGCGATCGCGATCGTGGCGTAGATGAGGGTCTTGTAGCCGAAGATCGGCTTGCGGCTGAAGACCGGGAAGACCTCGGAGACGATGCCGAAGAACGGCAACGCGATGATGTAGACCTCGGGGTGGCCGAAGAACCAGAACAGGTGCTGCCAGAGTATGGCGCCGCCGTTGGCTGGATCGAGCAGGTGCGCTTCGAACACCCGGTCGGCGCCGAGGGCGAAGAGGCCGGCGGCGAGCACCGGGAAGGCGAGCAGCACCAGGATCGACGTGACGAGCACGTTCCAGGTGAAGATCGGCATGCGGAACATGGTCATGCCGGGCGCGCGCATCGTGATGATCGTCGTGATGAAGTTCACCGCGCCGAGGATCGTGCCGAAACCGGTCATGGCGAGGCCGAAGACCCAGAGGTTGCCGCCGTAGCCGGGTGAGAACGTCGTCGACGAGAGCGGCGTGTAGGCGAACCAGCCGAAGCTCGCGGCGCCCTGCGGGGTGAAGAACCCACCGACGGCGATGATCGAGCCGAAGAGGTAGAGCCAGTAGGCGAAGGCGTTCAGACGCGGGAACGCCACGTCGGGAGCCCCGATCTGCAACGGCATCGCCACGTTCGCGAAGCCCGAGAACAGCGGGGTCGCGAACATCAGCAGCATGATCGTGCCGTGCATCGTGAAGAGCTGGTTGTACTGCTCGCGGGTCGACAGCAGGTCGAGGCCCGGCGTGAACAGCTCAGCGCGGATGACCAGAGCCATCACGCCGCCGATGAGGAAGAACAGGAACGACGTGATCAGGTAGAGGTACCCGATCGTCTTGTGGTCGGTGGTGGTGAGCCACTTGACGATGACGTTGCCCTTGCGCTCACGCAGGATCTCGCGGCGGTTGCCGATCTGCGCGCTGCCGCCCGTCGGGGCGGTCGTCGTGCTCGGAGGAGTCGCGGTGGTGGTCATGGTCTCAGCCCTCCACGCTGGTGGTGCTCGTGCCGTTGCCCGGCAGGTTCGTGTTGGCGTTCAGGTCCTCGCCGATCGGACCCGTGTTGCCGGCGTCCTCGAGCTTCTTCATCTGCGCGTCGTACTCATCCTGCGAGACGACGGCGACCTTGAACAGCATGAGCGAGTGGTATTCGCCGCAGAGCTCGGCGCACTTGCCCTGGTACACGCCCTCCTTGAGCGGCGTGAAGTACATGTGGTTCGTCTTCGCCGGGATCATGTCCTTCTTGTAGAGGAACTCGATCACCCAGAACGAGTGGATGACATCGCGCGACTTGATGTCGATCTCGATCTTCTTGTCGACCGGCAGGTAGAGCGTCGGGATCGAGTCCTCGATGATCTCGCCCTTGCTGTCGACCTGCGTCTGGATCGACTGCTTGTACGTGTTCGACGTGTCGTACTGGAAGTCCCAGGCCCAGCGCTTGCCGTAGACCGTGATCTTGTAGTCGGGGTCGACCTTCTTCTCGATCTCGGCCTGGTCGCGCGCGGTGAAGGCGAAGAAGCCGAGCACGAGGATCAGCGGCACGATCGTGTAGAAGATCTCGACCGGCATGTTGTAGCGCAGCTGCACCGGGAGGCCGGTCTGGCCCTTGCGGCGGCGGTACGCCACGGCGGCCCAGATGATGAGGCCCCAGGTGATGATGCCGACGATCAGCAGCACGATCCACGAGGTGGTCCAGAGACCGATGACACGGTCGGTGTGGTTCGTCACACCCTCGGCCGGGGGAAGGAATCCGCGCAGCTGTGCGTCGGTGCAGCCGGCCAGGATCGCGGTGACCGCGACGCCGATGGGGAGGATGGCCCAGCGGGCCAGACGACTGCGGCGTTGTGAGCGCACGGCGAACCTCTCGGTGGAATAGCGGGTGTTACAGAGCGAGTCTATAACCGCGAAAGGGCGCCGACTTCGCGTCGGCGCCCTTCGAGGACGTGTCGTGCCGGGAAATGCCCGGTCGCGGTTCAGTGGAAGGAATCTCCACACGCGCACGAGCCCTGCGCGTTGGGGTTGTCGATCGTGAAGCCCTGCTTCTGGATGGTGTCCTCGAAGTCGATCGAGGCGCCGTCGAGGTAGGGCTCGCTCATCTTGTCGACGACGAGCTCGACGTCGCCGAACTCCTTGACCAGGTCGCCGTCGAGCACGCGCTCGTCGAAGTAGAGCTGGTAGATGAGGCCGGAGCATCCGCCGGGCTGGACCGCGATGCGCAGACGCAGGTCGTCGCGGCCCTCCTGGTCGAGCAGGCTGCGCACCTTGGTCGCGGCGGTGTCGGTCAGCTTGACGCCGGTGGGCACGACCTCGTCGGTCTGCGGGGCGGTGAGGGTCGTGTCAGACATGCGGACAGTGTACGTCGCGGGTCTGCCCGGCGCAGGATGCGTGCCGCCCCCGTCACGGGGACGAGGACGGGGGCGTCGCGGAGTCGGGAGTGTCGCGCCGGCTCAGCCGCGGGCGTCGAGCCGCGAGAGCAGCAGCGCCTCGGAGAGGATCGCGCGGTGGAACGAGCCGAGGTCGAGCGACTCGTTCGGGCTGTGGGCGCGCGAGTCGGGGTCCTCGACGCCGGTGATGAGGATCTGCGCGCCGGGGAAGCGCTCGACGAGCGAGGCGACGAAAGGGATGGATCCGCCCGCGCCCATCTCGACCGGCTCGGCGCCCCATCCCTCGCGCATCGTGTCGAGGGCCTCGGCGGCGGCCCAGCCGGAGGTGTCGACGAGGAAGGGATCGCCCAGGTCGACGTCGGCGAACTCGACGCGGGCCCCGAACGGCGCGTGGGCGAGCAGGTGCTCGCGCAGCGCCTCCCACGCCTGCTGCCCGGTCTGGCCGGGGGCGACGCGCGCCGACAGCTGGAAGGTCACGGTCGGGATGAGCGTGTTCGAGGCGTTCTTGATGCTGGGCGCGTCGACGCCGGTGATCGTCACGGTCGGCTTGTCCCACAGCCGGCTCAGGATCGTGCCGTTGCCGATCGGCTGCGCCTCGGGCAGCAGGCCGGTCTCGCTGCGCAGCTGCGCCTCGTCGTAGGCGGGCGTCTCGGCCTCGCGCGTGGTCATGCCGGCGACCGCGACCGATCCGTCCTCGGCCCACAGCGTGTTCAGCAGGCGCACGGCGGCGAGCATCGCATCCGGCACCGCTCCCCCGAACATGCCGGAGTGCGACGCGTGCTCGAGGGTCGTGACCTTCACCTGCACGCGGACGTTGCCGCGCAGGCCCACCGTGAGCGCCGGGATCTCGGTCGACCAGTTGCCCGAGTCGGCGACGACGATGACGTCGGCCGCGAGCTGCTCCTGGTGGTCGGCGAGGAACTGCTCGAAGGAGCGGGAGCCGAATTCCTCCTCGCCCTCGAAGAACAGCACGATGCCGAGGTCGAAGTCATCGCCGCGGGCGTCGACGAGCGCGCGGATCGCGGCGAGATGCGAGGCGATGCCGGCCTTGTCGTCGGCGGTGCCGCGGCCGTAGAGACGGCCGTCGCGGGTGGTCGGCTCGAAGGGCGCCGACTCCCACAGCGACTCGTCGCCGACCGGCTGCACGTCGTGGTGGGCGTAGAGCAGGATCGTCGGACGGCCGTTGCGGGCGGCGCGCGTGGCGAGCACGGCGGGCTGGCCGAGCTGATCGGTTCCGGGGATCGCCGACTGCTCGATCGACACCGACTCGAAGACGCCGAGCTCGCGCACGAGCTCGGCGATCGCCTCGGCGCTGCGGCGCACCTCGGCGTGGTCGAAGCCCTCCCACGCGATCGAGGGGATGCGGGCCAGACGCGAGAGCTCGGCGATCGACGCCGGCAGGGCGGCGTGGACCGATTCGGCGATCCGCTCGGCGTTCGGGGTGGTAGACGACGGGCTCACGGGATCGCTGGAGGACATGCGGGTAATCTTAAGCGTCGCCGTCGAGCATCCGCTCCGGCGCATCCACCCTTTCGACCGAGGACCGCACCGTGGCCAGGACTCCCCGCAACACCGAGCAGCCGGCGGCTGAGACGCCGCTCGAGCTCGACCCGAAGCTCGACGCCAAGAAGGGCAAGGCGACCCCGACGCGCGCCCAGCGCGAGGCCGAGCGCCTGCGTCCGCTGGTTCCGAACGACCGCAAGGAGGCGGCGCGCGCGAACCGCGACAAGCAGGCCGCCGAGCGCGAGAAGGCCCGCGTCGGCCTGGCCGCCGGCGACGAGAAGTACCTGCCGGTGCGCGAGCGCGGGCCGCAGAAGAAGTACATCCGCGACTACGTCGACTCGCGCTTCAGCATCGGCGAGCTGGTGCTGCCGCTCATGTTCCTCGTGATCATCGTGAGCTTCCTGCCGAGCTTCATCCCGGCGATCCCGCAGGAGTTCTCGGCCTGGTCGCTCTACGCCGTGTGGGGCTTCCTCGTGCTGGCGATCATCGACTGCGTGATCATGACGCAGCTGCTCAAGCGCCGCCTGCGCGAGCGCTTCGGCGACAAGGCGGAGCGCATCGGCCTCTACGCCTCGATCCGCGCCCTGCAGTTCCGCATGCTGCGCATGCCGAAGCCGCAGGTGAAGATCGGCCAGGCGATCGACTGATCACCGCTCGCTCGAGCGAACGCGAGAGCCCCGGTCCGCTGATGCGGGCCGGGGCTCTCTGCTGCTCGGGGCGGGGATGCGCGACTCAGCTCGCGCTCGAACGCAGGCGGGCGAGACCCCGGCTGATCTGCCGAGCCCAGAGCGGGCCGCGGTAGAGGAATCCGGTGTAGCCCTGCACGAGGTCGGCTCCCGCATCCAGTCGTTCCTGCACCTCGGCGGCCGTCTCGACGCCGCCGACCGAGATGATGCAGATCTCGCGCGGCAGCTCGCCGCGCAGCAGCTTCAGCAGCTCGAGCGAGCGCGCGCGCAGCGGGGCTCCGGAGAGGCCGCCGGCGCCGGCCGCCTCGACGACCGAGCTCGAGGTGCGCAGCTTCGCCCGCGACAGGGTCGTGTTCGTCGCGATGATGCCGGGCAGGCCGAGCCGCACGACGAGCGCCGCGATCCCCGTGGCCTGCTCGTCGTCGACGTCGGGCGCGATCTTGACCAGCACCGGCGTCGCCTCGGCCGCGTCGCGCACGGCCGCGAGCAGCGGCTCGAGCACCTCGACCTCCTGCAGTCCGCGCAGGCCGGGCGTGTTCGGCGAGCTGACGTTGACCACGAGGTAGTCGGCGAGCGGCGCGAGCAGGCGGGTGCTCGTCAGGTAGTCGTCGGTGGCGGCATCCACATCGACGACGCGGCTCTTGCCGATGTTGACGCCGATGACCGGGCGGCCGGGCACGCGGCGCAGCTTCTCGAGTCGCGGCCGGATCGCCTCCGCACCCGCGTTGTTGAAGCCCATGCGATTGATGACGGCGCGGTCGGGGATGAGCCGGAACAGTCGCGGGCGCGGGTTGCCGGGCTGCGCGATCGCCGTGACCGTGCCGATCTCGACGTGCCCGAAGCCGAGCGCGCCGAGTCCGAGCACACCGCGCGCCTCCTTGTCGAAGCCGGCGGCGACACCGAAAGGCGAGTCGAAGCGCAGACCGAGGGCCTCGACCTGCTGCCCGGCCGGCGGCTTCGTCACGGCGCGGGCGATCGAGCGGAGCACGGGGGCGCCGAGCGCGCGGATCACGACGAAGGCGAGGTGGTGGGCGTCCTCGGGGTCGAGGCGGGACAGCACGAGGCGGAAGAGCGTGGGGTACATGCGCTCAGTCGAGCTTCGCCGCGGTCGAGCCGGCGCCGTCGCCGTGCTCCTCACGCAGGGTCGTGATCGCCGACTCGAAGTCGTCGAGGGAGTCGAAGGCCTGGTAGACGCTCGCGAAGCGGAGGTAGGCGACCTCGTCGAGCTCGCGCAGCGGCGCCAGGATCGCCAGGCCGATGTCGTTCGCCTCGATCTGCGAGGCGCCGCTCGAGCGGATCGTCTCCTCGACCTTCTGCGCCAGCAGCGAGAGGTCGGCGTCGGTCACCGGGCGACCCTGGCAGGCCTTGCGCACGCCGAGCACGACCTTCTCGCGGCTGAAGGGCTCGACGACGCCCGAGCGCTTGATCACGCTGAGGCTCGCGGTCTCGGTCGTCGAGAAGCGGCGCCCGCACTCCGGGCACTGGCGACGGCGCCGGATGCTGGTGCCGTCATCGCTCGTGCGCGAGTCGATCACGCGGCTGTCGGGGTGGCGGCAGAAAGGGCAGTACATGGCGGCACCAGGGTATCCGGCGCGGGGCCCCTCGCGTGCGCGAGGATGGGGCACGTGCCCGAAGCAGTCCCCGCCCCCTCCCCCGCCGAGCGCATCGTCGACGACGTCTCCGCGTTCAAGATCGCGTTCCGGCGCCTCGCCGCCGGCGTCTCGGTGATCACGACCCTCGATCCCGAGGGACGGCCGCGCGGGTTCACGGCCACCTCGCTCGCCTCGCTCGCCGCGGTGCCGCCGCTGGCGACGTTCAACATGGCCCGCACCGCGAGCACCTGGCCGGCCGTCGACGCGGCCGAGCACGTCATCATCCACCTGCTGGGAGCGGCCAACCGCGAGGTCGCGGGCATCCTCTCCGGCCCGCAGGAGAAGCGCTTCGAGGGCGACCACTGGGCGCCCGGACCGCACGGCCTGCCGCTGCTGAAGAACGTGCCGGCCTGGATGCTGGCGCGCGTCGTCGAGCGCCACCACGTCGCCGGCGGCGCCGTGGTGGTCGTGCAGATCGAAGACGGCGGACTCGGCGGGCCGGACGACGCGATCGTCTACCACGAGCGCGCCTACTTCACACCGTCGATCCCCGCCTGACGCCGTCGCGTCGGCCCGTCCCCCGCACCGCCCCATCCAGGAGGTCCCGATGACCGATCAGATCACCGCCGAGCTGCGCGCCCTCGAGCCGCTGTTCCACGTCGTGCCGGCCGGCTCCGCGCGTGAACAGGTGAGCGAGCTGGTCGCGGAGGAGTTCTGGGAGATCGGCGCCTCGGGCGCGATCTACTCGCGCGAGGCCGTGATCGACGCCCTGGCCGAGCGCGGCGAGACGCCGAACGACGCGAACTGGGAGGTCAGCGACTTCGCCGCCCGCGAGCTCGCCGACGGGCTGTGGCTCGCGACCTACCAGCTCGTGCAGGATGCCGGGCGCACCTCGCGGCGCACCACGATCTGGCGCCGGGTCGACGGCCGCTGGGCCGCCGAGTTCCACCAGGGCACGCTGATCTGATCCCGGCGGGGTTCACTCCCCGAGCGGCTTGTGCATCCGGTAGTTCACGAGCTCGACACCGTGCCGCACCGGGCGCTGCTCGGTGATCACTTCGAAGCCGCGCGCCGCGAAGAACGGTCGCGCCGTCACGCTGACGCTGCTGCTGAGCTCCGCAGCTCCCCGGGCGCGCGCCCGGTCGGCCACCTCGGCGAGCAGCGCCGAGGCCACGCCGCGGCCGCCGTGGTCGGGATGCACGAACAGCATGTCGATGTACCCGCTGTCGTCGACGTCGGTGAAGCCCACGACGCTGCCGCCGACGATGGCGACGATCGTGTCGGAGCGGCGCCGCGCGGCATCCCAGTCGATGACGGAGCGCTGCTCGGGCGCCGCCCACGCGGCGATCTGCTCCGGCGTGTAGTCGGCGGATGCCGTGCACGTGATCGCGGCCAGGAAGACCGCGAGCGTCATCTCGGCATCGGCCGGACCGTAGGGCCGCAGCAGCACGGTCACGGGTGCATCGACATCGATCGGAGCAGACAGCGGAGCCTCACACCACGCAGTTCGGCCCGAGCAGGCTCTTCAGCTCGCCGTAGAGGTCAGCCGTCACCGACACCGGGAACGGCACCTCGAACATCCGCGCCAGATCGCCGCGCACGAGCCGCAGCCGCACCTCGTTGTCGCCGGCGTGCCGGATCAGCACATCGTTGAGCCGCGTGACCACCTCGGTCGTCGCGCGGTGCTCCTGCATCGAGATCACGAGCGGGCCCGAGCCGAGCGACGCACCGAGATCGGGCGTGAACATGCTCTGCGCGTGCAGGCTCTTGCCGTCGTCGCGCATGCTCACGCGGCCGCGGATCACGACGACCGAGTCGCTCGTCAGAGCCGGGGAGAACTCCTGGTACGTCTTGCCCAGGAACATGATGCTGATCTCGCCGCCGAAGTCCTCGAGCTCGACGATGCCATAGGGGTTGCCCGAGTTGCGCGCGATGCGGTGCTGCACGCCCGTGAGCAGACCCGCGACGGTGACGATCTCGCCGTCGCCGATCGTCTCGCTCGCGAGCAGGTCGGCGATGCCCATCTGCGCGTGCTTGGCGAGCAGGATCTCGAGGCCGGCCAGCGGGTGGTCGCTGACGTAGAGGCCGAGCATGTCGCGCTCGAAGGCGAGCTTGTCGCGCTTCGACCACTCCGGGCGCTCGGGCACGTGGTCGACCGCGTCCGGCTCATCCCACAGGCTGTCGAAATCGAAGCCGACCTGACCGTTCGCCTCGTTGCGCTTCACCGCGACCGAGGCCTCGACGGCCTCCTCGTGGATCTCGACGAGCGAGCGCCGGGTCGCGCCGAGCGAGTCGAAGGCGCCCGCCTTGATGAGCGACTCGACCGTGCGCTTGTTCGTCGCCTGCAGCGGCACCTTGCGCAGGTAGTCGTGGAACGACGTGAACCGCCCCTTCTCCTCGCGCGCCTGCCGGACGTGCTCGACGACGTTCGAGCCCACGTTGCGCACCGCGCCGAGACCGAAGCGGATGTCCTCGCCCACCGCCGAGAAGAAGTTGATCGACTCGTTCACGTCGGGCGCGAGCACCGTGATGCCCATGCGGCGGCACTCGTTGAGGTAGAGCGCGAGCTTGTCGCGCGCATCGCCGACACTCGTCAGCAGCGCGGCCATGTACTCGGCCGGATAGTGCGCCTTGAGGTACGCGGTCCAGTAGCTGAGCACGCCGTAGGCGGCCGAGTGGGCCTTGTTGAAGGCGTAGTCGGAGAACGGGAGCAGGATCTCCCAGAGCGTCGCGACCGCGGCATCCGAGAAGCCGTTGTCGTTCATGCCCTTGCGGAAGCCCTCGTACTGCTTGTCGAGCTCGGACTTCTTCTTCTTGCCCATGGCGCGGCGCAGGATGTCGGCCTGACCGAGCGAGAACCCGGCGACCTTCTGCGCGATCGCCATGACCTGCTCCTGGTAGATGATCAGGCCGTAGCTGGTCTCCAGGGTCTCGCGCAGCGGCTCCGCCAGCTCCGGGTGGATCGGCGTGATCGCCTGCTGGCCGTTCTTGCGCAGGGCGTAGTTGATGTGCGAGTTCGCGCCCATGGGGCCGGGGCGATAGAGCGCGATGAGGGCCGAGATGTCTTCGAAGTTGTCGGGCTTCATCATGCGCATGAGCGAGCGCATGGGGCCGCCGTCGAGCTGGAACACGCCCAGCGAGTCGCCGCGCGCCAGCAGGTCGTAGGCGTCGCGGTCGTCGAAGTCGAGGTCCTCGAGCACCGGGCGGAATCCGCGGTTCGACTCGATGTTGTCGAGGGCGTCGTCGATGATCGTGAGGTTGCGCAGCCCCAGGAAGTCCATCTTGATCAGTCCCAGCGACTCCGCGGCGGGGTAGTCGAACTGGGTGACGATCTGGCCGTCCTGCTCCCGCTTCATGATCGGGATGATGTCGATGAGCGGGTCGGACGACATGATCACGCCGGCCGCGTGCACGCCCCACTGGCGCTTCAGCCCCTCGAGGCCGAGGGCCGTCTCGAAGACCTTCTTTGCATCCGGGTCGCTGTCGATGACGGCGCGGAAGTCGGCCGCCTCCTTGTAGCGCTCGTGCTTGGGGTCGATGATGCCGGCGAGCGGGATGTCCTTCGCCATGATCGGCGCCGGCATCGCCTTCGTGAGCTTCTCGCCCATGCCGAAGGGGAAGCCGAGCACGCGGCTGGAGTCCTTGAGCGCCTGCTTGCTCTTGATCGTGCCGTAGGTGACGATCTGCGCGACGCGCTCCGAGCCGTACTTCTCGGTGACGTACTTGATGACCTCACCGCGCCGACGCTCGTCGAAGTCCACATCGAAGTCGGGCATCGAGACGCGGTCGGGGTTGAGGAAGCGCTCGAAGATCAGGCCGTGCCGAAGCGGGTCGAGGTCGGTGATCTTCATCGCGTAGGCGGCCATCGAGCCGGCGCCCGAGCCACGGCCCGGTCCGACGCGGATGCCGTTGTCCTTCGACCAGTTGATGAAGTCGGCGACGACGAGGAAGTAGCCGGGGAAGCCCATCTGGGTGATGACGCCGACCTCGTAGTCGGCCTGCTTGCGCACCTCGTCGGGGATGCCGCCCGGGTAGCGGTAGTCGAGGCCCTTCTCGACCTCCTTGACGAACCAGCTCTCCTCGCTCTCCCCCTCAGGCACGGGGTAGCGCGGCATGTAGTTCGCGGAGGTGTTGAACTCGACCTTGCAGCGCTCGGCGATCGCGAGCGTGTTGTCGCACGCCTCCGGCAGATCGCGGAAGAGCTGGCGCATCTGCTGCGGCGTCTTGAGGTAGAACTCGTCGGCGTCGAACTTGAAGCGGTTCGGGTCGTCGAGGGTCGACCCCGACTGCACGCAGAGCAGGGCCGCGTGCGAGGTCGCGTCGTGCGCGTGCGTGTAGTGCAGGTCGTTGGTGGCGACCATGGGGATGCCGAGATCCTTGGCGAGACGGATCAGGTCGTTCATGATCCGCTTCTCGATGCCGAGGCCGTGATCCATGATCTCGGCGAAGAAGTTCTCCTTGCCGAAGATGTCGCGGAACTCGGCGGCAGCCTTCACGGCCTCGTCGTACTGGCCGAGCCGCAGACGGGTCTGCACCTCGCCCGACGGGCATCCCGTCGTGGCGATGATGCCCTCGTGGTAGGTCTCGAGCAGCTCGCGGTCCATGCGCGGCTTGAAGTAGTAGCCCTCGAGCGACGCCTTCGACGACAGGCGGAAGAGGTTGTGCATGCCGGTCGTGTTCTCGGCCAGCAGCGTCATGTGCGTGTAGGCGCCCGAGCCCGAGACGTCATCCCCGCCGCCGTCGCCCCAGCGCACCCGGGTCTTGTCGCTGCGGTGCGTGCGCGGGGTGAGGTAGGCCTCGGTGCCGATGATCGGGTTCACGCCCGCGGCGGTCGCCTGCTTCCAGAAGTCGAAGGCGCCGAAGGTGTTGCCGTGGTCGGTGACCGCGACCGCCGGCATCCCCTGCTCGGCGACCGCGCTCACCAGGTCGCCGATGCGCGCCGCGCCGTCGAGCATCGAGTACTCGCTGTGCACGTGCAGGTGGACGAAGGAATCGCTCGAGGCCACGGGCTCGCTTCCGTCAGAGATGGTGGTGAGACGAGGGCCCGTCGCATCGTCGGCGGGCTCTGCGTAGTCAGAGGATAGGCGCGACCTCAGTCAGCGCGCAGGGTCTCGAGCGCGTGTTCCAGATCGGCCGGATAGGCGCTCTCGAAGAGCACGTACTCGCCGGTCGCGGGGTGCACGAACCCGAGCTTCATGGCGTGCAGCCACTGCCGCTCGAGCCCGAGTCGCGCCGAGAGCGTCGGGTCGGCGCCGTAGAGCGTGTCGCCGACGCAGGGGTGCCGCTGGGCGGCCATGTGCACGCGGATCTGGTGCGTGCGCCCGGTCTCGAGATGGATCTCGAGCAGGGTCGCCCGGCGCATCGCCTCGAGGGTCTCGTAGTGCGTGACGCTCGGCTTGCCCTCGGCCGTGACCGCGAACTTCCACGAGGAGCCGGGATGACGCCCGATCGGCGCGTCGATCGTGCCGGTGAAGGGGTCGGGATGGCCCTGCACGACCGCGTGGTAGATCTTGTCGACCGTGCGGTCGTGGAAGGCGCGCTTCAGGCCCGAGTAGGCGTGCTCGCTCTTCGCCACGACCATGAGCCCGCTCGTGCCCACATCGAGCCGGTGCACGATGCCGGCGCGCTCGGCGGCGCCGGAGGTCGCGATGCGGAAGCCCGCGCCGGCCAGGGCGCCGAGCACGGTCGGGCCGTCCCAGCCGCTCGCCGGGTGCGCGGCGACGCCGACGGGCTTGTCGATCACGACCAGGTCGTCGTCGTCGTAGACGATCTCGAATCCGGGCACGAGCTGGGGCACGATCGTCGGACCCGACTTCGGCGTCCAGCTCACCTCGAGCCAGCCGTCGGCGTGCAGGCGGTCGCTCTTGCCGAGCTCGCGGCCGTCGAGGGTCGCCCCGCCGGCCTCGAGCACCTCGACGGCGAAGCTGCGCGAGAAGCCGAGCAGACGGGCGAGGGCGGCGTCGGCGCGCTCCCCCGCCAGGCCGTCGGGCACGGGCAGGCTGCGGCTCTCGGTCACGGGCGGGTCGCTCCGTCGTCGGGGGCGGTGTCGGGAGCGGTGGCCGTCGTCGCGTCGACGCTCGACTCCGTCACGCGGCGCGAGCCGTCGAGCCCGACCCCGCGCAGCACGAGCAGCACGAACAGCGCCATGCCGACCGTGATGCCGACGTCGGCGATGTTGAAGATCGCCGGGAAGCCCCAGACCTGGATGAAGTCGACCACGTGCCCGCGCGCGAAGCCCGGCTCACGGAACAGCCGATCGGTCAGGTTGCCGAGCGCGCCTGCGAGCACGAGCCCGAAGACCACGGCCCAGAGCAGCGAGCGGATGCGGCGTGCATACCAGACGACGAAGCCGACGACGGCGACCGCGGCGATCGAGAAGATCCACGTCATCCCGGTCGCGAGCGAGAAGGCGGCACCGGGGTTGCGCACGAAGTGCAGCTGGAGGAGGTCGCCCAGGAGCTGCTGCGTCGAACCCTCGACCAGGTTCTGGACGATGAGCGCCTTGGTCAGCTGGTCAAGGCCGTAGACGATCCCGGCGACGACGACGATGAGCGCGATCGCCGCGACGCCGCGCCCGCGAACGGGACGCGGCGTCGCGAGATCGTCACTCTCCGCGGGCAAAGCCGCTGCGCTCGGCGCTCTCGGTCACCGGGGCGGCGACGAACGAGGGCACGGCGGCCGGCGTGCTGGCGCCGACGGTGTCGCTCGACTCGGGAGCGAGCGAGCTGGAGCTCTCGAGCTCGCTCAGCTGGCCCTGGATGTAGCTCTTGAGCTGGGCGCGGTACTCCGACTCGAAGCTGCGCAGCTGCTCGATCTCGCTCTGGATGCCGGCGCGCTCGGTCTCGAGCTCGGCCTTCTGCGTCTCGAGCTGGCCGAGGGTGGTGCGCTTCTTCTCGTCGGCGTCGGCGATGGTCTGGCGCTTGGTCTCCTCGCCCTCGGCGACGAGCTGACGCTGCTGCTCCTGCGCGTCGGAGACGACGCGGGCGGCCGTGGCATGGCCCTCGGCGATGAGGGCGTCGCGCTTCTCGACGCCCTCGCGCACGTGGTCGTCGTGCAGGCGGCGGGCGAGCTGCAGCAGGTTGTTCGTCGACGTGGTGTCGGAGACGTGGTCGGGCTCGGGCACGGCGACCGGCGTCGGTGCGAAGGTCGTGGCCTCGGCGGCGGCCGGTGCCGCGGCGACGGGCTCCGGCGTCGGCTCGGGCTCGGCGGCCGCGACCGGCTCCGGCTCGGGGGCGGCGGCGGCCGGGGCGGCGCTGCCGCCGCTGCGCTGCAGCTCGTTGATGCGGGCCTCGCCGGCCACGAGGCGCTGGCGCAGCTCCTCGTTCTCCTGGTTCAGCCGACGCAGCTCGACGACGACCTCGTCGAGGAAGTCATCGACCTCGTCCTGGTCGTAGCCCTCGCGGAACTTGGTCGGGTTGAATCGCTTGTTGACCACGTCTTCCGGTGACAGCGCCATGGCGATACCTCACACTCTCTCAAGGCCTGCGGAACGGCGCGATCTGAGCCAGGCATGCCGGTCGGGTATCGCGCGCTGACGACAACCCTACCGCGCGCGATCGTGACGACGACCTCCGTGCCGGGCCTGTCGTCCCGCAGCCCGGAGCGGAGCCCATCGCACGCCGGCCGCCGCGGGCGAGCGCGCGGCACGCCCGGACACGACGATGCCCTCGCATCCGGGGGGATGCGAGGGCATGCGCGCCTCGCGGCGCCGGGGGTCTCGGGAGCCGAGGCTCAGTGTGCGAAGAAGCCGGCCTCGACGTCGGACTCCGACTCGCTCTGCTCGCCGCTCACCGCGACGTGCTGCGGCGAGAGCAAGAAGACCTTGCTGGTGACGCGCTCGATCGTGCCCTGCAGGCCCTGCGAGAGGCCGCTGGCGAAGTCGATGAGTCGGCGGGCGTCGCCGTCGCTCATCTGGCTGAGGTTGATGATCACCGGGATGCCCTCGCGGAAGCTCTCGGCGATGACGCGGGCGTCCTTGTACTGGCGGGGGTGAACCGTGAGGATCTCGTTCATGTCGCTCGGCGCTGCCGCACGCGCGGGGGTCGGGCGACGCAGCGGCGTCACGGGGGCACGGGTCGGCGCGGCAGCGGCGGGGGCCGGCGCGACAGGCTGCTGGGGGGCCTCAGGCTCGTCGTACTCCTCGTCGGCCAGACCGAGATAGACCATGGTCTTGCGCAGCGGGTTCGCCATTTCGTCCTCCGGGATCGTGGTTCTCGTCGAGATTAACCGCGGGGAGGGCGATTCCCCGTGATTGCCGTGCCGATGCGAAGGTGTGTCGCGCCTTCGAGCACGGCGTCGGCGTAGTCGCCCGACATGCCGGCGGAGATGGCCGTCGCGCCCGGGGCGAGCTCGCGCAGCGCGGTCGAGACCTCGCGCAGGCGCGCGAAGGCGGGACGCGGCTCGGCGCCGAGCGGGGCGACCGCCATGACGCCGACCAGGTTCAGCCCGGCCGTGGCGAGGATGCGCTCGGCCAGGCGCGGCACCCGGCTCGGCGCCGCTCCTCCGCGTCCGGCCTCCCCCGCCTCCGCGGCGGCGTCGGCGTCGGGATCGAGGTCGACCTGCAGGAAGACATCGACCGGTGGGGCGCCGTCGGCCGCGCGGCCGAGCGCATCCACCACCGAGTCGCGGTCGAGCGAGTGGATGACGCGCGCGTACTCGCGCACCTGCCGGGCCTTCTTGCTCTGCAGCTGGCCGATGAAGTGCCAGCGCAGGTCGAGGGCGGCTAGCTCGGCGGCTTTGGGCCCGGCCTCCTGATGCCGGCTCTCGCCGACATCGCGAACGCCCAGATCGGCGAGCTCGCGCACGAGCGACGCCGCATGGAACTTCGTCACGACGATGCGCGTGAGCTCGCCGGGGTCGCGCCCGGCCGCGCGCGCCGCCTCGGCGATGCGGGCGTCGGTCGCGGCCAGGCGGTCGGCGAGCTCGCTCACGGCTTACTTGAGGAAGTCGGGGACGTCGATCTCGTCGTCGTCATCGAAGTCGCGGTCGGCGGCGGGCGCCACAGCCGGCTGCTCGCTCTCGCGCGCGGCCCAGTTGCTGCCGCCGGCCGACTCCGGCGACGGAGCGGGTGCGGCGGCGAGGCGCTCCGCAGTGCTGGCCGCGGCCGGCGGGGTCGCCCCGGGCAGCGCCGCGGCGGCCTCGTCGCGGTCGAAGGCACGCGGCGAGGGTTCGCCGCCGTCGAAGCCCGCGGCGATGACGGTGACGCGCACCTCGTCGCCGAGGGTGTCGTCGATGACGGCGCCGAAGATGATGTTCGCCTCGGGGTGCACGGCCTCCTGCACGAGGCGGGCCGCGTCGTTGATCTCGAAGATGCCGAGGTTCGATCCGCCCTGGATCGAGAGCAGCACGCCGTGCGCGCCGTCGATCGAGGCTTCGAGCAGCGGACTGGCGACGGCGAGCTCGGCGGCCTTGATCGCGCGGTCGGCGCCGCGGCTCGCGCCGATGCCCATGAGGGCGGAGCCGGCCCCCTGCATGACGCTCTTGACGTCGGCGAAGTCGAGGTTGATGAGACCCGGGGTGGTGATGAGATCCGTGATGCCCTGCACACCGGCGAGCAGCACCTGGTCGGCGGTGCTGAAGGCCTCGAGCATCGAGATGCCGCGGTCGCTGATCTCGAGCAGACGGTCGTTGGGCACGACGATGAGGGTGTCGACCTCGTCCTTGAGCGTCGCGACGCCCTGCTCCGCCTGGGCCTGGCGGCGCTTGCCCTCGAAGCCGAAGGGCTTCGTGACGACGCCGATGGTGAGCGCGCCGATCGACTTGGCGATGCGGGCCACGACGGGCGCGCCGCCCGTTCCGGTGCCGCCGCCCTCTCCCGCGGTCACGAAGACCATGTCGGCACCGGCCAGCGCCTCCTCGATTTCCTCGGCGTGGTCCTCCGCCGCGCGGCGGCCGACCTCGGGGTCGGCTCCGGCGCCGAGTCCGCGGGTCAGCTCGCGGCCGACGTCGAGCTTGACGTCGGCGTCGCTCATGAGCAGCGCCTGGGCGTCGGTGTTGATCGCGATGAACTCGACTCCGCGGAGTCCGAGCTCGATCATGCGGTTGACGGCGTTGACGCCGCCTCCGCCGATGCCGACGACCTTGATCACGGCGAGGTAGTTCTGGTTTGACGTCACGGCCGGCCCCTTCGAGGGAAACCTTAAACCTCAACTTGAAGCTTAAGCTTTCCTCATCTGTCGAATCTCAGTGATCACGGTAGGGCGCGATCCCGAGCACGACCTCGACCCGCGGGGCGTGTCGCGCGAAGTCATGTCGCCGAGCCCGCGCGAGGCTCTCGACAGCGAGATCCGCTCGTGTTCGAGCACGGCTGACGGCGTCGCTCAGCGAGGTCGAGCTGGTCGCTCAGCCCGCGCGGAAGACCGCGCTGCCGGGCGCAGAGACGTCGTACGTCCCGGCCGCGCCGCCGTTGACGCCGAGCAGCGCCTGCAGCACCTGCGCCTTGCGGGCCGAGTCGTCGGAGCCGCCCCAGACCACCTTCTGGGCGCCGCCGATCAGAGTCAGCGTGACGTCATCGCGCGTGCGCGCCGTGATGGAGTCGACCTGCGCGCGCTGCGCCTCGGGCATGGCCAGCAGCACGTCGGCCATCGAGCGGAAGGCCGCGCTCTTCGCGTCGTCCGAGGCGGCGAGCTGGATGAGCGGCACGCCCTGCGGCCGCGCATCGCTCTTCTCGACCGTGACGCCCGCCGGATCGACGAGCTCGAAGCCGTCCTTCTTCTGCAGCACCCCGACCGGAACGCGCTCGACGATGTGAATCTGCAGCGTGTGCGGCGGCACGATCGTCGTCGAGTAGCTGCGGATCAGCGAGAAGCCGCTCAGCTGCTTCTCGATGCGGGCGGTGTCGAGCAGCGCGAGCGGGGTTCCCATCTGGCCGTCGACCGCATCCTTCAGCTGCGCCGCATCGAGTCGCGACGTTCCGTCGACGGTGATCGTCTTGAGCGCCAACAGCGGCGAGAAGACCGCGGCCAGCACGATCGCGATCATCGCGAGCACGACCGAGCTCGTCGCGATCAGCACGATGCGACGGTGCCGTGCGCGCCGGGTGAAGCGCCGGACCTCGCGACGCTCCTCGCGACGACGGGCGCGCGCGGCCGAGCGGACCTCCGCCTTCGCCGCGCGTTCGCGCTCGGCAGCCCGGGCGGTTTCGCGGTCGGGTTCGGGACGCGGCGCGCGGGGTGCGCGCTCCGGGCGCGCGGGAGCCGGGCCGCGTGACGGGCGCCCTGCCGGAACGGAGGTCGGCTCGGCGACCGAGGCGGCGCCGCGATCGGGACGACGGGGTGCCGCGCCGGCTGCTGCCGGAGCAGATCCAGATCCAGATCCAGATCCAGATCCAGATGCCGATGCAGACGGTCGTGACGAGGCCGGGGGCGCACTCGACGGCGCGACCGGAGCAGGTCTCGGCGTCCGCCGGGGCGGCGTCGACGCGGACAACGTGGAGTCGGACTCCGCGGCGGCCGAGGAGCGCCGCGACGGGGAGAGCCGGAAGCGCGGCGGCCGCGGTTCGCGGGCCGCGCGCTCGCTCTGCTCCGCGCCGCTCGGGCGATCGAAGCCCTCAGGCCGCTTCACCTGCTCAGGGTAGCCACGAACATCCGCCGCCCCGGGTCAGCGACACGGCGGCCCCGGCGAGTCGCGAGCAGCCCCCCGGGCCGCCCGGAGCGATGCCGGTGATCGACGAGCGCGCGCACCTCCGGCCGAGACGGGCGCGCCGCGCGAGGCGGACCTCAGGGACGCGTCGCGAGCGCCTCGAGCAGCTGGGGCACGAGCTGGTACACCGTGCCGCAGGAGAGCGTCATGACGAGATCTCCCTCGCGCGCGACCGAGGCGAGGTGCTCAGCGGCCTGCGCCCAGTCCTCGATCAGCACCACCTTGCTCTTGTCGGCGAAGCCGTCGACCACCAGCTGACCGCTCACCCCCGGGATCGGGTTCTCGCGCGCGCCGTCGACGGCGAGCACGATCGTGTAGTCGGCGCCGGCCTCGTAGGCCTTCGCGAACTCGCCCGAGAACATCTGGGTGCGCGAGAACAGATGCGGCTGGTGGATGGCGATCACACGACCCTCGCCGACGACCGAGCGCGCGCTCGCGACCGCGGCGGCCGCCTCGGCGGGCTCGTGCGCGTAGTCGTCGAAGACGCTGACCCCGCGCACCTCGCCCTTGAACTCGAAGCGTCGCTTCGTGCCGCCGAAGCTCGTGAGCGCGGCGATCGCGGCGTCGATCGGCTGGCCGAGCTCGACCACGGTCGCGACGGCGACGGCCGCGTTGAGCGCGTTGTGGCGGCCGGCGATGGGCAGGCGCGCGGGATGCGCGACTCCGTCGACCACGATCGAGAACGTCACCTGCTCCCCCGCGACGATGTCGGTCACGCGGTAGCCGGCGTCGGCCTTCTCGCCGACCCGCACGACGCGCGGCCCGCCGTCGACGCTCGCGAGCACCGCATCCAGGTCGTCGCCGTCGCCCGCGACGATGAACTCCGTCGCCTGCGCGGCGAAGGTGCGGAAGGCGTCGAGGTAGCCCTCGCGCGAGCCGTAGTGGTCGAGGTGCACCGGGTCGACGTTCGTGATGACGGCGGCCGCGGTGTCGTAGAGCAGGAAGGAGCCGTCCGACTCATCGGCCTCGAGCACGAAGAGCTCGCCGTCGCCGCTGGCCGAGCTGGTCTTCAGCGACTGGATGATCGCCCCGTTGACGAAGCTGGGGCTCTGATCGAGCTGATCGAGCAGCGTGACGATCATGCCCGTCGTGGTGCTCTTGCCGTGCGCGCCCGCGACCGAGACCACGCGACGCGACCGCGAGAGCCAGTGCAGCGCCTGCGAGCGGTGCAGCTGCACGAGACCCTTCTGCTGGGCCAGCACGTACTCGGGGTTCTCGGGCCAGATCGCGCTCGTGAACACGATCGTGTCGGCGTCGCCGAGATTCGCGGCGTCGTGACCGACGTGGATGCGGGCCCCGCGCTCGCGCAGACGCTCGAGGTACGGCGTCTCGTCGCGGTCGGACCCGCTGACCTCGACCCCCGCGTCGAGCATCATGTGCGCGATGCCGCTCATGCCCGATCCGCCGATGCCGATGAAGTGGACGCGGCCCAGGTTCTCGGGGACGTCGATGGTCAGATCGGGCTTGACGGGCATTCGCCCAGGCTACTCGGCGGAGGCGCCGGCTTCCGGCTGCGCCGCGGGGTGCGGAGCCACGCCGGGAGCGGACGTCGACCCGGAGCGCGAGTCGCGCGCCTCGACCAGCAGATCGACCATCCGGTCGGCGCCGTCGCGCACACCCTGAGCGGCGGCGCGAGCGGCCATCTCGGCGACGCGCGCGCGGTCGTCGAGCAGCGGGAGCAGCGCACCGTCGACCCACTGCGGCGTGAACTCGGCGTCGGAGACGACCACCGCGCCTCCGGCGTCGACCAGGTCCCGCGCATTGAGCGCCTGCTCCCCGTTGCCGACCGCGTAGGGCACCAGCACGCTCGGGATGCCGAGGGCGCCGAGCTCGGCGAGCGTGCTACCGCCGGCGCGCGACACCGCGAAGTCGGCGCTCGCGAGCGCGAGCTCCATGCGGTCGCAGTACTCGAGGATGCGGTAGCCGGCGAGGCCGGGATCGGCGACTGTCGCGGTCGTGCCGGTGATGTGCAGCACCTGCCAGCCCGTGCCGAGGATCGCGGCGATCGACGTGGACACGGTCTCGTTGATGCGGCGCGCGCCGAGCGAGCCGCCGGTCACGAGCAGCGTCGGACGCCGCGCATCCAGCCCCCAGAGCGCCTGGGCCTCGGCGCGGGCGGCGGGCACGTCGACACGCTCGACCTCGCGCCGCAGCGGGAGCCCGACGACGCGGGCGTGGGCGAGCCGGGTCGACGGGAACAGCACGCCAACGAAGCGGGTCAGCCGGGCGCCGAGGCGGTTGGCGATGCCGGGCCGCGCGTTCGCCTCGTGGATCGCCAGCGGCGTCTTCTCGGCGCGCGCGGCGAGATACGCCGGAGCCGCCGCATAACCGCCGACGCCGAACACGACATCCACGTGCCGGTTGCGGATGACGCCGCGCACCTGATCGATCGTGGCCTTCAGCGCCCCGGGGAATCGCAGCGCGGCCGCGTTCGGCCGGCGCGGGAACGGCAGCTTCGGGATCGTCACCAGCTCGTAGCCGCGCTCGGGCACGAGTCGCGCCTCCAGACCCTCCGCGGTGCCCAGCACCAGGATCTCGGCGTCGGGCTCGCGCTCGCGCAGCCGATCGGCGGTCGCGAGCAGGGGGTTGACGTGGCCGGCGGTGCCGCCGCCGGCGAAGAGGTAGACGCTCACCGCAGCGAGTCTGCCGCATCCACGAGGCCGGGCTCGCGCCGCACCGGCCTCGTGCGGGCGAACGACAGCACCACGCCGACCGCGGCCAGGTTCGTCACGAGCGCCGAACCGCCCGAGGAGACGAAGGGCAGCGGCACGCCGAGCACCGGCAGCAGGCCGAGCACCACCGCGATGTTGACGAGGGCCTGGCCGACGATCCACACCATGGCCGCGCCGACCGCGACGCGCGGGAACAGCTCGGTCTGCATGCGCATGACGCGGATGAAGCAGATCGCGAGACCGGCGAAGACCAGCAGCAGAAGGACCGCGCCGACGAGGCCGAGCTCCTCGCCGATCACGGCGAAGATGAAGTCGTTGTCGGCCGCCGGCAGCCACGACCACTTCGCGGTCGAGTTGCCGAGGCCCTTGCCGAACAGCCCGCCGCCGGCCAGCGCCCACCAGCCGTGGATCGACTGCCAGCAGCTCAGCTCGTAGTCGGCGGGGTTGGAGCAGCCGTTGAGCCAGGCGGTGATGCGGTCGGAGCGCGATCCGTTCGCCTGGGCGGCGATCAGGGCGAGCGCCGCCATCACGACGCCCGAGATCGCGAGGTGGCGCAGCTTCACCCCGGCGAAGAACAGGGCGCCGAACACGATCGCGACCATGATCATGACCGTTCCGAGGTCTTTGCCGACCATGACCAGGCCGATCGCAACGGCGGCGACGGGAGCGACCGGCAACGCCACATGCTTCCAGTCGCCGAGGAGGCCCTGGTCGGCTTTGCGCGCGAGCACCACCGCGAGCCAGACGACCAGCGCGAGCTTGACGAACTCGGACGGCTGGAAGGTGAAGCCGGCGATCTTGATCCAGTTGTTGTTGTACTGGTCGGCGGTGCCGATGCCGGGCGCGAACACCAGCAGCTGCAGCATCACGCCGGCACCGACGGCCCACCACGCCCACCGGTGGTAGAACGCCGGCGACAGCCGGGAGAGGATCAGCATCGCCGGCACGCCGATCGCGGCGAACAGCGCCTGACGGGCGAAGCGGGCGAAGAAGTCGTCGGTGTTCGAGAACGACTCCACCGACGACGACGACAGCACCATCACGAGACCGAAGATCACCAGGAACAGGGTCGTGCCGAGCAGGACGAAGTACTCGGGGGTCTCGGCGGCGAAGATGCGACGCACGGCGACGCGGGCGCGACGGCCCGTATGGTGCGCCGTCGCCTCGGCAGCGCCGTCAGCGCTCGCCGGCGCGGGGGCCGAAGCGCGGGCGGCGGACGGTCGAGCGCCGGAGGCCGGACGTGCGCGTCCGGCACGCCCGTCAGGCGTGCGGCCGCCCGGTCGGGTCGGCTCCCGCATCGTGGTCACGGTCGCCTCCCTCATGGTGACTGCGCGCCGCCTCCGCGAAGCGTCGCCCGCGGTCGGCGTAGTCGGTGAACTGGTCCATCGATGCCGCCGACGGCGCCAGCAGCACGACGTCGCCGTCTTGTGCCAGAGCCGCCGCCGCGCGAACCGCGGCGGGCATCACGGAGTCAGTCTGCGGCTCGTCGACCTCGACCAGCCGCACGCCGGGCGCGTGTCGCGCGAACGCATCCACGACCGCCGCCCGGTCGACGCCGATCACGACGGCGCCGCGCAGGCGCTCGGCGTGCTTCTCGACCAGCGGGGCGATGTCGATGCCCTTGAGCAGACCGCCGACGACCCAGACGACCGACCCGAAGGAGCTCAGCGACGAGTTCGCGGCGTGCGCGTTCGTCGCCTTCGAGTCGTCGATCCAGACCACGCCGTCGGCCTCGTGCACCCGCTCGGTGCGGTGCGGCGAGAGCCGGAAGGCGCGGATGCCCTCGCGCACCTGGGCGGGCGTGGCTCCGGCGGCGCGGGCGAGCGCGGCGGCCGCGAGCACGTTCTGCGCCATGTGCGGCGACGCCAGGCCTGACTCGCGCAGGTCGTCGAGCGTCGCGATCTCGAGCGCGCTCGTGCGGCGCTCCTCGAGGAAGGCGCGGTCGACGAGCACGCCCTCGACGATGCCGAGATCGGAGGGTCCGGGGATGCCCAGGCCGAAGCCGATCGCGCGGGCGCCCTCCTGCACCTCCGCGTCCTCGACCATCTCGCGCGTGGCGATGTCGGCGAGGTTGTAGACGCAGGCCGACTTCGTGCGCGTGTAGACCTTGGCCTTCGCGGCCCGGTAGGCCTCCGCCGATCCGTGCCAGATCAGGTGGTCGTCGGCGAGGTTCAGGCAGACGCTCGCGAGCGGGGCGATCTGGCCGCCCTCGTTGCGGTCGAACCAGTGCAGCTGGTGGCTGGAGAGCTCGACGACGAGGACGTCGAAGCCCTCGGGATCACGCACGGCATCCAGCACCGGGATGCCGATGTTGCCGGCGGGTGCGGCTTTGATGCCGGCGGCGACGAGCATGGTCGCCGTGAGCTCGGTCGTGGTGGTCTTGCCGTTCGTGCCGGTGATCGCGATCCACTCGGCCGCGCGCACCTTGTCGCGCACACGCCAGGCGAGCTCGATGTCGCCCCACATCGGGATGCCGTGACGCTCGGCCCAGGCGAGCAGCGGATGCGACGGCGGGTATCCGGGCGACACGACGATCAGCTCGGGGTCGAAGTCCTCGAGCGCGGTCGGGACGGCGCGATCGTCGGGAGCCGGGATGTACCGCACGCCGATGACCTCGAGCAGGCGGAGGTGCTCCTCCGAGCCGCGGGCCGCCGCGACGACGACCTCCGAGCCCAGCTCGGCGAGCGTGTCGGCGACCGAGAAGCCGGTGACGCCGAGGCCCAGCACGGCGACGCGGAGGCCCTTCCAGTCGGAATGCCAGCTGGTGAGCTCCGCGAGGTCGCGGGTCATCGACTGACCCACTCCAGGTAGAACAGTCCGACCCCGGCCGCGACGAACAGGCCGGCGATGATCCAGAAGCGCACGACGACCGTGACCTCCGCCCATCCCTTCAGCTCGAAGTGATGATGCAGCGGCGACATCAGGAAGATGCGCTTTCCCTTGGTGATCTTGAAGTACGCGCGCTGCACCACGACCGAGCCGGTCACGATCACGAACAGGCCGCCGAGCAGCACGAGCAGCATCTCGGTGCGGGTGAGGATCGCGAGGCCGGCGATCGCGCCGCCGAGGCCGAGCGAGCCGGTGTCGCCCATGAAGATCTGCGCGGGCGAGGTGTTCCACCAGAGGAAGCCGATGAGGCTCCCGACGATCGCCGCCGCGACGACGGCGAGGTCGAGCGGATCACGCACCTCGTAGCACTTGTAGAGCACGGTGTCGTCGACGTTCGGGTTGAAGCACCACTGGTTGAACTGCCAGAAGCCGATCAGCAGGTAGCCCGAGATCGTGAGGATCGCGGCGCCCGTCGCGAGGCCGTCGAGGCCGTCGGCCACGTTGACGCCGTTCGAGGCGCTGACCACGATCACGTTCGTCCAGATGACGAAGGCGATGACCGCGCCGACCGTGCCGAAGATCGCCAGGTCGAGCCAGTCGATGTCGCGGATGAACGAGAGCTGCGTCGACGCGGCGGTGAGACCGTGCTCGTCCTTGACGACGACGAGCGCGAGGATCGCGAAGACGATGCCGACGATGACCTGGCCGGCGATCTTCGCCCAGCCGCCGAGGCCGAGGCTGCGCTGCTTGCGGGTCTTGAGGAAGTCGTCGACGAAGCCGACGAGTCCCAGACCGAACATCAGCAGCAGCACCATGAGACCGACGAAGGTCATCGGCTCGCGCGCCACCAGATGCCCGACGAGGTAGCCGAGTCCGGAGCCCAGGATGAAGACGATGCCGCCCATGGTGGGCGTGCCCTTCTTCGTGTGGTGGCTCTGCGGTCCGTCGTCGCGGATGAACTGACCCCAGCCGACCTTGCGGAACAGGCGGATGAAGAGCGGCGTGCCGAACAGCGTGAACAGCATGCCGAAGCCGCCGGCGACGAGCAGCGCGATCATGCGGAGACCTCCTCGACGCCGCCGATGCGGTCGCCCAGGAAGCGGAGTCCCGCCGACTTCGACGACTTCACCAGCACGACATCACCCGACCGGAGCAGCCCACGAAGCACATCGTAGGCGGCGTCGACGTCGTCGACGAGGATCGACTCCCCGTCCCACGAGCCTTCGAGTCCGGCGGCGTTGTGGATGTGGCGGGCGTTCTGGCCGACGACGACCAGCTGGCGGATGTCGAGGCGCACGGCGAGCCGGCCGATGCGATCGTGCTCCTCGTCGGCGTACTCCCCCAACTCGGCCATCTCGCCGAGCACGGCGATCGAACGGCGACCCTCGGCCGCGGCGAGCTGTGCGAGCGTCTTGAGCGCGGCGGCCGTCGAGTCAGGGCTCGCGTTGTAGGCGTCGTTGATGACGGTCACGCCCTCGCTCGGCTCGAGCAGCTCCATGCGCCAGCGCTCGGCCCGCGGCACCTGCTCGATCGTCGCGATCGCCGCGGCACGGGGCACGCCGAGCTCCCGCGCCACGGTGAGCGCGGCGAGGGCGTTGTAGACGTGGTGCTCGCCGAGGATGCGCAGCGTCACCGGGGTGCGCTCGCCGTCGGCCACGTAGGTGAAGGCGGTGCCGCTCGGACGCAGCTCGACATCCTCGGCGCGGACCTCGGCGGCGCCGAGCCCGAAGGTGATGACGCGGGCGGCGGTCACGTCGCGCATCGCGATCACCCGCGGGTCGTCGACGTTGAGCACGGCGGCCGCCGCGGCGGGCAGCTCGGTGACGATCTCCGACTTCGCCCGCTGCGTCTGCTCGATGCCGCCGAACTCGCCCGCGTGGGCGAGGCCGACCTTGAGCACGACGGAGACGTCGGGGGTGACGATGCCCACGAGACGGGCGATCTCGCCCACGCCGGCAGCGCCCATCTCGACGATGAGGAACTCGCTGTCGTCGTCGACGCGCAGCATCGACACCGGGGCGCCGACGTGGTTGTTGAACGATCCGGGCGGGGCCACGGTGGCGCCCTGCGTGCCGAGCACGGCCCGCAGCAGGTTCTTCGTCGTGGTCTTGCCGTTCGAGCCCGTGATGCCGACGACCTTGAGACGGCCGTGTGCGCGCACCCGCGCCACGACCTCGCGGGCCAGATCGGCGAGCGCCACGACGCCGTCATCGACGACGATCTGCGGCGCTCCGAGCTCGAGCTCGCGCTCGGTCACGACCAGCGCCGCGCCCGCCCCGACCGCTCCGGCGGCGAAGCGATGGCCGTCGGTGACCTCGCCAGGCAGCGCGAAGAAGATCGAGCCGGACCCGACGAGACGCGAATCGGTCTCGACCTGGCCCTCGACCGCCGTGTCCGCATCCAGCCCGCGCTCGGCCGCATCGGCCGGCAGCACGAGTCGTCCGCCGAGGATCCGCTCGATCTCGGCCAGCGTCAGCCGGATCACTCCCAGCCCGCCTCACGCAGGGCCGCACGGGCCTCGTCGCGCGCCGAGTACTCGGTGCGCACGCCGCGGATGTCGCGGTAGTCCTGGTGGCCGGGGCCCGCCCAGAGGATCGAGTCACCCTCCTCGGCCAGGTTCACGGCCGCACGGATGGCCGCCTCCGGCGGGCTCACCTCGAGCGTCTGCTCGGGCTGGTGCTCGGCCAGCGCCGCCCCCTCGAGCAGGGTCGCGCGGATGGAGGTCGGATCCTCGAAGCGCGGGTGGTGGTCGGTGATGACGAGGATGTCGCTGCCCTCGGCCGCGACGCGCCCCATCTCGTGACGTTTCGTGGCATCCCGGTCGCCGTCGGCGCCGAAGACCATGATCGTGCGCCCGGTCGTGAACTTGCGCACGGCGGCGAGGGTGTTCTCGAAGGCGTCGGGGCTGTGGCCGAAGTCGACGTAGACGCTGGGGCCGCGGTCGCCCGAGACGCGCTCGGTGCGTCCGGGCAGATACGCGCGGATGCCACCGTCGGCGTCGAGCGCCTGACCGATCGCCTCGAGCTCGAAGCCGGCCTCGACCAGCATGACGATCGCGAGTCCGGCGTTCGCGGCCATGTGCCAGCCGATCAGCGGAACGGACGTCTCGAGGGTGCGCCCCTCGGGTCCGGTCAGACGGAAGCCGGTGCGCTCGGCGCTCTCCTCGATGATCTCGACGCGCCACTCGGCGTCGACCTCGGGCAGTGCCGAGATGGTCGTCACCGGGATGCGCGATTCCTCGACGACGCGCGCACCCCAGGCGGTGTCGAGCGAGACGACACCGCGCTTGGCGCGGTCAGGATCGAACAGCGGGAGCTTCGCGCGGAAGTACTCCTCCATGTCGGCGTAGTCGTCGAGGTGGTCGTGGCTGAGGTTCGTGAACGCGACGACGTCGAAGACGATGCCGTCGACGCGGTTCCACGTCAGGGCCTGGGCGCTGACCTCGAGGGCGACGGCGCGCACGCCGGCCTCGCGCATGCGCGCGAGCAGCGCGTGCATCTCGCTCGCCTCAGGCGTCGTGAGGCGGCTGACGACCGTGAGGTCGCCGATATGGCGCTCGGCGGTCGAGCTGAGGCCGGTCACCAGGCCGAGCTGCTTGAGGATCCCCTCGAGGATGTACGAGGTCGAGGTCTTGCCGTTCGTGCCCGTGGTGCCGAAGATCAGCGGCGAGTCCTCGCGGGTGCGGTAGACCCAGTTCGACAGCTCACCGAGGGCCTCGCGCGGGTTCTCGACGACGATCGTCGGCAGTCCGGCGTCGGCCGAGAGCTCGGCGCCCTCCTCGTCGGTCACGATCGCGACGGCGCCGGCCGCGGCGGCGTCCGTCGCGTAGCTGGCTCCGTGCGCCTTCGCACCGCGCAGTCCGACGTAGAGGTCGCCGGGGCGCACCTCGGTCGAGCTGAGCGTGATCCCGGTGATCTCGACGCCGTCGGCCGAGCCGCGCAGGTCGAGATCGAACTCGTCGACGAGCCGCGAGAGCGGCCGCGAGGCGGGGTGCTCAGGACGGAGAACCGGAGGGATCCGAGAACTCACGCTGGCTGACTTCCTTCCGATGGGGCGCCGCCGGGGTGCCCGCTCACCACTCGGTCGGAGTGTCGGGCGTCGCCGTGGTGGACGGCTGGACCCGGTAGGTCTTGATGACCTGCTTCATGATCGCAGCGAAAGCGGGGGCCGCTGCGGCCGAAGTCTTGATCTTAGTCGGCAGGCCGAGGGTGACGATAACCGCGTAGTTCGGATCGTCGACCTTGAGGATGCCCGCGACCGACACGATGCGGTCGCTGCCGTACTTGCCGTCGGCGCCGCCCACCTGAGCGGTTCCCGACTTGGCGGCGACGCGGTAGCCGGGGATGCCGATCGTCTTCGAGAGCGGGCCCTTCGAGGCGACCGTCTCCATGGCCAGCAGCGTCTGCTGGGCGGCGTAGTCGCTGACCACGCGGGTGGGAGTGGTGCTCGGCACGTCGGTGACCGTGGCGTCCGGGTGCTGGCAGCCCTCGACGAGGCTGAGCGGCACCGTGACCCCGTTGTTGCCGAGCGTCTGGTAGAGGCTCGCCATCTGAGCCGAGGTCACGCTGATCGCCTGGCCGAACTGCTGCGCCTTGTTCGAGATCGCGTCGAGTCCGACCGGGTTCTGCACGGTGCCCGACTCCTCGCCGAGGAAGCCGACGCCGGTCTTCGTGCCGAAGCCGAACTTCTTCAGGTAGGCGGTGCGCTGCGCGAGCGGCAGCTTCTCGCTGATCATGGAGACGCCCACGTTCGACGACTGCTCGATGATGCCGGCGACGGTCCAGTGCATGTCGCCGTGGGCGAAGACGTCGCCGATCTTCGAACCGGCGGGCAGACCGTTCGTGTACCAGCCCGGCACCGTGTACTTGTCGGTGATCTGCAGCACCCCCGCGTCGATGAGCGACGCGACCGTGGCAGGCTTCATGATCGAGCCGGGCTCGTAGGGCGCCGTGAAGAAGCGCGAGCCGCTCGACTCGGCCGGAACCGAGTTGAGGTCGTTGGGGTCGATGCTCGGGTAGTCCGCCGCAACGAGCAGCTTGCCCGTGCGGGTGTCGACGACGGCGGCCGTCGCCCACTGCGCGCCCATGGCCTGCGCCTGCGCGGCGATCGTCTGCTGCGCGAAGTACTGCAGGTCGGAGTCGATCGTGAGCTTGAGCGTGCCGCCGTCGACCGCCTGCTTGGTCGTGATCGTGCTGCCGGGCATCCGCACCCCGTCGCGACTGACCTCGTAGGTCTGGCTGCCGTCGGTGCCCTGCAGGCAGCTGTCGTAGGAGCGCTCGAGCCCCGCGAGGGGGCCGTCGGTGCCGAGGAAGCCGACGAGGTTGCCCGCGACGGCCCCGTTCGGATAGGTGCGTGCCGGGTGCGGCTTGTCCCACACCCACGGGATGTTCAGCGCCTTGACCTTGTTGAAGACGTCGAGCTTCACGCCCTTCACCAGGTAGGCGAAGTTCGACGTGGGGTCCTTGCTCAGCGCGTCGTACAGCTCGTTCGTGTCCGAGCCGGTGATCTCGGCGATCTCGCCGAGCGCCTCCATGACCGACACGTGCTCCTTCGTGACGGTGCCGTCCTTCGCCTTCTTGGAGCGGGTGAAGCCGTCGACGACGACGTCCTTCGGCGAGGCGGTGATGTCCCAGCGCTCGACGCTGTCGGCCAGCACGACCCCGTTGGCGTCGACGATCGATCCGCGCGTGCCCCAGACCGTGGTCTCGGCGGTCTGCTTGCTCGCCGAGGCCTTGTTCAGCTCGGCGGCGCGCACGACCTGGAAGTCGAACAGTCGCACCCCGAAGACGGCGACGATCGCGAAGACGACGATCAGCGCGACGGCGTGCCGTCGACGAGCGCTGCGGCTCTGCTGACTGCGACGGTGGTGGCTGCGCACGCTGCTCCCTGGTTGCGGATCGGTCTGATGGTCAGCGGGTGGTCGGAGCCGGGATGACGTTCTCTGCCCCGGACGCTACGTCGCCGCTCCCGGTGCCGGTGCCCGACGCGCCGGAGTCGGGGTCGCCCCCGGTCGTGACGCTGCCGTCGAAGCCCTGGGTGGGGTCCTCGCTCTGCTGCCCCGCGGCGGCCGCGTCGGCCGCCGCGCGCGCCGCGGCGATCGCGGCGGGGTCGACCTTCGTCGATCCGGTGAGCAGGGAGTTGCCGATGAGGTTGCCGCCGCCGGTGATGCTGCCGCCGTCCGGCGTGGCGGTTCCGCTCACCCGGCCGCTCGCGACATCCAGGAACACCGGGTTGCCGCTCGCGACCATGCCGAGGGCTTCGGCGTTCTGGGTGAGGTTCTGCGTCGAGCCGAGCACCTCGAGCTTCTCGTTCAGCGCCTTGCGCTCCTGACCGAGCTGGTTCTGCTTCGTCTGCAGCGAGGCGATCTGGTAGGCGCCGTCGGCGGTCACGATGCTCATGAGCAGCTGCGCGATGAGGATGACGCCGATCCCGGCGATCACCGCGAGCGCGTAGACGACGCGGGGCCGCGCCCGCTTCTGCGCGCGCGAGGGTGCGATCTCGAGGTGCGGGCGCTGCTCCCGCTGCTCCTCACCGGAGCGTTCGCGCGGACGAGCGGCCGCGACTGCCAGGTTGCTCATGCCGACTCCGTGATCCGCTCTGCTGCGCGCAGCCGCACGGACGCGGCTCGCGGGTTGATGTCCTTCTCGTCGTCGCTCGCCAGCTCGGCTCCGCGCACGAGCAGCCGGAACTGCGGCCGATGCTCGGGCAGCTCCACCGGCAGGCCGCGCGGGGCGGTCGAGGTGGTGCGGGCGGTGAACTCGCGCTTCACGATGCGGTCCTCGAGCGAGTGGTAGGCGAGCACGACCATGCGCCCGCCCGGCTCGAGGGCGTCGAGTCCGGCGGGGATCGCCTGCTCCACGCCGTCGAGCTCGCCGTTGACCTCGATGCGCAGCGCCTGGAAGACCCGCTTGGCCGGGTGGCCGCTGCGCTCGCGCTGCACCGCCGCCGGTGTCGCGTCGATGAGCAGCTGCACGAGCTCGGCCGAGGTCGTCAGCGGCGACTGCTGGCGACGCTCGACGATGCGGCGGGCGTAGCGCGACGCGAGCTTCTCCTCGCCGTACTGCTGGAAGATGCGGCGCAGCGCGCCCTCGTCGTACTCGGCGAGCACCTTCTCGGCCGTCAGCTCGGCGGTGGAGTCCATGCGCATGTCGAGCGGGGCGTCCTGCGAGTAGGCGAAGCCGCGCTCGGCGCGGTCGAGCTGCATCGACGAGACGCCGAGATCGAAGAGGAAGCCGGACACCTTCTCGATCCCGAGCGAGTCGAGGGCGTCGCGCAGGTGGTGGTACTCGGTGTGGACGAGGTCGAGACGGTCGGAGAACCGGGCGAGGCGCTCCCCCGCGAGGCGCTGGGCCTCGGTATCGCGGTCGAGTCCCACCAGGTGCAGCTTCGGGAAGCGCTCGAGGAAGGCCTCGGCGTGACCGCCGAGGCCGAGGGTCGCGTCGACGAGCACCGCGCCGTCGTGGTCGAGGGCCGGCGCGAGCAGCTCGATGCAGCGCTCGAGCAGGACGGGGATGTGGATCTGGTCGTGTGCCATGAGATCTCGGGCGGTGATCCTCGGGCCTGATCCCCATCCGCTGCCGCCTGCCCCCGGGGAAGTTGGGGCAGGGAGCGCGGCTGAGGGTCGGGCCCGAGGAGCAGCTAGAACAGCCCGGGGATCACCTCCTCGTCGGCGTCGGCGAACGCGGCCTCGGTGGCGGCGGTGTAGTCGTTCCAGGCGCTGGTGCTCCAGATCTCGGCGCGACCGCCGGCGCCGATGACGGTGAGGTCGCGGTCGAGGCCCGCGTAGTCGCGCAGCAGGGGCGGGATCGTGATGCGGCGCTGCTTGTCGGGGATCTCCTGGCTGGCGCCGGAGAGGAAGAGGCGCAGGAAGTCGCGAGTGCGCTTGCTGCCGGTCGAGGCCTGACGCATCTGCTCGTGCACGTTCTCGAACTCGCGCTGGCTGTACATGAAGACGGCGCGCTCCTGGCCGCGGGTCAGCACGACGCCGCCCGAGAACTCATCCCAGAACTTGGCGGGCAGGATGATCCGCCCTTTGTCGTCGAGCTTGGGTGCGAACGTGCCGAGCAGCATGTCGTCCCCCTCTCGCGCCGGCCTGCTCCGAGTTCCTCCACTTTACTCCACAGATCTCCCCAAACAAGCGGAACTTGCGCCGCGACACTCCCCCGTTCGCGGCTCACGCCCATGTTTTCAGGGCTAGCACGCAGTGGTGGGATGTGGAGGAGATTTCACACGATCAGGCCGCGTTCATCCACGCGCAGCGGAGATCGCCATCACGCACCGGCCGCGATCGCCACGTCGTGGCCCGTCGGCTCCCCGGAATCCCGGCGGGGGCGCACGAAAAAGAGGCCGACCCGAAGGTCGGCCTCGTGAGGTGGGAGGGAAGTGGAGGAGGCGGGTTACGCGTCCCGGTCGCCGTCACGGCGGTGCTCGAAGCGCTCGCCCAGATCGTGCAGCAGACCGCTGTCGCGGACGGGACGCGGAGACGAGTGGCGCAGGAACCGCTTCGGCGGCGAGATCGCGAAGAGCGCCCCGCCGAACATGAGAGCGAAGCCCACGGCCCCGATGATCGGCTGACGCAGGGCGACGCCCACGACGAGAAGCCCGATGCCGATGACAGCGGCGATCACGCCGAGGGCGATGATCGCGACACCCGGTCGCGAGCGCCCCGAGCCGACCGTCGCCACGAAGTCGGCGTCGTTCTGGTAGAGGTTGCGCTCCATCTCGTCGAGGAGTCGCTGCTCCTGCTCGGACAGTGGCATCTCGGTCGCCTTTCGTCGGGCCCACAACCGGCTCGCCGGCGTGCGTGTCGGAGCCTCATTCTAGGCTCGCGACCCCGGGTAGGCTAGGCGAGTGGCTGGGAGTTTGCGCTTTGTCGATCTCGTGCAGAACCGGCTCGACGATCTGCTCGCCGATCGGGGTTCGGCGCTCACGCGCATCTCGCCCGATCTCGACGATCTGAGCCTCGTCGCCCGCGACCTGCTCGCCGGGGGAAAGCGCTTCCGCGCCCTCTTCTGCTACTGGGGCTGGCAGGCCGTCGCCGGGCGCGAGCGCGAGACCGATCTGCTCCCCGACGCCGAGGACTCGCTCGACCTCGGCCCCATCACCGCCGCCTCCGCCGCGCTCGAGATCTTCCACGCCGCCGCGCTCGTGCACGACGACATCATGGACAACTCCGACCTGCGCCGCGGGCGCCCCTCCACGCATCGCCGGCTCGAGGCCCTGCATCGCGAGCGCGGGCTGCGCGGCGACGCCGAGCGCTACGGGATGTCGGGCGCACTGCTGCTCGGCGACCTCCTCCTCGGCTGGAGCGACGAGCTGCTCGACCTGGGTCTGCGCGAGGTGCCGCTCGAGCAGGCGCGGGCGACCCGCGACGAGTTCGCGGTCATGCGCACCGAGGTCACCGCCGGACAGTACCTCGACATCCTCGAGGAGTCGTCGTGGCACCGGCACGGCGACGAGGAGCAGCTGCGCCGAGCTCAACGGGTGGTGCTCTACAAGTCGGCCAAGTACAGCGTCGAGGCGCCGCTCGTGATCGGCGCGGCGATCGCGGGTGCGGACGCCGACCAGATCGACGCACTGCGCGGCTTCGGGGTGCCGCTCGGCATCGCCTTCCAGCTGCGCGACGACCTGCTCGGGGTGTTCGGCGATCCCGAGGTCACCGGCAAGCCCTCGGGTGACGACCTGCGCGAGGGCAAGCGCACCGTGCTCATCGCGCTCGCGCGCGAGTCCCTGTCCGGTTCGGCCCGCAACCTGCTCGACGAGCTGCTGGGCGATCCCGACCTCGACGACGATCAGATCCGGATGCTGCAGTCGACGATCCGCGCGAGCGGCGCGGTCGATCGCCTCGAGGGCATGATCGGCCGCGAGGTCGAGCGCGCGACGTCAGCGCTCGACGGCGCCCCGCTCACCCGATCGGCGCGAGCCGAGCTGCTGCGTCTCGCCGACGCGGTGACCCGCCGCGAGGCCTGAGCCGCGCTCGATGGGCGCGAGCCACGGCGCGAGCCGCGGTTCGACAGTCGCCGCGCGCCGCCGATGCGATCAGGCGAGCGCCTGAGCCACCCGGCGCACCTCGGCCTTGCGACCGGCGAGCAGGGCGTCGATCGGCGAGACGCCGAGGCTGTCCTCGGGCGCGAGCAGCCAGTCGATCGCCTCGTCGTCGTCGAAGCCGATGTCCGACAGCAGCGTGGCGGTGCCGCGCAGCTCGCTGAGCGGCTCGCCCTCGCGCACGAAGACGGCGGGCACGCGGAGGATGCCGTCGCGGCGCGTGCCGAGCAGCACGCGCTCCTCGATCAGACGTCGCACCCGGCCCTGCGGGATGCCGAGGATCTCGACGAGATCGGGCACGGTCAGCCAGGCGGTCGCAGAGGTGTCGCTCACCGCACCACTCTCGCACCTCTCGTCTGGCCGCGCGGACCGGGTCGGGCCGGGGCGCGAGTCACATGAATCACATCAGTCACATCCACCACTCTGATTGACTCTGTGTGACATCTGTGTCAGCGTGAACCGATGCGCGCTCGGCGCGCGAGAAGGCCGAATCACCGCCCTCGGGGGTGGGAACGGGGTGACTGATGACCGGAGACATCGAAGCGCGCACGGCGACGGGGTCGCTGCTCGCCGCGCTCAAGGCCACCGCCGCGCGCCGCGCCGCCTCCTCCGACACCGGTACCTGGGCCCGCGCGAGCCGGGTGACCGTGCCGCTCGTGGTGGCCGGCGCCCTCACCGTGTCGATGAACCTCACCGCGCCCGTCCCGGCCGCGCACGCCGCGCCGAAGAAGGCCGTCAAGCCGCCGAAGAACGCCATCACGCCCGCGTCCGCCGCCGCGAAGACCCCGGCCCTCCCCGCAGTCGCTCCGGCGTCCGCGCCCGCGAGCTACAAGGTCGTCGCCGGCGACACCGTCTCGGGCATCGCGCAGCGCTTCGGCGTGAGCACGGCCGGACTGCTCGCCGCCAACGGCCTCGGCTGGAAGTCGCTCATCTTCCCCGGCCAGGTGCTCAAGATCGGCGGTGCGACGCCGAGCAGCGCCACGACCGCTCCCGCGGCCGCCCCGGTCGCCTCGAACCGGTACACGATCAAGTCGGGCGACACCGTCGGCGCCATCGCCGCGCGCTTCGGCACCACGACGCAGTCGGTGCTCAGCGCCAACGGCCTCAGCTGGACGAGCATCATCTACCCGGGCCAGACCCTCGCCATCCCGGGCGGCGTCGACATCAAGCCCGCCGCGAACGTCACGCCCGCTCCCTCGACCGGCTCCGGCTCCGGCTCCGGCTCCGGCTCCGGCTCCTCAACGGTGCCCGCCCCGGCGACGAAGACGTACACGATCGAGAGCGGCGACACGGTCTCCTCGATCGCCGCCGCCAACGGCATCTCGGTGCAGGCGCTCAAAGACGCGAACGGTCTCACCGGGTCGGCGGTGATCTTCGCCGGACGCACCCTCGTCATCCCCGCCGTCACCTCGCCGACCGCGACGCAGGACGGCAGCACGGTCACCCCGCTCAGCGCCGAGATGGCCACCAACGCGAGCGTCATCATCCGCGTCGGGCGCGAGCTCGGCGTCTCGGATCGGGGCATCATCATCGCCCTCGCCGCCGCCATGCAGGAATCGAGCCTGCGCAACATCGCCTACGGCGACCGGGACTCGGTCGGCCTGTTCCAGCAGCGCCCGAGCCAGCACTGGGGCGCCAAAGAGAAGCTGCTCGACACCGCCTACGCGGCGCGCCTGTTCTACGGCGGACCGAAGGGCCCGAACTACGGCGTGACCCGCGGCCTGCTCGAGATCCCCGGATGGCAGAGCATGACCCTGACGCAGGCCGCGCAGGCCGTGCAGATCTCCGCGTACCCGAACGCCTACGCGCGCTGGGAGAAGAGCGCGACGGCCTGGCTCAAGCAGCTGGGCTGAACCGGATGAGCGCCCCGCGTTGCACGAGAGCGTTCAGGATGCCCCCGCCTACACTCGGGGTGTGAGTGTGAGCACCTCCGATCCGACGATCGGCCGGCTGATCGACGGCCGGTACCAGGTACGCTCGCGCATCGCGCGCGGCGGCATGGCGACGGTCTACCTCGCCACCGATCTGCGCCTCGAGCGCCGCGTGGCGATCAAGATCATGCACGGCCACCTGGCCGACGACAACCAGTTCAAGCAGCGCTTCATCCAGGAGGCGCGATCGGCCGCACGGCTCGCGCATCCCAACGTCGTCAACGTCTTCGACCAGGGCCAGGATGACGAATCGGCCTACCTGGTCATGGAGTACCTGCCCGGCATCACGCTGCGGGATCTGCTGCACGACTACGGCGCGCTGACCTCCGAGCAGACGATCGACATCACCGAGGCCGTGCTCGCGGGCCTCTCGGCCGCGCACAAGGCCGGCATCGTGCACCGCGACCTCAAGCCCGAGAACGTGCTGCTGGCCGACGACGGCCGCATCAAGATCGGCGACTTCGGGCTCGCCCGCGCCGCGAGCGCCAACACCGCGACCGGCGCGGCGCTGCTGGGCACGATCGCCTACCTCTCCCCCGAGCTCGTGACCCGCGGCGTCGCCGACACGCGCAGCGACGTCTACGCGGTCGGCATCATGATGTACGAGATGCTCACCGGCGAGCAGCCCTTCAAGGGCGAGCAGCCGATGCAGATCGCGTACCAGCACGCGAACGACTCGGTTCCGACGCCGTCGAGCGCGAACCCGAAGGTGCCCGCCGAGCTCGACGAGCTCGTGCTCTGGGCGACCGCGCGTGATCCCGAAGAGCGTCCGCGCGACGCCCGCGCCCTGCTCGAGCAGGTGCAGGACACCGAGGCCATGCTGCAGACGGCGCTTCCGCCGGCCGGCGCGACCGCGGCGCAGAAGACCATGGTGCTGCCCGGCCCGCTCGGCGTCGCCCGCGACGCGGAGACCCAGGTGCTCGGCGCTGCCGCGGCGACCGCCGTCACCACTCGGCTGCAGCCGCCCGCCCCGGCGCCGACCGCCGAGGTCAGCGACAGCACCGCCGCGCTGACGACGGTCACGAACAAGCGCCGACGGCGCGGCTGGATCATCGCCCTCGTCGTCGTGCTGCTCGCCGCGATCGCGGGCGGCACCGGGTGGTGGTTCGGCTTCGGACCCGGCGCGAACATCCCCGTGCCCGCGGTCGCGAAGACCTCGGTCGCCGACGCCACCGCGACGCTGACCGCCGCCGGACTGAAGGTCGCGGGCGAGCAGCGCCAGGTCTCGTCGCTCGACGTGCCCGCTGGTCAGGTCGCCGGCACCGATCCCGCCGACGGCACGCGCGTGCCGCGCGACAGCAGCGTCACCCTGCTCGTCTCGACCGGCCCGAAGCTGATCGACCTGCCGGGCCTCGTCGGCCTCGACGAGAAGGCCGCCGACGCCGTCGTCGCCTCGCACTGGACGGCGGGCGGCGACACCGTGCGCCAGTTCTCGGCCGACGCCCCGCAGGGCACCGTCATCCAGGCGCTCGGACTCGACGCGAAGGGCGGCACCGTCGACCTCGCCGGAACCGCGCAGTACGGCGAGAAGCAGCCGATCTCGCTCGTCGTCTCGGCGGGCGCCCTGCCGGACATCGCCGGCAAGTCGGTCGACGACGCCACGAAGCTGCTCACCGACGCGGGACTCTCCGTCGGCGACTCGACCAGCGACTACAACGAGGACGTCGACAAGGGCGACGTCGTCGCGATCGTCGCGCCCAAGAACGACGACGGCAGCGACAAGGCCGTGCGCGTCGGCGACACCGTCGGCCTGCTCATCTCCGACGGACCCCCGCCCGTCACGGTGCCCGACGTGGTCGGCCAGAGCTGGGACAAGGCGAAGAAGGCGCTCACCGACGCCGGATTCAAGCTGCAGTACAACCACAGCGGGCCGGCCGACGTGATCCCGGGGGCGTTCACGGTGTCGAAGATCGACCCGGGCGCCGGCACCTCGCAGCCGAAGGGCTCGACGATCAAGGTCACCCTCGACTTCAGCGGCTGATCCGCGCAGCCGGCGCGACGACACCGACCGGCAGAGCGAAGGGGCCCGGATCCGTCACGGATCCGGGCCCCTTCGCGTGCGCGACGACGGCGGTCAGGCCTGCGGCGGCGACGGGAACGCCGCCAGCTCCTCGGCCACCAGGAACGACAGCTCCAGCGACTGCATGTGGTTCAGGCGCGGATCGCACAGCGATTCGTAGCGCGTGGCGAGCGTCGCCTCGTCGATCTGCTCCGAACCGCCGAGGCACTCGGTGACGTCGTCGCCGGTGAGCTCGACGTGGATTCCGCCGGGAACCGTCTTCGCCGCGCGGTGCGCCTCGAAGAAGCCGCGCACCTCGTCGACCACGTCGTCGAAGCGGCGGGTCTTGTAGCCGTTCGGCGTCGTGATGCCGTTGCCGTGCATCGGGTCGGTGATCCACAGCGGCTGCAGCTCGAGCGACTTCGACGCCTCGAGCAGGCCCGGCAGCGCATCCCGGATCTTGCCCGCGCCCATGCGCGTGATGAACGTCAGACGACCGGGCTCGCGGTTCGGGTCGAGCTTGTCGGCCAGCTGCTCCATCACCTCGGGCGTCGTCGACGGGCCGAGCTTGACGCCGATGGGGTTGCGGATGCGCGAGAAGTAGTCGACGTGCGCGCCGTCGAGCTCGCGGGTGCGCTCGCCGATCCAGAGGAAGTGCGCGCTCGTGTTGACGGGCGTGCCGTTGCGCGAGTCGATGCGGGTCATCGGGCGCTCGTAGTCCATGAGCAGACCCTCGTGACCCGTGTAGAACTCGACGCGCTTGAGTTCGTCGAAGTCGGCGCCCGCGGCCTCCATGAAGCGGATGGCGCGGTCGATCTCCTTGGCGAGACCCTCGTAGCGCTGGTTCGCCGGATTCGTGGCGAAGCCGCGGTTCCAGCTGTGCACCTCGCGCAGATCGGCGAAGCCGCCCTGGGTGAAGGCGCGGATGAGGTTCAGCGTCGAGGCGGCCATGTGGTAGCCCTGCACGAGACGTGAGGGGTCGGCCGTGCGCGAGGCGACGTCGAAGGGGTAGCCGTTGACGATGTCGCCGCGGTAGGCCGGCAGCGTCACGTCGCCGCGGGTCTCGTTGTCGCTCGAGCGCGGCTTCGCGAACTGGCCCGCCATGCGGCCCATCTTCACGACCGGCACCGAGGCGCCGTAGGTGAGCACGACGGCCATCTGCAGTAGCGTCTTCACGCGGTTGCGGATCTGGTCGGCGGTGGCGCCGGCGAAGGTCTCGGCGCAGTCGCCGCCCTGCAGCACGAAGGCCTCACCGCGGGCCGCGCGCGCCAGACGGTCGCGCAGCTGATCGATCTCGCCCGCGAACACCAGCGGCGGCAGGCTCGCGATCTCGGCGGAGGCGGCGGCGACGGCCGCGGCATCCGGCCACTCCGGCTGCTGCTTGATCGGCAGCTGACGCCAATAGTCCAGACCCTCGATCACCTGCGGATCAGCGAGCACGACGGGTTCGGACGTTTCGACCAAGGGAGTTTCCTTGCAGAGCGGGTTGAGTCGGGGCGGATGCACCGGCCTTCGAGCCTATCCGCTCGCACTGGCCCGCGCTGACGCCGGAGCGGCGCCGCCCAGCGGTCTCCGGCGCCGCTCCGGCACGCGGTGGATGACGCCTAGCTCAGCCGAGCTCAGCCCGGCTCAGCTCGCGGCCGCGGCCTTCTTCGCTGCGGCCCGCGCCTCGGCCGCCTTGCGCGCGGCGGAGACGCCGGACGCGCTCGCACCCTTCTTCTTCGACGGCCGCTTCGCGCGCTCCTCCTTGACCGAGGAGGCGTACACATCCACGTACTCCTGGCCGCTGATGCGCGACAGCTCGTACATGATCTCGTCGGTGATCGAGCGCAGCACGAAGCGGTCGCCCTCGAGGCCCTCGAAGCGCGAGAAGTCGAGCGGTTCGCCGAAGACGACGCCGATGCGGCGCACCTTCGGGATGATGCGGCCCGAGGGCATGGCCTTCTCGGTGTCGATCATGGCGACCGGGATGACCGGCACGTGCCCCTCGAGGATCATGCGGGCCACACCCGTGCGCCCGCGGTAGAGCTTGCCGTCGGGGCTGCGGGTGCCCTCGGGGTAGATGCCGAGCTGGCCGCCGTTCGCGAGCACCTCGAGTCCCGTGTTGAGCGAGGCCTCGGAGGCCTTGCCGCCCGAGCGGTCGATCGGCAGCTGACCGATGCCGAGGAAGAACTGCTTGATCAGCCAGCCCTTGATGCCGCGGCCCGTGAAGTAGTCGCTCTTCGCGAGGAAGCGGATCTGCCGGTCGACGACGATCGGCAGGAAGATCGAGTCGGCGAACGAGAGGTGGTTGCTCGCGAAGATCACCGCGCCCGTCTTGGGCACGTTGTCGAGTCCGCGCGTCCACGGGCGGAACACCGTGTACATGAAGGGGCCGACGACGAGGTTCTTCAGAAACCAGTAGAACAAGGGCGTCCTCCCGGGTCGATGCGCCGGAGGGAGTCTACCGGGCGGTCGGGACCGTGCCGGGCCGCGTCGCCGCGCGAGCCCGGCGACGGATCAGCGGGCGTCGGCGTGCAGTCGGGCGAGATCGGCCGCGCCGACCACGCCGGCGTCGTTCACGAGCTCGGCCACGAGGAACTGCGGCTCGGGGTGATAGCCGCGGGCCGGCAGGTGGGCCAGGTACGCCTCGCGCACCGGGTCGAGCAGCAGGTCGCCGGCGACCGCCACTCCCCCGCCGAACACGAAGATCTGCGGATCGAGCACCGCGCCGAGCGAGGCGCAGGCCTGGCCGAGCCAGCCGCCGAGCTCGCGCAGCGCCGCGAGAGCACCCGGGTCGTGGGCGGCGATGAGACCGCCGACGAGACCGCCGTCGAGCTTGCCGCCCGACGCTTCGGCCTGAGCCCGCGCATCCGCCAGCGGACGCCCGATCCCGCCGGCGTCGGCGATCTCGTTGGCCATGCGCAGCAGCGCGCGACCCGAGCCGTACTGCTCGATGCAGCCGCGCGCGCCGCACCCGCAGGGCAGTCCGCCGGGCACGACGCGCAGGTGGCCGATCTCGCCGCCGGTGCCGAAGCCGCCGCGCAGCAGCCGGTCGCCGACGACGACCGCCCCGCCCACGCCCGTGCCGATCGTCAGCATCGTCATGTCGCTGTAGATCCGGCCCGCGCCGAAGCGGAACTCCGCCCATCCGGCCGCGTTCGCGTCGTTGTCGACCGTGATGTCGAGGCCCGGCAGCCGCTCCTCGATGCGCTGACGCAGCGGCTCGTTGCGCCAGGCGATGTTCGGGGCGTAGTAGACGGTCGACTGCGCCGCGTCGATGAAGCCCGCGGCGGCGACGCCGGCGCCCGAGACCTCATGACGGGAGGCCAGGTCGGCGATCATCTCGACCACCACATCCACCATCGCGTCCGGGTCCTCGGCCGGACTCGGGCGACGCTGCTCCTCGACGATCTCGCCGAGCTCGGTCACCACCGCCCCGGCGATCTTGGTCCCACCGATGTCGATCCCGATCGCGTGCACGAGCACCGAGTCTAGGACCGGCCGGGCTCCAGGATGCTCCCCAGGCGCGCAGGTAGCATGAGCTCACTTTTCCCGAACGGTGTCGAAGGAGATGTCGTGAACGAGACGATCGTGCCCCCTCTGGTCGAAGCAGACCCCGAGCTCAACACCACGGATCTGCTGCTGCACCGCCTGCGCGAGACGCCGGACAGCGTGCTGTTCGCCGTGCCGACCGCCGAGGGCGGCTGGAGCGACATCACGACGCGCGAGTTCCACGCGCAGGTCGTCGAGCTCGCGAAGGGGCTCATCGGGGCGGGCATTCAGCCCGGCGAGAAGATCGGCTTCATCTGCACGACGAAGTACGAGTGGACGCTCATCGACTTCGCGACCTGGTTCGCCGGCGCCGTGCTCGTGCCGATCTACGAGACCAGCTCGCCCGCGCAGATCCGCTTCGCCCTCGCCGACTCGGGTGCGACCGCGATCATCGTCGAGACGGCGGAGCACTTCACCCGCTTCGACGAGGTGCAGGCCGAGCTGCCCGACATCACGCGCGTGTGGCAGCTCGGGCTCGGCGCTCTCGACAAGCTGCGCGCCGGCGGCACGGGAGTGACCGACGAGCAGCTCGAGGAGCGCCGCTCGGCCGCCCGCGGCGACGACCTCGCGACCCTCATCTACACCTCGGGCTCGACCGGCACCCCCAAGGGCTGCGTGCTCACGCACTCGAATTTCGTCGAGCTCAGCCGCAACTCCGCGCTCGGCCTCGCCGACGTCGCCAAGGTGGGCGCCTCCACCCTGCTGTTCATCACGACGGCGCACGTCTTCGCCCGCTTCATCTCGGTGCTGAGCGTCTACGTCGGCGTGAAGGTCGGCCACCAGGCCGACACGAAGCAGCTGCTGCCGTCGCTCGGCAGCTTCAAGCCGACGTTCCTGCTCGCGGTGCCGCGCGTGTTCGAGAAGGTCTACAACTCGGCCGAGCAGAAGGCCGAGGCCGGCGGCAAGGGCAAGATCTTCCGAGCCGCGGCGGATGTGGCCGTGCAGCACTCGCAGGCTCTCGACGCCGGGCGGGTGCCCCTGGGGCTGAAGCTCAAGTTCGCCCTCTACGACAAGCTCGTCTACGGCAAGCTCAAGGACGCGATGGGCGGCAACGTGCGCTACGCGATCTCGGGCTCGGCCCCGCTCGGCATCCGGCTCGGCCATTTCTTCCGCAGCCTCGACGTGCGCATCCTCGAGGGCTACGGGCTCACCGAGACGACCGCGCCGGCGAGCGTCAACCTGCCGGACAAGTTCAAGATCGGCACCGTCGGACCGGCTCTGCCCGGCGTCGGCATCCGCATCGCGGCCGACGGCGAGATCCAGATCAAGGGCGTCGACGTCTTCAAGGAGTACTGGAACAACCCCGAGGCCACGGCCGCGGCCTTCGACGACGGCTGGTTCAAGACCGGCGACATCGGCACCCTCGACGACGACGGCTACCTGACGATCACCGGCCGCACGAAGGAGATCATCGTCACCGCCGGCGGCAAGAACGTCGCGCCGGCCGCGCTCGAGGACCCGATCCGCGCCAACCCGCTCGTCGGCCAGGTCGTCGTCGTCGGCGACCAGCGCCCCTTCATCTCCGCGCTCGTCACCCTCGATGCCGAGATGCTGCCGGTCTGGCTCAACAACGCGGGCGAGGCGGCCGACATGCCGCTCACCGAGGCGGCGAAGAACCCCAAGGTGATCGCCGAGGTGCAGAAGGCGGTGGATGCGGCCAACACCCGGGTCTCGCGCGCCGAGTCGATCCGCAAGTTCGTGATCCTGCCGACCGAGTTCACCGAGGCGAGCGGGCACCTCACGCCGAAGCTCAGCATCAAGCGCCAGGTCATCCTCAAGGACTTCCAGCAGGAGATCGCCGAGCTGTACTCCACGACGACGGAGACGCGCGGCGTGTCGCTCGCGCACTGAGCGCGAAGCCTCCGTCGCCCCGTCGACGAACGCGAAGGGCGCCTCGGCCGATCAGCCGGGGCGCCCTTCGCGTGAACGGATCGCGTCGCTCAGGCTGCGCGGAACCAGTCGGCCTGGCGCACCTCGCGCATCGCCTCGCGCTTCACCTCGGGGTCGAGCCCCTCGATGTAGAGCTTGCCGTCGAGGTGGTCGGTCTCGTGCTGCAGGGCCTGCGCCATGACGCCATCGCCCTCGATCACGATCTCCTCGCCGGCGAGGTCGATTCCGGTCACCCGAGCGTGCGGGTAGCGGCGGCGCGGGAAATAGAAGCCGGGAACCGAGAGGCAGCCCTCGTCGACGATCTCGGGCTCGCCCCAGACCTCGAGCACGGGGTTCAGCACGTAGCCGATGTCACCGTCCACGTTCCAGCTGAAGGCGCGCAGGCCGACGCCGATCTGCGGGGCGGCGAGGCCGGCTCGGCCGGGGATCTGCACCGTCTCGATGAGGTCGTCGACGAGCTGCTCGTTGCCGGGCGCGCCGACGCGCACCGGGTCGGAGACGGAGCGGAGCACGGGGTCGCCGAAGAGGCGGATCTGTCGTTCGGTCATCTCTCTCGCTGGGTCGGGAGGCCGTCCACGACCAGCGCCGCCAGGTGGCGGGCCGATTCGCGGGTGAAGGGCTTGAGGTCACGGAAGCGCACGACCGAGCCGGCCGCGAGCTCGGGGTCGTAGGGGATGCGCACGATCTCCCGCACACGCGAGCGGAAGTGCGCCTCGATCTCCTCGAGCTTGACCAGGTTCGTGGCCTGCGTGCCCGTGTTGAGCGCGACGATCGCGTTGCGCACGAGGGCGCCGTAGCCGTTGGCTTCGAGCCAGGTCAGGGTCTCGCTGGCGAGGCGCGCCTCATCCACGCTGCCGCCGGAGACGATCACGACGGAATCGGCGCGCTGCAGGGTCGCGCGCATGACCGAGTGCACGATCCCGGTGCCGCAGTCGGTCAGGGCGATCGAGTAGTAGCGGGCCACGAGGTCGGCGACGACGTTGTAGTCATCTTCGTCGAAGGCCTCGGAGAGCATCGGATCGGTGTCGCTGGCGAGCACGTCGAGGCGGGTCTCGTCGCGCGAGACGTGGCTCGAGAGCTGGCCGTAGTCCGTGATCGACGGAGCGTGGTTGACGAGGTCGCGCACGGTCGAGCGGGTGCGCTTCGGAACCCGCTCGGAGAGCGTGCCGCGGTCGGGATTCGCGTCGATCGCGATCACGCGGTCGTCGCGCACGTCGGCCAGGGCCATGCCGAGCAGCGTCGTCACGGTCGTCTTGCCGACGCCGCCCTTGCGGGTCAGCACGGGCACGAAGCGGGTGCCGCCCTCGAAGGCTCGGGCGATCCGCGCCTCGAGCGCTTTGCGCTCGCGCACCTCCGCCGAGTCGCCGACGTTGACGAGGTGGAAGGTGACCTCGAAGAGCAGCCGCTGCCAGAATCCCTCGGGGCGGATGCGCCGCGATCCCCTCGGGTCGAGCAGCCGCTCGGCAGTGAGCATGGATGCCGGCTCCGGAGCGCGCGAGGGCTCACCGCGCAGACGCTCGCGCCGCGTGCCGGAGAAGCTCTCGGGCAGCGGGACGACCTCGGGCTGCTCCGGGGTCTCCGCGACGATGCGGGGCGTGACGATCTCGACCGAGGTCGTGCCGAGCCGCGCCGGCGCGGGAGTCGCGCGCGAGGCGGACACGATCGCGCCGTCGGCGGTCTCGATCACAGCCGGCGCGATGTCGGACGCGGTGCCGTCGGTGACGGAGGCCTGCGCCGGAGACGCTGCATCGACCGCCGACGGGCGCGCCGCGGACGACACCGCCGCGGACGCCGGCGTCGCCGACGGATCGGCGATCAGGTCGACCGGCATGGTCAGACTCGCCGGCAGGTGCAGGGTGAGGTCGCGGTCTTCGATGAGGTCGCCGACGTACTCGATCTCGTCGGGCTCGTCGGTCGGGGCCGCGGGACGGTCGACGGTCGGCCTCACCGCGGCCGTGTCAGCCACGGCGTCGCCCTCGGGCTCGACTCCCTCACCGGGGTCGCGCGGGGAACGATCTGCGCTCATGGAACGCCTCCTCTCCCTGCGCGGACCCCAGTGTAGGGCGCGGGATCAGCCCTCGACGACGACGAGCAGATCGCCGGCGTCGACCTGCTGGGTCGTCGGGATCGCCAGACGACGCACGGTGCCGCCGACGGGCGAGGTGATCGCCGCCTCCATCTTCATGGCCTCGATGGTCGCGACCGCCTGGCCGGGCTCGACCGAGTCGCCCTCGGCGACCTTCAGCGTGACGACGCCCGAGAACGGCGCGGCCACCTGACCCGGCTTCGAGCTGTCGGCCTTCTCGGCGCTGACCGTCTCGACCTTGATGCCGCGGTCGCGCACGTAGACCGGGCGCAGCTGACCGTTCAGGGTCGTCATCACGGTGCGCATGCCCTTGTCGTCGGCCTCGCCGATCGCCTCGAGGCCGATCAGCAGACGCACGCCCTGCTCGATCTCGACGACGTGCTCGACACCCGGCTTGAGGCCGTAGAGGTAGTCGATCGTGTCGATGACCGAGAGGTCGTCGAAGAGCTCGCGCAGCTGATCGAACTGCCGGGTCGGCGCCGGGAACAGCAGGTGGTTGAGACGCGCACGGCGTCCGGCCGAGTCGCCCTTCAGCACCGCCAGGTCGCCGCCCTCGAGCGGCGTGACTCCGATCTTGACCTCGCGGCCCGCCAGCACCTTCGAGCGCAGCGGCTCCGGCCATCCACCGGGCAGGTCGCCGAGCTCACCGGCCATGAAGCCGATGACCGAGTCGGGGATGTCGTACTTCGACGGGTTCTCGGCGAAGTCCTTCGGGTCGGCGTCGGCCGCGACGAGCGCGAGCGCGAGGTCGCCGACGACCTTCGACGAGGGCGTGACCTTCGGCGGGCGGCCGAGCATCTCGCTGGCGGCCGCGTAGTAGTCCTCGATCTTCTCGAAGTGCTCGGCCAGGCCGAGCGCGATCGCCTGCTGGCGCAGGTTCGAGAGCTGACCGCCGGGGATCTCGTGCTTGTACACGCGGCCGGTGGGGCCGGGCAGACCGGACTCGAAGGGCTTGTACGCGCTGCGCACGGCCTCCCAGTACGGCTCGAGGTCGCTGACGGCCTTGAGCGAGATGCCGGTGTCGCGGTCGGTGTGGGCCGTCGCGGCGACGAGGGCCGACAGCGAGGGCTGGCTCGTGGTGCCCGACATCGGCGCGCTGGCGGCGTCGACCGCGTCGGCGCCGGCGTTGCTGGCCGCGAGCAGGGTCGCGAGCTGGCCGCCCGCCGTGTCGTGCGTGTGCACGTGCACCGGCAGGTCGAACTCGCTGCGCAGGGCGCCGACGAGCTTCTCGGCGGCGCCAGCGCGCAGCAGGCCCGCCATGTCCTTGATCGCGAGGATGTGCGCGCCCGCATCCACGATCCGCTCGGCGAGCTTCAGGTAGTAGTCGAGCGTGTACAGCTTCTCGTCGGGGTCGAGCAGGTCGCCCGTGTAGCAGAGGGCGACCTCGGCCACGGTCGAGCCGGTCGCGAGCACCGCGTCGATCGCCGGACGCATCTGGTCGACGTCGTTGAGCGCGTCGAAGATGCGGAAGATGTCGATGCCGCTCGCCGCAGCCTCGGCCACGAAGGCGTCGGTCACCTCCGTCGGGTACGGCGTGTACCCGACCGTGTTGCGGCCGCGGAGAAGCATCTGGATCGCGACGTTCGGCAGTGCGGTGCGCAGCGCATCCAGTCGCTCCCAGGGGTCTTCGCCGAGGAAGCGCAGCGCGACGTCGTAGGTCGCCCCGCCCCAGGCCTCGACCGAGAGCAGCTGCGGCGTCGAGCGGGCGACGTAGGGCAGCACCTGCACGAGGTCCTGCGTGCGCACGCGGGTCGCGAGCAGCGACTGGTGGGCGTCGCGGAACGTCGTGTCGGTGACCGCGAGGGCCTTCTGCTCGCGCAGGGCCTTCGCGAAGCCCTGCGGCCCGAGCTCGAGCAGACGCTGGCGGGATCCCGCCGGCGGCTCGGTCGTCAGGTCGAGGCGCGGCAGCTTCTCGGCCGGGGCGACGAGGTGCGCGCCCTCGCCGTTGGGCTGGTTGACGGTCACGTCGGCGAGCCAGTTGAGCACCTTGGTGCCGCGGTCACGCGAGGGGCGGCCGGCGAGCAGCTCGGGGCGCTCCTCGATGAACAGGGTGCTGAGGTCGCCCTTCGCGAACGCCGGGTCATCGAGCACGCCCTGCACGAAGGGGATGTTCGTGGAGACGCCGCGGATGCGGAACTCGGCGAGGCCGCGCTTCGATCGGGCGACGGCGGCCGAGAAGTCGCGGCCGCGCGCCGTCATCTTGGCGAGCATCGAGTCGAAGTGCGGGCTGATCTGCGCGCCCGTCTGCACGGTTCCGCCGTCGAGGCGGATGCCGGCGCCGCCGGGCGAGCGGTAGTTCGTGATCTTGCCGGTGTCGGGGCGGAAGCCCGCCGCCGGGTCCTCGGTCGTGATGCGGGTCTGGATCGCGGCGCCGTGCAGCTGCACGGTCTCCTGCGACAGGCCGAGGTCGCCGAGCGACTCCCCCGCGGCGATGCGCATCTGCGACTGCACGAGGTCGACGTCGGTGACCTCCTCGGTCACGGTGTGCTCGACCTGGATGCGCGGGTTCATCTCGATGAACACGTGCTGGCCCGCACGGTCGCCGACGGTGTCGAGCAGGAATTCGACCGTTCCGGCGTTGACGTAGCCGATCGACTCGGCGAAGGCGACGGCGTCGCGGTAGAGCGCGTCGCGGATCGACTGGTCGAGGTTCGGCGCGGGCGCGATCTCGACGACCTTCTGGTTGCGGCGCTGGATCGAGCAGTCGCGCTCGAACAGGTGCATCGTGTTGCCGTGGCCGTCGGCCAGGATCTGCACCTCGATGTGGCGCGGGCGCAGCACGGCCTGCTCGAGGAACATGGTCGGGTCGCCGAAGGCGCTGTCGGCCTCCCGCATGGCGGCTTCGAGCGCCTCGCGCAGGTCCTCCCGGCGCTCGACGCGGCGCATGCCGCGTCCGCCGCCGCCGGCGACGGCCTTCGCGAAGACGGGGAAGCCGATGCGGTCGGCCTCGCTCAGCAGCAGCTCGATGTCGGTCGTCGCCGGGCTCGAGTCGAGCACCGGCACGCCGGCCTCGATCGCGTGCTGCTTCGCGGTGACCTTGTTGCCGGCCATCTCGAGCACGCGGCTCGGCGGGCCGATGAAGGTGATGCCCGCATCCGCCGCCGCCTGGGCGAGGTCGGGGTTCTCGGAGAGGAAGCCGTATCCGGGGTAGATCGCGTCGGCTCCGGAGAGCTTCGCGACGCGGATGATCTCGTTCACGTCGAGATAGGCGCGGACCGGGTGGCCCTTCTCGCCGATGAGGTACGACTCATCGGCCTTGAGGCGGTGGGCGGAGTTGCGATCCTCCCACGGGTACACGGCGACGGTCTTCGCACCGAGCTCGTAGGCCGCGCGGAATGCGCGGATCGCGATCTCACCGCGGTTGGCGACCAGGATTTTGCTGAACATTCGATCCTCTCCGATGCCTGGGTCCACCTTATTCAGTGCTCGCGCCCCTCGAGACCACGCACGGACGTTATGGTTTTGTGTTCTTTCAGATCCAGACCGATAAGTTGGTTCTCGTGCACGTACTCAGCGTCAGCTCCCTGAAGGGGGGCGTGGGAAAGACCACGGTGACGCTCGGTCTCGCCTCCGCCGCCTTCGCGAAGGGCGTCTCGACGCTGGTGGTCGATCTCGACCCGCAGTCGGACGTCTCGACGGGCATGGATGTGGCGGTCGCCGGGCATCTGAATGTGGCCGACGTCCTCGCCTCGCCGAAAGAGAAGATCGTCCGCTCCGCCATCTCGCCCTCGGGCTGGACCCGCGGCCGTCAGGGCACGATCGACGTGCTGATCGGGTCGCCCTCGGCGATCAACTTCGACGGCCCGCACCCGTCGATCCGCGACATCTGGAAGCTCGAGGAGGCGCTCGCGCACGTCGAGAGCGAGTACGACCTCGTGCTCATCGACTGCGCGCCGTCTCTCAATGCGCTGACCCGCACGGCCTGGGCCGCCTCTGATCGCGTCGCGGTCGTCACGGAGCCCGGCCTGTTCTCGGTCGCCGCCGCCGACCGCGCGCTGCGCGCGATCGAGGAGATCCGCCGCGGCCTCTCGCCCCGCCTGCAGCCGCTCGGCATCGTCGTGAACCGCGCGCGCGTGCAGTCGCTCGAGCACCAGTTCCGCATCAAGGAGCTGCGCGACATGTTCGGCCCGCTGGTGCTGAACCCGCAGCTGCCGGAGCGCACCTCGCTGCAGCAGGCGCAGGGCGCCGCGAAGCCGCTGCACGTGTGGCCCGGCGAGAGCGCGCAGGAGATGGCGCACCACTTCGACGTGCTGCTGGATCGCGTGATGCGCACGGCGAAGCTGTCGCAGACGCCGGCCTAGACCGAATGGCCCGGCACGAGGCTGGGCCGGAGACGACGACGAGGCGGATGCTCGGCATCCGCCACGTTCTTCGTGCCAGTGCCGTCTTCGCGCCAGTGCCGTCGTCGCGCCCGTACCGCGGGGCGGTCGCCGCGGTCAGGTGATCAGTCGGGCGTCAGGACGCCTGGGCCTTGCGACCGCGACGGGCGGCGAGCTCGTCCTGCGGGTCTTCGGCCGCGGCCGAGTCGAGCTCGACCAGGCTGGTCTCGACCTCGCGCAGCACCTTGCCGACGGCGATGCCGAAGACGCCCTGCCCCTGGCTGACCAGGTCGATGACCTCATCGTCGGAGGTGCAGAGGTAGACGCTCGCGCCGTCGCTCATGAGCGTGGTCTGGGCGAGGTCGCTGACGCCCGCCTCGCGCAGCTGGTTGACCGCGACGCGGATCTGCTGCAGCGAGATGCCGGTGTCGAGCAGGCGCTTGACGAGCTTGAGCACGAGGATGTCGCGGAAGCCGTAGAGGCGCTGCGAGCCGGAGCCGGCGGCGCCGCGCACCGTGGGCTCGACGAGCTGCGTGCGCGCCCAGTAGTCGAGCTGGCGGTAGGAGATGCCGGCGGCGCGGGCAGCGACGGCGCCGCGGTAGCCGGCGGCGTCATCGAGCTCGGGAAGCCCGTCGGTGAAGAGGAGGCCGAGGTCGTAGCGCGGACCCTCGTTCCGACTGGCTTCGCTCATCGCCCGTTCCTAACCCTCAAGTTGAACCTGAACGTTCAGGTTCGTCGTGCTCTCACGGTACCCACCCAGGAACGCTCGGGCAACGACATTCCGCTCGAGCGGGCGGCGTGTCGCGGAAAGTTCTTCGCGACGCCCCGCCGAGCTACTGCAGCCGCGACAGCGCCGAGCGGATGAGGCTCGAGCGCACCACCTCGAGCTGCCCCGCGATCTCGCGCGCCAGCTCCGCCGCCTTCGCCCGGCTCGACGCGTCCTTGCGGCGCGCGACCGGGATCAGCGCGCTCTCGATCAGCCCCAGCTCGCGCTCCGCCGCGGCACGGAAACCGCGCAGGTGGCGGGGCTCGATGCCCGAACGCTGCAGTTCGACGAGCGACTTGAGCACCGTGAGCGCATCCTCGCCGTAGGTGTCGGCGGCGACGATCAGCGAGGCGCTGACGGCATCCTGCAGCAGCAGCGTCGTCGCACCCGCCTCGCGGATCAGCTCCTCGCGGCTGAGTCGACGCTCGGCGGCGAGCATCGACGGCGCCGACACCGGCACACCGCTCGGCAGCACCGGCTCGCGGCCCGCATCCATCTCCTCCAGGTAGCCCCGGATGACCTTGAGCGGCAGGTAGTGATCGCGCTGCATCGACAGCACGAAGCGCAGCCGATCGACGTCGGCCTGCGAGAACTTGCGGTACCCCGACGCGGTGCGCGCCGGCGAGACCAGCTGACGCTCCTCGAGGAAGCGCAGCTTCGACGGGCTGAGATCGGGGAACTCGGGGCTGAGCCGCGCGAGCACCTGGCCGATGCTGAGTTGGGGCGAGCTCCCCGGCTGACGAGCCGGGGTCGCGGAGGACGCGGGCACTAGCGCGACGCCGCCGCGAGGTCGAGGCGCGAAGCGTAGAAGGTGAGGCGGAACTTGCCGACCTGAACCTCGGCGCCGTCGGTGAGCAGAGCCTGCTCGATGCGCACGCTGTCGAAGTAGGTGCCGTTCATCGAGCCGAGGTCGCGCACCTGGAACGCCGTGCCGACCCGGAGGAACTCCGCGTGTCGACGCGACACGGTCACGTCGTCGAGGAAGATGTCCGACTCGGGGTGGCGGCCGACCGTGGTCACGTCGCCGTCGAGCAGGAACCGCGAGCCGACGTTCGGGCCACGACGCACGATGAGCAGGGCCGAACCCGAGGGCAGCGCCTGGATGGCCTCCTGCTCGTCGAGCGAGATGCCCTTCTCGAGGGCGGCCAGCTGGGCCTTGAAGTCCTCGGCGAAGTGGGCGGTGGTGTCCGCTCGGGCTGCCGGAGAGCTCTCGCCCGCGTTCTCGTGGGGCTGAGCTCCCTGCTGTCCGTCGACCATCGCGACCTCCTCTTCTAGCGATCCAGCCTATCCGACGACGCCGGTGACGCCACCCGCGATCCCCGCACCAGAACGAGGGCCTGGCGCAGGTACAGCAGACCCGCCCACCAGTACAGGAACGCACCCCAGATCGCCGCCGCCCAGCCCAGCGCCGCGGTCACGCCGACGGCCTCGGGGAAGGCGGCGCCCAGCATGAGCACCGGGAACGCGAACAGCAGACAGAAGGTGCCCATCTTGCCGAGGTGGTGCACCGGCAGCGGGCCATGGCCGACGTTCGCGAGGGCGATCCCGATGCCGATCAGCAGCACATCCCGCGCGACGACGATCGCGAGGAACCACAGCGGCACGATGCCGGCGATCGCGATTCCGACGAGCGTCGACAGGATGAACAGACGATCGGCGAGCGGATCGAGCAGCTGACCGAGACGCGTGACCTGGCCGAAGCGGCGCGCGATGTAGCCGTCGGCGAAGTCGGTCAGGCTCGACACCGCGATCGTCACGACCGCCCACGCGTACTCGCCCGCGATCACCAGGATCAGGAAGAGCGGGATGAGGAGGAGACGCAGGAAGCTGAGGATGTTCGGGATCGTCACGATCCGCGTGCTCACGCTCGTCACCTGGCCCCCTGTCGCGACGAGTCTAGTCATCCGCTCCGGCCGTCCGGTCCGGCTCCCGCGGCGGCCGCACCTCGGTTCCGCCGAGGAACACCGTCGCGCCGGGGGGCACGTCGACGACGACGACCGCGCCCGGGCCGATGCGGGCGCCCGCCCCGATCTCGATGTCGCCGACGATGACGGCGCCGGCGCCGATCTCGACCCGGTCGCCGATGCGCGGGCAGTCGTCGTCGCGGCGGCGGTTGCCGATGGTCACGCCCTGCCGGATCATCACGCCCTCGCCGATCACCGACGCGGGATTCACCACGATGCCGATGCCGTGGCGCAGACGCAGCCCCGCACCGACCCGGGTGCTCGGCGGGATCTCGACCCCGAGCATCCATTCGGCCACCAGCTTGTAGACGCTCGCGCTCACCAGATAGCCGAGCCGGCCGAGCGGACCGCGGCGGCTGCGCCAGAGCTGCGCGCGCCGCAGCCCGCGCAGCACGACACGGCTCTTGAGGTAGCCGCGATTCGCCGCGCGATCTCGCCGCACGATCTCGCGATGCTCACGCCGGTTCATGGCTGCGCCTCTCCTGCCGGCGCAGCGCGCGCACCGCGTCGAGGCGGCGGGCGAGCAGCGCGCGCACCCGCCCCGCCTCCACCCGGCCGAGACGGTCGGCCGCCGTCGTGACCGCGCGGGCGAAGTCGTCGAGCTCGGTCGCGAAGCCGGCGTCGTCGAGGGCCTCGTCGATCGCGAGCAGGTTGAGCCGTCGCGCGCCGCGACCCAGTCGGTCGCGCGCGAGCCGGTCGAAGGCGCCCGCGGTCGCGGGGTCGGTCCACGAGGCGCGCCGCCAGCCCGAGGACGCTGTGACCTGCGCCGGGTGCACCCGGTAGGCGATCGCGGGCGCGCCGTCGCGCACGAGCCGGTGCCCCCGAGCTGCCGCGCGCAGCCAGAGCTCATAGTCCTCGCTCGGCACGCTCGCGTATCCGCCGAGCTCGTCGAGCACGGCACGGCGGGCGACGAGGGTCGGATGCGCGACGGGATTCGTGAGCAGCAGGTGCAGCGGGAAGGCCGCGGCCGAGACGCCCGTCGGCGCCGTCGGGCGGATCCGCCGGCCGCCCGAGGAGAACTGGACGACCGTGCCGAACAGCAGGTCGGCCCGATGCCGGCGCAGGGCACGGACCTGGCGGGCGAACCGGCCGGGGAGGGTCAGGTCGTCAGCGTCCATCCGCGCGACGAGCTCGCTGTCGCTCGCCGCGAGCAGTCGGTTGAGGCCCGCCGCGACGCCCAGCGGCCGGGCGCTGCGGTCGAGCCGGAGCCGCGCATCCGCGATGCCCTCGACGACGCGGGCCGTGGCGTCGCCGCTGGCATCGTCGAGCACGCGCAGCTCGGCGTCGCGCGGCAGAGCGCGCAGCGTCGAGCGCACGGCCGCGCCGATCGTGGCCGCACCGTCGTGCACGGGCAGCAGCACCGTCAGCCGGGGCATCGCGCCGCTCCCCCGGATCGTCGCGGGATCGGACGCCCGCACATCAGAGTCCCCGCCCGCGGCGGTTGACGGCGCGCACGAGCGCTCCCGCCGGCAGCAGGCGCAGCGCGACGAGCAGCGCGGCCCAGGCGCGCAGCTGGCGGCGGTCGTGGCGGATCGCCCGGCGCGCCCAGGCCCGTGCGGCGGGCCGCTCGCGCAGCGCCGCGTGCGCGAAGGCGATCTGCCCCTCGATGCGGGCGGCGCCGCGGGGATCGCGGGCGAACTCCGGATGCTTGCGCAGCAGGTAGCTGAGCCCGGCCGCGATGCCCTCCCACTTCTCCGAGAAGAAGGAGGCGCGGTTCCAGCGCACGAGCACGAGCGGCTCGGGGACGCTGAGCACATGCCCGGCCCGCGCGGCCCGCAGCAGCAGGTCGTAGTCCTCCCCGTAGGAGGCCGGCAGGTCTTCATCGACCGGGCCGACGCGACCCTCCAGGTCGGCGCGGCGGATCAGGAAGCTCGAGGGGTGGATCTCGGTGATGCGCGAGCGCAGGAAGTCGTCGAAGTCCGCGCGGGCCGGCGGCACGCGGTCGATGTCGCTCTCGGCGGTGCGGATGCGGATGCCGGTCGCGAGCATGACCGCCGCCGGGTCGTCGGACCAGGCCGCGAGCTGGCGCGTCAGGCGCGTCGGCATCCACTCGTCGTCGTCATCGCAGAAGGCGATCAGGGGATGCACCGCGGCCGCGACGCCGGTGTTGCGTCCGCCCGCGAGCCCGGGTGTGCGCGCGTTGACGATCGTGCGGAGGGCGCGGCCGGCCGGCACCTCGACGTCGTCGAGGGGGTCGACGGCCACCTGGTCGAAGACCACGACGACCTCGACCGGTCCGCTGTGCTGCTGGGCGAAGGCGGCCCGCACGGCCGAGCGCAGCAGCTCGGGCCGGCCGCGGGTCGCGATGACGACGCTGACTCCGGAGTCGTCAGCCGGGGAGCCGAGCGACGGGGACGACGTTGAGGACGGGGACGACGGGGACGACGGGGACGACGGGCTCATGGGGCGACTCCTCGGGGAATGCCGCGCGCGCGGCGGAGGCTGCGGAAGCGGGGGTTGCGGAGTTCAGGGATGCCCCGCACGACCGCGGTGCGATGCCCGGCGACCGCTGTGGGAGCGGCGTGCTCGGGCCTCAGCAGCAGGGCGGCGACGAGGAAGCCGATGGCCAGACCGGTGACGAGCACCCCGTAGTAGAGCACCTCGACCGCGAGCACGACGAGGATGGCGTGGCCCGCCACGCCGACGGCGCCGCGGGCGTGCCGGGTGCGCCACGCGAGGAACACGAGCCAGGCGAGGAAGAGCGCGGCCGCCGGGAACCCGTGCGAGAACAGCACGTTCCAGATCTGCCCCTGGGTGCCCGCCGACGGGGCGCCGTCGGTCTCGGAGGGGCGCGGGGCGCCGTAGCCGAACACGGGCGAGGCGAGCGAGCGCTCAAAGGTCTCCTGGTAGAGGTTCGCGCGATCCTCGGTCGTGCTGCTCGTGTCGAGCCTCTCGGTCAGCCGCTCGGACACCGGCAGCGCCGCGAAGACGATCCCGACGACGACCGCCAGAGCCGCGAGCCCGCCGAGCACCTTCCACTGCCGCCGCAGCGCGGCCCGCAGAGCGATGTAGGCAGCCGCCACGCCGAGCCCGATGAACATGCCGCGGTTCAGCGTGAGGAACGCCGGGACGAAGGAGAGCGGGATGAGCGCCAGCACGAGCCAGAACCGTCGCGTGCGCCGCACCGTCACGAGATACGCGATCACGACCGGCAGCAGCATCGAGTAGACGTTTCCCCAGACGTTCGTATAGAGGAACGGCGCGCTCGGGCGCGGGTCGAGCTGCAGCACGGAGGTCGGATCCCACTGCGTCACCCGGCGCACGACCATCTCCTGCACGACCTCGTTCGAGCGCAGCGCGTCGGGGATGATCCACGCCATCGGCGTCGTGATCGACAGCAGCGGGAACAGCACGCCGAGCCAGCCCCCGGCGACGACCACGACCCAGAACACGGTCAGCACGCCGGAGACGTAGCGCCGGTCGAGACCGGCGCGCGCGTTGTAGACGTAGAGGAGCAGCACAGTCGCGGCGAGGTACAGGGCCGCCCGGTAGACGAAGCCGACCAGCCGGCCGCCGCTGTCGATGCCGATGACCGAGGCCAGCATCCACGCCAGGAACAGCAGCCACAGCCCGAATCCGCGCGGCACCTCGAGGCGCCCGCGACGGGCGAGGTGCAGCGCCATCACGACGGCCGCCGCGACGAAGATCAGATCGCCCACTCCGAGCAGCCACCAGAGCGGATAGCCGAGGAACACGGCCGCGAAGGGCCACCGCGGCAGCTCGAGCAGCGCGGCGCCGACGCGACGCGGAGCGATGTATTCCGCTGACGGCATGAGGGCGCGATCAGGGTCCCGCCGGGGCGAGCGGGACGATCGAGCAGGTCGGGAGACCGGCGTTCGGGGGGACGCCATGCGGCTAAGAATCCCTCGCTTACGCTCCCACCGCAAGCATCGACGGGTCTATGCTGTCGAGACCTCACGCGCTCGGCCGCCCCGCCGAGCGCAGCTCCGTCGCCCAGCGGAGCGCAGTCCGGCTCCACCCGATTCCCCCGTCGGCACCCGCCCCGGCCGTGATGGAGGACCACCGTGTCCGCTTCGCCCGAGAACCTCCCCGCACCTTCCCCCTCGCCTGCGCCGCCGCTGCTCGGCGACTACCTGCGCGTCGTCCGGCAGCGCTGGATCGTCGTGGCCGCAGCCGGGCTCGCCGGCCTGCTCGTCGGCGGCGGCGTGCTGCTGCTCGGCACCCAGGAGACCGCGCGCACCGACCTGAACCTCAACGTCATCTCGGCCGACCCGTTCAACGCCCAGCGCTCCGCCGCCGGTCTGCTCGACGGCCCGACGGAGGTGCAGATCGCCCGCTCGTACGCCGTCGCCGACGCGGCGGCGAAACGGCTGGGCGACGTGACGCCCGATCAGCTGCGCGACGGCACCTCGGCCGAGCTCGTCGCCCAGGCCACCGTCATCCGCATCAGCTTCACGGCCTCCGACGCCGCCGTGGCACGGGAACGCGCCGACGCGATCGCCGCCGCCTACCTCGACTACCGCGCCGACCAGGCCGTCGAGCGACGCAAAGCCGTCGTCGACCAGGTGGATGCGCGTCTCGACGAGCTGCGGGACTCGCTGACCGAGGTGGACGCCCGCGCCGCGGCCGCCGCGGACGGCAGCAGCGCCGCGAACCAGGCGGCCAGCGACCGGCAGCTGATCACGATCGAGGTCGACAGCCTGCTGAGTCAGCGCAACTCGCTGCAGCTGATCGACACCTCCGGCGGATCGGTGCTCACCTCGGCGGGCAGCAACCCGATCTCGTCGGCGCCGAGCAAACCGCTCGTGCTCGCCACCGGACTGCTCGCCGGCCTCGTGATCGGTCTCGTCGCGGCGTTCGCCGCGCAGCGGATCGATCGCCGCGTGCGCACCGCCGACGACGTCACCCGCGTGACCGGTGCGCCGACGCTGGCCCGCCTCGTCGGCCGAGCGGACGGCATCCCCGCCGACGGCCCCGACGCCGAGCTCGTGCGTACCGCACGCGAGCAGATCCTCGCGCGGTTCCCGGCCGCCCTCGGATCGATCGCGGTCGTCGACGACACGGTCACCGGCGAGGCGAGCGCGGTGCCGATCAACCTCGGCATCGCCCTCGCCCAGACCGGGCGCCCCGTGCGGCTGCTGCTGCCCGGCGCCGACGAGACACGGCTCGAGCGGCTGCGCGCCGAACTGGGGCTGCTCCTGCTCAGCCGCGACGACACCCTGAGCGTGTGGACGCCGGCCGAGCTGCCCGAGCTGCGTCTGATCACGACCGAACGGACGCCGCGGCTCGGCGACCCCGATCCGGTCCTGACCCGCGAACTGCTCGACGAGGTGGCGCGCTGCCGCGACGACGAGCTCGTGCTGCTCGTGCTGCCGGCCGCCGCGCCGCTCGCGACGCGCCTCGCCGCGGCTCGCGCGACGGGCGCCGTGATCGGCGTCGTCGCGCTCGGCGGAACCGACCGTGCGACGCTCGCGCGCGACCGCGCCGGCTTCGAGTCGCTCGGCGCCGAGATCATCGGATCGGTGCTCGTGCCCGGTCGGCGCCAGCCGGCCGACCGCGGCGACGACGCCGCGCCCGCGCCGGTCGAGCCGCACCGGGTGCGGCGCACCGAGCCTCCGCGTGCCGGATCCACCGCGGCTCCGCGACCGCGTCGACGCCGCACCCGGCCGCCGGAGGAGACCGCGGGCACGCCGCCCGAGCTGGCTGACGCGCTCGCCCTGCGCACGCCGCTGCCCGAGGGATGACGATGCGCCTGCGGCCCCGCCGCGCCCGGGTCGTCGGCGCGCCGGTCGACGCCGTCACCGAGATCGAGCTGCTCGACACGATCGACGACTGGATCCGCGACGGCGGCACGCACGTCGCCGTCGGCGTCAACGCGAACGTCTGCAATCTCGCCTGGCGCGACGGGAGCTTCCGTCGGCGACTCGACGACGCCGAGCTCTGCTACGCCGACGGCCAGTCGGTGGTCGGCGCCGCCCGGCTGCTCGGGCATCCCGTACCCGCGCGGCTCGCGACGACCGACATCGTGCATCCGGTCGCCGCCCGCGCGGCGGCGAACGGCGTGCGGGTCTTCCTGTTCGGCGGTCGACCCGGCGTCGCCGACCGTGCGGCCGAGCGCCTGCGCCGCGAGAACCCCGGACTGGTGACCGCCCAGCACGACGGGTACCTCGGCGCCGACGACCTGCCCCGCCTGCTCGCGCGCATCGACGACTTCGCCCCCGGCATCCTGCTCGTCGGGCTCGGGGATCCCGCCCAGCAGCACTGGATCGCCGAGCATCGCGACCGGCTGGCGGTGCCCGCGGTGCTCAGCTGCGGCGGCCTGTTCGACTGGCTCGCCGGCGAGCATCGTCGCGCGCCGGCGTGGATGATCCGGGCCGGCCTGGAATGGCTGTGGCGCCTCGTGATCGAGCCGCGCCGGCTGGCGCGCCGCTATCTGATCGGCAACCCGGCGTTCGTGCTCCGACTCGGCCGGCAGCTGCTGCGCGCCGGCCGCCGTGGTCGCGGCGAGCCGGCCGTCGGCGGCGGGTCGTGACGGCCGCGGCGACGACCTCGGCCGACGACGGCGCCGCCGACCGTCGCCGCCTGGCCCGCGGCGGGGCGCTGAGCTTCGTCGGATCGGCGGTGAGCGCCGGCCTCGGCTTCGCTGCGACGATCGTGATCACCCGCACGCTCGGCGACGACGGCGCCGGGCAGGTGCTGCAGCTGGTCGCCGTGCTGACGATCGCCCTGAGCTTCGGCCGACTCGGCATGGACTCCGTCGGGGTCTGGCTGCTCCCCCGGCTCGAGGCGGATCCGGCACACGTGCGACCCGCCGTGCTGCTGCAGCTCGCAGTTGCCCTCGCCGGAGGCCTCGTGGCCGGGCTCGTCGTCGCGGTGCTGCTGCCTCGCGTCGGCATCCCCGTGGATGCGACCCTGCTGCGCCTCTCGGCCGTCGCGCTGCCGTTCGGCTGCGTCGCGCTCGTCGCCCTCGCCGCGCTGCGGGGGCTGGGCGGGCTGCGCGGGTACGTCGTGATCGGCAGCGTCGCGCTCCCGGTCGTGCGGGTCATCGCGCTGCTCGCGGCCGCGGTGCTCGTCGCCACCCCGCTCGCGCTGGGACTGGCGTGGGCCGTTCCGCTCATCGTCGTGGCAGTCGTGGCCGTCGCGGCGCTGCTGTGGCGCGTCGGCCGGCTCAGACCGGCGAGCGGATGGCTGCCGGACCGGGCGCTCGCGCGGCAGAGCCTCGGCTACGCCGCGCCGCGCACGCTCTCGGCCGTGCTCGAGCAGGGCCTGCTCTGGCTCGACGTGCTGCTGGTCGGGCTGCTCGCCGGATCGGCGGCCGCCGGCGACTACGGCGCCGCGAGCCGGCTCATCGCCGCCGGCCTGATCATCGACACGGCGCTGCGCGTCGTCGTCTCGCCGCGCTTCAGCGCCCTGCTGCACGAAGGCCGCCGCGCCGAGACGCAGGCGCTCTACCGCACCGCCGCCGGCTGGCTCGTGGTGTTCAGCTCGCCCGTCTACATCGTGCTCGCGATCTTCGGCCCCCTCGTGCTGACCTGGTTCGGCGACGACTTCGACGACGCCGCTCCGGCGCTCGCGGTGCTCTGCGCCGGCGCGATCGTGACCTTCCTGGCCGGCAACGTGCACTCGCTGCTGCTCATGAGCGGGCGCAGCGGCTGGGCCGCCGCCAACAAGGCGGTCGTGCTCGCGCTCAACGTCGCCGCGAACCTGCTGCTCGTGCCGCTGCTCGGCATCACCGGCTCCGCGATCGCCTGGGCCGGGGCGATGCTGCTCGACGCCGTGCTGGCGAGCCTGCAAGTGCGGCTGCTGCTCGGCATCCGCCCCCATCTCGGCCATGTGCTCGGCGCGCTGGCCGTGCCCCTCGCACTCGTCGGCATCCCCGGCGGTGCACTGCGTGTCGCCCTCGGCGCGACGCCGTTCTCCCTCGCGCTCTCCGTGCTGATAGGCGGGGTCGCGCTGCTCGTCTGGGCGCGCGTCGACGGGCGCCGGCACCAGCTCGACGAACTCGTCGCCGCGTTCCGCCGACAGGGCTGATCCGGGCTGCCCCGGAACGCTCGTTCCAGGCCTGTTCGCGAGCGGATCTCGCGTGCTAGCATCCCCGCACCCCACATCCCGGGTGCCGGCGAGCTCCACGCCGCCCCGTCGCACACTGCATCGCCCCCGAATCGCAGGACGCCTCCCCGACATCCCGCACCACCGCAGCCCCGCCCAGGCCGCGGCGCTTGTCGTCGAGGCATGGAGCACCCATGTCCGAAGACCCGACTCCCCCGGTCGACCCCGCCGAGCGCCCGGCAGCGCAGCCCCCGCGCCCCGGCGCCACGGCGAGCGCCGCATCCCCTCGCCGCCGTCTGCGCACGATCGCGCTCTCGCTGCTCGGCGGCGGCGCGGCCCTCGCGCTCGCCGTCGGCGGAGTGACCGCGCTGACCTCCGCGCGGGGAGGCGGCTCCTCGACAGCCGGGTCACCAGCATCCGCATCACCGAAGTCCTCCACCGCGCCGTCGGCTTCGGCGAGCGCAGCCCCGACGGGCCCGGCGACCGCCCCCGACGTGGATGCGGTGCTCGCCGACCTCGTCAGCGCAGGCGCGAAGGGCGCCGCAGCCCCCGACACCGGCACCGACCGGGTCGACGCGATCATGACCGGGGCCCTGCTCGAGGAGTTCGCGAACGACCAGCAGGAGCTCGCCGCCTTCGGATGGACCCGCACCGGCAGCCCCCAGATCGTCTCCAGCGCCGTGCTGAGCAGCGACCTCACGGCGTCGCCCGCGCAGGTCGTCGTGCGCGCCTGCGTCGACGTCGCGCAGGTGCAGACGCTCGACTCGGCCGGAACGCCCATCCCCACCGACCCCACCGTGACGCCGCGCTCCCTCAGCGACTTCACCCTGCTCGACATCGGCGGCCGCTGGCTGGTCGCCGACCGCACCTACCCCGACAACCCCCAGTGCTAGGCGGACCCGACATGTCGCACTCCCCCCTCACCGCACGCGGCCGCATCCGGCTCGGCGTGATCGCCCTGCTCGGCGGCGCCCTCGCGGCGGGCGCCCTCGCGCCGTTGCCCGCGCTCGCGGAGGCGCCCATCCCGGTGCCCGATGGCAAGAGCGAGCTCACCGCCGCGGCCTCCTGCTGGGAGATCAAGCAGGGCGATCCCGCCTCGGTCGACGGCGTCTACTGGCTGTGGACCCCGCAGCTCGGCGCCGCCGACCGCTTCTACTGCGACCAGACGACCGACGGCGGCGGCTGGCTGCTCATCGGCCGCGGCCGCGAGAGCTGGGGAACGACTGACGAGGGCCGGGGCACCAGCGCGCAGGTGCGCGAACCCGTCACCGGCCAGGCCGCCTTCGACGCGCGCCAGCTGTCGTCGGCCACGATCGAGGCGCTGCTCGGCGGCGGCAAGGTGAGCGACCTCGCCGACGGCGTGCGCCTGCGCCGCGCGACGAACGTGGCGGGCACGAGCTTCCAGGAGAGCCGGTTCACCTTCGCCTCGCCGCGCGACGACTGGTCGTGGTGGTTCAACAGCCAGCAGCGCGTGAAGACCTGGAAGATCGGCACGTCGAGCGGCACCGGCGGGCAGACCGCGGCCTTCGGCTCGGGCAGCGGTCTGAACCGCGTCGAGACCAACAACAGCTCGCCGCAAGGCTGGACCGACGGATTCGGCTTCGGCTCGAGCGTGACCGGGTCGACCGCGGCCGACAGCTGGCTGTGGTCGAAGGATGCGTCGTCCGGCTACGCGCGCGGCTTCACCCAGGTGTTCCTGCGGCCGAAGACCACGAGCACGACCCTCTACACGGCGATCCCCGACGGCGGCAGCGCGGCGACCACGGTCGCTCCCGTCGCCTCGAGCTTCGCCCTGCCGACCAACTGGGGCGTCGCGGGACTCGGCGCCGCGCCGCAGAGCGTCGAGGGCAATGTGCAGGTCGGCGCCTTCGCCGAGTCGAACGGGGTCGTCTACGTGGGCGGCAACTTCACGACTGTGCAGAAGACCTCCTCCGGCGGCAGCGCCGTCGCGCAGCCCTACCTGGCCGCGTTCGACCGGGCGACCGGAGAGCTGAAGACGGCCTTCCGTCCGCAGCTGAACAACCAGGTGAAGGGCATCGCGGCCCTGCCTGACGGTCGGATCGCGATCGGCGGCAACTTCACGACGCTCAACGGGCAGCCCAAGGCGGGCCTCGCCGTGATCGATCCGACGACCGGCGCGACGGACGCGAGCTGGACCGGCCGCATCATCGACCGGCAGAACAACGTGCCGGCGGTGCGCGCGATGGACGTGCAGGACGGCTGGCTCTACGTCGGCGGCGTCTTCACCCACACGACCGGCGGCACGCAGACCTCGGAGGTCTACACCAAGCTCGGCGCTCGCTTCAAGGTCGGCGACGGCACCCCCGATGCGAGCTGGAACCCCGAGTTCAACGGCAAGGTGATGGCGCTCGACGCCTCGCCGCGCGGTGACCGCGTCTACTACGCCGGCTTCTTCAGCACGTCGAAGACCTCGGCGACGCTCAAGGCGGCGGCGCTCAACACCACCGACGCCGGCTCGCTGGGGTGGACCCCGACCTACTCGAGCGACGTCAACTACCAGCAGGCCGTCAAGGAGGTCGGCGACACCGTCTGGCTCGGCGGCTCGGAGCACTCGCTCTTCAGCTACGGGCGGCCGTCACTCAACCTGTTGACGACCTCCGTCGGCAACGCCGGCGGCGACTTCCAGTCGATCGCGACCGACGGCACCACCGTCTACGGCAGCTGCCACTGCTTCCAGACCCAGTACATCGGCGGCACGACGTGGCCGAACATCGGCACCTCGTGGTCGGCCGCGCAGAAGATCAACTCGGTCGCCGCGTGGAACGCCGCGTCGGGCGCCTACCAGAAGTCGTTCAGCCCGACGCTGAGCACCCTCTACGGCGCGGGCGGCTGGAGCCTCTTCGTCGACTCGACGGGGATGCTCTGGGCGGGAGGCGACTACAGCTACTCCGAGCGCGCGTCGACGACGCGGCAGTGGTCGGGAGGGTTCATCCGCTACCCGAAGCGGGATGCGACGCCGCCGACCACCCCGTCGAGTCTCGCCGTGACCGCCGTGGGATCGCAGGTGGGGCTCAGCTGGGGCGGCTCGACCGACGCCTCCGGCGCCGTGACCTATCAGGTGCTGCGCAACGACCGCGTCGTCGCGACGACGACCACCACCTCGATCACGCTGCCTGACGCGCCCGCGGCCACGAAGTACTTCGTGCGGGCCGCCGACGCCGCCGGCAACATCTCGGCCAGCACCCCGGCCGCGAAGATCGGGTCGACACCGCCCCCGGTCGACCCGGTCGGCAACCCGAACATCATCACGGCGGGCTCCACGTGGTCGTACAAGTACGACGGCGAGGCGGCTCCGGCCGGCTGGAACACCCCCGCCGGCGACACCGCCGGCTGGTCGAGCGGCACGGCCCCGCTCGGCTGGGGCACCGCATCCATCGCCACGACCGTGACGACCTCGGTGACGCCGAAGCCGCTCACGGCGTACTACCGCAAATCGGTGAATGTGAGCACGAGCGGACTCAGCTCGGTCTCGCTCACCACGCGAGCCGACGACGGGATCGTGGTCTACGTCAACGGGGTCGAGGTCGCCCGCAAGGACATCGACGCGGGCGCGGTCGGCGTGGGCACCTACGCCAACGCCGCTCCGTCGACGGCGGCGGCCACCGCCGCGCCGCTGACCGTCACGGTGCCGGCGAGCGCGTTCGTGAACGGCGCGAACGTGATCGCCGCGGAGGTGCACGCGAACTACCGCTCGACGCCGAACACCAGCTTCGAGCTCACCGCGACCGCGACCACCGGCGGCACCACGCCGGTCGACGTGCCGGACCCGGTGGATCCCGTCGACCCCGGCGGGCCGACCACCCCGACCGACCCGGGCGGCGCGCTCGCGGCCGGCACGGTGCTCGTCGCACCCGGATCGAGCTGGGCCTACAGCTACCCGGTCGACGCGCCCGCGACCGACTGGCGCACGCCCGCCTTCGACGCGAGCAGCTGGGCGACCGGCGCCGCACCGGTCGGCTGGGGGAGCACCTCGATCGTGACGCCGGTGACCACGACCGCCACGCCGAAGCCGAGCTCGCTGTACTTCCGCGGCGGCTTCGACCTCGCCGCCGGCGCGACCGTGCCGAACGGCCTCACGGTCACGACCCGCGCGGACGACGGGATCATCGTCTTCCTCAACGGCACCGAGATCGGCAGGTCGAACCTCATCGCCGGCGCGATCGGGCACAACACCTACGCGAACAGCGCGCCGTCGACCGCCGCCGCGGTCGCGAGCCCCGTCGTGTTCGACGTTCCCGCGAACCTCGTCACGAGCGGACGGAATACGATCGCCGTGCAGGTCGTCTCGAACTACCGCTCATCGCCAAGCGTGAGCTTCGACCTGGGAGTGGTCGTGAAGTGACGGCGCCCATCACGATCGTCGCCGGCGCCGGCGCGGCGCCCGCCCGCAGTCTCGGCGACGCCCTCGCGGCGCTCGGCTCGGCGCAGAAGCCCGGGGGCGGCGTGCCCGCCTACACGCGCTGGATCAACCGACGTGCCGCGCGCATCGTCGCCGCCCTCGGGTACGTGATCGGGGCCAGCGCCGACGCCGTGACGATCGCCTCGGCGGCGCTCTCCGCCGCCGGGCTCGCGGTGCTCATCCTCGCTCCGATCACGGTGTGGAGCGGTGTGCTCGCCGCGCTCCTGCTCGCGCTCGGCTACGTCTTCGACTCGGCGGACGGACAGCTCGCCCGGCTGTCGCGCACGGGCGGGCCCGCGGGGGAATGGCTGGATCACGTGGTCGACGCGATCCGGACGCCCGCCATCCACCTCGCCGTGCTCGTCGCCCTGTGGCGGCACAGCGAGATCGGCAGCGGGTGGCTGTGGCTGCCGATCGTCTACACGGTGCTCGCGGTGGGGCAGTTCATGAGCCAGATCCTCGCCGAGCAGCTCGCGCGGGGGCTCGGCGCCGACGCCGGGATCCCGACCCGCGGCGGCGCGCTGCGGTCGATCGCGCTGCTGCCGACCGACATGGGCGCGCTCTGCTGGGTGTTCGCGCTCTGGGCGTGGACGCCCCTGTTCCTGGCCGGCTACGGACTGCTGCTCGCCGTCAACCTCGTGCACACGGCCGCGTCGATGGTGCGCAAGCACCGGCGGCTGCGCGCGCTGTCGAGCTGACGGGACGGTCGCGGCGCGACATCCGCCGTGGGCTCCGGCGCGTCACGGCCGGGCGCGCGTAGGGTGACGGGCATGTCGTGCATCCGCTTCAACACCCCGGCCCAGCGCGCCCAGCTCGCCCGGATGGCGCCGAGCATGAAGACCGCCGAGGAGATCGCGGACGAGCACCCCGCTCCCCCGGTCACCGAGAGCAAGATCCGCCGGCTGCGCGTGCTCGCCGAGAGCCCGGTGGGCAAGATCCGCGAGAGCGTCGCGTCGAGCTACCACACGCCCGCCGACGTGATCGAGAAGCTCAAGAAGGATCCCGACGCGAGCGTGCGCGCCGTGCTGGCCCGCAACGAGACCACCCCCTGCGACGTGCTGCGCGACCTCGCCGACGACGAGTCGGCGACCGTGCGCGGCTGGGTCGCCGTCAACTACTTCGTGCCCGACGACGTGATGCAGAAGCTGGCCGATGACGAGGACGACACCGTGCGTCGCCTCGTGGCCTGGAGGGCGTCGCTGGCCGAGGAGGCCGCTCAGCTGGAGACGCAGACCGCCTGAGCGGGATCGCGATCGGCCCCGGCGCGATCAGCTCGGCCGCGCTCGGCCGGCCTCAGCTCAGGCGCGACCGCAGCTCGGGCCAGCTCGCCGCGAAAGCGGGGTGCAGCGGCAGCCCCTCGACCTCGGCGATGGCGACCCACTCGAGGCGCGTGCTCTCGGCGTCGCCCAGGATCGGCTCGAAGCGCTCCGCGACCTCGCCGATCACGGTCGTGTACGACCAGTAGCCGAGGTCGAAGGCGAGCTCGCCGGTCACGACGACCTGCTCGGGCGGGACTCCCGCCTCCTCGTCGGCCTCGCGCAGCGCCGCCTGTTCGGCGGTCTCGCCGGCCTTGCGGGCGCCGCCGGGGATGCCCCAGGTGCCGCCGAAGTGGCTCCACTCGGCCCGCAGCTGCAGCAGCACGGCATCCGCGCTGCGCACGAGCAGTCCGGCGGCGCCGAAGGAGCCCCAGAAGCGGCCCTGCGGGCCTTCGACCCAGACGTCCTCGGGGCCGCGCGGTCGCCGCGCGGAGGAGTCGTGGGTCGCGCGCGTCATGGCGTCAGCCTAGGGGTCGGGCGAGACCGCCGCCGGGTCGTGTGACGACGTGCGTCGCGCGGGCGGACCGACACGCCGGGCGCCCGTGACGACGTCGGAGGGTGCACCTACCGTGAGGGCATGGTCACCGGAATCGTCCCCCCGTTCCTGCTCAGCCGTATCGCCGAAGCCGAGAGCGCGCGTCTCGCCGTCGCCCCGCGCGCCGCCCGGCGCACCCTCGCGCTCACCGACACGACGGGTCGCCGCCGCGCGGCCATCACCTTCAGCGTCGACGGCGACGACCTCGTCGCCGAGCTGACCGATCAGCCGGACCGCACGATCGCGGATGCGCAGGGCTCGGAGCTGTTGCCGGGAACGGTCGTGCGCAAGGAGGGCGACGAGCCGAGCGGCGACGTCGCCGTCGACGAGGCCTACGACGGACTCGGCGCGACCTTCGACCTCTTCTCGCAGGTGTACCGCCGGAACTCGATCGACGGCGCCGGCCTGCCGCTCGACGCGAGCGTCCACTACGGCGAGAACTACGACAACGCGTTCTGGAACGGCGAGCGGATGGTGTTCGGCGACGGCGACGGCGAGGTCTTCGGGCGCTTCACCGCCTCGGTCTCGGTGATCGGACACGAGCTGACGCACGGGGTGACGGAGGCGACCCTGGGTCTCGAGTACCAGGGTCAGGCCGGCGCGCTCAACGAGTCGATCTCCGACGTCTTCGGCGTGCTCGTCGAGCAGCACGGCAAGGGGCAGAGCGTCGCCGAGGCGAGCTGGCTGATCGGCGAGGGGCTGTTCACGCCTGAGGTCGAGGGCGCGGCGCTGCGGTCGATGAAGTCGCCGGGCACGGCCTACGACGACGACGTGCTCGGAAAGGACCCGCAGCCGGCGCACATGGACGATTACGTCGAGACGCAGGAGGACAACGGCGGGGTGCACATCAACTCGGGCATCCCGAATCGGGCCTTCTACCTCGTGGCCGAGAAGCTCGGCGGTCACGCCTGGGAGCGCGCGGGCCAGATCTGGTTCGACACGCTCGCGGCGAAAGGCGCCCGGGATCGGGTTCCGACGGACGCGGACTTCGCCCGCTTCGCCGCGGCCACGGTGAGCGCGGCGGCCGCGAGGTACGGTGAGTCGTCGCCCGAGGTCGACGCGGTGCGCGCCGGCTGGGCGGGAGTGGGAGTGATGACCGATGACGCAGGCCGGAAGTCCGCGGGACGGTGAGTCCGGCGCGGAGTCGAGCACGGACTCCGGCGCCTCGGCGGACGCGCTGGCGGATGGACGCTCGGGCGACGACGCGCTCTCGGTGAGTGTCTCGCGCACCGGCGGCGTGGCCGGCATCCGACGGGAATGGCGGATCGACGTCGACGGCGACGGTCGGGCCGACTGGATCCTGCTGCTCGACGCCTGTCCGTGGTCGACCGCGGAGTATGCGACCGAGGCTCCGGCCGGGCCCCGCGGCGCCGACCGGATGACCTGGACGATCGCCGCCGACGGCCCCGAGCAGGCGCGCCGAGCCGAGGTGCCCGAGCCCGAGCTCACGGGTCCGTGGCGCGAGCTCGTCGATCGCGTGCGGCGCGACGGAGAGCCGGTCGCGGCGCGAGGTCGCGCTCTCCCCCGCGAGGAGCGACCGATCCGGCGCCGCCCAGTGGAACCTCGAGGCGGCGCATGAGCGCGGGCGTGCGCGTCGACGCGTGGATCTGCGCGGTGCGACTCGTGAAGACGCGCTCCGCGGCGAGCACCGCCTGCAAGGCGGGTCACGTGCGAGTGAACGGCGAGCGGGCGAAGCCGGCGCAGACCGTGGTCGTCGGCGATCACGTCCGGGTGCTCACGCCGGGCGGCGAGAAGCTCGTCACGGTCGAGAAGCTCATCGTGAAGCGCGTCGGAGCGCCCCAGGCGGCCGAGTGCTACACGGACCAGACCCCGCCCCCGCCGCCGAAGGAGGAGCGCGTGGTGATCGGCATCCGCGAGCGCGGTGCTGGCCGCCCGACGAAGCGCGATCGACGCGAGCTCGACCGGCTGCAGGGGCGTCGCGAGTGACGCCCTCCGGCGGCGCGACCGGCGCGAGCGGCGCGACCGACGCGACCGGCGCGTCCAGCGGCTCGGCGGACGGCGGAGCCGCGCCGAGCATCCACGACGGCTGGTCGGCCGAGCAGATCCGCGCGGCGGAGCGCCCGCTGCTGGACGCCGGCGTGCCGCTCATGCATCAGGCGGCCTCGGCTCTCGCCGCGGTCGTGCGCGACGAGCTGTCGGAGCCGGGCGGACGGGTCGTGCTGCTGGCCGGCTCGGGGAACAACGGCGGCGACGGCCTGTTCGCGGCCGCCGAGCTCTGCCGCGACGGCGTGCCGGTCACGATCGTGCCGACCGGGTCGCGGCTGCACGACGCCGGGCTCACGGCCGCCGTCGAGGCGGGCGCCGAGCTCGATCGCTCCGCGGCCGCGCATCCCGCCCGTTTCGTCGCGACGCTCGGCCCGGCGACGCTGATCGTGGATGCGATGGTCGGCATCGGTGCCGGGGCGCCGGGCCTGCGCGGCGCCGCCCACGACGTCGCGGCCGCGCTGCTGCCCCGCGTCGTCGAGCGGGACCGGCAGCGGCTGCGGGTCATCGCGGTGGACGTTCCGAGCGGGATCGGCGTCGACGACGGCGCGGCCCCCGACGACGGCGTGCTGCTGCCCGCGACCGTGACGGTCACCTTCGGCGCGATGAAGGCGGGGCTGCTGCGCCCTCCCGCCGCCGCGCTGGCGGGCGTGGTGCGCCTGGTGGACCTGGGACTCGGCCCGCATCTGCAGGGCGTTCCGCTCGTCCGACTGCCTTGACGCGCGCGGCGACCGCGCGCGAGCCGACCGCCGGCCCGAAGCTCAGTCGCCGAGCGACTCCTCGATCACGGCGATGACCTCGGGGGCGTCCGGCTGCGTCGTCGGACGGAAGCGGTGCACGGTGTCATCGGGCGTGATGACGAACTTCTCGAAGTTCCACTTGACCTTGCCGGCCTTGCCCGCGCCGTCTTCGGTCTTCTTGAGCTCGGCGTAGAGCGGGTGCGCCGAGCGGCCGTTGACCTTGACCTTGTCGAACAGCGGGAAGGTCACGCCGTAGGTCGTGGAGCAGAACTCCTTGATCTCCTCGGTCGATCCGGGCTCCTGCCCGAGGAACTGGTTGCAGGGGAAGCCGAGCACGGTGAAGCCGCGGTCTTCGTACTTCCTCTGCAGCTCTTCGAGCTTCTCGTACTGCGGGGTGAGGCCGCAGCGCGAGGCGACGTTGACGACCAGCACGGTCTTGCCGGCGTAGTCGGCGAGGGTGGCCGTCTCGCCGTCGATCGTCTGGAGGGGGATGTCGCGCAGCTCGCTCATGGCCGCAGACTAACCCCGCGCGGGTCCGGTGCGCTGGGCGTGCGCCCGCCGCACGTCTGCTGAGCGCACGCGCGCGCATCCCGCACGACTCCCGGTGCTCGCGCCAGGATGACGGAATGCCCCTGCCCATCGAGGAGTACGCGCTCATCGGCGACGGTCGCACGGCCGCGCTGGTGGGCTCCGACGGCGGTATCGACTGGCTCTGCCTGCCGCGATTCGACTCGGCGTCGGTGTTCGGCGCCCTGCTCGGCGATGACGACCACGGCCGGTGGATTCTCGCGCCGGCCGACGCGGACGGCCGCCGCGCCGACGCCCGCGCCTACGTCGACGACACGATGGTGCTCACGACGCGCTGGGTGACCGACGACGGCGAGATCGAGGTGCTCGACGTCATGCCGAGCACGCCGAGCGGCAGCAGCACAGGAGAACATCACACCCGCATCGACGTGGTGCGCCGGGTGCGGGGCATCCGCGGCACGGTTCGGGTGCGGCAGGAGCTGCGCATCCGCTTCGACTACGCGGCCGCGCTGCCGTGGATGCGCCAGCTCGGCAGCGAGGGCGAACCGGCCCTGAGCGCGACGGCCGGCCCCGACGCCCTCGTGATCCGCGGCCCGCGCTTCGCTCCCGAGGATCACCGCCACGCAGCCGAGTTCGACGTGCGCGCCGGTGAGACGGTCGACACGGTGCTGACCTGGCATCCCGCTCATCGCACTCCCCCGCCGCCGCTCGACGTGGAGGCGGCGCTCGCGGGCACGCTCGCCGAGTGGCGCGACTGGATCGCCGACGCCGAGACGGGCGGGGTGCACGACGACGCGGTGCGCCGCTCGCTGCTGCTGCTGCGCGCGCTCACGCATCGGGACACGGGCGGCATCGTCGCGGCGGCGACCACGAGCCTGCCCGAGCAGCCCGGCGGCGCGCGCAACTGGGACTACCGCTTCGTGTGGCTGCGCGATGCGGCGCTGACGCTGCAGGCGCTCGTGGCCCGCGGCTTCCGCGACGAGGCGCACCACTGGCGCGACTGGCTGCTGCGCGCGGTCGCCGGAGACCCGGGCGACCTGCAGATCATGTACGGCCTGGCCGGCGAGCGGCGACTGCCCGAGTGGGAGGTGCCGACCCTGCCGGGGTACGACGGCGCGGCGCCGGTGCGCGTCGGCAACGCGGCGAGCGAGCAGTTCCAAGCGGATGTCGTGGGCGAGGTGATGCTCGCGCTCGAGCAGACGCGGCGTGCCGGGGTGAAGGAGGATCGCTTCTCCTGGTCGCTGCAGCAGTCGCTGCTCGGCTGGGTCGAGCAGCACCTCGACGAGCCCGACAACGGTGTCTGGGAGATCCGCGGCGAGCCTCGGTTCTTCGTGCATTCGCGCGTGCTGCTGTGGGCCGCTTTCGACGCGGCCGTGCGGGCGGTGCACGAGAGCGGGCTCGACGGTCCGGTCGAGCGCTGGGAGCGTCACCGAGACGCGCTGCGCACCGAGATCGAGGCGAAGGGCGTCGACCCGGCAACGGGCGCCTTCCGCCAGCACTACGACACGAGCGAGATGGATGCGGCGCTGCTCGTGCTGCCGCAGGTCGGCTTCGTCGCGGCCGACGACCCGCGGATGCGCGCGACCGTCGAGCTGATCGAGAAGCAGCTCATGTCCGACGGCCTGGTGCTGCGCTACCGCACGACCTCGGGTGTCGACGGTCTCGCGGGCGGGGAGAGCCCGTTCCTGGCGTGCTCGTTCTGGCTCGTGCAGGTCTACGCCGGGCAGGGCCGACTCGACGAGGCCGAGGGGCTGCTCGATCGGCTCGTCGGGCTCGCGAACGATGTCGGGATGCTGTCGGAGGAGGTCGACGCGACGACCGGAGCGCACCGCGGCAACACGCCGCAGGCGTTCTCGCACCTGAGCCTGGTGCGGGCGGCCGGCGCCGTGGCGGCCGCGCGCGCGGCGCGCTGACGTCGCAGGCGGGCGCCTCTGGCGGTGCGCTGCCGCCGCGTCAGGCCCGGAACGCCGCCGCGAACACGGCCGCCATCCGCCGGGCCGAGGGCGCGATCCAGTACTCCACGAGCCGCCGCCCGGTGACGGCGGCGCTGCGCGCGCTGACGAACCACGGCGGGGTCGGGAACAACGAGTTCTCGCCACCCGCGACGGAGCGTGGGAAGGGCCGGAAGGGCCCGCGCAGCACGGTCTTCTCGGCGCCGTCGATGAGCAGCGCGTTGTGCACCTGGCCGATCCCGCTGCCGACGTCGGCGAGGTGGTTGCCGGGGTAGGCGCCCCACGGAGCGGCCGCGGTCTGGAAGGCGACGCCGGTCCAGGCGTTGATCGCGACGGTTCCGTAACGCAGTCGCGCGACGGCCTCGTCGAAGCCGCGTCCCAGCGTCCGTTCGGTCGCCGGGTCGATCAGCAGGTTGATGCCGAGGGTGCCGGCGACGCTCCGCGTGACGTGGTCGACGGCCGCATCGAGGAAGGCGGCCGCGTCGCCCGGCAGGTCGATCACGCCGAGAACCGGGGCGAAGTACTCGGTCGTCTCGACGGGCGCCCCGACACCGGCCGCGCCGAGCTCGAGCAGCACGCGCGTGCCGTCGGGTCCGCAGCGCAGCGCGGTCGAATGCGCGCCGACAGCCGCCTGGGCGCGATCCGCGGCACCCGGATACCAGTCGGGGCGCGCCGGAGCCCGGTCGATCGCCCGCCGCAGCTCGGCGAGGAAGCGCTCGCGCTGCGGCCAGTCGCCCGAGACGATCACGAGCTGCCCCGCGATGCAGTTGGCACCCGCGTTGTGCAGCCGCATGGTGGCGACGTGCTCGGCCTGGTAGCGCAGGTCGGCGGCGCTCCAGCGCCCGGGCACGACGATGATCGGCGAGACGCCGCCGAGCTCGCTCGAGATCGGGATGCGCAGCTTCGGGTCGTTCGCGGCCTTGCGCGTGCGCCCCTCCTCGCCCGAGCCGAAGACGATCGCGTCGTGGCTCGCGGCGCTGCCGGTGATGTGCACGTGCGCGACGCGAGGATGCGCGGTGAGCCGGGCGCCGACATCCGCACCGCCCTCGACGATGCGCAGCACGTCGGCTCGGATCAGCGGCGCGAGCGCCTTCTCGAAGACGGGCGTCATCGCGGCCATGACCGGGTTCGGCTTGAGCAGGACGACGCGGTTGCCGGCCACGAGCTCACTCAGCACGTCGAGCGCCGGGATCGCGGTGATGTTGCCCGCGCCGAGCACGAGTCCGATGCCGCCGGTGTCGGTCGGATGCCGCTGCCCGAGCCCGGCGCGCGCCCGCGCCTGGCCCTCGCCGATGCCGGGCTGCAGCCACACGTCGGCCCGGAATCCGCCCAGCAGCAGCTCCTCGTCGCGGGTGCGCGGCAGCGCCCGCACCGTGACACGGCCGCCGACCGCCATGCCGAGGGTCTCGCCGTCGAGCGGGCTGCCGCCGACGGCGAGGCGGTCGAGCGAATCGGCGAGCAGCGCCGACGCCGTGAGCAGGCCATAGGGCCCGGAGAGCCACTCCTCGCCCTCGAGCTGCGAGCCGCCGGGGATGCGCTTCATGCGCGCGGCGGTGAGCGCCCACTCCTCGGCGGCGGCGGCGACCGCGGCGCGGACCTCGCGCAGCAGCGCCGCACGCGACGACAGCGAGCGCTCGGCCCAGGCGCGTTCACCGCGCTCGAGATCGGCGATCGCGGCGTCGATGACCTCGGCCGCGACGGACTCGGCGGACTGCTGCTCGGCCATGTGCGCTCTCCTTCGATCGCCTGGGTCGATCATCCCAGTCCCCTCGTCGGGGGTCGACGACGACGCGGCGGCCGCACAGCTCAAAGCGCCCGGAACGGCCAGCGCGCCCGGCACTCCCGCGGCGCTCGAGCCGCTCAGAGCGTGAGCGCCAGCTCCCGCAGCTGCTCCTCGGCGGCGGCGCGCTCGGCGTGCGCGCGCTCGCGCAGCGGCTCGAGGGTCGGCACCGTGTCGGCCAGCGTCAGCGCGCAGGTCACGACGTCCACCTGCATGCCGAGGGCGTCGCCGAGCACGAGCCGCAGCGGCGGCACCGTGTGGTCCCAGTCGGCGGTCGGCGTGCCGGCGTCGTAGACGGCGCCGCGGCTCGACACGATCACGGCCGGGCGCCCGGCGACCGGCTGCGTCGGCTCCTCGCCGAAGGTCGTCGTCGTGCCGGGCACGTGGATGTTGTCGATCCAGACCTTGAGCGTCGACGGCAGCGAGTAGTTGTACATGGGCGCGCCGACGAGCAGCACGTCGGCGGCGATGAGCTCGGCGATGAGCTCCTCCTGCAGCGCGACGGCGGCGGGGTCCGGTGCGGCGTCGGCGGGACGCAGCTCGGGCGCCCAGTGCAGGTCCGGGTCGCCGAAGTGCGGCAGCGGATCGCGGTGCAGGTCGCGCACGACGACCGTGTGGTCGTCGCCGCGCGAGGTCCAGGCGGCGACGAAGGCGTCGCTGAGAGCGCGCGACACGGATCCGGTCAGGTCGGCGGAGGAATCGAGTCGGAGCAGCTGCGGCATGACCTCACGCTAGCGGCGCGTCGCCGACCGCTCCAGGGATGCCGGCCGCACGCGCCGGCTCGGCGTAGGCGCGGGCGAGTGAGGCGACGGTGTCGTGCGCGTTGAGTCCGCTCGGGTTCGGCACGACCCAGAGTCGCGCTCCGGCGATCCCCTCGGACTGCTCGCCGGTTGCGGCCTTCGCCCGCCCGAAGCCCTGCCGATAGGCGGTCACGCCGGCGACCGCGACGACCGCTGGCCGGCGCTCGGCGACGAGGTCGGTCAGCCGTTCGGCCCCGGCACGCAGTTCGACGCGGTCGAGCTCGTCCGCGCGTGCCGTGGCGCGGTCGACGAGGTTGGCGATGCCGACGCCGGCGTCGACGATCATGGCGCGCTCGGCGTCGTCGAGCCCGGCGGCGAACTGCGGCAGCCAGGGCAGGATGCCGGCGGCGACGAGCGCCGGATAGAAGCGGTTGCCGGGATGCGCGAAGTGAGTGCGCGTCGCCGCGGTCCACAGGCCGGGGTTGATGCCGACGAACAGCAGCCTCATCCCCGGGCCGAGCAGCGGCTCGACCGTGGTGCCGCGCAGCGCGTCGAGCTCGGCGCGCGAGAACCGCGGAACCGGCCGCGGGGCGCCGGGGCCACGCGGCGCGTCCGCAGGTATCGGAGTCAGCCCTTCGCCTTCGCCGCCGCCTTCGCGGCCTTCTTGAACTCGCGCACCTTCAGCAGCGACTCCCTGTCGTGGATGTCGGCGACCGACCGCGTCGAGCCCTCCTCGCCGTAGGGCGCCGAGGCCTCGCGCCAGCCCGCCGCATCCACGCCGTACTGCTTGCCGAGCAGCGCGAGGAAGATCTTCGCCTTCTGCTCGCCGAAGCCCGGCAGGGCCTTCAGTCGCTTCAGGATCTCGGCGCCGTCCGGCTCGCCGCGCGTCCAGAGCGCGGCCGCGTCGCCGTCCCAGTCCTGCTCGAGGGCCGCGGCGAGCGCCTGCACGCGCCCGGCCATCGAGCCGGGGAAGCGGTGAACCGAGGGCGTCTGCTTGAAGACGGCGACGAGCTCCTCGGGGTCGTAGTGCGCGAGCTGCGCGGCGTCGAGGCCCCCGACGCGGTCGCGGATCTTCGCGGGCCCGGTGAAGGCGGTCTCCATGGCGATCTGCTGGTCGAGCAGCATCCCGATCAGCAGCGCGAGCGGGTCAGACGAGAGCAGCTCGTCAGCGGCGGCGTCTCCGGTGATGGTCAGCGTCGGGCTCATGCGGTCAGCCTAGGACTCGGTCGGCGCAGGTCAGAGGGCGGTCCCCGGTCGCGACGGCGATCCTGAGCGGATCTCGTAGGGTGAGCGCGTGACGTCCTCCCCCTACTCCGACGAGTTCTGGCAGTACTTCGGTCTGATGTTCGCCGTCATCTACGGCTTCGCCCTGCTGATCGGCGTGGCGGCGTGGGTGGTCACCGCGATCGCGATGATGCGCTTCTTCCACAAGGTCGGGGTCGAGGGATGGATCGCGTGGATCCCGATCTACAACCAGTGGAAGTTCCTCGAGGTCGGCGGGCACAGCGGCGCGCTCGCTCTGCTCTCGCTCGTGCCGCTGGGCTCCTATGTCGTGCTCGTGTTCCAGATCATCGGCATGTACCGCGTCGGCATCTCCTTCGGCAAGGACACCGGCTTCCTGGTGCTCGGCATCTTCCTGCCCTTCGTGTGGATGTTCCTGCTCGCGCGGCCCCAGGAGTTCTACGACCTGAACCGCCTCGCCTGGGCCGGGCAGCCGATGCCGCGCGCCGGCTACGGGGCGGTGCCGCGCTGACGCGCGCGCTCCCGATCCGGCGGGTGGAGGCGCATCCTCTCGCCCCGCTCGATCGCGCGACCTGGCCGGCGACGCTGCCGGCCGTTCGCCAGGTGCTCGACGAGGGGCTCGACCTCGGACCGGTGACGGTCGTCGTCGGTGAGAACGGGGCCGGCAAGTCGACGTTGATCGAAGCGATCGCGACCGCCTTCGGGCTGAACGCCGAGGGCGGATCGACGGGAGCGCAGAGCGCGACGCGCCGCACGGAATCGGAGCTCGGCGAGCACCTGCAGCTCGTGCGCGGCGCGGGCTCGTCGCGCAGGGGCTTCTTCCTGCGGGCCGAGACGATGCACGGCTTCTTCAGCTACCTGGAGGACGTCGGCTTCGACAGCGGGCTGCATCGCCGCAGCCACGGCGAGTCGTTCCTCGAGCTGGTGACCGAGCGCTCGCGCATCCAGGGGCTCTGGCTGCTCGACGAGCCGGAGTCGGCGCTGTCGCTGTCGAGCTGCCTCGCGCTGCTCGGCCAGCTGCGCGACCTCGTCGCCGGCGGATCCCAGGTGGTGCTCTCGACGCACTCGCCCGTGCTGGCCGCGTTCCCGGGCGCCGACATCCTCGAGGTGGGCGACTGGGGGCTGCGGCCGAGCGACTACGACGACCTCGACCTGGTGCGCACCTGGCGCGGCTTCCTCGACGCTCCCGAGCGCTACCCGCGGCACCTCGACTGAGCGCGGTGCCGCAGGTGGGCGTGAGGGCGGACCGCGCTAGTTGAGCGCTGGGGTGTCGGTGGGGATGACGCCCGAGCCGTAGAGGTCGGCAGCCAGGTCGCGCACGGCGCGGAGCGCCACGCGCTGCACGAGCGGACCGTAGGAGATGCGGGCGACGCCCAGCTCCTCGTACTCGGCGGCCGGCAGCGCGCCGGGCAGCCCGATGACGCTGAGCTTGCCGCGACCGAGGCCGGCGACGAGCTGCTCGACGTCGTCGCGGGTGACCGCGCCGGGCACGAACACGGCCGTGGCGCCCTCGTCGAGGAAGGCCTTGCCGCGGGCGATCGCGTCGGCGATGCTGTCCGCCTTGGCGCGGTCGCCGCCGCGGGCGATCGCATCCGTGCGGGCGTTGAGCTGGAAGTCGACGCCCTCAGCCTGCGCGGCGGCGATGATCGCGCGCACGCGGGCGACCGACTCGTCGAAGGCCTTGAGACGGTCTTCCACGTTCGCGCCGACGACGCCGATGCCGATCGCGCGGCGGGTGGTCTCGCCCGGGTCGCTGTAGCCGTCGTCGAGGTCGGCAGTGACCGGCAGGGAGGTGGCGGCGACGATCGGCTCGATCGCCTTCAACGCCACGTCGAGCGGCATCCCGCCGTCGTCGTAGCCGAGGCTCGCGGCGATCGAGTGGCCGGCGGTGGCGATCGCGGTCGTGCCGGGCACGTCAGCGACGACCTTCGTCGACACCGCATCCCACACGTTCACGACGCGAAGGATCGTGTCGCTCTCGTAGAGGCCGCGCAGCGTGGCGGCCTTGCTGTTCACATCGGGGCTGGCGGAGTCGGTGGCGTCATCACTCATGGGACCGACGCTAGCGAAGCGTGAGGATCGCGCGCTCGGCCGTATGGATTCCGTCAGGGCCCGTTCAGACAGGCTCCGGCGGGTGTTCTCTCGACAGCGGCGTCACCGGATGCGACGCCCGGCGCCCCGCAGGATCGCGGCCGCGCCGCCACCCCTCGAGACCAGAGAGACACCCGTGCTGGACCTCGTCTTCGTGATCGGCGTCATCGCCGTCTTCGCGCTGATCGCGCTGCTCGGCAAGGCGGTCGAGAAGCTGTGATCGTTCTCACCGTCCTCGCCGCAGTGCTCGGCGTCGCCGCCCTCGGCTACCTCGTGGTGGCCCTGCTGAAACCCGAGCGCTTCTGATGGACGCGCTCGTGCATTCCGACCTCCCGGCCTGGCTGAGCGCCGGGCTCGCCCTGCTCGTGCTCGTGGTGGTGCTGGGGCTGACCCACCGCCTCCTCGGCGACTACCTCACCCGCGTGTACACGAGCGAGAGCGACTGGCGCGTCGAACGCGGCCTCTACCGCCTGATGGGGGTGGATCCCCGCGCCGAGCAGAGCTGGCCCGCGTACCTCCGCGGCGTGCTCGCGTTCTCGCTCGTGGGCGTGCTGCTCGTCTACCTGCTGCAGCGCATCCAGCCCTGGCTGCCGTATTCGCTCGGACTCCCGGCCCCGTCGGAGCCGCTGTCGTTCAACACCGCGGTCTCGTTCGTCACGAACACGAACTGGCAGTCGTACTCCCCCGAGGTCACGCTCGGCTACACCGTGCAGCTCGCCGGCCTCGCCGTGCAGAACTTCGTCTCCGCCGCCGTCGGCATCGCCGTCGCGATCGCCCTGGTGCGCGGCTTCGCGCACCGCCGCACGGGCACGATCGGCAACTTCTGGGTCGACCTGCTGCGCGGCTGCCTGCGCGTGCTGCTGCCGATCTCGGTCGTCGGCGCCATCGTGCTCATCGCCGGCGGGGTGATCCAGAACTTCAGCGGCTTCCAGACCGCCACGACGCTCGTGGGCGGCACGCAGAGCATCCCCGGCGGGCCGGTGGCATCGCAGGAGGTCATCAAGATGCTCGGCACGAACGGCGGCGGCTTCTTCAACGCCAACTCGGCGCATCCCTTCGAGAACCCCACAGGGTGGACGAACCTGCTCGAGATCCTGCTCATGCTCGCGATCCCGGTCGCGCTGCCGCGCGTCTTCGGCCGGATGGTCGGCGACCTGCGGCAGGGCTACGCCGTTCTGGCCGCGATGGGCGTGATCTTCGTCGCGTCCTTCGGGCTGATGACCTGGGCCGAGCTCGCCGGCGGCGGGTCAGCCACGCAGGCGGCCGGCGGCGCGATGGAAGGCAAGGAGCAGCGCTTCGGCATCGTCGGGTCGACGCTGTTCTCGACCACGAGCACGGCGACCTCGACCGGCGCCGTCAACGCGATGCACGACTCCTTCACGCCCTTCGGCGGGCTCATGGCGCTGCTCAACATGATGATCGGCGAGCTCGCGCCCGGCGGCGTCGGCTCGGGCCTCTACGGCATCCTCGTGATCGCGATCATCGCCGTCTTCATCGCCGGCCTGCTGGTCGGACGCACCCCCGAGTACCTCGGCAAGAAGATCGGCGCCCGCGAGATCAAGCTCGCGAGCCTGTACATCCTCGTGACGCCGGCGCTCGTGCTCCTCGGCACGGCGCTGAGCTTCGCGATCCCCGCGATCCGGGCGGATGTGGTGTCGACCTCGATCTGGAACCCCGGCATCCACGGCTTCAGCGAGGTGCTCTACGCCTTCACCTCCGCGGCGAACAACAACGGCTCGGCGTTCGCGGGACTCACCGCGAACACCCCGTGGTTCACCACCGCCCTCGGCGTGGCGATGCTGCTCGGCCGCTTCGTGCCGATCGTGCTCGTCCTGGCGCTCGCCGGCTCGCTCGCCGCGCAGGACCGGGTGCCCGTCACCGCGGGGACCCTGCCCACCCACCGGCCGCAGTTCGTCGGCCTCCTCATCGGCGTGATCGTGATCGTCACGGCGCTGACCTACTTCCCCGTTCTCGCGCTGGGTCCCCTGGCGGAAGGGCTGAGCTGACCATGTCCACCACGATGACCTCGACACCCCGCCGCGCCGGCATCACGCCCGCGCAGCTCGCGGCCGCCGTCCCCGGCGCCCTGCGCAAGCTCGACCCGCGCCGCATGTGGCGCAGCCCCGTCATGTTCGTCGTCTGGGTCGGCGCCGCGCTCACCACCGTGATCGCGATCGCCGAGCCCTTCGTGGGCGGACCCGGTGAGTCCGGCGGCACGGTCGTGCCCGGCGGCTTCACGGTCGCGATCGCGGTCTGGCTCTGGCTGACCGTGCTGTTCGCAAACCTCGCCGAGTCGGTGGCCGAAGGCCGCGGCAAGGCGCAGGCCGACTCGCTGCGCCAGACCCGCACCAGCACGGTCGCCCATCGCCTGGCGAGCTGGGATGCGACGCAGCAGTCCGCCGAGGGCGCCCCGCTCGAGGAGGTGTCGTCGGCGGACCTCACCCTCGGCGACCACGTCGTCGTGATGGCCGGGGAGCTCGTCCCGGGCGACGGCGACATCGTGTGGGGCATCGCGAGCGTCGACGAGTCGGCGATCACCGGCGAGTCGGCTCCCGTGATCCGCGAGTCCGGCGGCGACCGCAGCGCCGTCACCGGCGGCACCCGCGTGCTCAGCGACCGCATCGTCGTGCGCGTGACCTCGAAGCCCGGCGAGACCTTCGTCGACCGGATGATCGCGCTCGTCGAAGGCGCCAGCCGGCAGAAGACGCCGAACGAGATCGCGCTCGACATCCTGCTCGCCTCGCTCTCGATCGTGTTCGTGCTGGTCGTGCTCGTGCTCAACCCGATGGCCTCGTACGCGGCGGCGCCCGCGAGCGTCGCCGTGCTGATCGCCCTGCTGGTGTGCCTGATCCCGACGACGATCGGCGCGCTGCTGTCGGCGATCGGCATCGCCGGCATGGACCGTCTCGTGCAGCGCAACGTGCTCGCGATGTCGGGCCGCGCCGTCGAGGCCGCGGGTGACGTGACGACGCTGCTGCTCGACAAGACCGGCACGATCACCTACGGCAACCGGCGCGCGACCGCCGTCGTGCCGCTCGACGGCGTGACCGAGCAGCAGCTGCTGCTCGCCGCGGCCCGCTCCTCGCTCGCCGACCCGACGCCCGAGGGCAGCTCGATCGTCGAGCTCGCCCGTGCGGCCGGGATCGACCCGGGCAGCTCGGAGCAGCTCGGCGGCGAGGCGGTCCCGTTCACGGCGCAGACCCGGATGAGCGGACTCGACCTGCCCGACGGCTCGCGCATCCGCAAGGGCGCCGCGAGCGCGGTCGTGGCCTGGATCGGCGCCGAGGGCCGGCCGCTGAGCCGGGAGACCGAGGCCGAGCTCGACCGGATCGTGCACGACATCTCGCAGTCGGGCGGGACGCCCCTGGTCGTGGCCGTCGACGAGCCCGGCAGCCGCATCCGCCCCCTCGGCGTCGTGCACCTCAAGGACGTCGTGAAAGACGGCCTGCGCGAGCGCTTCGCCGAGCTGCGCAGCATGGGCATCCGCACCGTCATGATCACGGGCGACAACCCGCTGACCGCGAAGGCGATCGCCGACGAGGCGGGCGTCGACGACTTCCTCGCCGAGGCGACGCCCGAGGAGAAGCTCGCGCTCATCCGTCGCGAGCAGGCCGGCGGCGCGATGGTCGCGATGACCGGCGACGGCACGAACGACGCCCCGGCCCTGGCCCAGGCGGATGTCGGCGTGGCCATGAACACGGGCACCTCGGCCGCGAAGGAGGCCGGCAACATGGTCGACCTCGACAGCGATCCGACGAAGCTCATCGACGTCGTGCGCATCGGCAAGCAGCTGCTGATCACCCGCGGCGCGCTGACGACGTTCTCGATCGCGAACGACATCGCGAAGTACTTCGCGATCATCCCGGCGATGTTCATGGGCGTGTTCCCGCAGCTGGCGGCGCTCAATGTCATGGGCCTGCACTCCCCCGCCTCGGCGGTGCTGTCGGCGATCGTGTTCAACGCGCTCGTGATCGTGGCGCTGATCCCGCTGGCGCTGCGCGGCGTGCGCTACCGGGCCGGATCGGCGTCGCAGATCCTCGGCCGCAACCTGCTGATCTACGGCCTCGGCGGCGTGATCGCGCCGTTCATCGGCATCTGGCTGATCGACCAGCTCGTGCGCCTGATCCCGGGATTCTGAGCCCGCGGCTCACGAGACGACAGGAGAAGAAGAGAGTCATGAACACCTCCACCCGAACCACCGCCCGCACGCTCGGCGTCGCCGTGCGCGCCATGGTGGTCTTCACCCTGCTGCTCGGCGTCGCCTACACGGCCGTCGTGACCGGCGTCGGGCAGCTGCTGATGCCGGCTCAGGCGAACGGCTCGCTCGTGCGGGCCGCCGACGGGAGCCTCACCGGCTCGACCCTGATCGGGCAGTCGTTCACGACCGCGAAGGGCGAGCCGCTCGCGCAGTGGTTCCAGTCGCGGCCGTCCGCCGCCGGCGAGACCGGCTACGACGCGGGAGCGTCCTCGGGGTCGAACCTCGGCCCGAACAGCGGCGACCTCGAGAAGGCCGTGCGCGAGCGTCGCGCCCAGATCGCCGCATTCAACCGAGTCGACCCGGCCGAGGTGCCGGTGGATGCGGTCACCGCCTCCGGCTCCGGGCTCGACCCCGACATCAGCCCGGCCTACGCCCTCCTGCAAGTCGAGCGCGTCGCCGCCGCCCGCGATCTGCCCGCGGCGACCGTGCGCGCGCTCGTCGAGAAGCACATCCAGGGCCCCGATCTCGGCTTCCTCGGGCAGTCGACGGTCGACGTGCTAGAACTCAACAGCGCGCTCGCGAAGCTGACGCGCTGATGCGGCGAGAGGACTGAGCGTGGGCAGGGGTCGGCTGCGGGTGCTGCTCGGCGCGGCGCCCGGCGTCGGCAAGACCTACACCATGCTCGAGGAGGGCCGGCGGCTCGCCGGCGAGGGCCGCGATGTCGTCGTCGCGATCGTCGAGACGCACGGCCGGGCCGCGACCGCCGCGCTCGCCGAGGGTCTCGAGACCTTGCCGCGCCGCCGAGTGGAGCACCGCGGCGTCGACCTCGACGAGATGGATCTCGACGCCGTGCTCGCGCGGCGCCCCGCGATCGCCCTGGTCGACGAGCTCGCGCACACGAACGCGCCCGGCTCGGCGCACGAGAAGCGCTGGCAGGACGTCGAGGCGATGCTCGCCGCCGGCATCGACGTGATCTCGACCGTCAACATCCAGCACATCGAATCGCTCGGCGACGTCGTGCAGCAGATCACCGGGGTGCCGCAGCGCGAGACGATCCCCGATCGGGTGCTGCGGTCGGCGGATCAGGTCGAGGTGATCGACCTCGACCCGCAGGCCCTGCGCGACCGGCTCGCCGGCGGGCGCATCTACCCGGCCGAGCGGGTGGATGCGGCGCTCGCCAACTACTTCCGGCTCGGCAATCTGACGGCCCTGCGCGAGCTGGCGCTGCTCTGGCTCGCCGACGAGGTCGACACGGCGCTGAAGTCGTACCGCGAGGCGCACGGCATCGACTCCACCTGGGAGGCCCGCGAACGCGTCGTCGTGACGCTGACCGGCGGGCCCGAGGGCGAGACGCTGCTGCGCCGCGGCGCGCGGATCGCCGCGCGCTCCTCGGGCGGCGAGCTGCTCGCGGTGCACGTGACCACGCAGGACGGCCTGCGCCAGGGCGACCCCGAAGACCTCGCTCGGCAGCGCGCGCTGGTCGAGAAGCTCGGCGGCAGCTACCACCAGGTCGTCGGCGATGACGTCCCGCGCGCGCTCGTCGACTTCGCGAAGGGGCGCAACGCGACCCAGCTCGTGATCGGCGTCAGCCGGCGCTCGCGGCTGCAGGCGTCACTGACCGGTCCCGGCATCGGAGCGACCGTCATCCGCGAATCGGGCGACATCGACGTGCACATCGTCAACCACGCCTCCGCCGGCGGCCGTGCCCGGCTGCCGCGGCTCGGCGGAGCGCTCAGCCTGCGACGGCGCGTGGTCGGATTCGCGCTCGCGCTCGTCGGCGGACCGCTGCTGACCTGGATGCTCGTGGCCCTGCGCTCCGACGACTCGATCACGAGCGATGTGCTCGCCTTCCAGCTGCTCGTCGTGATCGTCGCACTGGTCGGCGGGGTCTGGCCGGCGCTCTTCGCCGCCGTGCTGTCGGGCGTCACGCTCGACTTCTTCTTCGTGCAGCCCTTCTACACGGTCACGATCGACAAGCCGCTGCACTTCCTGGCGATCCTGCTCTACGTCGTGATCGCGATCCTGGTGAGCGTCATCGTCGACCGCGCAGCCCGGCAGACCCGCGCCGCGCTGCGCGCCGCGAGCGAAGCGGAGCTGCTCGCGACCGTCTCGGGCAGCGTGCTGCGCGGCGCGGATGCGGTGGTCGCGCTCGTCGGCCGCACGCGCGAGGCCTTCGGGCTGAGCCGGGTGCGGCTCGTCGACGGGGAGTCGGTTCTCGCCGAGGAGGGGCGAGCGGATGCGGGCGCGGCGGCGGCCGGCGCGCCGCTCACCCGGGTCGCGGTCGGCGCGCGCGCGACGCTCGAGCTCGAGGGGGCCGATCTCGCCGCCGACGAGCAGCGGCTGCTGGCGGCGATCGCCGCGCAGCTCGACGCCGCGCTCGAGCACCGGGACCTCGCCGAGGTCGCGAGCGAGGTCGCCCCGCTCGCCGCGAACAACAAGGTGCGCAGTGCCCTGCTCTCGGCGCTCAGTCACGACCTGCGGCGCCCGCTCGCGGCCGCGACCGCGGCGATCGGCGGACTCCGCACCGCGGGCGACGCGCTCAGCGCCGACGACCGGCGCGAGCTGCTGGCGACCGCCGACGAGAGCCTCGGCGTCCTCGCGCAGCTCGTGACCGACCTGCTCGACGTCAGTCGACTGCAGGCCGGGGTGCTCGCGGTGGCGACGCAGCCGGTCGACCCGGCCGACGTCATCCTGCCCGCGCTCGACGAGCTGTCGGGCGAGCTCGGCACCGGTCGCGCGGGAGAGCCCCCCGGCGACGCGACGGCACCCGCGATCCTGGGCGACAGGATCGCGCTCGACCTGGCTCCCGACCTCCCCGCGGCGGCGGCCGATCCGGTGCTGCTGCAGCGCGTGATCGTCAACCTGGTGGCCAACGCGGTACGGCACAGCCCGGCGGGAACACCGATCACGATCACGACGAGCAGTTTCGGCGACCGGGTCGAGGTGCGGGTGATCGACCGGGGTCCCGGCATCCCGCCCGAGCGGCGCGATGATGTCTTCGTGCCATTCCAGCGTCTCGGCGACACCGACAACTCCGTCGGCCTCGGCCTCGGCCTCGCGCTGTCGCGCGGCTTCGTGGAGGGGATGCGCGGCACCCTCACCCCCGAGGACACGCCCGGGGGCGGCTTGACGATGGTGGTCGCCCTGCCGATCTCGACCGACGGCGAGGCCGCGTGAAGATCCTCATCGCCGACGACGATCCGCAGATCCTGCGGGCGCTGCGCATCACCCTCGGCGCGCAGGGCTACGACGTCGTCACCGCGGGCGACGGCAAGGCCGCGATCGCCGCCGCCATCGAGCACCACCCCGATCTCGTGATGCTCGACCTCGGCATGCCCCAGCTCGACGGACTCGACGTGATCGCGGCGCTGCGCGGCTGGTCGACCGCGCCGATCCTCGTCGTCTCCGGGCGCACAGGCGCGGCCGACAAGGTGGATGCGCTCGACGCCGGCGCCGACGATTACGTCACCAAGCCGTTCTCGATCGAGGAGCTCATGGCGCGCATCCGCGCGCTGACCCGGCGTTTCGCCGCGGCGGACTCGGCGCCGGTCGTGCGCTTCGGCGACGTGACGGTCGACCTCGCGGCGCACGCCGTGACGCGCGGCGGTGGGGCGGGCGACGGAGCAGGATCGGCCTCCCCCGGAGCCCCGGTGCGCCTCACGCCGACCGAATGGCAGATGCTCGAGCTGCTCATCCGCAACCCCGGCCGGCTCGTCACCCGGCAGACCCTGCTGACCGAGATCTGGGGCTCGCAGCACGTCGCCGACACCGGCTACCTGCGGCTCTATGTGGCCCAGCTGCGCAAGAAGCTGGAGACCGATCCGTCCACTCCGCGGCACCTCCTGACCGAGTCCGGGATGGGCTATCGCCTCGTTCTGGATGAAGAGAAGACGAATTGAGACCGATTCGACGTTCTCCTGGACGCCGGAACCCCTTAGACTTCAGCGAATACCGCCGCGTCGTCCACGTCGCAGCACAACTCACAACGCAAGGAAAGACATGGCCACCGGCACCGTCAAATGGTTCAACTCCGAGAAGGGCTTCGGCTTCATCGCTCCCGACGACGGCTCCGCCGACGTCTTCGCGCACTTCAGCGCGATCTCGGGCAACGGCTACCGCAACCTCGATGAGGGTCAGAAGGTCGAGTTCGACGTCGAACAGGGCCAGAAGGGTCTGCAGGCCGCGAACATCCGCGCCCTCTGATCACTCTCTGATCACTCCAGAAGCCGGGATGCCGGCCGCTTCGGCGGTCGCGCATCCCGGCTTCTGCGTTCTCCGGGCCCCGATCCCCGGTTCGGGGTGATCCGGGTGAGCTTCTGCATCGTTGACCGGAAGAACACAGGTGCGTGACCTACTCTGAACGCAGCGAACGGCAGCTGCCCTTGGCTTCAGCCGCCGGAAGGCGGACCGAACATCGGGGTCGCCATGTCGCTTCTCTCCACGCTCGTACCCGGGTCCGACGGCGGTCGCGCCGATTCGCTCGGCCCGGTGCAGTTCACCCGCGCGACGAGCGAGACATTCCCGCCGGTCGCGAAGGCGTACACCGAGCTGTCGGGCGAGGTGCGTCGACTCGACCTGCTGCGCCGCGCCGTCGGCTTCTACTCGATCCTCGGCGTCGTACTGCTGCTCGCGCTCGGCGGCTGCGTGACCGGCTTCATCCTGCTCGGTGAGAGCTGGCTGCAGCTGCTCATCGCCGGCGCGCTCGGCATCGTCTTCACGCAGATCGCCTTCGTCGCGCACGAGGCCGGGCACAAGCAGGTGCTCACGCGAGGCCCGGCGAATGACCGGCTGGCACGCATCCTCGCGGCGACCGTCGGCATGAGCTACTCCTGGTGGGAGGCCAAGCACACCCGCCACCACGCCAACCCGAACCGCGTCGACAAGGACCCGGATGTCGCGAAGGACACGATCTCGTTCCTCGAAGAGGATGCCGTGCGGGCGCGCGGCCTGATCGCGGCGATCACCCGCTTCCAGGGCTGGCTGTTCTTTCCCCTGCTGACGCTCGAGGGCGTCAACCTGCACTGGATGAGCCTGCGCCACCTGTTCTCGCGCGGCAGCGTCAAGTCGCGCTGGTTCGAGCTCGGCATGATCGCCGCGCGGTTCGCGATCGTGCTCGTTCCGGTGTTCCTGCTGCTGCCTCTCGGCATGGCCTTCGCCTTCGTCGGGGTGCAGCTCGCCGTCTTCGGCGTCTACATGGGCGCCTCCTTCGCGCCGAATCACAAGGGCATGGCCGTGATCGCGAAGGACGCGCGTCTCGACTTCTTCACCAAGCAGGTGCGCACCTCGCGCAACATCCGGGGCGGCTGGTGGGCGACGGCGCTCATGGGTGGCCTCAACTATCAGATCGAGCACCATCTCTTCCCGAGCATGGCCCGCCCGCACCTGTCGAGCGCCCGCCAGCTGGTGCAGGAGAAGTGCGCCGAACTCGCCGTGCCCTACACCGAGACGAGCCTCGGCCAGTCGTACGCGATCGTGATCGCGTACCTCAACCGCGTCGGCCTCGCCGCCCGCGACCCCTTCGAGTGCCCGATGCTCGCCCAATACCGCCGGGCCTGATCCGAGCGATCCCTCCGACGGGGCTCGGTCTCCTGGCCGGGCCTCGCCGGTCCTGATGTCGGCGTGCCGGCCGGCCCGACCCGAACCCGGCGGCGGGCACGCCGACCGCCTGCGGATCAGAAGTCGCGCAGGTTGCCGACGACGCCGCCCTGGCCGTAATCGCGGCGAAGCACGCCGCGCCGACGCAGGATCGGCACCAGCTCATCCAGCGTGCGGTGGATCGTGACCGGGTGCAGGTCGCCCGAGAAGATGAAGCCGTCGGCGGTGCCGTCGTCGCCGAGCTCCTCGATGAAGTCGGCGATCTCGTCGGCGGTGCCGACGTAGCCCTCGCGGCTCGACACGCGGCCGAGGCGGGCGTGCTGAGCCAGCACCTGGCGCAGCGGCTGCTCGGCGAAGTCGTCGAAGCGGCCGAGCAGGCCCCTGATCGTGCCGCGGGAGACGTGCTGGCCGAAGACGCCCTCGTCGAGCGGACGGTCGAGGTCGAGCGCCGTCAGGTCGGTCTCCGAGTCGGATGACCAGCCGAGCGCGATCTCGCGCAGCTGGCCCTCGTCCGGGTCCGCCGACGCGGCGACGATCCGGTCCGCTTCCTCGCGGCTGCTGACGATCTGCGGTTTGAACACGAACAGGGTGCGGATGTCGCGCTCGCGCCCGTAGACGGCGGCCGCCGCGCGCACCTTCTCGGCGTAGGCCCGGATGCTGTTCACGTCGAGCGAGGCGAGCGCGAGCTGCACGTCGGAGTGCTTGCCGGCGAAGTCGATGCCGCGCGGCGATCCGCCGGGCGACACGATCGCCGGGTCGCTGAGCTCGAAGGGCACGGCGTTGAGCGGACCCTCGAAGCGGAAGAACTCGCCCTCGTGCTGCGTCGCGGTGATGCGGCTCGCATCCGCGTAGCGCCCGGTCTGGGCGTCGGCGACGACGGCGCCCTCGCCCCAGCTGTGCCAGAGCTCGCGGATGCCGCTGATCCACTCGTCGGCGCGATCGTAGGCGCGGTCGTGCGGCACCGGCTCGAGCCCGAGGTGCCGGGCGCTGCCCGTGTCGGTGACGACGTTGATGCCGACGCGGTGATCGCTGAGGTGGTGCAGGCTCGCGAACTGGCGCGCCGCGACGTAGGGCAGCCAGCTGGCGACGTTGACGGTCGGCACGATGCCGAGGTGCTGCGTCGCATTCAGCAGGTAGGGCGTCAGCGCGACCGGGTCGTGCTTCGGCGCGCCGTAGGCCCCGCGGATGCGCAGGTCGAGCGTCTCGGGGAAGCCCGCCGACAGCGCGTCCTCGATGATGACCAGGTCGAGCCCGGCCTGCTCGAGGGCGCGCACCGACTGCTGGTAGAGGTCGGGGCGACGCCAGTCGTAGTCCCAGTCCCAGTAGGGCTTGCCCCAGCCGTGCGGGCCGAAGCCGCGCGAGAGGAACCAGCCGAAGTGCTGCTGCTTGGCCATCAGACGGCCTCCGCGATCCGGTCGAGCGCGGCGATGCGCGGGTCGGGTTCGGCGACGGCCCGCGCCGTCACCGCGGTCGGGTCGGCGTCGTCGAACGGGGAGCCGACGGCATCCCCGTCGACCGAGCCGAGCGCCCGGATCGCGGCGAGCCCGCGCTCGAGGTCGGCGACGAGGTCGTCGACATCCTCGAGGCCGATCGAGAGCCGCAGCAGCCCCTCGCCGATGCCGGCCTCGCGCTTCTCGGCGTCGGTGCGCAGCACGTGGGTCGTGGTGGAGGGATGCAGGATGAGCGAGCGCACGTCGCCGAGGTGCGTCATGCGGGTGAAGATCTCGAGCGCGTCGTAGAGCGCGCGGGCGGCGGGGCGCCCGCCGGCGAGCGTGATCGCGAAGACCGAGCCGTAGCCGGCCGTGAAGTAGCGCTCGGCGACGGCGTGGTGCGGGCTCGAGTCGAGTCCGGCGTAGTCGACGCTCGCGATCTCGGGCTGGGCTTCGAGGAAGCGCGCGACCGCGAGCGCCGACGCCGACTGGCGTTGCACCCGCAGCGAGAGCGTCTCGATGCCCTGCTGGATGAGGAAGGCGTGCAGCGGCGAGGGCACGGCGCCGAAGCGCGGCACGACGAGCTCGCGCAGGTAGCGCACATATGCCTGGTCGCCGTGGCGCTCGACCGCGGTGCGGCCGTCGGATCCGCGGCGCTCGCTCAGCTGCGGGTAGCCGCCGGCGCCCCAGTCGAAGCCGTGGCCGGTGACGATGAAGCCGCCGAGCACCGAGCCGTGACCGGCCAGGAACTTGCTCGCGGAGTGCACCACGACATCCGCCCCGTGCTCGAGCGGACGCACCAGGTAGGGCGTCGCGAGGGTGTTGTCGACGACGAGCGGCACGCCGTGGCGGTGCCCGACCTCGGCGACGGCGGCGATGTCGAGCACGTCGTTCTTGGGGTTCGGGATGCTCTCGCCGAACAGCACGCGGGTGCTCGGCGTGATCGCGGCCTCCCAGGCCGCCGGGTCGTGCGGGGCGGTGACGTAGCTGATCGTGACGCCGAAGCGCTCGAGGTGCTCGCCGAGCAGGCCGCGCGTGCCCTCGTAGATGCTCGCCGAGGCGACGAGGTGGTCGCCCGCGTTGAGCAGGCCGAGCAGCGCCCCGGCCACGGCGCCCTGACCGCTCGCGACGAGGATCGCGTCATCGCCGCCCTCCAGCGCGGCGATGCGGCGCTCGGCGGCGGCGGCGGTCGGGTTGCCGTGGCGCGAGTAGACGTAGCCGTCGCGCTCACCCGAGAACAGCGCGCCCGCGGCGTCGAAGTCGTCGAGCTCGAAGCCCGCGGTGAGGAAGATCGGGGTCGTGCGCGAGCCGTGCTGCGCATCCGACTGGTCGCCGGCATGCAGCTGGCGCGTGCTGAAGCCCAGCCCGGAGCCGGCGGCGTGCAGCGGTCGATCGGTCGTCACGGTTCTGTGCTCCTCGCGGTGCGGACGCCCGGCGCTTCGTCGGCGCGGACGCGGGCAGTTCGGTCGCGGCTTCCGCGTCGTCGCGGAGGCCGTTCCGAGCAAACTACGTGCTCACGCGTGCACCCTCGACGATGGCTGTCACACGGCGTCATCCGGCCGGACGGTCGATCCCCGTCGACGGGACGGGAGGCGTCGGACCGCGACGGATCAGGCGAGAGTGCGGGCGAGCTGACCGAGAGTGAAGGTCCAGCCCTGCAGGTTCAGTTCGCCGGGAGCGTCGCTCGTCCAGGGGCCGCTGTGCTGCACGGTCACCTCGGTGCCGGGCCGCTCGGTGCTCGGCGTGAGCCGGATCTCGACTCGCTCCTCCGGGTCGCTGCGCTCGGCGTCCCGCCAGCGCCAGGTGAGCACCAGGCGCGATTCCGGCTCGACCGCCTCGAATCGCCCGACGAGGTGGATGCCCTGCTGCGGCGCGGCGATCGAGTAGTCGTCGCCGACGACGGCGTCGAAGCGGACGTCGACCCCTGCCCAGTGCGACCACCACCACGAGCCGACGCCCGCGCTCGTCGTCAGGGCGGTCCAGACCCGGGAGAGGTCGGCGGCGACGAACTGGGCGACATGGATCCGCGGGCCGGGCATGGGCGGATCATGACCTCTCGACCTGCAGGAATCCGGTGCCCTTCCCGTTTCGCCGACGTCAGCGGGCGATCGTGATGCCCGACGACGGCGGATCGCTCGCCACCGCCGCGCAGTCCGCGATGCCGAGTCGCTGGGTACCGGCGACGCGCAGCAGGCGCAGCTTCTCGGCATCCTCGCTGCCCGGCGCCGCCGAGTAGAGCACGAGCCGCAGGTCGCTGCCGGGCGCGGTCAGCACGTCGCAGTCGACGGTGACGTCGCCGACGGCCGAGCCGTGCACGATCTTGCGGCTCACCCGGTGCTCGGCGACGTGCGCGGTGCTCCAGCGGCGGGCGAAGTCGGATGAGGCCTCGGTGAGGCGCGCGATGAGCCGGCGCAGACCCGCATCCTCCGGGTATCGGCCGACGGCGGCGCGCAGGTCGCCCACGAGATCGGCGGCGAAGGCCTCCTGGTCGACCGGGGTGTGGGTGACGTGGTCGTCCTGCTCGACGAAGGTGCGCCAGGCGACGTTGCGCTCGATGCCGACGCGGTGCGACGGGTCGCCGTGCAGCGCCGCCCAGAGCTCGTTCCAGCGCAGCAGGTCCCAGGTCGCCGAGTAGACGGCGACCGGGGTGTCGGTGCAGCGGTCGAGCAGGCGCTGCACGCCCGGCGTGATGTGCACGGGCACGGTGCCCGCCGAGGGCGGCGCCGCGCCCGCCGCGCGATAGAGGTGATCGCGCTCGCGTTCGTCGAGTCGCAGCGCCCGGGCGAGGGCGCCGAGCAGCTGGGTCGAGGGATGCGTCGCGCGCCCCTGCTCGAGGCGCACGATGTAGTCGACGCTCACCCCGGCGAGCAGCGCGAGCTCCTCCCGCCGCAGGCCCGGCGTCCGACGTCCGGCCCCGGCCGGCAGACCGACGTCGTCGGGGCGCACCCGGTCGCGCCAGGCGCGCAGCACCTGCGCGAACTCGTCCATGCCTCCATGGTGCCCTTCGCGGCGAGCGGCTGCCTGGTACTCCTGTTCCCCCTCTCGCTCAGACCCACCGTCAGCCGGTGCCTGGTCCCCCGCCGCCGATCAGCGCAGGCTCGAGGCATGACCACGACACTCATCACCGGAGCGAACCGCTCCCTCGGACTCGAGACCGCCCGCCGCCTGATCGAGGCCGGCCACACCGTCTACGCCGGCATGCGCGACACCGCGTCCGGCGAGGCCGCCCGCGAGATCGGCGCCCACCCCGTGCAGCTCGACGTGACCGACCAGGCGAGCGTGGATGCCGCCCTCGCCTCCCTGCCCGAGCTCGACGTGCTCGTCAACAACGCCGGCATCCTCGGCACCTCCTTCGGCGTCGACGACCTCGACGCCGACGCGATCGCGACCGTGCTCGACACCAATGTGACCGGCCTCGTGCGCGTCACCCAGGCGGCGCTGCCGCTGCTGCGGCGCTCGGCGAACCCGGTCATCGTCAACGTCGCCTCGGGCGTGGGCTGGCCGAAGTTCCTCACGACGCCGGGCACCGACGAGTTCCCGGTACCCGCGATCCCGTACGCGGCCTCGAAGGCGGCGGCGATCGCGCTGACCGTGCAGTACGCGAAGAACCTGCCGTCGTTCCGAGTCAACGTGAGCGACCCCGGCTACACGGCCACCGATTTCAACCGGCACGGCGGGCACCAGACGGTGACCGAGGGCACGGATGCGACCGTGAAGCTGGCGCTGCTGGGCACCGACGGGCCGACCGGCGAGTTCCACAACCGCTTCGGGCGGATCGAGTTCTGAGAACGGCTGCGCCGGTTCTCGGCGGGCGTCGGGCGTCGCGGCGTCGGATAAATGGAGGTCCGAGGCGGCGAGGGACGCAGAACGTGCCGGTGGCGACGGACGGCCAGCGGCGTAGGACGCGGCGGATGTGGGCTGCGCGGGACGCAGCCAGCGACGTCAGGCAGCCAGCGGCGATCGGCAGCGACCAGCGCTGACCGTGAGCGGTGCCGCTGGCCGCGAGCGGCACCGCTGATCACCACGACACGATCTCCAGCAGCTCACGGCTCCGAGACTCGGCCGGTCGAACGGCGCACACGGTCGATGATGCGAGCGCCCGCCGCAACTGTCACCAACGGATCGTGCGGTCGCGCGGCCCGCACTACTGCAGACCGGACCTCCGAGAGCGTCGATGGCGCGTGCACTCGATCCGGCGTTCTGACGTCGACTTCAGTGGAGCCGGTATGTCGGTGGAACATGCATCTGATCTGCGGTTCTGATCGGCAGTGGTGTTCCGGCGGATGTCGGTGGTGACTGTCACAGTGCAGGTATGGAGAAGCCCACGACGACACCCGGGAGCGACGGTCGAGCGCCGTCCGCTGACGGCGGCGGCGTCGACGGCGTCGTGACGCCAACTGCAGGCGGCGTCGCCGGTGGTGTGGCTGGTGGTGACGCGTCGTTGCCCGGGCTGGTACGTGACGCGGAGTCGGCGCTGGCGTTGTTGACGGCGGGTCAGGTGGCGGAGGTGCGGATGCTCGCCCGAGCAGGCCAGCTCGCCGAGACCGAGGCGGCGGGTTCGCCGGCGAACGTGCGGACGCATGACATGGCGCTGAGGTCGATCGCCGCCGAGATCGGCGGGGTGCTGCGTTCCCCGGACCGGACGGTGCAGCGCCGGATCGGGGAAGCGCGGGAGATCGTGGAGTTCTATCCGGCGGCGTTGTCGGCGTGGGAGCACGGGTTCATCACCCGCGGCCACGTGACGGTGATCGTCGATGTGGGTCGTGTGGTTCCGGTGGATCGTCGGGCCGAGTTCGAGCGGGAGGCGATCGACCGCAGCCTGAACGACACCCCGAACCGGCTGCGTGCCGGGCTCGAGCAGTACGCGGAGAGACTCACGGAACAGTCCTTCACCGAACGACACCAGGACGCCGCCCGCCAGCGCGCGGTGCGCCTGGTCCCGGGCCGAGACGGGATGTGCGATGTCATCGCCACGGTCCCGACGGTCATCGGCGACGGCATCCTCGACCGCCTCACCCGCATGGCGAACGCGGTGCAGGACGCCGACTCCGCACTCGAGGGAACGACGCCCTCGGTCGGCACGGCGGGCACCGATCGTCGCACGGCCGATCAGATCCGCGCGGACCTGTTCGCGGACCTGATCCTCGCCGGGTCGCCCGCGCTCGACCCGACCGTCCACGGTGACGGGGCGGGTGCGCTCGGGGCGATCCGCGCGCAGGTGCAGGTCACCGTCTCGGCGTTGACGCTCCTCGGCGACAACGAGAACCCGGCTGACCTCGTCGGCCGCAGCCCGATCGACGCCGGGACCGCCCGCTACCTCGCCGGCGAGACCTCGTCGTGGACGCGACTGCTCACGAATCCGCTCGACGGGACCACGGTCGCGGTCGACCGGTACAGGCCGAGTCTCGAACAGCGTCGCCACCTGCGTGCCCGAGATCTGCACTGCCGCTTCCCCGGATGCCGACAGGCCGCGATCCGCTGCGAACTCGACCACACCGTCGACCACGCCCTCGGCGGCCCCACCGCTCTGACCAACCTCGCTCACCTCTGCCAGCGACATCACTCGATGAAGCAATTCACCCCCTGGCGAGTGGAACAACATCCCGGCGGGGTCCTGGAATGGACCTCCCCGACCGGCCGCATCTACCGCGAAGACACACCAGCGCCACCGGTCGCCTTCGTGCCCCTCGGACACCCCATCCGCCACCACGCCCGGCAACGGCCGGCGGAACTCGACGACCCGCCCGAGCAGATCGACGATCCGCAGGATCTATTCCACGACCCGGGCGGGGTGCCCGATCCGCCGGATGCCGTCAGCGTCCCCGTGCGGCGAGCTGACCACGACTGCGACCTCGCGCCGTTCTGATCGAACGACGCCAGAACGCTCCGCCGCACGCTCTCGACGTCGCCCTTGGCAGTACGCAGCGCTTCACGGCAACGCGCGAGTGTTCACACGGCCGACCCATCACATCGCGCGGCAGCGGCAGCCGCAGTCGCAGTCGCAGTCGCAGTCGCAGTCGCAGCTGAAGTCGCAACGGGAGCCGCAGCCGCAGCGATCGCCGGAACCTCACCCCGGCGCAACAGCAGTTGCCGACACCGATCACATCCGACACGGGACGATCGACGCCGCACCACACCCGGGCAATCGGCCACAGACCGGGATCAGCTCGAACTCCGCTGCGATGGCTCGAGCCTGCGCGGAGCGCTCGACGCCACGTCACAGCCGGTAAGCCGTCGGCCTCCGGCCCGCATCGGCGTGATCTCCACGGCGGCGCATCGAGCCGACGCGGACGCGGACGCGATCATCAGGAAAGCGCAGTCGTCGGAGTCTCAGACCACCGAACCGCACCGCCCCGGAGGCGCTCCAGACCGGGCTACGCAGCCGACCTGGCACGCCCTCAGACGACGCGGGCGACAGCGAACTCAGGCCGCGGCGGCATCCCCGGCGTCGACCCGCGGGCGCGGACGGCGCGCCGCAGCGCGCGCGACCCCGGCTCGGCGCAGGCCGGCCGCGATCGCGAGTCCGATCGCCGTCGCGGCGACGCCGCTGGCGATGTTCAGCGCGACGAAGGCGATCTGCAGTCCGAGCGGGAACGAGTCGAGGTCGAACGAGGCCCAGGCGAACAGCGGGTAGGCGACGCCGACGAGCACGGCGCCGGCGTAGTGCTGCGCCAGCGTCCAGAAGCGGTAGCCGACGATCAGGAACGCGACCTCGGGGAAGAACGCCCAGAACAGGTTCGTCAGCACCGAGGTGAAGCCGTAGCCCGAGAACGGCACGATCACGAGCCCCGAGATGAGACCGACCAGCAGCCCCGCCCCCGGCCGCTGCAGCAGACGCAGCGCCACGACGGCCGGCAGGATCCACAGCCCGCCGAGCACGGCGCTCGCGAACGGCGCCGTCGCGAACAGCACCGTCGACACCCAGTTCGCCGGGATCAGCAGGATGCCGCCCGCGACGCCGATCACGGCGCAGGTGAGCAGGTAGACGGTCGTCACGCGACCGCGGCTGCGGCGTGCGGCGTGCGGCGAGGTCGACGCCGGGCCGGCAGCGGGAGCGGGAGCAGGCGCGGAATCCCCGCCGGCGGCCGGACGGGCGCTCGACGAGGAATCAGTCGGCGGGGTGGTCGAGGTCACGGGGTCTCCTGGATCGGAACGGATGGGATGGGGCGGGCGCGCGAACGCGGCCCGCGTCAGAGCAGCAGCAGGATCGCGGCGGTCGCGAGCCAGAACAGGGCGATGAACACGACGTCGCGCGCCCGGAACGGGATGCGGTGCCGTTCGGTGCGGGTGCGGAACGCCCCGAAGGCGCGCGAGTCCATGGCGTGAGCCACGCGCTCCGCGTGCCGGATGGCCCCGGCGAGCAGCGGGATGACGTAGCTGAACTGGCGGCGGACCGCGGCGATCGGACCGCGCCCGCCCGTCATCCCGCGCACCCGGTGCGCCGCGCGGATCACGTCGAGCTCGTAGCGGAAGCGCGGCACGAAGCGGAACGCCGCCAGCGCGGTGTACCCGATGCGGTAGGGCAGACGTGCGTGCTGCACGAGCGCACGCACCAGGTCGACCCCGCTCGAGGTGAGACCGCCGATGAGGGTCAGCGCGACGACCGCGGTGAGCCGCAGCGCGGTCGCCAGGCCGGTGAGCAGCGAGCCCTCGAGCAGGCGGTAGTCGCCGATCCACAGCAGCACGGTCGTGCCGGCCGCGTGCCGTGGGTCGGCCCAGAAGCCGAAGCTCGCGGTGAGCAGTGCGACCATCGCGATGCCCGCGACCGCGAGCCCCAGCGCCCGCCGCGGGGCGACGGCCGCCCCGACCAGAAGCAGCAGCACGGCCAGTGCGAGGAAGGCGAGCGGCTGCGGGATCGAGCGGGTGAACAGCAGCAGCACCATGGCCGGCAGCGGTCCGAGCACGGTCGCCAGCGGGTTCAGATGGTGCAGGAAGCGGCGCCGCGGCACGTCCGTCGCCGAGGCGTAGGGGTCGAATCGCGCCGTCGTCGCAGCTGTCGCCGCCGTCGCGGGTGCCGCCGCGGTCGTCGCGCCGACCTCGGTCGCCGATCCCGCGCTCACGGCAGATCCGCCATCCGGGTCAGGCCCCGCCAGGCTGGATGGCGGGTGAGCCCGCCCAGCGCGGTCGCGAGCGGCGGGCGCCGCAACCCGGCACGCTCGAGCTCATCGCCGGCGAGGATGCGACCCGTCTCCCCCGCCGCGAGCACGCGGCCGCCGGCGAGCACGGCCGTGTCGCTCGCGTGGTCGGCGACCAGCTGCAGGTCGTGCGTCACGGCGATCACGGTCGTTCCGCCCGCGACGAGGTCGTCGAGGATGTCGAGCAGCTCGGCGGCGCGGGCGCGATCCTGCCCGAAGGTCGGCTCGTCGAGCGCGAGCACCTCGGCCCCGGTGATGAGCGCGGTGCCGACCGAGAGCCGGCGCTTCTGCCCACCCGAGAGCAGGAAGGGATGCACGTCGCGCAGCTCGCCCAGGTCGACGCGGGCGAGCATCGCCTCCACCCGCGTCGCGATCTCGTCGGGGTCGACGCGGCGCAGCTCGAGGCCGTGCGCGAGCTCGTCGGCGACCGTGCCGCGGATGAACTGGTGCTCGGGGTTCTGGAAGACGAAGCCGATGCGGTCGGCGAGGCGTCGCGCATCCGTCGTCGCCGGGTCGAGACCCGCGACCCTGATCCGGCCCTTCGGGGCGCGGATGACGCCCGCGATCGCCTGCAGCAGGCTCGTCTTGCCGGCGCCGTTCTCGCCGACGAGCGCGAGGAAGCGGCCGCGTCCGAGGGCGAGGTCGACGTCGTGCAGCACGGGCACGCCGCCGCGGCTCAGCGCGAGGCCGCGGACGTCGAGGGCGAGGTCGGATGCGGGCGGTGCGACGGTGTCCGCCGCCGTGCCGTTCGCACGCCCCTCGGCGGCGGCGCTGATGGACTCGCGCTCCCGCTCGGCGACGCGCGTCCGCGGCTCCGGCAGTTCGATCGCGTCCAGCGCGCGCGTCAGGTCGGCCGGCGTGAGCGGCAGCGGGTCGAGGTGGATGCCGGCGGCCCGCAGTCGCAGCGCCGCGAGCGTCGACTCGGGCAGCCAGACGCCCAGATCGTGCAGCTCCTCCGCCCGTTCCGTCAGCACCTCGCGCGCCGGGCCCGACGCGGCGACGCGCCCCAGCCCATCCAGCACGAGCACCCGGTCGACGAGCTGCATCGCGGCGTCGAGGTTGTGCTCGATGAGCACGAGGGCGTGATCGCCGGTCGCGACGAGCTCGGCGAGGGCGGCGTAGACCTCGTCGATGCCGGCCGGGTCGAGGTTCGCGGTCGGCTCGTCGAGCACGATCAGCGGAGCGCGCAGGGCGAGCGCGGCGGCGATCGCGAGCCGCTGCCGGCCGCCGCCCGAGAGCCGATCAGGATTCTCGTCGCGCCGCTCCCAGAGCCCGACGCGGCGCAGCGCCGCCTCCGCGCGCTCGAGCACCTCCTCGGCGGGCACGAGCAGGTTCTCGGGCCCGAAGCAGACCTCATCGAGCACCGTTCCCGTGACGATCTGCGCATCCGGGTCCTGGAACACCATCGCGACGTGCGCGCTGAGCCGGCCGACCGACTCGTGGTCGGTGCCGATGCCCGCGACCCGCACCGTGCCCTGCATGTCGGCGGGGATCGACTGCGGCGTGAGCCCGTTGAGCGCCGACGCGAGTGTCGACTTGCCCGACCCGGAGGGGCCGAGCAGCAGCACGACCTCGCCGAGCCGCACCTCGAGGTCGACGCCGTCGGGCGTCCACCGCGGGCGGTCCTCGTGGCGGATGCGCAGACCGCGCACCTCGAGCGGCAGCGGCGTCTCCGTCGCGGCAGCCGCGACCGGCGACGCCGTGGATCTCGTGGATGCCGCCGAGGCGTCGACCGAGGGGGTCGAATGCGGCGGCGTGGTCACGCGCCCAGTATAGGTAAGGCTTGCCTCACCTCGAATCGCGCCGGATTCGTCAGCCTGCCTCGCCGAGGATCTGACGCAGCGTGGGCAGATCGATCCGCTCGGGCGCGCCGTCCGTGCGGTCGTACACCTCGATCGCGAGGCCGTTCTCGACGAGCAGCTCGGCGGTGCCGAGCACGCGGGGCGCGGCGGCGAGGTGATCGGCGCCGAACAGGCTCACGGTGACGACGGGCTCGCGCGACTCGGCCGCGCGTTGCAGCTCGCCGAGCGAGCGCCCCGTCGTGCGGTTGAGCGCCTTGAGAAGCCGGGTCGACGGCGTCAGCGGTTCGGCCAGCGCCACGCTGATCACGACCTCCGGCTGATGCTCGATGCCGCCGGTGCCGTTCGCGTCGTCGTCGCTCATGCCTCGATCATCGCGGATCCGGCCGGGCAGACCGGGCAGGAGCGGCCCGCTCGCCGACGACCGCCGCATCCGCCTCGGGCACGATCGCCGGCTCGGCCGCGCCGCGCCGTCGCGTCACCAGGAACGAGCCGGCGAGCACCAGCACGAAGCCGACGATCGTCCACACCGTCACCCGCTCGCCGAGCACGAGCGCGCCGGCGGCGATCGCGACCGCGGGGTTGACGTAGGTGATCATCGTCATGCGCACCGGCCCGATCTCGCGGATGAGCGCGAACATCAGCAGGAACGCGAGCGCGCTGCAGATCAGGCCGAGTCCGACGACCGAGCCGAGGACGGGCAGCGACGGAACGGATGCGGGGAACGCGCCGGTCAGCGCCGTCACCGGGACGTAGACCACGGCGGCGAGCGCGAGCGACACGGCGACCACGCCGAGGCCGGGCAGGTCGGACATCCACCGCGCCAGGATCGCCGGTCCGAGCGCGTAGCCGACGACGACGATCGCGAGCTCGGCGACGCCGACCAGGTCGGATCCGGCGACGTCGAGGCCGACGAGCGCGGCCACGCCGAGCGTGCCGAGCACCATCCCGGCGACGCCCCAGATGCCGAGCCGCTCGGGACGCCCCATGACGATCGCGACGATCACCCCGACGATGGGGACGGCCGCGAGCAGAAGTCCGGAGGTCGAGCTCGGCAGCCGGGTCTCGGCGCTCGAGAGGAAGAACCAGGGCAGCACGATCTCGACGATCGTGTAGGCGAGGAGCGTCTTCCAGCGCTTCAGCACCACGAGCACCTGGCGGCGGGCGAGCGCGAGCGGCAGCAGCACGATCGCGCCGATCGCGGTGCGGCCGAGCACGACCGCGGCCGGTTCGAGCTCGCCGACGGCGACCTTGATCAGCAGGTACGGAACGCCCCAGGCGAGCCCGAGCGCCGCGAACAGGATCACGCCGCGCCGAGTCATGTGGCCAGGCTAGTGATGGCGGCATCCGTCGCGCCGTCGAGATCCTGCCAAGAATCGTGGCAGGGATGACGTCGGCCGGGCTCCGGTCCCGCTCTCGCTGCTGCTCCGCTCAGACCACCCGGCGGCCGGCCCGCCAGACCGCGTGCGTCAGCGGCATGCCCGGCCGGTAGGCGAGGTGGCTCGCGCTCGGGGCGTCGAGCAGGTGCAGGTCTGCTCGCGCCCCGACCGCCACGACGCCGAGCCGCGGGCGCTCCGGCCGATCTCCGACGGCGGGATGCGCGCGGTGACGGTCGAGCGCGATCGCTCCACCGAGCGTCGCGGCCCGCACCGCCTCCGCCACCGTCAGCCGCATCTGCAGCACCGCCGTCGCGACGCAGAAGGCCATCGACGACGTGTTCGAGGTGCCGGGATTCGCGTTGCTCGCGATCGCGATCGGCACGCCCGCGTCGAGCAGGCGCCGGGCGGGCGCGAGCGGCATCCGCGTCGACAGGTCGCAGGCGGGCAGCACGGTCGCCACCGTGCCGCGCTCGCGCGCGGGGTCGTGCCAGGTGCCGGCCAGCGCATCCACGTCGCCCTCGTCGAGGAAGCCGACGTGATCGACGCTGAGCGAGCCGTGCTCGACCGCGAGCCGCACGCCCGGCCCGTAGCCAAGCTGGTTGCCGTGCACGTGGGTCGCGAGTCCGCGCTCGGCGGCGGCGCGCAGCACTCGCGCGCTCTCCTCCTCGCTGAAGGCGCCCTGCTCGCAGAACACGTCGACCGCGCTCACGTGCGGCGCGACGGCGTCGAGCATCGGACCCGTCACCAGGTCGAGGTAGGCGCTGCGCCCGGAGGCGCCGTCGGCCTCCGCCTCCGGCGGCACGACGTGCGCGCCGAGGAACGTGACCTCGTCGGCGTAGCGCGCCGCGATCCGCGCGGCCCGCTCCTCGTCGGCCACCGTCAGCCCGTAGCCCGTCTTCGTCTCCAGCGCGGTCGTGCCCGAGGCCTGCGCCTCGCTGACCCGCTGCACGAGCAGACGCTCGAGTTCGCCCTCGTCGGCCGCGCGCGTCGCGGCGACCGTGGTGGCGATCCCGCCCGCGACGTAGGCCTGCCCGGCCATCCGGGCCTCGAACTCGGCCGAGCGGTCGCCGGCGTAGACCAGGTGCGTGTGCGCGTCGACCCAGCCCGGCAGCGCGGCGCGACAGCCGACATCCAGCCGCTGATCGACCGAGGGCGCCGCCGACGCCTCCCCCACCCAGACGAAGCGGTCGCCCTCGATCACGACCGCGGCATCCGTGATGCGCGCCCCGTCGCGGTGCTCGTCGTCGTTCGTCGTGAGCTCGCCGATGTTCGTGACGAGCAGGGTGCCCGGCGAGGTCATGCGGCGCCGCCGTCAGTGCCGGCAGCGAGGTCGGCGCCGTCGCGGATCGTGGGCGCGATCGGCACGCGCACCCCGCGGTCGGCTGCGACCTCGGCGGCGCGGGCGTAGCCGGCATCCACGTGCCGCATGACCCCGAGAGCCGGATCGTTCGTCAGCAGCCGCTGCAGCTTCTCGGCGGCGAGCGCGGTGCCGTCGGCGACGCCGACCTGGCCGGCGTGGATGCTGCGACCGATCCCGACGCCGCCGCCGTGATGGATCGAGACCCAGGTCGCGCCCGACGATGCGGCGGTGAGCGCGTTGAGCAGCGGCCAGTCGGCGATCGCGTCGGAGCCGTCGAGCATCGACTCGGTCTCGCGGTACGGCGAGGCGACCGAGCCGGAGTCGAGGTGATCGCGCCCGATCACGATCGGCGCCGAGATCTCGCCCGACGCGACGAGCTCGTTGAAGCGCACGCCCGCCTTGGCGCGGTCGCCGTAGCCGAGCCAGCAGATGCGGGCCGGCAGCCCCTCGAACTCGACGTGCTCCTGGGCCGCCGCGATCCAGCGATGCAGGTGCTCGTTCTCGGGGAACAGCTCGAGCATCGCGCGATCGGTGACCTCGATGTCTTTCGGATCGCCCGACAGGGCGACCCAGCGGAACGGTCCGAGGCCCTCGCAGAACAGCGGGCGGATGTAGGCGGGCACGAAGCCGGGGAACGCGAACGCCCGCTCGAAGCCGCCCTGGCGCGCCTCGTCGCGGATCGAGTTGCCGTAGTCGAAGACCTCGGCGCCGGCGTCCTGGAAGCCGACCATCGCGGCCACGTGCGCCGCCATCGACTCGCGGGCGCGGCGGGTGAAGTCCCCGGGATCGGCCGCCGTGCGGTCACGCCACTCGTCGACGCCGATGCCGATCGGCAGGTAGGAGAGCGGATCGTGCGCCGAGGTCTGGTCGGTCACGACGTCGATCGCGACGCCGCGGCGCAGCAGCTCGGGGAACACCTCCGCGGCATTGCCGACGACCCCGACGCTGAGCGCCCGACGCTCGGCCTTGGCGGTCAGCACTGCGGCGAGCGCCGCATCCAGATCCGTCTCGACCTGATCGAGGTAGCGCTTGCCGGCGCGACGACGCAGCCGGGTCTCGTCGACATCCACGATCAGGCAGACGCCGCCGTTGAGCGTGACGGCGAGCGGCTGCGCGCCGCCCATGCCGCCGCATCCGCCGGTCAGGGTGAGGGTGCCGGCGAGGGTGCCGCCGAAGCGCTTCGCGGCGACCGCGGCGAAGGTCTCGAAGGTGCCCTGCAGGATGCCCTGGGTGCCGATGTAGATCCACGAGCCGGCCGTCATCTGGCCGTACATCGTGAGCCCCTCGGCCTCGAGCCGCCGGAACTCGGGCCAGGTCGCCCAGTCGCCGACGAGATTGGAGTTGGCGAGCAGCACCCGCGGCGCCCAGGGGTTCGTGCGCAGCACGCCGACCGGCTTGCCCGACTGCACCAGCAGCGTCTCGTCGTCGGCGAGCCCGGTGAGCTCGGCGGTGATCGCGTCGAAGGCCTCCCAGCTGCGCGCGGCGCGACCGGTGCCGCCGTAGACGACGAGATCGTCGGGACGCTCGGCGACCTCGGGATCGAGGTTGTTGTGGAACATGCGCAGCGGCGCCTCGGTCTGCCAGCTGCGGGCGGTCAGCTCGGTGCCGCGCGCAGCGCGCACGGGGCGGGATCCGGGGAGGGCCATCTCGTCACCTTCCTCGCCGCGGGCGTCGGTGCGCGCGGCGTGCTGGTCGTGTCATCGGGCGATGCTGTCGAGCGGTGTCGCTGTCGATGCGGTCGAGCGATGCTGTCGAGTCGATCCAAGCTCGGGTCTCCCGGCGCGGCAACGCGCTGCGCGGTGCGCCTGTCTGGCCGGCCAGACGCCGGCGACACCGGCGGTGTCCAGCGGCTCTCAGGGGCGGGCGGCCAGACCCGCCGCGGACTCGAGCACGAGCTGCGCCGCGAGACGCACGGTGCGCCCGTCGGGCGCGTCGGCCGCCGCGTCGATCTCGGTCAGATCGAGGGAGGCGACGCGCGCATCCGCCGTGATCGTGCGCACGGCACGTCGCAGCTCGGCCGCCGACAGCCCGCCGGGCACCGACGCCGGGCAGCCGGGCGCGACGGAGCGGTCGCACACATCCACGTCGACGTCGACATGGATGCGGGCCGTCGGCCCGGCGCCGCCCGCGATCTCGAGCGCCTCGGCCACCGCGTCGGCGATCGGCCGGTCGAACAGCTCGTCGCGCGTGATGACCGTGATGCCGAGGCAGCGCGCCCGACGCGAGTACTCGAGCGAGTTCGCGAAGTCGGCGATGCCGATCTGCACGATCCGCCGCGGGTCGAGACCGGCCTCGATGAGCCGGCGCACCGGGGATCCGTTGCTGATCCCCTCGCGCAGGTCGTGATGGGCGTCGAAGGTGATGAGGCCGGCCTCGGCGATCCGGTCTCCCCAGGCTCCGAGGGCGACGGGGACGGTCGCGGCGTTGTCGCCGCCGAGGGCGAGCAGCAGGCGGGTGCGCCGAGCGAGGGCGCTGAGCGCGGCGATCGCGCGCTGCTCGCCGTCGACGCCGTCGGCGTCGGGGTCGGCGCCGTGGTCCGGGTCGAGGAGATCACCCGCATCGGCGAAGCGCAGCTCGCGCTCGAGGTCGACCGCGCCGCGACCGGGCACGTTCGCGAACGCCGAGTACCGTCGCAGCGCCGCCCGGATCGCCGCCGGCGTCGTGTCGGCGCGACTCGGCGACAGCGAGGTGCGGTGGGTGCCGACGCCGACGAGCGTGAGATCGCTGTCCCGGGCGCTGTCCCCGGCGCCGGGCGCCGGCCACGACCCCGTGCGCGGCCAGAGCGGATCGTGCACGAGGGCGGTCGCGGGCGGGCGAGCGGGGTCGGGCTCCGACGTCATGGCCGGGATGCTATCCGCGCGGCGCGCTCCGGGTCAGCGCGGCCGCTCGCGCCGGTGTCTGAGATGACAGACGCGGATGCGGCGGAACGTCGTCCGCGTCATCCCGCCAGGCAGTCGAATGGGCGCATGACGTCGAGCAGCGCGCACCCCGGCACCCCGGCACCCGAGACCCCGACCAGCACCACGACGACCGGCGCCGCGCCGACCGATGCCGCCACGACCGCCGCCGAATCGACCTCCAGCGGATCCGACGACAGCGTCGTCATCCGCCTCGGCGGCCGCTCCCTCTCCCCCGCCGACGTCGTCGCCGTCGCCCGCCACGACGCCCGTGTCGAGCTGAGCGAGCGCGCCCTCGCCGACATGGCCGCGAGCCGTCGCGTGATCGACGAGCTGGCGAGCGACAGCGCCCCGCACTACGGCGTCTCGACCGGCTTCGGCGCCCTCGCGACCGTGTCGATCCCCCGCGAGCAGCGCCGCCAGCTGCAGCGCAGCCTCGTGCGCTCGCACGCCGCCGGAACCGGCGCGGAGGTGGAGCGCGAGGTCGTGCGCGCCCTGCTCCTGCTGCGCGTCGACACGCTCGCCTCGGGTCGCACCGGCGCCCGCCCCGAGGTCGCGCAGGTCTACGTCGATCTGCTCAACGCCGGCATCTCGCCGGTCGTGCACGAGTACGGATCGCTCGGCTGCTCCGGCGACCTCTCTCCGCTCGCTCACTGCGCGCTCGCCGTCATGGGCGAGGGCGAGGTGCGCGACGCCGACGGGGTGCTGCGCCCGGCCGCGGACGCGCTCGCCGAGGCCGGCATCACCCCGGTCGTGCTGGAGGAGAAGGAGGGCCTCGCGCTCATCAACGGCACCGACGGCATGCTCGGCATGCTGCTGCTCGCGCTTCACGACCTCGAACGGCTGCTGCGGGTCGCGGATGTCAGCGCCGCCGGCAGCGTCGAGGCCCTGCTCGGCACCGACGCCGTCTTCGCCGCCGACCTGCATGCGCTGCGACCGCATCCCGGCCAGGCCGCCTCCGCCGCGAACATGGCCCGCGTGCTCGCCGACTCGGGGCTCGTCTCGCGCCGCACCGCCGGGCAGTTCACCCGGGTTCAGGATGCGTACTCGCTGCGCTGCGCCCCGCAGGTGCACGGCGCCGCTCGCGACACCGTCGACCACGCCGCCCGGGTCGCCGCGATCGAGCTGACCAGCGCGATCGACAACCCCGTCGTCACGCTCGACGGCCGCGTCGAGTCGAACGGCAACTTCCACGGCGCGCCCGTCGGCTACGTGCTCGACTTCCTCGCGATCGCCGCCGCCGACGTGGCCTCCATGTCCGAGCGCCGCACCGATCGCCTGCTCGACGTGAACCGAAGCCACGGACTGCCGCCGTTCCTCGCCGGCGACCCCGGCGTCGACTCGGGGCTGATGATCGCGCAGTACACGGCCGCCGGCATCGTCAGCGAGCTCAAGCGCCTCGCCGTGCCCGCCTCGGTGGACTCGATCCCGTCGTCGGCCATGCAGGAGGACCACGTCTCGATGGGATGGACCGCCGCCCGCAAGCTGCGCCGCGGTGTCGACGGGCTCGGCCGGGTGCTCGCGATCGAACTGCTCGCCGGCACCCGCGCGCTCGACTTCCGCGCGGGCGCGGTCGCGGGGGCGGCCGGAGCTGTGGACGCGGCACCGGGATCGGCGGGCTCGGCCGTGCATGCGCTGTTCCGCACCGACATCGCCCCCGCCGGCGACGACGTCGTCACCGCACCCGACATCGAGCGGGCCGTGCAGCACGTCGTGTCGGGGCGCGTGCTAGAAGTGGTCGAGGGCGCGGTCGGCGCGCTCGCCTGAGCAGGAGAGTCGAGGTGCGCAGGTGACCGGATCGTCGTCGCGGGTGCCCGCGCTCGAGAACGGTCTGCGCATCCTCAGCCTGCTGGCCTCGACCGGGCCGCTGCCCGCCGCATCCATCGCCCAGCGCCTCGACCTGCCCCGTTCGAGCGTCTACCACCTGCTCAAAGTCGCCGAGCGCTCCGGATTCGTGCTGCGGCTCGCCGACGAGAACCGCTTCGGCCTGGGCGTCGCCGCGGCCGAGTTCGGCTCGGCGTACGCCCGGCAGGAGCCGCTCGCCCGCATCGCCCGCGTGCAGGTCGCGCGGCTCGTCGACCAGATCGGCGTCAGCGCGCACCTCGTCGTGCTGCACGGCCGCGACGTGCTCTACGTGATCGAGGAGCGCGCGCAGCACGCCCCCTGGCTCGTGACCGACGTGGATGTGCGCCTGCCCGCCACCCTCACCGCGAGCGGGCGCGCGATCCTCGCCGCGCTGCCGCCCGCTCAGCTGCGGGCCCTGTTCCCGAGTGCGGAGGCCTTCGTGCAGCGGCACACCGACCGGCCGAGCGTCACGAGCTACGCCGAGCTGCGCCGCGTTCTCGCCGAGGTGCGCCGGCGCGGATGGGCCGAGGAACGCGGCGACGTCACGCCCGGGCTGTCGTCGATCGCCGTTCCCGTGCTCGACCACCGCGACTGGCCCGTCGCCGGCCTCGCCCTCACCTTCCCCGACGACGCGACGGCCGCGACGGATCCCGCCGTCCTCGAGGACCTGGCCGCGCGCCTCGGCGCCGTCTCGGCCGAGATCTCACGTCGCCTCTACGCCTCGCGCGGCTGACCACCGCGCGCCACTGCCGCGGCGCGGCCTGCCCGCGCCCCTGTCGGCGGTCCGGCCTACGCTCGCGCCCATGACTCGACGTCGGAACCAGCCGTTCGATGCGCCGTCGCGCGGCGGATGCTGTGCCCCGAGCTGCGACGACGTCGCTGCCGTCGACGCGCTCGTGCCGCTCTGCGCGCACCATCTCGCGCTCGCGATCGACGGGGCGACCTCGGGAGTCGAGGATGCGCTGCCCGCTCCCTGCGTCGCCTGCGGCTCGCGTCTCGGGGTGCGCTACCCGAGCGGCTGGCTGTGCGCGGTGTGCGAGTGGCGCCACGGCGAGTTCCCCGACGACCTGGGCGAGCGCGGCGGCCGACCGCTGCGCCTCGACGTCGTCTACTACCTGCGCGTCGCCGAGGCGGGCGGCGGCGACCGTTTCAAGATCGGCACCTCGGGAAACCTCGGCCAGCGGATGCAGCAGCTCTGGCACGACGAGCTCGTCGCCATCGAGCGCGGCGACCGGCACCGCGAGCGCGCCCGGCACGCGCAGTTCGCGGCGACCCGCTTCGGCACGACCGAGTGGTTCGCCCGCTCCGACGAGCTGGACGCGCACGTGGCCGCGCTCTCGGCCGGGGTCGACGATCCCTGGCTGCTGCACGCGCGCTGGCGCAGCGAGGCGCTCGCGCTGCGCGGCTGATCGCCGGCGCGCCCTCGGCCGCCGCGCGGGCCCGCGCCTCACCGCAGGTACGCGTCGACGAACAGCTCTCCGCGGATCGCCCGCAGCTCATCCAGCAGCCGCGGCCAGAACGCCTTCGTCAGCCCGCTGACGAGCAGATCGTGCGGGCCGAGCGCCGGGAGCTTTCCGGTGCGGATGCGCACCACCTCCCAGCCGGCCGCCCGCACGGCGCGGTCCTTGCGCCGGTCGACGGCCTCGCGGCGACCGACGTGCTCGAGACCATGCCGCCCGGTGCTGTCGTACTCGATCGCGATCCGCAGCTCGGGCAGCAGCACGTCGGGCCAGGCCTCCACGTGATCGAAGAACGCCCGGCCGAGACGGATGGCGTTCGCGCTCTGGTCGAGGTCGAGCAGCTCGGCGAGGTGCTGGCGCAGCTCGCCCTCGACGACCGAAGCGGGCTTGGGAGCGCACACGCTGATGAAGGCCTCGCCGACGGGCAGCGCCGGCGTCTTCGCGCACAGCGGCCGGGCGGGCCTCGGGCGTGGGCGCGCGCGCGGGCGTGGGCGATCGACCGCCGCATCCATCTCGGAGGGCAGCCGCGGCCGCGCCGCCGGCCGCTTCAGCGCGAGCTCACGGCACTCGGGGCACCACGACGACCGGCGGCGTTCCCGCCCGGGTCGATCGCGCTGCTCCCCCGGGGTCGCGGCGAAGCGGTGCCCGGCATCGCACTCCCAGAGCAGCAGCACCTCGGCCGCGGGCGGGATCTGCGTCAGCGTGAAGCCGTGGTTGAGATCCGGGTGGTACTGCCGGATCAGCACCGGGTACGACGACCACGCCTCGCGATAGGTGCCGATCGGATACGGGATCTCGACCCCGCGCGAGAACTGGCGGCGCTGCCACCACTGCTCGACGGATTCGACCACGCTCGCACGCTAGGCGCGACCCCCGACACGGCGTCCATCCGTGGCGATCGGCGTCATCGCCGACCGCCTCTCAGCCCGCCGCGACCTCCGCGAACGGATCGTCGACCGCCGATCGGCTCTCAGCCTCCGGCGACCTCGGCGAGCGGCACGACCCGCGCCCCCGCATCCCGCAGCGCGGCCAGGAACGCCGTGTGCACGGTGCGCCCGTCGACGGTCGTGCCGCCGAACGCCAGGTCGGGCGCGGCGCAGCCGTCGGCGACGACCGTGACGTCGAAGCCGAGGTCGAGCGCGGCCCGCGTGGTCGCATCCACGCACATGCTCGTCATGAACCCGGCGATCGTCAGCGGCTCGGCGGCGGCGGGCTCGAGCTCGGCGGCGAGCGCGGTACCCGCGAAGGCGTTCGGCAGCGCCTTGGTCACGACGGTCTCGCCGGCGAGAGGCGCGGCGACGGCGTGGATCTCGGCCCCGTCGGTTCCGGCGACCAGGAATCCGGCGTCGGCATCCTGCTCGAGGTGCTGCACGTGCACGACCCGCTCGCCGCGACGGCGTGCGTCCGCGAGGGCGGCGGCGATGACGTGACCGGCGGCCTCCACGCCGACGAGCGGATACGCGCCGCCGGTGAAGTAGTCACGCTGAGCATCGATGATCAGGAGCGTCATGCGCTGAAGCTAGCCCACTAGCGTGACGCCATGACGACTTCCACCGCCGACCTCTTCGACGCGCGGGGCGACGAACTGCAGTCGCTCGCGTTGCCCCTGCACAACCTGGGCGGCATGCCGCGGTTCGAGGGAGCCGTCCGCACGGTGCGCTGCTTCGAGGACAACGCGCTTCTCAAGTCGATCCTGCAGACACCCGGAGACGGCGCCGTTCTCGTGATCGACGGCGGCGGCTCGCTCGCGACGGCGCTCATGGGCGATCTGATCGCGCAGCTCGCGGTCGACCACGGCTGGGCCGGCGCCGTCATCAACGGGTGCGTGCGCGACCGCGTCGCGCTCTCGACGATGCCGCTCGGCGTGAAGGCGCTGGGGTCGAATCCGCGCAAGAGCACGAAGACCGGTTCGGGTGACGCGGATATCGTGGTCGAGTTCGGCGGCGTGGTGTTCCGGCCCGGCACGCGGCTCTGGAGCGATGAAGACGGGATCCTGGTCGAGCGCTGAGCTGGGCTCGCTGCGATGCCACCGGGCCGCTCTCGCCGACGCCGGCTCGGCTCAGCGTCGCGGTTCCACCGGTGTGAGCAGTCCGTGCCGCTGGAACGCCTTCCAGACTCCGTCGTCGGCGACCGAGGCGGTCACCTCATCGGCCACCGCCTTGACCGCGCCATCGGCGTTGCCCATCGCGATGCCGAGGCCCGCGATCGCGATCATCTCGAAGTCGTTGGCGCTGTCGCCGATCGCGACGACGTCGTCGATCGACTCCCCGAGCCGCTCCAGCACGGCGAGGATCGCACTGCCCTTGTGCACGCCGACCGGGCTGACCTCGCCGCCGGACTCGCCGAGGAACGGGATCGACCCGGTGATGACGTGGAAGTGCTCGCCGAGCCCGTCACGCACGGTCGCGAAGGTCGTCGGGTCGTCGCCGAAGAACGTGATCTTCGCGATGCGGTCGAGCAGACCCGGGTCGCTCTCCCAGTCGCGCTCGACGAGGTGGATGTTCGCATCCTCGAACTCGGGTGCTCCGGTCCAGGCGCCGTAGCGCTCGAAGAACGGGCGCAGCCGATCGGCGAGTCCGGCGCTGGGATGCACGGCGTCGAAGCTCTGCAGCAGGAACTCGATGCCCCTCGCCTGCAGGAAGTCGATCGTCTCGACGACCCGCTCGCGCGGCATCGTGCGGGCGGCCACGAGCTCGCCGCCCAGCTCGACGAAGCCTCCGCCCGCGGTCACGTCGCCGTCGAAGCCGATGTCGGTGATGATCGTCGGGATCTCGGCCCGGGCCCGCCCGGTGCAGACGAACACGAGGTGCCCCGCCTCGCGCGCGCCCCGCACGGCCGCGACGGCACCGGGCGAGAGCCGCTCGCCGTGGTCGAGCAGGGTTCCGTCGACGTCGAGGAAGATCAGGCGGCGGCGCGTCGTCATGCCGCAACGCTAACGGGGCCGGGTGAAGCGCAGGTTGCGCTCGCCCGGCCCCGTCAGAGGATCAGCGGCTCCAGGCCGCGATGACCGCGCTCAGTCGGTGCCGAGGTCGAACGCTGCGCCGTCGTTGAGCGAGTCGAGCTTCGAGTCCTCCGCGTCGCCGCCGCCGAGGATGGCATCCGACTCGCCCGCCTCCAGCTGGCCGACGAGCTCGCCAGTCGCGCCGCCGATGAGGCCGGCCGCGGCGTACTGCTCGAGGCGCGAGCGCGAGTCGGCGATGTCGAGGTTGCGCATCGTGAGCTGGCCGATGCGGTCGTCGGGGCCGAAGGCGGCATCCCCCACGCGCTCCATCGACAGCTTCTCGGGCTGGTAGCTCAGCGCCGGGCCGGTGGTGTCGAGGATCGTGTAGTCGTCGCCGCGACGCAGGCGCAGCGTGACCTCGCCCGTGACGGCCGAGCCGACCCAGCGCTGCAGCGACTCGCGCAGCATGAGCGACTGCGGGTCGAGCCAGCGGCCCTCGTACATGAGGCGGCCGAGGCGGCGGCCCTCGGCGTGGTAGTTCGCGACCGTGTCCTCGTTGTGGATGGCGTTGAGCAGGCGCTCGTAGGTCACGTGCAGCAGGGCCATGCCGGGCGCCTCGTAGATGCCGCGCGACTTCGCCTCGATGATGCGGTTCTCGATCTGGTCGCTCGCGCCGAGACCGTGGCGTCCGCCGATCGCGTTCGCCTCGAGCACGAGGGCGACGGGGTCGGTGTACTCGACGCCGTTGATCGCGACCGGGCGACCGGCCTCGAAACGCACCGAGACCTCCTCGGTGGCGATCTCGACATCCTCGCGCCAGGAGGCGACGCCCATGATCGGCTCGACGATGTCGAGGCCCGAGCTCAGCTCCTCGAGGTTCTTCGCCTCGTGGGTGGCGCCCCAGATGTTCGCGTCGGTCGAGTAGGCCTTCTCGGTGGCGTCGCGGTAGGGGAAGCCGCGGGCGACGAGCCACTCGCTCATCTCCTTGCGTCCGCCGAGCTCGGTCACGAACGCCGCATCCAGCCAGGGCTTGTAGATGCGCAGGCGAGGGTTGGCCATGAGGCCGTAGCGGTAGAACCGCTCGATGTCGTTGCCCTTGTAGGTGGAGCCGTCGCCCCAGATGTCGACGCCGTCCTCCTTCATGGCGCGCACGAGCAGGGTGCCGGTGACGACACGGCCGAGCGGCGTGGTGTTGAAGTAGGTCTTGCCGCCCGAGCGGATGTGGAAGGCGCCGCACTGCAGCGCCGCCAGCCCCTCCTCGACGAGCGCGGCCTTCGCGTCGACGAGGCGGCCCTTCTCGGCGCCGTACTCGGCGGCGCGGCCGGGCACCGCGTCGATGTCGGGCTCGTCGTACTGGCCGATGTCGGCGGTGTAGGTGAAGGGGATCGCGCCCTTCTCGCGCATCCAGGCCACCGCGCAGGAGGTGTCGAGGCCTCCGGAGAACGCGATGCCGACGCGCTCGCCGACGGGGATGCTGCTCAGAACCTTGGTCACCCTCCGAGCGTAGAGCCTGCGCGGGTGCACGCCGAACGCAGGCACCCGCGCGAGCGACGGCTCGGACGGCCGCGCGCTCAGCTCGCCGGACGGCTGAACAGGTTGACGAGGTTGCCGTCGGGGTCGCGCAGCAGCGCCGAGCGGTTGCCCCAGGGCATCGTGCTCGGCGCCAGCGCGACCGTCGAGGGATCGGGCGCGATGCGCGCGAACTCGCCGTCGACATCCGCCACCTCGAACTCGACGATCACCGAGCGGTTGGCGGCGGTGGCGACGCCGTCGCCGAGCATCGCCACGGTCTGCGGGCTCGCGATCGCGAGGGTGGCGTCGCCGCCCGAGAACTGCGCGAACAGAGGACTGGGGCGCGCGGCGGTGCTGCGGGTGACGGTCTCGTAGAACGCGGTGAGGGCGTCGACGTCGTCGGTGATGATGCGGATGGAGGCGAAGCTCATGGGGTCTCTTCCGGTCGGGCCGGCGGGCCGGGTGCCGCCGTCGCAATCGAGTCTGCGCTCGGGGTGCGACAACGTCCTGTCGGTGTTTCCGGAACTCGTGCGACTCGAGTCGCCCGCGTCCTCATCCCCGTTCAGCCCAGTTCGTCGCCGATCGAGCGCAGCGTGCCGAAGGGGATGTCGAGATCGTCGCGACTCAGCGTGCGCCGCGGCGGCCGCTCCTCGGTCAGCTCGGCCGAGACCATCCGGTCGCCGCGGAAGGCCCGCACCCCGTCGCGCAGCCGGCACCAGGCGATCAGGTACCACGCGCCGTCCTTGCCGATCGTGCCGAGCGGCTCGACCTCGCGGCGGGTGACGACGCCGTCCTTGTCGCGGTAGTGCAGCACCATCACGCGATCCGAGCGCAGTGATTCGGCGAAGGCCGGCGGCACCGCCTCGACCTCGTCGGGTTCGAGCAGGTGGATGCGCGACGCGAGCGCGGTGGCCCGGCGCGCATCCTCGTCGGGCATGACCGCGAGCACTTTGCGCAGGGCGGTGCCGGCGGCCGCGCCGAAGGGTCCGCGGGTCAGCGAGCCCAGTCCGATCATGACCGCGAGCGCCTCGTCGGCCGTGAAGCCCATCGGGCCGAGCGTCGCGGCCGGATCGATCGTGTACCCGCCGGTGCGCCCCGGCTGAGCCCAGATCGGCACACCCGCCTGCTGCAGGGCGGCGAGGTCGCGCTCGACGGTGCGCACCGAGACCTCGAAGCGCTCGGCGAGGGTGCGGGCGCTGCGCGAGCGCGGAGCCGCCGCACGCAGCTCCTCGACGAGGGCGTAGAGGCGGTCGGTGCGGTTCACCTCAGGAGCTCGCGGCGCGCTGATCGATCGTGTCGATCGAGATCTCCTCCGAGTCGAGGGCGGCGCGCATGATCTCGATCGCCTCCGAGGAGTAGGCGCCGCGCTCGTAGGCGTCGCGCAGCGCATCCTTCTCGGCGACGAGCTGCACGCGCCGCAGACGCTGGAACTGCACGACGTGGTTGTCGGGCTGGGTGAGGTCGGTCTCGGCCCAGATCTCAAGCCGGCCGATCCAGGTTTCCGACTGCGCCGCGACCTCGTCGACGACCTCCTTCGGAACCGGCGCCGCGGTCGTGGCGGCCCGCGCGACCTCGGCCGCGACCGCGGTGTCGCCGGCGGTCTTCAGGCTGCGTCGCAGTTCGAGCACCTGCGCGCGCTCGCCGAGATCCACATCCCCCGGCGGACGCACGGCCCGCACGACCGCCGGCAGCAGCAGGCCCTGCACGACGAGGGTGAGGATTGCGACGGCGAAGGCGACGAGCACGAGCGCCTCGCGCATCGGCTGGTCGTCGGGGATCGTCTGCACGGCCGCGACGGTGACGACGCCGCGCATGCCCGACAGTCCGAGGATGATGCCGTCGCGCCAGCTCAGCGCCTGGTCTCGCTCGGCGCTGAGGTCGTTGTTCTGCTGCTCGATGCGGCGCAGCAGGTTCTGGAACCCCTTCGAGAACCGCGCCCGACTGCTCTCGTCGAGCTGCGGGGGCTCGGCCGGAGGGTTGCGCTCGAGCTCGTCGAGCTGCGCCATGATGCGGTCGCGCTCGGCCTTGTCCTTCTTCGTGACGAGTCCGAAGCGGGCCCGCACGCCGCGGGTCAGGCTGCGCCAGGGCGACAGCTTCACGCCCAGCTCGCGCATGCTGGCCGCGCGGCGCTGGAACTCCTCCTCGGTGAGTCCGTCGAATCGCGCATTGCGCCGTTCGGCGTCGGCCGAGCGCTTGCGGTAGCGCCGGCGGATCGTCCACAGCAGCAGCGGCATGGCCGCGAAGCGCACCCCGACCAGCAGCACGATCACGAGCCCGGCGACGCCGAGCACGCCCGGCAGATCCCCGTCGCCGGCGACGGCGCCGATGACCGGCCACAGCTGGAACCCCATGAAGAGGAACACGCCGTTCTCGAGCAGCATCGTGACGACGTGCCAGGTGTTCGTCTCGGCCGCTCGGAACGTCGCCGGGATGCGGTACGCGCCCTGGTTGCCGATGATGATGCCCGCCACGACGACCGCGACGACGCCCGAGGAGTGCACGGCCTCGCCAGCGAGGTAGGCGACGAAGGGCACCACGAGCGAGACCGCCGTGTCGAGCACGCCGTCGGTGATCCGCTTGCGCAGGAACAGCGTGAGCGCGGCGAGCAGGATGCCGATCACGAGCGCGCCGACGACCGCCCAGAGGAAGGTGAGCACGACCATCCACCCGCTCGGCGAGGCCGCGTGCACGTCGACGATCGAGAGCATCGTGGCGAGCAGCACCAGCGCCGTCGCGTCGTTGACGAGCCCCTCGCCTTCGAGGATCGTGACGATGCGCGGCGGGAGTCCGAGCCGCTTGCCGAGGCTCGTCGCGGCCACGGCATCCGGCGGCGCGACGACCGCGCCGAGCGCGACGCCGAGCGCGAGCGGCACCGTCACCCAGAGCAAGCTCACCGCGACCCCGACGAGCACCGCCGACACCACCACGAGGATCACGGCGAGGAACGCGATCACCCGCAGATTGCGCCGGAAGTCGACGAACGGCACCTGCCGCGCGGCCGCGTAGAGCAGCGGCGGCAGGATGACCGTCAGCACCAGGTCGGGTTCGATCTCGAAGTGCGGGATCGACGGGATCGCCCCGAGCCCCACGCCCACGACGGTCAGCGCGAGCGGCGCCGCCACCCCGATGCGCCCCGCGAAGAACGACACGACCCCCACGACGAGCACGACGCCGACGACCACCAAGACGATGAGGTGGATGCTCTCCATCACGTCAGGCTAGCGAGCGGGGTGCGCCGCGGAGATGCGTGTCAGCCATCGTCAGGTATGCACCAGATTGTCGACCTCGAACGCCGTGCACCGCGCCGCGTGAGCACTGAAGATCAGGGACACGCGCCGCGGACCTCTGCAATTCCGAGAGCTGAGCCGGTGCTCGCGAGAGAATTAGGACATGTCAGTGGAGCTCCTCGCCGTCAATGCTGTCGTAGACCGCATCGCTGCTTGTCCGCGACTCGCACCTGACATCAAGTCGGGAGACAAGACGCCCATGACTGATGGTCACATCGACTTCTATCGCTCGGACAAGCAGAACAACAAGACGCTCGAGGGTCGCGTCACGGTGCAGGTCAAGGGTCGAGTCACCGCGGCGAGGGTCAAGGCTTCCCGCCTCACAAAGTCGTTTCCAGTCGAGCGTGAAGTACTCCAGTTCTTCCGCAATCACGGTGGAGGAATATATTTCTACGTACCAATGCGCGAGGGCGGAGTAGAGCGCGAGGTCTTCTACGTGAATCTGCTTCCATTCAAGATAGACCGACTCCTAGAAGGCAAACCCGCCGCACAAAAGTCGTTTTCGGTCAAAATGACGAGGCTTCCCGAAGAGGCGTCAAAAATCGAGGGCGCGATCCGACTCGCTTGGAGCGGGCGCATCCAGGTTTCCGCGTCGAGCGGAAATGATCACCTATTGAGGCAAGCAGAAAAGCTGACTGTGCACTCACTCGTCGGGTTCGACGAGAATCGTCCCACTCGTCTCGCGCTGGAAGAAACCGACTACGTCATTGTTGCTCACTTGCCGGGAGGCATCGAAGTGGCTCTAGATGCGGATCTGGATATTCTTCCGCACGAGTATACGGAGCGCGACCTCGCTGTGCCGATCGCATGCGGCGGTGTGGAATTTAATAACGCAACGGGTCGCCGACTCGATCCGACCACTACCTTAGTTCGCCTCTCCTCCGGACTTGAAATTCGGCTCGAAGCCGACGGCGGAACGATAAAGACGAATCTTAACCTCACGCGCGAAGGCTCATTCAAAGCGCAAGCGAAGAACTTCGATTTCATGCTGGCAGTCGCGGCTGGCAATCCATTACGGATCGGCGATGAACTGAACGCGCAGCAAGATGGCGACCAGAGCATGAAGGGCGAGTTCGAGAGTATTCGAAAGGAGCTATCGCTACTCATCGAGCTATTCGACGAATTTGAAATTGATGATGAATTCAGCACGCAGCTTGAACTCGATGTCGATTTGCGAAGGATGCTCCTCGCTTTGCATCAAGGAATCGTGCAGGACCGACCTGTTCAAGGAAGCTCCGATGGGACTGGACGGTTCGACGTCTCGCTCGGCAACTTCAAAATCATGCTGATCATGATGCCCGCTGAGGACGGAGGATTTCGCCGGATTGTGGATCCGTTTGACCCGACGAAGCGCGAACGTTTCCGCATTTACCGGCTAGTTGACGATAGCGCTCCGGAAATCATCGATTGGGGAACCGTGTATGAATCTGTGTCCACCGAAGATATGGCTACTATCCTAAACCTCAGGTTGAGCAACGTAGTGGAAGCCTATTCAAACCTCCGAGACCGTGCCGATGCTCTTGCAAAGGCAAACCTCATGGCACTTCGACTTCTTGCCGCCGCCGACATTGCTACCGAGGGAACCCACCGTTCCGGCCTTTTACGAGGCGCCCTCGATCTTTGCCAGTGGCTGATCGCGGAGGATCCCGACTCGCTTATTCACCAGGTGAATCGATGGCAGACCCTTTATCGACGCGGCGAACTTGGAGCCGAAGATCGGCGGGAAATCCGTGTCGCGCGACGTAATCTGGACGTGAGTGGGATCCAGGGCCGGGAACTCGAAGCATGCATGCTCATTTTGCTTGGAGAAGCGGAGGAACTTCAGATTGTCATCGAAGAGTTCGACGATGAGGAGATGGAGAAGATCCGTAGCTGGCCAGTGTGGACTCTGGCCGAGTCGGGGCGGAGGGCCACCGCCGCACTTGAGCAGTAGCTGAAATCTATTCGAGTTGAGCGATTGCGACGAGAGACCATGAGGTCCACTTCGCCGACCGCACCCAGAGGGCTCCGCCCCAGCTGCTAACTGGGAGCGTCATGTGCCCCATGCACGGTCGAGCAAGATTACAAGAATGTGTCGGGCTGACAGGATTTGAACCTGCGACCCCCTGACCCCCAGTCAGGTGCGCTACCAAGCTGCGCCACAGCCCGTGGCTTCGCGTCGGATCACTCCGGCACGATGAGCAAGCCTACCGGACGCGGAGGCCGGCGGAGTACACGTCCCCGCGTCGGGCGCGCCCGCGTCGGCGGCTCAGTCGAGCTGGTCGCCGTCGACGTAGACCCAGAGGCCGTCGACACGGACGAAGCGCGAGCGCTCGTGCATCAGGCCCACGCCGTCGGCACCGCGGAACGACGCGCGGAACTCGACCTCGCCCTGATCGGCATCCTCGCCGCCGCCCTGGGTGTCGACGATCTGCAGGCGGCGCCAGACGACCTCGTCGTCGAGATCGAGCTCAGCAGGACGCGTTGACGGGTGCCAGCTGCGGCGCAGGTAGTAGAGCAGGCCGAGCGCGAAGGCGCTGAACCTCGACCGCATCAGCCGCTCCGCCGTCGGCGCGGCGACGACGCCGGCGTGGATCGGCCCGCAGCACTCCGCGTAGAGCCCGCCGCCGCACGGGCAGTCGAGCGGCGGATCCGCTGCCGCCCGGGTGTCAGCGGCACTCCGGGTCATCCCTGAATTCACCTGGTGATCATCCCTGATCCATCCTTGCTTCGTCGGACCGACTCCCCCGGTTTTGCTGGACTCGCGGCGTCGGAGTACAGCTCGGGGAGCTGAGCAATCCACTGCTGCCACGAGATCCGAAAGTCTCGCAGTATTGACACGCCCCCCGAGCGAGGGCCAACCTACTTACCACCGGTGAACGATCTCCCCCGATCTCGTCGCCGATCAGCATCACCCGACTGCACCACCGAACGCCCCGAACACCCGCATCGGACGCTCCGCGGTTCTCGCCCAAGAACCCCCCGAACGCGATAACTCGAAAGACCGCGCGACCCCTCGCGCGGCCTGCCCGCCACGACGGCTCGGCAGGATCGAGAAATCCCGACGGTCTGCACCCCGAACCTGACGCCTCTCGCATCCCGCTGAACCGCCAGCACGACGACGCGGTTCGCCCCGACTCGTCTGCTCTGGAAAGTCGCCCCCACCTTTCTGGATCGGATCCCGATGCCCTCCCGCCCCCTCGGCGCGCTCGCGCGTCCCGTCGCCCCCGCGACGCGCTGCGCTGACCGCGCCGCCGCCGTGCACAGCGACGACCGGAGCGGCCGCCGGGGCGCCACCGATCAGATCGCCTCCGGAGTTCGAGGGGATGTGCGCTCATGACCGCGCACGACCCCACCGCCTCGGGCGTCGGCGTCACCGGCGTCGCCGGCCCCTCCTCATCCCTTCTTTCGAGCGTCGCGTCACGGCTGACGTCGCCGCTCGCGAGCGACCCGGACTGGGTGCGTCGGCTGCGCCGCCGCATCTCGGTCACGGACACGCTCATCGTGGCCTCGGCGGTGATCACCGGCTCTTGGGCGAGCCGCATCGTTGAGCCGGGCCGGCCGGCAGCGACCCAGTACGTGGAGTGGAGCCTCCTCGTGCTGATCGCCGTCGGCTGGCTCGGATTGCTCTCCCTGGCGCATACCCGCGACAGCCGCACGGTCGGAGTCGGCACCGCCGAGTACCGCCGCGTGGTCACCGCGAGCGTCGGTTCGTTCGCCGCCTACGCGACGCTGCTCGCGCTGGTCGACCACGGCGACACCCTCCCGGTCGGCGTCGGCGTCTTCGCCGGCGGCACCACCGCGCTGCTCATCGGACGGTGGGCGTGGCGCACCTGGCTCGGCGGGCAGCGCGCCGCTGGCCGCTACCTCTCGACGGCGATCGTCGTCGGCCCTCGACGTGAGGCCGAGCACGTGATCGCCCAGATCGAGAGCCGCCGCAGTGCGGGCTATCGCGTGATCGGCGCGGCCATCCCCCGGGCCAAGCGCCGTCACCTCGAGGTCGCGGGCGAACGCATCTCCCTCGTCGCCGACCTCGAGACGGTCGCGGATGCCGCGGCGCGCCTCGGTGTGGATGCCGTCATCGTCGCCGGCATCCCCACCGGGGATCGGCAGTACATCCGCCAGCTCAGCTGGGACCTCGAAGGCACCGTCACCGAGCTCGTGCTCGCCTCCGCGCTGACCGACGTGGCCGGTCCGCGCATCCACATCAGCCCCGTCGAGGGTCTGCCCCTCATGCACGTCGAGCTGCCGCAATTCCGCGGTGCCCGCCACGTGCTCAAGCGCGCGCTCGACATCGTGCTCGCCGGCGGCGGCGTGCTCGCCCTGGCCCCGCTCATCGGCGTCATCGCCCTCGCAGTGCGGCTCGACAGCCCCGGACCGGTGCTGTTCCGGCAGGAGCGCGTCGGGCTCGGCGGCTCGCGCTTCCCGATGCTCAAGTTCCGGTCGATGGTGGTGGATGCCGAGGCGCGCCTCGCCGCACTGCAGCAGACCTCCGACGGCAACGGCGTGCTGTTCAAGATGCGCGCCGACCCGCGGGTGACCCGCGTCGGCCGCATCCTGCGCCGCTGCTCGCTCGACGAGCTGCCGCAGCTGTTCAACATCCTCGCCGGCCACATGAGCCTCGTCGGCCCGCGGCCCCCGCTGCCCTCCGAGGTGGAGGGCTACCAGAGCCACGTGCAGCGCCGGCTCTTCATCAAGCCCGGCCTGACCGGGATGTGGCAGGTCGGCGGCCGCTCCGACCTCGACTGGGACGAGAGCGTTCGCCTCGACCTCTACTACGTCGAGAACTGGTCGATCACCGGAGACCTGCTGCTGCTCTGGCGCACGGTCAAGGTCGTCGTGCGCGGAACGGGGGCCTACTGATGCGCGTCGGATACGCCGCCGGGGCCTTCGACCTCTTCCACGTCGGCCACCTCAACATCCTCAAGCACGCGCGCAGCCAGTGCGACCGGCTGATCGCCGGGGTCGTCAGCGACGAGAAGCTGCTGCAGACGAAGGGCATCACTCCGGTCATCCCCCTCGCGGAGCGCCTCGAGATCGTCGGCAGCATGCGCTACGTCGACGAAGCCGTCGTCGAAGACGGCAGCAAGCTCGACATGTGGCACGACCTGCGCTTCGACCTGTTCTTCAAAGGCGACGACTGGCGCGGCACCGAGAAGGGCCGTCAGGTCGAGGCCGAGATGGGCGCCGTCGGCGTCGAGGTCGTCTACTTCCCCTACACGATGTCGACCTCGAGCACCTCGCTGCGGCGGGCGCTCGACGACATCGCCCTCCTCGCCAGCGGCCGCCGACCCGGCGACCCCGGCGATCCCGAGCAGCTCGCCTCACAGGGTGCGGTCTCATGAGGTGCTCTCCACAGAACTCCGGACGCACGCCCCACCGCGTCCCCTCCCACGTCGTCGTGGGGGTGCCGGTCCTCGGCGTCGTAGCAGGCGTGAGCGCTCACGTCTCGGGGCAGGCGCCGCCCGGATCCACCCTCACGGCGGCTTCCCGCGATCGGAACCCAGCCGAACCGGGTCGCACAGCTCTCGTGTGATCCCGGGAGCGGGAACGGGGTCGCGGCGCCGGGGACAGCGCCGCGGCCCCGTACCGAGCGCGCCGCGCGCGCCTGGTCCGCCAGCGATCAGTCCGCCGGCGATCAGTTCGCCAGCGCTCAGTCCGGCAGCGTTCAGTTCGCCAGCGCTCAGTCGTGCGCGGCCGCGACCGGCTTCGGGAACGCCTCGCGGAAGCGATCGCTCGTGAGGATGTCGCCCACGCCGATGAGCAGCAGGCTGAACAGGATCTGCTCGAACACCATCCACAGCGGATAGATCCCCGGGATCGCCGCGATCACGAGCGTCACGATCGGGAAGACCCGGCTGAACAGACGCAGACGCGAGTAGGCCCAGTACCAGCCGAGCCACGCCCGCCAGGCGAAGTAGAGCAGCGTCGCCGTGATCGCGAGCACCGCGATCGAACGGAACCAGACCGCCGGGGGTTCGACGGTCCCGACCGCGGCCAGCACGATCGCGACGACCAGAGCCGCCGCGCCGATCACGACCTCGCCGGTGAGGATCCAGAAGATCCCCGCGAAGCCGCGGCGCAGTCGCGCATCCCCCTCGAAGTCCGGGTGCATGCGCCGCGCCGCGAGCCGCCCGCCGCCGACCCGGTCGAGCCGACGCCAGACGGGCTCGGCGGGCGCCAGCAGCCGGCTCGCCGCATCCACGAAGCGCAGCATCGCGCGGATCATCGCAGCACCCTCACCGCAGCTCGGTCTCGGCGGCGCTCAGGAGCGCTTGCGCTTCTCACGCACGCGCATGTTGACCTGGATCGGCGTGCCCTCGAAGCCGTAGACCTCGCGCAGGCGACGCGTGATGAAGCGGCGGTAGCCGGGGTCGAGGAAGCCGCTCGTGAACAGCACGAAGGTCGGCGGGCGGGTCGAGGCCTGCGTGCCGAAGAGGATGCGCGGCTGCTTTCCGCTGCGCACCGGGTGCGGGTGCTCGGCGGCGAGCTCGGCGAGCAGTGCGTTGAACTTGCCGGTCGGGATGCGGGTGTCCCACGACTCGAGCGCGACGTTGAGCGCTGGCACGAGCTTCTCGAGGTGACGTCCGGTGCGGGCCGAGATGTTGACGCGCGGGGCCCAGGCGACGTGCGCGAGGTCCTGCTCGATCTCGCGCTCGAGGTAGCGGCGGCGGTCGTCGTCGAGCAGATCCCACTTGTTGTAGGCGAGCACGAGCGCACGACCCGACTCGAGCACGAGGTCGATGATGCGCAGGTCCTGCACCGAGACGGGCTCGGTCACGTCGATCACGACGATCGCGACCTCGGCCTTCTCGAGCGCGGCCGAGGTGCGCAGCGAGGCGTAGAAGTCGGCGCCCTGCTGCAGGTGCACGCGCTTGCGGATGCCGGCGGTGTCGACGAAGCGCCAGATCGTTCCGCCGAGCTCGATCTGCTCGTCGACGGGGTCGCGGGTCGTGCCGGCGAGCTCGTTGACGACGACGCGCTCCTCGCCCGCGGCCTTGTTGAGCAGCGAGCTCTTGCCGACGTTCGGGCGGCCGAGGATGGCGACGCGGCGGGGTCCGCCGATCTCCTCCTTGGCGACGGCCGAGATCTCGGGCAGCACGGTCATGACGTGGTCGAGCAGGTCGTAGACGCCGCGGCCGTGCAAGGCGGAGACGGGCCAGGGCTCGCCGAGGCCGAGGCCCCAGAGAACGGCGGCCTCGGGGTCGCGGATCGCGTCGTCGGCCTTGTTCGCGACGAGGATGACGGGCTTGTGGGCGGCGCGCAGCATCCGCACGACGTGCTCGTCGGTCGCGGTGGCGCCGACGTTGACGTCGACGACGAACAGCACGGCGTCGGCCAGGTCGACGGCGACCTCGGCCTGCGCGGCGACGGAGGCGTTGATGCCCTGCGCGTCGGGCTCCCAGCCGCCGGTGTCGACGAGCGTGAAGCGGCGACCGAGCCACTCGGCCTTGTAGGAGACGCGGTCGCGCGTGACGCCGGGCACATCCTCGACGACGGCCTCACGGCGGCCGAGGATCCGGTTCACGAGCGCCGACTTGCCGACGTTCGGTCGTCCGACGATCGCGAGCACCGGCAGCGCCGGCAGGTAGTAGATGCCCTCGGGTCCCTCGGCCGAGGCCTCGAGCAGCTCGAGGTCCTCCTCGTCGAGGTCGAAGTCGTCGAGTCCGGCGCGCAGCGAGGCGGCGCGCTGCTCGGCTTCGGCGTCATCGAGCGCGTCGAGTCGCTCGGCGTAGTCGACTCCGTCGTCGCCGACGAGGCTGTCGTCGAACTCCGGCTCGTCGCCGGAGCCGCCCGAGCCGCCGGCTCCGGTCGAGGTGATGTCGTCGCGGGCGCTCACAGCGCACCCCCGTCCTCGGTCGGGTCGCCGACCGTGTCGTGCACGAGATCGACCACGGCCTGGATCGTCTCGGCGAAGTTCAGATGAGTGGAGTCGAGGGTCGTCACGCCGTCGGCGGCGGTGAGGAAGTCGACGACCTTCGCGTCGGCCTTGTCGCGCTCGGCGAGCTGCCGGGCGGTCGCGGCCTGGTCGGGGGTGAGCTCGGCCGCACGGCGGGCGATGCGCACCTCCTCGTCGGCGGTGAGCAGGATGCGCACCTGGGCGTCGGGGGCGACGACCGTCGTGATGTCGCGGCCCTCGACCACGATGCCGGGGCTCGGCGTCTCGCGGATCAGGCGGCGGAACACGTCGTTGAGCGCCACGCGCACCTCGGGCACGCGGGCGACGCTGCTGACGACGGCGGTGACGCGCGGCTCGCGGATCGCCTCGGTCACGTCGTTGCCGCCGACGGACACGTGCGCTCCGCCCGGGGCGGGCACGACGCGGTAGTCGAAGGCGGCGAGCAGGCCGCGCACGGCATCCGCGTCGTCGAGGTCGATGCCGGCGTCGAGGGCGTGCCAGGCGAGGCCGCGGTAGGCGGCGCCGGTGTCGAGGAAGTCGTAGCCGAGCTCACGGGCGGCGGCGCGGCTGACGCTCGACTTGCCGCTGCCAGCGGGGCCGTCGACGGCGACGACGACGGGCGATGCGGTGGTGGTCATCTCTCGGCCTCCATGATGGTCCAGCCGCGCGCGGTCAGCGCGTCGGCGAGGCGTCCGGCGGCCTCGGGCACGACCGCGATCTCGGCGAAGCCCACCTCGGCCTCGGGCGAGTGCTCGAGCCGCAGGTCTTCCATGTTCACGCCCTCCTCGCCGATCTCGGTGAGCAGGCGGCCGATCTGGCCCGGGCGGTCGTCGATCTTGATCGTCAGGGTCGTGTAGCGGCCGCTGTGCCCGTGCTTGCCGGGCAGTCGGCCGACGCCGACGTTGCCCTCGGCGACGGCCTCGACGAGGGTGCGTCGCGCGCCGGGGGCGTCGATGTCGGCGAGCGCGCCGATCACGGCATCTAGGTCGTCGCGCAGCGGACGGAGCACCGCGGCGATCGCGTCGGCGTTCGCGCTGAGGATCTGACCCCAGAGCACCGGGTCGCTCGCGGCGATGCGGGTCGTGTCGCGCAGGCCCTGCCCGGCGATCGCGAGGGCTTCATCGCTGCCGCCGGTCAGGCGGGTGGCGAGCAGCGAGGCGATCAGCTGCGGGGCATGCGAGACGAGCGCGACGCTGGCGTCGTGCGCTTCGACATCCATCTCGATCGGGGTGGCTCCGAGGTCGAGGATGAGGTCTTCGAGCGCGGCCGCGCGACGGTAGCTGATGCCGTCGTGGCCGGCGATGATCCACGGACGGCCGACGAAGAGGTCGGCGCGCGCGCTGACCGCTCCCCCGCGCTCGCGGCCGGCCATCGGGTGGCTGCCGATGTAGCGGGAGACGTCGGCGCCGGCGGCAACGAGCTCGTCGAGCGGGGCGCGCTTGACGCTCGCGACGTCGGTCACGAGGGCGTCGGGGTAGGCGGCGAGCTCGGCGGCGACGACGCGGGCGATCACGTCGGGCGGCACCGCGACGACGATCAGGCCGGGGGCGTCACCCGGGGCGGGCGCGCGGCCGGCGCCGTAGTCGATCGCCAGGCGCCGTGCCGAGGGCGAGGCGTCGTCGAGCACGACATCCACGCCGCGTTTCGTCAGCGCGAGTCCGATGCTCGTGCCGAGGAGTCCGCTGCCGACGACGCGCACGCTCTCGGCGAGTCGTCGATCGGTCATGGGCGGCGGTTCCTCGTGTCGGGGCGGGCGGTCGTGCGGCGGGCGCCGCCGGTCGTGCCGGTGCTCTTCGTGCTGATGGTCTGGCGGGAGCGGGCCTGGCCCGCATCCTTCTTCGCGCCGGGCTTGCCGCCGCGACGGGCGTCCTGCCCCGAGCCTGACCCGGGAACGCCGCCGGCGCGCGAGATCGTCAGCAGCCGGCCGAGCTCCAGTGTACTGAGGTCGCGGCTGCGTCCGAGCCCCAGTGTCCCGAGGTGCAGCGGGCCGAACTGGCGGCGCACCAGGGCGTCGACCGGGTGGCCGACGGCATCCAGCATGCGGCGCACGATGCGGTTACGCCCCGAGTGCAGCGTGATCTCGACCATCGACTGACCCTTCGAGGGCTCGCCGATCAGCCGGGCGCGGTCGGCGCGGATGGGTCCATCGTCGAGCTCGATGCCCTTCTCGAGAGTGCGCAGCACGTTCGGGAAGACCTCGCCGCGCACGGTCGCGATGTAGGTCTTCTCGACGCCGAAGGAGGGGTGTGCGAGCACCTGGGCGAGGTCGCCGTCGTTCGTCAGCAGCAGCAGTCCGCTGGTGTCGGCGTCCAGTCGGCCGACGTTGAACAGGCGCTCCTCGTAGTCGACGGTGAACTCGCGCAGATCGGGGCGGCCCTTCTCGTCGCTCATCGTGCTGATCACGCCGGTCGGCTTGTTGAGCATGACGTAGCGCTTGCCCGGGTCGAGCTGGATCGCGGTGCCGTCGACGCTCACCAGGTCGACGAGCGGGTCGATGCGGGTGCCGAGCTCGGTCACGACCTGGCCGTTGACCTCGACCCGGCCGCTCGCGATGTACTCCTCGCACACGCGCCGCGAGGCGACGCCGGCGGCCGCCAGCACCTTCTGGAGGCGCTCGCCGGCGGGGTTGTGGGGGTCGTTTCCGTCGTTGAATCCGCTGTGATCGCTCATCGTGCGTCTCCGAAGCCGTCCACGCCATCCGCCAGCAGCGGCGAGATCAGCGGCAGCTCCTCGATCGAGTTGATGCCGAGCTGCACGAGAAGCAGATCGGTCGTCTTGTAGTTGATGGCGCCGGTCTCGCTGTCGGTGTGCGACTCGGCGATGAGGCCGCGGCCGAGCAGGGTGCGCACGACCGAGTCGACGTTGACGGCGCGGATGCTGGCGACGGCCCCGCGGGTGATCGGCTGGCGGTAGGCGATCACGGCGAGCGTCTCGAGCGCCGCCTGGGAGAGCTTGGTCGGGTTCTGGGTGAGCACGAAGTCGCCGACGACCGCGTCGTGCTCGGCGCGCACGTAGATGCGCCAGCCGCCGCCGACCTCCCGCAGCTCGAAGCCGCGGCGCACCGTGCCCCCGGCCGCGTCGCCCGCGCCGTCGTAGTCGGCGACGAGGCGGTCGATCGCCGCGCGCACGGTCTTCACCGGCGCATCCACCGCACTCGCCAGCGCGACGAGCGACTGCGGCTCGTCGACGACCATGAGGATCGCCTCGAGCGCCCGGTCGAGGTCGGCGATCGGCGCGCGCGTCGCTGGGGCCTCGACCTCAGCGGTCGCCGCGGCGCCGACCTCGCTCTCGAGGGTCTCGTCGGCGCTCTGCGGATCATCCATAGTCGGCCCCCAGGTTAGCCAGACTGTCGTCGCTCCAGTGCGCGGCCGTCCACCGCACCGTCAGCTCGCCGAGCGGCTCGAGCTGCTCGAACGAGATCGCGGCGTTGCGGTAGAGCTCGAGCACGGCCAGGAAGCGCGCCACGACGACGCCCTTCTGCTCGGCGCCGGCGCACAGCTCGCGGAAGCTCAGCGTCTCGCCCGTGCTGCGCAGCAGCGCGACCACGTGGGCGGCCTGCTCGCGGATGCTGATGAGCGGCGCGTGCAGATGGTCGAGCCCGACGGTCGGCACCTCGCGCGGTGTGAAGGCGAGCGTCGCGAGGGCGGCGAAGTCGTCGACGCTGAGGGTCCAGCGCAGCTCCGGCGTCTGGCGTCGGAACTTCTCCTCCAGCCGCACCGAGCGCACGTGCCGGCCGGCCTCGAGCTCGAGGCTGCCGGCGAACCAGCCCGCGACCTCCTTGAAGGCCCGGTACTGCAGCAGCCGCGCGAAGAGCAGGTCGCGCGCCTCGAGCAGGGCGACATCCTCGGCGTCGACGAGCTCGCCGCGTGGCAGCAGACCGGCGACCTTGAGGTCGAGCAGCGTCACCGCGACGACGATGAACTCGCTCGCCTGATCGAGCTCGGTCTCGGTGTCGAGCCCGCGCAGGTAGGCGATGAACTCGTTCGTGACGGCGCTCAGCGACACCTCGGTGATGTCGAGGCGGTGCTGCGTGATGAGCGACAGCAGCAGATCGAAGGGGCCGTCGAAGTTGTCGATCGAGAGGCGGAAGCCCGTGGTCTCCTCGACGGCGGCGGCCTCCGCCTCGGCGTCAGGCGACGGCGCCACGCGCGACGAGCTCGCGGGCGACCCGGCGGTACGACTCGGCGGCCGCGTGCTCGGGCGCGAAGGTCGTGATCGGGGTGCCGGCGACGGAGGCGTCGGGGAACTTCACGGTGCGGCCGATGACCGACTCGAGCACGCGGTCGCCGAAGGTCTCGACGACGCGCTCGAGCACCTCGCGCGAGTGCAGCGTGCGCGGGTCGAACATCGTCGGCAGGATGCCGTCGAGCGTGATCGCCGGGTTGAGCCGGTCGCGCACCTTGTCGATCGTCTCGATCAGCAGGGCGACGCCGCGCAGGGCGAAGAACTCGCACTCGAGCGGGATGAGCACGCCGTGCGCCGCGGTGAGCGCGTTGACGGTGAGCAGCCCGAGCGAGGGCTGGCAGTCGATGAGGATGACGTCGTAGCGGTCGCTGACCCGACGCAGCACGCGGGCGAGGATCATCTCGCGGGCGACCTCGTTGACGAGGTGCACCTCGGCGGCCGAGAGGTCGATGTTCGCGGGGATGATGTCGAGCCCGGGCGTGGAGGTCTCGACGATCGTCGAGAGCGTGTCCTTCTCCGAGCCGAGCAGCAGGTCGTAGATCGTCGGCAGGTCGTGGGTGTTGATGCCGAGCCCGGCACTGAGCGCGCCCTGCGGGTCGAAGTCGATCGCGAGCACGCGGCGGCCGTACTGCGCCAGGCTCGCGCCGAGGTTGATCGTGGTCGTGGTCTTGCCGACGCCGCCCTTCTGGTTGCAGAGGGCGATGATGCGCGCGGGGCCGTGACCGTTCAGCGGCGCCGGGACGGGGAACTCGCGCAGGGGCCGGCCGGTGGGGCCGAGTTTCGGCTCCGCGGTACCGGGAACATCCAGGCCGGGGAGCTCAGCGACGTCGTTCCGCTTGGCTGCCATGGCCGCGAGTCTACGAGCGCGGCGGGGTCGGTCCGCGCTCCGCCGCACCCGGGTCGGCAGGGTCACCTCGACCTCTGGTTGAAGGTGAAGGGATGCGATCGGCGGCGGAGCCGTCCGGCTCGTCGGCAGGCGCCTCGGGGGCGTCGACGGGCGTCGGATCCGGCGGCTGCGGCGGATACACCCAGGTCACGAGCGCGACCGAGATCATCATCAGCAGGAACCAGGAGACGATCTTCACCGGCGACACGAGGTGCCAGCCGTCCTGCTGGTCGGGGTAGGTCCACGCTCCCGCCCGGGTGCCGATGTTCTCGGCGAACCAGATGAAGAGCGCGACGAGCGCGAAAGCCAGCAGCACCGGCATCCGGAACCGACGTCGCCACACCCGCACGTGCATCGTCGTGCGCAGGAACACCACGACGACCGCCGCCAGCAGCACCCAGCGCAGGTCGATCATCCAATGCTGGGTGAAGAAGTTGACGTAGATGAGCGCCGCGATCACGCCGGCGAGCCAGCGCGGCGGATAGGCCGTGAAGCGCAGGTCGAAGAGCCGCACGACGCGCACCATGTACGACCCGACGGCCGCGTACATGAACCCCGTGTAGAGCGGCACCGCGCCGATGTGCAGCACGCCGTCGAGGTCGTACTCCCACGAGCCGACGCCGGTCTTGAACAGCTCCATGCCGGTGCCGACGAGGTGGAACAGCACGATCACGCGCAGCTCGCGCAGCGTCTCGAGTCGCGCGATCAGCATGAGCACCTGGATGCCGACCGCGGCGATCGTGAGCGCGTCGCTGCGGGCGAGCGCGACGCCCTCGGGGTAGGCGACCCGGGCGAGCACGATCACGGCGAGCATGAGCGCGCCGAACAGGCACGCCCACGCCTGCTTCGCGCCGAAGACGAGGAACTCGAGCACGGCGGCGCGGAGGCGCCCGGTACGGCTGTCGGGAGCGGCGCGCCCCCGGACGAGCAGCGCGCGGGCGCGGTCGTCGAGCCACTGCTCGACGGAGGTGAAGCGCGCGCCGGGTCGTGCGCCGTCGCCGCGTTCCCCGAACCGTGTCATGGTGCTCCTGTCCTCACCGGTCGATGCCGGAAGCGTGCGACGCTAGCCGCGCATCCTGTGAAGTCTCCGGCCTTGATTCGACCAAGATCAAGGTTCTAGACTTCACAGCGGAGGAGTTCGCATGTTCGTGATCACCGCCGACCAGGTCGGCAGCCGCCGCACCGCCGACCTCGTCGCCGGTGCGCTCGCCGACATCCAGGGCGCGCTCGGCCCCCGACTCGCGCTGCCCGCCGACCGCACGGCCGGCGACGAGCTGCAGGCCGTCACGGCCGACGCCCGCACCGCGGTCGAGCTCGTGCTGCGACTCAGCCGCGACGGGCGATGGAGCGTGGGATGCGGCATCGGCGCCGTCGACGGACTCGCCGACAGCACCCGCGCGAGCACCGGGCCCGCGTTCGTCGCCGCGCGCGACGCCGTCGAGGCGGCGAAGAAGAGCCGCACCCGCCTCAGCGTGCGCGGCGGCGTCGACGCCCTCGGATCCGCCGCGATCGAGCCGCTCGCCGACCTGCTGCTGCTGCTGCGCGCACGCCGCAGCCCGCCGGGCTGGGAGCTCGCCGACCTGCTCAGCACGGGCCTCACCCAGGCGGATGCCGCCCAGCAGCTGGGCATCACCCCGCAGGCGGCCAGCCAGCGCGCCCGCGCCGCGGAGATCGCTGCGGAGGCCGCCGCCGTCCCGGCGCTCGTGCGGCTGCTCGAGCTCGCCGACGCGCCGACGTCGAGCGCCACGGTGTCGGCGGCCGACGGCACAGTGGCCTCGGGCCCCGTCTCGCCGGGGTCGACCCGAGCGAAGGGAGCGCGCCCGTGACCGCCCTGCACATCGTGCTCTGGATCCTCGCGATCCTCGTGATCGCCGCCGCCACCGTCGTCGCCGCGCTCGGCGTGCGTCGCGACCGTCCCGTCGCCGGACTGGTGCCGGTCGTGCCGATCGCCCTCGGACTCCTGCTCGCTCTGCTGGGCGTGCGCATCCCCTCGCACTCGCCCGTGCTCGAGGCTCTGCTCGCGCTCGTGATCGCCGCCGCCGGCGTCGTCGCGGGCTCGCCGCTCACGATGCTGATCCTGCGACGCACGGCGCCGGCGGCGGATGCGGGACGCGGCGCGAGCGAGAACGCGGGCATCCGCGCCGACTCGGATCGGGTGCGGGCGACCGGCGCGGCGTCCCCGGGCGGGACAGCGGACGCCGGCGGAAGCGCGGGCGCCGGCATCGGCGTGCCCGACGAGACGCTGCGCCCGTCGAGCGCCTCCGACGCACCCCCTCCGCGCGAGGTGCTGCGCGGCGGCGGCGTGATCGGCTACCTGGAGCGCTTCGCGATCATCGGCTCGATCGCACTCGGCCACATCGAGGTGCTCGCCGCGGTCATCGCGATCAAGGGCCTCGGACGCTTCAACGACCTCGACAGCTCGGCCGCGCGCGAGCGCTTCATCATCGGGACGCTCGTGAGCATGATCTGGGCGGGCAGCTGCGCGGCGCTCATCCTCGTGACCGGCCTCATCCCGAAGCTCGGCTGAGCCGTCGCTCCGCCGCTGAGATCCTGAGACGGACGGAAGTCGAATGAGCTTGCTCGAGACGATGAAGAGCTATCGACGGGCCGCGTCATGGGCTGTCTGGCCGACCGATCACGCGGGCCGGCTCACCGAAGAAGCACGCTTTCCTGTCGAGCGGGCCGAAAGAGACCTCATCGACACGGCGATGATCGTCTCACTGAACCCCGGCACGGACCGGGCTGTCGAAACCGAGGAGAACACGCCCGACTGGGGGAACTTCCACTCCTCAGCCCGAAAGCACAACGATCTCTTCCTCGCGCGAGCGTTCCACGGCACCAGCCTCTGGGGCGCGTACATGACAGACCTGCACCCAGAGCACGCCGAATCCGACTCTCGCAAAGTGCGCGCGCTCCCCGAACAGATTCGCTCGTCCGTCGATTCATTGATCGAGCAAGCTCGACTTCTCGCCAACGTCGACACGATCGTGTGTCTCGGTGCGAAGACCTTCACCGGCGTGAATCGCCATCGCGACGTGATCGAGAAGGAACTGCAGATACCGGCTAGTTCGATTCGCCGTGTCCCTCACTATTCGGGAGCAGCTGCTCGAGTTCACAAGAACAATGCAGATGTGTACGCGGATGTGGTCGCAACGACCCTGGGCCTGAACCGCGCTCGGGTCTGATCAGCGGCGCAGCAGCGGCAGCACCTCCCGGCCGAGCACGCGCACGAGCTCCTCGACGTCGTCGACGCTCTCGTGGCGCGGGGCCTGCGCGATGAGGCGCGTCGCCCCGGCCTCGGCGTAGTCGCGGAACCGCTCGGCGATCTGCTCCGCGGTGCCGGCGGCGTAGTCCTCACCCGCAGCCAGCCCCTCGGGACGCCACGCGATCGCGTCGGCCGCCGCACGCTCGACACCGGCCTCGCCGACCGCGGTGATGACGCCGACACCGAGGGGTCGGGGCTGTCCCGCCGTGCGCTCGGCCAGCTCGGCCATCGCGCGCACCTCCCCGATCGTCTGCGGGGCGCCGAGCAGCACCCCGTCACCGACCTCGGCGGCGAGCGCGAGCGACTTCGGCCCTCCTCCGCCGACGTGCAGCTCGAGCGGGGCGTCGAGCGGCCAGGTCAGCTTGATCCGGTCGAGCTTCACGTAGCGCCCCTCGACCGTCACCTCCTCGCCCGCGAAGAGCCGCCGCATCGCCTCCGCCGACTCGCGCAGCAGCGTCAGCGGCGAGGCGACCCGCACGCCGGCCTGGCCCATCCACTCCTGCACGCCGTGGCCGATGCCCGCGATGAAGCGCCCGGGGAACATCCGATCGATCGTCGCCAGCTCCATCGCCGTGATCGCGGTGCTGCGCAGCGGCAGCGGCAGCAGTCCGATGCCGACACGGATGCGCGTCGTCGCGGCGAGCGCCGCCACCGCCGGCGCGATCCCGCTCTCGGCGAAGCAGTCCTCCCACACCCAGAGCTCGTCGAGTCCGGCCTCCTCGACCGCGCGCGCGAGCGGCAGCAGCCGTTCGGGCGGCATGGTCGGGTCGAAGGTCATTCCGAGTCGGGGCAGCTCTGCGTCCATGTCCCCACCCTGACGCGCCCCGCCGACATCCGCACCGATTCCGACGACTCGCGCAGCGCTGCCGAGCGGATCGACTTGGTCGTCGCGGCGACCGACCGGAGTTCTGGGTCAGCCGCGCTTCTTCGGAACCGAGCGGCGGTAGGGCGAGACCGTCGGGTCGCCGGCGATCGCGAAGCGCCAAGGGTAGGCGTCGGTGCCGCCGTCGCCGGAGACGCCGGTGCGGGGTCCGGCGTGGATGCGCGACGCGGGCACCGGAGCGGACGGCAGCTCGAGCGCGAAGGGCTCGCCGTCGAGCGGCGCGCCGTCATCGGCGAGGGCGATGCCGAGGGCGACGGTGAGGCGTGCCGGTCCCCGGGCGAGGTCGACATCCCCGCGGCTCGTGGAGCGGCGCTCGCGCGCGGTGTCGAGTCCGTCGACGACCTCGCCGGCTCGCAGCAGCACCGCCGACGCCGAGCCGGGCGGCGAGCAGACGATGTTCGCGCAGGTGTGCATGCCGTAGGAGAAGTACACGTAGAGGTGCCCGGGCTCGCCGAACATGGGGCGCGTGCGCGGGGTGGGGCCGCGGTGGGCGTGTGAGCCGGGATCCTCGCCGACGCCCAGATAGGCCTCGACCTCGGTCAGGCGCACGCTCACGCCGCGGCCATGCAGCACGGCGCCGAGCAGCTGCGGCGCCACCTCGACCGAGGGGCGCCGCAGCAGTTCGAGCAGATCGCGATCTGGCACGGGATCGGGCGCGGAGCTCAGCGGAGCATCCTCAGAAGAACCGCTGACCCGAGACGATCACGACGATCAGCACGAACACGATGACCGCGGCGGCGAGTCCGACCGCGAGCGGCAGCACCCAGCGACGCGGCGGGCGCGGCGCCTTCGGATCGCGCGGTTCGCGCGACGATCCGGTGCCCTGCGGACCCCCGCTCATCGCCCGGCCAGTCCGCGCACGCGCTCGGTGAGCGCCGCGAGCTGCTCGGCGACGCGCTCGGGCGCCGTGCCGCCGATGCCGGCGCGGCTCGCGAGCGAGCCCTCGACCGTCAGCACCGCGCGCACCGAGCCGGTGAGACGCGGGTCGATCGCGGCGTACTGGGCGTCGCTCGGCTCATCCAGTTCGAGCCCCTCGGCCTCGCAGAAGCGCACGAGCGCGCCCGAGATCTCGTGGGCCTCGCGGAAGGGTACGCCCTCGCGCACGAGGTGGTCGGCCACGTCGGTCGCGAGCGAGAAGCCCTGCGGGGCGAGCTCGGCGAGGCGCACCGTGTCGAATTCGAGGGTGGCGACCATGCCGGCGAAGGCGGGCAGCAGCACCTCGAGCGTCTGCACGGAGTCGAAGACGGGCTCCTTGTCCTCCTGCAGGTCGCGGTTGTAGCCGAGCGGCAGTGCCTTGAGCGTCGCGAGCAGTCCGGTCAGGTTGCCGATCAGGCGGCCGCTCTTGCCGCGCGCGAGCTCGGCGATGTCGGGGTTCTTCTTCTGCGGCATGATCGACGATCCCGTCGAGAAGCCGTCGTGCAGGCGGATGAAGCGGAACTCGCGCGTCGCCCACAGGATGATCTCCTCGGCGAAGCGCGACAGGTCGATGCCGATCTGCGCCGCGATGAAGGCGAACTCGGCCACGACGTCGCGCGAGGCGGTCGCGTCGATCGAGTTGAGCATCGGGGCGCCGAGCCCGAGCTCCGCGGCGATCGGCACCGGGTCGAGCCCCAAGGCCCCACCCGCGACCGCGCCGGCGCCGTAGGGCGATTCGGCGGCGCGCACGCGCCAGTCGCGCAGGCGCTCGAGGTCGCGCACGAGCGGCCAGGCGTGGGCGAGCAGCTGGTGCGACAGCAGCACCGGCTGAGCGTGCTGCAGGTGCGTGCGTCCGGGCATCGGCGCGTTCGGGTGCGCGGACGCCTGCCCGGCGATCGCGTCGATCGTCTGCACGAGCAGGTGCTGGATCGTGGTCGCGTGGTCGAGCAGGTAGAGCCGCACGAGGGTGGCGATCTGGTCGTTGCGGCTGCGGCCGGCGCGCAGGCGCCCGCCGAGCTCCGGTCCGACCGCGGCGACGAGCTCGCGTTCGAGCGCGAAGTGCACGTCCTCGTCCGAGGGCTTCGGCTGGATGCTGCCGTCGCGCCAGCCGGCCTCGATCTGATCCAGCCCGGCCAGCATCCGCTCGAGGTCGTCGGCGACGAGGTAGCCGGCCGCGGCGAGCGCCCGCGCGTGCGCGCGCGATCCCGCGAGGTCGTAGGGCGCGAGCGCCCAGTCGAAGTGCGTCGAGCGGCTCAGCGTCTCGAGCTCGGGCGAGGGGCCGTCGGCGAAGCGTCCGCCCCAGAGCGAGGAACCGCCGGCGGTCGATCCGCCGCTGGAGCCGTCGCCGGTCACGCCGGCCGCGCCATCCACGCCGCTCACAGCGCGGCCTCGTTCTTCGCGAGCAGCCACGCCAGCAGCGCCTTCTGCGCGTGCAGGCGGTTCTCGGCCTCGTCCCAGATCACGCTCTGCGCGCCGTCGATCACCTCGGCGGCGACCTCGTAGCCGCGGTAGGCGGGCAGGCAGTGCAGGAAGATCGCGTCGCCCGCGGCCTCGGCCATGAGCTCGCTCGTCACCTGGTAGCCGCCGAGCTTCGCGACGCGGTCGGCCTTCTGGTCCTCCTGGCCCATCGACACCCAGGTGTCGGTGACGACGACGTCGGCGCCGGCGACGGCCTCCGAGGCGGAGGCGGTGACGAGCACCGAGCCGCCGGTCTGCGCCGCGCGGGTGCGCGCGTCATCCACGAAGCGCCCCTCGGGCTGGAAGCCCTCGGGTGCGCCGATGCGCACGTGCATGCCCGCGGTCGCGCCGGCGAGCAGGTAGCTGTTGGCCATGTTGTTCGCGCCGTCGCCGACGTAGGCGACCGTGAGCCCGGCGAGCGTGCCCTTGTGCTCCTGGATCGTGAGCAGGTCGGCGAGCAGCTGGCAGGGGTGGAAGTCGTCGCTCAGCGCGTTGACGACGGGCACGGTCGCGCCGTGCGCCATCTGCTCGAGGCCGGTCTGCGCGTAGGTGCGCCAGACGATCGCCGAGACCATGCGCTCGAGCACGCGGGCGGTGTCGGAGGGGCTCTCCTTGCCGCCGAGCTGGCTGTTGCCGGTGTCCATGATCAGCGGCGAGCCGCCGAGGTCGGCGATGCCGACCGAGAACGAGACCCGCGTGCGCGTGGAGGTCTTGTCGAAGATGACGGCAACGCTCTGCGGCCCGGCGAGCGGCTTCTGCGCCCAGCGGTCGGCCTTCAGCTCGCGGGCGAGCTCGAGGATCTCGAGCTGCTCGGCGCTCGACAGGTCGTCGTCGCGGAGGAGGTGGCGGGTCATGCGGGGGCTCCCGTCGGGGTCGATGCGGATGCGGTGGTGGGCGCCGATGCGGCGGCGACGTCGGCGAGCGCCGCGCCGAAGCGCTCGAGGAACACGGCGATCTCGTCGTCGCCGATGTTGAGCGCCGGGGCGAGGCGGATGACGTCGTCGGCCGGGGCGTTGACGATGAGTCCGCGGCGGTGGGCGGCGGCGCGCACGTCGTTCGCGACGGGCGCCGCGAGCTCGATGCCGAGCAGCAGTCCGCGACCGCGCACGCCGGTCACCAGGGGGCTGCCGAGAGCGAGGATCTTCTCGCTCAGCTCGACCCCGCGGGCGGCCGCGTTCTCGACCAGCCCCGCGTTCTCGACCTCGGCGAGCACGGCATCCGCGACGGCGCCCGCCAGCGCGTTGCCGCCGAAGGTGGAGCCGTGTTGTCCGGGCTTGAACAGGTCCCCCGTGCCGTGGAAGGTCACGAGGGCGCCGATCGGGAAGCCGCCGCCGATGCCCTTCGCGAGCGTGATCGCGTCGGGCTCGATGCCCGCGTGCTGGAAGCCGAACCACGCGCCGGTGCGGCCGGCGCCGGTCTGGATCTCGTCGACGATGAGCAGCGCGCCGTGCTTCCGCGTGAGCTCGCGCGCGGCCTCGAGATACCCGGAGGGCAGCGGCACGACGCCCGCCTCGCCCTGGATGGGCTCGACGATCAGGGCGGCCACGTCAGGGCCGATCGCGGCCTCGAGGGCCTGGATGGTCGGCGCGAGGTGCTCGACGCCGCCGATGAGCGGCTCGAAGGGCGCGCGCAGCGCCGGCTTGCCGGTGAGGGCGAGCGCGCCGGTCGACCGGCCGTGGAAGGCCTTGTCGAGGGCGAGGATGCGCGGCCTGCCGGTCAGCTTCGCGAGCTTGAGCGCGGCCTCGTTCGCCTCGGTGCCCGAGTTCGCGAGGAACACTCGGTCTCCCCCGCTGAGCCGCAGCAGGCGGTCGACGAGGTCGAGCTGCGGCGGCGTGACGAAGTAGTTCGAGATGTGCGCGAGTGTCGCCGCCTGGCGGCTCACCGCCTCCACGAAGACCGGGTGCGCGTGGCCGAGCACGTTGACGGCGATGCCGCCGAGGAAGTCGAGGTACTCGACGCCGTCGACATCCCACACGTACGAGCCCGCGCCGCGCTCGAAGGCGGCGAGGGGGCGGCCCCACGAAGGCATCATCGTCTGCTGGTAGTGGTCCAGGTCGTTCTCGGTGCTCATGCCGGCACCACCTCCGTTCCGATTCCCTCGCTGGTGAAGATCTCGAGCAGGATCGAGTGCTCGCGGCGGCCGTCGATGACCGCGGCCTTGGGCACGCCGCCGAGCACGGCATCCAGGCAGGCGGTCATCTTGGGGATCATGCCGCTCTGCAGCGAGGGCAGCAGCGCGGTGAGCTCGGCGGTGTCGATCTGCGAGATGAGCGACTCCGGGTCGGGCCAGTCGCCGTAGAGACCGGCGACGTCGGTCAGCACGACGAGCTTCGCCGCGCCCAGGGCGACGGCGAGGCTGGCGGCGGCCGAGTCGGCGTTGACGTTGAGCGACGAGCCGGGCTCGTCGAGGTCGGGCGCGATCGACGACACGACGGGGATGCGGCCGGCGTTGAGCTCGGCGATCACCGCGGCCGGGTCGACCGAGACGACGTCGCCGACGAGGCCGATGTCGACGAGCTCGCCGTCGATCTCGACGCCGCGACGACGGCCGCCGAACAGCCCGGCGTCCTCCCCCGCGATCGCGCTCGCGAGCGGACCGTGCTCGTTGATCAGGCTGACCAGCTCGCGGCTGACCTGGCCGGTCAGCACCATGCGCACGACGTCCATCGCCTCGGGCGTCGTGACGCGGTAGCCGCCCTTGAACTCGCTCGGGATGCCGAGCCGGTCGAGCATCGCCGAGATCTGCGGCCCTCCGCCGTGCACGACGACTGGGCGGATGCCGGCCGAGCGCAGGAACACCATGTCCTGCGCGAACGCCTGCTGCAGGGCGCGGTCGACCATGGCGTTGCCGCCGAACTTGATGACGACGATCTCGCCGGCGAATCGCTGCAGCCAGGGCAGCGCCTCGATCAGCACCGAGGCCTTGGCGGCGGCGGTCTCCAGACGGGCGGCCGGACTGATGGATGCTGTCGCGTCGCGCTCGGGGCGGGTCGCGGGGTCGCGCACGTCGCTCATGAGCTGTACGCCGAGTTCTCGTGCACGTAGTCGTGCGTGAGGTCGTTCGTGTAGATCGTCGCCTCGGCCGCGCCGTAGTGCAGGTCGATCAGCACGTGCACGGCGCGCGAGGTCAGGTCGACCTCGTCGCGCGGGCGGTCGGGGCCGCCGGCCGAGCAGACGCGCACGCCGTTCATGCTCACGTCGACCGCGTAGGGGTCGAAGGGCGCCTGCGTCGTGCCGATTGCGGCGAGCACCCGGCCCCAGTTGGGGTCGTTGCCGAACACCGCGGCCTTGAAGAGGTTGTTGCGGGCGACCGAGCGGCCGACCTCGACCGCGTCGGCCTCGGTCTCGGCGCCGACGACCTCGATCGCGATGTCGTGGCTCGCGCCCTCGGCGTCGCCCTGCAGCTGCAGCGCGAGGTCGAGGCTGAGCTCGCGCAGCGCCTCGGCGAACTCGGCCAGGTCCGGGGTGACGCCGGAGGCACCGCTCGCCAGCAGCGTGACCTGGTCGTTCGTCGACATGCAGCCGTCGGAGTCGAGGCGGTCGAAGGTGACGCCCGTGGCGGAGCGCAGCGCCGCATCCAGCTGGGCCGAATCGAGCACCGCGTCGGTCGTGATCACGACGAGCATCGTCGCGAGGCCCGGGGCGAGCATGCCCGCGCCCTTCGCCATGCCGCCGAGGCTCCAGCCGGCGGCCGAACGGTAGGCGGCCGTCTTGGCGTGGGTGTCGGTCGTGATGATCGCGGCGGCGGCGTCCGCGCCGGCCTCGTCGCTCGTGTCGAGCGCCTCGGCCGCGGCGGTGACGCCCGCGAGCAGCTTGGCGCGGTCGAGCTGGTCGCCGATCAGGCCGGTCGAGCAGACGAGCACATCGCCCGCATCCACCCCGACCGCCGCCGCGACGCCCTCGGCCGTCGCGTGCGTGGTCTGGAAGCCCTCGGCGCCGGTGAAGCAGTTCGCGCCGCCCGAGTTGAGCACGATCGCCGAGACCTGACCGTCGGCGATGACCTGACGCGACCAGATGATCGGGTTCGCCTGCGCGCGGTTCGAGGTGAACACGGCCGCGGCGGCGTTCAGCGGACCGCGGTTGACGACGAGCGCCAGATCCAGGTTGCCGTTCGACTTGAGCCCGGCGCGCACGCCGGCGGCCGCGAATCCGGCGGGGGTGGTGACGGTCACGGGGCGACTCCGTTCACGGGCAGGCCGAGGGTCTCGTCGAGACCCACGGCGAGGTTGGCCGACTGGATGGCGGCACCGGCGGTGCCTTTGACGAGGTTGTCGAGCGCGCTCACGACGACGACGCGACCGGCCCGCTCGTCGACGGCGAGACCGACGAGCACGGTGTTCGCGCCGGTCGTGTCGCCGGAGCGCGGGAACACGCCCTCGGGCAGCAGGTGGGCAAAGGGCTCGTCGGCGTAAGCGTCCTCCCATGCGGCGCGCACCTCGGCGGCGGTCACGCCGGGGCCGAGCTTCGCGGTCGAGGTGGCGAGGATGCCGCGCGACATCGGCACGAGCACGGGCGTGAACGAGATGCTCACCCCGGTGCCGCCCGCGGCCGTGAGGTTCTGGATGATCTCGGGCACGTGGCGGTGCACGCCGCCGACGCCGTAGGCCGAGGCCGAGCCGGCGATCTCGCTCGCGAGGAGGCTCGTCTTCAGGCTCTTGCCGGCGCCCGAGGTGCCGACGCTGAGCACGCTGACCAGGTCGTCGGCCTGGATGACCCCGGCCGCGATGCCCGGGGCGAGGCCGAAGGTGACGGCGCTGACGTTGCAGCCGGGAACGGCGATGCGCTTCGTCTGCGCGAGCTCGGCGCGCTGGGCGGCGGCGGTCCCGGTCGCCGGGGTGGCGGCGTCGGCGCGCGGCAGCTCCGGCATCCCGTAGGTCCAGGCGCCGTAGTACTCGCCGCCGTACCAGGTGGCCCAGGCCTGCGGGTCGGTCAGACGGTGGTCGGCGCCGCAGTCGACGACGAGCACGTCATCCGGCAGCTCGGCCGTGATCGCGCCCGAGGCGCCGTGCGGCAGCGCGAGGAAGACGATGTCGTGGCCGGCGAGCGAGGCGGCCTCGGTGGGCTTCAGCACGAGGTCGGCGTAGCTGAGCAGGTGCGGGTGCACGGCGGCGAGCCTCTCGCCCGCGTTGCTGTGCGCGGTCACCGTGGTGACCTGGAATTCGGGGTGCGCGGCGAGGAGGCGAAGGAGCTCGCCCCCGGCGTAGCCGCTCGCGCCGGCGACGGCGACGGAGTAGGACATGGCGGATACCTCAGGATGTCAGCGACGGACGTGGATGCGGGGCGGCGACGTCAGCGCTGGTGAGGCTCGGCTCGTGGCCAGGCTCAGCGGCGGGACGACGCCCCGGTTCGGCGCGTACGACGAAGACGTCGAGCAGCACGCTGCTGAGCTCCGGTCGTCAGGTCCACGCGTCGACCCTAGCGCGCCGCGCGACACCCGACACAATCGAGCAGCGCGCATCAGCCCCTGTCGCTCGGAGGAACGCCCGGTCTAGCCTGGCGACACGAGGCCGCGGCGGCCGTCGCCCGGCGGATGCGGAGGGTTCCCATGTCGGACATCGATCAGCTGCTGAAGACCCTGCCCGTCGGCGACATCGCCCGGCAGGTCGGCGTCGACGAGGACACCGCCCAGGATGCGCTGCAGCAGATCCTGCCCGGCCTCGTCGGCGGTCTGCAGGCGAACGTCGCCGACGGCGGCGGGGCCTCGCTCGAGAAGGCGCTCGGATTCCACCAGGGACGCTCGCTCTCCCTCGCCGACGTCGACGAGGCGGACGGCCAGAAGATCGTCAAGAACGTCTTCGGCGACAACGCCGCCCCGGTCGCGTCGAAGCTGGCCGACTCGAGCGCGAAGTCGTCGGTCACCTCGGGACTGATCGAGAAGATCCTGCCGATCGTCGCGCCGCTCGTGCTCGCCTGGCTCGCGAACCGCTTCTTCGGCCAGAAGGATGCGGGCTCCTCGGCGAGCGCCGCCCCGGCGTCGTCGGGCGGCGGCCTGGGCGACATCCTCGGCGGGCTGCTCGGCGGCGGCTCGGGTTCCTCGGGCGGGTCGAGCTCGGGCGGTGGGATCGGCGACATCCTCGGCGGACTCGGCGGCCTGCTCGGCGGCGGCAAGCGCTGACCTCGGATCGTACGCAGAAGGGGCAGGACGCGTCGCGTCCTGCCCCTTCTGCCGTTCGGCTGTGTCGCGTCAGTCGCGCAGCGTCGCCCCGAGCCGCTCGGTCGCGAGCGCGACGCCCGCGAGCTTCGCCTCGGTCGCCTCGGCCGCGGTCAGCGTGCGATCGGCGGCCCGGAAGCGCAGCGCGAGCGTGATCGACTTGCTGCCCTCGGGCACGCCCTGGCCGCGGTAGTCGTCGACGAGGCGCACGTGCTCGAGCAGCTCGCCGGCGCCCTCGGTGACCGCCGCCACGACGTCCGCGGCGGGCACTCCCGCGTCGACGACGAGCGAGAGGTCCTGCGTCGCCGCCGGCTGCGTGCGGATCGGGGTCGCCGACCGGTGCACGTCCGAGAGCTCGATGAGCGCATCGACGTCGATCTCGGCGACCGCGACGACGCGGGGCAGGTCGAGCACGGCGGCGAGCGCCGGCAGCAGCTCGCCGGCGTGACCGACGACCGCGCCCGCGACGCGCAGCTCGGCGGTGCGTCCCGGGTGCAGCGCGGGGTGCGAGCCCTGCACGACCTCGAGCGCGGCGCCGGCCGACAGCGCGATCTGGCGCGCCGCATCCAGCGCGTCGCCGAGGCCCGCCGCGACGGAGGCCTGCCCGGGCTGCTTGTCGACCGTGTCGCCGAGGGCGAGGAAGCCGACGCGCCAGCCCTGCGGCGGGATGGCGTCGTTCAGCTCGGCGAGCACCTCGTCGCTCGGGCGCGCGGCGCCGGCGGGGATGCCGTCGGTGCCGTAGGCGCGCCCGCTCTCGGGCAGGAACACCGTGCCGACCTCGTAGATCGCGAGATCGGTGAGACCGCGGCCGAGGTTGCGGCGTGCGACGTCGACGAGACCCGGCAGCAGGCTGCGGCGCAGCAGCGCCGCCTCGCCGTCGAGCGCGTTCGCGAGCTTCACGGCGGCCGCACCGGGCGTGAAGGCGTCGATCTGCGCGCGCGAGTGGAAGGGGTAGGCCTGCACCTCGGTCGCGCCCGCGTCGGCGAGCCCCTGGGCGATGCCGCGGCGCAGACGCTGCGCACGAGTCAGCCCGCGCCCGGGCGGGGCCACGGGCAGCACCGACGGGATCTCGCCGTAGCCGACGATGCGCGCGACCTCCTCGACGAGCGTCGGCCCGTCGGTCAGGTCGGGGCGCCAGCTCGGCGGGGTGACGGTCGCGGTCGACGTCAGCGCGAGCTCGCCCTGCACCTCGACGGCCGCACCGATCAGCTCGAGCGTCGCGACGACCTGCTCAACCGTGTAGTCGACACCGACGATGCGGCTCGGCAGGTCGAGCGCGAACTCGATCGGGGCGGGCACGACCGCCTCGCCCGCATCCACGCCCAGCTCGTCGATCGTGCCGCCGGCCAGCTCGACCAGCAGCTGCGCCACGCGCGCCGCGGCGAGCGGGGTGACGCGCGGATCGACGCCGCGCTCGAGGCGCTTCGCCGCCTCGCTCGGCAACTTGTGCCGGCGCGCGGTGCGGGCGATCGAGATCGGATCCCAGTTGATCGCCTCGATGAGCACGTCGGTCGTGGCATCCGAGATCTCGGTCGCCGCGCCGCCCATGACGCCGGCGAGCGCGACGGCGCCCGACTCGTCGGCCACGACGAGGTCCTGCGGGTCGAGCTTGCGGGTCACCGCGTCGAGCGTCTCGAGGGCCTCCCCCGGCTGCGCGCGACGCAGCGTGATGCCACCCGCGATCTTCGCCAGGTCGAAGCCGTGGATCGGCTGGCCCAGCTCGAGCATCACGTAGTTCGTCACGTCGACCGCGAGCGAGATCGAGCGGATGCCGGCGAGACGCAGGCGGGAGCGCATCCACGACGGCGTCGGGCGGGTCGGGTCGATGCCGCGCACGACGCGGAAGGCGATGACCGAGGCGCCCTGGCGCCCGCGGATCGGCGCGCTGTCGTCGAGCGTGACCGGGAATCCGTGCGCCGCCACCGGCTCGACCGCGTCGGCCGGGTCGCGGAAGCTCGCGCCGGTCGCGTGCGAGTACTCGCGGGCGACGCCGCGGATCGAGAAGGCGTAGCCGCGGTCGGGCGTCACGTTGATCTCGACCGCCGCGTCGTCGAGGCCCAGCAGCGCGAGCGCATCCGTGCCCGGCTCGGGGTCGAGGCCCAGCTCGACCAGGCGCAGGATGCCGTCGTGCTCGTCGCCGAGACCGAGCTCGCGCGTCGAGGCGATCATGCCGTCGGAGACGTGGCCGTAGGTCTTGCGCGCGGCGATCGGGAACGGTCCCGGCAGCACGGCGCCCGGCAGGGTCACGACGACCTTGTCGCCGACGCCGAAGTTGTGGGCGCCGCAGACGATGCCGCGCGGTTCGGCCTCGCCGACATCCACCTGGCACCAGTTGATCGTCTTGCCGTTCTTCTGCGGCTCGGGCTCGAGGCTCAGCACCTGGCCGACGACGACCGGACCGGTCACCTCGGCCGCGTGGACGTCCTCCTCCTCGAAGCCGACGCTCACGAGCGCCGCATGAACGTGCTCGAGCGTCGCGTCCTCGGGCAGCGCGACCCAGTCGCGCAGCCAGCTCAGCGGAATACGCATCAGACCACCATCCCGAACTGCTGCGAGAAGCGCACGTCGCCCTCGACCATGTCGCGCATGTCGTTCATGTCGTTGCGGAACTGCAGGGTGCGCTCGATGCCCATGCCGAAGGCGAAGCCCTGGTACTCCTCGGGATCGATGCCCGCCGCACGCAGCACGTTGCGGTTCACCATGCCGCAGCCGCCCCACTCGACCCAGCGCGCGCCGCCCTTGGCGTTCGGCTGCCAGACGTCCATCTCGGCGCTCGGCTCCGTGAAGGGGAAGAAGTTCGGGCGCAGGCGGATCTGCGCGCCCTCGCCGAACATCGCGTGCGCGAGGTGCTCGAGCGTGCCGCGCAGGTGCGCCATCGTGAGGCCCTTGTCGATCGCGATGCCCTCGACCTGCTGGAAGACGGGGGTGTGCGTCGCGTCGAGCTCGTCGGTGCGGTAGACGCGGCCCGGGGCCACGACATAGAGCGGCAGCGGCCGGCTCAGCAGCGAGCGGATCTGCACGGGGCTGGTGTGCGTGCGCAGCACCAGGTGGCGCTCGACCGGCTCGACGAAGAAGGTGTCCTGCATGGCGCGGGCCGGGTGGTCTTCGTCGAAGTTCAGCGAGTCGAAGTTGAACCACTCGTGCTCGAGCTCGGGGCCTTCGCCGATCTCCCAGCCCATGCCGGTGAAGACGTCGGCGATGTCCTCCTGCAGCAGGCTGAGGGGATGCCGGGCGCCCGTGCGGCGACGGCTCGGCACCGCCGTCACGTCGACGGCCTCGGCCGCGAGGCGCTGCTGCTCCTCGGCGGCCAGCACGACCGACTCCTGCGCGGCGAGGGCCTGGTTGACGCGGGCGCGGGCCTGACCGACGAGCTTGCCGGCGGCAGCCTTCTCGCTGCCCGGCAGGTCGCGGATCGCGCCGTTCAGTCGGGCGAGCGGCGAGTGCTCGGCGGTGTGCTCGGTGCGGGCGGAGCGGAGGGCGGTCGAGTCGCCGGCCGCGGAGATGGCCGCGAGCGCGGCATCCACCGCCTCCGCGACCGCCTGCTCGGTGATCTGGGGGGTGTCGGACACGAGAATCGAGTCTAACGACGCGCGGCGGGCCGGTCGCCGTCCGGCGATCCTGCCCGCCGCGCGCGGAGGGTGTTCGGCTGAGGCGCTAGATGCCGCCGGCGCCGGTGCCGCCGGCGTCGGGGTTCGCCAGGCGCATCACCGATGTGCCGGTCGGGAAGCCGGCCAGCCCGTCATCTCCGTCGCCGCCCTTGCGTCCGCCCTTGCGCCCGCCGCCGCGCAGGCGCACCTCGAGCAGCTTCGCGAAGCCCGCGAGCACGAGGCAGAGCGCGATGTAGATCGAGCCCATGACGATCGCGGAGGGGATGATCGGCGAGCCGTACTGCAGCTGCGTTCCGTAGAACTTCGCGAGGTACAGCAGCTCCTGGTAGGTGACGATGAAGCCGAGCGCGGTGTCCTTGAGCACGACCACGAGCTGCGCCACGATGATCGGCAGCATCGCGCGCACCGCCTGCGGCAGCAGGATCATGCGCATCAGCTGCCCCTTGCGCAGGCCGATCGCCATGCCGGCCTCGCGCTGGCCTTTGGGAAGTGACTCGACGCCCGCACGGAAGATCTCGGCGAAGACGGCGCCGTTGTACAGCGTGAGACCCGCGACCACCGCGATGAACGGCGTGAGGCGGATGCCGATGGTCGGCAGGCCGTAGTAGAAGAGCATCATCAGGATCAGCAGCGGGATCGCGCGGAAGAGCTCGGTGATCAGCATCACCGGCACCCGCACCGCGGCGTGATCGCTGAGTCGCCCCATCGCCAGCACGAATCCGAGCACGATCGCCAGCACGCCGCCGACGGCGAAGGCGGCGAGGGTGCGGGCGAGGGCGGCGAGGATGTCGTTCCACACCAGCGCGTACCCGAAGATCGACCACTTCTGGGCCGAGAACTGCCCTGTGACGGCGAAGCGGTAGACGATGAATCCGAGGATCACCGCGACCACCACCACGGTGATGGCGCCGATGACGACCTGGCGCCGGCGCGCCCGGGGGCCGGGGGTGTCGAAGAGCACCGAGCTCATCGGGCCAGCCTCCACTTCTTCTCGAGGGCGCGTTGCGCCCAGGACAGCAACGCGGCCAGCGCGATGAAGATGACCGCCACCCAGAGCAGCACGACCAGCTGCGGCTCGCCGCGCTCGGAGAGGTAGGCGCGGATCGCGCCCGCGTCGAGCACCGAGAAGCCGGCCGCGATGGTCGTGTTCTTCAGCAGCGCGATGAAGACGTTCATGAGCGGCGGGATGATCGCGCGGAACGCCTGGGGCAGCACGACCAGCGTCATCGACTGGCCGAAGGTGAGCCCGATGGCCCGCGCCGCCTCCGCCTGGCCGAGCGGAACCGTGTTGATTCCGGAGCGCAGCGCTTCGGCGACGTAGGTGGCCGTATAGAGCGACAGCGCGATGATCGCGAGCACGATGTAGTCGGCGCGCGGCAGCCCGAGCTTCGGGTAGCCGAAGACGAAGAAGAAGAAGATCAGCGTCAGCGGGGTGTTGCGCACGAGGTTGACGTAGATGGTGCCCAACGCGCGCATCGGCGCGACGGGTGAGACCCGGAAGGAGCCGACGATGGTCCCGAGCACCAGGGCGATGAGCCCCGACGCGAAGAACATGATCAGCGTGTTGCGGAACCCCGTCACGAAGATGTCGAGGTTGTCGAGCAGCACGTTCACGCGCGCTCCTTCCGGTGCGATCGAATGGTGGATGCGGGGCGGCGCCGCCTCGGCGCCGCCCCGCCGTGCCGACTACTGGTAGTCGTCGACCTCGGGCTGGTCGACCTTGGTGCCGGAGGCGCCCAGGGTCGCGTCGTAGATGCCCGTCCAGACCTCGCTGCCGTCGGTGAAGGTCTTGTTGATGAAGTGGCGCAGTGCCGAGTCGCCCTTCGGCAGGCCGACGCCGTACTTCTCGGTGCTGAACGGCTTGCCGACGACCTCGAGGTCGTCCGGAGCCTGCGCGGCGTAGCCGATGAGGATCGCCTCGTCGGTGGTCACCGCGTCGACGCTGCCGTCGTTGAGCGCGTCGACGCACTGCGAGTAGGTGTCGAACTCGGTCGTCTTGGTGTCGGGGAAGTTCGCCTTGATGTTCTGGATCGGCGTCGAGCCCGTCGCCGAGCAGACGGTCTTGCCGGCGAGGTCCTTCTCGGACTTGATCTCGGTGTTGCCCTTCTTCACCAGCAGACCCTGGCCCGTGACGAAGTAGGGGCCGGCGAAGTCGATCTGCTGCTTGCGGGCATCCGTGATCGAGTAGGTGCCGACGTAGTAGTCGATGTCGCCGTTCACGATCGCCGACTCGCGGTTCGCGCTCGGGATCGCCTTGAACTCGATCTGCTTCTCGCTGAAGCCGAGCGACGCGGCGATCCACTTGGCGATCTCGATGTCGAAACCGGAGCGCTTGCCGGTGGCCGCGTCCAGGAAGCCGAGGTTCGGCTGGTCCTCCTTGACGCCGACCGTGATCTTGCCGGCGGCCTTGGCCTTGTCGTACGTCGGGCTTCCGGTCAGATCGACGTTGTCCGCGACCGTGTACAGGTCCTTCGGCGGCTCGGAGGCGTCTCCGCCGCCGGCCGAAGGCGGGGCGCCCTGGGCGCATCCCGCCAATGTCAGTGCCGCCGCGGCGGCCGTCGCGACGATCGCGACGCTCCACTTCTTGCGCATGCTGTGTTCCTCTCCTCGGTGCGGACCGGGTCACGGTCCGGAGTCTCTGGTCGGGTTGCCGCCCCTTGTGGGGCGGGTGGTGCTGCCACGGCCTCCGTCGTCGGAGCCGGGACGTCAGCGAGGCGGACGCGATCCGCCTCGGAATCAGTGGGTGAGGATCTTCGACAGGAAGTCCTTGGCGCGGTCGGACTCCGGGTTCGTGAAGAAGTCCTCGGGCTTGCGGTCTTCGACGATCTGCCCGTCGGCCATGAAGACGACGCGGTCGGCGGCCTTGCGAGCGAAGCCCATCTCGTGGGTGACGACGATCATCGTCATGCCCTCCTTGGCCAGCTGGACCATGGTGTCGAGCACCTCGTTGATCATCTCCGGGTCGAGGGCCGATGTCGGCTCGTCGAACAGGATGAGCTGCGGGTCCATCGCGAGGGCGCGGGCGATCGCGACGCGCTGCTGCTGACCGCCCGAGAGCTGAGCGGGGAGCTTCTTCGCCTGGTTGGCGACGCCGACGCGGTCGAGCAGCTCCATGGCGCGCTTCTCGGCCTCCGCCTTGCTCTTGCCGCGCACCTTGATGGGACCGAGCGTGACGTTCTCGAGGATCGTCTTGTGCGCGAAGAGGTTGAACGACTGGAACACCATGCCGACGTCGGCCCGCAGCCTCGCGAGCGCGGCGCCCTCACTGGGAAGCGGGGTACCGCCGATGGTGATCGTGCCGTCGTCGATCGTCTCCAGGCGGTTGATCGCGCGGCAGAGGGTCGACTTGCCCGATCCGGACGGGCCGATCACGACGACGACCTCGCCCTTGGCGACCGTCGTCGAGATGTTCTTCAGAACATGCAGATCGCCGTAGTGCTTGTTGACGGAATCGAGGACGACCAGAGGTTCCATCTAGACAGACAAGCAGACCCCCGCATGAGGGGCAATCCCCGACGCACAACGTAACCAGGCCGTAACGCAGATCCGACATGTGTCGGCGAGATCGGATGCCGTCGGCGGCATGAATCGACAGCGGCGGCGGTCGGCGGCCGTCGCGTCAGGCCCGCGCGCGCTGCGCGAAGGCACTCTGGTAGAGGCAGACCGAGGCGGCCGTCGCCAGGTTCATCGACTCGGCGTGACCGTAGATCGGCACCCTCACCGAGGCATCGGCGAGGGCGACGTGCTCGTCGAGCAGACCCCGGGCCTCGTTGCCGAAGAGCCACGCCGTCGGCTCGGCCAGGCGCTCCCCCAGGTCGGGCAGCTCTCCCCCGTCGATGTCGGCGGCCAGGATCGTCACGCCGGCAGCGCGCAGCCGGTCGAGGGTCGGCTCCAGCTCGAGATCCTGGACGATCGGCAAGTGGAACAGCGAACCCGTGGTCGAGCGCACGACCTTCGGGTTGTACATGTCGACGCTGCGGCCGGTCAGCAGCACCGCATCGGCGCCGGCGGCGTCGGCGGCGCGGATGATCGTGCCGGCGTTGCCGGGATCGCGGATCTCCTCGAGCACGGCGACGAGTCGCGGGCCGGCGGCGAGCACCGCATCCAGGTCGGAGCTGAGGTGGCGGGCCGTCGCGACAACGCCCTGCGGGGTGACCGTGTCGGCCATCGCCTCGAGCACGTTGTCGCGCACGGGCTGGGCTTCGACACCCTGGGCGGCGGCGAGCGCGATGAGATCGGCGAGGCGGTCCTGCACCGAGACGCTCACGTAGAGGTCGACGAGCAGTTCGGGGCGATAGCGCAGCGCCTCGTCCACGGCCTGAGGGCCTTCGAGCAGGAAGAGGCCGGTGTCGGCGCGGGCGCCGCGCTTGGCGAGCTTCGCCACGGCGCGCACCCGCGGCGAACGCGGATTGTCGATCACGGTCGGCATCGTAACGAAGACCGGCGGCGGGAACGCGAACGGCGCGCATCCCCCGAGAGGAATGCGCGCCGTTCGTGTCGTTCTCTGCGTGGTCGTCAGACGGTCACGGGATGCCGAGCATCAGCTCATGCGGCGTCGGCCTTGGCGTTGACGTCGGCCGGGAGCGCCTTCTTGGCGGTCTCGACGAGCGCCGCGAAGGTCGCCGCGTCGTTGACCGCGAGCTCCGCGAGGATGCGACGGTCGACCTCGACACCGGCGAGACCCAGACCCTGGATCAGGCGGTTGTAGGTGAGGCCGTTCGCACGCGACGCGGCGTTGATGCGCTGGATCCAGAGGCGGCGGAACTCGCCCTTCTTGGCGCGACGGTCGCGGTAGGCGTAGACGAGCGAGTGAGTGACCTGCTCCTTGGCCTTGCGGTAGAGGCGCGATCGCTGACCGCGGTATCCCTCTGCGCGCTCGAGGATGACCCGGCGCTTCTTGTGGGCGTTGACTGCGCGCTTGACACGTGCCATTTCAGTTCGTCCTTAAATCCGTAGCCGGGCTTACTTGCCCAGGAGCTTCTTGATGACCTTGGCGTCCTGCGGAGCGAGGACGACGTCGCGGTTGAGGCGACGGGTGAGCTCGCTCGACTTGCGCTCGAGGTTGTGGCGCATGCCCGCGCCCTGCTTCACGACCTTGCCGGTGCCGGTGAGGCGGAACCGCTTCTTCGCACCCGAGTGCGTCTTCTGCTTAGGCATTCTCTTCCTTCGTGTTCTCCTCGGCGGAAACCTCCGCCGACGTCTCGGCCGCCTCGGCGGCTTCGGTCTGGGGCCCGCGACGGCGCTCGGCGCGGCGGGCGTTGGCCTCGGCCTTCGCATCGACCTTGCTCTTCAGCGGGCCGATGATCATGACCATGTTGCGACCGTCGATGGTCGGGGTCGACTCGATGGTGCCGAACTCGGCCACATCCTCGGCGAAGCGCTGCAGGAGGCGCACTCCCTGCTCCGGGCGCGACTGCTCGCGTCCGCGGAAGAGGATCATGGCCTTGACCTTGTCGCCTTCCTTCAGGAAGCCCTCGGCGCGCTTGCGCTTGGTCTCGTAGTCGTGCTTGTCGATCTTGAGGCGGAAGCGGACCTCCTTGAGGACCGTGTTCGCCTGGTTGCGCCGGGCCTCCTTGGCCTTCTGCGCCGCCTCGTACTTGAACTTGCCGTAGTCCATGATCTTGACCACGGGCGGGCGCGAGTTGGGGGCGACCTCGACCAGGTCGAGTTCAGCCTCCTGGGCGAGCTTCAGTGCCTGCTCGATGCGCACGACACCGACCTGCTCGCCACCGGGTCCGACGAGGCGCACCTCGGGAACTCGGATGCGCTCGTTCGTTCTGGGATCGCTGATGCGGAACTCCTTACGACGGGATGCTGCGTGCTCCGCTCCGTCCAGGCGGACGGGGCGCATCGAAAGGAGGAGAATGAACTCTTCATCGGTCGCGAGCGACCGCATCACCCTTGCGCTGCCGGACGGATCCGACGGAGTGAAAACGACCCGGCACCTCTGCAGAAGCGCGGTGCGGGTGGGAGCGGAACTCCTCTTTCGAACCGGGGAGACCCCGGAGCCTCGTCGATGATAGCAGGCTTCCGCCCGGCGCGGGCGTCGGCGGCCGGTGAGACGGCGCACGAGCGAATAGGCTCGGTGGGTGACCGACGCGCCCCATGCCCACGACGACCACTCGGTCGACCACGACTCCGCCGACCACGGGGCGGAGACCAGCTTCTCCTACTCCGCCGACGACGAGATCCGCGACATCTCCGAGGTGCCGGCCGTCGAGCTGATCAACACGGTCGCGGTGCACCTCATGAGCGCCGCCGCCGTCAAGCTCGGTCTCGGCGACGGACCGGATGCGGCACGCGAGCTCGACCTCGACGAGGCGCGCAAGCTCATCACCTCGCTTGCCGGGCTGATCACGGCCGCCGCCCCCGAGGTCTCCGACTCTCACGCCCGCCCGCTGCGCGACGGGCTCCGTTCGCTGCAGCTGGCGTTCCGCGAGGCCTCGCCGATCCCCGACCCGATCGGCAAGGGACCCGGCGAGAAGTGGACCGGGCCGGTCACCTGAGCCCGGCGCAGCTCGTCTAGCCGACCACCCGGACTGCGAGCGAATCCACCCGCTCGGCGAGCAGCGCATCCGCACTCCACTTCGCGCCGAGCCTCTGCAGCACCGCCGCACGCTCGGCGTCGGCGAGTTCCTCGGAGAGCGCGACCGCGACGAGCAGCTCGGGTCCGGCGAGCCGCGCATCCGCGTCGCCGGACAGCGCGCGGATGCCGAGCACGGCCGGCTCGTCGGCCGTCGCCGCCTCGAGTGCGGCAGCGATCGCCGGATCCTCGTCGGCCGGCACGAAGGCGGCCTCGAGGGCGAGGGCCGCGAGATGGCTCCGGCGCAGGCCGAACTCGGTCGGCGTCGTCGGGTCGAGCACGACCCGGTCGGTCCCCTCGCCCGCCGCCGCGATCGCGACCCGGCGGGCCTCGACCGGAACGGGACGCGCGACGGGATTCCAGGCCTGCATGGCCGCGACGCCGGTGAACGCGGGCAGCACGGGGCCGCCATCCGGACCGGCGACCGTCACGAGCGACAGCTCCTGGGTCTTGTCGACGAGCTGGCCGTGCGCGCCGATCCCCTCGTCGCCGCGTTCGACGAGCAGCGGCACGAGCAGGCGCACGGGGCGCAGCGCCTCGATCACCTCCTGCACGCCGACCTCCCGCGCGCGGAAGCGCTGGATCGACTCGATCAGCCGCGGATCGGCGCTGCCGTCGTCACCCGCCGCCGGGTTCGGCTCGAACGACCTCCCCGCGAAGGGGACGCCCGCCGAATCCGCGTGCGGCGTCATCCGGTCAGATCCCGGCGACGTCGAGCGCCTCGGCCAGCGTGAATGCGCCGGCGTAGAGCGCCTTGCCGACGATCGCGCCCTCGATGCCCGACGGCACGAGCTCGCGCAGCGCGGCGATGTCGTCGAGGTTCGAGATGCCGCCGGAGGCGACCACCGGCTTGTCGGTGCGCTCGGCGACCTGCTGCAGCAGCTCCAGGTTCGGCCCGCGCAGCGTGCCGTCCTTCGTGACGTCGGTCACGACGTAGCGGGCGCAGCCGGCGTCTTCGAGGCGGTCGAGCACCGTCCACAGGTCGCCGCCGTCGCGGGTCCAGCCGCGCGCGGCGAGCGTCGTGCCGCGCACGTCGAGGCCGACGGCGATCGCCTCGCCGTACTCGGCTATCACGTGAGCGGCCCATTCGGGGTTCTCGAGGGCGGCGGTGCCGAGGTTGATGCGCTTGGCGCCGGTCGCGAGCGCCGCCTCGAGGCTGGCGTCGTCACGGATGCCGCCTGACAGCTCGACGTTCAGCTCGCGCGGCACGCTCTTGATGACCCGCTTGATGACGGCGCGGTTGTCGCCGCGGCCGAAGGCGGCATCCAGGTCGACCAGGTGGATCCACTCGGCCCCCTGCTCGACCCACACCCCGGCGGCCTCGACCGGGTCGCCGTAGTCGGTCTCGCTGCCGGCCTCGCCCTGGGTGAGGCGCACGGCCTTGCCGTCGGCGACGTCGACCGCGGGCAGGAGGGTGAGACGCGGGGCGGAGTTGAACTCGGTCATTGCGGGTGGATCCTCGGGATGTCGGTCGTGCGGTCGGTCAGTCGGTGGTGCGGGGATGCGGGCCGCGGCGCCCCGGACGGACGCACGCGACCCACCGGGTCAGAGTCGGTCGATCCAGTTGCGCAGCAGGCGGATGCCGGCCTCGCCGGACTTCTCGGGGTGGAACTGCGTCGCCGAGAGCGGGCCGTTCTCCACGGCCGCGAGGAAGCGGCCGCCGTGGTCGGACCAGGTCAGTTTCGGACTCGTGTGCTGCGGCGACTCGGGCAGGTCCCAGCTGCGCGCGGCGTAGGAGTGCACGAAGTAGAAGCGCTCGTCGGCGAGCCCGTCGAAGAGCTGCGAGCCGGTGTCGGGCGCCACTGTGTTCCAGCCCATGTGCGGCAGCACGGGGGCCTCGAGCTCGTCGACCGTGCCGGGCCACTCCCCCAGACCCTCGGCCTCGACGCCGCGCTCGACCCCGCGGTCGAAGAGCACCTGCATGCCGACGCAGATGCCGAGCACCGGGCGGCCGCCGGCGAGACGACGTCCGATCAGCTCGCCTCCGCGCACCTTCTGCAGCGCATCCATGACCGCCGAGAACGCGCCGACGCCGGGCACCAGCAGGCCGTCGGCCTCGAGCACCTTCATGCGGTCGGCCGTCAGCTCGACGTCGGCCCCGGCGGCCTCGAGCGCCTTGACGGCGGAGTGCACATTGCCCGAGCCGTAGTCGAGCACGACGACCGAGGGTCGGGTCACAGGGCGCCCTTGGTCGAGGGCACGCCGGTGACGCGCGGATCGGGCTCGACGGCCTTGCGGAACGCGCGCGCGAAGGCCTTGAACTGCGCCTCGGCGATGTGGTGCGGGTCGCGGCCGGCGAGCACGGTGAGGTGCACGCTGAGTCCGGCGTGGAAGGTGATCGCCTCGAAGACGTGGCGGATCATCGATCCGGTGAAGTGGCCGCCGATGAGGTGCAGCGCGTATCCCTCCGGCTCGCCGCTGTGCACCAGGTACGGGCGCCCGGAGACATCCACGACCGCGCGCGCGAGCGCCTCGTCGAGCGGAACGTGGGCGTCGCCGAAGCGGCCGATGCCCTGCTTGTCGCCGAGCGCCTGACGGATCGCGGTGCCGAGCGTGATGCCGGTGTCCTCGACCGTGTGGTGCACGTCGATGTCGATGTCGCCGGTGGCCTTGACCGTGAGGTCGACCAGCGAGTGCTTCGCGAAGGCGGTGAGCAGGTGGTCGAAGAACGGGACCGAGGTCGAGATCTCGGACTTGCCGGTGCCGTCGAGGTCGAGCGAGAGCTCGATGCTCGACTCGCTCGTCGTGCGGGTCAGCTGCGCGGTGCGGCTCGCGGTCATGCCTGCGATCCTACCGAGGCGCCATCCGCCGTCTCACCGTGCGCCCCGCCCGGCCCGAGTGCCGCGAGCTGCTCGAGGAAGTAGCTCGTCTCCTGCTCGGTGCCCGCCGTCACGCGCAGCGTGTTCGGGATGCCGACGTCGCGGATCAGGATGTCTTTCGCGAACAGCGCGCGGAAGGTGGCCTGAGGGTCGTCGACGCCCCCGAAGAACACGAAGTTCGCACTCGACGGGTAGGGACGGAATCCCAGTCCCGGCAGCTCGGCGACCAGGCGGTCGCGCTGCGCGGCGATGTCGTCGACCATCGCGAGCATCGTCGGGGCGTGCTGCAGGGCCGCGACCGCCGCGGCCTGCGTCAGCGCCGAGAGGTGATAGGGCAGGCGCACCAGGCGCAGCGCGTCGATCACGGCCGGATCGGCGGCGAGGTAGCCGACCCGCGCGCCGGCGAAGGCGAAGGCCTTGCTCATCGTGCGCGAGACCAGGAGCCGCTCGCGTCCGGGCAGCAGGCTCAGAGCGCTCGGCTGGTCCTTCGGCATGAACTCGGCGTAGGCCTCGTCGACGAGCACGATGCCGGGCGCCGCGTCGTAGACGGCCGCGACGACATCCACCCCGAGCGGCGTGCCGGTCGGGTTGTTCGGAGCGCAGAGGAAGACGACATCGGGACGGTGCTCGGCGACCTGCGCCGCCGCCGCCTCGGGCGTGAGCTCGAAGTCGGCGTCGCGCCGGCCGGCGATCCACGTCGTGCCGGTGCCCGAGGCGATGATCGAGTGCATCGAGTACGTGGGCGGGAATCCGAGCAGGCTGCGGCCCGGCCCGCCGAACGCCTGCAGCACGTGCTGCAGCACCTCGTTCGAGCCGTTCGCAGCCCAGATGCTCTCGGGCGTGAGCCCGTGGCCGAGGTACGCGGCGAGGTGCTCCCGCAGTTCGGTGAACTCGCGGTCGGGGTAGCGGTTCACGCCGAGCACGGCGCGGGCGACGGACTCGACCACGTGCTGGGCGACCTCTTCGGGAACCGGATGCGTGTTCTCGTTGACGTTGAGCTGATAGCGCACGGGGGCCTGCGGTGCGCCGTAGGGAGTCTTGCCGCGCAGGTCATCTCGGATCGGGAGCTCGGAGAGCGATGTCACCGCACGAGTCTAGAGCGGCCGCGAGGTGCGCTCCGGCGGACTGACGGGGTGTGACGGCGAGACGGGCGAGCCGGTCTCGTGCGCCGGCGCGGCGCGTGATCCGGCGAGCAGTCCGAGGAACTCGTGCACCTGCTCTGCGGGGATCTCGCACGGCTTGAGCAGCACGCCGGCCTCGGTGCGCCAGATGTTGGCGCTGAGATGGCCGCGGCCGCCGAGTCGCTCCGCCGTGAGGGTCGTGGCACGTCCGCCGGCGTGGTCCGCGCGGATGACACCCCACGGCTCCCCCGCGATCTGCCGGCGCGACCAGCCGAGCGGCAGGGAGTCGAGCGCGGCGAGTTCGCCCGCATCCAGATCGTCGATCACGCGGCCACAGTAAAGGGTCGGGCCCGCGCTCCGTCGGGGGAACGGAGGCGGGCCCGGAGAGGTCGACCGCGAGGGGATGCGGCGACCACGCGATCAGCTGCTGTACTGCGTCGGGATCGCGAGCTGCTGGTTCGGAGCGATGCTGGCCGAGCCGAGCTGGTTGAGCTTGATGATGTCGGCGACGACGTCGCGCGGGTCGCTCTGGGGGGCGATGCGCTCGGCGATGCTCCACAGCGTGTCACCCGCCTGGACGCGCACGTGCTCGAACGTTGTCGACGAGCTGGACGACGTCGCGACCGCGTCGCCGCCGCCGAGCACGAACGCCCCGACGCCGAGCACGAGCGGGATCGCGACGAGGACCGAGAGCACGACCTGACCGCGACGCGTGATGCGCAGGCGGGGCGCCGCGGCGGACGGGGCGAGGGAGATGGTGCTCATGGTGACCTCCTGAGTCTGGACAGCTTCGCGGCCGGCGCTCGGCCGGGAGAGCCGACTGCGAAGCTGTGTTCCGAACATATCTTCTATCGAACACATGTTCAAGCGAATCGTCGGTTTCGGTCTGATAACAGCCCCGGATGCGGCGACACGCTCGAACAGATGTTTGAGCAGACCTTTCGAACCGGATACAGTTCCGAATGTCTGGAGACAGCATCTCGACGACCACCGACATTCGCCGGTACAGGGCGTCGCGAAGCCCGGAACACGAGCAGCGAGCAGCGAGAGGACCGCCCATGAGCGACGCCACCGACCGAGGCGCCAGCGGCGGCACCCGCCGGCGCAAGAGCCTGAGCGAGAAGCAGCTCGCCATCCTCGAGTTCATCTCCCAGCAGGTCGCCACGCGGGGCTATCCGCCGAGCATGCGCGAGATCGGCGACGCCGTCGGGCTGGCCTCGCTCTCGAGCGTGACCCACCAGCTCAACCAGCTCGAGCTCAGCGGCTACCTGCGTCGCGACCCGAATCGCCCGCGCGCCCTCGAGGTGCTGATCGACCTGCCGTCGACGTCGTCGGCGGTCGAGTCCGCACCCACGGTCGGCGACGCCGCGATGGTCCCGCTCGTCGGCCGCATCGCCGCCGGCATCCCGATCACCGCCGACCAGCAGGTCGATGAGGTGTTCCCGCTCCCCCGCCAGCTCGTCGGCAAGGGCGACCTCTTCATGCTCAAGGTGGTGGGCGAGTCGATGATCGACGCGGCAATCTGCGACGGCGACTGGGTCGTGGTGCGCACGCAGAACACGGCCGAGAACGGCGAGATCGTCGCGGCTATGCTCGACGGCGAAGCGACCGTCAAGGTCTTCCGGCAGCGCGACGGCCACACCTGGCTGCTGCCGCGCAACTCGGCCTTCGAGCCGATCCTGGGCGATCAGGCCGAGGTGCTGGGCAAGGTCGTGGCGGTGCTGCGCGCCGTCTGACGCGCGAGGTCACTCCGCGTCGACGTCCTGCTCGCCGTCGAGCAGAGGGATGCCGAACTCCGCGACGACGGAACGCAGCTCCCGCAGATAGCGCTGGGCCTGCTCGGTCAGCGGGATCGCGGAGTGCTCGATCCATCCGATCTCGATGCGATCGTCGACGTCGAGCGGGATGGCGACGATCTCGGGGTTCAGGTCGTCGCTGATGATGCCCGTCGAGATCGTGTAGCCGTCGAGTCCGATCATGAGGTTGAAGATCGTCGCCCGATCGGAGACGCGGATCTCCTGCCGGCTCGAGAGCGTCGAGAGGATCTCCTCGGCGAGGTAGAACGAGTTGTTCGCGGCCTGATCGAAGGTCAGACGCGGCAGGTCAGCCAGGTCGGCGAGCGCGACCCGCTCGCGAGGGACGAGCGGATTCGTGCGGGAGACGAAGATGTGGGGTTCGGCGATGAAGAGCGGTCGGAACACCAGCCCCGAGTCGCGGAGCAGCTTGTCGATCACCTTGCGGTTGAAGTCGTTCCGGTAGAGGATCCCCACCTCGCTGCGCAGCGCGCGGACGTCGTCGATGATGTCCCAGGTGCGGGTCTCGCGCAGCGAGAACTCGTACTCGTCGGCATCGCTCGCGCGCACCATCCGCACGAAGGCGTCGACCGCGAAGGAGTAGTGCTGCGTCGAGATCCCGAGCAGACGCCGCGACGGCGGACGACCGAGGTAGCGGTGCTCGAGGAGGACCACCTGCTCGACGACCTGCCGCGCGTATCCCAGGAACTCGGTTCCATCGGCGGTGAGCGAGACGCCGCGGGCCGAGCGGATGAGCAGGGTGCGGCCGACGCGCGCCTCGAGATCCTTCATCGCCGCCGACATCGTGGGCTGCGCGACGAACAGCTGATCGGCGGCTGCGCTGATCGATCCCTCCGCGGCGACCTCGACGAAGTACTGGAGCTGCTGGAGCGAGATGCGGCTGGAATCGCGTGCCATAGGTTCATTCTATATTTCTGCATAGTCAGAGCGAGTTACCCGATGCCCGCCGATTGCGGGCACGATTCAGATGGATCTGCTGCCCCGTCAGCAGACCAACCGACCGAGGGATGTTCTCCTGTGACTGACGAGTTCGACTACGCGATCACGACGACGCGCTTCGACGAGCACTACGAGCCCGCGGAGACGTCGCGCGTGACGACGAACTTCGCGAATCTGGCGCGCGGCGAGCATCGCCAGCAGAACCTCCGCAACGCCCTGGGCATGATCGACCGCCGCTTCAACGCCCTCGCCGACTGGGACAACGCGACCGGCGATCGCTACTCGGTCGAGCTCGAGATCATCTCGGTCGCGCTGAGATTCGCGGACGCGAGCCAGGATCAGGAGTTCCCGCTGATCGAGATCCTCGACGTGCAGATCCTCGACACCACGACCGGCGAGCGCCGGCACGGCATCGTCGGCAACAACTTCTCGTCGTACGTGCGGGACTACGACTTCAGCGTGCTCCTCCCCTCGCTCACGGCATCCGGTGCGCGGCTGCCGGATGACTTCGGCGTGCTTCACGGCAAGCTGTTCGATCACTTCCTCGCGTCGCGCGCCTACCGCGAGCGCTTCTCCGCTCCCCCGGTGATCTGCATCAGCGTCTCCACCAGCAAGACCTACCGCCGCACCGACAACCGCCATCCCGTGCTCGGCGTCGAGTACCGCAACGACGACGTCTCGTTGACCGACCGGTACTTCGCGAAGATGGGCCTGCGGGCGCGGTTCTTCATGCCGCCGGGGAGCGTGGCGCCGCTCGCGTTCTATCACCGCGGCGATCTGCTGAACGACTACACGGATCTGCAGCTGATCGGCACGATCAGCACGATGGAGGCCTTCCAGCAGATCTACCGGCCCGAGATCTACAACGCGAACTCCACCGCCACTGCGATCTACCGTCCGAGCCTCGAGCAGCAGGATTACTCGCGCACGCAGGTCTCCTACGACCGCGAGGAGCGGAGCCGGCTCGCGTCGACCCAGGGCAAGTACACCGAGGAGCACTTCATGACACCGCACAGGGACGCCCTGGAGCAGTGGGCCGCCACCTACCCGGCGCCGCTCGCATGACCGGCCGTCAGCCGAGCGACAGCGCCCGCCGCCTGCTTCCGACCTCGACGGCGGGCAGCCTCCCCAAGCCCGCCTGGCTCGCCGAACCCGAGAAGCTGTGGTCGCCGTGGCAGCTGCACGGGGACGCCCTGGCCGAGGGCAAGCAGGATGCGCTGCGCATCTCCGTGCACGAGCAGGAGCAGGCCGGAATCGACATCCTCAGCGATGGCGAGCAGACCCGGCAGCACTTCGTCACGACCTTCATCGAGCACCTGAGCGGCGTCGACTTCGAGAACCGCGAGACCGTGCGCATCCGTGACCGCTACGACGCGAGCGTGCCGACCGTCGTCGGCTCCGTCGGCCGTGAGAAGCCCGTCTTCGTCGACGACGCGCGGTTCCTGCGCGCGCAGACCGATCGACCGATCAAGTGGGCGCTGCCCGGGCCGATGACCATGATCGACACCCTCGCCGACCGGCACTACGGCAGCCGCGAGAAGCTGGCGTGGGAGTTCGCGGGGATCCTCAACGAGGAGGCGAAGGAGCTCGAGGCGGCCGGAGTCGACATCATCCAGTTCGACGAGCCTTCGTTCAACGTGTTCTTCGACGACGTGCAGGACTGGGGCGTCGCCGCGTTGGAGCGCGCCGCCGAGGGACTGCGCGCCGAGACGGCCGTGCACATCTGCTACGGCTACGGCATCACCGCGAACACCGACTGGAAGGCCACTCTCGGCGCGGAGTGGCGACAGTACGAGAAGACCTTCCCGATGATCCGGGAGTCGTCGATCGACATCGTCTCCCTCGAGTGCCAGCACTCGCACGTGCCCATGGATCTCATCGAGCTCATCCGCGGCAAGAAGGTCATGCTCGGGGCGATCGACGTGGCGAGCACGGCCGTCGAGTCGGCTGACGAGGTCGCCGACGTCCTGCGGAAGGCACTCGAGTTCGTCGAGCCCGAGCTGTTGATCCCCAGCACGAACTGCGGCATGGCCCCGCTGAGCCGGGAGGTCGCGCAGGGGAAGCTCGCCGCGCTCAGCGCCGGCGCGGACATCGTCCGGCGGGAGCTCGCGCCCCGGGCGGGCTGAGTTCGGACTCGCGCTCAGCGGCGGGGCCGGGTCACCCGGGCGTCGTCGCGGAAGTCGTCGCGGCTGCCGTCGACCGACGTCGGCGCAGCTCGGCGATCCACCAGACCGCCACGACGAGCACGAGCACGGCTGCCCCGGAGCCGATCGTCACGCGCGCGACCGAGAAGACGAGCGCGGGACTGAACGGCGCGATGCCGGCTGTCATCCCGAGAACCCAGCGGAGGAGACCGCCGACTCCCGCAGCGATCACCGGCGCCGTCAGCGCGGCGACGCGGATGCCCGTTGAACGCTCACGCGGAACGGCCGGGGAACCCGGAACGGCCGAGGCACCCGGAGCGCCCGCGGCGCCGATGTCCGCGCGACGCAGCGCCCGCAGCGCGACGACCGCCAGCACCGCGAGACCCAGCACCGAACTCGCGTGCTGCGCCCACTTGTCGACGGCGAGCGGTCCGACCGGCGCTCCCCAGGCGGGCCAGAGGGCGGCCAGGCCCTCGGCATGCGTGAACCAGTCCCAGCCGAGATGCGTCAGCACGCCGAGCACGGCCGCGAGCACGGTCAGCGCGACGAAGACCGGGACCCCGCCGCGCGTGCGCCGCGCACTGCTGCCGATCGACTCGAACGGGAAGGGCAGGCGGCGTCGGAGCGCGGACGGTGCGAGCGCGACGAGAGGCGCGCGCAGCATCCACCACCACAGCGCCAGCGCCGAGAGTGCGAACAGCGGATCGACCGTCACGGCGCCGAGCAGCGAGTGACTCAGCTCGCGCGGGAACGGCACCGGCGCGAAGTACGGCAGGTCCGGCGCGACGGCGCCCGCCGCGACGGCCGCGACCGGAAGCGGCGACCGCCGCGCGAGCAGGGCGACGGCGGCGTGACTGGGCGTGAAGGGCACGGCTCAGTATGGGACGCCGCGGCTGAACGCATCGAGCCGCCCGATCGGGCTCGCCGGCTCAGACCTGCGCGACCGGCTCCGCCAGCATCGACTCCAGCTGCCGGGCGACGGGCTCCATCGCCAGGAGCTTGACCCGCGTGCCCTGCTCGACGTACTCGGTGTCGAGGATGCGCGCGTTCGCGTGCGCGAACGCCACCACCTCGCCCCGGTCGTAGGGCACGAGCAGCTCGAGCTCGACGTCGGGCTGCGGCAGCAGCTGCGCGATGCGCTCCTGCAGCTCTGCGACGCCCTCGCCGGTGCGGGCCGAGACGAAGATCGACTTCGGCTCGAGCCCGCGCAGCACGATGCGGGCATCCTCGTCGATCAGATCCGCCTTGTTGAAGACGACGATCTCGGGCAGGTCGCGCGCATCCACCTCGCCGATCACGTCGCGCACCGTCGTCAGCTGCGACGCCGGGTCGGGATGCGCGCCGTCGACGACGTGCACGATCACATCCGAGTCGCGCACCTCCTCGAGAGTCGAGCGGAACGCCTCCACCAGCTGGTGCGGCAGGTCGCGCACGAAGCCGACCGTGTCGGCGAGCGTGTACAGACGGCCGTCGGGGGTGCGGGTCTTGCGCACGGTCGGGTCGAGGGTCGCGAACAGCGCGTTCTCGACCAGCACGCCGGCGCGGGTGATGCGGTTGAGCAGACTCGACTTGCCCGCGTTCGTGTAGCCCGCGATCGCGACGCTCGGCACCGAGAACCGGTCGCGGTTCGCGCGCTTCGCTTCGCGCGCCGGAGCGAAACCGGCGATCTGGCGGCGCAGCCGCGCCATGCGGGTGTGGATGCGACGACGATCGAGCTCGATCTTCGTCTCACCCGGTCCGCGGCTTCCCATGCCGTTGCCCGCGCCCACCTGGCCACCGGCCTGGCGGGACATCGAGTCACCCCATCCACGCAGACGCGGAAGCAGGTACTGCAGCTGCGCGAGCTCGACCTGGGCCTTGCCCTCGCGGCTCTTGGCGTGCTGGCTGAAGATGTCGAGGATGACGGCGGTGCGGTCGATGACCTTCACCTTGACCGCGTCTTCGAGCGCACGTCGCTGGCTCGGGGCGAGCTCCGCATCCGCCACGACCGTGTCGGCGCCGAGCGACTGCACGATCGCGGCGAGCTCCTCGGCCTTGCCGCGGCCGATGTAGGTCGCGGGGTCGGGATGCGGACGGCGCTGCAGCAGGCCGTCGAGCACGACGGCGCCGGCGGTCTCGGCGAGCGAGGCGAGCTCGCGCAGCGAGACCTCGGCGGTCTCGAGGTTGCTGCCGGAGTAGACCCCGATCAGCACCACGTTCTCGAGGCGCAGCTGGCGGTACTCGACCTCGGTGACGTCTTCGAGCTCGGTGGAGAGCCCGGCGACGCGGCGCAGCGAGGCGCGAGCCTCGCGATCGAGCTGGTCGCCGTCGCGGTCGTCGTCGTAGTGGTCGTCGGCCTGCAGGCTCACGGAGCGGGCGCCGAAGCGCGACACCGAAGCCCGGCTCTGCTCTGCGGCGAGCACGCGGTCGATGGCGGAGTCTGTGATGGCGGAGTCCGACGGGCGCTCGATGGCGTCGTCGCCCCGCTCCAGTTCGTCGTTCTCGGTCATGATTCGGTCAACCCTAGTTCCTCGGCTCCGGTAGGTTTCCAGCATGTCCGGCGAGCACTACTTCTCCCCCCAGCCGGGGAGCGACTTCGTGCCCCGCACCATCCCCGTGACGCTCGCCGGGCGCCGCGTGGAGGTGACCACCGCCGGGGGCGTCTTCAGCCCCGACCGGATCGACTCCGGCACCGCGGTTCTGCTGGGTGCTGTGCCCGCTCCCCCGCCCGGCGGCAACCTGCTCGACCTGGGCTGCGGCTGGGGCCCGGTCGCGCTCAGTCTCGCTCTCGAATCGCCGCGTGCGACCGTGTGGGCGGTCGACGTGAACCAGCGAGCGCTCGACCTGGTGCGGCGCAATGCGGAGTCGCTCGGACTCGACAACGTCAACGCCGTCACCCCGGATTCTGTTCCCGACGACGTCGTCTTCCGCACCATCTGGTCGAACCCGCCCATCCGCGTCGGCAAGAACGAGCTGCACGAGCTGCTGCTGCGCTGGATGCCGCGCCTCGATGTCGGCTCCGACGCCTGGCTCGTCGTCGCCAAGCAGCTCGGCGCCGACTCGCTGCAGCGCTGGCTGCAGGGCGAACTCGGCCGGGACACCGCGGTCATCCGCACCGCGACCAGCAAGGGATACCGCGTGCTGCGCGTGCGCCGTCGCGCCGGCACGACGGACGTGCTCGCGCCGGAGTGAGGCGCTTCCTCGCCGGCCGCGAGCTGGACGGCCGCGAGCCGATCGGGCGAGCGCTGGGCGTCCGCGCTCGACCGCAGCATCGACCGGCGCGCGCCGAAGCGCCTCTCAGGCGCGCGTGAAACTGCCCGTGTAGACGAGCTCGGCCGGACCGCTGAGCTCGACGCGGGTCGCGTCGCCGTCGGCGCCGACACGCACGCCGACCGTGCCGCCGGGCACATCCACGAGCCAACGATCGATCGTGTCACCCGCGAAGTGGCGAACCGCGAGCGCGGCCGCCGCGGCGCCGGTGCCGCAGGAGAGGGTCTCGCCGCTGCCGCGCTCGTGCACGCGCATGCGGATGCGGCCCGTGCCGTCCTGCACGAGCGGCTCGGCCGGCACGACGAACTCGACGTTGGCGCCGTGCGGCGGGATCGGGCTCACCTGCGGCGCCCGGTGCAGGTCGAGGGCCTCGAGCTCGGACTCCTCGGCGAGCACGACGACGACGTGCGGGTTGCCGACGTCGATGCCGAGTCCGGGCCGATCCACATGGAGGCCGCCGGCGGAGACCGTGGGCTCACCCGCCTCGACCCGGAACACGCCCAGGTCGACGGCCCAGCCGTCCACCTCGCGGCGCAGCCGGCGCACTCCGCTGCGTGTGCCGATCGAGACGGTCTCGCCGACCGCGATCTCGGCGAGCCCCTCGGTCACCAGGTACTCGCCGAAGACGCGGATGCCGTTGCCGCACATCTCGGCGATGCTGCCGTCGGCGTTGCGGTAGTCCATGAACCAGGTCGCGCTCGCGTCGTCGGCGAGCAGGGCGCGTCCCTCGTCGAGGCGCTCGGAGCGGATCGCGCGGATGACACCGTCGCCGCCGATGCCGAATCGGCGGTCGGCCAGCGCGGCCGCGTCGAAGGTCAGCTCGCCCTCGGGGTCGTTGAGCAGCACGAAGTCGTTGCCGGTGCCGTGGCCCTTGGTGAACACGAGGCCGCTCGACGCACTCGCGCCCCCGTCAACCGAGGTGGCGGTGGATGCGGTGGTTCCGAGGGGCGTGCTGCTCACCCGCTCAGGCTACCGGCGCGGTCCTGCGCCCGCCGACGCGAGGCCGCACCCGTGAAGTCGTGGCTCAGATCCGCAGGATCGCCGCCGCGGTGCCGACGCGGTCGGGCGCCAGCGCGTCGAGCCAGTGCGTGTCGGGATACCGGCGGAACCAGCTGACCTGTCGGCGGGCGTAGCGTCGCGTCAGCGCCGCCGCCTCGGCGATCGCGTCCGCCTCGCTCGCCGTGCCGTCGAGCTGCGCGAGCGCCTGCGCGTAGCCGATGGCGCGCGCGGCGGTGAGACCGAAGCCGGCCGTGCGCAGTGCGGCGACCTCGTCGACCAGGCCGGCGGACCACATCCGCTCGACGCGACGGTCGAGACGCTCGGTCAGCTGCGCGCGCTCGAGCTCGAGGCCGATCGTCACCGCGGGGCGCCACAGCGACTCGGAGCCGGGCTGGCCGGTGCGGAACGGCTTGCCGGTCAGCTCGATGACCTCCAGCGCGCGCACGAGACGCCGCCCGTTGCTCGCGCCGATCTCGCGCGCCGAGTCGGGATCGACCTCGAGCAGACGTCGGTGCAGCAGGCCTGGCCCCTGCTCGTCGAGGTCGCGCTCGAGCCGTTCGCGGACGGCCGGATCGGTGCCCGGGAAGTCGTAGTCGTAGAGCACGCTCGAGACGTAGAGCCCGCTGCCGCCGACGAGGATCGGCACGGCGCCGCGAGCCCGGATGCCGTCGATCGCGGCGCGCGCCTTCCGCTGATACGCGGCGACGCTGGCCTCCTGAGAGGGTTCGAGCACGTCGAGGAGGTGGTGCGGGATGCTGCGCCGCTCGGCCGGGTCGAGTTTCGCGGTGCCGATGTCCATGCCGCGGTAGAGCTGCATGGCGTCGGCGTTGACGATCTCGGACGGCACGCCGTCCCGTGCGAGGGTCTCGGCGAGATCGAGCGACAGCTCGGATTTGCCGGTGCCGGTCGCGCCGATGATCGCGACGATCGGCAGCTGATCGGAGGGCACGGCGGATCCGGCCGCGCGGTCGCCGCGGGCGGGATCGCTCACGGTCAGAGTCCGGGGCGCAGCGGGATGCCGTCGCGCAGCGACGGGAGCCCGAGACTGACGCCGCCGCCCGCGGCCGGGGCGTGCGCCGGGACCGCACAGCTCTCGGCCTGGTCGCGATCCCAGGCGTCGCCCGCGCGGGTGCGGCGCACGGGGATCGGGGCGCCGTTCGCCGAGTCGGCGATCAGGTAGAACGGGGCCGCACGGCTGACGACGACCGAGGCGATGTCGCCGGGCCGCGGCTCGACGCTGCCCGGGGTGAGCTCGAAGTGCACGAGGCGGCCGTCTTCAGCTCGTCCCGACAGGCGACTCGTCTCGGCGTCACGACGACCCTCAGCTGGGGCGACGAGAACCTCGACGGCCGTGCCGATGAGCTTCTGGTTCTCTTCGTGCGAGATGCGCTCCTGCAGCGCGATGAGGCGTTCGTATCGCTCCTGCACGACCGCCTTGGGGAGCTGATCTGGCAGCGTCGCCGCGGGCGTTCCGGGGCGGATGGAGTACTGGAACGTGAAGGCCGACCCGAAGCGCGCCTGCTCGACGACGCGCATCGTCTCCTCGAAGTCCTCGTCGGTCTCACCGGGGAAGCCGACGATGATGTCGGTGCTGATCGCGGCGTGCGGCATCTTCGCGCGCACGCGGTCGAGGATGCCGAGGAAGCGCTCAGAGCGGTAGGAGCGGCGCATGGCCTTGAGGATGCGGTCGGAGCCGGACTGCAGCGGCATGTGGAGCTGCGGCATGACGGCCGGCGTCTCGGCCATCGCGTCGATGACGTCGTCGGTGAACGCCGCCGGGTGGGGGCTCGTGAAGCGGATGCGCTCGAGGCCCTCGATGGCACCGGCCGCCCGGAGCAGCTTGCCGAAGGCGAGGCGGTCGCCGAACTCGACGCCGTAGCTGTTGACGTTCTGCCCGAGCAGGGTGACCTCGATGGCGCCGTCGTCAACGAGCAGTCCGATCTCGCTGAGGATGTCGCCGGGGCGACGGTCGCGCTCCTTGCCGCGCAGGCTCGGCACGATGCAGAAGGTGCAGGTGTTGTTGCACCCGACCGAGATGGAGACCCAGCCGCTCGCGGCGGACTCGCGACGGGTCGGCAGCGTGGACGGGAAGACCTCGAGGGCTTCGAGGATCTCGAGCTGGGCGTCGCCGTTGTGCCGGGCGCGCTCGAGCAGGGTCGGCAGCGATCCCATGTTGTGCGTGCCGAAGACGACGTCGACCCAGGGGGCCTTGTCGAGGATGACGGATTTGTCCTTCTGAGCGAGGCAGCCGCCGACGGCGATCTGCATGCCGTCGTGCTCGCGTTTCGCGGCGGCGAGGTGACCGAGCGTGCCGTAGAGCTTGTTGTCGGCGTTCTCGCGCACCGCGCACGTGTTGATGACCACGACGTCGGCCTCGACGCCGTCGTCAGCGCGGCGGTAGCCAGCAGCCTCGAGCGAGCCGCTGAGCCGCTCGGAGTCGTGCACGTTCATCTGGCAGCCGAAGGTGCGCACCTCGTAGGTGCGCTGGCGGTCGGCCGTGGGCTCGGTGGTGGTGTCGAGCAGCGTCATGGTGCGACGAGTCTAAGCCGCGAGACGAACGCGGACGGTCAGCGGAACCGCACCCCGGATCCGCGGTCGGCGCCCGCCAGCGCGGCGTCGACGGCGGTGCGCACCGTGCTGCCCGAGTAGCCCCGCCGCGCGAGGTACGACGACAGCCGGCGCACGGCCGTCTCCCGGTCGAGCGAGCGCAGCTGCGCAGCGCGCTTCACCGCGATCTCGCGGGCTCGGGCGAGCTCGTCGCCGGTGTCGACGAGTTCGAGCGCGTACTCGATCGCCGCGGGAGCGAGCAGCCGCCGGGTGAGCTCGGCGGCGATCGCCGTGCGACCGAGTCCCTTGCGCTCCTGCAGCGTGCCGACGAGCTGCTGCGCGAGCGCCATGTCGTCGAGCAGCCCGACCGATTCGAGGCGAGCGAGTTCCGCCTCGATCTCTCCCTCGTCGAACTCGCGCTGACGCAGCACGCGCTCCATCTCGCGCCGCGACATCCCGCGTCGCGTCAGGGCGTGCATCGCCACGTTCTCCGCCCTGCGGGCGGCCTTCGCGGCCGCGCGCTCGGCGGCCTGCTCCTCGCGCGCGAGCGGGCCGAGATCGTCGACATCGGCATCCTCGTCGCGGTCGTCGTCCGACGCGGAGGAGGCTCCCCAGCTCGACCGCGCACCGGCTCGATCGATCCCGGGCGTCGCCCACTCGGGATCACCGTCACCCGTGGCAGACCTCCGCGCCGCCGCACCCGACGAGTTGCGTGCGTCCGAAGCACCCGTGCGGTCGGATGCGCCGCCGCCGGCATCGCCATCGTGGTCCGCGCCGACTCCCGCGCCCGCGGCTCCGCGCGCCGGGTGCCGCGAAGCCCCCATCCGCGCGCGTCGGCGCTCGAGCAGCTCGTCGACCTCGCCGAGCACGGTCGCGAGCGTCGGGAGTTCGTCGCCGCCGCGCGGCGCCGCCGCCGTCTCCGTGCGCTGAGCATCGCGCGCGCCCGGCAGCCAGGTCACCGGCGCCAGTCGCGCGTCGGCCGAGTTCGAACTCGCGTCGCCGAGGGCAGCCTCGTCGGTCTCGGCGCCGCGATACCAGCCCTCGTCGCCGCGCGTGCCGTTGCCGTTGCCGTTGCCGGAGTCGCTCATGCCCTGCGTCCTTCCGTCGTGCCGCCGTGGTGCGGCTCAGATATGGCTCCGGCCCGGGAGCGCGCTCGCGCGCACCCGGGCCGGCTCTTCACTCGTGGATGGTCTCGAACTCCGTCACGACCATCGGCTCGACCTCGGTCAGGCGCTCGCGGCCTTGCGGGCCTTGATCCCGTCCTCCAGCGAGGCGACGTTCTCCGCCTCGGCGGCGGCAGCCGCCAGCTCGGCGGCCTGCGCCGCCTTGCCGGCCTCGCCCACGCCGAGCTTGCCGAGGATCTTCGTCTCGATCTCCTGCGCGATATCGGGGTGCTGCAGCAGGAAGTTGCGGGCGTTCTCCTTGCCCTGACCGAGCTGGTCGCCGTCGTAGGTGTACCAGGCGCCCGACTTCTTGACGATGGCGTGCTCGACGCCGTAGTCGATCAGGCTGCCCTCACGCGAGATGCCGACGCCGTAGAGGATGTCGAACTCGGCCTGCTTGAAGGGCGGCGCCATCTTGTTCTTGACGACCTTGACGCGAGTGCGGTTTCCGACCGCGTCTGCGCCGTCCTTCAGGGTCTCGATGCGGCGGATGTCGAGGCGGACCGAGGCGTAGAACTTCAGCGCCTTTCCACCCGCGGTCGTCTCGGGGCTGCCGAAGAACACGCCGATCTTCTCGCGCAGCTGGTTGATGAAGATCATCGTGGTCTGCGTCTGGTTCAGACCGCCGGTGAGCTTGCGCAGAGCCTGCGACATGAGGCGGGCCTGGAGGCCGACGTGCGAGTCGCCCATCTCGCCCTCGATCTCGGCGCGGGGCACGAGCGCCGCGACGGAGTCGACGACGATGAGGTCGATCGAGCCGGAGCGCACGAGCATGTCGGCGATCTCGAGGGCCTGCTCACCCGTGTCGGGCTGCGAGACGAGCAGCGCGTCGATGTCGACGCCGAGCTTCTTGGCGTACTCGGGGTCGAGCGCGTGCTCCGCGTCGATGAAGGCGGCGATGCCGCCGTTGCGCTGCGCGTTCGCGATCGCGTGCAGCGTCAGGGTCGTCTTACCCGACGACTCCGGACCGTAGATCTCGATGATGCGGCCGCGCGGGAGCCCGCCGATGCCGAGCGCGACATCCAGCGCGATGGAGCCGGTGGGGATGATCGCCACGGGGGCGCGCTCGTCGCTGCCGAGACGCATGACCGTGCCCTTGCCGAACTGACGGTCGATCTGCGCGAGGGCGGTCTCGAGGGCCTTCTCGCGGTCTGCTGCTGTGGGCATGTGCCGGTTCTCCTTCTGCTGGGCGAGCGGTGCTCGCGGTCGGTGCGCCCGTCTTCTGTCGTCTCCGTCGGGCCGATGTAGCAAGGCCGTCTGCTTCCGACAGGGCTGTCGAGCCATCTGTCTTCGACGAGATCGACGCTAGGCCCGGCCGCCGACATCCCGAGGGATCGACGGGCGGAACCAGCACAACTCGTCTTCGAAAGAGGCTGTGGAGGAATCGTAGCGAGAAGCGAACAGATGTTCGAGTGATTCGAACGTCGGCGTGTCGTGGTTCGAAGGAGATCGAACGCGGATCGACGACGCACAGCGTCGCGGGGGCGAGCGCGACGGGCAGCGCTCAGTCGCGCGGATCCGGGAGCCCGACACCGTGCCAGCGCTCGCGCGGCACATCCCGCGACCGGCACAGAGCCAGCCACACCTCGCGGGCCGGGATGCCGGCCGCGAGCGCCGCCTTCGGGGTGCGGTCACCGAGCTCGCCCAGCTGCGAGTCCTCGATGAGCACGCGACCGAAGGCCTCGCCGAACTCGTCGGCGACGGCACGCTGGAACTCGCTGACCTTCACCCGCACCACGCTAGACGCCGCGGCCGACGCCCGCCGACCACGCGCCGCTCCGCGTCCCAGCGCGCCGGCTCGGACCGCACCGACGCACCCGGGACACGACGAAGCCCCGGTCCTCACGGACCGGGGCTTCGCGATGTCTGTCGTGCACGGGGTCAGCGCACCGCGAGTCCGGCGTCGAACTCCGCGACCAGCTCGTCGGGGAGGGTGTCGGGCACCAGCGGCGTCACACCCTCGAGAACGGCCAGTCGGTCGCCGACCTCGCGCATGATGCTCGAGATCGGGGTGTCGAGAGCCTCGGCCACGGAGGCGAGGATCTCGGAGCTGGCTTCCTTCTGCCCGCGCTCGACCTCGCTGAGGTAGCCGAGTGCGACGCTGGCCTTGCTGGCGACCTGGCGAAGGGTCATGGCCTTCTGCAGTCGCACGTCACGGAGGACATCGCCGATTTCCTGTCGAACCAGAACCATGGTGATCCTCCTTCACTGTCTCGCCTCACCGGAGAGGCCAAGATAGCGCTCCCGATGCGAGAACTCTAACCAGCCCGGCCTGTCAAAGCCGTGTGAGGTCATTGCTTGTAACGTGATCGAAACCGCCGCCATTCCCCAGACCCCAGTGCGCGGGTCAGGGAGTCGGGAGCGGTCCTGCGGCGGGTGCTGTCGGCCCGGTCAGCGGGACGTGACGAGCACCTCGTCGAGCAGGGCGAGCACGGCCTCCACCGCTCCCCGCCGGATGGCGGCCCGGTCACCGGCGAGGGCGAGCTCCCGCACCTCGGTGCGGTCGTCGAGCGCGACGGCGACGAACACCGTGCCGACCGCCTGGCCGTCTTGCGGGTCGGGGCCGGCGACGCCGGTCGTGCCGAGACCGACCCGGGCGGGGATGCCGTCGACGGCCAGCGCGGTGCGGACACGCTCCGCGAGCTGAGCGGCGACACCGGGATGCACGGCGCCCTCGCGGGCGAGCAGGTCGCCGTCGACGCCGACGACATCGCGCTTGAGCGGCGTGGCGTAGGCGACGACTCCCCCGTGCAGGACGGCCGAGATGCCCGGAACCGACACCAGCTCGGCGACGACGAGGCCGCCGGTGAGAGATTCGGCGACGGCCGTCGTGAGCGCGCGATCGACCAGTTCGGCGCCCAGGTCGGCGACGCGGCGCGGAGTGGCGGACACGGCAGGAGGGGCGGTCAGGTGCGTGGAGCGGAGCCCGCCGCGCCCGCGCCGTCTGACGGCTTCGCGCGGCCGGCGCGCGCCGCCGCGACGAGGTACTCGACACCGCTGCCGACCGTGAGCAGCACGGCGAGCGTCATGAGCCCGGTGTTGACCCAGTGCACCCAGTCGCCGAGCAGCGTCCAGAACGGGATCAGCGCGACGGTGACGGCCACGGCCTGCACGACCGTCTTGATCTTGCCCCAGATGGAGGCGGCGATCACGCGGTCGCGCAGCGCGATGAAGCGGAAGACGGTGATGCCGAACTCGCGCACGAGGATGACGATCGTCACCCACCACGGCAGCTCGAGCAGGATCGACAGCGCGATGAGCGCACCGCCGACGAGGATCTTGTCGGCGATCGGGTCGACGAGCTTGCCGAAGTCGGTGACCAGGTTCTGGCGGCGCGCGAGGAAGCCGTCGACCGAATCGGTGAGGATCGCGACGAGGAAGAGCGCCGCGGCGACCCAGCGCAGCACGCCGTCACTGCCGGCGTCGCTCAGCAGGAGCCAGATGAACACCGGGGCGAGCAGGATGCGCACGACCGTGATGATGTTCGCCACGTTGCCGAGGCTCGCCTGCGTGTCGCCGTGCGAGGCGACGCGGCCGCGCATCGGGTTCGTGCGGGGGCCTGTCGCGGGCGATTCGGACGAGCGTGATCCGCCCGAACCGGACTTGCCCGACGGGGTCGAGGAGAGGGCCATCGACTACCCCCTGCCGGTCAGATTCCAGGCGTCCTCGTCGTCCGAGTCGCCGTCGACCTCAGGATAGCCGCTGGTCATCGCGGCGACGGGGTCGTCCAGGGGATCCCCGGCGGCACTGCCGCCGGTCGCGCCACCGCTCGGGCGCGGGGCCATGGGAGCGCCGGAACCGGCGCCGGAGCCGGAGCCGGAACCATCGGGACCGGGCTCGCCGCGCAGACGCGCGAGCACCTCGGGCAACTGGTCGGGCGTGACGAGCACGTCGCGGGCCTTCGACCCCTCGGAGGGGCCGACGATCTCGCGCGATTCCAGCAGATCCATCAGGCGCCCCGCCTTCGCGAAGCCGACGCGCAGCTTGCGCTGCAGCATCGACGTCGAGCCGAACTGGGTGCTGATGATCTGCTCCGCCGCCGCGAGCAGCAGCTCGAGGTCGTCGCCGATGTCGGCGTCGATCTCGCGCTTCTCGACTACGGCCGCGACGTCCTCGCGGTAGTCGGGCTGAGCCTGCTTCTTGACGAACTCGACGACCTCGGCGATCTCCGACTCCTGCACCCAGGCGCCCTGCACGCGCACGGGCTTGCCCGCGCCCATCGGCAGGAAGAGGCCGTCACCCTGGCCGATGAGCTTGTCGGCGCCGGGCTGGTCGAGGATGACGCGCGAGTCGGTCATGCTCGACACTGCGAAGGCGAGGCGCGAGGGCACGTTGGCCTTGATCAGACCGGTGACGACATCCACCGACGGCCGCTGCGTGGCGAGCACGAGGTGGATACCGGACGCCCGCGCCAGCTGGGTGATGCGCACGATCGACTCCTCGACGTCGCGCGGGGCGACCATCATCAGGTCGGCCAGCTCGTCGACCACCACGAGGAGGTACGGGTACGGCTGCAGCACGCGCTCGCTGCCCGGGGGCAGCTGGATCTCGTTCGCGAGCACGGCGCGGTTGAAGTCGTCGATGTGGCGGAAGCCGAACGACGCGAGGTCGTCGTACCGCATGTCCATCTCCTTCACGACCCACTGCAGCGCCTCGGCGGCCTTCTTGGGGTTCGTGATGATGGGCGTGATCAGGTGCGGGACGCCCTGGTAGATCGAGAGCTCGACGCGCTTCGGGTCGACGAGCACGAGGCGCACCTCGGCCGGCTTCGCTCGCATGAGCAGCGAGGTGATCATCGAGTTGATGAAGCTCGACTTTCCCGATCCGGTGGAGCCGGCGACGAGCAGGTGCGGCATCTTCGCCAGGTTCGCGACGACGAAGCCGCCCTCGACGTCCTTGCCGAGTCCGATCGACATGGGGTGCGAGCTCTTGCTCGCGGCGCCCGAGCGCAGCACGTCGCCGAGCGAGACGATCTCGCGGTCGCGGTTGGGGATCTCGACGCCGATCGCGCTCTTGCCGGGGATGGGCGAGAGGATGTTGACCTCGTTGGAGGCGACCGCGTAGGCGATGTTCTTGGACAGGGCGGTGACCCGCTCGACCTTGACGCCGTGACCGACCTCGACCTCGTAGCGGGTGACGCTCGGACCACGCGTGAAGCCGGTGACCTTCGCGTCGACCTGGAACTGCGTCAGCACGCTCGTGATGGCCGCGATGATCTCATCGTTCGCGGCCGTGCGCGCCTTCGGCGGGGTTCCAGCGGAGAGCGACGAAGCCGGGGGAAGCCGGTACGGGCGCTTCGGCGCCGGCGCTCCGGGACGCGCAGGAGCGGCGACCGCGGGGGCGACCTCGGGCTGCTCGCCCGTGTCGCCGTCATCGCGGATGCCGACCGCGGCGGGCGCGACGTCTCCGGTGAAGCGGTGCACCGCCTCCTCGGCCTTCGCCAGCTCGTCGAGGAGATCGAGGTCGATTCCGCCGTCGTCGGCCGTCGGGGTCGGCTCGATGATGTCGGTCGCGGCGGTGTGCTCGAGCTCGTCGACGACGGGGGTGTCGAAGGCGTCGGGGTCCTTCTTCTTGCCGCGACGCCACCACGGCATCGAGGTCTCGTCGTCCATGTCGAGGCCGAGGTCGCTGAAGGCGTCCATCTCGCCGGTGCCGCTGACGTCGTCGCCCGTCGCCGCATCCTTCGCGGGCTTCTCGGCGAGCTGCTCGCCGAAAAGCCAGGCGTAGAGCTCGCGGACGCGTCGGCCGATGCGGTTCGGCGGCGTCTTGGTCATGATGAACAGCGAGATCACGAGCAGGAACGCCACCAGCGGAGCCGAGTACCACGGCGACCCGAGCGAGGCGAGCGGCTGGGCGACGACCCAGCCGATGACGCCGCCGCCGATCGCGAGGCCCGGCATCCCCTCGGCCGGCTGCGGCAGGCCGCCGACGAGGTGGCAGATGCCGCTGATGCTGATCAGGAACAGCACGAGGCCGATCCCGATGCGGGTGTTGTCGTGAACGCTCGACGGATGCCGGAACAGCCAGACGGCGAACAGCAGCATGATGACCGGCAGAGCGAAGGCGACGCGGCCGAAGAGCCCGCCGAAGGTGTACATCTCGATCGCCTGGGCGATCTCGTTGCGCTGCAGGAACCACTCGACCGCCGCACCCGCGACCGCGAGCAGCAGCAGCAGGAAGGGCACGCCGTCGCGGCGCTCCTCCTTCGCGAGGCCTTCCTTGCCGAACAGTCGCGCCGCACCGCCGGCGACGTGCGCGAGCCCCAGCCAGGCTCGGGCGAGCAGTCCCTGCTCGGGGGCCTGCTTCTCGGGCTTCGGCACGGGCAGCTTCTTCGTCACCGCCTGGGTGCGGGAGCCTCCGCGCGCGCCGGAACCGCTCTTCGCGCCGGAGCGCGCGCGGGAACCCGACCGGGTGCTGGTGGCCATGGGGTCACGGTAGCCGCGAGCACCGACGCGGGCGGGGAGGCGCGGCGGTGACGCGCCGTTCGACGGGCCCTGCCGCGGCGGGGACGCGCCGTTCGACGAGCCCTGCCGCGGCGGAGACGCGCCGCTCGACGCGCCCTGCCGCGGCCCCGGTCGCATCCACGTTCACAGCCGGATCGCGTCGATCGGCTTCACGCGCACCGCGACGAGCGCGGGGACGAGCCCGGCGAGGGCGCCCACCGCGGTCGCCGAGACGAGACCGACGATCGCCGCCGAGATCGGGAACGGCGGCAGATCCTGCACCGGGGTGCTCATCATCATCGAGACCAGCGGCGACTTCATGACGGCGACCGCGAGAGCGACGCCGATGAGCCCGGCGACGACGGTGGCGACGACGCTCTCCATCATGACCCCGAAGAACACCCGCCCCGCCGTGGCGCCGAAGCTGCGGCGGATGCCGATCTCGCGCACCCGGTACTTCACCGTCACGAGGGAGATGTTCACGAGGCCGAGCGCACCGAGCAGCAGCACGAGACCCGCCACTCCCCCGACGCCGAGCTTGACCGGCAGCAGCGGGTCGCCGTCGAGATACGCCGCGTAGTCATTGCGGCTGATATTCGTCTGCCAGCCGTCGCCGAGCGACGCGGAGATCGACGAGTCGAGGCGCTTCATCAGCTCCTTCGCCTGGGACGGCGGAACCCACGCCTCGTAGGTGGGCTGCGGGACGTAGGAATCGGGGCCGTAGTCCATGGGAGTGAAGCCGACCCGCTGGTAGTCGTCATAGAGCAGGTTCATGGTCGGGCATCCGCCCTGACAGTCGTCGCCGGTGACCCCGATCACGACGGCGGTCGTCGGCTGCACTCCCGAGAGCGGGAAGTGCGGATGCGTGCTCAGGTCGGGCTCGCCGAGCATCTGCCAGAGATCGCGATTGATCACCACCGCCGGCGCGAAGCGCTCGGCGTCGCCATCGGTGAACCAGCGTCCCTCGCGGATCGCGAGCCGGTGCATCGTGACGTAGTCGGCGTCGAAGGCCTGGAACTGCACGGGCGTCTCGCCGGTCGGCAGCTGCACGAGAGTCTGATCCATGATCGTGCGGCTCGTGTGCGTGATGCCGTAGCGCTCCGCTGCCGCGTCGAACGCGGCCGTGGTGAGCGCCGAGTCGGCGGCCTCTCCTGCGGAGTTCGTCGGCTGGAGGGAGAGCAGCGCCGGGCGACCGCCGAACCGCTCCTGCTGCTCGCGCAGCGACTGCTCGGCGATGGCGCCGAGAGCGGTCACGGCGGTGAGCGCGGCGACCGCGACGGCGACGCCGATCAGGCTGAGCATCACGCGCAGGCGGCTGACGCGCAGCTCGCCCCAGGCTTCGACGAGCGCGGCGGCGATGGAGGTGAGGAGGCGCATCAGAGCACCTCACCCGACGTCGACGGCCCGGCGAGCGGGGCGACCGGGGGCGCGAGCGCGGGCGCGGCGGCGGACGTCGGCGCGGCGAGCGCCGGCTCAAGGCGGACCTCCGCCCCCGACGGCGTCAGGATGCCCTGATCGAGTCGGTAGTGCCGACGCGCGAGCGCGGCGACGTTGGGGTCGTGGGTGATCGTGATCAGCGCAGCACCGGAATCCTCGGCGACCTGGTCGAGCAGCGCCATCACCCGCTCGCCGGTCTCGACGTCGAGGGCTCCGGTCGGCTCGTCGGCGAGGATCAGCCGCGGACCTCGCACGAGCGCCCGAGCGATCGCGACGCGCTGCTGCTCACCGCCCGAGAGCTGGGTCGGCAGAGAGTCGAGGCGCGACCCGAGACCGACGCGATCGAGCATCTCGGCCGCGAGTCGGCGGCGCCGCCAGAACTGGGCCGGGCCGGCGTAGAGCAGCGGCGTCATCACGTTCTCGAGCGCCGTGCGCCCGCCCAGCAGGTTGAACTGCTGGAAGATGAAGCCGACATCCCGGCCGCGTCGGCGGTCGCGCTGGCCCGAGCGCATCCGCTCGAGAGGGATCTCGTCGAAGACCAGTCGGCCCGAGGTCGGCTCGTCGAGCAGCCCCAGCAGATTGAGCAGCGTCGATTTGCCGCTGCCCGACCGGCCCACGATGCTCACGTGGTCGCCGACCTCGACCTCCAGGTCGATTCCGCGCAGGATGTGCAGGGGCTCGGCGTCGGGGATCCGCACGGTGCGGGTGACCTGCTCGAGACGGAGGAGCGTCATCGCTCAGCCCTGCGCGGAGCCGTCGGGGCTCTTCGCGGGAGCTCCGGGGACGAACTCGAGGATCTGGTCGCCCTCGGCGAGCCCGCCCGTGATCTCGACCTTGTCGCCGTCGCTGAGACCGAGCTTCACATCCTTCTTCACCGGCTTGCCGCCCTGGGCGTCGGGCACGTAGACGATGCCGCTGCCCGCCGAACCCTGCACGGCGGTCGCCGGCACGGTCAGCACGTCTTTCGCGACGCCGCCGGCGATCGACATCTTCGCGGCGAGCCCCGTGAACACCGTCACCTCGGCGGGCACGGCGCAGCGCACCGTGGTGGTCGGAGTGGATGCGCCGGCGTCACCGGAGGCGTCACCCGATGCGGACGCGCCGGCGCCATTGAGCGGCGTCGTGATCGTCAGACCGCCGCAGGTGAACGGCGCCGGACCGCCGACGATCGTGACCGTCGCGGCATCCGGTCGGTTCAGCAGGCGGTACTGGTCGGCCGCGGCGAGGCCGCCCGACACCGAGAAGGTGGGCGGGGCGACCTGCGCGATCGCGTCGCCGACCACGACCTGCTGGCCCACGATCACGGGCAGAGCCGAGAGGGTGCCCGCCGCGCCGGCCTTGACGACGACGGTCTTGCGCACGGGCTGGCCGTCGGGCGAGACCGTCTCCGAGCGCACGGTCGCGATCGGGGTGTCGGCGTTCACCTGCGCTCCGACGCCGGCCGACACCTTCGTCACCTCGCCGGCCAGAGTGGCCTTGACCGGCACCGCGGGGTCGGCGGAGACCGTCGCGTCGAGCTTCACCTCGTTGGTGATCGTGCCCTTCTCGACCGCGATCACCGGGTCGACGACCTGCCCGGTCGGCTGGGCGGTGTCGGAGCTGCCGCCCGTCAGGCCGTCGATGAACGCGAGCTTGACGAGCGCGACCGCGATCGCGGCGAAGACGACGAGACGGAGGATCGGGAAGACCCACTTCCGCGCGATGCCCATGGAGACCTCCGGGGTGTGACGAATGCTCTGTTCACCCTAGGGGCGGGCAGTGCGCGGAAGATCATCCGTCAGGACGAGATCACGCGCGTGTCGCTCCGCCGCCCGACCGACACGCCGCGCTCGGCACGGCCCGAGCCGGATCGCCGACGGTCGGCACCCGGACGCGCGGACGCGGGCCCGCCCCGGAGGACGGACCCGCGTGCGATGCGAGACAGGCCGAGCAGTCGGCGGGGTCAGGCCTCGATGACGACCGGGACGATCATCGGCCGACGACGGTGCTGCGTGTTGACCCAGCGGCCCACCGTGCGACGCACGACCTGCGCGAAGCCGTGCTGATCGCGGGTGCCGTTCTGGGCCGCCTCGCTCAGCGCGGCGACGATCTTCGGCTTGACGTCGTCGAAGACCGCTTCGTCCTCCGCGAAACCGCGCGACTGGATCTCCGGCCCGACGATGACGCGTCCGGTCTGCTTGTCGATCGCGACGAAGATCGAGATGAAGCCCTCCTCGGCGAGGATGCGGCGGTCCTTGAGGTCGGCATCCGTGATCTCGCCGACGGTCGAGCCATCGACGTACACGTAGCCGAGGTCGAGCTGGCCGACGACGTTCGCGAGGCCGTCCTTCAGGTCGAGCACGATGCCGTTCTCGCCGATGAAGGTGTTCAGCTCGGGCACGCCGGTCTCGACCGCGAGCGCGGCCGACGCCGTCAGGTGACGGGCCTCGCCGTGCACCGGCAGAACGTTGCGCGGCTGCAGGATGTTGTAGCAGTAGAGCAGCTCGCCCGCCGCCGCGTGACCCGAGACGTGCACCTTCGCGTTGCCCTTGTGCACGACCTTCGCGCCGAGCTTCGTCAGGCCGTTGATGACGCGGTAGACGGCGTTCTCGTTGCCCGGGATCAGGCTCGAGGCGAGGATGACGGTGTCGCCCTCGCCGACCTCGATCTGGTGGTCGAGGTTGGCCATGCGCGCGAGCACGGCCATCGGCTCGCCCTGCGAGCCCGTGCTCATGAAGACGACCTTCTCGTCGGGCAGCTTCATCGCCTTCTTGGCGTCGATCAGCACGTCGTCGGGCACACGGAGGTAGCCGAGCTCGGCGGCGATGCCCATGTTGCGGATCATCGAGCGGCCGATCAGGGCGACCTGGCGTCCGTTGCGCGAGGCGGCGTCCAGAACCTGCTGCACACGGTGCACGTGGCTCGAGAAGCTCGCCACGATCACGCGGCGCTTCGCCTTCGCGATGACGTTCTCGAGTACCGGGCCGATATCGCGCTCGAGCGGCGTGAAGCCGGGCACGTCGGCGTTCGTCGAGTCGGGCAGGAAGAGGTCGACCCCCTCCTCGCCGAGCCGCGCGAAGGCGCGCAGGTCGGTGATGCGCTCGTCGAGCGGCAGCTGATCCATCTTGAAGTCGCCGGTGTGCAGCACGAGGCCCGCGGGGGTGCGGATCGCGACGGCCAGCGCGTCGGGGATCGAGTGGTTGACGGCGACGAACTCGGTCTCGAACGGCCCGAGCTTCTCGATCTGGCCCTCGTGCACGATGTGCGTGTAGGGCTTGATGCGGTGCTCTTTGAGCTTCGCCTCGACGAGCGCGAGCGTCAGGTTGGAGCCGACGAGCGGGATGTCGTCGCGCAGGCGCAGCAGGTACGGCACGGCGCCGATGTGGTCTTCGTGACCGTGCGTCAGCACGACCGCGACGATGTCATCCAGTCGATCGCGGATCGGCGCGAAGTCGGGGAGGATCAGGTCGACGCCGGGCTGGTGCTCTTCGGGGAAGAGCACGCCGCAGTCGACGATGAGGATCTTGCCCTCGTACTCGTAGGCCGTCATGTTGCGGCCGATCTCGCCGAGACCGCCGATCGGGATGACGCGCAGCGTTCCCGGCTGCAGCGGGGTGGGTTCGTAGACGTCGGTGGCGGGCATTCTGTCCTTGTGGTGGTCGTGGCCGGAGCGCCCGGCCGGTGTTCTAGCGCGTCGTACCGGCGACCTTGGGCAGCGCGCCGCCGGCGGCGGCGTTGCGGTCGGGCCGGAAGTTCGTGAAGTCGACGCCGTCGATGGCGCCGACGAGGGCGAGCTCGTCCTCGATCTGAGCGGCCTCCCACTCCTCCGGTCCGACGAGCGGCAGACGCACGCGGGGGCTGGAGATGCGGCCGAGGCCGTGCAGCACGTACTTCGCCGCGACGGTGCCGGGCACGTGGGTCATGATCGCGCGCACGAGAGGCTCGAGAGCCTGGTGCGCCGCGGTCGCCGTGGCGAGGTCGCTCGCGTTCACGGCGTCGATGATCGTGCGGTACGGCGCGGAGGCGACGTTCGCGGTGACGCCGATCAGGCCGGTCGCGCCGATCGACAGGTGCGGCAGCACGTTGGCGTCGTCGCCCGAGAAGTAGAGCAGGTCGGTCTGGTTCAGCACCCGGCTGACCTGGCTGAAGTCGCCCTTCGCATCCTTGATCGCCCGCACGTTCGGGTGCTTGGCGATGCGCAGGATCGTCTCGTAGGCGATCGGCACGCCGGTGCGGCCGGGGATGTCGTAGAGGATGACCGGGAGGTCGGTCGAGTCGGCGACCATGCGGAAGTGGGTGAGGATGCCCGCTTGGGTCGGCTTGTTGTAGTACGGCGTGACGATCATGATGCCGTCGGCGCCGGCCTTCTCGCTGGCCCTGTAGAGCTCGATCGCGTGCGCGGTCTCGTTCGAGCCGCCGCCCGTGATGATCTTGGCGCGGCCGGCGCTGACGCTCTTCGCGACCTCGACGAGCTTGATCTTCTCCGGGTCGGTCAGGGTGCTGGTCTCACCGGTGGTGCCGGTGACGACGATGCCGTCGGCGCCATCCTGGATGCAGCGGTCGATGTGCTTCTCGACGTCGTTCCAGTCCACTTCGCCGTCGGCGGTGAACGGAGTCACCAGCGCGACGAGGACCTGACCGAACGGGTTAGCAGAAGTCGACACGACCCCAGGCTAGCGGAGGGCCGCGGTGCTGTTCTCCCGCGTCATCCGTCGTTCGCCGGCCCGAGCACGGCCCGGGCCGGCGATGCGCGGGCGGGTCAGGGGGCGACGCGGCCGTTCGCCTGGAAGGCGGCGTGGGTGAGCGGCATGAGCGGCTGCCACAGCCCCTCCATCTGCTCGGCCGCCATCTCGATCTCGCGCTGCGGGAACGAGGGGAAGTGAGAGTCCTCGTGCTTCGTGCGCAGCGACAGGAAGTTCATGAGCGACCGCGCGTTCACGGTCACGTACATGGACGAGTAGATCGAGAGCGGCAGCACGGCGCGGGCGACCTCGCGGGCGATGCCGGCGGCGAGCATCCGCTGGTAGCTCTCATAGGCCTCGGTCGCGACGCGGCGGCTCTCGGCGACGACCAGCTCGTGCTGCTCGACCGTGCCCTCCTCGAAGACGTAGGCGCCGGGCTTGCCGACCTGGATGAGACGACGCTCGGGGCCGGGCACGTAGAAGACGGGACGCAGCTCGCGGTAGCGACCCGACTCCTCGTTGTAGCTCGCCATGCGGTGACGCATGAACTCGCGGAACACGAAGATCGGCGCCTGCACGTAGAAGGTGAGCGAGTTGTGCTCGAAGGGCGAGCCGTGGCGGTCGCGCATGAGGTAGTTGATGAGGCCGCGGTCGCGGTCGGTGGCCTCGGTTCCGGCGGCCGCCGCGTCCAGCGTCTTCTCGCCCTGGGTCGACACGCGCGCGGCGAACAGCACGTCGGAGTCGCTCGCGCTCGAGCGCACCAGCTCGACCTTCACGTCGGAGCGGAACACCGGCTCCGGAGCGGCGGCGGCAGCCGGATCGGAAGCGGACGAGGCGGCGGGAGCGGGAGCGTCGGACACGGCCTTCACCCTAGCGAGCACGACCGACCTCATCGACGCACCCGGCCGGATCGTCCCATGCGGGTCGCCTCGCGCGGCCCGAATCAGGGAGTCGCGTGGATGACCGGATCCGCGTCGGCGCCCGCGCGTAGTGTGAGCGGCACCCGCCGGAGCCGTGCCGCACCTCGGTGCCGTCGCTCCGCATCCCGCCGTCCCGGCACCCCGCGAGGAGGACCCCATGGCAGTGACCAGCGAGGCGACGACGCTCTGGTTCGGCGATCTGGCGAGCGGATCGGGCGCGACCAGCCTCGACTCCTCCGACGCGGGCGAGTTCCCGGTGACCTGGGCGGCGCGCGCCGAGGGCGTCGCGGGCCGCACGAACCCTGAGGAGCTGCTCGGCGCCGCGCACTCCGCCTGCTTCTCGATGGCCCTGTCGAACGCGCTCGGTCAGGCGGGCACCCCGCCGGAGAGCCTGCAGATCACCGCCGCCGTGACCTTCGCGCCGGGTCACGGGATCACCGGCAGCCACCTGCTCGTTAGCGCCAAGGTGCCCGGTCTCAGCGAGGCCGGCTTCATCGCGGCGGCCGAGGACGCGAAGAGGAACTGCCCGGTGTCGCAGGCCCTCGCCGGCATCCCGATCACGCTCGAGGCGAGCCTCGCCTAGGCGACGGCCGACGACGCGCCGCGCGCGCCGCGCTCCCGCCGACGGCGTCGCGACGCCGGCACCGCATCCATCCGCTCCCCCGACCCGAAAGACGCCCGCATGGCCCGTTCACGCCGGGTGCTGATCTCCGGAGCCTCCGGGCTCGTCGGCACCGCCCTCACGAAGTCCCTCCGCTCCGCCGGCGAGGAGGTGCGCCACCTCGTGCGCCGCGATCCGCGCAGCTCGGAGGAGGTGAGATGGGATCCGGCCGCCGGCCGACTCGACCCCGCCCAGCTGGAGGGGGTGGACGCGGTCGTCAACCTGTCCGGCGCGAGCGTCGGCCGCATCCCCTGGACGGCCGGCTACCGCGCCGAGCTGCGCGACTCGCGCCTCGACACGACCCGCACGATCGCCACGGCGATCGGTCGCGCGAAGTCTGCCCCGCGGGTGCTCATCAACGCCTCCGCGGTCGGGATCTACGGCGACCGGCCCGGCGAGCGGCTCAGCGAGGACTCCGCGCCCGGCAGCGGTTTCCTGCCCGAGCTCGTCGTCGACTGGGAGGCGGCCGCGCAGGGTGCGGCCGATCGCACCCGCGTCGTCAGCATCCGCTCGGGCGTCGTCGTCGCGCACAGCGGCGGATTCGGGCCGGTGCGGCAGCTGACGCAGTTCGGCCTCGGCACGCGCTTCGGCTCGGGAGGTCAGTTCTGGCCGTGGATCTCGCTGTTCGACGAGGTCGCGGCGATCCGGCACCTGCTCGACTCGGAGCTCGCGGGTCCGGTCAACCTGGTCGGCCCGACCCCGGCCACGAGCGACCGCGTGACGCGGGTCTACGCGCGCGAGCTGCACCGGCCGCGGCTGCTGCCGGCGCCGGAGTTCGCGGTGCGGATGCTCGGCGAGGCCGGTCAGCGCCTGCTGCTCGACAGCGCCGAGGTGCTGCCGACGCGGCTGCGCTCCGACGGCTTCCACTGGAAGCACGGCGAGATCGACGACGCGGTCGCGGCCGTCGTGCGCGGCGAGGCCTGAGCGGCGCGGCCGCTCTAGAGCTCAGGCCCGGGAGTAGCGGATCGCCTGCCGCGTCGCCCAGCGCGCCCGGCGGCGGTCGCCGCTCGCGTCGTAGACGAGACCCAGTCGGAACCAGGCCCGCCAGTCGTCGGGGGCGGCTTCGACCGCCTCGCGGTAGCGGGGGAAGACGGCCTCCGCGGCGTCGCGGTCGACGCGCCCGCTCGCCTGCACCGGCAGGGGTTCGGCGGGCATCCCGTTCTCGGACTCGAGCCGGGCGGCGAGCCGGTCGGCGCGCACGGCGAAGATCAGCTCGGCGGCGAGCGCCCAGATGCCCAGCAACGGCAGCACGATCAGGGCGACGCCGAGCGCGATCGCGACCGGCTCCCCGATCGTGAGCAGCAGGATCGCGTACCCGAGCGCGAAGACCAGGTAGAGCAGCAGCAGGGCCGCCATGACGATCGCCGCGGCGCGAGCGCGCAGCAGGGCGCCGCGGCGGCGCGGGACGGCGCCGGCGCCGGCCGTGGCTGCCGGCTGCCCAGCCGGCTGACCGTGCTCGGCTGAACCGTGCTCGGCTGAACCGTGCTCGGCTGGACCGTGCGCGGCCGCCGGGTCCCGCTCGGCCGACTCAGTCATCCAGGCCCAGGATCGCGTCGAGACCGACCGTGAGGCCGCGGGCGTCGGGCAGCGCACGGAGCGCCGCGAGGATTCCGGCCTCGTACGAGCGGCCCGAGATCGTCTGATGCGTCAGGCGCAGCACCTCGCCCTCACCGCCGAACACGACGTCCTGCTGGGCGACGATGCCCGACATCCGCATCGAGTGAACGGGGATGCTCGCCACCTGCTGTCCGCGGGCCCGCTGATCGACGTGGGGGGCGGCGACCGGACCGAGCTCGGCACGGGCGGCCGTGATCAGCTCGGCGGTGCGGGTCGCGGTGCCCGACGGCGAGTCGATCTTGGTCGCGGCGTGCGCCTCGATGATCTCGACGGAGTCGAAATAGCGGCCGGCGATCGCCGCGAAGCGGGTCGCGAGCACCGAGCCGACGGAGAAGTTCGGCACGACGATGACGCCCAGGTCGGGCAGCTCGGCGAGGCGGTGGCCGAGCTTCGCGAGACGCTCGGCGTTCCAGCCGGAGGTGCCGACGAGCACCGGCTTGCCGGCGGAGAGCGCCGCCTCGACGATCGTGGGCGAGACGACCGGGACGGTCATGTCGACGACGAGATCGGCGTCGGCGAGCGCATCCAGCCCGTCTTTCGACGACAGGCGCGCCGTGACCTCGAAGCCCTCGGTGCGGTCGATCAGATCGGCGGCGAGGCCACCCAGCTTTCCGGTGGCGCCGACGACGGCGACTCGTGAGGTCATGGCGTCCAGCCTAGGCGAGCGCGGGGCGCGCGACCGGCCCAGCGAGAGGCCTCGCGGTCGGGCTCGCGGCGCCGCGCACCGACGCTCAGCGCGACGGCAGCGTCAGGATCTCGGCGCCGGTCTCGGTGATCGCGATCGTGTGCTCGGTGTGGGCCGTGCGGCAGCCGGTGGAGCTGCGCAGGGTCCAGCCGTCGGCATCCGTCACCAGCACGTCGGTGTCGGCCATGACCCACGGTTCGAGCGCGAGCAGGAGCCCGGGGCGGAGACGGTAGCCGCGGCCCGGGCGCCCGTCGTTGGCGACGTGCGGATCGCCGTGCATCGTCGAGCCGATGCCGTGCCCGCCGAACTCGAGGTTGATCGGGTACCCCTCGGCGCCCAGCACCTGCCCGATCGCGTGCGAGAGATCGCCGACCCGCACGTCGGGGCCGGCGATGTCGATCGCGGCGGCGAGAGCGCGCTGCGTGACGTCGATCAGCGCGAGGTCCTCGGCGCGAGCGGACTCCCCCACGACGAAGCTGATCGCGGCGTCGGCGGCGATGCCGTCGAGCAGCACCGCGAGGTCGAGGGTGAGCAGGTCGCCGTCGGCGAGCGCGTAGTCGTGCGGCATGCCGTGCAGCACGGCGTCGTTGACGGCCGTGCAGACGTAGTGCCCGAAGGGGCCGTTGCCGAAGGAGGGCGCGTAGTCGACGTAGCACGACTCGGCCCCGGCGTCGACGATCAGCTGCCGGGTGATCTCGTCGAGTTCGAGCAGGTTCGTGCCGACAAGGCTCTTCGACTTGAGGGTCTGCAGGATGTCGCCGACGAGGGCGCCGGTCGCGCGCGCCTTGTCGACCTCGGCCGGGGTCAGGATCTCGATCACCGGATAACTATACCGGCCAGAAAGTACCGGCCAGATAATACCGGGACTATCATCGGGCCATGGTCCGACTGCCGCTCACCCCCGCCGAACTCGAGCGTGGAGAGCGACTCGGATCCCTTCTGCGCACCGCTCGCGGCGACCGCTCACCCCTCACCGTGGCGCTCGACGCCGGCATCTCGCCCGAGACGCTGCGCAAGATCGAGACCGGCCGCATCGCCACCCCGGCGTTCCCCACGATCGCCGCCCTCGCCGAGGTGCTCGGACTCTCGCTCGACGCGGTGTGGGCCGAGGTGACCGCCGGCGAGCACCGCACGGCCGACGCTCGTGGCGCGGCGCATCCCGTCGCGATCTGACACCCCGGGCGCGTCCGGGCCACCGCGGGTCGGCACGCGTCGGCAGTGCCCGCCTGCGCGATCTAGCCTGGGATCGTGACCGACTTCCGCGAGACCGCCGTCGACGCCCCCGACGCCCAGACGCTGCTGACCGAGTACTTCACCGGTCGCGAGAAGACCTTCCCCTCGGCCCAGGGCACCTACCAGACCAAGCTCCCCGATCCGGCGGCGTTCACCGCAGATCGCGGACTGTTCCTCGTCGTGGCCGACGGGGCAGAGCTGCTGGGATGCGGGGGCATCCGCCGTATCGACGACGGCCCGCTCGGCGCGCGCTGGGAGATCAAGCACCTCTACGTGCGCGAGGCCGCGCGCGGGCGCCGGCTCGGCCGCGGCATCCTCGAGGAGCTCGAGCGCCGCGCGGCCGCGCTCGGAGCCGCCGAGCTCGTGCTCGACACGAACGACAGCCTCGAGGCGGCCGGGGGTCTCTATCGCAGCTCGGGCTACGTCACCGTCGAGCCCTACAACGACAACCCCAACGCGACGACCTGGTACGCGAAGCCGGTCGCGGCGACGCACTGGCTTCCGGAGCCCGACCGCCCGCCGTCGACCGCGTCGGGCTCCGCGGCTCAGTACGGCTGATCGACCGGGAGGCCCGTGCGCAGCTCGGCCGGCAGGTGGCCGAGGTCGTTGTGCGTCAGCAGCACCGGGGGCTTCGCCGAGCGCACGCGGATGATCGTGAGGCCGCAGTTCGCCTGGTTCACACCCATCCAGCGCCACGGCGCCGCGCCGAAGGCGTGCGCCACGAACGCGGCGATGACGAAGTTGTGGGTGATCAGCAGCTCGTGGCGGTCCTCGCGCGAGGGCGTCATCCACTCGGAGAAGGCATCCGCCATCTGCGCCTCGCCCGCGTCGATCTCCTCGGGGGTGACCCCGCCGAAGAACGACTCGAAGCTGTGCGGCATGTCGGACGAGGGGCCGGCCGGGATGCAGTCCATGAGCAGAGCCGAGGGCTCGGCCTCGAGCGAGGGCAGCCGCTCGGTCATGATCTTCGCCGTCTCCTGCGCGCGCTGCAGCGGCGAGGTGTAGGCCGCGTCGAAGGGCACGCCGCCGAGGCGCTCGGCGATCGCGCGCGCCTGACGCACGCCGCGCGGGCTGAGCGGGCCGTCGGGCAAGCCGAACTCGGCGTCGCGCTGTTCGCCATGACGCACGAGGTAGAGGAAACGGGACACGGGAGCTCCTGGAGTCGTGGGGGTCACGCGGCGGAGGGCTCGTCGCTGAGCCCGGCGATGCCGGTGAAGTCGTTCTCGGTGACGGCGCCGACCGCCGCCAGGCTGAGCGGTCGCTCGGCGAGGTCGGCGGCCAGACGCTGCACATCGGCCAGCTGCACGCCGTCGAGGCGGCGCAGGTTCTCGTCGAGGTCGAGGAACTCGCCGGTGCCGAGCTCGCTGCGACCGAGTCGGCTCATGCGGGTGTCGCTGTCTTCGAGGGCGAGGGCGGCGCCGCCGGCCATCTGGCCGCGGGCGCGCGTCAGCTCCTCGGCGGTGATGCCGTCGCTCGCGATCGTGCGCAGCTGCCCGAGCATGAGATCGACGACCTCCGGGGCGTTGCGCGGCGCGCAGCCGGCGTAGAGGCCGAAGACGCCGGCATCCGAGTAGGCCGAGGCATAGGAGTAGACCGAGTAGGCGAGGCCGCGCTTCTCGCGGATCTCCTGGAAGAGGCGGGATGACATCCCGCCGCCCAGCACCGCGTTGAGCACGCCGAGCTCGCTGCGGCGCTCGTCGGAGCCGTTGATGCCGGTCGTGCCGACGTAGAGGTTGACCTGCTCGAGCGGGCGGTCGACGACCACGAGCGCGCTGCCGCGCTCGATGCGGGCGGGGGCGTCGGGTCGGCGCGCCGCGGGCGAGGCCGCGACGTCGAGATCCCAGCCGGCGGTCCGCAGACCGCGCTCGACCCAGCCGACGAGCGCGTCGTGATCCACCGCGCCGGCCACCGTGATGACGAGCTCGCCCGGCGAGTAGTGCCGGCGGTAGTGCTGCCAGACCGCGTCGCGGCCGACCGCGCGGATCGACTCGGGGCTGCCGCCGATCGGGCGGCCGAGCGGATGCGCACCGAGCACCGCCTCGACGAAGCGCTCCCCCGCGACATCGCCCGGGTCGTCGTCGGCCATGGCCAGCTCTTCGAGGATGACGCCGCGCTCGCTCTCGAACTCCTCGGCATCCAGCACGCTCGACGTCACCATGTCGGCGAGCACCGTCACGGCCATCTCGAGGTCGAGGTCGCGCACCTTCGCGTAGTAGCAGGTGTGCTCCTTCGCGGTGAGGGCGTTGTTCTCGCCGCCGACCGCGTCGAACGCGACCGCGATGTCGAGGGCGCTGCGCTCGGCGGTGCCCTTGAAGAGCAGATGCTCGAGGAAGTGAGTGGAGCCGAAGCCGCCCGCGGTCTCGTCGCGCGAGCCGACGGCGACCCAGTAGCCGACCGTCGCGCTCTGCGCGCCGGGCACGCTCTCGCTGAGGATGCGCACTCCGCTCGGGAGGACGGAGCGCCGCACCCGGGAGCCGCCGGCGGCGGTCACGTCGAGTTCGGGCAGATCGAGCGGGAGACGGACAGCTCTGTTCATGGCCCGACGAGCCTACGTCACGCCTCCGTCACCGACCTCGGGGCGAGCCCCGGGGCGGCCCCCGAACTGGGGTCGGGATCATGCGGACAGACAGACACGTCTGTCTGTCCGCATCACGTACACTCGACCGCACGGACCGGCGGAGCGGGTCCCGTCACACCGGCCGAGGCGAGCCGGGGTCGTCCCCTCGACCCGGAGCAGTGCGTCAGTCCCGATCGGCCGGACGGGAACGCTCCGCCGACGTCCGCGAACTGGTCGCGACCGGCGCACCCGAGAGCCCGAGCGACATACCCGTCAGGATCAGGAGTGGCCGATAACCGCGGCCCGTCAGAAGGAACGCCCGTGCCGATCACCTCCCCGCTCACCGCGAGCACCCGGCCCATCGCCCCGGCGAAGCTGCGCATCCTGCAGACCGCCGACGCCCTGTTCACGTCGGAGGGCATCCGCAACGTCGGCATCGACCGCCTCATCGGCGAGTCGAAGGTGACCAAGGCGACCTTCTACAAGCACTACGGCTCGAAGGACCGCCTGATCCTCGACTACCTCGGCTACCGCCACGAGCTCGAGAACGGCCGCATCGACGAGCGCGCCGCCGGCAGCGCCGAAGGCGTCGTGCGCGCCGTCGTCGAGCTGGCGATCAGCGACATCGAGGGCGACGGCTTCCGCGGCGACCCGTTCACCAACGCCGCCGCCGAGTTCCCCGAGCCCGGCCACCCGGCCCGCGCCATCGTGCGCGAGCACCGCGAGCTGCTCGCCGAGCGCCTCGACGACGCGCTGCGCGAGCTCGGCCACCCGATGGCCGGCGAAGCGGCCGACGACCTCGTGCTCGCCCGCGACGGCGCCCTCAGCGGCGCGTTCTCGGGCGACGCGATCGCGGCGAAGAGCGCCCTGCAGCGCAGCCTCGACCGCACCCTCGCCGCCGCGAGCTGACGACTCCCGCACCGGCGGAGAGGCGAACGCACAGCCCGCCGGTGCGGTGACCTTCTTCGGGACTCCGCCCGCTGCGAGATCCCGAGCGGATCTGGAGCCGTCCGGGGTCTCGTGCGTGCGGGCGGATGACGCCGAAGCCTCAGAAGCCCTCGCTGGCCCGGTCGAGGCGCTCGACCTGCTGGCGCGTCAGCGCGAGGCCGGCCGCCTGCGTCAGGTCGAAGACCTGCTCGGGCGAACTCGCCGACACGACCGGCGCCGTCACGAGCGGCTTCGAGAGCAGCCAGGCGAGTGCGACCGTCGCGGGTGCGGCATCCCGCTCCCGTCCGATGTCGCGCAGCGTGTTGACCACGCGGGCAGCGCTGCGCGAGAAGAGCTGAGCGAGGCTGCGACCGCGCGACCCGGCGGGCAGGTCGCCGCGGCCGCGGTACTTGCCGCTGAGCGCACCGCCGGCGAGCGGGAACCGCGGCATCATGGCGAGCCCCTGCTGCGCGGCGACCGGCGCGATGTCGCGCTCGAACTCGCGCCGGAACAGCAGGCTGTACTGGTTCTGCACCGCGATCATCGGCGCGACGCCGAGGTGGGCGCAGGCGACCCGCGCCAGGAACAGCCGCTCGCCGGTGTGGTCCGAGCCGCCGAACCAGCGCACCTTGCCGGCGCGGATCAGGTCGTCGACCGCGAGCAGCGTCTCGTCGAACTCCACCTCGGGGTCGTCGATGTGCAGGTAGAGCAGGTCGATGCGGTCGGTCTGCAGGCGACGCAGCGAGGCCTCGACCGCGGCGGTGACCGCCCGCCCGGAAAGACCCGGGTGGTTGTCGCTCTTGCCCACCTTGGTCGCCAGCACCATGTCGTCGCGCACGCCGCGCGAGCTCATCCACCGTCCGATCATGGTCTCGCTGCGCCCCGAGGCGTAGGAGTCGGCCGTGTCGAGGAAGTTGCCGCCCTGGGCGCGGTAGACGTCGAGGATGCCGTCGACGATGGGCCCGTCGGCGGTCCAGCCGAAGACGTTGCCGCTGAGGGCGACCGGGAACACGCGGAGATCGGAGATGCCGACGCGGCGGCGGCGCGGGGCGAGGTCGCCGTAAACGGTCGCGGTCTGCGCCGTCGTCGGGGCCAGGCGCGGCGCGATCGCCAGCTCGCCGGTCAGCTCGTCGAGGGTCGTCGACGACGACCCGGACGGGCGCCGATCGGCGGGGGCTCCGTCGGCCGTCGAGCCCGACAGCGCTGTCGGCGCAGGTCGAGCCGGCGCGGGGACTCCGCGGTCCGACTCGTCGCTCATGCGCCTCTCCCCTGGCTCGCGAGCCGGGCACGTGATGGATGCTGTTGTTGACGCTCACGGCCCGATTGCGATGCAGGTTATCGCCGGCCTGCGACACGCCGCCGAGCGCCGCGCGGAATCGTTACCGATCCTCGACCTTCGCTGCCGAGCGCCGTCGGCGACGACGACGGGCGCGTCCGGGCCGCCGCCGACCGTTCGCCGACACCTGTCGCGGCCAGCCAGCGCGCCGTGATCCGCTCGCCTTAGCCTGGCCCCGCGCGGCCGCGCGAGGGCCGCATCCGATCGAGAGAGGATCCGCCGATGGCCAACGACCCGAACTGGCGCCTGCCCGAGGTTCCGGGCTTCGAGCTCACGAGCCCCGACTTCGAGCCCGGAGGACGCCTGCCGACGAGTGCGCGCTCGGCCATCTTCGGCGCCGGCGGCGACGACCGCTCCCCCGCGCTCGCCTGGAGCGGCGCGCCGGAGGGCACGAAGAGCTTCGTGCTCACCGTCTACGACCCCGACGCGCCGACCGGCAGCGGCTTCTGGCACTGGTCGGTGCGCGACCTCCCCGGCGACGCGACCTCGCTGCCGGCCGACGCCGGCGATCCGGATGCGGCGCTGCTGCCCGCCGGCGCGGTCACCGGCCCGAACGAGGCCGGACTGCAGCGCTTCCTCGGCGCGGCTCCTCCTGCGGGCCACGGCGAGCACCGCTACTTCTTCACGCTCACGGCGCTCGACGTGCCGAGCCTCGACGTGGATGCCGCGGCGACGCCCGCGATCGTCGGCTTCACGATGCTCGGGCACGTGCTCGGCCGCGCGCAGCTGATCGGCACCGCGATCACCGAGTAATCGCGACACCGCGCCGATCGGGCATCCCCGACTCGCGGCGCCGAGGACGCCGAAGGGCCCGACCCCGCGTGAGCGGAGCCGGGCCCCTGGTCAGTGGATCGACAGATCCGGGGCGATCCGGAGGATCAGCCCTCGGCCGGAGCCTCGGGGCCGTCCGAAGCGGCAGCGCCGCCCTCGGTGTCCGCAGCCTCGGTCTCCTCGATCACCGGGGCGAGCGAGAGCTTGCCGCGGTCGTCGATCTTGGTGATCTCGACCTGGATCTTCTGGCCGACGCCGAGCACGTCCTCGACGTTCTCGACGCGCTTGCCGCCGGCGAGCTTGCGCACCTCGCTGATGTGCAGCAGGCCGTCCTTGCCCGGGAGCAGCGAGACGAAGGCGCCGAAGGCGGCGATCTTCACGACCGTGCCCAGGTAGCGCTCGCCGATCTCGGGCTGCAGCGGGTTGCCGATCGCGAGGACCTGCGCGCGGGCCGCCTCGGCCGAGGGGCCGTCGACCGCGCCGATGTAGACGGTGCCGTCCTCCTCGATGGAGATGTCGGCGCCGGTCTCGTCCTGGATCGCGTTGATCGTCTTGCCCTTGGGGCCGATCAGCTCGCCGATCTTGTCCACCGGGATGTTGACGCTGATCACGCGGGGCGCGGTCGGGGCCATCTCGTCGGGGGCGTCGATCGCCTGGTTGATGACCGCGAGGATCGCCGTGCGGGCGTCCTTGGCCTGCTTCAGCGCGCCATCCAGAACCGACGACGGGATGCCGTCGAGCTTGGTGTCGAGCTGGATCGCGGTGACGAACTCACTCGTTCCGGCGACCTTGAAGTCCATGTCGCCGAGGGCGTCCTCGGCGCCGAGGATGTCGGTCAGCGCGGCGTAGCGGGTCTCGCCGTCGACCTCGTCGGAGACGAGGCCCATCGCGATGCCGGCGACGGGGGCGCGCAGCGGCACACCCGCGTTGAGCAGCGACAGGGTCGAGGCGCAGACGGAGCCCATCGAGGTCGAGCCGTTGGAGCCGAGAGCCTCGGACACCTGGCGGATCGCGTAGGGGAACTCCTCGCGGCTCGGCAGCACCGGCACGAGCGCGCGCTCGGCGAGGAAGCCGTGCCCGATCTCGCGACGCTTCGGCGAACCCACGCGGCCGGTCTCACCGGTCGAGTAGGGCGGGAAGTTGTAGTGGTGCAGGTAGCGCTTCTTGGTGACGGGCGACAGCGAGTCGATCTGCTGCTCCATCTTGAGCATGTTCAGCGTGGTGACGCCCAGGATCTGGGTCTCGCCGCGCTGGAAGATCGCGGAGCCGTGCACGCGCGGGATGACCTGCACCTCGGCGTCGAGCGCACGGATGTCGCTCAGGCCGCGGCCGTCGATGCGCACGCCGTCCTTGAGGATGCGGCCGCGCACGATCTTCTTGGTGACCGACTTGTAGGCGGCGCTGACCTGGCCGTTGGCGTCGGCCGGCAGCTCGCCCGCCTCGACCTTGGCGGCGACGGTCGCCTTGACGCGGTCCTTGAGGGCGTCGTCGGCGTTCTGGCGCTCGAGCTTGTCGGCGATCTGGTAGATGCCGACGAGCTCGTCGTAGGCCTCGCCGGCGACGACGTCATAGGTGGCCTGGTCGTAGGCGAGGAAGACCGGGTACTCCTGGATCTCCTTCGCCGACTGGGCGGCGAGCTCGGCCTGGGCCTTGACGAGCTGCTTGAGGAACGGCTTCGCGGCCTCGAGGCCCTGGGCCACGACGGCCTCGTCGGGCTTCGTGGCGCCGGCGCGGATGAGCTCCCAGCTGCCCTCGGTGGCCTCGGCCTCGACCATCATGATCGCGACGTCCTCGCTGCCGTCGGCGGCGGTGACGACACGACCGGCGACGGTCAGGTCGAAGACGGCCTCGGCGAGCTGCGAGTGCTTCGGGAAGGCGATCCACTGGTCGTCGCCGCCGTTCGAGCCGGGGATCAGGGCCAGGCGGATGCCGGCGATCGGACCGCTGAACGGCAGACCCGAGATCTGGGTCGAGGCCGAGGCGGCGTTGATCGCGAGGGCGTCGTAGAACTCGTCGGGCGCGATGCTGAGGACGGTGATGACGATCTGCACCTCGTTGCGCAGGCCGTCGACGAACGACGGGCGCAGCGGCCGGTCAATCAGGCGGCAGACGAGGATCGCCTCGGTCGAGGGGCGGCCCTCGCGGCGGAAGAACGAGCCGGGGATCTTGCCGGCGGCGTACGAGCGCTCTTCGACATCCACCGTCAGGGGGAAGAAGTCGAAGCCCTCGCGCGGGTGCTTGCCGGCGCTGGTGGCGCTGAGCAGCATGGTGTCCTCGTCGAGGTACGCGGCGACCGCGCCCTGCGACTGCTGGGCCAGACGGCCGGTCTCGAAGCGGACGGTGCGCTTGCCGAATCGGCCGTTGTCGAGCACCGCCTCGGCGAACTTGATCTCGGGACCCTCCATGGGTCTCTCCTTTGCTTTCCGCGATGCGCGCGGAATACCTCCAGGAGCGTGAGGCGGGAAGAACGCCGGCACGCGCGAGTGCGCGTCAGGGCCGGGCGTGGCTCTGGCCAACAGTAGAAGCGCTCCGAGCCTCAGATGCTCGGAAGACCACCACCGGTGACCAGCTTCGCGCCGGTCTGCTCCGATTGTGTGATCACCGGACGGTGACCGAGGGAAGACTAGCAGGCGCGGGTTTCCGGGGCTCGGCGACGTGCCGCGCGGGTCCGGAGCAGCCGCCGCGCCGCTCGTCGGCTGCCCGAGGCCGTCCGACCGATGCGGTCAGGCGACGAGGGCGCCGAGCGCCTGCTCGTGGCGGCCGAGGCCGCGGTAGTCCCAGCCGGCGGCGCGCCAGGCGGCCGGGTCGAGGCAGTTGCGCGCATCCAGCACCAGCCGGGCCGGCGTGGTCGCGGCGAGTGCCGCCGGGTCGAGCTCCCGGTACTCGCGCCACTCGGTGAGCACGAGCACCGCATCCGCCCCGACGACGGCGTCGGCGGCCGTGTCGACGCAGGTCAGCTCGGGACGGGCGGCGCGCACCTTCGGCACGGCGTGCGGGTCGTGCGCGACGACCTCGGCGCCGAGCAGCGCGAGCTCGGTCGCGACCGAGAGCGCGGGCGAGTCGCGGATGTCGTCGGAGTCGGGCTTGAAGGCGAGCCCGAGCACGGCGATGCGGCGGCCGCGCAGATCGCCGCCCTGATCGGCCGACGCCGCCGCGCCGGGCTCCGAACTCAGGGCCGTGCGCAGCAGCTCGACCGCGCGGTGCCGACGCCCGAGGTTGATGCGGTCGGCCTCGCGCAGCAGCGAGCCGATCGCCTCCTCGCCGAGCTCGGCGGCGCGCGCCCCGAAGGCGCGGATGTCCTTCGGCAGGCAGCCGCCGCCGAAGCCCAGACCCGCACCGAGGAAGCGGCGGCCGATGCGGGCGTCGTGACCGATCGCATCCGCCAGCAGATTCACGTCGGCGCCCGTGGCCGCGCAGACGTCGGCGACGGCGTTGATGAACGAGATCTTGAGAGCGAGGAAGGCGTTCGCGCTGACCTTGACCAGCTCAGCGGTCTCGCGGTCGGCGACGATGCGCGGAACGCCCGCGGCGAGCTGCGGCGCGTAGACCGCGTCGAGCAGGGTCTGAGCGCGCTCGGCCGCGTCCGGATCGTCGCCGACGCCGTAGACGAGGCGATCGGGACGGAGGGTGTCGTCGATCGCGTGGCCCTCGCGCAGGAACTCGGGATTCCAGACCAGCTCGGCGCGGCCGTCGAGCAGCGGAGCGAGTCGGCGCGCGGTGCCCACCGGCACCGTCGACTTGCCGACGACGAGCGCTCCGCGCGCGAGGTGCGGGGCGAGCGAGCGCAGCGCCGCCTCGACGTAGCCGAGATCCGCCTCGTCGCCGCCGAGCCGCTGCGGGGTGTTGACCGCGACGAAGTGCACCTGCGCCGTGGCGGCGTCGGCGATCTGGGTGCTGAAGCGCAGGCGGCCCGCGCTCATCCCCTCGCTGAGCAGCTGCTCGAGGCCGGGCTCGTGGAAGGGGACGCGCCCCTCGCGCAGCGCGCCCAGGCGCACCGGGTCGACGTCGATGCCGATCACGTCGTGTCCCTGCGAGGCCATGGCGGCGGCGTGCACCGCGCCGAGGTAGCCGCAGCCGATGACGGAGATGCGCATGGGATGCCTTTCGGGAGCGTCGCGGTGGAGCGGCGAGTCGCTGATCGGTCGATCAGTCGGGGATGTCGGCGACGCCGCTCGCGGTGAGCTGCACCGCCTCGGCGTGCTTGGCGGCGAGGCCGTCGCCGGCGCGGCGTCCGAGCACCTGGCGTCCGGCCCAGGGCGCGGCGTGCTGCAGAAGCCAGCGGGCGGTCGGCAGCCGCTCCCCCGGCGCGTCGGCGTCGGCGCCCACGTGCACCGCCGCATCCAGCGCCTCGAACTGCTCGGCGCCGGGGATGCCGAGCGCGGCCGCGGCGCGGTAACAGAGGGTGCGGTGCCCGATCGAGCTGAGGTGCACGCGGTCGGCGGCCCAGTCGCCCGCGTCGGCGAAGGCGCCCGTGCTCGCCACGTCGAGGAAGCGCGCGCCGGCCGCCTCGCACTGCAGCGCGAGCTCGCGGTTGAAGCGGCGGAACCGGGTGCGCAGCGCACCGAGTCCGCGGTACGGCGGCGCGAAGACCCCGACGACGAGCACGTCGGCTCCGGTGTCGCGCAGCGCGCGGATGCCCGCGCCGAGCCGCCGGGCCAGCGCGACCGGGTCGGCGCCGAGCCGCACGAGGTCGTTCGCGCCGACGAGCACGCTCACCAGGTCGGGCTCGAGCGCGAGAGCCCGCGGGATCTGCTCGTCGATGACCTCCTGGATGCGCTTGCTGCGCACCGCGAGATTGGCGTAATCGAGCGTGCGCACACCGGGTGCGGAGGGCGACGCCGCCTGGTCGCCGCTCGCGAGCAGCGAGGCGAGCCGGTCGGCCCAGCCGCGCCACTGCCCGGCCGCCTGCCGCGACGCGTCGCAGAGTCCCTCGGTGAGCGAGTCGCCGAGGGCGACGTAGCGCGCCCACCGCCGGTTCGGCACCCGGCTCGGCACGACCGCGCCGCGCTGCTCGCGCACATCGTCGTAGTGCTCCAGCAGCTCGTCGCCGAGACGTTCCCAGGTGCGGGCCGCGACCGAGGCGCGCGCCGCATCCGCGAAGGCCCGCCGCTTGGCGGCGTCGCCGGTCAGGTCGGCCACGCGGGCGCGCAGGTCGCCGAGGTCGCCCGGCTTGTAGAGCCAGCCGGTACGGCTCGACTGCACCAGGTCGAGCGGGCCGCCGCGACCGGTCGCGACGACGGGCACGCCGCTCGCGAGCGCCTCCTGCACCGTCTGGCAGAAGGTCTCGTGCTCGCCGGGGTGCACGAAGACGTCGAAGGAGGCGACCGTGCGCGCGAGATCCTCGCCCGAGCGGAAGCCGAGGAACACGGCCTCGGGCAGCGTCTTCTCGAGCAGCGCGCGGCTCGGGCCGTCGCCCACGATCACGAGCCGGACGCCGGGCATCCCATGCAGCGCGGCCAGATCCTCGACCTGCTTCTCGGGCGCGAGTCGGCCGACGTAGCCGACGAGCAGCTCGCCGTGCGGCGCGAGCTCGCGGCGCAGTCGCTCGTCGCGCCGGTGCGGGGCGAAGAGCTCGCCGTCGACGCCGCGCGCCCACAGCTTGACCCGCTCGACGCCGAGCGACTCGAGCGAGGCGATCGCCGCCGACGAGGGCGCGAGCGTCAGATCCGCGGCGTTGTGCAGCTTCGCGAGGTGCCGCTCGAGCAGCCCCTCGGTCGCCGGCATGCCGTACTTGGCGGCGTAGCCGGGGATGTCGGTCTGGTAGATCGCGACGCTCGGCACCCCGAGCGCCTCGGCGGCGCGCAGGCCCTGCCAGCCGAGCACGAACGGCGCCGCGAGGTGCAGCACGTCGGGCCTGAAGTCGGCGAGCGCCGTCGTCAGCGTGCGGGTGGCGGCGAGCGCGACCCGCACCTCCGGGTATCCGGGCCACGGCAGCGAGCGGTAGCCGGTGAAGCCGGCGCCGTGCAGGCGGCCGGTCTCGAGCGGCGTGCGCCCCGGACCCGGGGCGAGCACGAGCGCCTCATGGCCTCGTGCCTCGAGGTGCTTCAGCACCCGCAGCATCGAATTGGTGACCCCGTTCATCTGGGGCAGGAACGATTCGGCGACCAGCGCGACCCTCACGGCTCCCAGAGTCGCGGACGACGCGGCCGCCGACGGGCCGATCGGGGCCCCGGCACCCAGGCTTCGCCGAATGGATGCCGAGTCGACCCCGACGGGTCGCCACCATGTCGCCGGATGCGGGCCAACCGCGGGTTCCGCCGCGGAATCCGGGGCGCGTCGCGGTGCGGGCGAGCGCGCCGGGGCGTCATCCGCCGTTCACCCGACCCGGCGACGCTGAGCGCGTGAGCGAACCGTGGATGACGGAGCTGGCCGCCTCGCCGTGGCTGCTGCCCGCGCTATTCGCGCTCGTGGTCGCCGACGCCTTCGTCGTGGTGCTGCCGAGCGAGACCCTCGTCGTGGCGCTCGGGTCGCTCGCGGAATCCACCGGCTCGCCGTCGCTGTGGGCCGTCATCCCGATCGCGGCGCTGGGCGCGGTGATCGGCGACAGCGCGCTGTTCCGGCTGGGTCGACGGGTCGGTCTCGACCGCTGGGGCTGGATGCGCCGCGGCCGCGTCCGCGCCGCGCTCGACCGGACGCGCGCGACGGTGCGGAGCCGGCCGGCCGTGCTCGTGTTCACGGCGCGCTACATCCCCTTCGCCCGCATCGCCGTCAATCTGACGGCGGGAGCGTCGGGTCTCGCCTCTCGGCGATTCCTGCCGCTGTCGATCGCGGCCGGAATCGGCTGGGCGTTCTACAACGTCGGCATCGGCGCCGCGTTCGGGGCGCTGCTGCGCGACCAGCCCCTTCTGGCCGTGGGCTGCTCGGTCGTGGTCGCGATCGTCGTGGGATTCACGATCGACTCGATCGTGTCGCGGTGGAGCCGGCGGCGGGACGCGGCGCCGCGGTCGACGGGCTGACCCCCGAAGACGGGCTCATCCCCTCGGCCGTCAGCGCCGAATCACTGCTGATCCGACGGCAACCCGATGGCCATCGGCTCCTGCGCGGAGGGGCGCAGGCCCCGGATGCGGCACCGCACTCCCCTGACGGTGCCGCATCCCGGGCGCGGAGGGCGGTCCGGCCGTCGACGCGGACCTCCGCGACCGCACGAGCGGCTCAGGCCCGACGCGCCGCCGTGCTCGCCCCGCTCGGGTCGAAGCCGAGCGGCACCGCGAGACGGTCGGCGGGGGCGACGCGACGCGAGCGGCGCACGGCCTCGGCGAGATCCGCGCCGGCACGGTCGATGCGCTCGCCGAGCACGTCGTCGCCGCCCCAGTCGGCCGAGGCCGCGTAGACGGCCGTGGGCACGGCATCCGCGCGCAGGTAGGCGAAGAGCGGGCGCAGCGCGTAGTCGATCGCGAGCGAGTGGCGCTCGGTGCCCCCGGTCGCGCCGAGCAGGACGGGCATGCCGCGCAGCGATTCGGGGTCGAGCACGTCGATGAACGACTTGAAGAGTCCGCTGTAGCTCGTCGTGAAGATCGGCGTGACCGCGATGACGCCGTCGGCGGCGACGAGCCGGTCGATCTCGGACTGCAGCTTCGCGCTCGCGAAGCCGGTCACGAGGTTGTTGGTCACGTCGATCGCCAGGTCGCGCAGCTCGATCACGTGCACGTCGACGCTGTCGCCGTCGAGGGCGAGCTCTCGCGCGGCGGCCTCGGCGAGGCGGTCGGCGAGCAGGCGGGTCGACGAGGGCTGCGAGAGTCCGGCGGAGACGACGACGATCGAGCGGGACATGGCTGGCTTCCTTTCGAGCACTCCCCGCCACGACGACGAAGGAGGTCGATGCGTTTGCATCGACCTCCTCAACCGTCACCCGACCGTCGCTATTCCTTGCGACTCGAACCCGATCCCGCCGTTACCGCCGCGACCTCCTCTTCGTCGGTGAAGTCGTTCACGGCCGTGTGCGGATCCGCCCGCGCGAAGCGGGCCTCGTCGAAGGGCTTCGCCCCGTGCAGCACCTCGCGCACGCGCTGCGGATCGACCTGCCGGGTCCAGGTGCCGATCAGCAGGGTCGCGACCGCGTTGCCGGTGAAGTTCGTCAGGGCGCGCGCCTCCGACATGAAGCGGTCGACGCCCACGATCACGCCGACGCCGTTGACCAGGTCGGGCCGGTAGGTCTGCAGACCCGCCGCGAGCGTCGCCAGCCCCGCACCCGTCACGCCGGCGGCGCCCTTCGAGGCGATGATCATGAAGACCAGCAGGCCGATCTGCTCGGGGATCGCCAGCGGCGTCCCCATCGCCGTCGCGATGAAGAGCGACGCCATCGTCAGGTAGATGGCCGTGCCATCCAGATTGAAGGAGTAGCCAGTGGGCACCGTGATGCCGACCACCGACTTGCTGACGCCGACGTGCTCCATCTTGGCGATCAGCCGCGGCAGGGCGGCCTCCGACGACGAGGTCGCGACGATCAGCAGGTACTCGCGGGCGAGGTACTTCATCAGCAGGAAGATGTTGACCCGGGTGACCAGGAACAGCAGCCCGCCGAGGATGACGACGATGAACAGGATGCACGTCACGTAGAACGCGATCATCAGCGTCGCCAGCCCCAGCAGCGCGCCGGCTCCGGTGTTGCCGACGACAGCCGCGATCGCCCCGAAGGCGCCGACCGGCGCGAGCCACAGGATCATGTTGAGGATGCGGAAGACGAGCGTCTGGATCGAGCGGATCGCATCCAGGATGCCGGTGCCCTTGTCGCCCATCGTCTGCAGCGCGAAGCCGACGAGCAGCGCCACGAGCAGGGTCTGCAGGATGCTGCCCGACACGAGCGACGACACGAGGGTCGTGGGGATGATGCCGAGGATGAAGTCGCTCGTCGTCGTCGCCTCCTTCTGGGAGTCGTCGACCTGGTACTCGGCCGTCGAGAGGTCGAGGCCCTCACCCGGGTGGATGATGTTGCCTACGACGAGGCCGATGCCGAGCGCGAAGGTCGACATCACGAGGAAGTAGACGACCGCGAGCCCGCCGACCTTGCCGACGGTCGCGGCCTTCGCGATGCTGCCGACGCCGAGCACGATCGTGCAGAAGATGACCGGCGCGATCATCATCTTGATCAGGTTGACGAAGGCCTTGCCGATCGGCTCGAGGCCCTTGGCGAAGTCGGGCGCCAGGATGCCGACGAGCGCGCCGGCGACGACCGCCACGATGACGGCGATGTAGAGCCAGTGGTTCTTCTCGATGCGGCGGAGGCCGCGGCGGGGTCCGCCTGTGGGGGACGATAGCGTCGTTGCCATGTTCCGGTGATTCCCATCCGGCTGCGACGACGTCGTCGCGGCCCTGGAGTGACAAGGTGATCGCCCCAGGGTGGCGACGCCGCGAGCGCCGCGGAACTTGTGTTCATAACGGTTTCAGGAGCGACGATGCCCGCAGCGCGCACGAGCGACACCCGCCCGCCGCGGGCGATCAGCATCGCCGCGCGCGTGTTCTGGGTGCAGCTCGCGGCCGCCGTGCTCATCGCCGGCGCGCTGCTGGCCGTGCTGGCCGTCGACGCGCAGAGCTCGGCCGAGCGCGACGCCGCTGAGACCTCGCTGTCGGTCGCGCGCACGGTCGCGGTCGATCCGCGGGTGCGCTCCGAGGTGGATGCGCCCGACGCGACCGCGCAGCTCGAGCCCTATGCGCTCGAGCTCGTCACTGAGGCGGGCGTCGACTTCGTGACGATCATGACGCCCGACGGCATCCGCGTCACGCATCCGGATCAGAGCCAGATCGGCAAGCCGTTCCAGGGCACGATCGGGCCCGCGCTGAAGGGCCGCGAGCTGACCGAGACCTTCACCGGCACCCTCGGGCCCTCGGTGCGCGCCGTCGTTCCGATCGAACGCGACGGCGTCGTGGTCGGTCTCGTGTCGGCGGGCGTGACCACGACGAACGTGGGCGCGATCGTGGCCGGCCGACTGCCCTTCGTGCTCGGCGTCGCCGCCGCCGTCGTGCTGGTCGGCGCGATCACCGCACTCGTCGTGCAGCGCTCGCTGCGGCGGGTGACGGGCCGGATGGGCCCGGCGGAGCTGCGGCGCATGGTCGGCTACTACGAGTCGGTGCTGCACTCGGTGCGCGAGGGCCTCGTGCTGAGCGACCGCGAGCACCGGGTCGTGCTCTACAACGACGAGGCCGCCGAGCTGCTCGGGCTGCCGCCGGCGGGGACGGTGGCGCTGCCGGCGAGCGCCGCCGCACTCGGTGTCGGGCCGGCGGTCGCGACGCTCATCGACGAGGGACGCCGCGCCGTCGAGGAGACGCACCTCGACGGTGCGACGCTGCTGCTGGTGAACCAGGAGCCCGCCGAGGCGGCGCCCGGCTCCCCCGCCGACGCCGGCGGCTCGGTCATGACGCTGCGCGACCAGAGCCGGCTGCAGCAGCTGATCGGCGAGCTCGACTCGACGCGGGGCATGCGCGATGCGCTGCGCGCGCAGGCGCACGAGCACGCCAACACCGTGCACACCCTCGTCGCGCTGCTCGAGCTGGGCCGAGTGGAGCAGGCGATCGAGCTCGCCTCGGAGTCGACGCGCACGAGCCAGGAGCTGGCCGATCGGATGCTCGCGACCGTCGACCACCCGGTGCTCGGCGCGCTGCTGCTCGGCAAGACCGCGCAGGCGAACGAGCGCGGCGTCGAGCTGACCGTGACGGCCGAGCCGGGCGCGGTTCCGCCGCTCGGAGCCTCGGCTCTCGTGTCGGTCGTCGGCAACCTCGTCGACAACGCGATCGACGCGGCGCTCGCCGCGGAGGCGCCGCGCACGGTGGCGGTCATGCTGCGGCGGACGGGTGCGCGGCCGGAGCCCGGCGCCGGTGCGGACTCGGGCGGCGCTGCGGACGGCGCCGCGGTCGGCACCGGCGCGGACGCTGTCGAGCTGCGCGTCGCCGACAGCGGCCGCGGCATCCCCGCCGACCGCCTCGACGCCGTCTTCGACCTCGGGGTGACGAGCAAGTCGGATCCGGGCGGAGCGCACGGCAACGGACTCGCGGTCGCGCGGGCCGCCACGGAGGCGGCCGGCGGCGAGCTGCGCTTCGAGGTGGATGCCGACGGCGCGACGGCCTCGCCGACGACGGCGATCGCGAGCTTCCCCGACGGCACGCGCCCCGCATCCACGGCAGGATCGTCCGCATGATCCGCGTGCTCGTGGTCGACGACGACCTGCTCGCCGCCGAGGCGCACTCCGCCTACGTCGGCCGCGTCGACGGCTTCGAGGTCGTCGCCGTCGCGCACAGCGCCGGCGCGGCGCACGCGGCGCTGACGACCGTGCACCCCGGCGGGATCGATCTGGTGCTGCTCGACCTGACCCTGCCCGACGGGCACGGCCTCGAGCTCGCGCGACGCCTGCGAGCCGAACGGGTCGGCGTCGACATCATGGCGATCACCGCGGTGCGCGACCTCGAGGCCGTGCAGACCGCGGTGTCGGTCGGCGTGACGCAGTACCTCATCAAGCCCTTCGGCTTCCCCGCGCTGCGCGAGCGGCTGGAGCAGTACCGGGCGTTCCGCGACGGGCTCGCCGGGGCCGACGCGGCGACGTCGCAGGGCGAGGTGGATGCGCTGCTCGCGCACCTGCGCCCGGCCCACGCCGCGCCGCTGCCGAAGGGACTCACCGCGACGACGCTCGACGCCGTCAGCCAGTCGCTGCGGCAGGCGGCCGAGCCGCGGTCGGCGAGCGAGACGGCGGCCTCCCTTCAGCTCTCGCGCGTCACCGCGCGGCGCTACCTCGAGCACCTCGCCGAGATCGGGCTCGCCCGGCGCTCGCAGCGCTACGGGACACCGGGCCGCCCCGAGGTCGCCTACGCGTGGAGCGGCGCCGCCGTCGGCAGGTAGCGTGGACTCCTATGACTGTCGCCGAAACCCGAGAATCCGTGAGCTCGCCGGCGACCGCTCGCCAGGCGGAAGTGCGGCTCGAGATCCAGGTGCTTCGTGCAGTCGCCGTCGTGGCGGTCGTGCTCTACCACCTCTGGCCGAATCGAGTGCCGGGCGGATTCGTCGGAGTCGATGTGTTCTTCGCCATCTCAGGATTCCTCATCACCGGCCATCTCCTGCGTGACATCGATCGACAGGGCCGGGTGCCGCTGGGACGGTTCTGGTCGGCTCGCGCGCGACGCCTGATCCCCGCGTCGCTCACCACCGTGCTCGTGACCACCATCGCCGTGCTGCTGATCGTGCCGCAGACGCGATGGGCGCAGTTCATGCAGGAGTTCATCGCCTCGACGTTCTACGTGGAGAACTGGACCCTCTCGGCGAACGCCGTCGATTACTCGGCCCAGACCAACAGACCGTCTCCCGTGCAGCACTTCTGGTCGCTGTCGACCGAAGAGCAGTTCTACATCGTCTGGCCGCTGCTCTTCCTCGTGGCCCTGCTGATCGCCCGCCGACGACTGCAGGCCCATCGGCGCGTGCTCTTCGCCGTGCTCTCCGTGGTCGTCGCCGGGAGCTTGATCGCATCCATCGTGACCACGACGGCCGACGGCGCGGCCGCGTACTTCTCGACCTTCACCCGAGCATGGGAGTTCGGGCTCGGCGGCCTGATCGCGTTCGCGCCGCCGCCGAGCCGCCTCCCTTCAGCCCTGCGAACGGTGCTCAGCTGGATCGGATACGCGGCGATCGGCGCGGCCCTCGTGCTCTACAGCGACACGACGCCCTTCCCGTCGTACACCGCTCTGCTGCCGGTTCTCGGCACGCTCGCGGTGATCGTGGCAGGCATGCCGGCAAACGCCTACGCGATCACGCCCAGCATCGCGGGGCGGTTCCCGCCTGTCCGATTCGTCGGCGATGTGTCGTACGGGGTCTACCTCTGGCATTGGCCGCTCGTCGTCCTCGTTCCCTTCGCGACCCACGCGCCGCTGATCGGAGTGCAGAAGGCGGCGATCCTGGGGGGATCGCTGCTGCTCGGGTGGCTGTCGAAGACCGTCATCGAGGATCCGATTCGAACGCGGAGCGTCTTCGTACGGCGACGTCCGAGGTGGACGCTGCTGGCGACGCTGGTCGCGATGCTCCTGGTGGCAACGCCGAGCGCGATCGCTCTCGGATCGGTGTCGCGGCCCGGAGGTTTCATCATCGGCGCGGACCAGCCCTGCGCCGGCGCCGCCGCTGTGGTCGATGACAGCTGCGCAGACCGTTCCCCGTCGCGGCCGCTCTCGGAGTTGGCCGACTTCGCGTTCGATCTCCCGGTCTCTCCCTACATCGACTGCACGTCCGGGCTCGATGTCGGTATCGCCCCCGGCCACTGTCGACTCGCGGATCCGCCGTCGCCGACAGCACGGGTCGCGCTCATCGGAGACTCGCACGCGGTACGCCTCTTCGAACCCGTCACCAAGGTCGCGCAGAAGCAGGGATGGCGTCTGGACGTCTACTCGCAGACCGGCTGTCCGCTCATCGCGGACCGCCCCATGCTCGCCCTCTGGGGAAGCCCGCAGTCGCAGGTCGTCCAATGCGCCGACAACTCGACCGCCTTGGTCGACGAGCTGGTCGCGGAGCACGACCTCGACGCCGTGATCGTGACGAACCGTACGCGCCTCTACTCCCCTGGCGATGACACGGTTGCGGGGCTCTCCGCCGCCGACGTCGAGCCGGCCTTCCAGAAGCTGCTCGCGGCCGGCATCCGCGTGATCGTCGCCAAGGACGCCCCGGGTACGGAGGCGCTGCCGACCCAATACGGCGAGGGCGCGCCCGACTGTCAGATTCGTCTCGGAGTGGACGCCGAAGCGTGCCGGATGCCGTTCTCCGCCGTGCGGGATTACGCAGATCCGATGGTCGAGGCCGCCAACGCCACGGGGGCGTCGGTGCTCGACCTCGACGACGTCTACTGCGACTCGACCTGGTGCCACCCGTATCTCGGCGGAATGGTCGTCTACAGCGACAGCAATCATCTCTCACGCTCGTTCGCTCTGACGCTGGTGCCGACGTTGAACACCCGACTCGGCGAACTCGTCCCCGCGCGCACCTGACCGACGTCGGCGCCGACGTCGCTCCGCCCGGACCCCGCGGTCAGGGCTTCACGACGCGAGCCCCGCACCCCACTCGCAGAGGCGCGGGGCTCTCGCCGCCGACTGACCGTGAGCGGGTCAGCCGCTGATCTTGGTTCCGTCGGGCGCGAGCACCCACCAGACTCCGCCGACGCCCTGGCCGGTGGTGTCGCCGGCGGCCTTGTCGGCCGCGTAGTAGTACAGCGGCCAGCCGTCGAGCGTGAGCTGCTTCTCGCCGTCGGTTCCGGTGATGGTGCCGATCTTGCCGGTCACGCCATCCACCTTCGGGCTGTCGGAGTCGGCGTGCACGGCGGGCCACGCGGCGGCGCACTGACCGGAGCAGGCCGAGCTGGTGGCGTTCTGCGTGTCCTTGTCGAACATGTAGACCGTCATCTTCTCGCCATCGACGACGATCGTGCCGAGGCTGCTGTCGGCGGTCGTGAGGGCCGCGGTCGCATCGGCCGACGAGTCGGATCCGGAGTCGGCGGAGCTGTCGTCGGCGGGCGCCGAGCTGCTGTCGCCGGAGCTGCTGTCGCCCGAGCCGGACGGCGCGGAAGTGCAGCCCGCGAGCGCGAACAGGGTGATCGCCGCCGCCGCGAGCGGGACGAGGGTGAGTCGGGAACGGGGGATCCGGGTGCGCATCGTCGACGCCTTTCGTGAACCGGTGGGCCGCGGATGCGGTCTCAGGGGGTAGACGAGACCGGCGCCCGAAAGGTTCAGGATCAGCTCGGATCGGCGCCCAGCAGCTCCTGGCCGGAGGGCAGCGCACGCACCTCGACGCGGGCGATCTCGGCGCGCGCGAGCGCGGTGGCGGCTGTCAGGTTCACGTCCTTGCGGCTCGTGACCTTCCAGGTGGAGACCTGGCTCTCGTCGCCGTCGCGGTCGACGACGTAGAGGCCGTAGACCCAGCCGTCCTTCGGCGGACCCGCCGCATCCGCGCCGTACGCGCAGTCCATGTCGATGCGGGTGCCCCAGCCGACGCTCGTCAGCCGCACGCTCGCACTGAGCGCGGTGGTCGGCAGGGTGCGTTCGAGGGCGATCGGCGCTGACGTCGACGGGGTGCCGAGCTGTGTGACCGCGAGCGGCACGGTCACGAGCAGCGCGATCGCGGCGGCCGCGGCCAGCACGAGTCCGACGCGACGGCGCCGACGACGCCGGTCGCGGGCGACGACGAGCGAGAGCAGATCGGCAGGCGGCCCGTTGGCGGTGGATGCGGAGAGTGCGGGGGCCGGTGCCGGAACCGGCACGCCGGAGTCGGCCTCGCGCCCGATCGACGCGGCCTGCTCGACGCTCAGCCGCGACAGCAGTCCCGGCATCGGCGCGAGCTCGGCGACGGCGGCACGGCAGCGTTCGCAGGTCTCGAGGTGCGCTTCGTACTCGCGGCGCTCGCTCGGCGGCAGCGCACCGAGCACATAGCTCGCATCCCACTGGGCGAGGCGCTCGTGATCGTTCGGGTCGGTCATCGGGTCACTCCCCTCTCCTGCAGTGCGAGCCTCAGCGCTCGCAGTCCATAGTGCAGCCGCGACTTGACTGTGCCCTCGGGGATGTCGAGCTCGCGGGCGACCTCGGCGATGCCGCGGCCGCCGTAGTACGCGTGCACGACCACGCTGCGGTGCTCGGTGGTCAGCGTCGCGAGCGCCCCGGCGACCAGCAGCGATTCGAACAGCTGGTCGGTGCGGTCGGGCTCCCCGCGCTCGGGCGGCTCGTCGACGGCGAGCTCGTGACGCTGACGGGCGCTGCGCGCGTTGTCGATGACGAGGTTGCGGGCGACCTTCATCATCCAGCTGCGGGTGCTGTCGACCTCCTGCTCGAGGATGCGCTTGCTGCGCCAGGCCCGCAGCAGCGTCTCCTGCACGATGTCGTCGGCGCCGACGGGGTCGCCCGTGAGGTGCACGACGTAGCGCCACACGACCGCCGCGTGGGCGTCGTGCAGCTCGCGCAGCTTCGTGGCGTCGTCGACGGTCATGGCACCTCCATCCTGGTCAACGGGATAGCACGCGAGCGGGTTCACCGCGATCCCGCATCCACCGCACCCCCGTTCGGGGGACGGTGGCCGAGCTCGCGCTCGCTGCGGCGGCAGTCGCGGTCGCGGTCGCGGTCGCGGTCGCGGTCGCGGTCGGACGGTGGCCTTCATCGGCGACTCTGCGGCGCGCGCCGTCGCGGGGCCCGCTCGGTTGACGACAGCTGGCGCTGGGTGACGCCGACCACCGGCGGGTGACGTCGACCGGGCGGCCTTGCGCGGAGCGATCGGACTGCGACTCGGGGAAGCACGGACCACGAGGTCACAGCCGCCGAGCCCTCGATGGCGGGGCCGCCGACCGCGCACTCAGAAGGGCGCGATGTCAGCGTCGACGCAGTCGACCGCGTCGTCAGGCATCACGAAGATCCCCGGCCGGTAGCGCGCGCACGCAACAGATTCGGGCGGAGCGGGCGGAGCGGGCGCACCGAGTCGACCGTCCGCCTCCTCGGGCGGGTCGTCGAGTTCGGCCGGGCGGAGCCGGGCACGTCGGATGGGGTGTCCCCGTGGCACGAACACGACCGGTGGGGCGGGGGCGTCTTCGCAATAGGTGCGCCCCGTCGGGGAAGTCCATTCCAGGATCCCGCCCGGATGCTGTTCCACCCGCCAGGGCGTGAACTGCTTCATCGAATGATGCTGCTGACACAAGTGCGCGAGGTTCGTCAGAGCTGTCGGGCCGCCGAGGGCGGCGTCGATCGTGTGGTCGAGTTCACAGCGGATCGCCGCCTGCCGGCATCCGGGGAAGCGGCAGTGCAGGTCGCGGGCGCGCAGGTGACGGCGTTGTTCGAGAGAGGGCCGGTGCCGGTCGACCGCGATCGCGGTCCCGTCGACCGGATTCGTGAGCAGGCGCGTCCACGACGAGGTCTCGCCGGCAAGATAGCGCGCGGTCCCGGCATCGATCGGGCTACGGCCAACAAGGTCGGCGGGGTTCTCGTCCCCACCGAGGAGCGTCAACGCGGACACAGTCACCTGCACGTGCGCACGAATCGCCCCCAACACACCCGGCCCGTCACCGTGAACGGTCGGATCGAGCGCCGGCGCCCCGGCGAGGATCAGGTCCGCGA
>NZ_VHQG01000003.1 GCF_006517435.1 Schumannella soli
GCCGCCGGGTAGAACTCCACGATCTCCCGCGCTTCTCCGATCCGCCTTTGCACGGTCCGGTCCGGGGAACGCAGCACCCCGCCGATCTCGGCGGCGATCGACCTGAGCGCCATGTCATGCGCCCGCACATTCGCCGGCGAACCAGCCGCTTCGGCTTCCGCGAGCTGGCCGGCACGGGCGAGCATCCGCACCTCCGCCACCTGGGCGGCCGCCAGCCTCAGAGCCGCGGATTCCGCCTCACCCACCAGCCCCGGCAGCGACACGTCACGACCGGACACACCACCGACCGACGCCGCGCCACCGTCGACGTCACCACGAGTCGGTGCCGCGAAGCCGCCTGCGCCGCCGTCAACGAACGGCGCTCGGCCGTCGCATCCGGGTGTCGTCGTGGGCTTCTCCATACCTGCACTCTGACAGCCACCACCGACATCCGCGCGGACCATCATCGTCGACCAGAACCGCAGATCAGATGCACATTCCACCGACATCCGTTCGCGCCCCTCCGCGCGCCGGGCTCGCTCCTCAGAAGCACATTCCGCCGACATCGTGCAGCGCGTCAGCGCGGCCTCAGCTCGCCGGCCAGATACGTGCTCAGCCGGTGCCGACCGGGCGCCACCCTGGGACACCCGACCGGAGGCCCGGAGCGCGCTCCACCGACGTCTCGAACGCACCGAGGCACTTCTCGCGCCTGAGTTCGTACCCTCGGCGAAACCAAGACGAGACGAGACGAGACGAGATGAGCGCCAGGCCGGCCTAGTACTGCGCGCGCGTCAAGACCCCTCCCCCGCAACGCACGCAGGCCCCGCCGCCGTCGAGGGCGTCGGGGCCTGCGTTCCGGAGGATCCGTGCGCGCCGGGACGAGGCCGCGCGGATCGGTCAGGAGAGCGGGATCAGAGAGCCAGCTGGCCCTCGATCTCCTTCGTCTTGAGGCGCGCCATGGCGAGGTTCGAGCGGTCGCGGTCGAGCACGAGGTAGATGAAGACCTCGGGGGTGCGGGCCATGGGGCGGATGATGTGGAACTGCGTGGTGAGGGTGATGAGGATGTCGTCGATCGCGTCACCCAGGCCGAGCGCCTTGGCGGTGCGCAGCTTGGCGCGCACGACCTCGGTGTTGCCGGCGGCGGCGACGTCGAGGTCGATGCCCGAGCCGACGCCGCCGAGCAGCATGCCGGTGCCCGAGTCGACGAGGGCGGCGGCCTTCGCACCCTCGATGCGCAGGAGCGCCTCGAGCGAGGCCTGGACGTTGGAGACAGCAGCGATGTCGGTCATGGTTCGTTCTTCTTTCGGGTTGTGGTGTTCGTGTGAGTTCGGATGTTCTGGTGGTCCTGATCGGCGAGCGCGGTCGAGCGCGCGACAGATCAGAAGTTCGGGGCGGCCATCGCGGCGGACGCCGCGGCGGGCAGACGCTGGGCGAGACGCTCGGCGGTGAGGCGGGCGGTCGAGAGCGCCTTGCCGAGGGTCTCGTGCGGCTGGAACAGCGCGGCGAGCACGATCGGCTGGCCGGGGATGCGCAACTGGATGACGTGGCCCTGGGCGCTGCCCATGATCACGTACTCGCTGTCGCCGATGCGCAGCTCGTGTCCGACCGCGTCGCTGAGCGCCTGGATCGAGCTCGACATGCTCGCGAAGCGGCTCGCCTCGGTCTGCGTGCGCGACACGTGCACGATGTCGAAGCCGTCGTCGGTGAGCAGCGCGGCGTAGATGGTCGACGGGGCGAGCTCGCACATCCCGCTGAGGGCGGCGTGCCCTTCGCCGATGACGAACTGGTCCTGGTGGATGGGCTGGTTCATGGTGCGACCGCCTCCGCAGCCGGGGCGAGCATCGCCCGCATCTCGATGTTGGCGATGAGCGTCATGAGCACGGTGCGCATCTGGCCGGCGTCGCGCGGGTCGACCGTGAAGACGGGGACGATCAGGTCGGGGCGCTGCGCCTGCAGCGCGGCCGAGTACGCGGCGAGGCCGGGGCCGACGCCGAGGTCGGTGCGCGAGACGCCGACGATGACGCCGCCGCGCTCGTAGAGGTCGCGGAAGTCGTCGAGGTACTCGATCATCGTCTGCACCGCGTCGGGGGCGTCGTCGTTGACGAGCATGATCATGCCGCGGGCGCGCTTCTTCAGGATCGCCCACATGAAGTCGAAGCGCTTCTGACCGGGAACGCCGTAGAGGCGCACCTTGTCGTCGTCGCCGAGGGTGATCTCGCCGTAGTCGAGCGCGACCGTGGTGGTGGCCTTGTCGACGACGTGGCGCTCGCTGTTGGCGGCCTCGGTGCTGACCACCTCGATCTCGCTGAGACTGCGGATCGCGGTCGTCTTGCCGGCGCCCATGGGCCCGGCGAAGAGGATGACGTGCTCGGCCATGCGTTACATCCCCAGTTTCTCGCGCAGGCGGCGGAACAGGCTCCGGGGCGCATCGGCGCGCGCCGGAACGGTGACGGGAACCGCGGCGACCGCCGACGCCTCGACCACGCGCATGAGCGTGAAGGCGTTGATGAGGCGCTGCGCGGAGGAGCGGTCGGTGCCGGCCGCGGCGGCGAGCTCGTCGGCCGAGTAGTGCGCGTTCGCGAGAGCGGCGGCCATGCGGATGTGATCCATGTGGTGCGTCAGCTCGACGAAGTTCGGCCAGCGGTTGAGTTTGTAGCGCTCGCCGGGGATCAGCCACGGGGCGGGGGCGTCGCCGAAGCAGGTGAACCCGACGCGCCAGAGCAGCTTGTCGAGGTCGGCGCCCGGCAGCGGGAAGACGGCGGCATCGCCTTCGGCCATGGTCGCCTGATGCACGAGCACGCTGTCGGGCGCCGAGGGGTACTGGCCGATCGGCAGCTTCGCCTCGAAGGCGCGCTCGCGGAAGTCGATGAGGATGGGCGCGTAGCTGGCGACGTCGAGTCGCATGACGACGGGTGCGGGCGTCGGGCCGACGGCGTGCACCGCCACGGCGACGCGCGCCCAGCCGGACACGGCGACGCCGGCGGCCTCGGCCGCGGGCTCGAAGCCGACGCCGGAGTACCGGCTCTCGGTCGGCGCCCCCTGGGCCCAGGTGGCCGTCATCGTGCGATCGTCTCGACGGCACGCTCTCGCGTGTGCATTGGAACTCCCCTGCCACGCGGAGACTTCGGGATGACGCGAGCCCCCGCTCGCGATCTCCGTGTGACAGGTACGAGTCTCATGGAGGATAGACAGAACGGGGAGTCCCCCATTAGGAGGACTCCCCGGACGGGTGTCGAAAACGATTCGGGGCGTCAGCCCGCGCGTCAGGTCAGCGCGTCAGCCCAGCGCGCGCAGCCGCGGCGCCAGATCCCGCTCGAACAGCTCGAGGAAACGACGCTGGTCGTGACCCGGCGCGTGGAAGACGAGGTGGTTGAGACCCGCATCCACGTACTGCTTGATCTCGGCGACGACCGCGTCGGGGTCGCTGCCGACGATCCAGCGCTTCGCGATCTGCTCGATCGGCAGCGCATCCGCCGCCTTCTCCATCTCGAGCGGATCGGTGATGTCGTGCTTCTGCTCCTTCGACAGCGACAGCGGCGACCAGAAGCGCGTGTTCTCGAGCGCGGCGTCGTGATCGGTGTCGTAGCTGAGCTTGATCTCGATCATCCGGTCGATCGTGCTCGCGTCGCGGCCCGCCTTCTCAGCGCCCTCGAGCACCGAGGGGATGAGGTCCTCCGTGTAGAGCTCCATGCCCTTGCCGGAGGTGCAGATGAAGCCATCGCCCGCACGGCCGGCGTAGCGCGCGACCATCGGGCCGCCGGCGGCGATGTAGACGGGGATGCCGCCCTCGGGCACGTCGTAGATCGACGCGCCGTGCGTGGAGTAGTACTCCCCCTCGAAGTCGACGCGGTCGCCCTTCCAGAGCTCGCGCATGAGCCGCACCGACTCGCGCAGGCGGGCGAAGCGCTCCTTGAACTCGGGCCACTGCTGCTCGCCCGCGCCCTGGAATCCGGTCGCGATCTCGTTGAGCGCCTCGCCGCTGCCGACGCCGAGGAAGATGCGGCCGGGGTACAGGCATCCCATCGTGGCGAAGGCCTGGGCGACGACGGCCGGGTTGTAGCGGAAGGTCGGCGTCATCACGCTCGTGCCGATGCGGATCGTCGAGGTGCGCTCCCCCACGGCCGCCATCCACGCGAGCGAGAACGGCGCGTGACCGCCCTCGTGCCGCCAGGGCTGGAAGTGGTCGCTCACCGCCACCGACTCCATGCCGTGCGCCTCTGCGGCGACCGCGATCTCGACGAGCTCGCGCGGGGCGAACTGCTCGGCCGATGCCTTGTACCCGAGTGTCAGTGTCACCCGTCGATCCTGTCATTCCGGCGGCGGGATGCGCCGGGTCGCGGACGCGCTCTCAGCGGGGCTGCGGCAGGCGGGGCGGCCCGTCAGGCGGTCTGCAGCTGCCGGCGGCGCTCCTGACGCCAGTAGCCGGAGAAGAAGATGCGCTCCTTGTCGAGGCCGAGGCGGCGCACATGGCGTCGCCCGCTCGTCGCGAGGTCGGACTCGCCGACGAGGTAGGCGTACGCCGTATCGGCGAGGCCCTCGACGCGCAGCAGCTCGGCGAGCGCGGCCTGGCCGGGGGTCGCGCGGGGGTCGGCGGATTCGTCGCGCACGATCCAGCGGCGCTCGACGCCGACCGGGCCGGGCAGCTCGCGCACGTCGCCGCGCGTCGCGACCTCCTGCAAGACCAGGCCCGTCGCATCCACCGGCAGCGAGGCCAGGATGCCGGCGGTGCCCGGCAGTCCGGTCTCGTCGGCGACGATCAGCACCTCGGTCGTGTCGTCGGGCTGGTCGTAGAGGGCGCCCTGGTCGAGGAAGGCCATGTTGTCGCCGGGCTGCGCGGCGTCGGCCCAGATCGCGGCACCGCCTTCCAGCTCGCCGGCGGCGCTGCGGTGCAGCACGAAGTCGATGTCGAGCTCGGCCGGGATGCGCTCCCCGTCGGCGCGGTCGGCCGCGTCGTCCGCCTCGGCCGCCGGACGGAACGCGGCGACCGTGTAGTTCGCGCAGTGCGGGCGGCGCTCTTCGGGGATGTCGAGGTAGTTCTGCCACCACTTGCGCCCCTCGACGGCGGGCAGGAAGAGCTCGTCGTGGTGCGGCAGCTGCAGGAACAGGCGGAACCAGTGGTCGAATCCGAGGTAGTCGAACTCGGCCAGTTCGGCGCTCGAGACGGTGACGCGCTGCATCGACGGGGTGAGCCGACGGCTCGCCACGACCTGCGCGCGGAACAGTCGCGGATCGGCCGGCTGGAGTCTCGGGAGCTTCGGCATAGAAGGGAAGCCTAACCTCACCGAGACCACCACGAGCTGAGAGCGAGGCGGATGCCGCGCGGGCTACGGCGTGTTCGTGCGGATCTGCGCGTTGCGGCCGCCGAGGAACCAGCCGAGCGGCCCGAGGAAGGGCATGAAGAACACGAGCAGGATCCACAGCAGCTTGCCGCCGCCGGTGTAGCGCGCCGACACCAGGATCGAGATGAGCGCGGCGATGAAGAGCACGACCTGCAGCACCACGACCACCACGATCGCGATGGTCCCGCCGACGGCGAGACCGGCGACCGTGGAGTCGTCGGCGGCAGCGGGCGCCGCCGACGCGAGCGAGGCTGCGGCGAACGGGGACAGAGCGATGACGTGCATGCCTCCACGCTAGGAAGCGACCGCACCCCGCGCATCCGCCGCTCGGAGGATGCGCTCATTCGCGAGTGGTACGGGGAGGCCGCGCACGTCCCGCTAATGTCGTGCGAGGCGCGGCACGGAGCCGCCCGGGAGAGGGGCCTTCGTGGCGATCTGGAAGCTGCACGGCGACGGCAAGACGGTGCCGTCTCAGGAGATCGTGCTCCCCGAGGAGCGCCTGAGCTGGCCGCGCACGATCGGCTTCGGCGTGCAGCACGTCGTCGCGATGTTCGGCGCGACGTTCCTGGTTCCGCTCATCACCGGATTCCCGACCAGCACGACGCTGCTGTTCTCGGGCGTCGGCACCCTGCTCTTCCTCCTCATCACGGCCAACCGCCTGCCCAGCTACCTGGGCTCGTCGTTCGCCTTCATCGCCCCGATCGGCGCCGCCACGGCGGCCGGCGGGCGTGGGTCGGCCCTCGCCGGCGTCATCATCGTCGGCGTGCTGCTGGCGATCGTCGGCGCGATCGTGCACTTCTCGGGCACCCGCTGGATCGACGTGCTCATGCCGCCGATCGTCAGCGGCGCCATCGTGGCGCTCATCGGCTTCAACCTCGCCCCGGCGGCCCGCGACAACTTCGCCAAATCGCCCGGCATCGCGCTGATCACGCTGCTCGCCGTCATCCTCGCCGCCGTGCTGTTCAAGGGCTTCCTCGGTCGACTGTCGATCGTGATCGGCGTCGTCGTCGGATACATCGCGGCGGTCATCGCCGGCGAAGTGAAGTTCGACGAGGTCGCGAAGGCGCCGTGGGTCGGCCTGCCCGAGTTCACGACGCCGAGCTTCACGCTCGACCACCTGCCGCTCTACCTGGCGTTCCTGCCCGTCGTGCTCGCCCTCATCGCCGAGAACGTCGGCCACATCCGCGGCGTCGGCCAGCTCACCAAGCGCGACCTCTCTCCGCTGACCGGACGCGCCCTCTTCGCCGACGGCGTCGCCTCGATCCTCGCCGGCATCGGCGGAGGCTCACCGACCACGACCTACGGCGAGAACATCGGCGTCATGGCCGCGACCCGCGTCTTCTCGACCGCCGCGTACTGGGTCGCCGGCATCGCCGCGATCCTGCTCGGCCTGTCGCCCAAGATCGGCGCCGTCATCAACACGGTGCCGCCGGGCGTGCTCGGCGGCGTCACGACCGCACTCTACGGCCTCATCGGCATCATCGGCGTGCGCATCTGGGTCGAGAATAAGGTCGACTTCTCGCTGCCGAAGAACCAGCTCACGGCCGGGGTCGCGCTCATCATGGGCATCGCGAACTTCACGCTCGTCTCGGGCGATATGCAGTTCACCGGCATCATCCTCGGCACGGTCGCGGCGATCGTCGTCTACCACGTGATGAGCCTGATCGGACGGGCGCGCGGCACCGAGTCCGAGCGCCTCACCTGAGCCGACGCGCACAGCAGAAGGGCCCCGCCGACCGGCGGGGCCCTTCTGCGTCAGCGCCGGCGACTCGGCGTCGACTCCATGGCGACGCAGCCCGGGGTCAGCACCGGATCAGCGCGGCGTCTGCAGGTAGTCGGCGACCGGCGTCGGAACGTACGGGCGCACATCCCCGCCGAGCTCGGCGACCTGGCGCACGAGCGACGACGACACGTGCGTGTGCGCCGGGTCGGGCAGCATGAACACGGTCTCGACGCCCGCGAGGTCGCGGTTGACGATCGCCATCGGGGTCTCGTAGGCGACATCCACCTGCGAGCGGATGCCCTTCACCAGCACGCTCGCACCCACGTCGGTGCAGTAGTCGACGAGCAGCCCGACGCTCCAGCTGGTGACGAGGATGTCGCCCGAGATCTTCGCCTCGGCGATCGAGTCCTGGATGAGCGAGACGCGCTGCGCGATCGGCAGCAGCGCCGTCTTGCCGGGGTTGTGCACGACCAGCACGTGCAGCTGGTCGAAGATGCCGGCCGCGCGCTCGATCACGTCGAGGTGACCCAGGGTGACGGGGTCGAAGGAACCGGGGACGACGGCGATCCTGCTCACGGCATCCAGCGTAGCGAGTCCCTGTGACCATCTTGTTACCGGAGGTCACGGGACAGCGCAGCCTCAGCCCTTGGCGAGGAACGCCGCCTCGGCCTCGTCGAGCCGACGGGCGAGAGCGGCGGCGAGCGCGGAATGCTGCGCGAGCGCCGGGTCGGCGTCGAGCACCCCGGCTGCGGCCTCGCGGGCGTCGCCGATCAGGTCGCCGTCCTTCGCGACGCGCAGCAGGCGCAGCGACGAGCGGCCGCCCGACTGGGCGCTGCCGAGCACGTCGCCCTCGCGCCGCAGCTCGAGGTCGACGTTCGCCAGCTCGAAGCCGTCGAGGGTCGCCGCGACCGCATCCACCCGCTCGCGCGCGAGCGTCTCGGGCGCGGCGTGCGTCACGAAGAGGCACAGCCCGGGCACGCCGCCGCGGCCGACCCGGCCGCGCAGCTGGTGCAGCTGCGAGACGCCGAAGCGGTCGGCGTCGAGCACGACCATGGTCGAGGCGTTCGGCACGTCGACGCCGACCTCGATCACTGTGGTCGCGACGATCACATCGATGTCGCCGGCGGCGAAGGGGCGCATCACCGCATCCTTCTCGTCGGCGCTCATGCGGCCGTGCAGCGCCTCGATGCGGCGCCCGGCGAGCAGCGGGTTGCGGCGCACCTCCTCGACGACGGTGAGCACGGCCGCGATGGGCGGCGGAGGGCCGTCGGCGCCGGGCTGTCCGGCCGGCGCCGGTCCGTCGTCGGGCGCGGGCGCGAGATCCGGGTCGGGGGTCTTCGCGTCGATCGCCGGGCACACCACGAAAGCCTGACGGCCCTGTGCGAGCTCCTCCGACATCCGCTCCCAGATACGGCGCTCCCAGCCGGGGTGGTCGGCGAGGCCGACGACGAAGGAGGCGATGGGCGTGCGACCGGCCGGCAGCTCGGAGATCGTCGAGATGTCGAGGTCGCCGAACACCGTCATCGCGACCGTGCGCGGGATGGGCGTCGCCGTGAGCACGAGCACGTGCGGTGAGCGCCCCTTGAGTCGCAGCGCCTCGCGCTGGTCGACGCCGAAGCGGTGCTGCTCGTCGACGACGACGAGACCGAGGTCGGCGAAGCTGACGTTGTCGCCGAGCAGCGCGTGGGTGCCGACGACGATCGAGGCCCCACCGGAGGCGACCGCGAGCAGGGCCTTGCGGCGCTCGGCGGCGGTCAGCTGCCCGGTCAGCAGCGTGGGACGCAGTCGCGCGGCGAGGTCGGGGCCGAGCGAGCGGGTGATCGAGCGCAGGTGCTGCGCGGCGAGCACCTCCGTCGGGGCGAGCAGCGCCGCCTGACCGCCCGAGTCGACGACCGTGAGCATCGCCCGCAGCGCGACGAGGGTCTTGCCCGAGCCGACCTCGCCCTGCACGAGCCGGTTCATCGGCGCATCGGAGGCGAGATCGCGCTCGACCTCCTCCCCCACGAGCCGCTGGTCGCCGGTGAGCTGGAACGGCAGCGCCGCGTCGAACTCGGCGAGCAGCCGACCGGGATGGCGCGGGTCGGCCGCCTCGGCCCGGCGGGCGGCGCGCTGACGCAGCAGCGCCGACTGCAGCACGAAGGCCTCCTGGAAGCGCAGCGCATCGCGCGCGGCACGCCAGTCGCGATCTCTCTCGGGCCGGTGCACGAGCTCGAGCGCCTGCGCGAAGTCGACCAGTCCGCGCTCGCGGCGCACCGCATCCGGAACCGGATCGTCGAGTCGGGGCAGGGAGTCGAGCACGACCTCGACGGCCTGCTGGATCTTCCACGTCGGCAGCGTCGACGTCGCCGGGTAGACCGGCACGGGCTGCTCGGCCCAGCTCTTCGCTTCGTCGCCTCCGGCGCGCAGCGCGTCCGCCCGCGGGTCGTCGGCGTCGAAGAGCTCGTAGTCGGGATGCGCGAGCTGCCGCTGCCCGCGGTAGTCGCCGACCTTGCCCGCGAACATGCCGCGCACGCCCGGCTTCAGCTGCTGCGAGCGCCAGGCCTGATTGAAGAAGGTGAGGCTGAGGATGCCGCTGCCGTCGGTCACCTCGACCTCGAGGATGGATCCCTTGCGCTGCCGCATGACGCGCTCGTTGACCTTGCGCACCTCGGCGACGATCGTGACGTCCTCGCCGACGACGAGGCTCGCGAGGGCGGTCAGCTCGCCGCGGCGGGCGTAGCGGCGCGGGTAGTGGCTCAGCAGGTCGCCGACCGTGCGCAGGCCGAGCCCGCGCTCGAAGGCCGCGGCGGTGCGGTCGCCGACGACGGCCGCGAGCCGCCGCTCGAGCGGTCCGCCGTCGAGCGCGTGCGCGGAGGCGGGGCTCGGGGTCACGTTCCGAGGCTACCGACCGCGTCCGTCAGGCGGCGACGTGGTGCCAGCCGCGGCACTACAGCCAGCCGCGCCGTTTGAAGACGAAGTACAGCACGACCGCCGAGCCGACCATGATCCCGATCGCCAGCGGGTAGCCGAAGGTCCAGTTCAGCTCGGGCATGTACTTGAAGTTCATGCCGTAGATCGAGCCGATGAGCGAGGGCACGAACAGGATGGCGGCCCACGCCGAGATGAGGCGCGCCTCCTCCGCCTGCCGGTTCGAGGCGGCCGAGAGCCGCTGCGACTCCTCGTTCTGGCGCTGACCGACGAGGTTCGTGTTGACCTGCAGGATGTCGCGCAGCAGCACCCGGAACTCGTCGATGCGCTCCTTCGCCTGCACGACGTGGTCGGCGACGTCGCGCAGGTACTGCTCGAGCACCTCGGCCACGTCCCCGTCGACCCAGCCCGACGACAGCTCGTCGATGATCCCGATGAGCGGGCTCACGGCGCGGTCGAACTCGATCACCTCGCGGTTGAGCTGGTAAATGCGCTTCGACACTGTCGGGTCGCCGTCGAACACCTGCGTCTCGATCTCGTCGATGTCGTTGGCGAGGCCCTTCACGACGGGCAGGTAGCCGTCGACGACGGCGTCGAGGATCGCGTAGAGCACCGCCTCGGCACCCTCGGCGAGCGCCTCGGGCGTGGTCTCCATCCGATCGCGCACCGGCGTCAGCTTCGGCGACTCGCCGTGGCGCACCGTGATGACGAAGTTCTGGCCGCTGAAGACGTGCAGCTCGCCGAACTCGATCTGCTCGGCGGCGTCGTCGTAGTAGGCGGCCTTGAGCACCATGAAGCGGGTCTCGCCGTAGCGCTCGATCTTCGCGCGCTGGTGGGCGGTGACCGCATCCTCGATCGCGAGCGGATGCAGGTCGAACTCGGCCGCGAGCTCGGCCATATCCGCCTCGTTCGGCTTGAGCATGCCGATCCAGGCGAGCGCGTCGGGGTTCTCGTCGAGCAGGTGGAAGGTCTCGTTGAAGCTGCCGGGCGCCGCGAGTCGGGCGCCGCCGGCGTAGACGACGTTCTTGAGCACGCTCGCGGGCATGCGCGGGGCCGCGGTCGCGCCGGTGGCGGCGGTCGGGCGTGAGGTGTCGGTCACGCGAGCATCGTAGGCCCGCCCGGCGACGCAGCGGGGGCACGGCTCAGGATGCGCGGAGGCGCGCCGGGCAGCTCACCCCGGTCGTCCCGGCCCGCTAGCGTCGAGGGGATGCGCTCGGCTGTCCTCCTCGTGCTGGCCACCCTGTTCTGGGCCGGCAACTTCGTCGTCGGCGCCGCCGCGCTCGACGAGCTCGACCCCGTCAGCCTCACGTGGATCCGCTGGCTGCTCGCCGCGCTGCCGCTGCTGCTCATCGCCCAGGTCGTCGAGCGCCCGTCCTGGCGTCAGGTCGCGCGGCACTGGCCGAAGCTGCTGCTGCTCGGCGCACTCGGACTCGCCGGCTATCCGCTCACGCTCTACTCGGCGCTCGAGTTCACGAGCCCGCTGTCGGCGTCGCTCATCAACTCCGCGAACCCAGCGCTGATCGTGATCATCGCGGCCGTGTTCCTGCGCGAGCGCGTGACCCCGCTCACCGTCGTGGGCATCCTGCTCGGACTCGGCGGCGTGCTGCTCGTGATCAGCAAGGGCGACCCGCTGGCGCTGCTCGCGCACGGACTCAACCCGGGCGACGCGATCATGTTGCTCGCCATCACGATCTGGTCGATCTACACGCTGCTCGGGCGGCGCCTCACGGCGGTGCCCCCGATCACGAGCACCGCCGTTCAGGCGCTCATCGTCGCGGTCGTCGGGGCGCCGTTCGCGCTCGCGCACGGCGTCGCGTGGCCGGTGTCGGGCGGCGGATGGCTCGAGGTGCTGTTCATCGTGCTGTTCCCCTCGGTCGGCTCGTACCTGCTCTGGAACACGGCGACGCGGCGCGTGTCCGCGGCGGCGGCATCCATCTACATCAACCTCATGGTCGTGTTCACGGCGCTGACCGGGCTGCTGTTCGGGCATCCCGTCTCTTCCGTGCAGCTCATCGGCGGGGTGATCGTGATCGGCGCGGTCGTGCTGCTGGCGCTGGCGGGGCGGCGGGCCGCGGCTCGCGCCGCCGTGACAGCGGAGGACACGATCGCCCCGACGCCTCCGACCTCGCCGCGCGACGCTAGCGTGGAGCCGTGACGCGCATCATCTCCGGTTTCGCCGGGTCGCTGCGGCTGGCGGTCCCGCCGGCCGGCACCCGCCCGACGAGCGACCGGGTGCGCGAGGCGATCTTCTCCGCGCTCGAGGCCCGCGACGCGATCGAGGGGATGCGGGTGCTCGACCTCTACTCGGGGTCGGGCGCGCTCGGTCTCGAGGCCGCGTCCCGCGGCGCGCGCGAGGTCGTGCTGGTCGACCGCTCCGCCGCCGCCGCGCGCGTCGGCCGCGACAACGCGAAGCTCGTCAGCCGGGCCGCCCCGCGTGGCGCCGCCCCGCAGATCACCGTGTCGAGCTCGCCCGTGCAGTCGTTCCTCGGCGGAACGGTCGGCCCCTGGGATCTCGTCTTCCTCGACCCGCCCTACGACCTCGGCGGCGCGGAGCTGACGCACAACCTCGAGGCGCTCGTCGGCGTCCTCGCCGACGACGCGCTCGTCGTGATCGAGCGCTCCGCTCGCGATCTGCTGCCCGAGCTGCCCGCCGGCCTCGAACTCGAACGCAGCAAGGACTACGGCGACACGGCCGTGCACTGGATCGCGACAACCCCGAACGAGGAGCCCACCCCATGATCGTCGCCTTCTCCGTCGCCCCGAGCGGCGGCCCCGCCGGCACCGGCGACAGCGCCTCGGTGCACGACGCCGTCGCCGCGGCCGTGCGCATCGTGCGCGAGTCGGGCCTGCCGAACCGCACGAGCTCGATGTTCACCGAGATCGAGGGCGAGTGGGATGAGGTCATGGATGTCGTGAAGCGCGCCACCGAGGCCGTCGCCGCCTACGGCACGCGCGTCTCGCTCGTGCTCAAGGCCGACATCCGCCCCGGTCACACGGGCGAGCTCGACGGCAAGCTCGAGCGCCTCGAGGCCGCGATCGACGAGCAGACCGCGCAGGGCTGAGCCCTCGCCCGAGCCCGCCCTTGATCAGGCGCCGTGGGCCCCGCCGCGCTCCGTCGCCGCGGCGATCGCCTTCAGCCGCTCGATGACCGTCTGCACGCTGCGGCGCGCCGCCGACTCGGGGCGGGTGAGCACGTCCACGTGGCGGCCGAGCGTGAGGTCGGCGATCGGACGCAGCACGACGCGGTCGCGGTAGGCGTCGGGCAGGCCGGTGTGCCGGGGCAGCAGCCCGATGACCGAGGTCGCGGCGATGATGCCGGCGGCGACGTTGAACTCGTTGACGCGGTGTGCGATCTCGATCGGGCGGCCGGTCGTCGCGGCGTGCGCCTGCACGAGCAGCGGCTCGAGTGCGAAACCCTCGTGGGCGGCGAGCCAGGTCGCGTCCACCAGATCGGCGAGCTGGATGCGGTCGCGCCGGGCGAGCGGGTGGTCGACGGGGAGGGCGAGGTCGATCGGCTCGACCAGCAGCGGCGTCACCGTCACGCGCGTCTCGGGCCAGGGCGGGGACGCGAGCGGACGGTGGGCGATCACGATGTCGTGGTCGGCGACGAGGTCGGGGAATCCGTCGATCGAGACGTCCTCGTCGCGGCAGCGCACCGTCGGTGCGGCCGGGTCGGTGCGGGCCGCGGCGACCGTGTCGGCGATGAGCTGAGGGAACCAGGCCAGCCCGACGCTGTGGAACGCGGTGACGCTCACGACCGCGGCCGGCTCGCTGAGGTACTCCTGCACCGTCTCACGCGCGCGGGCGAGGGCGCCGAGCACGTCGCCCGCCGCATCCGCCAGACGGTGACCCGCCGGCGTCAGCACGAGCACCCGTCCCTGCTGCCGGGTGAGCGGCACGTCGCCGACCGCCCGCTGCAGCGTCGCCAGCTGCTGCGACACCGCCGACGCCGACAGGTGCATCGCCTGCGCCACGGCCGTGACCGAGCCGCGGTCGCGCAGTTCGCGCAGCGTGCGGAGGTGGACGGAATCCATGAAGCAGAACTTACTCGTACCTGAGCACAGACGCCGTTGTTCTTCAGGGATGCGCTGGCCAGTCTCGACACGTGATCTCCTCCCGCGTCGGCTCGGCGCTGCGCCGCCAGACCCCCGACCTCGTGCTCATCGCGATCGCTGTCGTCTGGGGCGGCAGCTACCTCGCCTCGAAGGATCTCGCCGCCGCGTCGACGGCCGCCGCCGTCACGTGCGCGCGCTTCGTGCCCGCGGCGCTGATCATGCTGGCGCTCTGCGCCGCCCGGCGCGGGCGCGGGCTGCGCGGCTCACTGCGCCCCGGACTCGCGCTCGGCGCCCTGCGCACCGCGACGATCGCCCTCGAGACCGTCGGCGTCACGATCACGAGCGCCGCCAACGCGGGGCTGATCATCGGCCTGTCGGTGCTGTTCACCCCGCTCATCGAGTCGGCCGTGCGCCGGCGACGCATCTCGGCGTCGCTGCTCGGCAGCATCCTGCTCGCCCTCGTCGGCGTGGCGCTGCTGGTCGGCGGCAACGGCGTCACCCCGCCGAACCTCGGCGACGCGCTGCTGCTCACCGCCGCCGTGACCCGGGCCGCGCTCGGCGTCGCCGAGGCGCAGACGGCGCGGCGCCCCGGAACCGACGTGATCGCGCTCACGACGATCGAGCTGACCGTGGGGGCCGTCGTGTTCGCGGTCGTCGGCACCGGGCCGCTGCTGTCGGCGGCGAGCGGATTCGGCGCGGCGCAGTGGGGCGTCATCGCCTACCTGATCGTCGGGTGCACGATCGGCGCGTTCCTCGGGCAGCTCTGGGCGACGCGGCGCACGTCGGCGTCGCGGGCGGGGATGCTGCTCGCGACCGAGCCGGTCTGGGCTCTCGGCATCGCCGTCGTGCTCGCCGGAGAGCGCATCGGGCCGCTCGGACTCTGCGGCGCCGCGATCCTGCTCGCCGCGACCGTCTGGGGTCGCCGCGCCGAGCGCGCCTGGCGGGAGCGGGGCCTCGACGCCGCACCCGCCCCACGCCCCGATCTGGGGTGAGACACGGGCTGTCCACCCCGCTTAGCCTGCCCAGGTGCGAGGGGACGCGTGACGCCGGACGAGGCGGAGGATGTTCTCGGGGTGACGCCGGGAGCGACCCTCGAGGAGATCGAGCGCGCCTTCCGCAAGCTCGCCCGCGCGACGCATCCCGACCTCCTCACCGCCGATGCGCACCCCGATGAGGTTCGCGACGCGAGCGAGCGCTTCAACCGGGCCCAAGCAGCCCGCGATCTGCTGCGCGACGAGCTGACGCGTCCGGCGTTCGCGATCCTCAGCGGACCCTACGCCGCGGCCGGCTCGAGCCGACGCGGCGGCGGCCTCGGCGACGAGCGGCCCTTCGCCGACCCCGCCGACGAGCTCGCCGCGCGTCGCCGCGGCTCGAGCCCGCGCAGCCGCTTCGCCCCGCCCGAGCCCGATCCGGCGCACGCGGATGTCGACCTCAGCGACCTGCCCGACGATCCGACCGCGACCCTCGCCGATCTGGCCGCCGACCCGGCCCGCTGGGCTCCGCCGCCGCCCGTCGACGAGCGCGAGGAGGTCGAGCTGAGCCCGCTGCCCACGGAATCCGCCGAACCGGTGCGGCCGACGGGCGAGAGCTACTGGATGCCGCCCGCCGCATCCGGCGACGCCGAGACCGCCGCCGCGGGTTTCGCGTCCCACTCGGGTGCACCGGATGCCGCGGCCGACCCCGAGTGGGACGGCGCCGCTCCCGCCGTGAGCCGCTGGGTGCCGAGCGCCGACGAGAAGCTCACGACGGGCGAGATCGAAGCCCAGCGCGTGCGTCACCGCCGCCGGCGCGAGCGGCTCACGATCGCGCTCGGCACGACGATCGCCCTGATCGGCATCGTCGTCGGCGTGCTCGTCGCCGTGAACCCGCAGCTGTTCCACGATGATCCGCAGCCGGTCACCTTCCCCGCCGCGGTGCCGCAGAAGCCCAGCAGCGACGCGAGCACGGCGGGTCTGGCCTTCGACTCGACGCCGGCCGACACGAGCACGACGGATGACTGCTCGGTCGCCGGCGAATGCTGGGCCTGGACGATCACGAGCTCGGAGCAGTGCACCGACGGCACCATGATCGCGACCGTCACCTTCGCCGACGCCGCCGACACCGCCCCCACCCAGCACCGCAAGTACGCGGTCGCGGGCCTCGCCGAGCACGCGAGCGGGCGCCTCGTCGTGCAGCGCTGGCCCGGAAGCCCCGACTTCGCGCAGGTCGAGCGGATCGACTGCGTCTGAGCCTCGACGCCCGCGTCGCCGCCGGCCTCGACGCCGAGCCGGTGCGCATCGAGCGGCACATCCCGGCGCCCGGCTCGAGGGCGTGGCCGTCAGCTCACCCGGCGCCGCCGGCCCACTCGGCGTAGGGATCCCATCCGCCGCGCTCATCGGCGGCGGCCCCGTCGACCGTGACACCGGGGTCGCTCCCCGGGGCGACCGGCAGCACGCGGCCGATCACCCGGAAGGGCGGCGGCACGTCGGCCGTGCCGGGGAAGCAGGCGAGCAGCGCGTGATCCTCGCCGCCGTGCAGCACCTCGGCCACGCCCGTGCCCTCGGTGGCGAGATCGATCGTCACGCCGGAGGCCTGGGCGATGCGCCGGGCATCGAGCAGCAGGCCGTCGCTCACGTCGAGCATCGCCGTCGCGCCCGAGAGCGCGGCGACCGGACCCGCGTAGATCGGCGGCCGCGGTGCGAGCTGCGCCGAGACCTCGGCCGGGAAGCGGCTGCGCAGGTTGCGGGCGCGGCGGGCGTCCGGCACCCCTTCTCTGTCGACGCCGCGCGCGAACAGCAGCGCGAGACCCTTCGCGGCGAGGCCGAGCTGTCCCGCCACCGCGACGACATCGCCCGGGCGCGCACCCGAGCGCAGCACCGGATCCCCGCCGACGAGGTCGCCGATCGCCGTCACCGCGATCGTGAAGGTCGGCGAGACGCCGAGGTCGCCGCCGACCACGCCGCAGCCGCGGGCGAGCGCGGCGCAGGCCTCGCGCATCCCGTCGGCGAAGGCCTCGAGATCGGCGACCGGGGTGTCGGCGGGGATCGTCAGCGCGACCACGAGCGCCGTCGGGGTCGCCCCCATCGCGGCCACGTCGGCGAGGTTCGTCGCGGCGGCCTTCCAGCCGAGGTCATAGGGCGTCGACCACGCGGTGCGGAAGTCGGGGCCGTGCACCATCGTGTCGGTCGTGATGACGATGCGCGAGTCGGGCGCGGCGATGACGGCCGCGTCGTCGCCCGGCCCGACGAGCGCCGCGTCGGCCTGCGGCAGGCGCGGGAAGATGCGCTGCAGCACGGCCGTCTCGCCGATGTCGCGCAGGGTCTCGGCCGGCTCAGCAGTCACCCGACCACGGTAGCGGGCGGCGGATGCGCGGCTCCCTCGTCGCGGGAGAGAGGACGGATGCGGATCCGCCGCGTACGCGCACGCCCGCCGACCGTCCGGCCAGCGCCGGCGCGGGGATTCGCCCAGCCGCCGCGCGGTACCCTCATGCCGATGCGCACCCGACCCGTCGCGGCCCTCCTGCTGCTCGCGGCCACCCTCACCGCCGTGCTCGCCGGCTGCTCCCCCGTTGTCGCGACCGAGCCCGCAGCCGACGCGAACGACCCCGGCTGCGCCGACGTCATCGTGCGTCTGCCCGATTCGACGCAGGGCCTCGCGAAGCGCGAGACGAACGCGCAGGCGACGGCCGCCTACGGTGACCCGGCCGATGTGCTGCTGACCTGCGGCGTGAAGGTGCCCGCCGCATCCGAGCTGCCGTGCGTGCAGACGAAGAACGTGCTGTGGCTGCGCGACGACTCGAAGGCGCCGCTCTACATCTTCACGACCTTCGGCCGCGAGCCGGCGATCGACGTCGCGATCCGCTCCGATCAGACGAAGGCCTCGGGGCGGGTCGCGCCCGGTCAGGTGCTCTACGACCTGTCGGACGCGGTCTCCGAGACGACGAAGAACGGCCTCAGCTGCCAGGACGTCGAGGACTCCCTCGGCGTCGACAAGACCGACGGCTGACCCGGCCGCTCCGCCGAACAAAGCAGCGCGACCGATCGTCAGCGGACGGCCGTGCGCCCCAGCTCGATCAGCTCGGTGATGAGCTCGGGATAGCTGAGCCCGCTCGCCTGCCAGCAGGCGGGGAACATCGAGATCGGCGTGAACCCGGGCATCGTGTTGATCTCGTTGATCACGAAGTCGGTTCCGGTGAAGAAGAAGTCCACGCGAGCCAGGCCCGAGCCGCCGATCGCGTCGAAGGCGCGCGCGGCGATGCGCTGCATCTCGGCGAGTTCCTGCTCGCCCAGCTGGGCCGGGCAGACCAGGTCGATGCCGGGCGCATCCAGGTACTTCGCCTCGAAGTCGTAGAAGTCGCGGCCCGTGATGACGATCTCGCCGGCCACGCTCACCCGCGTCGCGCCGCCGTCGCGCCCCGAGAGCACCGCGCACTCCAGCTCGCGGCCGACGATGCCCGACTCGACGAGCACCCGGCTGTCCTCACGGAAGGCGGTCTCGAGCGCCGCATCGAGCTCGGCCCACTCGGTCACGCGACTCACGCCGACCGACGATCCGGCACGGGCGGGCTTCACGAAAGCGGGCAGCGCGAGGCCGTGCATCCGCCGCTCCCACAGCTCCCGGTCACGCGCCCACTCGGACCGCGTCACGGTCACCCACGGGGCGACCTCGACGCCCGCGCCCTGCAGCACGGTCTTGGTGAAGTGCTTGTCCATGCCCAGCGCCGAGGCGAGCACGCCGTTGCCGACGTAGGGCACGCCGACGAGCTCGAGGGCGCCCTGCAGGGTGCCGTCCTCGCCGAAGGGGCCGTGCAGCAGCGGGAAGGCCACGTCGATCTCGCCGAGCGACTCAATCGTGCCGTCCGGGCGGGTGACGGTCCACTCGCGGGTGGATGCCGACGCCGGCAGGTGCACGCGCGAGCCGTCGTCGGCGACCTCGGGCAGGTCGGCGAGGCGGAAGCGGGAGGAGTCGTCGGGCTGCAGCGTCCAGGCGCCGTCGCGGGTGATGCCGATCGGCACGACCTCGTAGGCGTCGCGGTCGATCGCGCCGAGCACGCCGCCGGCGGTGGCGCAGCTGATCTGGTGCTCGCTCGAGCGGCCGCCGAAGATGAGGGCGATTCTGGTCGTCACAGGATGCTCATTCCGCAGGTGATGGTTCGACGGTGCGCGGTCATCGGACTCACTCCTCCGTCGGCGGCGCGGGGCTGTCGTCGGTCGTCAGGTGCGGCGCGATGTCGCGCGGGTCGAGAGTGCCCGCGAGCACCTCGGCGACCTGCGCCACGATCGGCATCTCGACGCCGTGCGCGGCGGCGAGCTCGAGCACCGGACCCACCGAGGAGAGCCCCTCGGCCGTCTGGTTCATCTGCTTCACCACGTCGGCGAAGGCGTAGCCCTGGCCGAGCAGACGCCCGGCCGTGTTGTTGCGCGACAGCGGCGATTCGCAGGTCGCGATGAGGTCGCCCAGCCCGGCGAGACCGCTGAGGGTCTCGGGACGGGCGCCGTGCGCCACAGCGAAATCGGTCATCTCGACCAGGCCGCGGGTGATGATCGACGCCTTCGTGTTCTCGCCGTAGCCGACGCCGTCGACGATGCCGATCGCGACCGCGATGAGGTTCTTCAGCACGCCGCCGAACTCGGTGCCGATCACGTCGTTGTTGATGAAGCACCGGAAATAGGCGTTCGTCGCCGCCGTCGCGACCGCCGCCGCCGTGTCCGGATCCTCCGACGCCACGACGGATGCGGTCGGCTGCTCCTTCGCGATCTCGAGCGCCAGGTTCGGGCCCGACACGACCGCGATGCGGCCCGGGTCGCATCCGAGCTCCTGCTGGATCACCTCGCTCATGCGGTAGCGGGTGCCCTTCTCGACGCCCTTCATGAGCGAGACGACGGGCACGCCCTCGGGGATGAGATCGCGCACGATGCGCAGGTTCTCGCGCAGCGACTGGCTCGGCACCGACAGGTACACCTGCTCGGCGTCGTCGAGTACATCGTGCAGGTTCGAGCTCGCCCACAGTCGGCGCGGCAGGTTGATGCCGCGCAGGTAGTCGCTGTTGCGCCGCGACTGGCTGATCTCGCGCGCCAGCTCCGGACGCCGAGCCCAGAGGGTCACCTCGGATCCCCCGTCGGCCAGCACCTTCGCGAAGGTGGTGCCCCACGATCCCGCTCCCAGAACAGCTACCCGTCGCATCAGCTCACGTCTCTCGTGCGTGCCGTCGATCGGCCGCGTCCTTCTCTGCGGGTGGCGCGCTCCCCCGTCGCGGATCCCGCTCCCAGAACAGCTACCCGTCGCATCCCGCCCAGTCTGCCGCATGAGCCGCTGTGCGCCTGCCCGCCTCGCTGTCGGCGGCGCCCATCCCCGCCTAGGGTGGGCGCGATGGATGCCCGCCCCGCCGCCCGCGCCGGAGCCTCCGCCGCCCGGCGATTCCTCGGCGGCGCCGGCCTGGTGCTGCGCGGCTTCGCGCTCTGGCGCACGCGTCCGGCGCTCATGCTGCTCGGCATGATCCCGCCGCTCATCGTCTTCACGGCGGGCGTCGCGCTGCTCGTCGCGGCGGCGTTCGGGCTCGGACCGCTGGCGACCTGGGCGACGCCCTTCGCCGACGGCTGGGATGCGGGTTGGGCCGCCGCGCTGCGCACGGCTCTCGCGGCGGTCGCCTTCGTCGGTCTCGGCGCGCTCGGCATCCTCGCCTTCACCGGCCTCACCCTGGCCGTCGGCGATCCCTTCTACGAGCGCATCTGGCGTGAGACCGAGACCCTGCTCGGCGACGCACCGCAGGGATCGGGGCTGGGCTTCGGCCGCGCGCTGCGGGATGCGCTGCTGCTCGTGCTCGCGGGTATCGGCGTGGGTGCGCTGGTGTTCCTGCTCGGCCTCATCCCGGTGGCGGGCGGCGTGCTGGGGCCCGTCGTCGGAACCGTGCTGTCGGGCCGCATCCTCGCCGCCGAGCTCGTGACGCGACCGCTCGAGGCGCGCGGGATCGGCCGCCGCGAGAGCCGGGCGGTGCTGCGCGGCTCGCGCGCCGAGCAGCTCGGATTCGGCGTCGCGACCCAGCTGCTCTTCCTGATCCCGCTCGGCGCGATCGTGACGATGCCGGCCGCGGTCGCGGGCGCGACGCTGCTCGCCCGCACAGCCCTCGCCCGAACAGCCTTCGCCCGCACGGCATACGACCCGACGGCCGTCGACGGCACGCCGTCGCCGCGCTGATCCGCCACGCCGTCGATCGCCGACGCCGCCTACGGCCGCCCGAACTCGCTCTGCCCGTGCTGCGCCGGATCCCAGCGCTCGGCCGGCGGCGTCTCGCCGCGCAGCTCGCCCTGCAGCTCGGCGATGCGGTTCATGAGCACGGTCGTCACCTCGTCGGCGAGGCGTCCGGTCATCGGCTGGCCGGCCCACGGACTCAGGTCGAGCGGCTCGCCCACGAGGATCTCGACCACCTGGCGCGGCACGATCTTCAGCGTGCCGCCGTACGGCGGCAGCACCTTCTGCGCACCCCAGTGCGCGACCGGCACGAGCGGGATGCCGGCGCCGAGCGCCGCGCGCACCGCGCCGGTCTTGCCGCGCATCGGCCACAGGTCGGGGTCGCGGGTGAGGGTGCCCTCGGGGTAGATCACGACGCCGCCGCCGCGGGCGATCAGCGCGCCGGCCTGCGCGAGCGGGTCACCGCCGCCCCGGGCCGCGCGCTCGACGGGGATCATCCCGAGCCGGCGCAGGATCGGACCGAGCACGGGCAGGCGCAGCAGCGAGGCCTTGAGCAGGAAGTGCGGGGCGCGCCCCATCCGCGCCACGGCCAGGCCGACCGCGATCGGGTCGACCGTCGTGTAGTGGTTCGCCGCGACGACGAAGGCGCCGACCTGCGGCAGGTTCTGCTCGCCGCGGATGTGCAGGCGCAGCACCCGCGAGGCGAGCGGCAGCACGACGAAGCCGAACGCGCGCCAGCCGCGGTTCCAGTCGACGCCGCGACGGGGCAGATCGACGTTCGTCGAGCGGCTCACCGAAGACCTGCCGTCACCGTCACCGTCACGCGCGTTCCGGCGCTCAGTCGAGCTCGAAGTCGGCGCCGAGCGCCGTGAGCTTGTCGATGATGTGCTCGTAGCCGCGGCTGATGAGCCCGAGATTGCTGATCGTCGAGGTGCCGTCAGCGGCGAGCGCGGCGATGAGGTAGCTGAATCCGCCGCGCAGGTCGGGAACCCGCACGTCGGCGCCGTGCAGCGGCGTCGGGCCGGTGATCACGGCGGCCTGCTCGAGGCGGCGGCGCGGCACGCGACGGGTGACCGACTCGAGGCCGTCCTTGTGCACGACGATGTCGGCGCCCATGTCGAGCAGCGCGTCCGTGAAGCCGAAGCGGTTCTCGTAGACGGTCTCGTGCACGGTCGACACGCCCTCGGCCTGCGTGAGGGCGATGATGAGCGGCTGCTGCCAGTCGGTCATGAAGCCGGGGTGCACGTCGGTCTCGACCTGCACCGCCTTCAGCGCACCGCCCGGGTGGTAGAAGCGGATGCCGTCCTCGGCCACGTCGAAGGCGCCGCCGACCTTGCGGAACACGTTGAGGAAGGTGAGCAGCTCGGGCTGCTTCGCGTTCTCGACGAAGATGTCGCCGCCGGTCGCGAGCGCGGCCGAGGCCCAGCTGGCGGTCTCGTTGCGGTCGGAGATCGCGCGGTGCGTGTAGCCCTCGAGGCGCTCGACGCCCTCGATGAAGATCGTGCGGTTCGGCTCGACCCAGATGATCGCGCCCATCTTCTGCAGGATCGCGATGAGGTCGAGGATCTCGGGCTCGATCGCCGCGTTCTTGAGCTCGGTGACGCCCTCGGCGCGCACCGCCGTGAGCAGCACCTGCTCGGTCGCGCCGACGCTCGGGTACGGCAGCTCGATGTGCGCGCCGTGCAGTCCGTCGGGCGCCGTGATCGTGATGCCCTCGTAGCTCTTGTCGACGATCGCGCCGAAGGCCCGCAGCGCATCCATGTGGAAGTCGATCGGGCGGTCGCCGATGCGGCAGCCGCCGAGGTCGGGGATGAGCGCCTCGCCGAGGCGGTGCAGCAGCGGACCGCAGAACAGGATCGGGATGCGGCTCGAGCCGGCGAGCGCGTCGATCTTCGCGAAGTGCGCCTTCTCGACGTTCTGCGGGTCGAGCACGAGCGTGCCGTCGTCGGGGCTCGACACGGCCACGCCGTAGGCCTCGAGCATGCGCGTGACGATGTCGACGTCGCTGATCAGGGGCACGTCCTGCAGCACGCTCGGCGTCTCGCCGAGCAGGGCCGCGACCATCGCCTTGGTGGCGAGGTTCTTCGCGCCGCGCACGCGGATGCGCCCCTGCAGGGGCTTTCCGCCGTGCACCGTGATGCGGTCGGCCGTGAGACCGACGCGCTCACCCGACTGGGATGCGTGCTTCGCGAGCGATGCCGCCTGATCAGCTGCCAACGGGATGCGTCCTCCTAGCGAGCGGGGAGGGTCGTCGGGCGCCAGGCGGCGCGCGTGCCCTCGAACTCGGTGATCTTCTGCTCTTCGCGCAGGGTGAGCGCGATGTCGTCGAGGCCCTCCATGAGGCGCCAGCGCGTGTAGTCGTCGATGTCGAACGGGAAGGTGACGTCGCCGACCGAGACCGTGCGCGCCTCGAGGTCGACGGTCGCGTCGACGCCCGGGTTCGCGTCGATCGCGGCCCAGAGCGCCTCGACCTGCTCTTCGGTGACGGTTCCGGTCAGCAGTCCCTGCTTGCCCGAGTTGCCGCGGAAGATGTCGGCGAAGCGCGGGCTGATGACGGCGCGGAAGCCGAAGTCGCGCAGCGCCCACACGGCGTGCTCGCGGCTCGAGCCGGTGCCGAAGTCGGGGCCGGCGATGAGCACGGTCGCGCCCTGGAACTCGGGGCGGTTGATCACGAACTCGGGGTCCTGGCGCCAGCCGTGGAACAGCGCGTCGTCGAAGCCGGTCTTGGTGACCCGCTTGAGGAACACGGCGGGGATGATCTGGTCGGTGTCGACGTTCGAGCGCTTGAGCGGAACGGCGGTGCCGGTGATGACGCTGACCTTCTCCATCAGACCGCCACCTCCTCGGTGCTCGGGGTCACGGGGCTGACGGCATCGCCGCCGTCCTGCGCGAGGTCCCACGGCGACGACAGGGTGCCGCGGATGGCGGTCGCGGCGGCGACGAGCGGCGACACCAGGTGGGTGCGGCCGCCCTTGCCCTGCCGGCCCTCGAAGTTGCGGTTCGAGGTGGAGGCGCAGCGCTCGCCCGGCGCCAGCTGGTCGGGGTTCATGCCCAGGCACATCGAGCATCCGGCGAAGCGCCACTCGGCGCCGAAGGCCTCGACGATCTTGTCGATGCCCTCGGCCTCGGCCTCGAGGCGCACGCGGGCCGAGCCGGGCACGACCATGACGCGCACGCCATCCGCCTTCTTCTGGCCCTGGATGATCGACGCGAAGGCGCGCAGGTCCTCGATGCGGCTGTTGGTGCACGAGCCCATGAAGACGGCGTCGACGGGGATGTCCTTCATCGGGGTGCCGGCCTCGAGGTCCATGTACTCCAGCGCGCGCTCGGCGGCGGCGCGGGCGTTCGGGTCGGCGATCTGCGCCGGATCCGGCACGGGCTCGCTCAGCGAGACGCCCTGGCCGGGGTTGGTGCCCCAGGTGACGAAGGGCTCCAGCTCGTTCGCGTCGAGGAAGACCTCGGCGTCGAAGACGGCGTCGTCGTCGCTCTTCAGCGTCTCCCAGTAGGCGACGGCGTCGTCCCAGTCCTGACCCTCGGGCGCGTGGGCGCGGCCCTTGAGGTAGTCGTAGGTGGTCTGGTCGGGGGCGACCATGCCGGCGCGGGCGCCCGCCTCGATCGACATGTTGCAGATCGTCATGCGGCCGTCCATCGACAGCGAGCGGATCGCGCTGCCGCGGTACTCGAGCACGTAGCCCTGGCCGCCGCCGGTGCCGATCTTGGCGATGACGGCGAGGATGATGTCCTTCGCGGTGACGCCGGGGCGCAGCTCGCCCTCGACCGTGATCGCCATGGTCTTGAAGGGCTTGAGCGGCAGCGTCTGGGTGGCCATGACGTGCTCGACCTCGCTCGTGCCGATGCCGAACGCCATCGCGCCGAAGGCGCCGTGCGTGGAGGTGTGCGAGTCGCCGCAGACGACCGTGATGCCCGGCATGGTGAGGCCGAGCTGCGGGCCGACGACGTGCACGATGCCCTGCTCGACGTCGCCGAGCGAGTGTATGCGCACGCCGAACTCCTCGGCGTTCTTGCGCAGCGTCTCGATCTGGATGCGGCTGGTCGGGTCGGCGATGGGCCGGTCGATCGCGAGGGTCGGGGTGTTGTGGTCTTCGGTCGCGATGGTGAGGTCGGGGCGGCGCAGCTGCCGGCTGGCCTGGCGGAGGCCGTCGAAGGCCTGCGGGCTGGTGACCTCGTGCACGAGGTGCAGGTCGATGTAGATGAGGTCGGGCTCGCCGTTCTCGCCGGCGACGACGACGTGGTCGGCCCAGACCTTCTCAGCGAGGGTGCGGGGAGCGGCCGCGCTCGCGGCGGAGCGCTCAGCCGAGGGGGTTTCGGTGCTCATGGAGATGTCGGTCCTTCTTCGATCGGTGTCGGCCCGCGACGGACTCCGCGACGAGGGAGGCCGGAAAGACTAGGCCTCGTCGCGGCGACGAAGGAGAAGGAGCCGATCGCGCAGCATCGCGCCAGGCTACCACCGCGATCCGGGCGCGCGCCGCGCTCGCGAACCCCCGCCGCTCAGCCGCGCGCTCAGGCGCGGGCGACCCGCAGGTGGAAGCTGCCGAGCTCGATCTCGGCGGGATCCCCGACCTTGACGCCGTCGACTCCGGCGACCTTCTCGCGCAGCCCTCCCGAGGTGACGGCGACCCCGTTGGTCGAGCCGAGGTCGATGAGGCGCAGCGCGCCTCCGACGACGATGAGCAGGGCGTGCGTGCTCGACACGGTGCGCTCGGGGTCGTGGATGCGCAGCCGCTCGGCCGCGGGCCAGCGCTCGGGAACGACGGGATTGCGGCCGAGCACCACGCCGGACGTCGTGACGACCTGCGTGGCGCCGTCGGGGAGCCGGATCGTCCACGGCCCCGGCTGGGCGGGGTGCTCGCCGGTCGGCACCTCGGCTTCGCCCGACGGAGTCGACACGGACGACGGCGCGGGAGCGGAGCCGGGCGCGGACTCCGCCGCGGGAGCCGGGCCGGCGACTGCGGGAGCCAGGCCGCCCATCGGATTCGCCGGCAGCGGGAAGGCCACCCCCGGCGAGCGCGGCATGACCCGTCGCGTGGCGGAGTCGCCGTGCTCCTCGTCGACCCGGCGCTCCGGCTCCGGCTCGGGCGGGGCGCCGGGCGCCTCGGGAAGCAGCCCGGGCGGCGGGGTGATGAGGAACCGCTTCTGCTCGGTCATCCGCACCCCCTCTCCGACCGCGTCAGGCTATCGGATGGGGAGTGATCCCCATCCCCTCGGCAGAGCTGAGCGGCACTCCAGCGAATAGGGTTCCCGTGGGGGCGCGCGGGCTGCGCCGCGCCCGCTCACGAGGAGGCCGAGTGCGACTCAAGCTGACCCTGAAGCGCGATTCGGGAACGAGCGACGACATCGTCATCACGACGGATGCGGCCGCGACGATCGCCGAGGTCGCCGGCGCGATCCGCCGGGTCGACCCGGCATCCCCCGGCCCCGCGCCCGCCGGCTCGCTCACGCTGAGCGCCGTGCTGCCGGGGTCGAGCCAGTCGCTCGTGCTGCCGCCCGACGGGCCGGTCGGCGAGTCGTGGATCGGGTCGGGCGCGACGGTGCAGCTCGTCGACGCGGGGCGCTACTACTCCCCCGCCGGCACCGGGCGCGGTCCGGTGGTCGCGCGGCTGAGCATCCTCAGCGGCCCCCAGGGCGGCCGCACCCTCGACCTGCACGCCGGCACGACGATCATCGGCCGCGACCGCAGCTGCGACGTGGTGATCGACGATCCGCTCGTCTCGAAGCGCCACCTGCGCCTCGAGGCGGATGCGGCGGTCGAGATCGTCGACCTCGGCTCGGCGAACGGCATCGAGGTGGATGGCGGTCTCGTGACCCGTCTGCGCGTCGAGGCCTCCGAGACGATCATGATCGGCGACACGGCGCTGCGCATCGACGTCGACCAGGAGGTCGCCGAGCTGGGCGGCGCGCCGACCGCGGGTCCCGTGTACTTCAACCGCTCGCCCTCGGTCGAGCCGCGCTATCCCGGGCAGGAGTTCCTCGGGCCCGAGGTGCCGAAAGACGCCGACAGCCAGCCCTTCCCGCTGCTCATGGTGCTGTCGCCGCTCGTCATGGGCGCGGTGCTGTTCTTCGCGCGCCCCGGCGCGGGATTCCAGTCGCTCATCTTCGTCGCCCTCTCGCCGCTCCTCGCCCTCGGCAACTGGGTCACCCAGGCGCTCAACAAGCGGCGCAAGAAGCGCGAGTCGATCGAGAAGTTCGACGGCCACCTCGAGCGGCTCGTCGACGAGCTGAAAGACGAGAAGGTCACCGAGCGCGAGCGCCGGCACCGCGAGGCGCCGTCGACGCACGAGGTGCTCGACGCCGCCCTGCACCACCAGACGATGCTGTGGACGCGCCGTCCCGAGCACTGGTCGTTCCTCAACGTGCGTCTCGGCGTCGGGCGGATGCTCTCGCGCAACTCGATCCGCGACGACTCCGCCGGCAACGACACGCTGCCCGACTACCAGGAGCGCTTCGACGAGGTCGCAGGCGAGAACCGGCACGTCGAGCAGGTGCCGATCATCGACAACCTGCACGACTCGGGCGCGCTCGGCATCGCCGGGCCGACGCCGCAGACGATCGCGGCCGCCAACGCGCTGCTGGTGCAGCTCACCGGCCTGCACTCCCCTGCCGAGCTCGCCGTGGCCGCGCTGATCACCCCGGCCTGGTCGGGCGGCTTCGACTGGCTGAAGTGGATGCCGCACACGTCGTCGCCGCACAGCCCCATCCCCGGCAGCCACCTCGCCGACAGCGCGTCGAGCGGCACGGCGCTGCTGAGCGCGATCGAGGAGCTCGTCGAGCGCCGCCTCGGCGCCGCGAAGGGCGACGGCCGCCGCGGCGCCACCAAGGAGGAGCAGACGGCGCTCGACCGGGGTGCGACGGTCGGCGACGATCAGGAGACGCAGGGCACCCGATCCCCGATCCCCGCGCTCGTGCTGCTGATCAGCGACGACGTGGCCGTCGACCGCGCCCGCCTCGTGCAGCTCGCCGAGCAGGCCGCCGACGCGGGCGTCTACCCGATCTGGCTGGCCGAGGCGCAGAAGGACCTGCCCGCCGTCTGCCGCACCTTCCTGGCGCTGCCCGAGCCGGGCTCGACGGTCATGGCGCCGAAGCCCGAGGAGAAGGTCGAGCGCCCGCCGGCCGGCTCGCGCGCGGCCCGCAAGCTCGCGCGCACGAAGGCGAAGAAGCGCAAGGCCGAGGTGAAGCGCCGCAAGAAGGGTCTGCCGCCGCTGCCGACGCCCGAGCCCGAGCTCGTGCCGACGACCGCGACGCCCACGGTCGGCTTCGTGCGGCTCGGCGACACGATCGAGAACGTCCTCGTCGACTTCGTCGACCCGGCGCAGGCCCTCGACTACGCCCGCCGGCTCGCGCCCGTGATCGACGCCGGCGCGCTCGTCGCCGACGCGAGCGACCTGCCGCGCTCGATCTCGCTCATCACGCTGCTCGGCCACGAGCTGGTGGAGGCGAGCGAGTCGGTCATCGACCGCTGGAAGCAGAACGAGTCCATCCACGACCGCACGCCCGGCATCGAGCCGAAGCGCCGGCGTGCCGGCAAGCTGCGCGCGATCGTCGGCAGCGCGGGCGTCGACGCCATGCATCTCGACCTTCGCACGCAGGGCCCGCACGCCCTCGTCGGCGGCACCACCGGCGCGGGCAAGAGCGAGTTCCTGCAGGGATGGGTGCTCGGCATGGCCGCGGAGTACAGCCCCGACCGGGTCACGTTCCTCTTCGTCGACTACAAGGGCGGCTCGGCCTTCGCCGACTGCGTGACCCTGCCGCACTGCGTGGGCCTCGTGACCGACCTGAGCCCGCACCTCGTGCGACGCGCGCTCACCAGCCTGCGCGCCGAGCTGCACCACCGCGAGCACCTGCTCAACCGCAAGAAGGCGAAGGACCTGCTCGAGCTCGAGAAGCGCGGAGACCCCGACAGCCCGCCGGCGCTCGTGCTCGTGATCGACGAGTTCGCAGCCCTCGCCGGGGAGGTTCCCGAGTTCGTCGACGGCGTCGTCGACATCGCCCAGCGCGGCCGCTCGCTCGGCATCCACCTGATCATGGCGACCCAGCGTCCGGCCGGCGTCATCAAGGACAACCTGCGCGCCAACACCAACATGCGCGTCGCGCTGCGCATGGCCGACGAGTCGGACAGCCAGGATGTCGTCGGCATCAAGGAGGCGGCGCACTTCGACCCGGGCATCCCCGGCCGCGGCGTGGCGAAGACCGGCCCCGGCCGCCTCGCCCAGTTCCAGTCGGCGTACGCGGGCGGCTGGACGACCCGCGAGCCCGAGGTGGCCGATGTGCTCGTCTCCGAGCTGCGCTTCGGCGGCGAGGTGCGCTGGGAGGAGCCGCGCTCCGACGCCCCTGCCGAGGAGAAGGATCTCGGGCCCACCGACCAGCAGCGCCTCGTCGCGTCGATCATCAAGGCCTCCGCCGGAGCGCAGATCCCCGCGCCTCGCCGCCCCTGGCTCGACGAGCTCGCGCTCGCCTACGATCTCGGCCGCCTGCGCCAGCGCACGGACGCCGAACTGCTGCTCGGGGTCACCGACGTGCCCCAGCAGCAGCGGCAGATGCCGGTGTACTTCCTGCCCGACGTCGACGGCCACCTGTCGATCCTCGGCACCGGCGGCTCGGGCAAGTCGGCCGTGCTGCGCACCCTCGCCGGCGCGGCCGCGATCACCCCGCGCGGCGGCCCCGTGCAGGTCTACGGCCTCGACTTCGGCGCGGGCAGTCTGCGCATGCTCGAGCAGCTGCCGCACGTCGGCGCGATCATCAACGGCGACGACACCGAGCGGGTCATCCGGCTCTTCCGCCGCATGCGCGACGAGCTCGAGACCCGCGCCGCGCGCTTCGCCGAGGCGAACGCGTCGAGCATCACCGAGTACCGCTCGCTCACCGGACGCACCCAGGAGCCGCGCATCCTGCTGCTCGTCGACGGCTTCCCGAGCTTCCGCGACGACTTCGAGATCCCGGCGGGACGCGCGCAGTGGTATTCGGTGTTCGAGGACATCCTCAGCGACGGCCGTCAGCTCGGCATGCACATCGCGCTCACGGCCGACCGCCCCGGTGCCGTGCCGACCGCGATCGGCTCGAACATCCAGCGCCGCGTCGTGCTGCGTCTCGCCGACGACAGCTACAGCCTCGTGGATGCGCCGAACGACGTGCTCAGCCCCGCGTCGCCTCCCGGGCGCGCGATCGTCGACGGTCTCGAGACGCAGATCGCGATCCTCGGCGGCAGCCGCGTCGTCGCCGAGCAGTCCACGGCGACGCGTCTGCTCGGCGAGGCCATGCGCCGTGCCGGCGTGGCCGAGGCGCCCGGCGTCGGCTCGCTGCCCAAGGAGTACCCCCAGTCGAGCCTGCCCGACCGGGTCGACGGCTTCCCCGTGCTCGGACTCAGCGACGTCGATCTGGGCGCCTGGGGCTTCGACCCGGTGGGCACGCTCCTGCTCGCCGGGCCCCCGGCGAGCGGGCGCAGCCTCGCCCTCCAGACGATCGCCCAGGCGATCGGCCGCGCCGACCCCGAGACCCGGCTCTACTACTTCGGCAACAGCCGCTCGGAAGTCGGGCGCTCGCGCGACTGGGCCGGCTCGGCGACGACGCCCGAGGGCGTCGCCGAACTGGCGAAGCTGCTCGTCGAGGCCGTGACGGATCCCGATACGGAGGGGCGGATCGCGGTCGTCGTCGAGAGCATCGGCGACTTCCTGCAGACCCCGGCCGATTCGCCTCTGGTGGAGCTCATCCGCGCGGTCAAGCGCAGCGATCACTTCCTGCTCGCCGAGAGCGAGACCTCGGCCTGGAGCTCGTCGTGGCCTCTGCTCGGCGAGGTCAAGAACGGGCGCCGCGGTCTGCTGCTGCAGCCGGAAGCCGTCGAGGGCGACATCCTGCTCAAGACCGCGCTGCCGCGCATGAGCCGCTCCGAGTTCCCGCCCGGACGCGGGATGCTCATCGCCAAGGGCAAGTCGGTGCGCATCCAGCTGCCGCTGCCCGGATGAGCCGCGACGGCCGCCCGGCGATCCCGATGGGCAGCTGTGCCCATCGATCCCGAGCAGAGTTCTGATTAGCGTGGTGCCGTATCCGCCGCACGATCGCGTCGCGGCCCAGGTGATGTGGGAGATGGCATGGCCGACCTGAAGTACGACCTCGAACTGCTGGGGCAGCTGCGCGACGACCTGCAGCTCGTGCTCGACGAGTTCACCGACGCGGACGACATCAGCGACGCCGTCGGCGAGGACACCGGCCACGACGAGCTGAAGGACCGCGTGCACGACTTCGCGCACAAGTGGAACGACAAGCGCAAGGAGATGCTCGAGGCCATCACGACCCTGCAGGGTCAGATCGCCCAGATCACCGACAACTTCACCAAAGTCGACAAGGAGCTCGCGAAGGCTCTCGAAGAGGGTGCCGATTCCGGCGACAAGGCTTACCCGCCGCCGGGCCGGGACCCGGAGTAACCATCACGACGGCTGACGGCACAGGGAGACAGCGAGAGACATGAGCGACCACGAGTACGAACCCCTCAAGGGCCACCCGACGACCCTCACGAACGAGGCGCATCGCTATGAGCGCGTCGCGCGGGCGATCACCCGCTCGGTCACCACGCTCGGCAAGATCAGCAGCGTCGACGGCATGACCGGCAAGGCTATCGACAAGCTGCGCGACTCCGCCGACAGCGTCGCCGACGACATCGGCAAGGCGCAGAACCGCTACAAGGTCACCGCCGACGCGCTCGTGCTCTACGCCTCGAAGCTCAGCGAGGCGCAGGGCGACGCGAACCGCGCCATCGCTCGCCTCGGCGCCGCGGAGGACGCGGCCGACACAGCCCGGCGCAACGCGCACGAGGCCGAGGAGAAGGCGAACCAGTCCCGATCGAGCAGCAGCCCCGACGAGCAGGCCGACGCGACCGCGGCGAAGACCGCCGGAACGACGTACACGACGGCTCAGGGCAAGGTCACCGACGCCCAGGACGACTGGCGCGCCGCCCGGGAGAAGAAGAACGACGCCGCGAAGGTCGCGATCGGCAGCATCCACGACGTCGTGGAGAAGAACAACGAGGGCCTCAAGGACAGCCGCTGGGACAACATCAAGGGCTTCGCGAAGGCGGCCTACGAGGTCTTCAAGGTCATCTGCAAGTGGGCCGGCATCCTGGCGATCTTCCTGTCGTGGGTGCCGTTCCTCGGACCGTTGCTGCTCGTGCTCGCCGCCGTCGGCGCACTGCTCGAGTTCGCCGAGACCCTCATCAAGTTCCTGCACGGCGACGCCAGCCTGGGCGATCTGCTGCTCGCCGGCGTCGGCGCCGTGCTCACGATCTTCGGCGGCAAGCTCATCGCCATGGCCGCCAAGGGCCTCAAGGGCGTCATGGTCGTCCGCGCCGCGACGAAGCTCGGCGGCCGCTCGACGAAGATCATGCAGCGCATCCAGGGCCTCCCGCTGCACCGCGTCGGCGGCGCGAAGGGCATGAGCTACGTGCAGGCGAAGGTCGCCAAGGGCGAGCTGCAGGCGGCCACGTCCTCGATGAAGGGCTTCGGCAAGTCGATCCTGCAGAGCGGCTACCGTTCGTTCCGCCCCAGCTGGGCGGGCGAGAGCGGCGGCACCATCTTCAAGTCGAGCGTCAAGAGCTTCCTCGACCCGGTCGCCGCGCAGCGCGACATCTACAACGCGATCAAGATCGGCGCGAGCAACAACGTCATCCACGGCGCGAAGGACGTCGCCGGTCTCGCCGGCGTGACCGCCCTGGTCGGCGGCCAGCGCGCCGTGCCCCTCATCAACTGGGCCAACCACGACTTCGACGGCGGCGCGGTCTCGACCGGGTACGGCCCGATCGACAAGGGCCTCTCGCTGCCCGGCCTGATCAACAAGACCGGACCGGCCTTCAGCGAATTCGACGGCCGCGGCAGCGACCTCGTGCGAGGCTGGTGACGATGGCCTCCGCACTGGATCGCACCCTCGACATCGTCGACTACGACCTCGGGTTCGCCGAGGGCTGGCTCGCCCTCCCGCTCGGCGAGACTGCGGGCGCCGACGGGGCCGGGGCCCGGCTCACGGCCGAGCTCGGCGTCGAGGGACCCGCCGCCGAGTCGCTCCGCTCGCAGCTCGACGAGCTGCAGCGCGAGCTGCAGTCGATCGACGACCCCGGCATGACCGCCGTCGTCTGGGCCCCGTATCCCGAGACCGGCACGATCGCCTGCTCGCTGACCTTCCGTCTGGCCGAGATCGGCCGCGACGACACCGCCGAGGTGTTCGCCGCCGAGATGGAGCAGGATGCCGGCGCGGCCGACGACGGCTACCAGTTCGCCGAGGTCGGCGTCTGGCAGCACGACATCCCCGCCGGTCGCATGGTCGGCGCACGGCAGCTGATCCTCGACGGCGACGCCGAGACGGGCCGCGTCGTCGACCGCGTGCTCTACGGGGTCTTCGTGCCGGGCGCACGCCAGATGGTGCAGCTCATCTTCACCGCGGCCGGCGTCGGCTCGTTCGAGGACATCGCCGCCGAGACCCAGGAGATCGTCGCCACCCTGCGGGTGCGCACCGAGGAGGCACGATGACCGACACCGCCCCCGATCTGACCGCAGCCCGGTCGGCCGACGAGACCTTCGCCATCCTGCTGCCCGGCACCTGGGCCGGCATCCCGATGACCGACGCCGCCGCGATCGAGCGCCGCGCCAAGGAGATCGTCAAGCACCAGGTGCCGCGCGACGACCAGCTCGCCCGGATGCGCCGCGTCGTGCGCGACGAGATGATCGCCGGCGCGACGAAGGCCGCCGAGAACGGCGCCGTGCTGTTCGCCGTGGCACTCGAGATCCTTCCGTCCGTGCCGTTCCCCGCCGCGGTGATCGCATTCGAACAGGGCTGGCCGCCCGCCGCCCCGGCAGCCGAGGACGGCGAGACGGGCCGCCTGGCCAGGGCCTTCCCCGACGGCACGGTGCTCGAGGGAGGATCGGGATACGTGCTGCGCCGCTCCGAGCTCGGCACCGAGACGGTCGGAGAGACCGAGTTCCCCGAGCTGAGCCTGGAGTACTGGTTCCCCACCCCGGCCGGCGACCTGCTGAGCCTGCTCGTGTCGGTTCCGATGTGCCAGGATGCGCAGCTGTTCACCGCCTTCTTCGACGCGGTGGCGGATTCGGTCCGCTGGCGCGAGCCGGCGCCTGCCGTCGCGGCCGCTCCCACCGCAGAGTCCGCCGCGCCGGCGGATCCGACGACCTGAGCCTCACCGGACCGACCCTCGTCGCACCGCGCGGTCCGCGGCCTCGCCGAGCTCCGCCGTGAACGACGACGTCCGGGCCGTGCGCTCTCCTGTGGATGATCCGCATCGCCGCCGAGCCCGCATGACAGACTCGAGGCGATGTCGAGCGATCACACGTCCCCTGCCCGACGCGACCGGCGCGGTCGCCACCCTCGCGGCCGCCGCGGTCCCCTCGGGGTCGTGCTCGTCGCCGCCGGACTGGTGGTGCTGGGAGTGCCGGTCGCCGCGCTCGTCGGCGGCGGCGCCCTCGCGCTGCTGATCGCGGCGGCGGGCGGCGACGCCGGCGCGCTGTCGCCGGTGGTCGTCTTCGCCCAGCCGATGACCGTGGGGATCGCGGCGCTCATCGCGACGTGCTTCCTCATCCCCGGCGAGCAGCTGCGACGCGGCGAGATCGTCGCGAATCCCGACGCCGACGGCGCCGTGAACGTGTCCCGATTCCGGCCGCTGTCGAGCGGATGGCACCTCTTCTGGGCGCTGCTGTCGCTCGCGCTGATCGTCGGCATGCTCGTCGCAGCGGTGCCGGCGACGCTGCTCGACCAGGACGCGCTCGACGTGCCGTCGTCGGCCGACCCGCGGCCGAGCTGGCTGCTCGTGTCGCTGCTGTTCCTGCCGCTGCCGTTCGTGGCCCTGGCCTCGCTGGCGAAGAAGACGCACTGGATGCGGGTCGGCGCGATCGCGGATCATCCTCGGCGCGCGGCCTGGCGCTGGGTGACCTATCGCTGGCGTCTCGACCTGTGGACGGTCGCCCTCGGTGTCGCGGTCGCCCAATGGGGGGCGTTCCTCGGCTGGGGGCTCTCCGACGAGGACGCCGAGGCGGGCATCGCAGTCGGCACCGTCACGGTCGTGCTGGGCCTCGGACTGCTCGTACTGGGCTTCTGGCTGGGTCGTGGAGCCCCGAAGTCGGGCGAGCTGCCCACGACCGGCGAATCCCTCTGACCGGCGAATCCCTCTGACCGGGGCCGACGGCTGACGCCTGCGCGACGGGTTCGGTCCCGCGCACGCGAGACCGGGCCCCCGTCTCGCGACGCATCGGATCTGCTGACGACCGTGTGGTCGATCCGATGCGCCGCCGGACGGAGGCCCGGTGACAGACGAGAGGCGCGGCCGGATCCCCCGATCCGCCGCGCCCCGTCGTGGTGAGGCTGCTGACTCAGCCGCCGATGCCCTTGGCGAGCTCGCTGTCGACGTTCTGCAGAGCCTCGGCCGCCTTGGTGAGGAACTGCGACATGCCGTCGAGTCCGCCGACCGCGTCGGTGGTGCCCTTGGTGAACTGCTCGTACGAGGTGTGGAACGCGCCCGACGCCGAGTCGGTCACGAAGCCGCCGTTGACGAGGCCGTTGACCAGGGTCTGCAGCTCGGTGAGCTTCGCGGTGATGTCGTCCTTGCCGGCGATGAGGCGGTGGGCGGCATCGTTCATGTCGCTGTAGGTGACGTTGACGTTAGCCATGGGGCCGATCACTCCTTAGTTGGGTCCTGAGGCCATCCCTCTCAGGTGACCGAGTGCCTTCAATCTATGTCGAAGGGCGCTCGAGAAAAATGGGCACCGGTCCCCATCAGGGTCATCCCGGGGCGGTCACAGCTCCGGCGCGTCCGAGCCGGAGGGGCGGCGCGCGGCGGAGGCGACCGCCGCGGCGGAGAGCCGCCCGGCCCAGCGGCGCACCGCGCCGACGCGGTAGCGGCTCAGCAGCCGGCGGGTGCGCCCGGCCGCCGTCCCGGCGCCGTCGACGACCCCGAGCGCTTCCGTCCAGGCGGCGTCCGCCCGGTCGGCGTCGACATCCTGACCGGCGAAGACGGCACGGTCGGTGCGCTCGGCCAGCAGGGTCACTCCGGCGCCGTGCTCGCCGAGTGCGGGTGCGAGGCCCGCCGCGACGAGCGGACGGGTGACCCGGGTCGGCGGGTCGTAGCCGAGCTCGCTGAGCCGATCGACCATCTCGTCCCAGGCTCCCGCGACCGAGCGGTCGCCTCCGGGCCCGCGACGGCGTCGCATCCGCCGCCGCTTGAGCAACGCGATGACGAGCATCGGCAGGAACACGACGGCGAGGGGGATGAGGATGCTCAGCGCGAGCGGGATCACCCAGCCCGGCAGCTGGAACAGATTGTCGTCGTCTTTGTCGGAGTCGTCGATCTCGACCGGGGTGATCAGGTCGTCCTGGTCGTTCTCGGTGCGCGGAGGCTGCCGCACCTGCGGCTGCGGCTCGGTCTTCGGCTTCGGCGTCTGATCCTGCGGCACGTCGGTGTCGTCGGGCGTCGGGTAGAACGGCAGCCAGCCGACGCTCTGGAAGGCCACCTCGACCCAGGCGGTGACGTTCTCGCCCGTGACGATCGCCGTGCCGCCGTCTTTCGGCACGGTCGGCTTGAAGCCCATCACGACGCGGGTGGGCATGTTGAGGCTGCGCGTCATGAGGGCCATGAGCGAGGCGTACTGCTCCTCGTCGCCGACCATGTGCTGCGCCGTGATCATCTCGGCCATGCGGTCGCTGCCCTGGCCGGCGCGCGAGGGCGCCTGGTCGGAGGCGGTGCCGTGGCTGAGGAAGCCCGTCGTCGACAGGGTGTCGGCGATCGCCTGCACCTGGTCGATGGGCGACTTCTTCTCGGCGATGATCTCGCCGGCCTTCGCGGCGACGACGTCGGGGATGTTGCGCACGGGCGGCAGGGCCATGGATGCGGTGGGCACGTCGGCCAGGCTCTTCTGGTCGACCTGCTTCTGGCTGACCGCGGCGACGCGGTACTCGTCGCCCTTCTTGAGTCCCGTCGTCATGACCGCGGTGCCGGTGGCGGCGTTGTAGCGCACATCCTCGCCGCTGCCGCCACGCACGTCGTCGACGTCGAGCGAGGTCGCGTAACCGGAGTCGGGCACCCACACGTCGGAGTAGCCGTCGACGGTCACGTCGAGGGTGCGCTTCGCTCCGGCCGTGGCGAAGGGGGCCTTCGGGATCGTGCGCCCCACGAGCCGGAAGCTGCCCGAGCCCTGCACGTCGACATCCGCCCCGGCGACGCCCCAGACGACGCCGTCGTAGGTGTCCATGGTCGCGAGGCGCAGGTAGTCGCCGTCGCGCAGGCCGCGCACCGTGAAGAGCTTCGTGTCGTCGAGATCCTTCGTGTACTTGCGGAATCCGGCGAGCGGCGCCGGGTAGTCGAGCGGCTCGAAGGGCGGCTGGATCTGCTCGCGCAGCACGAAGCGGTTCGCCGGTGCGGGGGCGAGCAGGGTTCCGCCGATCACGCCGACGATGACCGCGGCGACGACCACGATCGCGGTGCCGGCGATCTTGCGGCGCAGCAGCAGGCTCCCGCTGCCGACGTTGAGACGCCCGCCTTCGCGGCGACGCCAGCCGAGCCAGATCAGCGCGATCGCGGCGAAGGCGACGCCGCGCACGGCCGCGAAGTACGGCTCGTCGGTGCCGAGCAGCACGCCGGCGACGTAGAGCACGGCCGGGCCGATCAGCAGCAGAGAGGCGCGCCCCACGGTGCGGCGGCGCTCGGCGAGCCAGCGGGTCGCGAGCGTGACCGAGACCAGCGCGATCAACCAGGTGCTGACGTAGGGCACCGCGTTGACGTAATACGGCAGGCTGACCGGCGCCCGCAGCGTGAGCAGGTCGGCCCAGCCGAAGACGGCGCCGACGGCGAGGCCCGAGAGCGTCTGCAGGGTCGGCAGCACGTGCAGCAGCGCCTGCTCGGGGATCGCGAGTGCGCTGCCGAGCAGGAAGTAGGCGACGACCGCGATCGCGACGGTCGTGAGCGCGCCGAATCGGTAGCGGGCCGCGAGGATCGCGACTCCCCCGCCGACGACGAGGCCGCCGACGCCGGCGAGCAGGTAGCCGAGGTCGGTGAACGCCGTGCCGAGGCCGACGAGGCCGATCAGGGTGAGCGCGGCGATGACGCCGATGTCGGCCCCGGTGCGCAGGCTGATCGCGCGCGGCGCGAGATGCGCGTCATCCGCGCCGTCGGGCCGCGTCGGGATCGAGGTGACGGTCTCGGCGGCGGCGCTCACGACATCCTCCGCACGATCTTCTGCAGGTCGGCGAGCTCGCCGATCGTGCCGACCCGCAGGCCGCTGATCGACGCGAGGCGCGGCGTCGCGCCCACCTCGGTGCGGAATCCGACGGTCTGGGTGTCGAGGCCGAAGAGTCGCTCGACCGCGCGGAAGTCGGTGAGCGGCATGAGCGATCCGGCGACGATCATGGCGACGCTGGGCGGCGGCAGGCGCAGGGTCGCCTGCCGCGCGAACTCGCGGGGGTTCGGGTAGGGGCTCGTGATGGGCTCGAGCCGGCAGCTGTCGTCGAGCATCGCCGTCAGGGTCATGGTGCGCAGCTGCCGCTGCTCGCTCACGACGCTGACGCGGGTGCCGTCGCGGATGACCTGCTGCGCGAGCGAGGCCATGACCGAGACGGCGAGCTCGTACTCGGCCTCGTCGACGTACCAGCGGCGGTCGGAGCTGAACACGATCGTGAGCTGCGAGCGGCGCGTCTCCTCGAACTGCCGCACCATGAGCTGCCCGGTGCGCGCCGAGGTGCGCCAATGCACGTAGCGGCGGTCGTCGCCCGGCTCGTAGGCGCGCAGCGCGTGGAACGAGATGTCGTTGTTGGTGATGGTCTTCGTCGTCTCGCCCTCGAGGTCGCGGACGAGGCCGGCGGCGCTCGGCGCGAGGCGGGCCGTGAGCGGATGCACGAACAGCTCGACCGGCTCGGTCCAGCGCACGGTGCGGCGCAGCAGGCCGAGCTGGTCGCCGCGCACCGAGACGGCGGGCCCCGCCACGATGACCGCGCGCCGGTTCGTCGGCACGGCGAACAGCTCCTCGTGCTCGGCCTCGGGGGCGAGCGGCGGGATGACGAACTCGGCTAGCCCGGCGCCGACCGGCAGCTCGATGCGCGCCGGGGTGCTGCGCTTGGCCTTCGTGTTGGCGACGAGCATCCGCCCGAGCGCGCGCTCGCCCGCGACGACCCGGCGCGGCGTGAGCTCGATCAGCACGCGGAAGCTCGAGCGGCCGAAGACGAAGCCGACCGCCACGAGCAGCCCGGCGAGCAGGGTGATCGCGAGGTAGACGAACTCCTGCCAGCCGAGCAGGAACCCGGCGACGCCGAAGACGACGGCGGCGAGCAGCACGAGCCATCCCATGGCGCTGACGATGGCCAGGCGCGGGCGCAGCACGCCCCACAGCCGCGAGACGAGCAGCACGACGACCCGGGCGATGCCGGCGACGCGGCGGCCCAGCGCCGGGACCCAGCGAAGCCAGACCGGCCAGGCACGTCGAGCACGACGCCGCGCCCGCGAGCGGGCGACCGCGGCCTCGTCGGACGACGACTCCGAGCCGGTCGGCCCGGGGCCGATCGGCTGCGGCGCTCCGGCCGGCGGCTCGAGGGTCGTCGTCATGCCGCGCGGTAGGCGGGCGGCTCGACGTCGACGAGGATGCGGTTCACGATGTCGTGCGCTGAGACGCCGGCGAACTCCGACTCCGGATCGACGATGATGCGGTGCGCGAGCACCGGAACGGCGAGCTCGCGCACATCGTCGGGGGTCACATAGCCCCGGCCGCGCGACAGCGCCCAGGTCTTCGCGGCGCGGGCGAGCGCGAGGGCGCCGCGCATGCTGACGCCGAGCACGACATCCTTGTGGCTGCGGGTTCCGGTGACGATCTGCTGCAGGTACTGCATGACCGCCGGGTCGACGAAGACCTCGCTCGTGAGCTGCGCCATGCTCGCGACCGAGCCGGAGGCGATGATCGGCGAGACGAGCGAGGCGCGGGCCCGGTTCGACGACTCCATGAGCAGCGACACGGCGGTCGCGTCGTCGGGGTAGCCGAGCGAGGTCTTGATGAGGAAGCGGTCGAGCTGAGCCTCGGGCAGCGAGTAGGTGCCCGCCTGCTCGACCGGGTTCTGGGTCGCGATCACCATGAACGGCGCGCCGACCGAATGGCCGACGCCGTCGACCGTGACGACGCCCTCCTCCATCACCTCGAGCAGCGCCGACTGCGTCTTCGGGCTCGCGCGGTTGATCTCGTCGGCCAGCACGACCGAGGCGAAGATCGGGCCCTTGTGGAACTCGAACACGCCCTTGCCCTGGTCGTAGATCGTGACGCCGGTCACGTCCGACGGCAGCAGGTCGGGGGTGAACTGGATGCGCGAGTTCGTGCCGTCGATCGTGTTCGCGATCGACTTCGCCAGCACGGTCTTGCCGGTGCCCGGGAAGTCCTCGAGCAGCACGTGCCCCTCGCTCAGCAGCGCGGTCACGACCAGGCGGATGACCTCCTTCTTGCCGACGATCGCGAGGTCGACGTTGTCGACGAGCTTCGTGAAGGCGTCGGCGAACCAGGTCGCCTGTTCTTCGCTGACGGGCATCATGCTCCTGTTCGAGGGTTCACGGGGTGCGACCGGTGGCCGAGAGGCCGTCCCAGCCGTGGAAATCGGGCGTGGTGTAGCTCTTGGCCCCGCCCCCGACGGCGCGGAACGCCACCTGGACGTTGTCGCCGTTGCGCTTGCCGAGACCATTCTGCAGGGTCACCGAGCCGCTCGAGCCGAGGGTGAACCGCCCGACGTAGAAGCTGCCCGACCCGCCGTTCAGCACGGTGACCACGTCGTAGGTGCCCGGGGAGAGGTTCGAGAAGTCGGCGCTGACGTAGTGGCAGCCCGAGCAGTAGGGGGCGCTCGCGCCCTTGACGACCTTGCCGGAGGGGTCGTTGTCCTTCGGCGTCACCTCGTCGGACGCGATGGGTCCGGTCGCGCTGCCGGCGACCGCGCGCACCCGCACGGTGTACTTCGTGCCGAAGTCGCCGTCGAAGGCGTAGCCGGAGGACCGCGTCGTCCAGTTGCCGCCGTTGACCGACACCTCGTAGTGCGGCGTCGTCCCGCGCGAGTCGGCCGCGTTCCAGGTGACGGTGACCCGCTTGCTGCCGGCGCCGCCCGTCGTGGCGCTGACGTTCTTCGGCGCGCCCGGCTTGGGGGTGTCGCTGTTCGAGGCGGCGCTGCTGTCGCTGGTGCCGCCGAGCCCGACGGCGCGCACGGTGAAGGTGTAAGCCTTGCCGACAGCCACGTTGGTCGCCGCGCTGAGCACGCCGCCGCCGACCTCGCCGCTCGGCCCGCCCGCGACCTGCCAGATGTACTTGTCGACGCCGCGGCCGTTGCCGTTCGCGGCGCCCCAGCTCATCGTGAGCTTGCCGTCGCCGCTGTCGGAGGCGGTCAGCCTGAGGCCGGTGGGCGCGAAGGGCTTGCCGTAGGGCACCGCCGCGGCGCTCGGACTCGACGGCGTGGAGACGCCGAGCAGGTTCTCGGCGGTCACCGTGAAGCTGTAGCTCGTGCCGTTCGCCAGACCGTCGATCGTCGTCCCCGACTGATCGGCTCCGACCGTCTTCGACCCGGCGGCGCCCCACTTGACCGTGTAGTTGTTGATCGGCTCACCGTTGGTCGCGGGCGTCGTCCAGGCGATCTGCACCTGCTTGTCGCCCTCGCGCACGATCTGCGGCGCCGCCATCTGATCCGGCCGATCGCGCACGTTGACCAGCAGTCGGCCGGTGACGTCGCGGCTCGCGTCGTCGGTCGCGTCGCGCACCGTGTAGGTGATGCTGGCGATGCCGATGAAGCTCGGCCCGGCCGTCACCGAGACCGTTCCGTCGGCGCTGTGGGTGGCCGAGGCGCCGGTCGCCGGATCGTCGACCTTCGCATCCATGACGCGCAGCGGCTTGCCCTGATCGCGGAAGGGGTTGTAGTCGTTCGCGAGCACGTCGACGCTGACGGTCTTGCCGCGCTGCGACTTCACCTCGTCGGTGACCGCCTGCGCCCGCGGGCGGGTCGAGGGCACGGTCACGACGTGGATGGTGGCGGGCACCGTGTAGTCGAGGTACTTGAGCTCGAACGTCAGGTCGGTCGACGTGCCGACCTTCGTGCCCTGCTCGGCGCTGACCTGCAGGGTGGCGCCGCTCAGCGAGGCGTTCAGGCGCGGGATGACGCCCTTGAGTCCGGAGTACTGAACCTGCGAGATGACGCTGCGGTTCGGGTGAGCCGTCGACGCTCGCAGGTCGACGCTCGTCGCCGCCTCGCCCGCCTCGATCGGCAGCGTGAACGAGGTGAAGCGCGGGGCCTCGTCGCTGTGGTCGTCCTTGCCGACGACGATCGGCAGCGTGATCAGCGCCGTGTGCCCGGTCTTGTCGTCTTTCGAGTCGCCGTCGGTGACCTGGAACACGAGGGCGGTCGCCCCGCGGAAGTCCTTCGCGGCCCCGAAGCGGATCGTCTTCTTGTCGACGGCGAGCGGCATCCCGTCGCTGTGATTGGCGCTGACCAGCGTCGCGTCGGTGAGGATCGCGGGACGCCCCGACGGCACGATGAGGATGTCGTCGAGCTTCCACTCCTTCTCGCCGTTCTGCGGCACGACCTGCGGCACCGGCAGCTTCGGGTCGAGGTAGGGCGGCGGCGAGTAGCCGGAGTCGCTCTTCGCCGGCACGATGAGGAAGGCGGTCGCCGAGAGCTGATCGTCGTCGGGGTCGGTGACCGTGTAGGCGACGGCGACGCGGCGATCCTGCGGGGTCAGCTCGACCTTCTGCGACCGGCCCTGCACCGAGCCGTAGCCGGCGGAGGGCCCGCTGAGCGTGACCACGAGGTCGCGATCGAGCCCGTTCGGGTTGTCGATCAGATCTCCGACATCGACCGTGACGGTCGACTTCTTGCCGATGTCGGCGGGCTGCACGTAGTGGTCGGTCGCCGTCGGCAGCTGGATGGGCGCATCCCGCGACACCTTCACGATGATGAAGGCCTGGTTCGTGCCGCCGTTGCCGTTCGAGACCTGGTAGCGCACGTTGAACGCGCCGGGCTTGTCGGGCGCCTTGATGACGACCTTGCCCTCCTTCGGGTCGACCTCCGCCGTCAGCCCCTTGTCGACCTCGGTGAGCTTCTTGTCGAGGGCGAGCGTGTAGCCGTTCGGGTCCGAGTCGTTCGCGAGCGGCTGCACCGCGACCGTCTTGCCCGGGCGCACCTCGACCTGGTCGTCGACGGCGTTCGGCCGCAGCGCCGTCTCGGCGCGGGGGATCACGGCGATGCGGATCTCGCCGACCGAGGTCTTGCCGAGCGTGTCGGCGACGGCGTACCGGAAGGTGTCGGTGCCCGCGCCGGACGCGTAGGCCTCGTACACGAAGTGGTCGCTCGCATCCGCGGTGATGCGGCCGAGCTGGGGCGCGCTCGTGTACCCCTGCAGGGTCACCGAGTCGCCGTCGGGGTCGATCCCGTCGAGCGGCACGTCGATGCGCACCTGAGCCCCCGCGAACACGCGGGCGATGAGCGGGCTCGGCTCGGGAGCGCGATCGTTCTTGTCGTCGCGCGGCTGCACGTTGAAGACGACATCGGCGGTCGCGCTCTCGCCGTACTGGTCGCGCACCCGATAGGTGACCGTGTACGACCCGGCCTCCTTCGGCGCCTGGTAGCGCACGGTGTCGCCCTGCACGAAGGCGAGTCCCTTGCCGGCTCCGCGCACATCCGTCAGCTGCGGGTCGACCTTCATCGCCGCGCCGTCGGGGTGCCGGTCGTTCTTCAGCACGTGCACGGTCGCGATGTCGCCGGCGCGCACGGTCACCTGGTCGTCGACGGCGATCGGAGGCTGGCGGGTGACGGTCGCCGAGACCGGCACGACCGTCACGCCGGCGACGGCCGTGTTGATCCCGTCGGAGACGACGTAGGTGAACTGCGTCTGCTCGCTCAGCGCGGCGGAGGCGCTCACCCGCACGACGGTGCTGTTGAGCAGCTCGACCTTGACGGCCGGGTCGGTCGCGGAGGTGTCGATCGTCTGCACGGCGAGCACGCTGCCGTTCGGCGAGACGTCGTTGTCGAGCACCGCGACGGTCGTCGTCTGGCCCTCGCGCAGGTAGGCGACATCCTTCACCGGAACCGGCGGAGGGGCGTCGCTCGGCTTCTTCTGGAAGTCGACGCGCACCAGTCCGACCGAGCTCTGCGCGCCGGCGCCGAGCGAGTACTCGAAGTAGACGGTGCCGACCTGATTCGAGGTGACGTCGATCGTGCCCTTGTCGAGGTTCGGCGTCACGGTCGCGTTCGCCGGCATCTCCTGCACGCCGAGCAGCCGCAGCGGCGCGCCGGACGGCGAGAGGTCGTTGTCGATCGGGTGGATGACGGCGGTCTCGCCCGCGAAGGTCTCGGCGAAGTCCGGCGTGCCGATCGGCTTCTGCGATCCCGCCGGCTCGACCTTGACCTTCATCACGCCGTCGGTCGTGGCGCGGCCGTCGCTGACCGTGAACGCGATCTCCTTCTCGCCGACCTCGCCCGAGGTGTGGGTGAAGGTGATCGTGCCGTCCGGCGTGAAACGCACCTGGTCGGCGCTCGACGGGCTGGCCGCGACGAGCTGCAGCTCGTCGCCGTCGGGGTCGATCCAGTTGAGCAGCACGTTGTAGTCGGTGCTCTGCCCGGTCTCGACCGTGGTCGACGAGAGCCGGTTCTCCTTCGGCGCGGTGTTCTGCTCCTGCGGCACGACGCGGATGTCTCCGGTGGTCTCGGCCGTGCCGTTCTCACGTCCGTCGCTCGCCGTGTAGCGGAACGACGCCGTGCCGACGGCGTTCGCCGACGGGGTGTACTGCAGCGCTCGACCGCCGTCGATGAGGTCGAGGCGGCCGATCTCGGGCGGGATCTGGGTGAAGTCGGTGATGACGAGCACGTCGCCGTCGGGGTCGGTGTCGTTGTCGAGCACCGGCAGCACGGTCGTGCGCCCGGCCCGCACCCCGAAGCTGTCGGGATTGAGCACCGGGGGCCGGTTGACGTCGGTGCGCTCGGCGAGGGTGTCCTCGAACGACTGCACGGTCGCCTTCTCGTCGCTCTCCTCGTCGCTCTCCTCCTGCTGCGGCGGCGTGACCTCATCCCAGTTGTTCACGACGCGCAGCGTCTTGTTGAGCAGCCAGGCGTTGCCGTCGTCGAGGTTGTTGAGCGCGATCACGTGCTGGTTGACACGGAACTCGAGCCGGTCGCCTGCCGTGTTCTGCTCGATCGTGGCGAGCTGCGGCTTCTGCCCGTCGCAGGCGAGCAGGTAGCGCTGCTGATCGGCCCAGGCGCCGTGGGCGCAGCCGTCGAGCCAGACCGGGGCGGCGACGCCGGCGTCGCTCTTCGCGGTCGGGATGTCGGCCTTCACCTCGTCGACGGCGCCACCCGAGAGCGGCACCCGGAGCAGACGATCGGAGGCGGCGACGAGCGCGTAGTCGTGCTTCGCGCTCGACTGCTGCAGCCGCATCCCCTCGACCGGGAGCTTCGTGCGCGTTCCGTTGCCGAACACCACCGTGTTCGCCTTCGTGTCGAGCAGCACGGCGGTGTCGCCCACCAGCGCGAGCTGGTGCTGCGCGGGCACGTCGAGCCCGGCGGTCTCGGGCAGGGCGCCCGGCGTCGGGATCGTGACGAGCTGCTTCTTCTTCGGCGAGGTGGCGACGACCGCGCCCTCGGGCGTCACCGCGACGTGCGCCCCGGCCCCCAGCACGATGTCGGGATCCTTCGTCGTCGGGTCGAAGGCGAGCTGATTGCGCACCGACACCGACCAGAGCGCGCCGTCTTTCGGGTCGAGCACGGCGATGGTCGTGCCGCCCAGGACGACCTCCGCCTTCTTCGGGAGCTCGGCCTTCTGCTGCAGCGTCGCGTAGGCCGGATCGATGCGCTCGATCGAGTGCGCCGACTCGTTGGTCATGAAGACCTGGCGGCCGTTCTGCAGCACGTCGATCGTCTGGCTGGTGCCCTGGACCGAGGCGTCGAGCTCTTCGATCTGCCGGTTCAGGCGGCCGCCGAGCTGGTCGTGGGCGTTCGTGACCCACACGTCGCGGCTGTCGAGCTCGACGTCGCTGACCGGGAACCCCTGGTGCAGGATCGCCGCCGTGAGCGGCACCCCCGCCGCCAGCGCGATGACCGTGCCGGAGGCGATGGCCTTCCGTCCACGGCTCCAGCCGGTCAGAAAGCGCAGCATGTCACCCCGTCACGCGACGAAAAGTCGCCTCAGATCGCGGCCACGGTAACACGAGGGTTCCACCGCCTCGAAATGGGGACTACTCCCCATCCGCCGGTTTCGCCGGGTCCTTCGGCAGGTCGAGCAGGTACAGGTCCTCGACCGAGACGAGATGGCTCGCGATCGCGTACTCGACGAGCCGGGCGCGCCGGTTGGTGGCGAGCTTCCCCGCTCCCCCGCGCAGCCCCTGCACGCCGATCTTGTCGAGCTTGTCGCAGACGTTGTCGAGCTTGCGGTTGAAGGTGGTCATCGACCAGCCGAGACGCTTCGCCGCGTTCGCGGACGTCGGGATGTCGCCCCGGCCCGGCACGGTCTGGCGCAGCAGGCCCTCGGCGAGCGACAGGATGAGCTGCCGCTGGCTGGTCGTCAGGGTCACGGGCGCGATCGTCGTGCTGGTGCCCTGCGAGGCCGCCGCCGTCGAGGTGTTGAAGTAGTCCTCGTCGGTGTGGATCGTGAAGTCGTAGGTCGTCGACCCGGCGCTGAACATCACATGCATCGTCTGGAACACGATCGGCAGCTTCGCGCCCGGCGCGAGCCACGCCTGCACCTGGCCGGTGCCGTCGCTCACGGTCGCCGACAGCAGCGAGCCGACGTTGCCGAGCCACCACAGGCCGAAGTCCTCGTAGACGCGCAGGAAGTGGCGGTGCAGGTAGGGGTTCTCGTCGATCGTGAGATCGGCATCCCGCCCGATCGTGAAGTCGTTCGGGTGCTCGACGCGGTACTGCTCGCCGATGAAGTCGATCGTGACGGGTTTCATGACGGGTAGCAGGCCTCCGTGGGCTGCGAGGTGCGCCCGTTCGCGACGGTGATGATCTGCACGCACACGCGCGTGCCGGGGGTGACGCCGGTGCGCTGCACGACCGGGACCGTGATGCCGGTGCGCGCATCCGGCTGCTCCGACGGCGCCCACTGGTAGGCGGACGCGTCGTCGACGGGCGCGAAGGTGAAGGTGACGCTGGTGCCGTCGGCGCTCGGCTCGGCCGAGAGCAGCTTGGGCGCGGCGACCACGTTGCCGCCGAGCGCGCTGCCGCCGCTGGGCTTCGGCGAGGCGGTGGGGTCGGGGTCGGCCTTCGGCAGTCCGACGACGAGGAGGGCGATGACGACCGCCGCGGCGACGATCACGGCGGCGGGGATCGCGATGAGCGCGGCGAGCGGGATGCGCCGGCGCGGCGCCGCGGCCGGCGCGGCGGCGATGGCCGGGTCGGCACCGGCTCCTGCCGTGGTCGGCGGCGCCGGCTGGGCGTCGACGACCGGACCGCGCTGGCGCACGATCGTGCCCTCGACGTCGTACGCGGGCGGCGCCGACGCCGGGCCCTGGGCGGCAACAGTCGGCACGCCGCGCAGCTGCGTCGGGTCGGAGACCAGACCCGCCGGAGCCGCGGGCGGCTGGCCGATCGGCGCCGGCGGAGGGGCGAGCGGGGCCGGCGCCACGACCGGCTGCGCCGCGATCGTCGCGACGCCGCGCACGCGCGTCTCGTCGGCATCCGGGTTCGGCGCCACCGCTCGCTCGGCGAGCGTGCGCGGCACCTCGATCGTGGTCGGGGCGTAGCCGAGCTCGAGCTCGACGCGCTGCAGCGCCCGCGCGAACTCGAGCGCCGTCTGGTAGCGCTCGGTGCGCCGCACGGCCATGCCCTTCTGCAGCACGGCGACGAACGACACCGGCAGGTCGTCGCGCCCCATCGGCGTGATGAGTCCGCGCTCGATGCGGCCGATCAGGTCGAGGGTGCCGTTCGGCCGGCCGCTGACCTCGAAGGGCGTGCGGCCCGAGAGCAGGGTCCAGATCGTCGCCGCGAGCGAGAAGACGTCGCTGCGCACATCGGGCTGCGGGTCGTCGAGGAACATCTCCGGCGGCGACCAGGGCACGCTCATGCCGACCGACTGGCTGCCCGTGCCGGTGCCCGTGCTCTCGGCGCCGGCCAGCATCGCGCCGGTCGTCGTCGTGTGCACCGGCAGCTCCTCGAGCGTCGACGCGATGCCGAAGTCGGTGAGGGCCGGCCAGCCGTAGTCGTTGGTGAGCACGTTCGCCGGCTTGATGTCGCGATGCAGGATGCCGGCCGAGTGCGCCGTCGCGATCGCGCTCGACAGCCGCACTCCGGTGCGCAGCGCATCCACCACACTGAAGCGCTCGGCCTTGTACCGGTCGCTCAGGCTCGGCCCGGCGCAGTACTCCATCACGAAGTACGGCTTGTCGCCCTCGGCCACCGCCGCGCCGTAGATCGTGACGATGTAGGGATGCGCCGAGAGCTGCGCCATCACGTTCGCCTCGTCGACGAACGCCCGCTGCGACGCCGCCGTGAGCTCCTCGCTGAGCAGCACCTTGACGGCGACCTGACGGCGCGGCAGGTGCTGCTGGTAGAGGAACACGTCCGAGAAGCCGCCCGATCCGAGCAGCTTCACGAACTCGAACCCGGGGAGGTTCGGCGGAGTCGAGGCGGGGCGGCGCACTAGGCGGACTGCTCCAGGGTGATCACGCTGCCGCCGCCGAGATCGATCAGGGTTCCGGCGATGACGGCGACGGGCTCGTCGCCGCGCAGCAGCTGCGGGGGCTTGCCCGGCAGCACGACCGAGGTGCCGTTGCGCGAGTTGAGGTCGGTGACCACGACGGTGTCGCCCTCGATCTGGAAGCGCACGTGCGTGCGCGAGATGTCGGGGTCGCCGGCGAGCGTGACCAGACGCGGCAGCTCGCCGCCGGTGACCCGACCGGCGGGGGCACGGCCGACCAGGGTCTCGCGGGTCAGCTGCTCGCGGATGCCGCTCGGCAGCACCAGCCAGAACCGGGGCCCGGAGGGGGCCGCCGCGATCTCGCTGTCGGCGGGGCGCTCATGGCCCGGGGTTCCGAAGCTCAGCACGGTCTGACCGTCGTGCTCGCCCTCGAAGCCGGGGTCCACGACGGGTGCGACCGGCGCGGCGGGCGCGACCGGCGCGGCGCCCTCCTCCTCGCCCTCCTCGGGCGGGCGCACGGCGGCGTCTTCGATGGGGCGCACGATCGTCGCCTCGAAGAGATGGTCGTAGTCGCTGCCCTCGGCCTCGGCGTCGGCTGCGTCAGGCACGGCGGGTTCGGCCGCGTCGAGGGCAGGGTCGGAGTCGGTGTCGGCGCCGGCGCCGGCGTGCGCCTCGGCTCCGGACTCGTCGGCGAGCGGGTCGTCGCTCGACGGGATGATCGTCTGCTCCTGCAGCAGGTCGGGCTCAGCGGGCCGATCGGCGGCGTCTCCCGCAGCGGCGGCCGGCTCGTCGGCAGCGTCGGCGGCATCCGCCTCGGGCGCCTCGGAGGCCTCGTCGACCTCGGCGTCCTCGTCGGCGAGCGGATCCGCAGCGCCGGCGGCGCCGGCGTCGGCACCGTCCGCGTCGGCGTCCACGACACCGGCGGCATCGGCGAGATCGACGTCCGCGACGGGCGCCGCGGCGACCACGAGCGGGGCCACGGCGACGGGCACGACATCGGGGCCGGAGGCGAGGAGCGGCTCAGCGGAGCCGCCGTCCGCCGCGGCAGCGGCGGCGGCCGGGTCGGCGGCGATCGCCGAGCTGGCCGTCGACGACACCGACACCCGACTCGCCCACGCCCCGCCGTGCCCGAGCGGCAGCGCCGTGCCCGACGCGACCGCCGAGGTCGCGACGACCGCATCCTCGAGACCATCGACCAGCTGCTCGACCCAGGTCGCGACACCGGAGCCGCCGACCTCGACCGGGCTGCCGTGGGCCGTTCCCGACACGGTGATCTCGCCGCGCACGATCACCCGCACCGGGCCCGAGGCCTCGGGGTGCTCCAGCAGCGCGAACGAGGGGGTCGCGGCGAGTCCGCGCGAGGTCAGCGCCTCGATCACGCGCCGCGCCGGCTCGGATCCGGCCAGCTCGCCGAGCAGGGTCGCGGGCTCGAGCGCGGCATCGGCGCGCACCACCAGCAGCAGCCGGTCGGCGGCGAGCGCGGCCCACTCTCCGGGGGTGCCGGGAGTCACGGAGTAGATGGTCACAGCAGGCTCCTCAGATGGGCGGTGGGGCGCCGCGGCGCCGTCGGGTGGGCGGGGATCACAGCGAACCGCGCGGATGCGTGTCGTCGAACTCGAAGACGTGGTCGCGCCGCTCGGTGCTCAGCGCGGTGGCTTCGGCGAGCTCGCCCGACTCGACCACGATCGCCGTGACGTTGTCGCGGCCGCCCGCGTCGAGCGCGGCCTGCACGATGCTGTCGGCGAGGTCGCGGTCGGGGTCGCCGTGGCCCGAGAGCAGCTTCTCGATGTCGAAGAGCCCGAGCTCCTTCGTCACGCCGTCGGAGCAGATGAGGAAGGTGGCCGCCCCGGCGTAGGGCAGCAGCCAGGCGTCGATCTCGACCTCGTCGGCGGCCCCGAGCGCCCGGGTGATCGTGTTGCGCTCCGGGTGCCGCTCGGCCTCGAGCTGGGTGATCTCGCCCGCGTCGACGAGCTCCTGCACGACGGAGTGATCGATCGTGAGCTGCGTGAGCGACCGACCGCTCCAGCGGTAGACGCGCGAGTCGCCGACGTTGACCACCATCCAGAGCTGCTCGCCCGTCTCGGCGCGCACCGCGGCGAGACCGGTGAGGGTCGTGCCCGAGAGCGCCCCGGTCACCGGATCGCGCAGGGCGCACACGGCCGTGTTCGCGGCGCGCACGGCGTCGAGCAGCTCGGCCGGCGACACCGGATCGTCCCCCGGCAGCAGGGCTGCGAGCGTGTCGATCGCGGTGCGGCTGGCCCGGTCGCCGCGCTCGTGGCCGCCCATCCCGTCGGCGACGAAGAAGAGCGGGAAGCGCGCGAGCGCCAGATCCTCGTTGACGCTCCGCACCCGGCCCACGTCGCTGCGCGCGCTGGAGAGCGGGCGCGCGGCGGAGGGGTCGAAGTCGTCGTCGGTCATGATCGCTGATCCAGTATCCACGAGCGGGGCTCCGGTATCCACGCGGGCGATGCGGCGAGCGCGGCCCCGCGGCATCCGGGCGGCGCTCAGCAGTTGTGCCCGCTGCGGTAGGCGGCCGGGTAGTCGGTGTCGTCCTGCAGGATCATCAGCTGCTCGCCGTAGCCGGTGATCGTCGACAGCGCGTACTGCTTGCCGTTCTGCTGACCACGGCACTGGAACTGGATGCGGGTTCCGGCCGCGATCGAGACGCAGTCGTTGTTGTAGGCGTTGAAGTTCGCGACGTGGATGCCGCAGGTCGTGCGCGTCGTCGCGTTCGGCAGGGGCGGGGGCGGCGGCTCGTTCTGGACGACGGTCGGCGCTCCGGAGGCCGCCCAGGCGCTGCACTTGTCGCCGCTGTTGCAGGCGCGCACCCGCCCGGAGTAGCTGCCCGCGCCCTGTCCGCCGCGACTGGCCGAGGTGCCGGTGATCGTGCCGCCGGAGCCGTTGACCTCCCACTCGTAGCGCACGGTGCCGCCGCCGCTGCTCGAGCTGGCGCCCCAGGCGATCCTGACCGTCGACGGCGCGTAGCCGCTGTTCGACATCGTCACCCCGGTCGGGGCGGCGGGCACGCCGTACGGCGTGACCGCGACGCTGGCAGTCGACGCCGAGCTGTCGGTCGTGATCGACGAGCCCGGCACGACCGCGTGGGCGACGACCGTGAAGCTGTAGGAGGTGCCGTTCTGCAGCCCGGTGACGACGCACTGGGCGCCCGCCGCGCACTCGCGGCTCTGGCCGCCGCTGCTGCGCACGGTGTAGCCCGTGATCGAGGTGCCGTTCGTCTGGGCGCTGCCCTGGTGCACCACGGTGGCGCTGCCGTCGTCCGCGGTCGCCGACGGGCGCGCCGGGGCCTCGGGCCGATCCCAGATCGTCGCGGTCGCGCGTCCGGTGACCTGCCGGGTGCTGTCGTCGGTCGCATCCTGCACCGTGTAGGCGACGACCGCGTCGCCGATGAAGCTCGCGCCCGCGGTGATCGTGACGGTGGATGCGGTGTGCGAGACCTTCGCGCCCGAGTTCGGGTTCTCGAGCTTCGCGTCGACGACCTTCAGCGGCTCGTCGGCGAAGGGGTTCGTGTCGTTCGCGGTGACGTCGATCGTGGCGGACTTGCCGCGGGCGACGAAGTCGTGGTCGTCGATCGTGCGCGCAAGCGGCAGGGTCGACGAGACGACGGTCGCGAGCACGCTGCCCTTCACCCGGAAGTCGTCGTAGACGAGCGTGAACGTGATCCGCGCCGTGCTGCCGATCTTCGCCTTGCGCGGGGCGGTCAGGTGCAGAACCGATCCGCTCAGGCTCGGCTGCACCTGCGCGGTGCCGCCGGCCAGGTCGGTGAACGTCGTCGCCTGCACGACCTGCGGGTTCTCGTGCGCGGTGGCGGTGTGCAGATCGAAGTCGAGCGTGGTGCCCGCCTCGACCTTGAGGCTCGGCGAGCTGAAGGTCGGCGCCTTGTCCTTGAACCCGGGGTCGCCCACGGTGATCGGCAGGGTCAGGGCCTTCACGTTGCCCTTCGGGTCGGCGGCGCTCGCGCCGTCGGTCACCTCGAAGTTCAGCGTGGCGGGGCCGCGGTACCCCTTCTCCGGCGTGAAGCGCAGCGTCGCCGCGTCGACGTAGGGCGAGGCCCCGCTGCTGCGGGTCGCCGAGACGTTCTTCGCGCCGGTGAGGATGGGGTCGCGACCCGAGGGGCAGACGACGAGGTCCTTCACCTTGTACGTCTTCGTCTCATCCACCCGCACGATCTGCTTCGCCAGGTCGGGCCGGATCTTGCAGGGCAGGTCGAAGCCGGCCTTCGGCGCCGGGGGCACGATGAGGAACGCCGTCGCGGTGAGGTCGTCGATCTCGTTCGTCAGCGTGTAGGCGACGACCGTGCGCTTCGCGCCGGCCCCGACGCGCACGGTTCCGTCGTCGAGCACGGTCGCGGCCGACCTGTTGGGTCCGGTCACGGCGACCGCGAGGTCGCGCAGTGCTCCCCCGGGGTTCGTGGCGCCGGCGCGGGCGTCGACGGCGAGGGTTCCGTCGTCGCCGAGGTCCTTCTGGTCGATCGTGTGGTCGATCGCGGTCGGCGGCTGCAGCGGCGCGTCCTTCGTCACGGTCACGGCGAGGGTCGCGGTGTCGACGCCGCCGTGCTCGTTGGTGATCGTGTAGCCGACGACGAAGGCCTGCTCCTTCTGCGGCGCCGTCACCTGCACCTGGCCGGAGACGACCTCGGCCTTCACCCCGGCCGGCACGGTGAGCTTGTCGTTGACGGTCAGCCGGTAGCCGTTGGGGTCGGAGTCGTTCGCGAGCACCGGCACGGTCGCCGTGCGCCCCGGACGCATCGCCGTCTCGTCGTTGACCGCGACCGGCTGCATGACCTGCGCCGGGCGCGGCAGCACGCCGATCTTGATGGTGCCCGTCGCGCTGACGCCGTAGCTGTCGACGACCTCGTAGGTGAAGGAGTCGGTGCCCGGCTTGTCGGGGAACGCCGTGTAAGTGAAGGCTCCCGCGTCGTGCTTGATGAGCCCGTTCGCCGGCGCGACCGGGAAGTCGACGAGCTGCACAGAGTCGCCGTCGGGGTCGATGCCGTCGAGGGGGACCTGGATGGTGACGTCCGACCCGGCGAAGACGCGCGCCACGATCGGCTGCGGCACCGGAGCCCGGTCGCCCTTGGCCGAGTCGGCCGTGACGGTGAAGGTCAGCCGGGCGGTGGCCTGCTGTCCGTAGTCGTCGCCGACGGTGTAGACGACCGAGTAGGCGCCCGGCGCATCCGGGGCCTGGAAGCGCACGCGGCCGCTCGACACGAAGGCGAGCCCCGCGGTGGGCTGCTCGACGAGGTCGGGGCGCAGCCGCAGCGGAACGCCGTCGGGGTGGCTGTCGTTCGCCAGCACATCCACGCTCGCCACATCGCCCGCGCGCACGGTCGCCTGGTCGTGGACGGCGATCGGCGCCTGGTGGTTCACGAGCGGCTGCACGGGCAGCACGGAGACCGTCGCGGTCGAGCTGCCGACGCCGTCGGAGATCGTGTACCGGAACTCGGCCGGCGTCTTCAGCACCTGGCTCGACGTCACCCGCAGCTCGGTGTTCGAGACCACCTCGACGCTGAGGAAGGCCTCGTCGTCGGGGATCTCGACGCTCTGCACGCCGATCACCCGGCCGCTCGGCGACACGTCGTTGTTCAGCGGCTTGACCGTACCGGTCTCGGCGCCGCGCAGGTAGACCGTGTCCTTGACCGCGATCGGCGGCAGCGGCTTGTCGGCGGCCTCGCGCACATCCACCCGGATCAGCCCGATCGAGGTGACCGAGCCGGCCGCGAGCGTGTACTGCAGGTAGTAGGCGCCGGGGCCGGGCGAGGTGACGTCGATCGTGCCGAGGTCGGTGTTGGCACCGGCCTGGATGCCGTCGGTCAGCGGCTCGATCGAGACCAGCTTGAGCGGGGCGCCACTCGGCGAGGAGTCGTTCTCGAGCGGGGCGAACGACGACCGCTCGCCGGCGAAGGTCTGGTAGAAGTCGGGCGTGCCCACCGGTTTCAGCTGACCGGCGGGCTTCACGTCGATGGTGAGGGTTCCGGATGCGGTGGCCGTGCCGTCCGAGACGGTGAAGTCGACCTGCTTCTCCCCCACCTGCTGCGAGGTGTTGCGGAAGGTGACCGTGCCGTCGGCGGAGAAGCGCACTGCATCCCCGCCGCGCGACTGCGCGTTGTCGAGGAACAGGTCGTCGCCGTCGGGGTCGATCCAGTCGGCGAGCACGTTGTAGCCGATGCTCTGCCCCTGCTCGACCGCGACCGACGCCTGGCGCTGCGCGACCGGCGGGTTGTTCACCTCGGGCGGAACGATCTGCACCTGCACGTTGGCCTGCGCGACGCCGCCCGGGCGGCCGTCGTCGACCGTGTAGCGGAACGAGAAGGCGCCGCTCGCGCCGGCGTTCGGCGTGAACTGCAGCGCGCGCGAGCCGTCGATCTCGTCGAGCGTGCCGAGCGCGGCCCAGCCGTCGGTCACGTTCGTGATCGTCAGCACGTCGCCGTCGGGATCGGTGTCGTTGTTCAGCACCGGCAGGATCGTCGTCGACCCCGGCCGCACCCCGAAGGCGTCGTCGCGGGCGATCGGCGGACGGTTCACGTCGGTGCGCTCGGCGAGCGTGTCCTCGAACGACTGGGTCGCGCTCTTCTCGTCGCCCTCCGGGGCGTCGGTGTCGTCGGGCGGGGTCACCTCATCCCAGTTGTCGACCAGGCGCAGGGTCTGCTTCGGCACCCACACGTCGCCCGAGTTCGTGTCGTTGAGCACGATGACGTCGCGGTTGACGCGGAACACGAGCTGCGCGGAGCGCGAGGCGTCGGGGATGTCGAAGTCCTGCGCCGCCTGACCATCGCAGGCGAGCAGGTAGCTGCCCGCCGTCGCCCACGCCGCGTGGGCGCAGCCGGCGAGGCGCACCGGAGCGGCGATCCGGTTGGGGTCCGTCGTCTCGGTCGTGCGGGGCTTCCCGATCGTGGAGGGCTTCGCGTCGCCGCTGAGCGGCACGCTGAGCAGGCGGTCGGCGGTCGCCACGAGGGCGGCATCCGCCTCGGCTCCCGTCTGCTGCAGCTTCAGCGGCGTGCCACTGAGCTTCACGCTCGAGCCGTCGGCCCGGATCAGCCGCTTGCCGCCGACGTCGAGCACGACGGGCACGTCGCCGACCGCGGTGATCTGCACCTCGGCATCGCCGCCGAGCTTCGGGATCTTCGCCGACACCGGCGCCGAGCCCGGCGACACCGTATAGAGTAGTCCCTTCCCGGGACTGACCGCGAACACCGTGCCGCTCGCCGCCACGACCGCGGCGGCGCCCCGGCCGAGCTTCAGCAGCGGGCGGTCCTTCGCGGCGTCGAAGGACAGATTCGTCTGCGTGCTGACGGTCCAGAGCGCGCCGTCATCGGGACGCAGGATGCTCAGCGCGTCCTTGCCGTACGAGACCTGCGCGCCCTTCGGCAGCGTCACCTCGTCGCCGAACTCGAGATAGGCCCGGTCGACCTTGGCGAGGGTGCCGCCCGAGCGGTCCTGGATGAACGCGGTCTCGCCGTCCTGGAACACGTCCAGATCGCCCGAGGCGGCGTTGACCGCCCCCGTCAGCTCGTCGATCTGACGATTCAGCCGGCCGCCGAGCGCCTTCTCGGAGTTCGTGACCCAGACATCCTTCGTCGTCAGGTCGACGTCGCTGAGCGGGTAGCCGGGATGCGCGACCGCGAGAGCCAGCAGAGCCCCGCCGACGACGGCGATCGCCGTGCCCGACGCGAGCGCCTTCGGCCGTGCCGCGAGCCGACTCAGCGCCCCCACGCCCGCCTCCGCTCCGGCCCGCCGCGCGCGGAGCCGGGGTCAGTGTAGATCGCCATCCGGTGCCACATGACTTCTGCCCCCCGATCGGGGCTATACCGATTCGACTATCCCTCGCGCAATCGAAAATATGAGCACACCACGATTATGGAAGGGAGGCTCCCATGAAGGCGTGCTCTACCTCGCCGTCGCGGTGCTGGCGCCGTCACGCCGAATAGCCGCCGAGTACGAGAATGAAGTCAGCGAAGAACGGGAAGACGGAGTGGATAGTGGATCAGCCGACGACGCCCGATGAGAACGCATGGCGATCAGTCATCGCCGCGCTGGCCAACGACGACGCCCGTCGGGTCTTCGCGGAGCTCGTCGTTCATCAGAGCAGCCCCGCGCTCGATAACCTCCCAGCTGGACGGCGACGTCGGGTGCTCTCAGCCCTGCGGCGAGCCGATCTCGTCGCCGGGGAGGATGAGAACGTAGCCCCGAACGAGTCCGTTTTCCGACGCATCATCGACAACGCCGCGCGACCTCAGCCCGTCGGCGTCGAACGGTTCTTCGGCCAGGATGGTCGGATAACGACCTACCCGGCGAATCTCGATGTTCGAGGTGAGCTCCTCGAGATCGTCGCCGAGAAGGCGTTCGTCCCGGAAGAGACCCTGGACGAGGCTGCGGTCAACACGCGCCTCTTGCCCTTCTCGGACGTCGCTGTGCTTCGCCGGTACCTCGTCGACTACGGCTTGGTGGCGCGTCAGTCATCCGGCTCCGGCTACCGGTTGACGAGTCGACCCCGCGGACGGCGAATCGACGCCGAGGCGGAGGAGAGAGCCGAGCCATCCGAGCAGGCACATCACGCCGCGAGCGACCACGACTGACCGAGCAACCGCAGCAGGATCACCCCTCAGCGGACGCGAGGAGGCTTCCCGATGTCGGCTCGATCTCGCGCATCCATCCGCAGCTTGACCACACTCGCGATCACCGCCACCGCCATCGACGCGACGATCACGCCGAGCGACACGAAGGTGGGGATCTCGGGCGCCCAGTCGATGCCGTGCCCGCCGTTGATGAACGGCAGCTCGTTCTCGTGCATCGCGTGCAGCACGAGCTTCACACCGATGAACGCGAGGATGAACGCGATCCCGTACTTCAGGTAGACGAGCTTCTCGACCAGGTCGCCGAGCAGGAAGTAGAGCTGGCGCAGACCCATCAGCGCGAACACGTTCGCCGTGAACACGATGAACGGGCTCTGCGTGATGCCGAAGATCGCCGGGATCGAGTCGAGCGCGAACACCAGGTCGGTCGTGCCGAGGGCGATGAGCACGATCAGCACCGGCGTGAAGAAGCGGCGGCCGTCGACCGTGGTGCGCAGCTTCGCGCCCTCGAAGTCGTCGGTGATGGCGATGCGCTTGCGCAGGAAGCGGATGAGGCGGTTCTCGGTCTGCGCCTCGTCGTCGTGGTTCGTGAACGCCTGGTTCGCGGCCGTATAGAGCAGGAACGCGCCGAAGATGTAGAAGATCCAGCTCCACTGCTCGATCACCGCGGCGCCGATGACGATGAAGAGGCCGCGCAGCACGAGCGCGATGATGATGCCCACCATCAGCAGCTCCTGCTGATACTTCCTGGGCACCTTGAACTGGGCCATGATCAGCAGGAAGACGAACAGGTTGTCGATCGACAGGCTGTACTCGGTCAGCCAGCCGGCCACGAACTGGCCCGCGTGCTCCGCATCTCCCAGCACGAGCATGAGCCCGGCGAAGATCAGGGCGAGCAGCACGTAGAAGCCGATCCACAGCGCCGACTCGCGGGTCGAGGGGACGTGCGGGCGCTTGAACGCGATGACCACGTCGGCCGTCAGGATCAGCAGCAGCACGATGTACGTGCCGATCTCGAAGGCGAAGGGCAGGGCGAGGGTCATTCAGACTCCGAAGGGGTTTCGGTCGGTGCCGGGGTACGGCAGAGGGCCGAAAGTCTCTCCCCGCCGCTCCCGCCCGCGACGGCCCTGCGGCTGTCGATGGTGGATGTGCGGCGTCCGGTTCCGGGGCGACGTCATCGGCGCCCGTCCTGACGGAAACGGATTAGCGGGATACTCCCTCTCGCGCGCCCTAGTCTAGTGGCCTCGCCGACCCAGCCAGGAGACCAGATCCCCATGACTTCGCCGCGCCCTGCCGACAACCCGTCGTACTCCGTCCCGCCCGCCGCCCGCGGACGCGGCGCGACGGCGATCGGGTACTTCATCTTCTTCAGCCGCTGGCTGCAGGCTCCGCTCTACATCGGCCTGATCATCGCCCAGCTGATCTACGTCATCGTGTTCATGTTCGAACTGTGGCACCTGGGTGCGCAGGTCATCCACGATGTGACCCACCCTGGCGAGCACGGCATCGAGATCGAAGAGGCGACGGTGATGCTCGGCGTGCTCGGCCTCATCGACGTCGTCATGATCGCGAACCTGCTGATCATGGTCATCATCGGCGGCTACGAGACCTTCGTCTCGCGCATCGACCTCGACGGGCACCCGGATCAGCCCGAGTGGCTGTCGCACGTCAACGCGAACGTGCTCAAGGTCAAGCTGGCGATGGCCATCATCGGCATCTCGTCGATCCACCTGCTGAAGACCTTCATCGAGGTCGGCGATCTCGGTGCGAAGAACTCGACCACCGCCGAGAACAACGTGACCGGCGAGACCTACACGAGCGAGGGCGTCTTCTGGCAGGTCGTGATCCACCTGACCTTCATCCTCTCGGCGGTCGCGCTCGCCCTCATCGACCGCTGGTCGCTGAAGCACTCCATCCCGACCGCCGACGGAGGCACGATCTCGGTGCCCGGCCCGGCCCCGGTCGCCGGCGCCGCGGTGGGGGCCGCCACCGGCGCCGCGCTCGGAGGTCCGGCAGGTGCTGCTCTCGGCGGGGCGGCAGGTGCCAGCGCGTCGAGCCCGGAGCGTCCCACGCACTGACCGCGGTCCTCGTCGGCCCGCGCCGCCGCGACGACAGGAAGGCCCCGCACCGGATCACTCCAGGCGGGGCCTTCGTCGTCAGCGGGATGCACCCATCCGCGCAAGAAGAAAGCCCCCGGCTCTTGCGAACCGAGGGCTTTTGCTCGTGACCCCAGCGGGATTCGAACCCGCGTTACCGCCGTGAGAGGGCGGCGTACTAGGCCACTATACGATGGGGCCGTCACGACAACTGGATGAGTATGACACAGCCGCCGACGGGCTTCCAAATCGAGCGGGGCCGTCGGCGCCCTTCGGCGTGTCGCGCGGCGTTCAGCCCCGGTTTTCCGGGGATTCGCGCCCCGTTCGCCGGTCGACTCGACCCCGCCGGGGGCGGGTGCGCCGCCGGCGGCGCTCGCCGTGCAGCCGCTACGGACGAGGGATGCCGAAGCCCCTTCCCCCTGTCGGCTGTCGGTGCTGTCATGGACGCATGAGCGACGACGACACGACCACCGTCATCTCGGCTGACGGCACCCCGATCGCGGTGCGGACCCGCGGCGACGGCATCCCTCTCGTGCTCGTCGGCGGCGCGCTCTCGCGCGGTGAGGACGGCGCCGAGGTCGCCGCCGCCATCGCCGGCCGCGGCTTCCGCGTCGCGACGCTCGACCGTCGAGCCCGCGGCGGCAGCGGCGACACCGCTCCCTACTCCCCCGAGCGCGAGGCCGAGGATCTGGTCGCCGTCATCGACCACCTCGGCGGCCGCGCATCGGTCGTCGGTCACTCGTCGGGCGCGATCCTGTCACTCGTCGCCGCGTCGCTCGGCGCCCCGATCGAGCAGCTCGTGCTGTCGGAGCCGCCGTTCCTCTTCGAGAACCCCTTCGCCGCCGACCTGCCCGACCGTCTGCAGGCTCTGGTGGATGCCGGCGAGAACGGCGACGCGGTCGCCCTGTTCCAGCTCGAGGGCGTCGGCCTGCCCGCGGAGGCGATCGAGCAGTTCCGCCAGTCTCCGATGTGGGCGTCGCTGCTGCCGCTCGCCCAGTCGACCGTCTACGACGCGACGATCACCCGCGACTTCGCGGTCCCGACGCCGGCGATGCTCGCCGTCGACGCCCCGGTCGCGATCCTGCGCGGCGAGCAGACCTTCCCGGTGCTCATCACCGCGGCCGACCGCCTGGCGACCCTGCTGCCTCAGCACCGCCTCGTGATCGAGCCCCGCATGCTGCACCACCGCCTCGACCCCGAGGCCGCCGCCGACCTCGTCGCGGCGATGCACGCGAGCTGAACCCGGAACCCACTGTTTCCGGGCCTGACGTGTGGCCCGTTCGTCGAACGGTCCGGACGTTCAGGCGCGGGGCGGCGGCGCCGTCGAGCCGCGCAGACGCAGCTCGGGGTCGATGAGGATCTCCTCGGTGCCGACGGCGCGCTTCGAGATGAGCGCCGTGACGATGCGACCCACGTTCTCGGCGATCCGATCGGTCTGCTGCCGCACCGTCGTGAGCGGCGGGGCCGTGAAGTCGAGCATCGGCGAGTCGTCGTAGCCGACGATCGAGAGATCCTGCGGCACCCGCAGGCCCGCCCGTTCGGCCGCGCGATAGCCGCCCAGCGCCATCTCGTCGCTCGAGGCGACGATGCCGGTCACGCCCTGCGCGATGAGCGCGGCGGTCGCCTGCTGGCCGTCTTCGACGTTGAAGTGCTTGCGCACCACCAAGTCGTCGGCGTCGTCGATGCCGCGGCGCTCCATCGCCTGGATGAAGCCGTCGACGCGGCGATCGGCGGGGATGTTGTCGACCGGCCCCGCCAGCATCCCGATGCGGCGATGCCCGAGGTCGTGCAGGTGCCCGACCGCGAGCTCGGCCGCGCGCCAGTCGTCGGTGGAGACGACCGGAGCATCCGTCTCGGGGAATCCGCCGTTGATGCTCACATACGGGGTGCCACGCGACTCGATCAGCTGCACCACGCGGTGGTCGGCCTTGGTCAGCGTGTTGCTCGCCGACAGGAAGACGATCGCGGCGACACCCGAGTCGATGAGCGCCTCGACGTAGTCGCGCTCCTGCGGCGTGCCCGGGTACACCTGGCAGATGATCGACTTGAGTCCGTGCGGGCTGAGCTCGTTCTCGATGCGATCGGCCTGCAGCGCGAAGATCGGGTTGCGCAGGTTCGGCGTGATCATGAGCACGAGCTCGTTGCCCATCGGACGCTCGTAGCCGACCTGTCGCAGCGCGTCCTCGACCGCCGCCCGCGTCGCCGCCGAGACGCCGTACTTGCGGTTGAGCACACGGCTGACCGTCGCCTCGCTGACCTCAGCGAGCTGGGCGATGTGCGCGAGGCTCGTCGACCCGACGGGCGTGCGGGAGCCCTTCCGTCGCGGGGCCGGCTCGGCGCCCGCCTGCTGCATCACCATCGCGTTCCCGTCTTCTCTCGCAGAAACCTACACATCCGCTACTGCTTGACGGATCCGCCGAGCAGGCCGGCCACGAAGTGGCGCTGCAGGAAGAGGAACATGGCCAGCACCGGCAGGATCGAGATGAACGTGCCGGTGAGCAGCTGGCCGTAGTCGGTCGTGCCGATTCCACGCAGGGTCGCCAGCGCGACGGGCAGCGTGTACGACTCCGGATTGCGCTGGATGATCAGCGGGTAGACGAAGTCGTTCCAGCGCGCGAGGAACAGGAAGATCGCCAGAGCGGCGAGCGACGGCCGCATGATCGGCAGCACGAGACGGAAGAAGATGCGGAACTCCCCCGCGCCGTCGATGCGACCGGCCTGCAGCGGCTCGTCGGGAACCGCCTGCATCGCCTGCCGCATGAGGAAGATGCCGAAGGGCATCGCCAGGTCGGGCAGGATCAGCGCCTGGTAGGAGTCGAGCCAGCCGAGCTGGACCATGATCTTGAACAGCGGCACGAGCGTGACCTGGCCGGGCAGCGCCAAGGAGGCGATCAGCAGGCCGAACATGAGGTCACGGCCGCGGAAGGTGAACTTCGCGAAGGCGTAGCCGGCGGCACTGCAGATGATCAGGCCGAAGAAGGTGAACAGCAGCGACACGACGACGGAGTTGCGGATCGCATCCCCGAACTTCACCGAGTCGAGCAGACCCTTCAGATTGTTCCAGAACTCCGGCCCGGGCAGCAGCGCCGGCGGCGAGCTGAAGATGTCGGATGTCGTGTGCGTCGTCGCGACGAACAGCCAGATGAACGGCGCGATCATCACGACGGCGCCGAGTGCGATCACCGTGGTGAGCACGATGCTGAGCGCGCGGTCGCCAGGCGAGGTCGGCTTGCGCCGGGCGGCGAGGGCACGCAGCCGCTCCTTCGCGACGGCTTGCGCTCTCGCGGTGCTCGTGACGGCGGCGCTCATGACGCCCTCCGTCGCAGCACGAGGAGCTGCACGACCGACAGCACCGCCACGATCGCGGTGAGCACGTAGCCGATCGCCGAGGCGTAGCCGAAGTCGAAGTACTTGAAGGCGTTGTTGTAGAGGTACATGCCGATCGTGAGGGTCGCGTTGTCGGGGCCGCCGCCGGTGAGCACGTAGGGCTCGTCGAAGAGCTGCAGGGTGCCGATCGTCGACAGGATGACGGTGAGCACGAGCGCGGGGCGCAATCCGGGCAGCGTCACGTTCCAGAACTGCTGGCGGCGGTTCGCGCCGTCCATCGCCGCCGCCTCGTAGAGCTCTTCGGGGATGGACTGCAGCTGCGCCAGGTAGATGACGGCGTTGTTGCCCGTGTAGTGCCAGGTGAGCGCCAGGATGATCGACACCTTCGCCCAGTTCGGGTCGGCCAGCCACGGCACCCGCGGCAGCCCGACCGAGGTGAGGAGGAAGTTCAGGAAGCCGTCGTTGTAGCTGAGCAGCGCCGAGAACAGGATGCCGTAGGCGACGAGCCCCATGACGATCGGCACGAAGTAGGCGACGCGCAGGAACGCGCGGGCTTTGAGCAGCTTCGAGTTGAAAGCCACGGCGAGCAGCACCGCGATGACGAGCATCACCGGCACCTGGATCACCAGGATCTGCACCGTGTTGAGCAGCGCCCGCCCGAACAGCGGGTCGGAGAACACGCGCGCGAAGTTGTCGAAGCCGACGAAGGTGTCGACGCCGCCCTTGTTGCTCGTGAAGCTCAGCACGAGCGCGTAGAGCACCGGGTAGGCCTTGAAGCCGACGAACAGCAGGATCACCGGCAACAGGAACAGGTACGGGATGTGCCGCCCGCGCAGGGTGCGTCGGCGGCGAGGCGCCGGCGCGGCGGCCGGTGCTCGCGTCGCGGCGGCGCTGCCGGACGTGGTGGTGAGTGTGGTCATGTCTTCTCGGATGCCAGGGTGCGGATGCGAGCCGGGGCCCGCATCCGCACCGACGGTTCAGCCCTTCGCGATCTTGCGGCCGGTCTGCCCGGCGAGCAGCTCGGCGGCGTCGGCGAGCGCCTTCTTCGGGTCGGCGCCGCTGACGAGCACCTGGGTCTGCGCGTCGTCGTAGGCCTTGAGGGCCTTCGCGTAGTCCTTCGTGTAGTAGTCCGGCGGCGTCTTCTGGTTCAGCGCGGTCATCACCAGGTCGTTGGTGTTGATGCCGAAGTAGTCGTTGTCAGCCTTGAAGGCGTCGGTCTCCCACATCGGCTTGAAGCTCGGGAACAGGTGACCGCCGTCGTAGACCAGCTGCTGCCCTTCGAGGGTGGCCATCGAGAACTCGACGAAGTCGTAGGCGAGCTGCTGGTTCTTGCTGGCCTTCGTGACGGCGAGGTAGGTGCCGCCCGCGGAGGCCGCGGTCAGCCCGCCGGCATCGGTCGCCGGGGGCGTGCGCACGGCCCACTTGCCCTTCATGTCAGGGGCGTCGTTGGCGAAGGTGCTGACAGCCCACGAAGCGAGCGGCAGCAGCGCGACCGGGGTCTCGCCCTTGGCCTGCGAGGTGGTGCCCTGGCTCTGCGGCACGTCGGCGATGAGTCCGGCGTCGTTGGCCTTCTTCATGAACTCGAGCGCATCGACGCTGCCTTTGCTGGTGAAGTCGATGTCGCCCTTCTTGTCGAAGAAGAACGACTCGCTCTGCCGGGCGAGCATCTGCCAGAAGTTCGCCGCGTCGGCCTGGGTGGCCGCCTTGTCGACGGCGAAGAGGTCGGCGCCTGTTGCGGCCTTGATCTTCTTGCCGGCGTCGAGCATCTGATCCCAGGTGTCGATGGATGCCGGGTCGACGCCCGCCTGCTGGAACAGGTCGGTGCGGTAGAAGATCAGGCTCGTGTTGACCTCGAAGGGGATGCCGTACTGGTGGCCGTCGGCCTTCTGCGCCCCGCCCCAGAGTCCGGTGGGGAAGTTCTTCTCGAGCTTGTCGGCGCCGAGCGGGGTGAGATCGGCGAAGCCGTCGGGGAAGGTCTCGAGGTAGTTGCTCATATAGTCGGCGCCGACGTCGATCACGTCGGGGAGGCCGCTGCCGCCGGCGGCCATGCCGGTCGTCACCTTGTCCCAGATGGCGGGGTTGCCGACGTCCTGCACCTTGACGGTGACGCCGGCGTGCTTCTTCTCGAAGGCGGGCACGGCCGCCTTCATGCCCTTGACCGGGTCGCCCCAGCCCCAGACGGTGATGGTCTTCGAGCCGGCGTCGTCGCCGGAGGAGGTCGAGCAGCCGGCGAGGGTGCCGGCGGCGAGCGCCGCGCCGAGGGCCAGCGCACCCGCGCGAGCGGCCCAGCGCCTCGGTCGGGAGAAGTGGGAGGTCATTGCTATCGAGATCCTCTCTGATCGGATTGCAGCACCGGTGGGGAGTCGGTCTTCGGCGAGTATCGCCGTTCGGCTTGCAATCTTGCAACCGAAGTTTGCAAACTGTAACCGAGCGATTCGCGAACTGGCAAGCGACGAGAGATCGAGCCGGCGTCGCGATCGCGAGCATGAACACGAAGGAGTGCCCCACCGATGCAGCAGACCGCCGAGCCGACCCGGCTCCCCGCGACCAGCGCGATCCTGACCCCGCGCGACGAGCGCACCTGGTCCGTCACCGCCCCCGACGACGTGCCCGGCATCGAGCTGCGCGTGAGCGGCGGGTCGGTCGTGCTGCTCGACGGTCACGACGAGCTCTTCGTGCTGCCGAGCGACGACTCCGGTCGCACTCTGAGCGGCCGCGGCACGGCCTGGTTGCTCCCCGCCGATGCGCTCGGCGGGGAGCCCGCCTGGCTGCTGCAGACAGCGGACGGCGGCGACAGCGCCGGTGCCGGTGCCGGTGCCGGTGCCGCGATCGAGGCGGTTCCGGACGCCGACGGCTGGGTGGTGCGCATCGCCGCCCGCGAGGCCCGTCTCATCCGGCACCGGGCCCGCCCGCACGCCGACGTGACCGGAGCACGCTTCGCCCTCGACATCCCCGGCGGCGAGCTGCTCGCGGATGCCGCGGCCGGCTTCTACTGGGACACGATGGTGCCCTGCGTCGTCGAACGCACGGTCGCCGCCGACTACCCTGACGCCGCGGGCTACGTGATCAGCACGCTCGCCGACAAGTACCTCGGCACCTACCCCGACGTCGACCACGAGTTCCAGATCAAGGGACGCCTCGCCTGGGGCGACCGCGCCGACCTGCACGTCGTGCGCCGCATGATCGAGCTGCAGCTGCGCCTGATGCGCGAAGACCCGACCGGTCTCTGGCGCGACCCCTGCGCGGTGCAGCCCGACGGCGATCGCGAGTACCACGTGCGCCGCAACAGCGCCGACGGGCGCGAGAACGCCGAGATGTTCCTCGCCACCGGCAACATCGCCGTGATCGAGTCGGTGCGGATGTACATCGCCCGCACCCGCGACCTCGACTGGCTGGCCGCGCACATCCACGAGCTCGAGGGCGCCACCTCGCTCGTCGAGAGCTGCCTCGACCCGCTCGGCCGACTCTGGAGCGACGTCTACTACGAAGACCAGGTCATCAAAGACGGCCGCGAGACCATGTCGGCCTCGCTCGCGATCCGCTCCTTCGAGCTGCTCGCCGAGCTCGAGCAGCTGCTCGACCGCGGCGAGCGCAGCGCGCACTACCGTGCCCGGGCGACCGAGCTGACGAGCGCGCTCGTCGCTCCGCTCCCGGTCGGCTACTGGGACAAGGATGCCGGCCGCTTTACCGACTGGGTCGATCGCTCGGGCGTCGTGCACGACCACATCCACCTGCTCGCCAACGTGCTGCCGGCCCTCTTCGGCCAGGCGGAAGCGGCGCAGACCCGCGCCGTCGCCGAGCTGGTCGACCGCGAGCGGCCCGAGTTCCAGCGCTTCCCGACGTTCCTGTCGGCACGGGTTCAGGACTACACCGCGAGCGAGATCGGCGACGGCGGACCCTACGACCTCTGCGCCGCGGGCCGCTACTGGAGCTGGGATGCGGCCTACTGGTCGTGGCGCGGCGACGGCGCGACCCTGCGGACGCAGCTCGACACGGTCGCCCGGCAGGGGCGCGACGACGCCTGGATCATGGGCGAGCGCTACGACATGAATCACGTCTATTACATCGACGGCACGCCCTGGCACGGAGCCGCGCACTACTACGAGTACCCCTGCGTGTTCGCGTGGGTGCTCGTGAACGAGTACCTCGGCGTGCGACCGGCGCTCGACGCCGACCTGATCATCGCGCCGCGCGTGAGCGACCACGGCACGATCACGCTGGAGCAGGACGCCTACCGACTGAGCTGGACGCTGAGCGACGCCGGCTTCGAGCTGCGCAATCTGGCGGACGAGGCACGGAGCTTCCGGGTCGACCTGTCGGCGATCGCCGGCGCGATGGGGGTCGTCGGCGCGCCGACCGCGCAGACGACCGTCGAGCTCGCCGCCGGGGCCTCGGTCCTGCTGCCGCTGCCGGACGCCGCGTGAGCGCCGCACTGCCCGTCGACATCACGGGCACGCCGTTCAGCATCCGCGGGTCGTTCTTCGCCGTCTCGGCCTTCGACGAGCCGGTCGCGGGCGTGTACCTGCGCACCGTGCGGGGCGGCGTGCGCAATCGCGAGATCCTGCGGCTGCGCGTCGGGGATGCGCTGCTGCCGGGCGTCGAGGTGAACGCCGGCAGGCTGCTGCTGCGCGACGGCGCGACCGCCGAGGTCGAGCTGACGCTGACGGGCTCCGGCCGCGCGCTCATCCGCGTGCTCCGCGGCACCCTCACGATCGACTTCGCGGTGCGCGACCGCTACGACGTCGTGCTGGCCGAGAGCGAGAGCGCCTGGCGCTTCATCGACAGCGGCGCCGTGCGCAACTACCGTCTCGAGCTGCTGACCGGAGAGGCCCGCTTCGCGAGCGGGTGGGACGTCGAACGCAGCACCGACGGACGCCTCGAGGTGTCGGCCGCCGACGGCCCGGCCCTGCTCGTGATCGACGAGTTCGGCAGCGCGCCCGCGGCGAACCCGGCGGTCGCGGTGAGCAGCGGCGAACTCGGTCTCGCGTCGCCCCGGGCTTCTTTCGACGACGCCGTCGCCTCGGCCGAGTCCGACTTCGACCGCTGGTGGAAGCGGCACGGAGCCCCCGCAGCGCACGACCCGCGCTTCGAGCCGACCGCACGGCTCGCCGCCTACGTCACGTGGTCGGCGCTCGTCCCCGCCGGCGGGGCACTGCGCCGCGAGTCGATGCTGATGTCGAAGAACCGGATGGCGCACATCTGGAGCTGGGACCACTGCTTCAACGCGATGGCCCTGCGCCGCGACCCGACAGCCGCGGTCGACCAGCTGCTGACGATCTTCGACCACCAGGACGAGCACGGCGGACTGCCCGACCACATCGACGACGCCGGCGTGCAGTTCAACTTCGCGAAGCCGCCCATCCACGGTTGGACCGTCTCCTGGCTGATGGATCACGACGCCGTCAGCGACGGCCAGCTCGCCGCGCTCGAGTCGCCGCTGCGACGCTGGACGACGTGGTGGCGCGAGCAGCGCGACTACCGCGGTGACCGCATCCCCTCCTACAACCACGGCAACGACTCCGGCTGGGACAACTCGACCGTCTTCGGCGAGGGCGTGCCCGTGCAGAGCCCCGACCTGCTCGCCTTCCTGGCGCTGCAGGAGTCCGCGCTCGGTCGCATCGCCGGACGACTCGGTCGGCCGGATGAGGCGGCGCTCCGGCGAGAGCGCGCCGCGGCGACGGTCGCGCTGCTCGTCGACGGCTTCTGGACCGGGGAGCGCTTCGCGGCGCGGCACACGCTCAGCGGCGAGCGCATCCCCTCGCGGAGTCTGCTCACGCTCATGCCGCTCGCTCTCGGCGAGCTGCTGCCGACGGAGGTCTTCGATGCGGCGGTCGCGACCCTCATCGAGGACGGCTACCTGACCGCGGTCGGCCCGGCGACCGAGCCGCCGTCGAGCCCCGACTACGACCCCGACGGCTACTGGCGCGGCCCGGTCTGGGCGCCGACGACGCTGCTGCTCGTCGACGGGCTGCGCCGCGGCGGGCGAGCGGATCTCGCCGAGCGCATCGCGCGCGACTTCGCGGCCGCCTGCGCCGCCGAGGGCATGGCCGAGAACTTCGACGCGCTGAGCGGCGCCGGGCTGCGCGACCGCTCGATGACCTGGACGGCGTCGGTGCTGCTCGTGCTGCTCGACACGATCGGGGCGCCGGAAGGCGTCGACGCCGACGCCGACACCACGGCGAGCGCGGCGGTCCGCGCATGACCCGCTTCGAGATCGGCGAGCACGACTTCCTGCTCGACGGGCGACCGCACCGCATCCTGTCGGGAGCGCTGCACTACTGGCGCATCCACCCCGACCGCTGGCGCGACCGCATCCGGGCTGCGCGGCTGCTCGGCCTCAACACGATCGAGACCTACATCGCCTGGAATCAGCACTCCCCCGAACCGGGAGTCTGGCTCGACGAGGGCGCGCTCGATCTGGCGCGGTTCCTCGACGAGATCGCGGCCGAGGGCATGCACGCGATCGTGCGCCCGGGGCCGTACATCTGCGCCGAGCTCGACGGCGGCGGGCTCCCCGCCTGGCTGTTCAGCGATCCCGACGTCGGAGTGCGCCGACAGGAGCCGCGTTTCCTCACCGCGGTCGGCGACTACCTCGCACGGTCACTCGCGATCGTCGCGCCACGGCAGATCGATGCCGGTGGTCCTGTCGTGCTCGTGCAGGTCGAGAACGAGTACGGCGCCTACGGCGACGACGCGGACTATCTGGATGAGCTGACCCGGCTGACCCGCGCGGCCGGCATCACCGTGCCGCTCACCACGGTCGATCAGCCGCAGCCGCACATGCTCGACCGCGGATCCCGCCCCGGCCTGCACCGCACCGCATCCTTCGGATCGCGCTCCCCGGAACGGCTCGCGACGCTGCGCGAGCACCAGCCGACCGGTCCGCTCATGTGCATGGAGTACTGGGACGGCTGGTTCGACTCCTGGGGCCAGCCGCACCACACCACCTCGGCCGCGGACGCCGCCGCCGACCTGGATGCGCTGCTCGCCACGGGCGCCTCGGTGAACCTGTACATGCTGCACGGCGGCACGAACTTCGGCCTGACGAGCGGGGCGAACGACAAGGGTCTGTTCCAGCCGATCGCGACGAGCTACGACTACGACGCGCCACTCGACGAGGCGGGTCGGCCGACCGAGAAGTACTGGGCGTTCCGCGAGGTGCTGGGGCGCTACACGACGCTGCCCGACGAGGTTCCGCCGTCGTCGGTCGAGCCGGCGACCGGGCACATCCCGCTCACACGGTCGCGCTCGATGATCGACGCCGCCGCGTCCCTGCCGGCCATCGCCGCGACCGGCGCGCTGCCGACCATGTCGCAGGTGACGGTGGATGCGGCATTCCTGCTGCACGAGACGAGCATCCGCACCGCCGCGGCCTCGGTGCTCACCGTCGGCGAGGTGCGCGACCGGGTGCACGTGATCGTCGACGACGTCGTGGTCGGCGTGATCGCACGCGACCACCACCAGCGCGCCCTGACCGTGCCGCCCATCCGCACCCGCCTGCAGCTGCTGGTCGAGAACCAGGGCCGCGTGAACTACGGCCCGCGCATCGGCGAGGACAAGGGCGTGATCGGCGGGGCTCATCTCGACGGCGAGGAGCTGCTCGGCTGGACGACGCGGGTGCTCGGCGAGCCGGCGCTGCGCGAGCTCGGAGGCGAGGATGGGGCGCGCCGGCCTGATGGGTCAGGCGAGTCAGACGAATCAGGCGCGTCGGGCAGGCCCGTTGACGCGGACGCGGCGAGCGCCGCCCTCCGCCCGCTGGCGGGCCCGTCCTTCGCGCGCGGCACCATCGAGCTCGAAGAAGCCCCGGCAGATGCCTCGCGCCCGGATCACTTCCTCGACACGAGCACCCTCGGCAAGGGCATCGTCTGGGTCAACGGCTTCTGCCTCGGCCGTTACTGGTCGCGCGGGCCGCAGCGCACCCTGGTCGTGCCCGGGCCCGTGCTCCGTGCCGGCCTCAACGACATCCTCGTGCTCGAGCTCGATGCGGCCCCCGCCGCGCAGGTGCGCTTCGTCCCCGACGCCGACCTCGGCTGGGTCGACGCCTGACGCGCGGATCGTTCGGCCAGGTGGCACGCAGAGTCGGACTTCGGATCGAAAGTCCGACGCTCCAGTCAGAGTGCGGCGACAGTCGCCTCGGCATCGGCCACGAGCAGGTACATGGCGCGCTTGGACGAGGGCGGCATCAGCTCGAAGCCGAACTTGCGATAGAAGCTCTCGGCGGAATCGTCGAGGGCATCGACCAGAAACGCCCGCGCGCCGATGATGCGCGACGCCTCGAGACCTTTGAGCACCGCGTCCTGCAGAAGCGAGGCGCCGAGTCCGCGACCGGCGAATCGCCGATCCACCGCGAGCCGACCGATGAGGATGATCGGAATGGGAGACGGCATGTTGCGCCGGACGCGACCGACCGCCTCGTCGAGGGCGAGCGAACCGGCCGACAAGCAGTAGTACCCGGCCACATCGCCGGAATCCCGCTCGACCGTGACGAAAGTGCGCGAGGCTCCCGTCACCTCGTTCCGCAGCGCCCGCGATCGAAGCCACTCATCGAGCGGCTGCCGGCCGCAGTCGAAGGTGACGAATCGATCCCCCGCGACGATCGCGCGTGGCGGCTCGAACGAGCTCACTCGGTGAAAGCGCTCGGGCGACGGAGCAGATCGGCCAGTCCGCTCACGGGCTTCGCCGGACGATCGAGGATCGCGTTGAACGCGTCCCACGATTCCGGAGACACGTGGAGGTCGCGCTCGACCCGGATGACCTCCTCGGCTTCGCGCACGAGTGCCGTCACCGAGAAGTCCGTCACCGAGCGGCCGGAGAGTGCCGCAGCCTGCTCGATCTCGGACTTCTGCTCACCGGTGAGCCGCAATTCGAGTCGTTCGGATTTGATGGCAGCCATAGCATTCGAGCGTACGGCAATCTTCCGTACGATGCGCGCGTCAGCTGCGCGCCGGCCGCCGAGCAGGGATTGCGGGTCACGCGAGCACGCGCAGGGCGCCCGGCACCACCTCGACGTCGATGGGGAGCGGGGCGACGCGCTCGCCGTCGGCGTAGGCCACCACATCCGCCTCGATGCGCACGCGCTTCGCCGGGTAGATCGCGACGCGCTTGTCGCGCACGTGCGTGCCCTTGAAGACGGAGGGGAAGAGCTTGAGGAAGCCGAGGCGCGACAGGGGCTGAACGACCGCGACATCCAGCACGCCGTCATCGACCTGCGCGTCGGGGGTCAGCTTCATGCCGCCGCCGAGCGAGATCGCGTTGCCGACGGCGACGAGGCTCGCGGCGGTCTCGAGCGGGCGTCCGTCGATCTCGAGGCGGTAGCGGATCGGCTTGAGCTTCAGCAGCTCGATCAGCATCGCCAGGATGTAGCGGCTCGGCCCCTTCGGGTTGCGCATGTTGTTGGCGCGTTCGTTGACGATCGCGTCGAAGCCGGCGCTGAGCATGCAAGCGAACCACTTCTCGGTCGCGGTGCCCGTCTTCGCGTCGGTGAAGCGCATCAGAGCGGCGTCGATCGTGCGGGGCGGGCGCTTCAGCGCCGCATCCAGGTGGCGGATGGCCGCCTCGGTATCGTCGTGCGGGATGCCGAGCCCGCGCGCCATGTCGTTGCCGGTGCCCGACGGCACGAGACCCATCGGCACCTTCGTGCGGGCGAGCAGATTCGCGGCCAGGTTGACCATGCCGTCGCCGCCGACGACCACGAAGGCGTCGGGCTTCGACCGGATCGCACGCTCGGCCGAGGCGATCAGCTGCTCGAAGTCGGGCTCGGTCAACGACGTGACGTCGTGACCCGAGGCGCGCAGCGTCGCCACGAGGGCGGGGCCCACGGTCGACTTCGCGCCGAACGAGGCACTCGGGTTGATCGCGACGACGACGCGTCGCGGACGGTCGTCGTCGCGCGGCATGCCTCGCATCATGGCAGAACGCCGCGTCCGCTCCGAGACGGCGCGCTCCCCCAGTGCGGGGCGCGGCCGCTCGATCGACGCATCCCGCATGCGCGTTCGCCGAGTGGATGCGCACCGCCCGCTCGACGGCCGGGTCCGCGACGGCGGCCCGCCCTAGGCTCGTCGCGTGGCTCAGGTGCGGCACGGACTGCGGCGGGAGATCGCCGACGACGACGCCCGCGACCGCCTGCTCGCCGCGCACACCCGGCTCGGGCTCGACGGGCTGCTCGCTTCCGGACGTCAGGCGGCGGGCGCGAGCGCGCTGCTCGCCCGACTCGGGTGGCGCCGCAGCGACGGCCTCCCCCGCCCGCGGCGCATGTCGCGCATCCGCTCGACCGCTCCGGCCGCGACGCACACCCTCCGCTGGCAGTGGCTCGACGACCGGAGTCAACGCTGGTGGCCGCAGGGCATCGAGGTCATCCGCCACGAGGGACGCCGCGTGCTGCTCGTCAGCTGGTTCGCGCAGAAGCGGCGCGGCGCCAGTCAGGGATCGCGGCTCAGCATCGTCGACCTGGATGTACGGCGCCCGCGCTACTGGAACGTGCTGCTCGTGCACGCGGTCGTCGACGAGGCGGCCCCGAGCGGCGTGCGCTTCGAGCCGGTCGAGGTGCACGCGGGCGGCATCGCGTTCACGGGCGATCGACTTCTGGTCGCCGCGGCGAGCGGCGGGCTGCGCGAGTTCCGGCTCGGCGATCTGCTGCTCCTCGACGGATCGGGCCGCGCCGGAGCCGGCATCCCCTGGGCGGCCGGACGGCTGCCTTTCGGACACCGGCTGGTGTTGCCGCAGCACCGCTCCTACTCCTCGCTCGGGGCGCGCGGCCGCCTGCGCTTCTCCTTCATCTCGCTCGAGAGCGGGAAGCCGGGCGGCACCGCGGACGGCGGCACCGGCACCGGCACCGCCGGCGCCTTCCTCGTCGCCGGCGAGTTCAGCTCGACCCCCGAGGGCGGGCGCCTGCTCCGCATCCCGCTCGACGCCGACGCCCTGCTCGACGGCTGCGGCGCCGACGACGAACCCGACCGCATCCCGATCGACGACGTGCACCAGCCCGGGCTGCGCGGACTGCAGGGGGCGGTCGTCGTCGACGGCACCTGGTTCCTCACCTCGACGAACGGCGACCGGCGCGGCGGCGACCTCTGGGTCGGCGGGGTCGGCGACGGCGCGGTTCGACGCGCCGCCGCCGATGACCGCGCTGCCGAGCTCGAGATCGTCGGCGGCTTCGTCCGCCACCGCGAGGTGCTGCCCTCCGGCCCCGAGGACATCGCCGTCGACCCCGACCGCCGCCGGCTCTGGACGCACAGCGAGTGGCCCGGGCGTCGCCGGGTCGTCGCGCTCGACCTGCGGCGCTGGATGCGGTCCTGAGCCGGCGGCAGACCGCGCCATCCTGAGCACGCACCGCGCGCACCGCATCCGCGTCGGCCGCGCGCGCTAGCGTCGGCGGCATGAAGCTGACGAAGTACGAGCACGCCTGCCTGGTGCTGGAGAAGAGCGACGAGAAGCTCGTCATCGACCCGGGTTCGTTCACCACTCCGCTGTTCGACCTGACGAAGGTCGCCGGCATCGTCATCACCCACGAGCACGCTGATCACTGGACGCAGCAGCAGGTCGAGCGCATCCTCGAGCTCAACGAGGGCATCCCGGTCTACTCGACCGAGGCCGTCGCGCTGGCGGCGACCGGATTCGACGTCATCATCGCCCGACCCGGCGAGACCGTCGAGGTGGGGCCGTTCACGCTGAAGTTCGAGGGCGGACGCCACGCGATCATCCACTCGTCGATCCCGCAAATCGACAACGTCGCCGTGCTCGTCGACGGCACGCTGTTCCACCCGGGCGACTCGTTCACGATCCCCGACGAGCCGGTGGATGTGCTCGCCGTGCCGTCGAGCGCGCCCTGGCTGAAGGCGGCCGAGTTCATGGACTATGTGCTCGAGGTCAAGCCGAAGCGCACCTTCCCCATCCACGAGATGATCAACTCGCAGGCCGGCAAGTCGATGGCCGAGACCCGCATCGCCGACATGGTGGCGCAGGTCGGCGGCGAGGCCTTCGTCCTGCAGCCCGGTGAGTCGATCGAGCTCTGATCCGGGGCCGCGGTCGGCGGCAGCGGAAAGCCCGTCCCTCGAAAGGGGCGCGCTCGAATTGGGACTGATCCCGCCCGCGCGCGAGGGGCAGGGTGGGCACCATGAGCACACTCGACACCTCGGCGGTATCCCTCGTGGATTCCGTCGTCGCGTCCGTGCTCGAGCCGGCCGCGCCCGCCGCCGATGCGGCGCCGGTCTCCGCTCTGCGTCACGCGAACGGCGGCGTCGCCGGCGTGAGCCTGGCGGATGACGCCGAGGCGGCCGCCCTCGATCGATCTGCTCCCCGCGGCGGTCTGCCGCCGGTCGCCTTCGCGACCCTCTCGCTCGGGCTCGGTTCGATCGCGGCCGTGATGTCGGCCATGCAGGGCACGATGATCGTCGCCGCCGGCGCCGGTCTCGTCGGCATCATCGCCGGGCTGATCGTGCTCACCCGCCGCCGCGGTCGCGGCGAGGCGGTCGCGCTGTTCGGCGCCACCCTCTCGTTCTCGGCCATCGCTCTGGCCCTGATCTTCGGCTACACCTCGGCGCCGATCCCGAGCGAATCCGCTCTCGCCGACACGACGACGGCCGCGTCGGTCACGGGCGACACCGCCGAGGCGCAGCCCGTCGCGTCGCCCGCCTTCGGCCAGACGGTGCACGTCGGCGGCTTCGATGTGACCGTGTCACAGCCCGCCGACTACACGCCCACCCGTCGCGCCATCGGCGACGACCAGGCCGCTCAGCGGGTGATGACCGTCACCGTCACGAACACCGGCACGAAGGCCGCCGACCTCGATCTGCTCTTCTCGGCGTCCGCGAACGGCGTGGCGGCTACGCCGCTCCTCGACCGCCGCGCCGGGATCGACGCCGGCCACACCGGCGAGCTGGATGCGGGCGGCAGCGCCACCTTCCTGCTGGCCTACTCGACGGACGCGCCGGATCAGCTCACCGTTCACGTCGCCTCCGGATTCTCGTCGGCGACGATCGGCTGAGCCGTCGACCTAGCGCGACCGGCGGTCCCGCAGCGCGGCGATCACGATCTGCACCGCCGAGAAGGCGATCAGCAGGGCGAACAGGACGTTCGCCACGATCGGCGACAGTCCGAAGGCGAGCGCGACGCCGCCGAACGACGACGCGACCGCGGCGACGCCGAGCACGAGGCCCTCCGCGGGACGCACCAGGTGGGCCCGCACGTTCGCGATCGTGCCCGACAGTGCCGTGAGGATCATCGCGGCGAGCGAGGTCCCCTTCGCGAGCAGGTCGTTCGCGCCGAAGACGGCGATCAGCACGGGCACGACGAGGATGCCGCCGCCGATGCCGAACAGCCCCGACGCGATCCCCATCACGAGCCCGAGCGCGATGAGTCCGACGACGCTCGGGCCGGTGATCGCGAACTCCCCGCCGCGCGACGGCACCTCGATCAGGGTGCGCACGGCGACGACGACGAGCAGCGCGACGAAGAGCCAGCGCAGCCAGCCGAGCGGCAGCCGTCGCAGCAGCCGCGATCCGATCTGGGCGCCGATGATGCCGCCGACGCCGATGATCGTCGCCGCGATGAGCTGCACCTGGCCGCCCGCGGCGTAGCTCGCGGTTCCGGCGATCGCGGTCGGCACGATCGCGGCGAGCGAGGTCGCGGCGGCGCGGCGGTGGTCGAAGCCGACGATCGTGGTGAGCAGCGGCACCATGATGATGCCGCCGCCGACGCCGAAGAGGCCTGACAGGAAGCCGCCGATCAGGCCGACGGCGAGCAGGCCGATCCAGTGGCGCGCGGGCGAGACGGCGGGGGCGAGCGGAGCGGGCGTATCGGGCATCGTCGCTAGCCTGTCAGACCGTGAGCTACCTGCGGATCGGCGACGACGACCTCTACGAGGAGGTCGCGGGTTCGGGCGACCCGCTCCTCCTGCTGCACGGCGGCTTCTGCTCGCTCGAGCACCTGCGGGCGCAGGGCGACGCGCTCGTCGCCGGCGGGCGTCGCGTGCTCGCCTACGAGCGTCCGGGGCACGGTCGCACGGCCGACGTCGCCGGCGACTACTCCTACGACGTCGCGCTGGCCTCGCTGATCGCCTACCTCGACGCGCACGCGCTCGAGGAGGTGGATGTCGTCGGGTTCAGCGACGGCGCGATCCTCGGCCTGCTGCTGGCGCGCGAGCAGCCCCGCCGCGTGCGCTCCCTCGTCGCGATCAGCGGGAATCTCGACTACTCCGGCTTCAGCTTCGCGGTGGATGCGCCGGACGCCCCGGCGGGGGCGCGTGTGCTGCGGGAACGGGCGGCGCCGGCCGCATCCGCAACCGCCGAGACCGAGACCGACGGCTCGAGCGCCGCATCCGCCGCTCCGCAGCGCGACGCCGAGCGGAGGCACTACGACCGCCTCTCCCCCGACGGCCCCGCGCACGGCGACGTGGTCATGGCGAAGCTCGTGAAGCTCTGGACCGAGCAGCCGCGCATCCACCCGGCCTCGCTCGCCGCGATCACCGCGCGCACGCTCATCCTCTCGGCCGACCGCGACTCGGTGCGGGTCGATCACAGCCTGCTCATCGCCGCCTCGATCCCGGGCGCGCAGCTCGCGATCGTGCCCGGATCCACGCACGACGTGGTCGCCGACCGCCCCGCGCTGGTCGAGACGCTGATCCGGGAGTTCCTCGCCGGCGGCTGACGCCGCCCGCGCGCAGCACCCGAGATCTCAGGCGCGCGTGCGCCGCAGCAGCCAGACGAAGTACGGCGCCCCGATCAGCGCGATCACGAGCCCGGCCGGGATCTGCGAGGGCGCGATCACGGTGCGTCCGAGCGTGTCAGCGATGCAGACGAGCAGCGCGCCGAAGAGCAGCGAGACCGGGATGATGCGCCCGTGCCGCGCGCCGACGAGAGCGCGGGCGAGGTGCGGCGCCACGAGTCCGACGAAGCCGACGACGCCGACCGCGACGACGCTGAGCGTCGCGAGAAGCGCCGCGATGGTGAGCAGCAGCAGACGCGTGCGGCCGACCTGCACGCCCATGAGCCGCGGGGTGTCGTCGTCGATCGCGACGAGGTCGAGCCGGCGACGCAGGCCCACCACGAGCGGCACCGCCACGACCAGCCCGACCGCGATCGGCAGCACGTCGACGAACTCGCGCCCGTACGTCGTGCCCGACAGCCAGGTGAGGATGCGCGGCGTGTTCCACGGGTCGGAGCGCAGCAGCAGGAACGTCGTCAGCGCGCTCAGCCCGTAGCCGAAGCCGATGCCGACCAGCACGAAGCGCTCGGGCTGCAGCCCTCCGCGTGCCGAGAGCAGGGCGACGGCGGCGAAGGTCGCGACGCCGATCACGACGGCGAAGAGCACGAGCAGCGGTCGGCTGCCCCCGAGCGACGTGACCACGATCACGGCGCCGAGGCCCGCGCCGGCGCTGATGCCGAGCACGCCCGGCTCGGCCAGCGGATTGCGCACGGTGCTCTGCACGACCGTTCCGGCGAGCGCGAGCCCGGCGCCGGCGAGCAGCGCCGCGAGCACGCGCGGCACCCGCTCATCGAGCGCGTGCGCGATCAGGTCGGGTGCGGCGCCCTGCAGCCAGAGCGCGACATCCCCCAGCTTCAGCCACAGGCTGCCCGCGAGCACGCCGAGCACGACCGCGGCGACGACCAGCACCGCCGCTCCGACGAGGATCACCACGAAGCGCCGACGCGTACGCGCCCGCAGCTTCGCCTGGGGCGGCGTGCGCGCGGCCGACGCGGCCCGGATGCGCAGCGCGAGCAGCACGATCACGACCGCCCCGAGCAGCGCGGTCGGCACCCCGGTCGGCACCACCGTGGCGCCCTCGGCGCCGAGGATCGCCCGCACCACCGCATCCGCGAGCAGGATCAGCAGCGCCCCGAGCAGCCCCGACACGGGCAGGAACAGCACGTGCCGGTGCAGCGAGCGGATGCGCCCGGCGAGCAGGCGCGCCACGACCGGCGCCGCGAGCCCGACGAACGCGATCGGGCCGGCGACCGTGACCGAGGTGCTCGTCAGCAGCACTGCTCCGACGACCGCGATCACCCGGGTCGAGCGCACCGGAACGCCGAGCGACGCGGCCGCGTCGTCGCCGAGCGTGAGCAGGTCGAGTCGGCGCGCGAGCAGGATGCCGACCGCGACGACCACGGCGATGAGCGGCGCCGCGCGCAGCGATGCGTCGAGATTGAGCTGCGCGAGCGAACCGCTCCCCCACGCGAACAGCCCGGTCGTGCTCTCCTTGAACAGGATCAGCAGCACCGCACTGGCCGCGTCCAGGGCCATCGCCATCGCCGAGCCGGCCAGGATGAGCCGGGTCGTCGCCGTCGCCGCGCCCGCCCCGGCGATCGAGAGCACCACCGCGGCGGCGAGCAGCCCGCCGATGAAGGCGACGGCGCCCGAAGCCCAGAGCGGGATGCTGATGCCGAACGCCGCGACGGCCGACACCGCGAAGTACGAGCCGGCCGTGACCGCGAGCGTGTCGGGCGAGGCGAGCGGATTGCGCGTGACCGACTGCAGCAGCGCGCCCGCGACGCCGAGCGCGACGCCGACGGCGACGCCGGCGAGCAGGCGCGGCAGACGTGAGCCGGTCAGCACGTCTTCGACCGGAACCCCGCCGACCGTCTCCTTCGCCCCCGTCGCCAGGCGCAGCAGGTCGAGCGGGCCGATGCCCGAGGTGCCCTGCGTCAGGTGCCAGGCGCCGACCACGACGACAGCGATCGCGAGTCCGACGAGCACGAGCGCGCCGGCCGAGCCGCCGCGGAGGCCGAGCCGGGGGCGCGCGCTCGTCGCGTTGGCCGCATCGGCCGCATCGGCCGCGACGAGCGCCTCATCCGGACGCGCCGATGCGCCCTCCGACTCGGTGCCGGAAGGCGCATCGCGCTCGAAGGTCGACGTCACGTGGTGGTCATCACTCCGTGTTCAGGCGGGCCACCGGCATCCACCCGCGGCCGCGGCGCTCAGGAACCGAGGATCGTGTCGACGTAAGCGTCGATCGCGAGCTGGTTCGACTTCGGACCACCCGCGCCCCACACGCCGGCCGGGAACGCGTGCGCGCGCTTCTCCTTGACCGACGGCAGCGCGGTCCAGATCGGGCTCTTCTCGAGTTCGGGCACGTAGCTCTCGTCGGTCTCGTCGTTGGAGAAGAACAGGTTCGCGTCGCCGACGGCGGTCAGTCCCTCGATGTCGGTCTGGCCGAGTCCGTAAGCCGGGTCGACGCCGCCCGAGCCGTAGGTCTTGTCGATGTCGTCGGTCCAGGCGCCCTCGAGTCCGAGCTCCTCGCCGAGCGCCGTGAAGAGCGCGCCCTGGCCGTAGGGGCGGATGACGACGTTGCCGCCCTCGATCCAGCCGTCGAAGAAGAGGAACTTCTTGGTCGGCAGCGACACGTCGGCGACCTTCGCCTTCGCCTTCGCGAGGTGCTCGTCGAACTGCTTCAGCACCGCCTCGGCGCGCTCGGTGCGTCCGGTGGCCTTCGCGATCGTCGAGAACACGTTCTTCATGTTGCCGATCGGATCGCTCGTGTCCGACCCCTTGGTCACGAGCACGGGCACGTCGCGCTTGAGCAGGCGGGTGACCTTCTCGTCATCGGCGCTGAAGGCCTCGACGATGATCAGATCGGGCTTCTGGGCGTAGATCGCGTCGAGGTCGGGCTCCTCGCGGGTGCCGGCGCTCTTCACACCCGTCGGAACCGGCTCGGCAGTGACGTAGGTGGCGTAACCCTCGGGGTCGGCGATGGCGACGGGCGTGATGCACAGGGTCAGCGCATCCTCGATCTGCTGCCACTCAAGAACGGCGACGCGCTTCGCGGCGTGCTCGAGCTCGACGGTGCGACCGACGCCGTCGGTGATCGTGACCGGACCGGTGTCGGTCGTCGTCGTGTCGGCCTTGCACTCGGCGGTGGTCGGCTTCGCGGGCGCGTCGGAGCCGGCGTCGGCGACGGTCGTGGTGCCGCAGGCGCTGAGAGCGAGCGCGACGGCCGCGGCCGTGGCGGCCGCGGCGAGCAGGCGCAGTCGGGTCATGGGGTGGATCCTCTCGGGTGGATGCGTGGCACGGCGCTGTCCTGATCGCGATCGGCGCGGCGGTCCGGTCTTCCGACCTTCCGGCGCCGGCGAGCGGATGCTGCTCCGCGTCGCCGGTCCGTTCGCCGCTCGTCGTGCGCTGCTGTGGTGCGCGCGACGCCGGCTCCCGTCGATGGGTGCTGACACGGCGAGGTCCTCGTCTCAGATCAGGTAAGGCTTACCTTGCCTCGAACACCCTAGGTCGCGCGCCGCCGTGTCAGCAACCCGGTCCATCCGACACCCGATCCACGATTCCGGCCACCACTCCCCGTGAACGCCGGACCGCGGCTCGACTCACTGGCGTGCCGCGAAGGCGCCCGGCGTCACGCCGATCACCCGACGGAACGCGGTGATGAAGGTGCTCGCCTGGGCGTATCCGAGCTCGTCGGAGACCGAGTTCACGTCGCCGCCCTCGGCGAGCAGCAGCAGCGCGTGGTGCACCCGCCGCGCCTGCCGCCACTGCGCGAACGAGAGCCCCGTCGCCCGCCGGAAAGCCCGCGTGATGGTCCGCTCGCTCGCGTCGAGCTCGGCGGCCCAGTCCTCGAGCCCGCGCGCGTCGGCCGGATCGTCGAGCAGTGCCGTCACGATCGGCGCGATGCGCGCGTCCTGCGGAACCGCCAGAGCGAGCGGATGCGCGGCCGGCTCGATCACGTCGAACACCACCGCCTCGGCGCGCGCCCGCGCCGCCGGCTCGAGGTCGGGCCGCGCGAGGTGCAGCAGCAGCGATTCGAGCACGGGCGTCATCTCGATCTCGCGCGCGCGGTCGCCGCCGAGCCGCCGCGCGACATCGCCGGGCGTCGTCCCCACCTCGAAGAACGCGTCGAAGAGCTCGCCGCCCGCGGTCAGCCGACCGGCGTGCTCGACGCCCGCCGGCATCCACAGCCCGCGCCCTTCCGCGACGGTGAACACCCGATCCCCGACGCGCGAGGTCATCGTGCCGCCGCGCACCCACACGAGCTCATGCATCGAGTGCGCGTGCGGAGCCCATTCGAGTGGGACGTCCGCCACTTCGGACCCGGTGCGGATCACCCGCGGCGTCGCCTCCCCGCCCGGCGGATCGACGTCCGTCGCCGTGAACGCCCGCACCTCAGTGCCGGGCTCCCGCGCCCATGATCCCCGCGCCTCACCCGAATCGGATCGCACCGAAGTACGACTCCGCGGCGAGCGCGGCGGGGTGGTCATGCGCCCGAGTGTAGAGCGCCGTCGACGCGGCTCCAGCCCGCACCCGGGCAACAAAAATCCCCGACGCTGCCGAGGCTGAGGAAGAAGAACGAGGCTTCGAAAAGCTGGGGTACCTGGACTCGAACCAAGAACAACGGTACCAGAAACCGCCGTGTTGCCAATTACACCATACCCCAAGGCCGTTCCCGAAGGACCGGACCGAGGAATCACTCTACCCTACGCACGAGCCCGCTCTGACCACTCGCCTGGTCCCGCGGTCGGTCCGGGCGCGTCGCCCGTCCGTCCGACCGGGCTCCGCGAGAGGACGCACTGTGCGGCGCGACGCTCCGAGCGAGGGGCGTAAAGCACGTACTCTCGCGGGCTGGGCTACAGCAGCGACTTCGTGTGCCACACCGTCTTGGTCTCGGTGAACTGGCGGATGCGCTCCAGCGACGGCGCCGCCGCATCCGGCCCCTGCTCGGGCCAGGAGACGCGCGTGACGCTCTCCGCGGCCGCCTGCTCGAGGGCGACCCAGTCGAGGTCGCCTGCGCCGACGAGGTCGAGCGCGTCCACGTCCTGGTGCGATGCGAGCCACGGCGCGATCTCGGCCGGCGAGCCGGTGAGCACGTTGACGACGCCGCCGGGCAGGTCGCTCGTCGCCAGCACCTCGGCGAGGCTGATCGACGACAGCGGGAAGCGCTCGCTCGCCACCACGACGACCGTGTTGCCGGTCACGAGGGCCGGGGCGATCGCGCTGACCAGGCCGAGCAGCGAGCTGTCCTGCGGCGCCACGATCGCCACGACGCCCGTCGGCTCGGGAACCGAGATGTTGAAGTACGGGCCGGCGACCGGGTTGGCGTTGCCGGCGACCTGGGCGAACTTGTCGGTCCAGCCCGCGTACCAGACCCAGCGGTCGATGGCCTCGTCGACCTGCGCGGTCGCGGCGGCGCGCGAGACGCCCTCCTGCTGCACGATCTCGTCGACGAACTGCGCGTGACGCCCCTCGAGCACCTCGGCCACGCGGTAGAGCACCTGGCCGCGGTTGTAGGCGGTGGCGCCCGCCCAGCCGCTGACGGCGCCGCGGGCGGCGACGACCGCATCCCGGGCGTCCTTGCGCGAGGCGAGGGCGGCGTTCGCGAGGAACTCCCCCGCGGGCGTGCGCACCTCGAAGGTGCGACCCGATTCGCTGCGCGGGAACTTGCCGCCCAGGTAGAGCTTGTAGGTCTTGGGCACGGCGAGGCGGGTCACTTGGCGGCCTTCCGGGTCGAGGTCTTCGCGGGCTTGGCAGCGGCGGCCTTGGCAGCCGGCGACTTGGATGCGGCGGGCTTGGTCACGGCTTTCGCGACGCGCTGGGCGACCGAGGAGGCAGCACCGGCAGCGCTGCCCGCGCCGGCCGAACCGGAAGCGCCGAGCTCACCCGGCGCGCGCGCCGGAGCCGGCGCATCCGCCGCCTGCAGGTACGCGCCGATGCCCTGGCGTCCGCCCTCGCGGCCGTAGCCCGACTCCTTGTACCCGCCGAACGGCGAGGTCGGGTCGAAGGTGTTGAAGGTGTTCGACCAGATGACGCCGGCCTTGAGCTTGTCGGCGAGGGCGAGCGTGCGCGATCCCTTCTCGCTCCAGATGCCGGCCGAGAGGCCGTAGGGCGAGTTGTTCGCCTTCGCGACCGCCTCGGCGGGGGTGCGGAAGGTCAGCACCGACAGCACCGGTCCGAAGATCTCGTCGCGCGCAACCGTGTTCGAGGTGGCGACGTTCGTGAGGATCGTCGGGCGGAACCAGAAGCCCTCGCTCGGCAGCTCGCACTCGGGGCTCCACGCCTCGGCGCCCTCGGCGATCCCCGCCTGGGTCAGCGCGGTGATGCGCTGCAGCTGCTCGGCCGAGTTGATCGCGCCGATGTCGGTGTTCTTGTCGAGCGGGTCGCCCACGCGCAGGGTGCGCATGCGCTGCTTGAGCCGGTCGAGGAACTCGTCGTGGATGCTCTCCTGCACCAGCAGACGGCTGCCGGCGCAGCAGACCTGGCCCTGGTTGAAGAAGATGCCGTTCACGACGCCCTCGACGGCCTGCTCGATCGGGGCGTCGTCGAACACGATGTTCGCGCCCTTGCCGCCGAGTTCGAGCGTGAGCTTCTTGCCCTGGCCGGCGATCGTCTGGGCGATGCGCTTGCCGACGGCGGTCGAGCCGGTGAAGGCGACCTTGTCGACGCCCGGATGCGCGACGAGCGCCGCGCCCGTCTCCCCCGCGCCGGTCACGATGTTGACCACGCCGGCGGGCAGGTCGGCCTGCTGCAGGATCTCGGCGAACACGAGCGACGTGAGCGGCGTCGTCTCGGCCGGCTTCAGCACGACCGTGTTGCCGGCCGCGAGCGCCGGTGCGATCTTCCACGCGAGCATCATCAGCGGGAAGTTCCACGGGATGACCTGCGCGGCCACGCCCAGCGCGCGCGGGGCGGGTCCCAGCCCGGCGTGGTCGAGCTTGTCGGCCCATCCGGCGTAGTAGAAGAACCACGCCGCGACGGTCGGGATGTCGAAGTCGCGCGTCTCCTTGATCGGCTTGCCGTTGTCGAGGCTCTCGGCCACGGCGAGCTCGCGGGCGCGCTCCTGCACGAGCCGCGCGATGCGGAACAGGTACTTGCCGCGGTCGCGACCGCTGAGGCGCGACCAGGTCGTGTCGTAGGCGCGGCGGGCCGCGGCGACCGCGCGGTCGATGTCGGCCGCATCCGCCGTCGACACCGTCGCGATCTTCTTGCCCGTCGCGGGTGCGATGGTGTCGAAGGGGGCGCCGCTGCCGTCGACGAACTCGCCGTCGATGAAGAGGCCGTAGGCGTCTTTCAGTTTGAGGACCGACGTCGATTCCGGCGCCGGGGCGTACTCGAGAAAGCTCATTGTCCGTATCTCCGCTGGTCTCAGTCGATCGTCACGTAGTCCGGGCCGCTGTAGCGGCCAGACGCGAGCTTCTGCCGCTGCAGCAGCACATCGTTGAGCAGCGACGAGGCGCCGTAGCGGAACAGGTGCGGCACGAGCCACTCCTCGCCCAGCGTCTCGGCGACCGTCACGAGGTACTTGATCGCGTCCTTGGAGGTGCGGATGCCGCCGGCCGGCTTCACGCCGATCCTCTCGCCCGTCCAGCGGTGCCAGTCGCGCACGACCTCGAGCATGAGCAGCGTTACCGGCAGCGTCGCCGCCGGGCTGACCTTGCCGGTCGAGGTCTTGATGAAGTCGCCGCCGGCGAGGATCGCCAGCACGGATGCGCGGCGCACGTTGTCGTAGGTGTTGAGCTCGCCGGTCTCGAGGATCACCTTGAGGTGGGCGTAGCTGCCGTCGGCCTTGCGGCAGGCGTCTTTCACGGCGACGATCTCGTCGAAGACCTGACCCCAGCGCCCCGAGAGGAAGGCGCCGCGGTCGATGACCATGTCGATCTCGTCGGCGCCGGCGGCCACGGCATCCCGGGTGTCGGCCAGCTTGACCGCGCGCGACGCGCGTCCGCTCGGGAACGCCGTCGCGACCGCCGCCACGCTGACCAGCCCCTGGTCGGGGTCGCCGTGGGCGGCGCCGAGCGCCTCGACCGCGTGCGGCACCATGTCGCCGTAGACGCAGACCGCCGCGACGCGCGGCGTCGTCAGATCGCTCGCGTCGGGCACGAGCGCCTTCGCGACGAGCGAGCGCACCTTGCCGGGGGTGTCGGCGCCCTCGAGCGTCGTCAGGTCGATGAGCTCGATGATGCGGTCCAGCGCCCACTTCTTCGAGCTGGTCTTGATCGAGCGGGTGCCGAGGCCGGCTGCCCGCTGCTCGAGGCCCACCGCATCCACGCCGGGCAGGCCGTCGAGGTAGCCCTTGAGGGCCGATTCGCTCACGTCGCCGCCGAGGATGTCGACCGCGCGCTGCGCGGGGGCGACGGCTCGCTCCATGGTCATTCCAGTCGTCCTCTCTTCCGTGCACGCGACAGCGCGAGGCACGGGGTTCCAGGATGTCACGCCCGGGCCGATCGGTCAGCGGCGTCGTGCGTCGTCCTGCGCCGTAGGACCGCGTCGGCAGGGCGTCGAGCGCGGGATCCGTGCGCGCCACCCGGTAGATTCGTGCGGGTGAGTCACCCCGAGCCCCGCCGTGTTCTCGGCTGGCCGGTTCGCACCGTGGTGATCACCGCTGCCGTGGCCGTCGTCGTGCTCGTGGTCGCCATCGTCGCCGCGCGCTGGTGGCGGGGAACCGCCACCGGAACCGACTTCCTCGCGGCCTACCCGGGCGAGGTGCTCCCGGCCGCCGGAACGCCGATCGGCTTCCCGGCCTGGCTCAACTGGTCGCACGCGCTCAACTCGTTCTTCCTGATCTTCATCGTGGCCTCGGGGCTGCGCATCCGCTCCAAGCAGCGCCCGCCGGCGTTCTTCACCCGCGATCCCGAGCGCTTCCCGAAACTGAAGGGGAAGCCGACCCGGCTCAGCATCCACGTCTGGTGGCACCTGGTCGTCGACTCGCTGTTCGTGCTGAACGGCATCGTCTTCGTCGTGCTGCTCTTCTCAACGGGGCAGTGGATGCGGATCGTCCCGCTCAGCTGGGACGTCGTGCCGAACGCCGTATCCGCAGGCGTGCAGTACCTCTCGCTCGAGTGGCCCGTGCACCACGGCTGGACCAACTACAACGGACTGCAGCAGCTCAGCTACTTCGCGACCGTGTTCCTCGCGGCGCCTCTCGCTCTGCTGACCGGCCTGCGCCTCTCTCCCGGATGGCCTGCGGCGTGGAAGCGCGCCTCGGGCGTTCTCGGCGACCTGTTCGCCCGTCGCATCCACGCCCTCGTGCTCTGGTACTTCGTGGTCTTCACGATCGTGCACGTGGGACTCGTGCTCACCACGGGTGCCCTGCGCAACCTCAACACGATGTACGCGGCGCGGGATGCCACGGATGCGATCGGCCTGATCGTCTTCGTCGTCTCTCTGCTGCTGGCGGTCGGCGCCTGGTTCCTCTTCGGCCCCGGTCGCGTCATCGCCATCGCGAAGCGCGCCGGCAACGTGCGCGAGATGCCGGCCCCGAAGAAGCCGTAACGCGCTCTGCGGGACCGGCGCCAGCGGCGCTCAGGGCAGCTGCCGCACGAGTAGCGACTTCTGCGAGACCGGGCTCCGGACCGCAGAACACCCCGTCGATCACCGTCGCCGGCGCGCTCCAGTCGTCCCCTGACGGCATGGCGGAAGGTCTGGCTCATTCGGGTACGGGCGCCTGATGAGCAGCCGCCGAAGCCAGTACACGAGAGCTAGCGCGGCCACGACCAACGGGATGGGATGGGACGGGCCACGCGGTTGAGAACCCCACGACGAGAGCGAGCGCTTCGAAACCGATGAGGGATCCCGCGCCGAGAAAGACACCGGCCGACAGCGTGTGCGCCCGCCACCAGGCGGCGCGGACCAGTCGACGGGACCAGATCATGAGGCCGCTCATCGAACCAGGCTGCGGGCCGCCTCGACGGCGCCTTAAACAAAAGAAGCCCACCCGTGAAAACGGGTGGGCTTCTTTCGAAAGAAGTCCGGCGGTGTCCTACTCTCCCACGAGGTCCC
>NZ_VHQG01000004.1 GCF_006517435.1 Schumannella soli
GCCGCCGGGTAGAACTCCACGATCTCCCGCGCTTCTCCGATGCGGCGCTGCATGGTCCGGTCGGGTGAGCGGAGGACGCCGCCGATCTCGGCGGCGATCGACCTGAGCGCCATGTCGTGCGCCCGCACGTTCGCCGGTGAACCAGCCGCTTCGGCTTCCGCGAGCTGGCCGGCACGGGCGAGCATCCGCACCTCCGCCACCTGGGCGGCCGCCAGCCTCAGAGCCGCGGATTCCGCCTCGAGCACGAGCTCAGGAAGCGTCACGTCACCGCCAACCGCACCATCGATGACCTGGCACAGGTCACACCACCACCACCGACGAACGGCGCACGGCCGCTGCCTCCGGGTGTGGTCGTGGGGTTCTCCATACCTGCACTGTGACAGGCACCACCGACATTCGCGCGGACCATCATCGTCGACCAGAACCGCAGATCAGATGCACATTCCACCGACATCCAACACCGCGATCCCGAGGCGTGATCCCTGACTCGACGACGCGCTGAGACGAGCGGCGGGATGCGGCAGTACCGGCACCGCTTCAGACCCTCGCCACCTCAGAACGCGCGCGCGCAGGGCAAGACCGAGCCGCCCAGCCGTGCCCCGCCCCGTCAGAACCCGAGCCGCCCCAGCTGCTTCGGGTCGCGCTGCCACTCCTTGGCGACCTTCACGCGGATCGACAGGAAGACCTGCTTGCCGACGAGCGGCTCGATCTCGGCGCGGGCGCGGGCGCCGATCTCCTGCAGGCGCTCGCCGCCCTTGCCGATGATGATGCCCTTCTGGCTGTCGCGCTCGACCCAGAGGTTGGCGTAGACCTCGACGAGCTCCTTGTCGTCGCGCTCGACCAGGTCGTCGATCGTGACGGCGAGCGAGTGCGGCAGCTCATCCTGCACGCCCTCGAGCGCGGCCTCGCGCACGAGCTCGGCGATGCGGTGGTCGAGGCCCTCGTCGGTGACCGAGTCGGCCGGGTAGAGCCGCTCCGACTCGGGCAGCAGCTTGATGAGCTCGCTCGTGAGCAGGTCGAGCTGGATGCGGCTCTGCGCCGAGACGGGGATGATCGTCTCCCACTCGCGCAGCTCGCTGATCTGCAGCAGGCGCTCGGCGACGAGGGGGCGCGGTGCGGCGTCGATCTTCGTGACGATCGCGACCTTCTTCGCCTTCGGGTGCTGGTCGAGCTGCTCGTTGATGAACCGGTCGCCGGGTCCGAGCTTCTCGTCGGCCGGCAGGCAGAAGCCGATGACATCCACGTCGCCCAGCGTCGACTGCACGACGTCGTTGAGGCGCTGGCCGAGCAGGGTGCGCGGCCGGTGCACGCCGGGGGTGTCGACGAGGATCAGCTGCCCGTCGGCGTGGTGCACGACGCCGCGGATCGCGCGGCGCGTGGTCTGCGGCTTCGACGAGGTGATCGCGACCTTCTCGCCGACGAGGGCGTTGGTCAGCGTCGACTTGCCCACGTTGGGGCGGCCGACGAACGTGGCGAATCCGGCACGGAAGAGGTGGTGTCCCATCAGCGCTGCTCCTTCTCGGGCGCCGTGGCGCCGGTGCGGATGCCGCGGGCGGGAGTGCGCACGCCGGCGGCGGGGGTGTCGGTGCCGAACGCCTCCTCGGCGTCGGCGAGGTCGGGGTCGCGCTCGACGACGACCGTGCGCAGGCGGCCGCGACGACCGTCGGTGCGCTCGGCGGTGAGCACGAGTCCGGACACGGTGACGGTCGAGCCCACCTCGGGCAGGCGGCCGAGCACCTTGGTCAGCAATCCGCCGACCGAGTCGACGTCGTCGTCGTCGAGCTCGATGCCGAACAGGTCGCCGAGCTCGTCGGTGGCGAGGGCGGCGCGCACGCGCCACCGTCCCGGCTCGAGCTCGGTCGCGTCGTCGACGTCGCGGTCGTACTCGTCGCTGATGTCGCCGACGAGCTCCTCGATGAGGTCCTCGAGCGTGACGAGACCGGCGATGCCGCCGTACTCGTCGACGACCATCGCGAGGTGGTTCGCCTCGCGCTGCATCTCACGCAGGGTGTCGTCGGCCTTCTTCGACTCGGGCACGAACTGGGCGGGCCGGGCGAGCTCGGTGACGGGCACGGCATCCGCATCCCGGCGTCCTTCGTGCAGCAGCCTGGCGACGTCACGCAGGTAGAGGATGCCGAGCACCTCGTCGACGTCGCGACCCGTCACGGGCATACGCGAGACGCCCGTGCGCAGGAACTGCCCCATCGCCTGGGCGACGGTCACGTCGTCGTCGACCGTGACCATGTCGGTGCGCGGGATCATGACCTCGCGCACGACGGTGTCGCCCCACTCGAAGATCGAGTGGATGAGCTCGCGATCGTCCTCTTCGAGCACCTCGGCCTCGGTGGCCTCGTCGACCATCGAGAGCAGCTGCTCCTCGCTCGAGAACGTCGCCGTCGACGGGCGGCCGGGCGTGACCCGGTTGCCGATCGCGACGAGCAGGTCGGCGACCGGCCCGAGGATGACGCGGATGCCGCGCACGAGCGGCGACGCGAAGCCGATCACGCCGCGAGCGTGCGCACGCCCGACGCTGCGCGGACTCGATCCGACGAGCACGAACGAGGTCGCGGTCATGATGAGCACGCTCGCGAGCAGCACCCACCACCAGTCCTCGATCACGATCGAGAGCGCCAGGGTCACGAGCACCGCGGCGCCGGTCTCCGACACGACGCGGAGGAAGTTGACCGCGTTGACGTGCGCGCCGATGTCGTCGGCGATCGCGAGAAGCGAGCGCCGCGAGCGGCTGCGCGAGGCGAGGTCGGCGAGGTCGACGCGGCTCAGCGCGGCGAGCGCCGCATCCGTCGCCGCGAGAAGGCCGCCGAAGGCGACCAGGACGACGGCGATGCCGAGGAAGACGCCGATCATGGCGCCTACCGTCGTCGCTCGGCGACGGCGAAGCCGAGCAGGATCTCGGCCTGGATGCCGAACATCTCCTTGTGCTCCTCGGGCTCCGCGTGGTCGAAGCCGAGCAGATGCAGCACGCCGTGAGCGGTCAGCAGCAGCAGCTCGTCGAGCGTCGAGTGACCGGCGGTGACGGCCTGGGAGGCGGCGACCTGCGGGCAGAGCACGATGTCGCCGAGCAGCCCGGGCGGGGTCAGCTCCTCGTCGTTGCCGGGGCGCAGCTCGTCCATCGGGAAGCTGAGCACGTCGGTCGGGCCCGGCTCGTCCATCCACTGCACGTGCAGCTGCTCCATCGCGGCCTCGTCGACGAGCTGGATCGCCAGCTCGGCGTCGGGGTGCACGCGCATGTGGTCGAGGGCGAAGGCCGCGAGCCGCTGGATGGCGGCGACATCCGCCTCCATGCCCGACTCGTTGTTGATCTCGATCGACATCAGCGGCCTCTCTGCCACGGCGGGCGGCGGTCTTGCGGGGTGTGGCCGCGGCGTTCGGCGCGGTTGGCGCCCTCGCGGGCGCCGTCGGATCGGGCGTCGCGCTGCTCGCGCTCGAAGCGTCGCGCCTGCTGCTGCTCGTCGTATTCGGTGTAGGCGTCGACGATGCGGCCGACGAGGCTGTGACGAACGACGTCGTCGCTCGTGAGACGGGCGAAGTGGATGTCGTCGATCCCGTCGAGCACCTTCGTCACCAGGCGGAGTCCGCTCGCCGCGGCGGGCAGGTCGACCTGGGTGATGTCGCCGGTGATGACCATGCGGGAGTCGAAGCCGAGGCGGGTGAGGAACATCTTCATCTGCTCGGGCGTCGTGTTCTGCGCCTCGTCGAGCACGACGAAGGCGTTGTTGAGCGTGCGCCCGCGCATGTAGGCGAGCGGCGCCACCTCGACCGTGCCGGTCGCGAGCAGCTTCGGCACGAGCTCGGGATCCATCATCTCGTTGAGCGCGTCGTAGAGCGGCCGCAGGTAGGGGTCGATCTTGTCGGTCAGCGTTCCGGGCAGGAAGCCGAGCCGCTCCCCCGCCTCGATGGCCGGGCGCGACAGGATGATGCGCTCGACCTCCTTGCGCTGCAGCGCCTGCACGGCCTTCGCCATGGCGAGGTAGGTCTTGCCGGTTCCGGCCGGGCCGATGCCGAAGGTGATCGTGTTCTCGTCGATCGCATCCACGTAGGCGCGCTGTCCGGCCGTCTTCGGGCGGATGACCTTGCCGCGGCTGTTGAGGATGACCTGGCCGAGCAGCTCGGCCGGCCTGCCCTCGCCGCGGTCGAGGATGCGCGCCGAGCTGGTCACGTCGCTGGCGCCGAGGTCGGCGCCGTCGCGCACCATCGTCACGAGCTCCTCGACGAGGGTGCGGGCGGCCCGCACCTCGCGGGCGTCGCCCTCGAGGGTCACGTGGTTGCCGCGCACATGCACGGCGACCTCGGGGTACTGCTTCTCGATCGTGGTCAGCAGGCGGTCCTGCGGGCCGAGCAGTCGCACCATGGCGACGCCGTCGACCTCGATCTCCGCGCGGTCGGCGCCGCCGATCGGGGTGGGGCGGGGGTCGATCCCCGCAGAGCTGGTGCCGTCAGGCAAGTTTTCCTTCCTCGAGGCCGCCGCCGAGCACGTGCGCGTGCACGTGGAACACGGTCTGGCCGGCCTCAGCGCCGGTGTTGAAGACGAGTCGGTACTGGCCGCCGGAGTGCTCGTCGGCGAGCTTCTGGGCGGTGGCGACGACGTGGGCGAGCAGGGCCGGATCTCCGGCGGCGAGCTCGCTGACGTCGCGGTAGGCGTCGGTCTTGGGGATGACGAGCAGGTGCACGGGCGCCTGCGGGGCGATGTCGCGGATCGCGATCACCCGGTCGTCGTCGAGCACGATGTCGGCCGGGATCTCACCCGCGATGATGCGGCTGAAGATCGAGGGGGCGCTGTCGCTCATGAGTCCATCGTAATCGGCGGGAACAGGCCGCCGCAGTGCGCTCGCGCCCGGCGAACACCGCCCCGCAGCCGCCGCGGAGACACCGTCGGCGACCCCGCTCAGGACTCGAGCTCCCAGAGCTGCCGGTACCAGCGGATGCGCTCCTCATCCGGCTCGATTCCGTACGCGGCATAGAAGGCGGCGTCGCGCCCCGGCCCGTAGTTCCACTCCAGGCTCATGCTCGCGACGGCGAGGTCGGCCCAGCGGTCGCCGGGCGCCAGATCGCCGAGGTCGACGTGCGCGGCGAAGCGACCGTGCGCATCGAGGAGTGTGTTGGGCGCGCAGGCGTCACCGTGCACGAGCACCGGATCGTCGATCGGCGGACGCGCGCCGAGCTGCGCCGGTTGACGCCCGACCCAGGTCTCATCGGCCCAGTGCGTCGGCACGTCGGCGAGCGGGAGGGCGTGGATGCGCTGCAGCCCCTCGGCGATCGCCGCGATCGCGACCTCGGGTCGCGCGCGGTTGGCGTCGGTGACGGCCGTGTCGCCGGCGAGCGCGGCGGTCACGAGCCAGGCGCCGTCCGCATCCGAGCCGGCATCGAGCACCCGCGGCGCCGGATGCCGGCCCTCGAGCCAGCGCATCCGCTCCTCCTCGCGGCGCAGCGCCGCGGCGAGCACGGGCGGCGACCACTTCACGATGCGCTCGCCGAGCCAGAACGTCAGACCGCCGAGGGAGTTCTGCCAGAGCGCCCGCGGCTCGACCCCGGCCTCCGCCGCGAGGCGGGCGATCACGCGCGGCAGCTCGAACCCGGTCGGGTCGAGCTGGCAGCTGAGGTCGGGGGCCGCCGTCAGGTCGCGGCCGCGCTCGTCGTGCGGATCCGCCTCCGCGGTCATCTCACCAGCGCCCCAGCCGCGCCGCGAGCACCGCGATCGCGGCCGGGCCCGCCGTCGAGGTGCGCAGCACCTCCGCGCCGAGCCGCACGCCGACGGCGCCCGCATCGGCCAGCAGCGCCAGCTCGCGCGGCGAGATTCCGCCCTCGGGTCCGACGACGAAGGTCACCCGTCCCTCGCTCGGCAGCTCGACGCGCGAGATCGGCTCGGCGCCGCCCGGGTCGAGCACCAGCACGAGCCCCTCCGAGCGCGCGAGCTCGGTCGTCGTCTGCGGCGCCGTCACCTCCGGCACGCGGGTGCGGATGCTCTGCTTGGCCGCCTCGCGCGCGATCGACTCCCAGCGGGCGCGGCCCTTCGCGGCCTTCGCCGCATCCCAGCGGGTGACCGAGCGCTCCGCCGACCACGGCACGATGCCGGCGACGCCGAGCTCGGTCGCCGCCTGCACCGCCATCTCGTCGCGCCCGCCCTTCGCGAGCGCCTGCGCGAGCCAGAGCTGCGGCTGCGGATCGGCCTCGACGCGCGTCTCGTCGACCTCGAGCACGAGCTCGCCCGGCTCGACGCTGACGACCGCGCCCGTGACGATCACGCCGTCGCCGTTGCCGATCGAGACGCGCTCGCCGACCCGGGTGCGCGCGACCTTGACCGCGTGCGCCGCCTCCTCACCGTGGATCGCCACCCGCGCACCGGCGACCGCCTGCGCCGCCGTCAACTCGGGGTTGAGATAGAGCCACGCCATCGGTCAGCCCTCCGGGATCAGCGGACCGCGTCGGACGCGGGCCGCGCGCGGGTCGGAACGGGTCAGAAGTTGAGGAAGCGGTCGCGCAGCTTCGCGAACAGCCCCTGCTGGAAGGTCGCGAACTCCGGCTTGATCGGCGGGCGGCTCTGCGCGAACTGCTCGAAGATCGCCTTCTCCTTCGAGTTGAGACGCACCGGGGTGATGACCTGCACGCCGACCTTGAGGTCGCCGCGGCCGCCGCCGCGCAGGTGGGTGATGCCGCGATCCTTGACGGTCAGCACCTCGGCGCTCTGCGTGCCCGGCTTGATCTCGAGGTCGACGTCGCCATCGAGCGAGGCGAGCGTGACCTTGGTGCCGAGCACCGCATCCGTCATCTGCACCTCGACCGTCGCGAGCAGGTCGTCGTTCGTGCGGCTGAAGACGTCGTGGTGCGCGACCTTGACCTCGAGGTAGAGGTCGCCGTTCGGTCCGCCGGCCTGGCCGGCCTCGCCCTCGCCGGGCAGGTGGATGCGCATGCCCGTGTCGACGCCGGCCGGCACGTCGACGCCGACCGTGCGCTTGGCGCGCACGCGTCCCTGACCCGCGCAGGTCACGCAGGGCGAGGGGATGACGGTGCCGTAGCCGCGGCAGGTGCCGCAGGGGCTCGAGGTCATGACGTTGCCCAGCAGCGAGCGCACCGAGCGCTGGATCTGACCCGCACCGCGGCAGATGTCGCAGGTCTGCACGTGCGTGCCGGGGGCGGCGCAGGCGCCGTCGCAGGTGGGACAGCGAACCGCGGTGTCGATCTCCAGATCGCGGGCGGTGCCGAACACGACCTCGTCGAGGTCGACCTCGATGCGCAGCAGCGCATCCTGGCCGCGCTCCGTTCGCGAGCGGGGGCCGCTCTGGCGCTGGGCCGCGTTGAAGAAGGTCTCGAAGATGTCGCCGAAGCCGCCGTTGAACGCGCCGGAGCCGAACGACGCCGAGTCGCCGAGGTCGTAGCGCTGACGCTGCTGCGGATCGCTGAGCACGTCGTAGGCGTGCGTCACCGACTTGAAGCGCTCGGCCGCGTCCTCACTGGGATTGACGTCGGGGTGAAGCTCGCGCGCCAGACGGCGGTACGCCTTCTTGATGTCCTCGGGCGAGGCGTCGCGAGCGACACCCAGCACCTCGTAGTGGTCGGTCGTGGCCACGAAGGTCAGTCCTCTCCGAGCAGTCGCGACAGGTAGCGCGCCACCGCGCGCACCGCCGCCATGTTGTTCGAGTAATCCATGCGCGTCGGTCCGAGCAGGCCCACGTGCGCGAGGCTGCCGCCGGCGCTGTAGCCGCTCGAGACGACGCTCGTCTCCTCGAGGCCGGTGCCCGCGTTCTCGCGCCCGATGCGCACCGCGACCCCCGCCTCGTCGATCTCCATCTCGCCGAACAGCTTGAGCAGGGTCACCTGCTCCTCGATCGCCTCGAGCACCGGGAAGATGCTGCCGGTGAAGTCGCCCTCGGTGCGGGCGAGGTTGGCGGTGCCGGCCATGACCAGGCGGTCCTGCCGGCTGTCGGCCAGCTGCCGCGCGAGCCGCGCCGCGATCCGGTCGGCCAGGGCGCGACGGGGCGCAGGGATGCCGTCGAGCAGCCGGGCGAGCACGCCGGGCGCCTCGCTCAGGGTCACGCCGATCAGCTCGGCGTTGAGTCGGGCGCGCAGCTCGGCGAGGTAGGGCTCCTCGGCGGCGGCCTGCTCGGCCGCGTCCGCGAGCTCGATCAGGCTCTGGTCGACGCGCCCGGAATCGGTGATCAGCACCGACATCAGCCGGCTCGGCGCGAGCGCCACGATCTCGACGTGCCGCACGCGCGACGAGCCGAAGAGCGGATACTGCGCCAGCGCCACCTGGTTCGTGAGCTGCGAGAGCATCCGCACCGTGCGCGCCAGCACATCGTCGAGGTCGTCGGCCTGACCGAGGAAGGCCTCGATCGCGTGGCGCTGCGCGGGGCTGAGCGGACGCAGGTCGGTGAGCTGGTCGACGAAGACCCGGTAGCCCTTGTCGGTCGGCACGCGACCCGACGAGGTGTGCGGGGCCGCGATCAGCTCCTCGTCTTCGAGCTGAGCCATGTCGTTGCGGATCGTCGCGGCCGAGACGCCGAAGGCGTGCCGCTCGACGATCGACTTCGAGCCGACCGGCTCGCGCGACTCGACGTAGTCCTGCACGATCGCGCGCAGCACCGCGAGGGAGCGTTCCGAGACCACGGTGCTCCTTCCCTGTCGCGTCCTGATCGCGTCGCCCCGGCCGTGCTCGCCGTCCGTCTCGCCGATCACGGCGAGGGCGGCGCTGGCACTCCAGTGCGAAGACTGCCAAGTCTAACCGCCGCAACACCGGGAATGTCGTTGCACCGCCGACGAGCCACCCACTACCGTGAGTGCCGCGTCCCGGCTGGTCTTCTGCGACCGAGACGGCGACCGCACGACCTCATCCCGGGAGCCGCCCCCGCGTTCCCCCTCTGAAAGGCATACGCCGCCATGACGGACCCCAACAACCCCCAGCAGCCCGGTCAGCCGCAGTACGGCGCGCCCCAGCAGCCGCAGCAGCCGGCCTACGGCGCCCCGCAGCAGCCGGGTCAGCCCCAGTACGGCGCACCCCAGCAGCCGCAGTACGGCGCCCCGCAGGGGGGCTACGGCCAGCCCGGCCAGCAGCCGCAGTACGGCGCTCCGCAGCCCGCACCCGCCCAGCCGCTCAGCCCGGCCGAAGACAAGCAGTGGGCCTCGTTCGCCCACCTCGGCGGCATCCTCGGCTTCCTGCCGTCGCTGCTCATCTGGCTCATCCTCAAGGAGCGCGGCCCGCTCGTCGCCCAGGAGGGCAAGGAGGCGCTGAACTTCCAGATCACGATCGTGTTCGGCGCGATCGCCGCGTTCATCCTCAACATCATCTTCGGCGTCGTCGCGGCCACCACCGGGGTGCCGATCGGCTTCCTCGGCAGCCTGCTGTCGCTCGCGGTGTGGGTCTGCAGCCTGATCTTCTCGATCATCGGCTTCACCCGCGTCAACGGCGGCGGCGCGTACCGCTACCCCTTCGCGATCCGCATCATCAAGTAATCGCGACGCGCGTCCGACGGCGCCGGATCCCCGAGCGGGGTCCGGCGCCGTCGCCGTCTCCGGCGCGGGCCGAGCGAGCGCGATGGGGAGCGGTGTCCCTCGACCTGGGGCGACTCGGGTGGTTCACTGTCAGTCATGAGCGACGGTCAGACACCCCCTCCCGCCGACACCCCGCAGCCCGAAGGCACGCCGGGCGTCACCCCGCCTCCGCCCGCCGGCGCGACTCCCCCGCCCGGTGCGGTTCCGCCGCCCGGCGCTCCGGGCGCATACCCGCAGCAGGGATACGCCCAGCCGGGCTACCCCACCCAGCCGCAGATGAGCCCCACCGACGAGAAGACCTGGGCGATCCTGCTGCACCTGAGCCCGATCCTCATCAGCTTCATCGGCCCGCTGATCGGCTACCTCGTGCTGAAGGACCGCGGTCCGTTCATCAGCCACCACGCGAAGCAGGCGCTGAACTTCAACATCACGGTCGCGATCGGCTACCTCGCCTCGGCCCTGCTGATGTTCGTGATCATCGGCTTCGTCACCTATCCGATCGTCGCGATCCTCGCGATCGTGTTCGCGATCATCGCGGCCGTCAAGACCAACCAGGGCGAGTACTACCGCTACCCGCTCGCCATCCAGTTCATCAAGTAGGGCTCGCGCCCGAGGGATGCGGTCAGTCGCCGAGCAGGCGACGCACCACCGCATCCGCCAGCAGTCGTCCCGGCCGGGTCAGCACGATCCGGCCGGCGACGGCGGCCCGGCCGTCGACCAGCCCCTCCGCGATGAGCCCCGCGACCGCGCGGCGGCCCTCGGCGTCGAGCACCTCGGTCGGCAGGCCGTCGACGACCCGCGTCTCGAGCAGCACGCGCTCGACGCGGCGCGTCTCGTCGTCCAGGGTCTCGCGCGCTTGCGCCGGCGAGATCCCCTCGCCGATCCGGCCCGCGTAGGCGGCCGGATGCTTCACGTTCCACCAGCGCACCCCGCCCACGTGGCTGTGCGCGCCGGGGCCGACGCCCCACCAGTCCTGGCTCGTCCAGTAGGCGAGGTTGTGCCGCGATCGGCGCTCGGCGCCGCGGGAGAAGTTGCTGACCTCGTACCAGTCGTAGCCCGCCCCGGTGAAGGCCGCATCCGCCATGTCGTAGAAGTCGGCCTGGGCGTCGTCGGAGGGCTCGGGCACCTCGCCCCGCTTGATCTGGCGGGCGAGCTTCGTGCCCTGCTCGACGATGAGCGCGTAGGCCGAGACGTGCCCGGGTTCCTCGGCGAGAACGGCGTCGAGCGTGCGCGCCCACTGATCCGCGGTCTCGCCGGGCGAGCCGTAGATCACGTCGAGGCTCACCTCGAGCCCCGCCTCGCGCGCCCAGCGCACGACCTGCGGCACCCGCGCCGGGTCGTGGGTCCGCTCGAGCGTCGCCAGCACCTCGGGCACGGCCGACTGCATGCCGAAGCTGACCCGGGTGAAACCGGCTTCGGCGAGCGCGACCAGGTCGCGCGCATCCACCGAGTCGGGGTTCGCCTCGGTGGTGATCTCGGCGCCCGGCGCGAAGCCCCAGGTGTCGCGGATGCCGTGCAGCATCGCCGCGAGGTCGCCGACCGGCAGAAGGGTCGGAGTGCCGCCGCCGAAGAACACGGTCGACACCGGGCGTGCCCCGACACCCGCCCGATCGAGCACGCCGCCGGCGAAGCGGATCTCGTCGAGCGCCTGGCCGGCGTAGTCCGACTGCTTGACGCCGCGGATCTCGCTCGCCGTGTAGGTGTTGAAGTCGCAGTAGCCGCAGCGCACCGTGCAGAACGGCACGTGCACGTAGACGCCGAGGTCGCGATCGGCGGCGCCCACGGCGGCGGACGCCGGGAGCGTTCCGTCGGCCGGAGCCGGGTCGCCCTCCGGGAGGATGCTCGGCATCAGGCGGGATCTCTCGTCTCGGCTGCCGCGGCGCTCCCGGCGGCGGGATCCGCCGGCTGGGGCACGACCGCCTCGGGTGCGGTGTCGGCGGCGAGCGGGGTCGCGAGCGCGCGCAGGTAGCGGGCGGTGTAGAAGCCCTGGGTGAGGCGCAGCACGGGGCTCGTGAGCCACCAGAAGAAGCCGCCGGGGCGCGAGAACGCGCGGATCGACACCCACACCGAGCCGTCGTCGCTGCGTTCGACGACGAAGGCCTCCTCGCCGCGCTCGGCATGGCCCGGCAGGGTGCCGTAGGCGAATCCGCGACGGTTGGGCTCGTCGACGACGTAGACGACTCGCGCCGGGAATCGCAGGCGCAGCGGGCCGAAGGGGATGCCGAGCCAGGCGGTGTCGCCGGGGCGCAGCAGCGGGCGTCCGTCGGCGGCGTAGATCCGCTCACCGGAGCCGTCGACGACAGCCGGGGCGATCGGAGAGCCGTCATCGTCGAACCCGACCGGGGTGTAGCCCATCCGGTCGAGCTCCGCGGGCGTCTCGACGACCTCGACGCGGAATCCCGAGCGCTGCTGGATGCCCCAGGTCAGCGTCTCGGTCCAGGCGTGCTCCCAGCGCGCGGGCCCGTGACCGATCAGCGCGCGGCGCTCGAGCGGCCGGTACCCGGTCGGCGGATACTCCATCAGGTCGGGCGCGCGGGTGGCTCCGACGGCGGCGTAGCTGACGGCGCGCTCCCAGATCGGCGCGCGTCTCGACATGACGGCCATGCTAACCCGGGCTCCGCATCCGCCCCGAACCGGGGCGGTCAGCGGGTGACGTCGCCGAGCTGGGTCAGCGCCCTGCCCTGCCGCGCGGCGGCGTCGTCGATCGCGACGCGGGCGCTCGCCTTGCGCTGATCGAAGATCGTGCCCAGGTCGCGGGCGAGCTGCGGGCGGCGGCGCACGAGCTGCTCCAGCTCGGCGATCGGCAGCGAGAGCACGGTCACGTCGTCGACCGCGGTCGCGTCGGAGGGGTTGATCTCGTTCGTCAGCGCCCCGATGCCGACCATCTCGCCGCGGGTGAGGCGCCCGAGGGGGATGTCGCCGCCGCCGTCGACCGGTGAGGTCAGCGCGACGGTTCCGACGGCGATGACGCGCAGCGCCGGCGAGGGGTCGCCGGCGTGCTGCAGCTTCTCGCCCGCGCCGAAGCGCTGCAGCAGCACCCGGTCGGCGAAGGCCTCCGCCTCCGCCTGAGTGAGGCGCAGGCTCGCGGCGACCGACGTGAACAGCGCGAGCCGGCGCTCGGGCGTGTTGTAGTCGTCGGTCAGGTCGTTGTCGAGGTGCAGGTTCGCGCGACGGGCCGCGTACCAGAGCACCGTGTGGAAGCGAGCGGTCGCCTCGGCCTCGATCGCCGGCGAGGCGACGGGGATGTCGACCGCGTACTTCGCGCCGCCGAGCGGATAGGCGCTGGGCGTCTGATCGGCCGCGAGGAGGGGCAGGTCGTCGGCGACGCGACGGAGCAGATCGAGCACCTCGTGCGGCGGGTCGTCGGTCGCGAACGCCAGCGTGATCGACACGACGAAGGCGCCCGGCGCCTTGCTGAGGTTGTCGAAGGAGGCGCCGGCGAGCGTGCCGTTGGGCACGATGTGGATGCCGTTGCCGGTGTCGATGTGCACGGCCCGCCAGTTCACCTCGACGACGCGCCCGCGCACGCCGCCGGTGTCGAGCCAGTCCCCCAGCCGGAAGGGCTGCTCGAACAGCAGGAACAGCCCCGAGACGACCGGGCCGACGGCGTTCTGCAGAGCGAGGCCGATGACGACGGTGCTGACGCCGAGTGCCGTGAACAGGCCCCCGACATCCGCGCCCCACACCCAGGCGAACAGCACGCCGAGGCCGACGAGGATCAGCACGAGCCGGAAGATGTCGACGAAGATCGACGGCATCCGCGCGCGCCAGCTCTCGGGCCGCGCGCGCGTGAAGAGGGCGACGTTGACGCCGTTGAGCACGACCAGCAGCACCGCGAAGCCGAAGAAGGTCGCGGCGACGCGGGTCCAGGTGAGGTCCTTCTCGCCCAGCTGCACCTGGCTGATGAGGATGAGCAGGGCCGCGAGCGGCACGAGGAAGTTGCGCACCAGGCGCACCACCTTCGCCGCCTGCGGGTGCCGTCGCGCCATCACCGCGTACAGCTCGGTCAGCACGAGCAGCACGATCGGCAGACCGATGACGACCGCCAGCGACGGCCAGAACCAGGGCTGCGCTAGCAGGTCAACCACGGCGGGCCTCGCGATCGGCGGCGGAGCGATCGACCTTGAACACCCGCTCGTCGCCGAAGCCGGCCGACTCGGTCAGCGGGATCGTGTCGGGCAGCTGGTCGGCGACGCGCTGGGTGACGAAGATGCCCGGCCCCTCGGCCGCATCCTGCACCCGGTGCGCGAGGCTGACCGCGTCGCCCCACATGTCGTAGACGACGCTCGAGCGTCCGATCAGGCCGCTCGTCACGGTGCCCGAGTCGACGCCGGCCCGCAGCGTCAGGGTCGCGCCGTGCTGCGCCCCGAGGCGATCGAGCACGTTCTGCATCTCGATCGCGAACTCGACCACGCGTCGCGCGTTGTCGACGCGGGGCACGATGAGCCCGCAGCTGGCGAGGTAGCCCTCGAGACGGGTGGTGCGCACCCGCTCGACGCCGAGGCGGGTCGCGGCCTCGTCGAAGCCGCGCACGATGTCGTTGAGCAGGGCGAGGCTCTGCGCCGACTCCATGCCGCGACTGAAGTCATCGAAGCCGACGATGTCGGCGAAGATCACGGACACGTCCTGGTGGTCTTCGGCGATCGTCTCGTCGCCCTGCCGGTAGCGTTTCGCGACCGTCTCGGGCATGACCGTGTGCAGCAGGCGGTCGTACTCGGCGCGCTCCGCATCCAGCAGCTCGGCCTTGATCTCGAGGCTGCGGCTCATGTCGTTGAAGGCGACGCCGAGATCGGCGACCTCGTCGCGGGATCCGGTGTCGACCTGCACGCCCAGCTCGCCGGCGCTGACCCGCTGCACCGCGGTCTGCAGGCGCCGCAGCGGTCTCAGGAAGATCTGCGCCAGCAGCAGCGAGAGCAGGCTCACCAGCAGCGCGATCGCGGCCGTGGAGAGCACGAGGTTGCGGGTGAACTCCGCCGCCGAGGAGTAGGCCTCGGCGGTCGTGATGCGCGCGACGATGACCCAGTTGAGCCCCTCGATCTGCAGCGGCGCGTAGGCCGCGAGCGACTGGCCGCCCACATAGCTCGGCGCTTCGTTCGTGCCCGTCTTGCCCTGCAGGGCGCTCGTGACGGAGGCGTTGCGCAGCGGCTGCAGCAGGATCGTGCTCTTCGCCGCCACGACCTTCTTCGCGGTCGCGGAGGGGGTGCCGCCGGCGATCGCGTCCTTCGCGTAGTCCTTCGGGTGCTGGATCAGCTCCCGCGAGTTGGAGCGCATCGTGCGGTCGTCGCCGGCCAGGTACACCTCGCCGGTCTCGCCCAGCCCCTGCTTCGCCCATCCCTCGTCGCCGGTCATGACGTTGTTGATCGTCTCGACCGGGATCTGCAGGGCGAGCACACCCGTCACCCGCCCGTCGCGGTCGCCGATCGGCGAGAGCGCCCAGGCGGTCGGGCTGTCCAGCGACGGCACGTAGCGCTCGAAGTCGGTGAAGCGGGTCGCGTCGACGCTGTTGGTCGCGAGCACCTCGTCGTAGGCCTTCGCGAGCGCGGAGTCGCGGTACGGCCCGGTGCGCAGGTTCGTTCCGAGATCGGCGCCGAGGTAGGCCGAGTAGACGACGTCGCCGTCGGTGTCGAGCAGCAGCGCGTCTTCGAAGCCGATGCGATCGACGAGGCTCGCGAAGAAGGAGTTGTACTCGGCGTTGGCGGCGGACCAGGCGCTGCCATCGCCCGCATCCGACGTCGCGAGCGCCGTGTCGTAGTCGAGGGCGAGCGGAGCCGTGTACTTCGACTGCAGGTACACGCCGGCCGGATCGGTGGGCGCGAAGGCGGTGTCGCTGAACTGCTCGCCCGCGTTCTTCTCGAGCGCCGGCACGAAGGTGTCGGAGTAGAAGTCGCTGACCGCAGACTCCTCGGCCGGGGTCGGCGTCTGCTTCTGCAGCTCGGCGAAGCCCGCGTTGAAGGCCTCCGACGCGGCGACCGCGCTGTCGTTGCCCGAGGCGAGGATCGCCGTGGTGCGGATGTTCTCCATCGTGCGCGTGATCTCGGCGGCACGGGCTCCGCGGATTCCGACGAGCTGATCGAGCGCGGCCTTCTTCAGCGCCCCGGTCGCGCTGGCGTAGCCGATCGCCCCGACGACGATCGTCGACAGCAGGCTCGTGAGCAGCAGCATGACGAGCAGCTTCGACTGGATGCTGAGGCCGCGGCGGGTACCTCCGCGGCGGGTGCCGAGCGGCAGAGTCGTCGACTCTCGGCTCGGCGCCGACCCGGTCGCGGAACCCGGTCCCGCGAGCGGGTCGGCCGCCGATGCGGCGCCGGTCGCGCCCTGCGACGCGGTCGCGTCGGCTCGGTCGTTCGCGTCGGTCATCGGGCCCCTCCCCTGACCCGCTGCCCGTGTCATCCGCCCAGCCGTGGGTCAGCGGTTGCTCGAACTGTAATGCTCGGTCCACCCCGCAGTCGAGGGTGGAATCGACGAGTGTCGGCTGGCGCCACGAACGCTGACGCTGAGACAGCCGCGCGCCGCCCTCAGGTCGAACCGGCGTCGCGATCGAGATCGGGATGCGCGTCGAGCCAGCTGCGCACGTCGGGCGGGGGCGCCGTCGCGATCCAGGCCTCGACCACGAGCTCGGCGAGCCGCGCGTCGTCGAGCGTCTCGAGCACGGCGAGCACGGCCGGGAACCCGTCGAAGTGCTGGATGGTGAACACGGCGTCGTCGGCGGCCCGCAGCTCCTGCTTCGCGAGCTCGTCGGCGACGCGGAACGCGGTGATCGTGCCCGGCGGAGGCGGACCCTCGCGTCGCACGTCGGCCTTCGTGAACGGCCGGATCCAGACGAAGCCGCTGCCGCCGGCGCGCGCCTTCCAGACCAGGTGCCCGAAGCGCACGCTCTCCTCGGCGCCGGGCATCGCGAGCGCGAGCGCCCGCAAGCGGGCGATGCGGACCGGATCCGGGCTCGCCTCCGCCGTCCCGACTGCCCCGTCACCGCTCATGCGCGGCACGCTACTCCGCGCCGCACCGGGACGAGAAGCTACTTCTTCTTGTCCTTCGACTCGACGTCGCCCGAGAGCGCGGCGATGAAGGCCTCCTGGGGGACCTCGACGCGACCGACCATCTTCATGCGCTTCTTGCCCTCCTTCTGCTTCTCGAGCAGCTTGCGCTTGCGGGTGATGTCGCCGCCGTAGCACTTGGCGAGAACGTCCTTGCGCATCGCGCGAATGGACTCGCGGGCGATGATGCGGGCGCCGATCGCGGCCTGGATGGGCACCTCGAACTGCTGGCGCGGGATAAGCTCGCGCAGGCGCTGGGCCATCATCGTGCCGTAGGCGTAGGCCTTGTCCTTGTGCACGATGGCGCTGAACGCATCCACCGCCTCGCCCTGCAGGAGGATGTCGACCTTGACCAGGTCGCCCGGAGCCTCACCGGCGGGCTCGTAGTCGAGCGAGGCATAGCCCTGCGTCTTCGACTTGAGCTGGTCGAAGAAGTCGAACACGATCTCGCCGAGCGGCAGCGTGTACTTCAGCTCGACCCGGTCCTCGCCGAGGTAGTCCATCGACTTCATGGTGCCGCGGCGGCTCTGGCAGAGCTCCATGATCGCGCCGACGTAGTCCTTCGGGGCGAGGATCGAGGCCGACACGATCGGCTCGAGCACCTCGTGGATCTTCGCGCCCGTCGGGTACTCGCTCGGGTTCGTGACGGTGACGGTCTTGCGGTCTTCGGTCGTCACCTCGTAGGGCACGCTCGGCGCCGTGGTGATGAGGTCGAGGTCGAACTCGCGGCGCAGACGCTCCGTGATGATCTCGAGGTGCAGCAGCCCGAGGAAGCCGCAGCGGAAGCCGAAGCCGAGCGCGACCGAGGTCTCGGGCTCGTACTGCAGCGCCGCATCCGACAGCTTCAGCTTGTCGAGGGCCTCGCGCAGCACCGGGTAGTCGGAGCCGTCGATCGGGTAGATGCCCGAGAAGACCATCGGCAGCGGATCGGTGTAGCCCGGCAGCGCGTCGCTCGCCGGCTTCGCCGAGTTGGTGACGGTGTCGCCGACCTTCGACTGGCGCACATCCTTCACGCCGGTGATGAGGTAGCCGACCTCGCCGACCCCGAGCCCCTTGGTGGGCTTCGGCTCGGGCGAGCTGACGCCGATCTCGAGGATCTCGTGGGTCGCCTTGGTCGACATCATCTGGATGCGCTCGCGCGGGTCGAGCTTGCCGTCGACCATGCGCACGTAGGTGACGACGCCGCGGTAGCTGTCGTAGACGGAGTCGAAGATCATGGCGCGCGCCGGGGCGTCGGCGACGCCGACCGGGGCGGGCACGCGCTGCACGACGCGGTCGAGCAGGTCTTCGACGCCCATGCCGGTCTTGCCCGAGACGCGCAGCACGTCGTCGGGGTCGCCGCCGATCAGCTGGGCGATCTCGCGCGCGTACTTCTCCGGGTCGGCCGCGGGCAGGTCGATCTTGTTGAGCACCGGGATGATCTCGAGGTCGTTCTCGAGGGCCAGGTAGAGGTTCGCGAGGGTCTGCGCCTCGATGCCCTGCGCCGCATCCACCAGCAGGATCGCGCCCTCGCACGCGGCGAGCGAGCGCGAGACCTCGTAGCTGAAGTCGACGTGGCCCGGGGTGTCGATCATGTTGAGGGCGAAGGTCTCGCCGTCGACCTGCCAGGGCATGCGCACGGCCTGGCTCTTGATCGTGATGCCGCGCTCGCGCTCGATGTCCATGCGGTCGAGGTACTGGGCCCGCATGTCGCGGTCGGCGACGATGCCGGTGATGCCGAGCATGCGGTCGGCGAGGGTCGACTTGCCGTGATCGATGTGCGCGATGATGCAGAAGTTGCGGATGCGCGCCGGATCGGTCGAGGCGGGCTCGAGTGGGGTGAGGGCGCGCGGGGACATATCGCCGTCGATTCTCGCATCCCGCGGGCGCGAGCGCGGACACGGGCGCGGATGCCGACGCGGCGCCGCCGGTCGGCGCGGCCGGGCGGGACTGAGGCGCTCGTCTCCGACGAAGTCCTCTGCCGCTCAGTGCTCGCCCTGAGCAGGTGCCGCAGGCCCGCCGGAGTCGACCCCCGTTCGGGTGTCATTTCCTCAAAAAGTGCTGTGCGCTCGCTATTTCGCCCCGTAGCTTGACCGACAGGTGTCCTTGACGAGGACACCTCACAGACTCGACCGAACGGAACCCACGTGAAGATCACCCGACTCCTCGCGGCCTCGACCGGGATCGCCATCGCCGGCGCGCTCGTCGCGACCGCGCTGCCCGCGAGCGCCAACCCCGGCGACGTGTACGTCACCGCCGACCAGATCGGCGTCGAAGGCGACTCCTACCCGGCGCAGTGGTTCGCCGGCGAGCAGCCGACCGGAACCCCGGCCGCGACCGTGACCAGCGACGCCTACGGCCTGTCGGTCGACGGCCGCTACCAGCTGCTGAACGGCGCCAACCTCGGCACCGGAACCTCGATCGAGGATCTCGTCGGCTCGGCGAAGGTCATCGTCTCGCGCGGCAACGCGGCCTTCCAGATCCCGATCTTCGCGCACCCCGACTCGACGACGCAGAAGGGCTTCACCACCCTGCGTCCCGCCAGCTTCAACACCCCGACCGTCTCGGCGGTGCCCGGCGTCGACCAGCAGTGGGTCACGAGCGGCGCGATCCGCGACGCCGACGGCAATATCGTCTACGCGGGCGGCTCGACCGACACCCTCGCCAACCTCCTCGCGGCCGTCGGAACCGAGTACCAGATCCTCGCCAGCGGCGTGTTCCTCAACCCGGGCGAGGTCAACTCGATCGCCGCCATCACCTGGAACGGCGAGACCACCCGCTTCACGAAGCAGGCCGCACCGCAGCAGAACGTCACCACGATCACGCAGCAGGACTTCGAGATCACCGACAACGATGACAACGGCGTGTTCGCCCTCTTCACCGGCCTCATCCCGGGCGAGACCGTTCAGGTCACGCTCGACGACGAGCCCCAGGCCGACGAGGTCGCCGAGGAGCTCGAGGGTGAGGGCGTGCTCGGCTACCAGATCGGCTCGGTCGACGGCGTCGTCGCCCCCGGCACCTACACGGTCGTCGCGACCGGCGTGCTCTCGGGCGTCGTGCAGTCGATCCAGTTCACTGTCACCGGCGCGGCCGTGACCGACCCCGGCACGATCGGCGGCGGAGCGGGCACCGCTCCCGCGGCCGCCGTGCAGCCGACGCTCGCCGAGACCGGTGTCGAGGCGAACATGGGACTGCTCACCGCAGCCGTGCTCGTGCTCGCCGGTCTGACGATGGTGCTGGTGCGTCGCCGCGCCGCGATCGCCAACGACTGAGCTGAGCCCTCAGAGATCCTGACTCACCTGGAACGGGTCGGCCGCCTCGCGCGGCCGGCCCGTTCTGCTGTTCCGACGCCGCACCCGCGATCGGAGCGTCGCTTCGCCTCGCTAGGCTGGGCATCCACCACGACGAGAGGACGGGCGCGCGCCGCATGGCTTCGCAGATGCCGCAGAGCGAGACCTCGCGCATCCGCCTCCGCACCCCGCTCATCCGCCTCGTCGACCTCCTCCTCACCCGCGACATCGGGCTGACGCGCACGCTCGCCGGCATCCGCGCGCTCGTCTGCTCGGGCGCCGGGATGCTCGTCGGCTGGCTGCTCGGCATGGCGCTCGGCCTGCCGCCCGTCGTCGGCGTCATGCTCGGCGCGCTGCCGGCGTTCCTCAGCTCCCTGGTCGTCTCCGACTCGAGCGCGCGGCGCGAGGCCGGCCGCACCGCGCTCATGATCGTGCCGTTCGTCGTCGCCCTGTTCCTCAGCCTCGAGCTGCACCGCTACCGCGTGGTCGAGCTGATCCTGGTCGTCGTGCTGCTCGCGGTGCAGCTGCTCGCGCAGGGTCGCGGCGGCTGGGTCGGCGACGCGGGCGTCGGCGCCTTCGCCGCGTTCATCAGCGGACTGCTGCTTCCGCTGCCCTCGACCGACTTCCTCGAGCTCGCCGCGCTCTTCGCGGCCTCGCTGGCGACGACGATCGTGCTGAGGCTGATCTTCTTCCGCCCGGATGCGCCCCGCTCGCTGCAGCGCACCCGGCGCGCGGTCGGCATCCTCATCGACCAGGTCGTCGCCGGCACGATCGACCTGCTGCTCGCGGCCGAGGGCAACCGCGACCGTCGCGCCGCGGTGCTGCGACGGCGCATCGACCGGCTGCAGATCGCCTCGCTGCTCGCCGACGGGCTGATCTCCGAGGGCGGCCCGGGTGTGCGCGGCGCGCTCGCCCACGCCCTGCACCGCGCGCTGTTCGACGTCGAGCTCGCCGCGGAGACGATCGCGGATGCGGCCGGTCGCCTGCCCGACGACCGGGTGCTGCGCGGACGCGTCGCGGCGGCGCTCGAGGGCGCGGGCAGCGGCCCGGCGGCCGCGGTCGCCGCCGACCGGATCGCCGCGCTGCGTGAGAGCGGCGTCGCGCTCGCCGCCGACGACGGCGCCCGGCGCGAGCTGCGGCGCCTCGAGCTGGCCCTGCGCAACCTCGCGCGCGCCGTCGACGACTGGGCCACGACGCGGCGCGACCTCGACCCGGAGGGAACCTCCATCCCCTTCGAGTCGGCCGTCAGCGTCATCAACGGCCGCATCTCGGGCCCCGGCGAGCTGACCGACACCGTGATCGCGGATGCGACCTCGCGCGGCTTCTGGCGGCGGCTCCGGCTGACCGCCGCCGGCCGCACCGCCGTGCAGGGGCTCATCGCGGTCGCGATCGCCGAGCCGCTCGGGCTGCTCGTCGGCGGCACGCGCTTCTACTGGGCCGTGATCGGCGTCGCGGTCGTGCTCGCCGGGACGACCACGACGCGCGAACGGCTCCGCAAGACGTGGAGCCGCATCTGGGGCACGGCCGTCGGCGGGCTGATCGGCATCCCGCTCGCCGCGCTGACCGCCTCCGCGCACCCCGCCTGGACCGTCGCGATCGTGCTGCTCTGCCTCGGGCTCGGTGTGTTCTTCATCTCGAGCGCCTACCCGGGCTGGGTCATCTCGCTCGTCGTTCTGCTCTGCCAGCTCTACGCGGCGACGCAGCAGCTCACCCCCGAGACGATCCCGCTGCGGCTCGCCGAGAACGGTCTCGGCGCGCTCATCGCCGTGGGCGTCAGCGCCGTCGTGCTGCCGCTCGGCACGACCTCGCTCGTGCGCCGTGCGGTGCGCGAGCTCTTCGCCGAGGTGGGTGAGTTCGCGACGGCGCTGCGCTCGGGCGACGCCGACCTGCGCGCGGCAGCCCGCGCCGTCGACCAGAAGCTGTTCCGCGTCGAGGCGGTGCTCGGGCCGGTGCCGCGCTTCGCCTCGGGCCGCGGCGACCGCCGCGACGGTCGTCTGCGGCTGCTGGTGGATGCGGTGGCCATCACGGTCGCGCGCCTCGCCGCCCAGACCACCCCGGCCGATCCCCCGACCGGCGCCGATCGCCGACGGACTGGCGAGGCGCTCGATGAGCTGACCTCCCGTCTGGCCGACCTCACCGCGGCGCTCGATGCGCGGCGCGGCGCGGGACGCCGTTCTCCCGCGGTCGCCCCCGACGAGCCCGAGACCGTGACCGGGCTGCTCCACCTCGTCGTGCGCGAGAACCCGCTCGAGGCCGACAGCCCGTCGACCCGCACGCGCCTCGAGCTGCTCGCCCGCCTCGACGCGGGGGTCGCCGCCGTCGGCCGCGAGCTCGGCGTCACGTCAGCGAGCGCTCGGCACTGATCGCCCCGAAGCTGTGCTCGCACGGGACCCGCGGCCTCCTTCGCGCCACCTGATCTCGGTTTCGCCGCGCGATATCGTGCGGCGGAACCAGGATCGCCGCGCGATCCGACCCCGAACCGGGGTCAGGGGGCGGGCTTGCGCAGGATCTGCCGCAAGGCGGGGCCGAGGTGCGGGTACTCGAAGGCGAACCCGGCCTCGAGCAGCCGCTCGGGCAGCACCCAGCGGCTCTTGAGCACCAGCTCGGTCTCGGTGCGGATCACGCGCGAACCCAGCTCGAGCATCCACCCGTAGAGGGGCATGCCGAAGGGCACGCCCAGAACGCGCCGCAGCACCGCCATGAACTCGCGGTTCGTCGACGGGAACGGCGAGCTCACGTTGACCGGCCCGTCGAGGTGGCTGTGCTCGAGGAAGCGGATCGCGCGATAGGCGTCGTCGAGGTGCACCCAGCTGAAGCGCTGGTTGCCGCCGGGGGTCCGGCCGCCGATGTTCGGTCCGCCGAGACCGAGGCGCGCGAGTCGCACGAGCGGCTGCAGCGCCGAACCGTCGCCGAGGGTGATCGCCGTGCGCAGTGCGATCTGGCGCACGCCGGGACGGGCGGCGGCGAAGAAGGTCTGCTCCCAGCTGGTCGCGACGTCCACCGAGAATCCGGTGCCGATCTCGCCCTCCGCCTCGGTCATCGGCCGGTCGTCGGCGTGACGGTAGATCGTCGCGGTCGAGGCGTTCATCCACACCGGCGGAGGGGTGGATGCGCGGCCCACCGCGACGCCGATCTCCTCCGTGGTCGCGAGTCGCGAGCGGAAGATCTCGGCCTTGTTCTGCTCGTTGTAGCGGCAGTTGACGCTCTTGCCGGCGAGGTTGAGCACGAGGGCGCTGCCGTCGACGGCGCGCACGATGTTCTCGGTGTCGCCCCAGGTCACGTCGGCGCCCGTGCGACCGATGGTCACGACCCGGTCGCCCTCCGCCCGCAGCAGCTCGGCGAATCGCCGGCCCATGAAGCCGCTCGCGCCGGCGATCACCACCGTGCGCCCGCTCGGCGGGGCGGTGGATGCGCTGGGCAGCGGAGCCGGGTGCGATCCGCCCGGCAGCACCTCGGTGGGCTGGGCCGAGGCCGCGGCACCGGGCGACGGTGTCACCGGCGGCAGCGGCGCCGTGAACTGCGGCTCGGCGAGCCGGGGAACCTGCGTCGTCTCGATCGTCGCCTCGGCGGATGGCGACTCGATCGGCTGCGGGTCGACCGACTGCTCCTCGCTCGGCGGCATCGCTCCGTTCGGTGACGCCTCGATCGGCTGCTCGTCGTACTCCGGACGCTCGGCGTCGCTCACGTGGTCTCCTCTCGCGGGCTTCCGCCCGGCGCCGGCAGGCGCTCGATCCCGGTCAGCAGGTCGGCCTCGGTCGCGGCCAGGCACAGCCGGATCCAGCCCTCGCCGCTGCGGCCGAAGGCGCTGCCCGGGGCGACGGCGACCCGGTCGCGCAGCAGGAAGCGCTCCGCCCAGCCGGCGACGTCGCCGTCGCTGGCGTAGCTGACATCCACCCACAGGTAGAAGGCCCCGCCCGGCGCGAGATAGCGGATGCCGCGGGCGTCGAGCGCGCCCGTCGCCGCGTCGAGGTTGCGACGGTAGTGCGCGGCCGCGTCGGCGACGTGCTGCTGGTCACCCGCGATGGCGGCGATCGCGGCGCGCTGCGCGGGCGGGGCGACGCAGCTGATCGTCGCCTCCTGCAGCGTGCGCAGCGTGGCCGACAGCCCCGGCGGCGTCACGAGGTAGCCGACGCGGATGCCCGTCATGGCGTAGGTCTTCGAGAAGCTGAAGGCGCTGAGCACGCGGTGCTCGTCGCCGGTCTCGGCGGCGAGCGCGGCGATGCTGACGTGCGGTCCGCTCCAGGTGAAGGCCTCGTAGACCTCGTCGCTGAGGATCCAGAGGTCGTGACGGCGGGCGAGCGCCAGCAGCTCGCGCAGCGTCTGCTCGGGGAAGACCCGGCCGAGCGGATTCGACGGCGAGTTGACGATGAGCACGCGCGTCTGCGGCGTGATGCCCGCCTCGATCTCCTCGATCGACGGCAGGAAGCCGCGCTCGGGCGTGAGCGAGTACGGCACCGGGACGGCGCCGAGCATCCGCGCGCCCATCGTGAAGGTCGTGTACCCCGGATCGGGCACGAGCACCTCGTCGCCGGGCGCGAGCGTCAGCTGCAGCGCCAGGTAGAGCGCCTGCGTGGCGCCGATCGTGACCCAGACCTGCTCGGTGTCGACCCGCATCGCGTTGCGTTCCGCCAGCTTGCCGACGATCGCGCGGCGCAGGTCGAGCAGGCCGCCGTTGGGGTTGTAGTCGGTCTCGTCGCGTTCCCAGGCGGCGATCGCGGCGTCGCGGATGTGCGGCGCGATCGGCACGTCGGGCTCACCGACGCCGAGCGAGACCACGTCATCCAGCTCGGCCGCGGTCTCGTAGATGCGGCGGATGCCCGAGCCCGGAACCGCGGGGATGTGGGGCGCGAGCGAGGGCACCTCACCACGCTAGCCCAGCGGTGCCGGATGCGAGCGGCGGGCGCCGGCGCGGACGGCCGCCAGGCGAGCGGCCGGCCCCGACGACGCGACCCGAACGCGGGTGGAACCCGGCGCATCGGCCTGGTAACGTAGACCCTTGGTTTTGCGTGTGGTTCCCACCACGCGACTCGCCGGTGCGCGTCCCTCTACCGCGGCGCCGGCAGCCGCCCCGGCGGCGAGGCGTTCTCGAACGCCGTGACCGAACACACGATCCCGTCAAGGAAAGAACACACGCATGGCGAACATCAAGTCGCAGATCAAGCGCATCGGCACCAACAAGAAGGCGCAGGAGCGCAACAAGGCCGTCAAGAGCCAGCTCAAGACCGCCGTCCGCAGCACCCGCGAGGCCATCGCGGCCGGTGACAAGGAGAAGGCCACCGCCGCTCTGCTCGTCGCGACCAAGCGCCTCGACAAGGCCGTGTCCAAGGGCGTCATCCACAAGAACCAGGCCGCGAACCGCAAGTCGGCCATCGCGTCGCAGGTCGCCGCGCTCTGAGCAGGCACCGCCTGATCTGATCTAGATCTGCACGAAGGCCCCGTCCAGTCGGACGGGGCCTTCGTCGTTCTCAGGGCTCATCGCGCGGATGCGGAAGCGGCGACCGCCGAGCGTCAGACCCGCGACATCTCAGACCCGCGACTCCCCGCGCGCCGCGACGACCGCGATCATCCGCTCGAGCGAGTAGACAGGGTCGCGCCCGCCGCCCTTGACCTGCGCGTCGGTCTCGGCGAGCATCCGGATCGCGCGGCCGAGGCCCTCGTCGCTCCAGGCGGAGACGTCGCGCCGGGCGCGGTCGACCTGCCAGGGCGCCATGCCGAGCTTGCCGGCGAGCTCCCCCGACGAGCCGCGCACGCCGGAGACGCGCGCCATCGACCGCAGCTTCATCGCGAAGGCGGCGACCATCGGCACCGGATCGGCGCCCGAGGCGAGCGCGTGGCGCAGCAGGCGCAGCGCCTCGCCGTGCCGTCCATCGATCGCCGCATCCGCGACGGCGAAGGCCGTGGTCTCGACGCGCCCGCCGTAGTACTTGGCGACGGTCTTCTCGTCGATGTCGTCGCTCGTGTCGGAGATGAGCTGCTGGCAGGCGGCGGCGAGCTCGCCGAGGTCGTCGGTGAAGGCGCCGACGAGCGCGCGGATGGCCCCCGAGGAGATCTTGCGCTTCGCGGTGCGGAACTCGGCCGTGACGAAGTCGACGCGATCGGAGTCGCGCTTGAGCGCGGCGCACACGACCTCGATGCCGCCGGCCGATCCCCCGCGGATCGTGTCGAGCAGCTTCTTGCCGCGGGTGCCGCTCGCGTGCCGCAGCACGAGGTAGGTCTCGTCGGCGGGCGCGGCGAGGTAGGCCAGCGCCTCGTCGAGGAAGGCGTCGCTGCACTTCTCGACGTTGGCGACGCGGATGAGGCGCGGCTCGCCGAACAGCGAGGGGCTCGCGAGCGTCAGCAGCTCCCCCGGCGCATAGGTGCCGGCGTCGATGTCGCTGACCTCGAGGCTCGGATCCTCGGCGCGCAGCACGTCGCGCAGCAGGCGCAGCGCGCGGTCGGCGAGCACGTTCTCGGGACCCGAGATGAGCACGACGGGGGCGGGACGCACCGCATCCCAGCTCAGCTGCGGGATGGCGGTCTTCGCGCTGCGCGCGGCGGGCCTGGCCGGCATCCGCACCTCCGTTCGGTCGTCCCGAGTCTAGGTGCGACGACCGACGCTCATCCGCGCGCGAGGGCCGCGATCACGCCGCCGACGAAGGTGTCGCCGAGCCCGATCGTGGTGGGGTTCTCGACCTCGAGGTGGAAGGCGGGCACGGCGACCCGCTCCTCCCCCGGCCGCGCCGGCGGGAGGGCGGAGAAGGCCTGCGCGAAGTCGACGCCCCGGGCGTGCCGCGCGAGCCGCTGCGTCGCCGCGTAGCGCTCGGGCGTGATGCCGTCGCCGAGGCGGAACCGGGTCGCCGCCATCGTGACGCCGCCGTCGAGAGCGTCCGCGAAGCGGGACGCCTCCGGGCCGACCGCGGCGGCCCAGTACTTCGTGTGCACGAGCACGACCGGAGCGACGACGGCCGCGCGCACGTCGTCGAGCGCCTGCGCGACCTCCGCCGCATCGAGCAGATCGACCGCGCGGCCGAGGTAGTCCTGCAGCTCGTCCTCGTTCATGCCGTGCACGGCGGCGAGCCCCGCGAGCCTCGAGCGCACGCGGGAGCTCATCGCCGGCACGTGGAAGCCCGCGTCTTCGTAGAGCACGAGCGCGCCGGCCGGCAGCCGGTCGAGCGCGCCGACGAGCTCGTCGAGCCGCGCATCCAGCTCGACCTCGTCCTGCATGGAGTTGAAACCCGAGACGAGGAAGAGGGAGGCGTGGCGCAGCGCGTCTCCGAGGTCGCGGCTCAGCCGCAGGTCGCGATTCGGCGGGTCGTTCGAGTAGATGAGACGGTTCGGATGCGGCGCCACGATCTCGACGCCGCCATCGCCGTCGCCGACGCGCACGCGGGCCCCGGCCGGGAACTGCACGATCAGGTGCGGGTCGACGCTGTCGTGCTCGGCGCTGCAGATCCAGTCGATCTCGGGCGGCAGCAGGCGCCTCACGTTGTCGTCGATGCTCACCAGGTGCTGGGTCGACGGGATGCCGAGCCCTGCCATCGCGAGGCCGGCGCGCACCCCGGTGCCGCCGAGCGTGACGACGGTCTCGAAGTGCGCGGCGAAGTCGAGCACCGCGGCCGAGGTCTCGGCGAAGCGCTCCCCGCCCGCACCGCTGCCGAGGAAGGCGAGCACCGACACGAGCAGGTCGCGCTCGGTGCGGATCGGCCCGCGCGCATCCCGCTCGGCCGCGACCTCGGCCGACGTCACCGCGTGCTCGCGGGCGAGCCGCTCGAGCACGGCGGCATCCCAGACGATCTCGTAGTCGACGGTGCCGCCGAGGCCGAGCACGAGCGGGTGGGTCATGGGGATCCTCGGGGGCAGCAGGGCGGGGCGGTTTCGAAAGCCGTGAAGGTTCAGGCGGGACCGGTGCTTCGAGAGCACCGACCCCGCCCGAGTGGATGCGGTGGGCGTCGCCGCGGTGGCGACGGCGACGCCCACCGGATCAGTGCGCGATCAGTACAGCGCAGCCTTGCCGGCCGCGTCGAACAGGTCGATCTTGTGCGCAGCAGTGGCCTTCATGGCCTCGATCGCCGGCGGCTGGATCGTGTTCGGCTCACGCAGCTTCTCGTCGGTGCCGAGGATGCCGCGGATCGCGTTGTGGTACGAGACCTTGATGTCGCTCGAGATATTGATCTTGTTCACACCGAGCTTGACCGACTTGCCGATCTCGTCATCCGGGTTCGCCGATCCGCCGTGCAGCACGAGCGGGATGCCGACGGCCGCCTTGAGCTCCTTCAGCAGGTCGAGCTTGAGCTCGGGGCTCTTCTCGGCCGGGTAGAGGCCGTGCGAGGTGCCGATGGCGACAGCGAGGCTGTCGACGCCGGTCTCCTGCACGAAGCGCACCGCATCCGCCGGATCGGTGTAGATGATCTCGGCCGCGCCGGCCTCGCCGTAGCTGTCGTTCGCGCCGATGGTGCCGAGCTCGCCCTCGACCGAGACGCCGACCGCGTGCGCGGCCTCGACGACCTTCTTCGTGATCGCGACGTTCTCGTCGAAGGGCAGCATCGACGCGTCGATCATGACCGACGTGAAGCCGGCCTGGATCGCGGTGAGCATCTGGTCGTAGGTGCCGCCGTGGTCCCAGTGGATGACGACGGGCACGCTCGAGCGGTGCGCGCGCTGGCGGATCGCGGCGATGAGGTCGGTCGTGACGTGGGCGACCTCGTCGGGGTGGATCGCGATGATGACGGGAGCGTTCTTCTCCTCGCTCACGTCCATGATCCCGGTGAACATGGCCCAGTCGCTGATGTTGAAGGCGGGGACGGCGAAGTCGTTGTCGTTGGCGACCGCGAGCAGTTCCTTGCCGGTGATGAGAGGCACGATTCTCCTTGAATTCCTTGGGTTCCTGGGTGCAGGTGGGTGGACCGTGCGCACGAGGACCGCGCGCACGGAGGTCGGGCGCCGGTCAGCTCTTGACGGATCCGGCGGTGAGTCCGCCGATGAAGAAGCGCTGGAAGAAGAGGAACAGCAGGAGCACGGGGATCGACCCCAGGATGCTCATCGCCATCATCTCGTTCCACTCGTAGGAGTGCTGGCCCATGAGGAGCTGGATGCCGATCGGCACCGTGCGCATGTCGTTGGTGCGCGTGAGGGTGAGCGCGAAGAGGTACTCGTTCCACGCGATCATGAAGGTGTAGATGCCGACCGAGACGATGCCCGGGATCGAGATCGGCACCAGGATGCGCCAGAGGGCGCCGAAGCTAGACGACCCGTCGACCTTCGCGGCCTCGTCGAGCTCCTTCGGCAGGGTGTTGAAGTAGCCCGTCATCATGATGATCGCGTAGGGCAGCGTGAACACCATGTAGGTGAGGATCAGGCCCGCGTAGGTGTTGTAGAGGCCGAGCGTGACCATGAGGCCGAAGTACGGGATCAGCAGCGTGATCGGCGGGACCGCCTGCACGCTGACGATGACCACGTTGAGCGGCTTCTTGAACGGGAACTCGTAGCGGCTGAAGGCGTAGGCCGCGAGGATCGCCACGATCAGCGTCGCGAACGTGACTGCGAGCGAGACCGCATAGCTGTTGATGAAGAAGCGGATCTTCTCGGGGTCGGTGAGGATCGTCACGTAGGCGTCGAAGCTGAAGCCCTTCGTGATGAACGACGGCGGCGAGGCGAAGATCTCCGGGTTCGACTTGAACGAGCTCGACAGCATCCACAGCACGGGGAAGCCGGCGAAGACGGCGCCGAGGCAGAGGGCGATGATGACGCCGACCTTCTCGATGCGGCGGCGGACGGGCGAGCCGGCCTGCTCGGTCGCGGCGAAGCTGTCGGCCTTGCGGCGACTCGGCTTCGCGGCGGCGGATGCGGCGGTGGCGCGGGGTGCGGTGGTGGTCATGTCTCAGTCCCTCGCTCGCTGGTGGCGCACGTAGAAGACGGCCAGGATCATCGAGAGCAGCAGCACGATCACGGCGCTCGTCGAGGCCATCGAGAACTCGTAGCGGCTGAACGCGAGCTTGTAGGTGAAGGTGCTCAGCATCTCGGTGACGTTGATCGGGCCGCCGCCCGTCGTCATCCAGATCAGGGCGAACTGCTGCGAGGTCCAGATCAGGTCAAGCAGGCACATGCTGATGATGATCGGGCGCAGCTGCGGGATCGTGACGTTCCAGAACTGCTGCCAGCGGCTGGCCCCGTCGACCGTCGCGGCCTCGTAGAGATCGCGCGGGATGCCCTGCAGCCCGGCGAGCAGGCTGATCATGAAGAACGGATAGCCGGCCCAGATGTTGATGAAGGTGACCGCGGCGAGCGCGAGCGACGGATCGGCGAGGAACTCGACGCCGTTGTCGCTGAGGCCCAGCGTGACGAGCACGTAGTTGATGACGCCGTTCGGGTTGAGCAGCAGGCGCCAGAGCACCGCGACGATCGCGACCGTGAACAGCCAGGGCAGGAAGTAGATGGTGCGGAAGACCGCCTTCGAGGCGTTCGACAGCAGCGGGGTGTTGAGCAGCATCGCGAAGACGAGGCCGAGCACGAGGTGGGCGCCGACGCTCGTGAGCGTGAAGATCAGCGTGTTGCCGAGCGCGGTGTGGAAGCGCTCGTCGGTCAGCACGTCCACGTAGTTGTCGAGGCCGACGAACTTCGGGTTGTGGTTCGTGATGACGTTGTTCATGAACGAGTAGCCGATGACCATCCCGATGGGGACGAGCATGAGCACGATCATGAGGATCGCCGTGGGCGAGATGAAGGCATAGGGCTCGAGGCGACGGAGGCCGTTCGAGCTGCGGCCGCGGCGGCGCGGCGAGCCCGGGCCGAGGCCGGAACCGGCGCGACGGGCGCGGCTGCCGCCGACCTCGGCGGGCGTCGAGCGCTCGGACGCCGCGGCGGCGACGGGAGGTGCGGAGGTCATGGGTGGTGCGACCTTTCGGACGAGGGTGGGGTCGCGCCGTGGCGGGGTGCCGCAGTGGCAGGTGCCGCCGCGGCGCGACCGGGTGAGAGGAGGGGCGAGCTGCTAGAACTCGGCCGACCAGCTCTTCTGCGCGGCCTCGAGGCCGGCCTTGACGCTCTGGTCACCCGACAGCGTCTTCTGGAACTGCTCGTCGAACTGACGCATCAGGTCCTCCGACACAGGGAGTCCGACGAACTCGTTCGCGGGCTTGCCGGCCTTGTAGATGTCGAAGGCCTCCTTGAACAGCGGGTCGGCATCCGAGAAGTCGGGCTCCGACTCCGTGTTGCCGGGGAAGGCCTTGGCCATGGTCGAGAGCTGCGAGTTGATCTTCTTGCTCATGAGGAACTCGACGAGCTTGAAGGCCTCGGTCTTGTGCTTCGAGCTCTCGCTCACGCCGATGCCCCACGAGGCGTAGGGGATGCCCCGCTCGCCCTCGTAGCCGTCGACCGCGGGCAGTGCCGAGATGCTGAACTTGAGGTCGGGGTTGTTCTGGCGGATCAGGTTGATGTGCGCGAGCGAGTCGATCATCAGGCCGACGCGGCCGTTCGTGAACTCCTCGACCTTGTCCTGCTCCTTCTGCGTGAAGGAGCCCGGGGCGATCGAGCCGTCATCCCACATGCCCTTGATGTACTCGACGGCGCTGGTGACGTCCTTGTTCGTGAGGTCGGGCTTACCCTTCTTGAGCATGCTGCCGCCCGAGGCCCAGACCCACGACATGACGTCGTTCTGGATGCCGTTGGGCGCCTCGCTCGACAGCGGCAGCACCCAGCCGGAGGTGTCGCCGCCGAGAGCGGAGACCTTCTTCGCGGCCTCGGCGAACTCGGTGCGGTTCGTCGGCGGGGCGGTGACGCCGGCCTTGGCGAGCAGGTCGTCGTTGCTGAACATCGGGTAGACGAAGTTGACGACGGGGATCATGTAGGTCGAGCCGTCGAGCTGCACCTGGCTGGCGAGCTTGCTGTCGTCGTACTTGTTGTCCTTGAACAGCTGGGTGAGGTCGGCGAGCGAGCCCTGCTTGGCGAAGTCGCTGACCCAGGCGCCGTCGAGGCCGACCACGTCGGACATCGTGCCGGCGGCGGATCCGGCGAAGAGCTGCTCCTTGGTGCTGGCGTAGGGGCCGGAGAGCAGCTTGACCGTGATGTTCGGGTTCTCCTTCTCGAACTCGTCGATCAGGGCCTGGAACTCGCCCTTGGGGAGCTCGGGCTCCCACCACTGGGCCAGTTCGATCGTGACCTTGCCGTTGCTGTCGGCGGGGGCGCCCGACGAGCACCCGGCGATCATCGAGACGGCGGCGACGGCGGCGATGCCGGTAGCCACGACTCGACGGAAGCGAGCGACGTTGCTCATGATTCTCCGTTCGGAAATCAGACTGCGATGTGGGGTTGTGCGGGAACTTCTCGGTGGTGCAGGTGAAGCAGGTGAAGTGGATGAACACTTGCGTTTTGGTGCTGGTGTCTGCGCTTTTCTGCGCGTTTGGGAACAGTAGCTCGCGAGAGTCGGCGCGTCAATGGCACGAATTCGCGAGCAAAGTCGCATCCGAATGCAGATATCCGTGGCAAAACCGCAGATGTCTGCTAGACAAGCCCCGTGACATCCACCACTCCCGATGCCGCGGGTGACGACCAGCCGCGGCTGCCCGCCGGTCGCAAAGCGCAGCTCGCGGCCTACGTCGCCGAGGTCGAGCAGGTCACCGTCGCCGCGCTCTCGGCCAAGTTCAACGTCTCGGCCGACACGATCCGGCGCGACCTCGATCAGCTGGATGCGGACGGCCTGGTCGTGCGCACGCACGGCGGCGCCGTCAGCCCCACCGCGATGCGCGCGGTCGAGCAGAAGCTCGACATCCGTCTGCAGCTGCAGACCTCGGCGAAGGAGAAGATCGGCGCGCTCGCCGCGACGCTGATCGAGAACGGCTCGGTCGTCATGATCAACGCCGGCACGACGACGCTCGCCCTCGCCCGTCATCTCGGCGATCACCGCGAGCTGACGATCGCGACGAACAATCTGCGCATCCCGGCGGAGATCAGCGACCGCGCCTGCCGCGACCTGTACCTGTTCGGCGGCGCCGTGCGCCTGCGCGGACAAGCCACCGTCGGCCCGGTGTCGTTCCAGCTCGGCGCCGGCAACACCGAGCTCGACCTGCGCTGCGATGTCGCCGTCGTCTCCGTCGGCGCCGTCTCGGCCGACGGCGGCTTCTCGACCAGCAACCTCGCCGAGGCGGCGATGATGGGCGAGATGATCTCGCGGGCGACGCGCGTCGTGATCCTCGCCGACTCGACCAAGTTCGACCGCACGCTGTTCGCGCAGGTGGCCGAACTGGGGCGCGCCGACTTCCTCGTGACCGACGCCGCTCCCCCCGTCGAGCTCGCCGCAGCCCTCGAGAAGGCGGGCGTGCGCGTCATCCTGCCGGGCGACGAGGTCGGGTCGCTTCCGCGCATCCACTGATCGACTCGAGCCGGCTCTCTCCGTCTCTGTCCGGCTCTGGCCTGCTCTGCACTGCTCCTCACGGTCCGCTCGGCGGTCATCCGATCCGCGCGGACCCTCCCCCGACGATGAAAGCGACGACGATGACGCTCCTGCCCCGGCCCGCCGGCCCGATCCGACTGCCCGCGAACCAGCCTCGGGCGCGCTTCTACCGCGGCGGCGAGCGCATCGCCCGGTTCCGGGGTGCGGCGGACGCCGAGCCGTACACGCCGGAGGACTGGGTCGGTTCCGTCACGGCGGTGCGCGGCGCCGCGCCCATCGGTCAGACGTACCTCGATGACGCGACGCTGCTCGCCGACGCGATCGCCGCCGATCCGGAGGGCTGGCTCGGCGCCGAGCACGTGCAGCGCTGGGGCGCCGACCCGAAGCTGCTGGTGAAGCTGCTCGACGCGGGACAGCGCCTGCCGGTGCACGCGCATCCCTCGGGCGACTTCGCCGCAGCCCACCTCGGCGTGGCGCACGGCAAGGCCGAGGCCTGGTACATCCTGTCTCCTGGCGTCGTCTATCTCGGACTGCGGGAGACGGTCGACCCGACTCACCTGCGCGAGCTGGTCGACGGTCAGCGCACCCCGGAGCTGCTGGCGCTGCTCAACCCGATCCCGGTGCGGCCTCACGACACCGTCTACGTGCCGCCGGGAACCCTGCACGCGATCGGCGAGGGGGTCCTGCTCGCCGAGGTGCAGGAGCCCGAGGACCTGTCGATCCTGCTCGAGTGGCGCGGCTTCGAGCTCGACGGCGTCGCCGACGGGCACCTCGATCTGGGGTTCGACCTGGCGCTGAGCGCCGTGCGCACGGTCGGCGAGACGGCCGACGACCTCGCACGCCTCGTGCGGAGCGACCACGATGCGACCTCGAGTCTCGCGGACGAGGCCGCCGAGTACTTCCGACTCGAGCGGCTCGGCGACGGTGCCCGGCTCGAGCCGGGATTCCGCGTGCTGATCGCGCTCGAGGGCGAGACGGCGCTGACGACCGCGACGGGAGAGCTCGCCCTGCCCGCCGGGTCGACGACGCTCGTGCCGTTCGCGGCCGGCGCCGGGCGGCTGGCGGGATCGGGGCTCGTGCTCGCGGCGCGACCGCCGATGCCGTGAGCGGCCGCGGCGTCACTCGCGCTCGCCGGTTGATCGACGCCGGGCTGCTCGCGCACGACCGTGCCGCGGTCGCGGTGACCGAGCGGCTCGGGCTGCCCGGACCGGCCGACCCGGCGCGAGTGATCGCCGTGAAGCTGTTCGACGGACTCGATGTCGAGGTGCTGCCGGGCCGAGGCTTCGACGTCGGCGACGTGCGGCTCGCCGGGGTCCCTCTCTCGTGGATCTCCCCGGTCGCCGACGCGCGTCCGCTGCCGTCGCCCGGCGGCGGCGCCTGGCTCGAGCGCTTCACGGGCGGGCTGATCGCGACGTGCGGTCTGCGCAATATCGGACCGGCACGCGACGGCCAGGGACTGCACGGCGACCTCGGTCAGCGCCCGGCTCGTGTTCTCGGCATCGAGCGCGGCGTGGAAGCGGCTGCCGAGGGCGGACGGGTCTGGGCCCGCCTGCGCGCCGAGATCGATGACGCCGCTGTGTTCGGCGCATCGCTGCGAGTGCATCGCACGCTCACCGTGAGCAGCTCGGTCGCGGCGGACGGGCGCCCCGAGCACCGTGTCGACCTGATCGACGAGGTCGAGAACCTCGGCGCGGGCGTCACTCCGGTGAGCCTGCTCTACCACGTCAATCTCGGCGCTCCGGCGGTGCTGCCGGGTACTCGGGTCGAGGTGAGCGCCGCACGGACCGCGGCGCGCGACCCGCATCCCGAGGTGCCGGATTGGTCGACCCTGCCGACTCCGGTCGACGTGCTCACCGAGGCGGTGTTCGAGCACCACGACGTCGAGGTCGACGACGAGGGCTTCGCGCACGCGCGGGTGCTCGCGGCGTCGGCGCCGGTCTCCGGCGATGTTCGTGGCGGCGCCGATCGTGCCGGCGACGTTCGTGCCGGCGCCGATCCGCACGGCGGCCCGGCGCACGAGATCGACGTGGCCTGGAGTGCGGCGACGCTCCCCCGGTTGTTCCAATGGGCGCTGCCGACGCGGGATCGCTGGGCGCTCGGAATCGAGCCGGCGAACGCCCCGCTGTTCGGCTCGGATCGCGACGCGCCCCATGCGGGCGCTCCGCTCCTCGCCGCCGACGAGCGACGACGTCACGAGCTGCGCATCACGATCCGCTGAACGGAGCGGCGGCTAGGGCGCCGGCCTCCACCGCTTCGCCTCGGCGGCCATGGCTGCGCGCGCGGCCCGCAGCCTCGCGCCGATCGTATCGGCCGGTCGTCAGCCATCGGGCGGAGCGCGCTGGGTCCAGACGCGCAGGTGGTCGCCCGATCCGGCGAGCAGCACGAGGCCGTCCTGGTCGCTGCGCAGCGCCGCCGTCCCGACGTCGGCGAGGATGCCGAGCAGCTTCGCCGTCGGGTGCCCGTAGTCGTTCTCGCCGACGCCGATCAATCCGGCTCGAGCGCGGATGCGACGGTACAGCTCCGGATCCTGGTCGGCCGAGCCGTGGTGGGCGACCTTGACGACGTCGTAGCGGCCCGGGTGGGCGAGCCCGCGCATCCTCGCCTGCGCCGTCTGGCCGAGGTCGCCCAGCAGGAGGACGCTCAGCCCGTCGCGACCGTCGACGGGCCGCACGGAGAGCGTGACGCTCGCGGAGTTGCCCGGCTCGACTCCCCGTGGCGGCGGCCAGAGCACCTCCCACGCCAGCTCTCCGAGACGGCCGTGCTCACCGCGGGAGACCTGGTCGACCCGCGCACCCGCGGCGGCGAGCCGCGCATCCAGCCGGTCGGCGTCTGCGCCGTCGGACGGACCCACCATGACCCGCTCGGCGCGACCGACAATCGCATCGCTGCCGCCGACGTGGTCGAGGTCGTAGTGGGTGAGCACGACGAGCGACAGCCGGTCGACGCCGAGATCAGCGAGGCAGTCCGCGAGCAGCTCGGGATCGGGGCCGGTGTCGACGAGAGCGACCTCGCCGCCGCTGCGCAGCAGCGTCCCGTCACCCTGCCCGACGTCGCAGAGCGCGACGCTCCAGTCGGCGGGACGTCCGAGCTGCTGAGCGAGCGCGGCCCCGCCGATGCCCGAGGCCGTCGCGACGCCCGCGATGACGAGGATGCCCGCCGCGATGCGGCGCACGCCCCGGCCCCGCTGCGCGAACGCCGCGGTCAGCGCCACCACGATGACCACCACCACGAGCACCGCTCCGAGCGCCCCGTCGAGCCAGGGGACGCTGGCCGCGGGGAGATCAGCGGCGAAGCGGGCCACCGCCGCGATCCACGCCGACGGCACCCAGGCGAGAGTGCAGAGCAGATCGCCGAGAGCCGGGAACACCGGCAGCACGAGACAGGCGGCGAGTCCGAGCACGGTCGCGATCGGCGCGGCCGGCTCGGTCAGCAGGTTGGCGGGGACGCCGTAGAGCGGCAGCACGGGCTGCAGCAGGATCAGCACGGGCTGGCAGAACAGCTGCGCCGCGAGCGGCACTGCGATCGCGAGGGCGAGGAAGCGGGGCATCCAGCGTTCGAGACGCCGGGCGAGCGGCGGTGCGAGCACGAGCAGCCCGGCCGTCGCGAGAACCGAGAGCACGAAGCCGTAACTGCGCGCGAGACCGGGGTCGGCGATGACGAGCACGAGCACCGCCGCGCCGAGCACGGGGAGACCGCGCACGGGACGGCCGAGGGCCAGCGTCAGCAGCACGATGCCCGCCATCACCGCCGCGCGCACGACGCTCGGCTCGGGGGTGACGAGAGCGACGAAGCCCAGCAGCGCGATCCCGGAGCCGAGCACGCGCACGAGCCGGGAGGCGCCGAGCAGCGCGAGCAGCCCGAACACCAGCGCGACCACGACAGCGCAGTTGGCGCCGGAGACGGCGGTCAGGTGCGTGAGCGAGGCGACCTTCATCGCGTCGTCGAGTCCCGCATCCAGCTCGGCCGTGTCGCCGATCGCGAGGCCCGGCAGCAGCTGCCCGCCATCACCCGGCAGCCGCGCTGCGGCCTCGCGGAAGCGCGACCGCAGCGCGTCGAGCAGACCGTCGCCTCCGCGGGGCTCCCCCACGACGACCGGGTCGCCGCGGGCGAACAGCAGGACGGCGCTGTCGTCGCCCGGGTCGGTCGCCGCCGCGCGGGCCGTCGCCTCCAGCGTCGTGCCGAGCGGCACCGGGTCGAGACCCTGCGCGAACAGCACGCCGTCGGTGTCGAGCGTGGTCGTCGCGCCGCGCTGCTCGAGGGCGACCACGCGCACGCTCGCCCGGCCGTCCCGCACGGCGGTCGTGGTCACGAGGCGCCAGCGCGCGGTCGACTCCGCGGCGGCGATGCGCTGCAGCGCGGCAGGTCGGCGGTGCTGATCGGCGAGAGCGGATGTCGTCGCGGCGAGCGCGCCGGCGCCGAGCGCGACCGCGATCACGACCACGGCGCCCGAGGAGGCGAGCGCGCCCACGCCCCGCCGCAGGAAGCCCGCCGCCGATGCGACGCCCCGCCCGCCCGCGATCAAGCGCCCGACCGCGCTGGTCGTCGCATCGGTCGACACCGAGGGGCGCAGAGCGCCCGGTCTGACGGGATCGGGACCTCGATCTCGCGCCCGACATCGACGCCGGCGTCCGACTGACGCCGTGCCGGCGAGCAGCAGGGCCGCAGCGGATCCGAGCAGCAGCGCGACCACGAACGCTCCCGCCGCGCCCAGCCCGGTCGCGACGATCGCCGCGCCCCACGCCGCAGCAGCGATGATCGGAAGGCGCAGGTCGGCGGCGCCGGTGCGGCCCGGGTCGATGAGCATCGAGCCGGACGACGACCCGGGACGAGGATCGTCACGCAGGGCGGCCTGCTCCGGCTCGCTCGGCCCCGCCGCAGACCCACCACGGCCCGTCCCGCCGTGCGCCGCGCCGTCGCGATCGCCGATCACACCGTCACCAGCGGCTGCAGCTGCTCGAAGGTCTTCTCGCCGATGCCGCTCACGTCGCGCAGATCCTCGATCGAGGCGAAGCGCCCGTTCTGCTGACGCCACGCGAGGATGCGCTGGGCGAGCGCCGGTCCGACGCGCGGCAGGGTCTCGAGCGCCGTCTGATCAGCGGTGTTGATGTTGATCTTCGTGCCGCCGGCGCCCCCGGCAGCCGATCCCGAACCGGCGCTCGCGCCGACGCTCGATCCGCTCGCCCCGCCGACCGCGCCCGTGCCGCCGACGCCGGCCGCAGCCGCCTCGCCGACGGCCGGCACGTGGAGCTGCTCGCCGTCGTCGAGGGCGCGCGCGAGATTGATCGCCGCCGCGTCGGCCTGGGCTGTCAGTCCGCCGGCAGCACCGACGGCATCCACGACCCGGGATCCCGGCGCGAGCCGGAACAGGCCCGGATGCGCGACCTGCCCGGTCACGTGCACGTAGATGCGCGAGGAGCCGCCCGCGTCGGAGCCCGCCGCCGCGTCGCCGCCGTCGCCTGCTCCCCCGGTCCCGGACGCATCCGAACCCGATCCCGATTCATCTGTCGTTCCCGCCGACGGCGACGCCGACCCCGAGGCCGGCGCGAGCACCGTCGTCGCCCCGCCCGGCGTGAGCGCCGCGGCTGCCGCGGCGACGCCGCCCGCGAGCAGGAGCAGCACGAGCCCGGCCCCGATCCCAAGCCGCACGCGGGCGCTGCGCGGGCGCGGGGTCAGGGCCGAGCTCATGCCCCGACGCTAGGCACCGCCCGCACACGGCAGACGGCCGCCGTCCGATCTGTGGATCGGACGGCGGCCGTCGATGCTGGGGAGGAGTGGCGCGAGCGCTGCCGGCTCAGCCCTTCGTCGCGATGTTGACCACGCGCGGGGCGCGCACGATCACGTTGACGATCTCGCGCTCGCCGAGCGCCCGCTGCACGCCGGCGGAGGCGCGGGCGAGCTTCTCGAGCTCGTCCGACGCGATCGTCGGGGCGACGTCGATGCGGTCGCGCACCTTGCCGTCGACCTGGATGATCGCGGTCACCGACTCCTCGATCAGCAGATCGGGGTCGGCCTTGCGGAAGCCCGCGAACGCGACGGTGTCCTCATAGCCGAGACGGTGCCACATGTCCTCGGCCGTGTACGGCGCGAACAGGCTGAGCGTCACCGCGACCGCCTCGGTCGCCTCGCGCACGGCCGGGTCGCCGGCGCCGGGGCCGGAGTCGATCGTCTTGCGGATCTGGTTCACCAGCTCCATCAGACGCGCGACCACGACGTTGAACTTGAACGCCTCGACCAGGCCGGGCACGTCGTTCAGCAGACGGTGCGTGGCCCGGCGCAGCGCCGCATCCCCGCCCTTCCACTCGACGTCGGGCGCGGTCGTGACCTCGCCGGCGAGACGCCAGGCGCGAGCCAGGAACTTCGCCGAGCCGGTCGGCGACACGTCGGCCCAGTCGATGTCGTCCTCCGGCGGTCCGGCGAACGCCATGGTCAGGCGGATCGCGTCGCTGCCGTACTGGTCGAGCTGCTCCGAGAGGCGCACGATGTTGCCGCGGCTCTTCGACATCGCCGAGCCCTCCATGATCACCATCCCCTGGTTCAGCAGCGCGCTGAACGGCTCGGTGAAGCTCACGTAGCCCAGGTCGAACAGCACCTTCGTGATGAAGCGCGCGTAGAGCAGGTGCAGGATCGCGTGGGTCACGCCGCCGACGTACTGGTCGACCGGCGCCCACTTCTCGGCCTCGGCCGGGTCGAAGGCCTGCGTGTCGTCGTTCGGCGACAGGAAGCGCAGCGGGTACCACGACGAGTCGACGAAGGTGTCCATCGTGTCGGGGTCGCGGCGCGCGGGCGATCCGTCGCGCGGGTCGGGCACGTTGACCCAGTCCTCGGCGGCGCCGAGCGGCGAGGTGCCCTTCGGCTGCAGGTCGAGGCCCTCGGTCGACGGCAGTCGAACCGGCAGTTCCTCGAACGGCACCGGGATCAGCTCGCCGTCCTCGCCGTGGATGATCGGGATGGGCGTGCCCCAGTAGCGCTGACGCGAGATAAGCCAGTCGCGCAGACGGTAGGTCTTCGCGGCGCGGCCGGTGCCGGCGCTCTCGAGCAGCTGGATCATGCGGCCGATCGCGTTCGACTTGCTCAGGCCGTCGAGCGGCCCCGAGTTCATCAGACGGCCCTCGCCGGCCAGAGCGACGCCGGTCGAGGCGGGGTCGAGCGCGGGGATGTCGCCCGACTCCAGCATCTCCTCGGTGATGACCGGGATCGCGCCGGTCACCGGGGCGTTCGTGTCGACGACGACACGCACCGGCAGGCCGAACTTGATCGCGAAGTCGAGGTCGCGCTGGTCGTGCGCGGGCACGGCCATGACGGCGCCGTGGCCGTAGTCGGCCAGCACGTAGTCGGCGGCCCAGATCGGGATGCGCTCGCCGTTGACCGGGTTGATGGCGTGACGGCCGAGCGGCACGCCGGTCTTCTCGCGCGTCGCGTCCTGCCGGTCGATCTCGCTCGTGCGCTGGGTCTGCTCCAGGTAGTCCTGGAAGCGCATCCGCGTCTCGGCATCCGCGCCGGCGGCCAGCTCGGCGGCCAGGTCGCTGTCGGGGGCGATGACCATGAAGGTCGCGCCGAACAGGGTGTCGGGGCGGGTCGTGAAGACGGTGACCTTCGCGTCGCGGCCCTCGACCGTGAAGTCGACCTCGGCGCCGGTGGAGCGGCCGATCCAGTTGCGCTGCATCGCCAGCACCTTCGACGGCCACGAGCCCTCGAGCTGGTTCAGGTCATCGAGCAGGCGGTCGGCGTAGTCGGTGATCTTCAGGTACCACTGCGTCAGCTGCTTCTTGACGACCACGTTGTCGCAGCGCTCGCAGCGGCCGTCGACGACCTGCTCGTTCGCCAGCACGGTCTGGTCGAAGGGGCACCAGTTGACCCAGCTCGCCTTGCGGTAGGCCAGGCCCTTCTCGAACATCTTCAGGAACAGCCACTGGTTCCACTTGTAGTACTCGGGATCGCTCGTGTGCAGCACGCGATCCCAGTCGAAGCTCGCGCCGAGACGCTTCATCGACTGCTTCTGCTGCTCGATGTTGGCGTAGGTCCACTCGCGCGGGTCGATGCCGCGCTTGATCGCGGCGCCCTCGGCGGGCAGGCCGAAGCTGTCCCAGCCGATCGGGTGCAGCACGCGGAAACCCTGCTGACGCCAGTACCGGGCGATCACGTCGCCGAAGGTGTACGCCTCGGCGTGACCCATGTGCAGGTCGCCCGAGGGGTAGGGGAACATGTCGAGCACGTACTTGCGCGGACGCTTGTCGTCGGGGTCGTCCGTGCGGAACGGCCGGTTCTCCTCCCACACCGGAAGCCAGGTGGCCTCGATGCGGGCGAAGTCGTAGTCGTTCTCGTCGGGCTCGGTCGCGCGGTCGTGCTGGGTCACGGAACTCTCATTCGGTGGTGGAGACGGGATGCGAGCATCGCCCGGTCGGAGCGAGGGCATTCCGCGTCTAGGTTAGCGAGCTATTCGCGAGCGGCATTCCCGTGATCTCTGTCAGCGCACGCCGAGCGCCGCGAGCAGCGGCGCGGCCTTGACCCGCGTCTCCTCGAGCTCCTCCTCGGGAACCGAGAGCGCCGTGATGCCGCCGCCGGTGCCCACGCGGGCGCCGCCGGCCGCGTCGAGCACGATCGTGCGGATCGTCATCGCCAGGTCGGCGGCGCCGTCGACGCCGAGGTAGCCGAAGGCGCCGGCGTAGGCGCCGCGCGCCCGGTTCTCGAGCCCGTCGAGGATCTCGGTCGCCCGCCGCTTGGGCGCCCCCGTCATCGAGCCGGCGGGGAAGCAGCTCGCGATCGCATCCACCGCATCCAGTCCCGGGCGCAGCCGCGCGCGTACCGTGCTGACGAGCTGGTGCACCTGCGCGTAGCTCTCCACCTCGAGCAGCTGGGTCACCTCGACGCTGCCGGGGTCGCCGATGCGCGTCAGGTCGTTGCGCATGAGGTCGACGATCATCAGGTTCTCGGCGCGCTCCTTATCGCTCGCGAGCAGCTCGACGGCGAGGCGGGCGTCGGCGGCCGGATCGGCGGAACGCGGGCGCGTGCCCTTGATCGGGCTCGTCTCGACGAACCCGGCCGGGGTCACCGTGAGGAATCGCTCGGGCGAGGCGCTCACCAGGGTCGTGTCGCCGATGCGCAGCAGGGCGCCGTGGTGGGTGGGGCTCGCGGCGCGCACCCGGCGGTGCAGTTCGAGCGGGTCGGGGCGCGCATCCACCCGCACCTCGGTCGTGAGGCACAGCTGATACGCCTCGCCGTCGTGGATCGCGGCCTGGCAGGCCCGCACCTGGGCGAGGTAGTCGGCGTCGCTCGTGACGCGCACGGCCGTCGCCGGCGGCGCTGCGATCGGGCCGGGCAGCGGATGTGCGGATGCGGTGTCGCGATCGACGCGCAGCCGCGCGGCCAGATCGTCGCGCCAGGCGCCGAGCCCGGGGTCCCAGGCCGTACCGAGCGCGATGAGCTCGGCGGAGCCGTCGGGATGCACGACCGCCGCACGGTCGACGACGAGGAACGCGGCGAGGTCGCCGGCGCCGAGGACGTTCCGGTGCGGCACCGCAGCGCCCGTCGTCTCGCCGCGCAGCTCGTAGCCGAGCCAGCCGACCAGCCCGAGGCGGAACGCGAGCGGGGGTACGGCGTCGCCGGCGACGAGGTCGGCGCCGTCGGCCGATTCGGGACGGCTGCGCAGCGCATCGAGCGCGCCCCCGAGCTGCGGCAGCACGTCGACGCCGTCGCGCAGCACGACCCGCTCCCCCGTGCCGATGTAGGCGGGGCCGTCCACGCCGCTGTCGAGCCAGAATCCGTCCGGCCGTCGCTCCATCGGCTGCGACTCGCCGAGCACGAGCGACGCCACCCGCTCCGCCGAGAATCCCTCTCCGAGCGGATGCCGCAGGAGTCGGTCGCGCATACCGTGATCCTAGGGTCGCGCCGCACCCGCGGATCCGCTCCGCGCGCTCCGCCGCGCCCCGCTGTCCCGCGCTCCGCCTCCTCCCCGCTTCCTCCCCTACGGTGAATCGCATGACGACGACCTTCCGCTGGCAGAACCGCGAGCTGGTCGCGGCCGACGACTGCGATGTCGTGCCGGCGCGAGTGGATGCGGCCGACTCCTGGCTGGTGACCGAGGGCCGCGCGCGCGGGATCGGACTGCACCGGCAGCGCTTCCTCGACGCCCTGCCCGAGGACTTCTGGGCGCTCGACCCGAAGGGCTTCTGGGATGCGGCGCTCGCGCTGCTGCCCCGCGAGGGCGACTGGTTCCCGCGCGTGGACGCGCGCACGGCCCGCGCGCCCGAGCTGATCTTCCGACTGCGGCCGGCCCCCGAACGCCGTGCGTCGCTGCGGCTCGTCACCGCCGAGCGCGACCCGCGCACGACCCCGCTGGTCAAGGGCCCCGACCTCGCCGCGATGACCGCGCTCCGCACCGCGGCGCAGGGGCTCGGCGCCGACGAGGCCGTCGTGCTCGACGTCGACGGCGCGGTCGCCGAGGGCTCGACGACGTGCCTGCTCTGGTGGCGGGGCGACGCGCTCTGCGTGCCCGAGGAGGCGATCGCGCGGGTCGACAGCGTCACGCTGCGCAGCATCCTCGCGCTCGCCACCGCGCTCGGCATCGACGTGCTGCACGAACGCGCGACGCCCGACGAGCTTGACGGGCTCGAGATCTGGGCCGTCAACGCCCTGCACGGGGTGCGCATCGTGACCGAGTGGATCGGCGGCCCGGCTCCGGCCGAGCTGCCCGGCCGCCGCGCCGAATGGCAGGCGCGCCTCGACGCTCTGCGTCGCCCTCTGCCGCTCCACGCCGTGCCCGACGCCGCGGCGAGGACCGCCGTGCCCGACGCCGCCGCGCCGACTCCCCCGAGCGGCGGAGCCGGCGGATGATCGCGCACCTCGTCGAGGCCGCCTCGGCCGCGGCTGCCGCGTCCGGCACGGGCGGATCCGATCCGCTCAGCTGGCTGCTCGACCTGGTGCAGTCCGTCGACCCGGTGCTGCGCATCCTGCTCTCGGCGGTCGCGATCTTCGGCGAGACCTCGATCCTGATCGGACTCGTGGTGCCCGGCGACACGATCGTGCTCGTCTCGAGCACCGCGACGGCGAACCTCGCCGAATACCTCGGCCTGCTCGTCGCCGTCATCGTCGGCTCGCTCGGCGGCGAGAGCATCGGCTTCCTGCTCGGCCGCCTGTTCGGGCCGAGGCTGCGGCATTCGCGCCTCGGACGACGCATCGGCGAGAAGAACTGGATGCGCGCGGAGCGCTACCTCGAGCGCCGCGGCGGCCCGGCGGTCTTCCTGTCGCGCTTCCTGCCGGTGCTGCACTCGCTCGTGCCCGTGACCGTCGGCACGAGCGAGATGAGCTACCGCCGCTTCCTGGCGTGGACGACGCCGGCGTGCGTGCTCTGGGCGGGCGCCTACGTGACGGTCGGCTGGCTCGCGGCCGGCAGCTACCGCGAGCTCTCGGCGCAGCTGCACTGGGCCGGGTACCTCTTCGTCGCCGTGATCGTCGTCTTCGTGATCGTCGTCGCCGTCGTGAAGAAGCTGATCGAACGGGCCGAGCGGCGGCACCTCGGCGACTGAGCCGCGTCACCCGCGCGCAGAGCGACGGAACGCAGAACGGCCGCACCCCTGAGGGGATGCGGCCGTTCCGTCGGCAGGTCGACCTACTTGAGGAAGCCGTTGTCGGTCAGCCACTTCGTGGCGATCTTGTCGGCGCGGTCCTTGTCGTCGACGCTCTGCACGTTGAGCGCGACGAGCCCCTCCGGCGTCAGCTTGGCGCTGATCGGATCGATGACCTTCTTGATCTTGTCGGCCTTCTTCGCGTTCACGATCGGCACGACGTTCGACGAGAGGAACAGACCCTCGGGGTCGTCGAGCGTGACGAGCTTCTTCGACTCGATCGAGGGATCGGCGCTGTAGATGTCGGCCACGTTCACCGTGCCGGCGACGAGCGAGTCGACCGTCGTGTCACCGGTCGGCTGGAACGACACATCCACCCCGTAGACCGACTTGAGCCCCTCGGGGCCGTAGGGGCGCTTCTCCAGCTCCGGCGCGCCGCCGAGCTTGAGACCGCTGACGCCCTTGAGGTCGGAGATCGACTTCAGGTTGTTCGCCTTGGCGAACTCCTCGGTCACGTTGTACGAGTCCTGGTCGGTCGCGGGCGAGTACTGCAGCGCCTCGAGGTTCTTCGGCAGCGCCTTCTGCAGCGCGGCGAACACCTCGTCGGGCTTCGTCTCGGTCGCGTCCTTGTCGTAGTACTGCAGCAGGTTGCCGGTGTACTCCGGGAACAGATCGAGCTCTCCGCTCTCGAGCGACGGCATGTAGGCGTCGCGCTGGCCGATCTGGAACTTGCGGGTGACCTTGAAGCCGGCCTTCTCGAGGGCCTGCGCGTAGATCTCGGCGATGATCTCGTTCGAGTAGTAGGCCTGCGACCCGATCGTCACCGATTCGGTGTCGCTCGAGCCCGATCCCGAGGAGAGCGGGTCGCTCGATGCGCACCCTGCCAGGGCCAATGCCGCCCCGACCGCGACCGCCGCGATCGCGGTGAGCCGGCCCTTCTTCCGTGCTGTGAACATATCGATTCCTTCTGGTGATTCAGGTGGTGGGGGTTTCCACCGCCGCGCTCGGACGAGGCGTCCGGGAGCGGGTCCTGCGGGTGTCGATGCCACGTGGCCGCACCGCGGCTGCGAGCAGGCCGAACACGGCATCGAGGAGGAAGGCGAGCACGATGATCAGGATCGCGCCGCCGAGGATCTGGGAGTAGTCGCGCAGCGGGATGCCCTGCACGACATAGAAACCGAGCCCGCCCAGGTTGACGTAGCCGGCGAGCGCGACCGTCGCGACGATCTGCAGCACGGCGCTGCGCAGTCCGCCGACGAGCAGCGGGAGCCCGAGCGGGATCTCGACCTTGGTCAGGATCTGCCACTCGCTCATGCCGACAGCACGGGCGGCGTCGATCGTGCGCCGGTCGATCGCCTGAAGACCCGAGTACGCGCCGGCCAGGATCGACGGGATGCCGAGGATGACGAAGGCGATGAAGGCGCCGACGGCCGTGCGGGTCACTCCGAGCACGAGCACCAGCAGCAGGATGAGTCCGAAGGACGGCAGCGCGCGCGCCGCGCCGGAGATCGCGACGGCGATCTCGCGGCCCTTGCCGGTGTGGCCGATCAGGTATCCGAGCGGGATCGCGATCAGGGCCGCGATGAGCACCGAGAGGAACGTGTAGTAGAGGTGCAGCCCGATCGCCTGTCCGATCGGGAAGCCGCCGCTCCAGTTCGCGGGGTCGAAGATCCAGCCGAAGGCGTCGCCGAAGAGGTTCACGCGGCACCTCCCACGGCCGGGACCGGCACGGCTCGCGTCGTCTTCGCGCGGGGGCGTCGCGACCAGGGCATGACCGCCCGGCCGACGAGCACGAGCAGGCCGTCGATCACGAGCGCGACGAGCATCGTCATCACGACGCCCGACAGGATCTCCTCGACGATCTTGCGCTGGTAGCCGTCGGTGAACAGGTAGCCGAGGCTGCTGATGCCGAGCAGCGCGCCGACCGTCACGAGGGCGATCGTGCTGACCGCCACGACGCGCAGACCGGCGAGCAGCACCGGCCCGGCGAGCGGGAACTCGACGCCCCAGAACCGGCGCCAGGTCGAGTACCCCATGGCGGTCGCCGACTGGCGCACACCCGGGTCGACGGAGCCGAAGGCATCGGCCGCCGAGCGGGCCATGACGGCGACGGCGTAGATCGTGAGCGCGATCGTGACGTTGGCCTCACTGAGGAAGCTGGTGCCGATCAGCGGCGGCAGCAGCGCGAAGAGCGCAAGCGAGGGGATCGTGTAGAGCAGGCCCGTGACGGTGAGGATGATGCCGCGCGTCAGCTTGAAACGCCACGCGAGCCAGCCGAGCGGGATGGCCACGACGAAGCCCACGACGATCGGGAGCACGCTCAGCCGGAGATGCTCGAGCGTCAGCCTGCCGATCAGGTCGAGGTTGTCGACGACCCAGTTCACGACCCGGCCGCCGCTCCCGTGCTCGCCGCGGTTCCGCCGGTCTCGTCGAGCACGCCGGCGGGGTGGCCGTCGGCGTCCACGACGATGCGCCGCCCGTCGACGTCGCGCACGCTGAGCCTGCGCTTGCCGCGGTCGGCACCGACGAAGGTGCGCACGAAGTCGTTGGCGGGGTGGGCGAGGATCTGCTCGGGCTCGCCGACCTGCACGATCCTGCCGCCGCGCTCGAGGATGACGACGCGGTCGCCCAGCAGGAAGGCCTCGTCGATGTCGTGGGTGACGAACACGATCGTCTTGCCGAGCTCGCGCTGCAGGCGCAGCACCTCCTGCTGCAGCTCGTCGCGCACGATCGGGTCGACGGCGCCGAAGGGCTCGTCCATCAGCAGGATGTTGGGGTCGACCGCGAGCCCGCGGGCGACGCCGACGCGCTGCTGCTGGCCTCCGGAGAGCTGAGAGGGGTAGCGCTCGGCCATCGCCCGGTCGAGGCCGACCGTGTCCATCAGCTCGAGCGCGCGCTGGCGGGCCTCCTTCTTCGGCACGCCGTTGAGCAGCGGGACCGTGGCGATGTTGTCGACGACCTTGCGGTGCGGCAGCAGCCCGGAGTTCTGCATGACGTAGCCGATGCTGCGACGCAGCTTGACCGGCTCGATCGTCGCGACATCCTGCCCGTCGATCTCGATCACGCCGGAGGTCGGATCGACCATGCGGTTGATCATGCGCATGAGCGTCGTCTTGCCCGATCCGCTCGATCCGACCAGCACCGTCACCTCGCGCGCGGGGATCTGCAGCGAGAAGCCGTCGACCGCCACGGTGCCATCGGGGAACTGCTTCACGACGTCGCGGAACTCGATCATCGGGTCTCTCCTCGCGCCGCGCGCACGGCCTGGGTGGCAGGTCGAGACCACCTCGCAGAGGCGTCCTCGATTTCAGTCAAACACTATTGACGACCACCGTCATGGCCCGAGGGCGCCGACGCATGACGAAACACAGCGAACGCGCAGGCGCCGCAGCGCCTGCGCGTTCGCAGGTGTGTCGGGCCGAGAGGGCCCGGAGACGTAAGGAGCCGAGACCTCAGTGACGGCCGGGCACGACGATGTCGTGCAGCAGCTGGCGCGCACGCGTCAGCAGCTCGGCGTCGCCGGCCGGGTCGGCCGCGAAGGCGCGGGCGACGAGCGCGTCGGCGACCTCGTATCCGACCTGCACGCGCAGACGGGTCTCGTCGCCGCCGTCGATCTCGAACTTCGCGACGAGGGCGTCGACCAGGTGGTCGGCGACGACGGCGTTGAACGGCTCGCCCTCGGCCGGGCGCAGGTCGATCACGTCGCCGACGCGCAGCGAGGCGAAGCCGGGCTCGGTGCGCACCGCGTCGACGAGGGTGTCGAAGATGGCGCCGACCGCGGCGATCGAGTCGGCGGACGACTCGACGGCGCTGTCGATGCGCTCGACGACGCGCTCGAAGTTGCGAGCCGACAGGCTCTGCAGCACGGCGATGCGGTCGGGGAAGTAGCGGTAGACGGTGCCGATCGAGGCGCCGGCGCGCTCGGCGACCATGGCGGTCGTGAGGCGCTCGTAGCCGATCTCGTCGATGACGGCGGCAGCCGCGTCGAGCAGGGCGGCCAGGCGGGCCGTGCTGCGCGCCTGGACGGGCTCGTTGCGGATGAGCGCTGCGGTGGACCGCGCGGAGGTGACGCTCGTCTGTGACATGACGGAACTCCTAAACTGAATCGGAGTCATGCTCCTAAGCTGAATCGAGGTCAGTGTATCCACTGATGTGCGGATAAAGCTCGACTTGTAGAGAGTGACACACTGGGAATATGCCCGAACCGACGCACCAGTCCGGGGGTGCCCGCAGCGTTCCACACCTCGCGGCGAGGGCAGAAGACGCGTTCCATGCCTTCCGTGAGCGCTGGGGACGTCGTCGTGGTCTCGTGCCCCGCGTCATCCCCTTCGCCGGCTACGGCAGCGCAGGCTGGATCCGCGTGCTGGCCCGCGTCGTGCTCGCGAAGCCCGGACGCCCGAGCGGCGATCGCGTGCAGGGCGCCCGCGGCTGGCGCAGCTTCACCGCCATCCCCCTCACCCACGGCGACGTGACCGTCGTCGCCGGCGGCGTCGAGCACGCCCTGACCGCCGACCGCGGCGGGGTGGTGGATGCGCGGCTCAGCGTCGACCTGCCGCCCGGCTGGAACACGATCCGCATCGCCGCGGAGGGCGAGGAGCCGATCGAGGCCGAGGTCTTCGTGATCGACCCCGCCGCGCGCTTCGGCATCGTCTCGGACGTCGACGACACCGTCATGGTCACGGCGCTCCCCCGCCCCTTCCTCGCGGCCTGGAACACCTTCGTGCTCAACGAGCACGCGCGCCGGCCGGTGCCGGGCATGCCGGTGCTCTACGAGCGCCTCACCCGGCAGCATCCCGGCACCCCCGTCATCTACCTCTCCACCGGCGCGTGGAACGTCGCGCCGACGCTCACCCGCTTCCTCGGCCGCAATCTCTACCCCCGCGGCGCCCTGCTGCTGACCGACTGGGGCCCGACGCACGACCGCTGGTTCCGCAGCGGCCAGGCCCACAAGCGCGGATCGCTGCGCCGCCTCGCCGAAGAGCTGCCGAACGTGCGCTGGCTGCTCGTCGGCGACGACGGCCAGCACGACGAGGAGCTCTACGCCGAGTTCGCGCGCGAGCATCCGGAGTCGGTCGCGGCGATCGCGATCCGGCAGCTCACGCCCGGCGAGGCCGTGCTCGCGGGCGGACGCAGCACGGCCGAGGAGCGCGGCACCGCGGCGCAGTGGCGCTACGCGCCCGACGGCGCGGGCCTCAGCGAGCAGCTCGGCGAGCTGGGACTACTGCGACGCTGAACCGCGACGCCCCTTCCGCATACCCGGCGAGATCCCAGCCGGCGGGCGCGCGGCGGCGGATAGCGTGAACGCGTGCCCCGCTACTCCGACGGCTCGGCCGGCGACGCCGACTACGGCGTGATCGGATCCGGCTACGCCACCCAGCGCCAACCCGATCCGCGCATCGAGGCCCTCATCTGGTCCGCGCTCGGCGACGCCCGCACGGTCGTCAACGTCGGGGCCGGCGCCGGCAGCTACGAACCGCACGACCGCTACGTCTCCGCGGTCGAGCCCTCGGCATCCATGCGCGCCGAGCGCCCCGCGAACCGGGTGCCCGCGATCGACGGCACCGCAGATGCGCTCCCCTTCGACGACGACGCCTTCGACGCGGCGATGGCGACCGTCACGATCCACCAGTGGCCCGACCTCGAAGCCGGTCTCGCGGAGCTGCGCCGGGTCGCGCGCGGGCCGGTCGTGCTGCTCACCTTCACCCCCGAGGTGCCCGAGCGGTGGTGGATGCCGCAGTACGTGCCCGAGCTCTTCGCCGTCGAGGCGGGGCGCATGCCGCCGATCGAGCGGATCGTCGCCGCACTCGGCGCCGGCACGCGCGCCGAGGTCGTTCCGGTTCCGTCCGACTGCATCGACGGCTTCGGTCAGGCGTTCTTCGCCCGTCCCGAGCGCACGCTCGATCCCGAGGTGCGGCGCGCGATGTCAGCCTGGAGCTTCGTCGAGCCCGACGTGGTCGAGCGCTACGAGACCGAGCTCGGTCGGGATCTGGCGAGCGGGGCCTGGGATCGCGAGTGGGGTGCGTTCCGCTCGCTCGCGGCGTTCGACGTCGGACTGCGGCTCATCGTCGCCGACTGAGCCGATCTCGGCTCCGCTGCGACGACGGCCGCCGCGACGCCGGCCGCGACCGTGCATGCGAGAACCCTGGTCGACTCCAGGTAGACCCGTCTGTCCCCCTTGACGCGGGCGGGTGGCTCACGCTGAGATGATCCGGTTCCGCGGATCCCCCCATCGGCGGAACAGGCGCCGGGCGCGAGTCCGGTCGCTGCTCCTTCCCCCGAGAGGATCAGCCGTGATTCACTCCGCGACGCCCGCACGTCGGCCCTGGGCTGCGTGCCGCGAGCGCACGGAGACGTGGAATTCCTCGACGGAGCGCAGCTCCGCGACGGGTAGGACTCCTGCTCCGGCGGCCAATCCCCCCAACGGCCCCGGGGCAGGAGGCAGGGGCGGGCACGGCGGGTAGAACTCCTGGCTGTGCGTCCGGCCGCGGCCAATCCCCCCAACGGCCCCGGGGCAGGAGGCAGGGGCGGGCACGGCGGGTAGAACTCCTGGCTGTGCGTCCGGCCGCGGCCAATCCCCCCAACGGCCCCGGGGCAGGAGGCAGGGGCGGGCACGGCGGGTAGAACTCCTGGCTGTGCGTCCGGCCGCGGCCAATCCCCCCAACGGCCCCGGGGCAGGAGGCAGGGGCGGGCACGACCCGGGCGCCGTCGGTGGCGGATGGGATGCTGACCGCATGAGCGCCGCGTCCCTCACCGCCGATCGCCGCCGCATCGCCCGGCTGCGCGAGACCGCGCTCGGGCTGGCGCATCCGCGCTCCGGCGTCTCGGCCGCCGAGATCGCCCGCGACCTGCTCGCCCTGCAGGCGCAGGATCTGCCCGGCGCGGTCTGGTCGCTCGGGCTGCGCGGCGGGCTGACCGCCGAGGAGGTCCTCGACGCGCAGCGGTCGGGCGAGCTCGTGCGCAGCTGGCCGATGCGCGGCACGCTGCACCTGCTGCACCGCGACGATCTGCGCTGGATGCTGAGCCTCACCGCCGAGCGGCAGCACGCGGCCGCGGCGGGTCGGCACCGCGAGCTCGACCTCGACGAGCCGCAGTTCGCCCGCGCCGCCGACATCGTGCGCGACCGGATGAAGGGCGGCGGCCGGCTGGAGCGGTCGGAGCTGCTGACAGCCCTGGTCGCGGGCGGGGTGCCGACCGACGGGCAGCGCGGCGCGCACCTGATCGGCGCGCTCGCGCGGCGGCTCGTCGTGGTGCTGACCGGTCCGACGGAGTTCGCGCTCGTCGATGACGTCGTTCCGCCGGAGGAGCCGCTCGAGAAGGCGGCTGTGCTCGCACGTCTCGCCGAGCGCTACTTCGCGGGGCACGGGCCCGCTGACGAGCGCGATCTCGCGTGGTGGGCAGGGATCACGCTCGGCGACGCCCGCGCGGGCATCGCCGGCGCGCGCGGACAGCTGGAGGAGCACGAGATCGGCGGGCGCATCCTCTTCTCCCGACCCGGTCTCGAGCCGGCGGCGCCGGCCGTGCGTCTGCTTCCCGGCTTCGACGAGCTGCTCCTCGGCTACACCGACCGCACCGCGACGCTGCACGACCTGCCGCTCGAGTCCGTCGTGCCGGGGAAGAACGGCATGTTCCTGCCGACCGTGATCGTCGACGGCCGCATCGTCGCGACCTGGAAGCGCACGGTCGGCGCGCAGCGGGTGAGCATCGTCGTCACGCCGTTCCTGCGCATCCCCGTCGCTCGCGAGCCCGCGCTGCGCCGGGCCGCCGGCGCCTACCTCGCGCATCTCGGCCGACCGGCCGCGCAGCTCGAGCTCACGATCGCGGACGCGGGCGCGAGCGCCGCGAGCTGAACGCACGGACAGGCGCACGGTCGCCCCGTCAGGCGGAACCCGGTCGAACGTCGTGTCGGCGCGGATCGGACCGGGACGGCTCAGGCGGGGATGTGGTCGAGCCAGCTCAGGCTCGCGAACTCCTCGATCAGGATGCCGAGCTTGTCGAGGTCGGCCGCGACCTCGCGGCGCAGCTCGGCGATCTCGACGCCCTCGCGCACCAGCAGGTCGACGCCGGCCGGCGTGAGGGCCGAGCGCTCGAAGCGCAGGGCGAGGATGTCGCCGTCGATGCCGGTGACCGCCCAGCGGCTGCTCAGCAGGCCGAGCAGCCCGCGGCCGCGCCAGACGAAGCCGTCGCCGCGAGCCCGATCGGTTCCGTTGATCGTGCGCGCCGCATCCTTGCCCGCGTCGCGGTAGTGCACCGTGTCGCGCAGTCGCAGCGGATCGCTCGACAGCAGCTCGTACTCGAAGACGGGATCCTGATTCTCGGCCTTGAGCCACATCGGGAAGTTGGTGGCGCGGAGCGTCCAGCGCCCGGGCAGGGCGTCCGCCAGTTCGGCGGCGGTGGGCGCATCGGTCGTCATCGCGTTCAGCGTAGCGGCGGCTTCCTGTGCGACAGGTGAAGTCGCGCTCCGGGCGCGCCGACCGCTCGCTGAGTCCGCCCGAGGCGGCACGGACCAACGGCCCGCACCTAGCCTGGCGACATGAACCGCGTCGTCGCGCTGCTGCGCTCGAGCCATCCCGGCCCGACGATCGTGGTGACGGCGCTCGGCACCGGGCTGGCGTTCGCCGCGGACGCCGCACCCGTCGCCGTCGCGCTGATCACCGCGGCGGTGCTCGCTAACCAGCTGTCGATCGGCATCGCGAACGACGTGGTCGATGCAGCGCGCGACCGGGCCGCGGGGCGCCGCGACAAGCCGATCGCCGCCGGCGTGGTCTCGCGGCGTGCGGCCCTCATCACCGCGCTCGTGCTCGCGGCCGGGTCGCTCGCTCTGGCGGCGACGCTCTCGCCGGTCGCCCTCGTCGCCGACGCCCTGCTGCTGCTCGGCGGCTGGCTCTACGACCTCGCGCTCAAGGCGGCCCCGGCATCCGCCCTCTGCTACCTCGTCGGCTTCGCCGCGCTGCCGAGCATCGCGACGGGGGCGCTCGCTGAGCCGCGGATCGCGGGTCTCGGCGCGACGGTCGCGGCGGCGCTGCTCGGTCTCGCCGCGCACCTCGCGAACGTGCTGCCCGACCTCGACGACGACCGCGCGGCCGGGGTGCGCGGGCTCCCTCAGCGTCTCGGCCGGAGGGGATGCCTGATCGGATGCGCCGTGCTGCTGCCCGCGACGGGTGTCGCGCTCGCGCTCGGGGCGGGCGGGCATCCCCTCGCCCTCGCCGCCGCGGCGGTCGCGGTGCTCGCAGCCCCCGCCGTGGTGATCGTCGGGCGACGCAGCGGACGCGGGGCCTTCCGGCTCGTGATGGGCGTCGCGCTCGTGCTGGTGCTCGCGCTCGTGCTCGCCGGAGGCGCGCTGCTCTGAGTGCCGAGGGCGGAGTCGACGATCGGCGGCAGTGCGCGCTCAGCTCGTCTCGCGCGGCGCCGCGATGTCGACCGAGGCCGGACGGTGGTCGCGGATGCCGAGGAACGACACCACGCCGCCGATCGCGAGCAGGATCGCCGAGACCACGACGCCGCGGCGGAACCCGTCGTAGTCGAGCTCGCCGCCGATGATCGCCGCGAGCATCGCGATCACGACCAGCCCGGCGACGCGGGAGATCGCGTTGTTCACGGCCGAGGCGATGCCCGACCGGGCGGGCTCGATCGCCCCGAGCACGGCGGACGTGAGCGGCGACACGGTCAGGGTGAGACCGATGCCGAACACGAGGACACCGGGAAGCAGCTGCAGCCAGTAGTCGCGGCCGAACTCGAAGTCGCGCCCGATCAGCAGGTAGAGCAGCACGCCGAGCCCGGCGATGATCGGACCGGCGGTCATGAACAGCCGCGAGCCCCACCTGCCCGCGACGGCCCCGACGCGCGAGCTCAGGCCGATCATCACGAAGGTCGCGGGCAGCGAGGCGAGGCCCGCGAGCGTCGCCGCGACGCCGGCGCCCTGCTGCAGGTAGACGCCGAGCACGAGTCCGCTGAGCGACAGCGCCGCGTAGATGAAGACCGTCGCGATGTTGCCCCAGGCGAAGTCGCGCACGCGGAACAGCGCGAGCGGCAGCATCGGCTCGCGGGCGCGCAGCTGGTGCACGAGGAACACGACCGAGGCGACCACGCCGACGCCGCCGGTGATCCAGATGACCGGGCTGCCCCATCCCAGATTCGGCTGCTCGATGAGGGCGTAGACGAGCCCGGCGAGGCCGACCGTGCCGAGCAGCGCGCCGATGACGTCGATGTGCGCGTCGGGTCGACGCTCGTCACGGTGATGCAGGCGGGCGATCAGCACGATCACGACGGCGATCGGCAGCACGTTGATGAGGAAGGCGAAGCGCCAGCTGAGCAGGTCGACGAAGACGCCGCCGACGACCGGCCCGGCGATCGAGGCGACCGTCGTGAGGCCGGTCCAGATGCCGATCGCCCTCGCCTGCAGGGCGCCGCTGAAGTTCGACGTGATCAGAGCCAGCGAACTCGGCACGAGCAGCGCGCCGCCGACGCCCTGCACGGCGCGGGCGACGATCAGGACCTCGGGGCTCGGCGCCGCGGCGATGCCGACCGAGGCGGCGCCGAAGACGATCAGCCCGACCACGAGCACGCGGATGCGACCGTAGACGTCGCTGACCGAGCCCGCGACGAGGATGAGCGCGCCCAGCGTGATCAGGTACGCGTCGACGATCCACTGCTGCGTCGCGAGACCGCCGCCGAGCTCGCGCTGGATCGCCGGCAGGGCGACGTTGACGACGGTCGCGTCGAGGAACGAGACGAACGAGGCGAGCGCCGCGATGGCGAGGATGAGGCGCTGCTCGCGGGTCATCCTCGGCCCGCCGCGATCGGCCTCATCGCTCACTCTCGGCGGCGCCCCGCGGATCGACCGCCTCGGCGACGGCCCGGATGCCCCGTTCGTCGAAGAGCGGCCCGAAGTGTCCCGCCATCCGCAGCGGCACGTTCACCGCGCCGTCGAGTCGGCTGCCTTCCGGCACATGCGGGTCGACGAGGGGATAGATCGATGTGATGCGCGCGTTGACCTCTGACTCCGCGGCGAGCGCTGTGAGCAGCGGATCGCCGACGCGGAAGACCCTCAGGGCCGGGTTCGGCATGAACCGCGCCATCCTCGATCCGCCGAAGGGCGCGGCGATGGCCACCATGCGATCGATCCGCTGCTCGGTGTCGTCGATCGCCAGCAGATGCTTGCCGATGATCCCGCCCTTCGAATGGGCGACGAGGATCACCCCGTGCAGGTCGCGGCTGACGATCTCGCGCCATACCTCTGCGGCAGTGTCGGGAATCGGCCCCGTGTTGAAACGCAGTGAGGGCAGCGCCAGCACCGGGTGGCCCGACGCGGAGAGACGATCTCCGACGGCACGGAGGTAGTTCCAGCTCTCGTACACACCCGGGATGAGCACCACGGGTGCTCGCGAGCCGCGACCCCACTCGGCCGGCACGGCGGCCGCGACGCTCGCGAGTCGCGCCCGCAGCGCCCACGGGTAGTCGCGCACCAGGAACCGCATCCGACGGTTGAAGCCGGCGTCGGCGCTCATCGCGATCCCTCTTTCGCGGCCCGTGTCCCCATCATCGCGCCCACTCCGCGATGTGCACCGCGATCCGCTTGGGGTCGGTGTGCATGATGACGTGCGGTCCGCGCACGCTGCGGAACTCGCCGTCGCGCAGCCCCTCGGCGAACTTCTGGCCCCACTCCTCGCTGACGATCACATCCTTGTCGCCGCAGATCACGAGAACCCGCGCCTGCAGGTCCGGCATCCGCACCTCCGGCTCATCGGAAAGGAGATGCGGCGCTTGGGCGAGCATGTATCGCAGTCCGCAGCGCAGCAGATAGTCGGTCAGAGCTATGCCGAAGACCAGAGGGGTCTCGTAGAACGCATCCTTCATCAGCAGCCGTGCCGCCCGAGCGAGTCGGCGCCGCGTCGGCTCGAGCGTCGGCGCCATCAGCACGATCCGCTCGGCGACCTCGGGATGCCGCTGCGCGAGCAGGGCGACGACGTTCGATCCCATCGAGTGGCCGACGACGATGGGCGGGCCGGCCGCCGGCCAGCGCTCGGCGACCTCGGCGATCACCGTGCCCAGCGCATCCGCGTGATCGGCGAGCCCGACGTCGCGACGCGGGTTCGGCGACGCGCCGTAGCCGGGCAGGTCGACGAGGTAGACCCGGCCGATCTGGGCGAGCTCGGCGGCGAGAGGCTGGTAGTAGCGCGACGAGACGCCGAGACCGTGCACGAGCACGAAGACCGGCGCCGTGGCGTCGTCGACGCCCTCCATGACGGGGAAGCGCTTGAGCATGACCGTGAGGTCCTGGTGCGCGATGCGGCTCGTGAAGAAGGTGGCGCCGTGATAGCGGCGGGTGCGGTACAGGGATTCGTCGGCGGCGGCGCGGCGCCCTCGGCGCTTCCAGCGACGAGGTCGACGGGTCGGCGAGGGCGCCTGCGCGGGCTGCGTCGACTGCGGCTGCACGGGATGCTGCTCGGGCGCGACCCGGGAGTCGGGAAGCGACTCTTGATCCTGCTCCTCCGGCGCCGACGTGCTCATGGATTCACTGTAGAGCGGCGGGCGGACGCGGCGCGGGCGGTCAGACCCCGCTCGCGGCGCCGCCCGGACCCGGATGCCTACGCTGGTCACGTGGCCGATGAACTGAACTGGGGACGCAACCTCGCCTACTCCGCCCGCGAGCTGCACCGCCCGACCTCGGTCGAGCAGCTGCGCGGCATCGTCGCCACCAGTCGCGGGCTCCGCCCGCTCGGCACCCGGCACAGCTTCAGCGCGATCGCCGACACGACGGGCGACCTCGTCGACATGACGCACCTGCCGCGCGTGTTCGAGCTCGACCCCGATGCGCAGACCGTGACCGTGGATGCGGGCATCCGCTACGGCGAGCTCGCCCCGCGCCTGCACGCCGAGGGCTTCGCCCTGCAGAACCTCGGCTCGCTGCCGCACATCTCGATCGGCGGCGCGACCGCGACCGGCACGCACGGCTCGGGGGATGCGAATCCGCCGCTCTCGGGTTCGGTGCGCGCCGTCGAGTTCGTGACGTCCGACGGCGGCACTGCGCGGCTGGCCCGCGGCGAGGAGGGGTTCGAGGGGGCGGTCGTCTCGCTCGGCGCCCTCGGACTCGTGACGCGGATCGCACTCGACCTCGTGCCGACCTTCGAGGTGCGGCAGGACCGCTATGCGACGCTCGCCTGGGGTGACGTGCTCGACCGCCTCGACGAGCTGTTCGCGGCCGGATACAGCGTGTGCGGGTTCACAACCTGGGCGGGCGACGACTTCGGCACCGTGCTGCTGAAGTCCACCGAGCGCGAACTGCCCGAAGAGCTGCTCGGCGCGCGTCGGGTTCCGGTCGTCGCGGCGAAGCCGGGCGAGGACCCCGGCAAGTCGACAGAGGTCGGCGGCGTGCCCGGACCGTGGCACCTCCGGCTGCCGCACTTCCGACTGGATGCGGTGCCGAGCGTCGGCGACGAGCTGCAGTCGGAATGGTTCGTCCCGCGGGCGCGGGCGCGTGAGTCGCTCGAGCTGGTGCGCGAGCTCGCCGACGACATCCAGCCCCACCTGCACGCGACCGAGCTGCGCACGACCGCGGCCGAGTCGCAGTGGCTGAGCGGCGCCTCCGACGCCGACACGCTCACGATCGGCTTCACCTGGAAGCACCACCCGGCCGAGGTCGGCCGGCTCATCCCCCGCGTTGAGGAGCGGCTGGTGTCGCTCGGCGGCCGCCCGCACTGGGGCAAGCTGACCGCCGAGCGGAACCTCGAGCAGCTCTATCCGCACCTCGACGACTGGCGCGCGCTCGCCGACCGCTTCGACCCGCGCGGCAAGCTGCGCAACCGCTGGCTCGACGAGCGCCTGTTCAGCTGAGCCGGCTCGCGGCGCTGCGACGCCGCGGCCCGGTGCGTCAGGACCCGGCGGGAGCCTCGCCGAGGATCGCGCGCACACGCGGCACGACCTCCTGGCCGTAGAGGCGCACGGCCTCGAGCAGGTGACGGTGCGGGATCGGACCGGAGGTGTACTTCAGGTCGAAGCGCTGGATGCCGAGCCCCTGCACGGTCGCCGCGATCTTGGTCGCGACGGTCTCCGGCGAGCCGACGTACAGCGATCCGCTCTCGATCTCGCCCTCGAAGTGCTCGCGGGTGATCGGCGGCCAGCCGCGCTCGGCGCCGATGCGCGCGTTCATGACCCGGTAGTGCGGCCAGAAGATCTCGCGCGCCTGCTCGTCGGTCTCGGCGATGAATCCGGGCGAGTGAACGCCGATCGGCAGCGCGGGCACCTCGAGCTGCGTCTGCGCGCGACGGTAGAGGTCGGCGTAGGGCTTGAAGCGCAGCGGCTCGCCGCCGATGATCGCGAGCATGAGCGGCAGGTTGTAGCGGGCGGCGCGGATGACCGATTCGGGGCTGCCGCCGACGCCGATCCAGGTGGGGATGCGCCCGCCCTCGGTCTTCGGGAAGACCTCCTGGTCGGTCAGCGGCGCGCGGACGGTGCCGTTCCAGGTGACCGGCCCTTCCTCGAGGAGGTGCGCGAAGAGGTCGAGCTTCTCCTCGAACAGCACCTCGTAGTCGGTGAGCGGGAACCCGAAGAGCGGGAACGACTCGGTGAAGGAGCCACGGCCCAGCTGCACCTCGGCGCGGCCGTTCGACAGCGCGTCCACCGTGGCGAAGCGCTCGAACACGCGCACCGGCTCGTCCGAGCTCAGCACGGTCACGCCGCTCGCGAGCGTGATGCGCTCGGTGCGGGCCGCGATCGCGGCCAGCACCACCTCGGGCGCGGTGACGGCGAAGTCGTCGCGGTGGTGCTCGCCGATCGCGATCGCGTCGACGCCGACCTGGTCGGCGAGCACGGCCTGCTCGACGACGTCGCGGATGACCTGCGCGTGCGGGACGGGGCTGCCGTCGTCGTCGCTCGAGACGTCGCCGAAGGTGCCGAGGCCGAAGCGCACGGGTCCGAGTTCGGCGGCGGGGATGTCGGGGCTGCTGTCGGCGGTGCTGTCGCTCATGATGACTCCATCTTCATGCGTTTGCATTGATCGGCACAACCTCGGCGAGGCGGACCGCATTCCCGCCGGCGTCACCGGCATCCGCTAGAACGGAGACGACCGCACGAACGGAGTGTTCCATGCCCTTCGTCGACCTCGACGGCCGACCGCTCGACCGCGTGCCGCTGCTCTACCGCGGCGGCCGCGACTTCCAGCTCGAGAGCGGGTTCGCCTGGATCGACCCGCGCGACGGCACACGTCACGAGGTCGCGCCGCACGATCCGAGCCGTCCGGCGAGCGGCCCGCAGAACGGCACCGATCTCGCGTCGGTGCCGCCGTTCCTCTGGGGTCTCGTCGCCAGTTACGGCCGTCAGACGCTGCCGGCGATCCTGCACGACCGGCTCGTGGACGCGGTCGACACCGCGGTCGACGACGCGGGACGCCCCGCCACCCCGGCCGGGCGGATGCGGCGCCGCGATCGCGCCGACGGCGTGTTCCGGCGCGCGCTCGAGGATGCCGGGCTGCCGCGCTCCCGGGCGACGGTGATGTGGTGCGCAGTGCGGGTCGAGGGCTACTGGCGGCACCGCCGCGCTCTCGGGGCGCTGCTCGTGGCGCAGCTGGCGCTCGGCGTCGCAGCCGTCGTCGCAGCCGTCGTGCTCGGCGCTGTCGCGCATCCGCTCGCGCTCCTCCTGCTGCTCGCCCCCGCGCCGTTCGCGCTCGCGTGGGGGCGCCAGGCGCGCTTCATGCTGCCCGCCGCCTACCTCGCCGCGCTCTACTCGCCGCTCGTGATCGCCGCGGCCCTCGCCTCGGGCGTCGAATACCTCGTCGCGCTGCTGCTCTGGCTCGGCGGCGGACGCACCGGCGCGACGCCACGCCCGGGCCCCACGATCCGCTGAGATCGACGCGCACGCCTGAGGGACCGCTATGCCGGGGCGGGCAACCGGCTGAGCGCCGCATGGGACTCCCCCTCGCTCGCGGGTGCGCGGTCTAGCGTCGAAACACGACAGAATGAACCGAGCTTCCGGCCACGGGACTCCGAACCCCTGGGGTACACCCCCGGTTCACCCGCGACCGCCACCGATCGAAAGAGCCTCTCCGTGCCGTCTGAACTGCGCATCGGCAGCTACAACCTCTACAAGAACGCCGCCGCCCACGAGCTCGAGCAGCTTGCGATCGATCACGAGCTCGACGTGCTCTGCCTGCAGGAGTGCGACAGCACCAAGCTGCCGGCCGCGATCGGCCCGCTGCAGCGCGCCGCCTCGACCGAACGCAATCGCCTCGGACTCGCGATCTATCACCGCGAGGACGCGTTCTCGGCGCTCGAGACCGCGGTCTTCACGCTGCCGAAGTCGTTCCACGACTACCTCATGTCTCCCGGCGAGGAGCGCCTGCTGGCGATCAAGCTCGTCGACCGCGCGACCGACGAGGAGGTCGTGGTCGCCTCGTTCCACGCGGCGCCGCTGACGACCATGAACTCGGCACGCCGCCGCCAGATCAAGCTCTCGCACCAGCTGCTCGCCGAGTGGGCTCCCGAGACGCCGATGCTCATGGTCGGCGACTACAACTACCCGCTCTTCCACGGCGGACTGCAGAAGCAGATCGACCGCTCGGGCCACGAGCTCACCTTCAGCGACTCGCACACCTACAAGCGCTACCGCTACATCCGCGGTCACTTCGACTTCGTCACCTCGCTGAAGATGACGATCGCGAGCGTCGCGACCCTGCCCAAGGGCGCGAGCGACCACATGCCGATCCTGGTGAAGGCGACGGCGCTCGGCGTCGCCTGAGTCGATGAAGAGCGCCGGGCTGCTGCTGCACCGCGACCGCGGCGCGGCATCGGGCGCGGGGCTCGAGGTCTGGATCGCGCACATGGGCGGCCCGTTCTGGGCCCGCAAACAGCAGGGCGCGTGGTCGATCCCCAAGGGCGAGTTCGGCGACGACGAGGAGCCGCTCGTCGCGGCGCTGCGCGAGTTCGCCGAGGAGGTCGGCGTGCCCGCGCCGACCGCCGACTACGTGCTGCTCGGCGAGTTCCGCCAGCGTTCGGGCAAGGTCGTGACGGTCTTCGCGGGCGCCGCACCCGAGTTCGAGGTGGATGCCGTGCGCAGCAACGCCTTCGAGCTGGAGTGGCCGCCGCGCTCGGGCCGGGTGCAGAGCTTCCCCGAGATCGACGATGGGCGCTGGATGCCGGTCGACGACACGCGTCCACTGCTCGTCGCCGGCCAGGTGCCAGCGCTCGACGCGCTGCTCGAGCGCCTCTCCGCCTAGCCGCTCAGGACTTGCGGCGGGCGGCGAGCAGCAGCGCGATGCGGTCGACGAGCTCCCACGGGATCGGCTCGCGCAACGGGAACCGCACCGTGTCCTTCGCGTGCCGGTACTCCGCGAGCGCGGCCTCGACGTCGTCGCCGCCGCGCGGCACCGGGTAGATGCCGACGTGCTTCGCCCAGGCGGCGAAGTACATCCGGTAGCCATTCGGCAGCTCGAAGGTCGGCATGCCGTACTTGATCGTCTCGCCGGCATCCGGAACGGCCGCGTGGATGCGCTCCCGCAGCTGCTGCAGCAGCTCGCGCACCTCCGCCGGGCGCCCGGCGATGTAGGCGTCGATGTCGGGCGGGGTGCTCGATGCGGTCGATGCGCTCGATCCGCTCGCTGAGGGCGTCGCTGCCGCGGTCATGGCCGCAGTGTAGGCGGCGCGACGGCGATCAGCATCCCCTCACATCCTCGGCGTAGCCGAACCAGTCGGGCAGCGCCTTCCGGAACGCGGACCGGGTGGCCGGACTGCTCGCGGCGCGCCAGTCGACCGTGTCGTCGATCTCGACCTCGACCTTGCTCCACTCGAACCAGTTGATCATCTTCAGCTGCGGGAACCGCGTCGGGATGTCGGCGGCGAACACCTGATCCCACCAGGCGCTCTTGACCGCGAGCTCGCTCGAGCTGTCGGGCTCGTCGGCGCGCGACGGGGTGTAGATCGCGGCCGTCTCGGGGATCGCGACCGGATGCCCGTGGTCGACGCCGTACTCCTGATAGAAGTCGGGCACCGCCGAGTCATCGCCGGCGGTGCCGTCGTAGGTGCCGGTCAGCATGTCCTCGAACTTGTTCGGCTCGGCGATGTCGTTGTCGCCCCACGGCCGCTGGTTTCCCCAGTGGTAGAGCGAGATGCCGACCCAGTCGACCGCGTCGTCGCCCGGGTAGTACGGCGCGTAGCTGTCGTCGGCCATCGTGAGCACCCCGTCCCCGTCGGTGTCGAGGTCGGCGAAGTCGGCCGTGCCGGGCTTCGCCGCGAACTGACCGCCGGTGAAGGGGTAGCCGCCGCCGTAGTTCGGCGCCCACATCATCGAGCTGAGCGGCGCCCGCTCGTGCACGGCCTGCGCGACGCGGCGGAAGGTCTGCACGTAGAGCTCGGGCTGCTGGCCCCAGGCGTACCAGGAGCCGTTCATCTCATGGGCGAAGCGCACGATCACGGGCACGCCCTCGGCGTTGATGTCGCGTAGATCCTTCGCCAGACGCTGGATGACGGTGTCGCTCAGCGTCGCGAGCCCGCCGTGCGGCTCGAGGGTGAGCAGCAGGATGCCGCCGTTCGCCTTCACCTGCTCGACGGCGCCGAGGGTGTGCTTCCAGGTCGCCCGGTCGTAGGGGATGTCGCTGAACTGCACCGACACCGCCGCCTTGTGGCCGATGTTCTTCGCGTGCTCGGCGAGCGTCTCGCTGTCCCAGTCGAGGTTGACGCCGAACAGCACGCCCGTCTTCGGCACGAGGGCATCGCGATCGCCGACGAGGCACGAGCCGATGCTCGAGGCGGGCGCGACGGCCTGCGAGGCGATCTGGTTCGAGCCGACGGCGACACCGCCGGCGACGAGCGCCATGATGACGAGCGGCACGAGGAGGCTGGGGCGTCGTCGGCGCTTCGGGTGCCCGACGAATCCCTGGTTCACATCGAATTCCTGGTTCGCGTCGAATCCCTGCTGCTGGTCAGATGCCGGCTCGCCGTCGGCGCGGGCGGCCGACGACGGGTCAGACGATGCCGGCGAGGGCATGAGCGCGTCCCCGGTAGACGGCGACGATCGTGGTGAGCTGCAGTGCGGCGCGGGCCGTCGCCAGTCCGGCGGAGTCGCCGATCACGCGCAGGTCGCCGCCCGCGGAGCGGACGATGCGCAGCAGTTCGAGCAGACCGGCGATGCCGGAGGCGGTGACGCGGTCGGCGGAGGTCACGTCGACGAGCACGACGGCGGGGCCGTCCTGCTGCGAGGCGATCACATCGGGACGCAGACGCAGCACGGCGGCGGCGTCGAGCGGTCCGTCGATCTCGAGTTCGACGGCGTCGGGGGCAGTGGTCGGCGCGGGGACGGTGAGCAGCGACACGGGGTTCTCCTGGGGGTTCGGCGGTGCGGGGGTGATGCCGTGGAGGGAGGGCGGCGGTGCGGGCTTCGGGGCGGGCGGTGGATCGGGCGGTCGGGTCGGGCGGTGGAGGCGGGCAGTCGGGCGGGAAGGGCAGTCGGATCAGTCGGGGGCGACCGGCAGTGCGGGCTCGCGGCGCGCATCCTCGTTCGAGACGAGCGCCACGACGCGGCGCAGCTCCTCCCCCGGCGGCAGCGGGTCGGAGATGTCGGCGGAGGGCCCGCGGTAGCGGGCGGCGCGGATCAGGGCACTGAGCAGGGCGAAGTCGAGTCCGACCCAGAGCAGCGTCAGCCCGGTCGCGATGAGCGGAGCCTCGCCCGTCGCCGCGCGCACGATGCCGATCACCGAAGCGACCGCGAGCAGGGCCAGCGCGGCGAGCTGCGGCCAGATCGCCCGGTAGTCGGCGCCGCCGTCGCCCTGCTTCTCCTTCGCGGTGACCGAGAAGGAGAGGTGCTTGCCCAGCAGCGACGCGGCAGCGCCCGAGAGCGCGGCCGAGATCCAGGTCGGGAAGAGCGCGAACGACATCTGCTGACCCCGCCACAGCCCACCGGCACCGCGCCCGGCGACCTGGAACAGCAGCTGGCACAGCAGGAACATCGGCGCGAAGTAGAGCACGAAGACGCCGGCGTCGGCGGCGAGCGGGAACACGCCGGTCGTGAGGAAGACGATCGGCGCCGCGAGGTAGACGAGCGCCGCGAAGCCGTTCAGGTAGCTCGTCATGGTCGCCAGGTACATGAGCCGCTGGGCGAAGCTGAGCCCGCGCAGCAGCATCGGGTTCTCGCCGAAGAAGACCTGCATCGAGCCGGATGCCCAGCGCTTGCGCTGGGTGAGCATCGTGCGCACGTCTTCGGGGGCGAGCCCGTGCACGAGCACCTCGTGGTGGTAGACGCTCGTCCAGCCCATCGCGTGCAGGTGCATCGCGGTGGCCATGTCCTCCGTGATGCTCGAGGTGTCGAGCGCGTGCACGGCGATCGCCTGATCGGTGCGGGCGACCTCGATCGACTCGACCACCGCATCCAGCTCGCTGATCACGGCCGGCGTCGCCTCGGCTTCGCCGTCGGTGACGGCCGAGCGGATGCCGCGCTGCAGCTCCCACGAGATCTCGCTCAGCACCTCGCCGGTGCGGTGCTGCCGTTCGGCGACCGTGAGCGCGGCGAGCGCGGCGTCGAGGACGGGCAGCTGGGCGGGATCGCGCAGCGCGAGCCGGCTCTGCAGGTCGATCAGCCGCCATCGCGCGCGACGCAGCGCCTGGCGCATGCGGCCGCGGGCGCCGCGCGAGAAGCGGGTCAGTCCGAGCGCCATGATCGCCTCGCGGCGCAGCACCGCGTTCGAGCCGCAGAAGAAGGCGGCGCCCCAGCCGTCCTTTCCCTGCTGGATCGGGCCGTAGAACAGCTCGGCCCGGCTGCCGAGCGGGTCGGCCGGGTCGACGTTCCAGAAGCTCTGCGGCGTCTGCACGAAGGCGACGGCCTCGTCGTCGAAGTAGCCGAGCACCCGGTCGAGGAACCGAGGCTCGGGAACCTGGTCGGCATCCAGGATCGCGATGAAGTCGCCGGCCGTGCCGTAGAGGGCGTTGTTGATGTTGCCGGCCTTGGCGAACCGCTGCCGCCCCTGCCACTCCGGCCCGCGCGTGATGTATCCGACGCGGATCGCGGCCGCCGCGCGCCGGAAGTCGGGCCGGTCGCCGTCGTCGAGGATGTACGTCGCGTGCGGGTAGTCGAGGTCGCGCGCGTGGATGGCGGTGTTGAGCACGAGCTCGAGCGGCTCGTTGTAGGTCGTGATGAACACGTCGACGCTGAGTCCCGGTCGGGCCGGGGGCGCGGTCGGGCGGCGCTTCGCGTTCCACATCGTCAGGGCGTACAGCACCGACTCGCCGAGGCTGTAGGTCTCGGCGATCACGAGCGGCACACCGATCCACCACACCGGCCACGGCACGGTCGAGCCCCAGCGCCAGCCGAGGTAGACGAGGCCGAAGGCGACGACCAGCACGGCGAGGATGCGCACCGCGACGAGGTGCCGCGGGCTCATCGTCGACTTCCGGGCGCCGCGCGGCGACGTCGGTCGGCGTCGTGGAAGCGCACGGAGCCGCACGATCGCGGCTCATTCGGGTACGCGGGAGTTCGGGGCGTCGCGGGCATGGGGGGATCCGCTCGAGCGTGGGGAGACTCGGGGTGCGCGAGGTTCGGGATGCGCGGGCACGACGTCGTCGGCGTGACGGCCCGGGTTCGGCCGACGTGGGTAGCGTGCGTGCAGTCTAGGCAGACGCGAGCATCCTGCAGGTTTCGGTGAGGTAAAACGTCGGCGCCGAGAGAAAGCTGGAGCGCCGCGGCTCCTTAATACATTTCCGAGCCATTCGCTCCTCGGAGACGCAGTTCATACGCGCTCGCGATGCAGTCGGGAACAGTCCTCAGCCACGATCGACGGGCCATGACGACCAGGCAGTCAGCCCCGTCATCGTGGAGGCAAGCAATCGGCGCGCTACTCGTGCCTGTCCGGGGCGGAGGTCGGTGCAAATTGGGAGTCCGCTCAAGGAAGACCGGCAACCCCAGATCGCTTCATTGAGCGCGCGAGTTCTCGGTCAAGACCGTCCGCTAGTCGCGATGGAGACCCGTTGTGCAGGGTCTATTCCCCCAGCTCAGGCCGACCAGACGAGTCGCTAGAGATCGCCTTGGGTGACTGAGAGTCGGAATCAATGAACATTCTCCGCGGACGCGTCTCGGGTTCGGGCAATGCGGAGAGCTCTCGCGGATCGTGACGTGCTATCTCGCTGACGCGTGGCCGGGTCTTCATCTCGCTGAGACGCGCCGACGCTTCAGATTCGAACTCCGCAGCTTCCAAGCGGGCCCTCTTGAGATCCGTCTTGCCGCGAACCTGTCTGGCACGTTGTTCGTGCCACTCAGCGAAGAACTTGGGAATGGCTCCGCCGAGGTCACCGGCGTTCTTCACAGCCAGGAGCAACAGACCAACCGCCACTGAGACGCCGGCTCCGATCGGGCCCACCTGGATCAGCAGATCGAGGGGCGATCCTGAACTCATTCGCTTGACAGATATCGGAGCGACTGATTCGGGGGGAACACCCACCGCTCGATTACACAAATTCCACAGCGCCTCCGTGGCGGCCAGCGTGCGGGCGATTTCCGCGAGTTTCCAGTCCTCTGAGTCAAATCGCAGCACAAATTCGCCCCACCCGGCGGGGACGAACGGGCTCTGCATCTCATCTGGCGCAATGATCTGATCCGAGTGCAAACGATCAAGCGCCAGGATTAGCCACTCCTGGGTGTAAACGCGCTCTACGCGCAATCCCTGCGTCATCCATTGAGGCTCGGGAAGCCTGTGGCTGTCGATCATCGCGCGAATTCCGCCCTGCGAGAGATCAAGAATCCGAGCGACGACACCGGTCGACAGCAAAGCGGCTTGATCGGGACGCGGCACCTCGGTCATGCCGTGAACCCTAGGCGGAACAATGCTCGACTAGCTTGTGGCGCGCCAGATGCAGAGGTTCGGGAGAGCGAAAGCCCCGCTCGAGGCGGGGCTTCGGTTCGTGCTGTCGGCTGTTTCGGTGGACCTGAGGGGATTCGAACCCCTGACCCCCTGCATGCCATGCAGGTGCGCTACCAACTGCGCCACAGGCCCGTGGCCCCCTGCGGGGCAACCCTTGAAGCTTACAACAGATCTGAGCGGGCGATGACCACCTCGTGAACGGAGCGCGGGCGGATGCGACGTCGTCGGCGCATCCACCCGGCCCTGATCAGGGGTTCGCCGCAGCTCAGTCGTCGAAGAGCTCGGAGAGCCAGTTCTTCTTCTTTCGGTGAGGCTGCTGTCCCCCGTAGCGCGGGTCGTAGCCGCGGTTGTCGTAGCGTCGGTCGTCGCGTCGATCGTCGTAGCGGCGGTCGTAGCCGGCGTCGTAGCGCGGATCGTAGACCGGCTGCGCGACCGGAGCCTGCTGCACTGGCGCCGCGGCGGCCACCGGAGCCACCGTCGGCGCGGCGGCGGCCGGCGCCTCGGGGGCGGCGCGCTCGATGATCTTGTCGAGCTCGCCGCGATCCAGCCACACACCCCGGCAGTCAGGACAGTAGTCGATCTCGATCCCGTTGCGCTCGCTCATCACGAGCGTGGTCTCGTCATTCGGGCATCTCATGCCCTCAGCCTCGTCGAGCCGCTTGTGGATCGGCACAGTTACTGCAGTGGATGCAGTTTGCGTCGCACTCACGTCCCCTCCGGACGCGACGCGGACGTCTCAGGCGGTGCGCTCGCCGTGCTCCGGCAGGTCGAGCGCGATGGCCGGGCAGTCCTTCCACAGCCGCTCGAGCGAGTAGTACGAGCGGTCCTCCTCGTGGAATACGTGCACGACGAGGTCGCCGAAGTCGAGCAGCACCCAGCGGCCCTCCGAGCGCCCCTCGCGGCGCAACGGCTTCGCGCCGGCCTCGATGAGCTTGTCCTCGACCTCGGAGGCGATCGCGAGCACGTTGCGCTCGTTGCGCCCGGTCGCGAGCAGGAAGACGTCGGTCAGCGGCAGCGGGCCGGTGACATCCAGCGCGACCAGATCTTCAGCCTGCTTGTCGTCGGCCGCGAGAGCGGCGATGCGCAGAAGCTCGAGGGCACGGTCGGATGCGGTCACGGATTCCTCAGGGTGGTGGTGGATGTGCGGGGTGCGAGTGCGGCGCAGGTCACGCGAGAGCTCAGAACTGGCCCGTGACCAGGCTGAACACGAGCACACCGGCGACGAGCACGGCGAGCGAGGCGCTCGCGATGATCAGCACCGTCAGCGTGCGGTTGCTGCGCGGCTTGGGATTCGACATCATTCCACGGGTCGACGTGTGCGTGCTGACGGCGCGGATGGCGCGCACCGGCTGCGAATCGGTCGACGCGACCTGGTGGTCGCCCGGGTCGAGCTCGTGATCGAGAGCCGATTCGTCGAGCTGAGTCGGGTGCGCGCCTGTCGACGACAGGCTGCGCGGCAGGTCGATCGAGCCGGTGATGATGATCTCGCCCGTCGTGGTGAGCGGGCCGGCCAGCTCGGGCTGCGGGATCGAGGGCAGCACGAGCGCGTTCGTCGTGACGACGCCGTGGCCGCCGATCACGTCGCGGCTGGCGACGAAGTCGCCGTGCGCGTCCTGGTCGGTGTCCGACCAGTGCGTCGCGGTCGAGGTCGCGTCGACCGGCGGGAGCGGCTCGGCCGGCAGCGGGGTCACATCGACGACGACCGGATGCGCCTCGACGGGAGCATCGGCGGGCGCCGGCTCGACGACGATCTCGTCGGCGTCGTCCTGCTGCGGGGGCTCGGGCGCGCGCCAGGCCGGCGGCGCCGGCATGTCGACGCGGTCGGAGACCGAGGGTGCGGCGCCGAGGAAGGAGTTCGGGTCGCCGTTCGGCTCGGCGGGAGCGGCACCGGGAGGCGGCAGGTCGCCGAGCGAGGGCAGCTGCGGCTCCTCGGTCGCGGCCTCCTCGTCGGCGGGGAGCTCGCCGGCCGCGGGCTCATCGGCGGCAGGCTCGTCGGCGGCAGGCTCGTCGGCGACGACGTCATCGGCCGTCGGCTCGTCCGCGACCGGCTCGGCGTCGTCGGCGTCCGCGACCTCGGGAGTCGGCTCCTCGGACCCGACAGGCTCGGACCCGACCGGCTCGGTCGCGGTCGACTCGGCGTCGTCGGCGGCGTCCGCCACGTCGTCGGACGACTCGGCGGGAGCCGCGATGACGGCGACCGGCGCCGTGTCCGGATCCGTCGACTCGAGGTCCACGGCGTCGACGGGAGCAGCGGCTTCGGCCTCGGCGGTCTCAGCCGCTTCCGGCTCGACGGCCTCGGGCTCGGGCTCGGGCTCGGGCTCGGGCTCGAACGACTCGACCGCGGCCGACTCGTTCGCGGCGTCGGCGACGACGCCGGCTTCCGCAGCCTCGGCCTGGTCCGCCTCGGTGGCGGGCGGCGGCGTCGGGGCGCCGAAGAGCAGCTCGTCGATGCTCGGGGCGGCGGGCGTCGCCGGAGCGTCGCCGCCGCTGAGCAGCTGGTCGAACACCGAGCTCTCGCCCGAGGCATCCGGGTTCCAGCGCGCGGGGGCCGGGGGCTCGACGAGCTCGACCGGGGTCGGGGGGCCGGCGATGACGGCGTCCGACGGAGCAGCGGGCTCGATCGGATCGACCACCTCGGCCTCGGTCGGCGTCGACTCGGAGACGGGCTCCGCGTCGTCAGCGTCCGCGGTCTCGGCGTCAGCGTCCGGCTCGGCGACGACGGCAGTGTCGTCATCCGCCGGCTCGGTCGCAGCATCCGCGCCGGCGTCACGACCGGCGAGGAAGGTCTCCTCCTCGGCGATCTCGGCCGCATCCGAATCAGCCGGAGCGGCGGACTGCGTGGGCTCGGCGACCGTCGGCGCGACGGCATCGGGCACGTCGGTGAAGACAGGAGCCCAAGCGGGGCGCTCGGTCGCGGGACGGTCGATCGGGGCCGGCTCGTCGACGACCTCCGGGGCGGAGGCCGGAGCCGCGACCGCGTCGCCGTCGCTCGGGCGCTCCTGCGGCAGGCCGGTGATCGAAGTCACGAAGATGTCGGGCGCGGGCACGCCGGTCTTCGCGGCCTCCGCGGCGCGAGCCTCGCGCAGAGCGCGCAGCTCGCGGCGGGTCATGGTGCGCTCGCCGTTGAAGATCGGGATCGACTCGGTGATGGGCGGCGGCTCGTTCACGCCGGTCTCGGCGGCCGGCGGCACGACCTCGTCGCGCCGTGCGGTCTGGTAGTCGAGCTCGCCGTGCTCATCCGCCTGACCCTGCGCGGCCTGGTCGGCGGTCGAGGCGAAGGGGTTGCGCGTCTGCGTGTACGCCGGAGCCCAGGAGGGGACGCCCGTACGTCCTTCGGGGCTGTAGTCGCGTGCCCGGTAGCCGGGGGTCTCGACCTGCTCGATGGCCTCGGTCGGCGGCTGCGTGTCGTCGTCGCGACGCGGGCGGAAGGCGCCGCCGTCAGAGCTGCCGCGCTCCTGAGTGATGTAGCTCAGCGGCTCGGCCGGACCCCGCGGCGACAGCGGCGTCGCCCGCGGCAGGTCGCCGGATTCGGCGGCGTCGGTCTCGGAATCGGAGCCGCTCGGGTCAGCACCGTGCGCCTCGTTACGGAGACGCCGACGCGACCACTGCTGGTCGTCGGGTTCGGTCATGTCTCACTCCGGTAGAGGTGGTGCTTGGAGATGTACTGGACGACCCCGTCGGGAACCAGGTACCAGACGGGATGCCCCCGCCCCACTCGTGCGCGGCAGTCCGTCGACGAGATGGCCAGCGCCGGTATTTCCAGAGAGCTTACGCCGTGCTCCGGCAATCCGCGAATGCTCAGCTGGTGCCCCGGGCGCGAGACGGCGACGAAGTGCGCCAGCTGCCACAGCTCGTCGTGGTCCTTCCATTCGAGGATCTGCGCGACAGCGTCAGCCCCCGTGATGAAGAAGAGATCGGCGTCGGGATGCTCGTCGCGCACATCCCTCAGCGTGTCGATCGTGTACGTCGGCCCGTGCCGGTCGATGTCGACGCGGCTGACCGTGAAGTCGGGGTTGGATGCCGTGGCCACGACCGTCATGAGGTAGCGGTCCTCGGCGCGCGAGACCTCGCTCTTCATCCACGGCTGACCGGTGGGGACGAAGACGACCTCGTCCAGCTCGAAGTGCTGCTTGACCTCGCTGGCGGCCACCAGGTGGCCGTGATGGATCGGGTCGAAGGTGCCGCCCATCACGCCGATCCGCCGGCGCCGCGGCTCGGATGCCGTCATGCGGGGAGGCTCAGTGAGCGCCCTGTCCGTGGGAGTGCCCGGCGGAGCCCTCGTCCATGCCCGAGGTGTGCTCGACGGCGTCGCCGACCTTGTCGCTGTGACGGTTCGCGACGTCGCGGTAGCTCCACACGACGAAGGCGGCGCCGATGAAGAAGACGGCCGCGATGAGCGGGAACACCCAGGTCGGGGCGAAGATCGGGTGGTGCTCCTCCGCTTCGGCGAGGACCAGGGCAAGCGTCGTCATGAGGCCGAGTCTAGCGGTCGCGGGATCAGCCGCGGACCTGCCCCGCGCCGCGCACGAGCCACTTCGTGCTCGTCAGCTCGGGCAGTCCCATGGGGCCGCGGGCGTGCAGCTTCTGGGTCGAGATGCCGACCTCGGCGCCGAATCCGAACTGGCCGCCATCGGTGAAGCGCGTCGAGGCGTTCACCATGACCGCGGCCGAGTCGACCTCGGCGAGGAAGCGCTCCGCGCGGGCGAGGTCGTTCGTCACGATCGTCTCGGTGTGGTGGGTGGAGTGGCGGCGGATGTGGTCGAGCGCCGCGTCCAGGCCGTCGACGACGGCGACCGAGAGGTCGAGGCTCATGTACTCGGTGTCCCAGTCGTCGGCGGTGGCCGGCTCGGCGTCGGCGACGATCGCGCGGGCGCGCTCGTCGGCGTGCAGCGTCACGCCCTGCTCGCGCAGCGCCGCGGCCAGCGGGGGCAGCAGGCGCTCCGCGTCGGCCGCGTCGACGAGCAGCGTCTCGAGGGCGTTGCAGACGCTCGGGCGGTGCACCTTCGAGTTGACGACGATCTCGACGGCCATGTCGAGGTCGGCGCCGCGATCGACGAAGGCGTGCACGACGCCGGCTCCGGTCTCGATGACCGGAACGGTCGACTCCTCGACGACGGTGCGGATCAAGCCGGCGCTGCCGCGCGGGATGAGCACGTCGATGCCGCCGCGGGCGCGCATCAGCGCGGTCGCGCCCGCGCGGCCGAAGTCGTCGACGGTCTGCACCGCGTCGGCGGGCAGTCCGGCAGAGGCGAGCGCCTCGCGCAGCAGGCCGACCAGCACGCGGTTGGTGTTCTCGGCGGCCGATCCGCCGCGCAGCACCACGGCGTTGCCGCTCTTCAGTGCGAGCGCGGCGATGTCGACCGTCACGTTGGGGCGAGCCTCGTAGATCGCGCCGACGACGCCGAAGGGCACGCGCACCTGGCTGAGCTTCAGACCGTTGGGGAGGGTCGATCCGCGCACGATCTCGCCGACCGGATCGGTCAGGGCGATGACCTCGCGCACGGCGTCGCCGAGGGCGCGCAGGCGGGCGTCGTCGAGCTTGAGGCGATCCTGCAGGCCGAGGCTCATGCCGTTCTCGCGGCCGTTCGCGAGGTCGAGGTCGTTGGCCGGCACGACGACGCCGGCCGAGGTCTCGACGGCCCGCGCGATGGCCTCGAGCGCCGCGTTCTTCTGGGCGGCGGTCGCGGTGGCGAGGATGCGGGCGGCGGCGCGGGCCGCATCCAGACGCTCGTCGATGGTGCGGGCGTCGGTGCCGGGCAGCGTGTCGGTCATGGCGGGATTCTAGGGCGTGGACGTCAGCCCGCGCGGGCGGGGGCGACCGGCGGGGTCAGGTGACGTGCAGGCCGCGCGTGCGGTCGGGGGCGAGCGCGGCCGCGGTGCGCTCGCGCGCCGCGCGGGCGTGCTCGCGCACGAGGCGCTCGGCCTCGTCGGCGTCGCCGGACTGCACGGCGGCGAGGATGGCGCGGTGCTCGGCCGCGCTGCGCTCGCGCGACTCGGCGGTGCGCACCTCGAGCCAGCGCGCCCGCTCGAGACGCGCGAGGGCCGCCGCGACGGCGTCGGCGAGGAAGCGGTTGCCGCCCGCCGCGGCGAGCCGGCTGTGGAAGCTGCGGCTCGCCCCGAGCAGCTCGTCCGGATCCCCCGGTGCGCCGTCGACGAGCGCGTGGAGGGTCGCGAGCTCGGACGCGGGCACCCGCCCGACGGCGAGCCGCACGGCGGCCGCCTCGACGGCCTCCCGGAACTCCGCCGCCTGGTCGAGCTCGTCGCGGTCGAGCGGCGCGACGATCCAGCCGCGGCCGTCGCGGCGCAGCAGCCCCTGCGCCTCGAGCCTCACCATCGCGGCGCGCACGGGCGTGCGGGATGCGCCGGCGAGCGTCTCGAGCCCGCGCTCGCTCACCCGATCGCCGGGCCGCAGCTCGAGTTCGAGCACGGCGGCGCGCAGGCGCCGGTAGGCGGCTTCGGCCTGGCCGGTCGCGGGCCTCGCGGACTCGAACGCCGCAGCGGCGGATGTGGTCTCACCGGTCACGCGGGGCTCCTTCGTCTCAGCGCTCGGTTTGGTATACCAACACGGTATCCCATACTCTCGCCGCATGACCACGTCCGCCGCGCCGCGCATCCGCCGACCGCTCCCCTGGCTCATGCTCGCGGTCAGCGTATTCGCCCAGGCCGCGGGCACCGTCGTGGTCGCGACGCCCGCGTTCCTCATCCCGCTGCTGCACGTGCAGCAGCACATGCCGCTCGAGCAGGCCGGCCTGCTCGCGACGGCGCCGAACCTCGGGCTCGTCGCCACGCTCATCGCCTGGGGCGGCGCCGCCGACCGCTGGGGCGAGCGCAACGTGCTCGCGATCGGCCTGGCCCTGGCCGCCGTCGCGGCCTTCGCCGCCACTCTCGTGCAGGGGCTTGCTCCGCTCGGCGCGCTGCTCGTGCTCGCGGGGGCCGGAACCGCCTCGGTCAATGCCGCCAGCGGCCGTGTCGTCGTCGGCTGGTTCCCGCCCGAGCGCCGCGGCCTCGCGATGGGCATCCGGCAGAGCTGTCAGCCGCTCGGGGTCGCCGTCGCCGCGCTCGTCGTGCCGGCCCTCGTCTCCGGCGGCGACGTCGCTCCCGCGCTCGTCTTCGGCGGCATCCTGGTCGCGGTCTCCGCGGTGCTCTGCCTGATCGTCATCATCGACCCGGCGCGCCCCGCGCGCGCCGACGCACCGGCCCGCCACACCGCGAACCCCTACCGCCGCGACGGGCTGCTGTGGCGCATCCACGCCGTCTCGGTGCTGCTCGTCGTGCCGCAGTACGCGCTGTCGACCTTCGGGCTGGTCTGGCTCGAGGTGGATCAGGGCTGGTCGCCGCTCGCCGCCGGCATCCTCGTCGCCGTCGCGCAGTTCCTCGGCGCGCTCGGCCGCATCGCGGTCGGCTGGCTCAGCGACCGCGTCGGCAGCCGCCTGCGGCCGCTGCGCTGGGTCGCCCTCGCCGGCATCGCGGCGCTGCTGCTCACAGCCGCAGCCGGCGGCCTGCACCTGGCGATCGCCGTCGCGATCACCTACGTGCTCGCGAGCTGCATCGCGGTCGCCGACAACGGCCTCGCCTTCACCTCGGTCGCCGAGATCGCCGGGCCGTTCTGGTCGGGCCGCGCGCTCGGAGCCCAGAACACCGGGCAGTTCCTCGGCGCCGCGATCGTCGGGCCCGGCGTGGGCGCGCTGATCGGCCTCGTCGGCTACCCGATCGCGTTCGCGCTCGTCGCCGTCGCCCCCGCGATCGCCACGCCGCTCATCCCGAAGGATGCGGCGGTCGCCCGACTGCGCGACACGCTCGAGTCGAGCCGCAGCTGACGCCGACCCGGCTGCGGGTCAGTCGCGGACGGCGCGCGGCGCGGCGTCGAACCAGGTGCCGACGACTTCCCCGGCGAGCGCGCGCGCGACGTTGGCCGTCGAGGTGAGGATCACCGGCGTGCCCGACCCGGCCGCGAACTTCGCCGCCTGGATCTTCGTGCCCGCTCCCCCGGTGCCGACGCCCGCGGCGCCGATGTCGCCGAGTTCCACCGTCGACAGGTCGTCGTCGGCGGCGACCACGTCGATGCGCTCGGCGCCGGGCTCCTGCGGCGGGCGCGTGTAGAGCGCATCCACGTCGCTGAGCAGCACGAGCAGGTCGGCATCCACCAGCTCGGCGACGAGCGCCGCGAGCCGGTCGTTGTCGCCGAAGCGGATCTCGTGCGTCGCGACCGTGTCGTTCTCGTTGACGATCGGCAGGATCCGCAGACCCAGCAGCCGCTCCATGGCGCGCTGTGCGTTGCCGCGCGGGGTCGCATTCTCGAGATCGCCGGCCGTCAGCAGCACCTGCCCGGCGAGGATGTCGTAGCGGTCGAGGCTGGTCTGGTAGCGCCACATGAGCACGTTCTGCCCGACCGCGGCGGCCGCCTGCTGCGTCGCCAGATCGGTCGGCCGGCCGTGCAGCTCGAGAAACGGGATCGCCGTCGCGATCGCGCCCGACGATACGAGCACGACCTCGACGCCGCGCGCGTGCAACGCGGCGAGCGCGTCGACGAGCGGCTCGATCTGACCGGCGTTCTCGCCGCTGACCGACGAGGAGCCGACCTTGACGATCACGCGGCGGGCCGAGAGCACCGGCTCGCGCAGAGCGCCGGCATCGCCCTGCGGCGACGCGGCGCGCTCGGCGGCGGACGCGGTCTGCTCTGCGGTGTCGGTCATCTCCGGCCCGCTCCTCTCGTCTGGAACTGCCTTGTGGTTCAGCGCAGCGGCGCCGCGGTGCGTCAGCTCTTCTCGACGGGCTCGTCGGCCGTGTCGAGATCGTCGTCATCGAAGCCGTCGTCGATGCCGTCCTCGGCGTGGTCGGCGGCATACTGTTCGGTCCAGATGCCCGCATCGCGCTCGCGGCGCAGCTCCTCGCGGGCCTCGGCCTTCGCATCCATGCGCTCGAAGTAGGCCGCACGACGCTCGTTGCGCGTGGCGCGGCGATCGTCGTCGAGACGCGAGTCGGTTCCACGCGGGCTCGTGATGAGCTCGGCCGCGGACGTGAGCGTGGGCTCCCAGTCGAAGATGCGGTCGTTGTCGGTGCCGATCACGACGGCGGATCCGGGGGTCGCGCCCTTCTTGAACAGCGCGTCCTCGACGCCGAGCTTCGCGAGCCGGTCGGCCAGGTAGCCGACGGCCTCGTCGTTGGTGAAGTCGGTCTGCTGGATCCAGCGCTCCGGCTTCGCGCCGAGCACCCGGTACAGCGGCTCGGTTCCGCCCTCGACCTTGATCTCGAACTCGGCGGCGTTGACGGCGCGCGGTCGCAGCACGACGCGGGGCGGTGCGGCATCCAGCGCGCGCGACGCGCGGTCGGCCTCGACGAGCTCGGCCAGCGCGAAGCTCAGCTCGCGCAGGCCGGCCCGACTGACGGCCGAGATCTCGAACACGCGGTAGCCGCGCTCTTCGAGGTCGGCGCGCACGAAGTCGGCCAGCTCGTGAGCATCGGGGATGTCGATCTTGTTCAGGGCGATCAGCTGCGGACGCTCGAGCAGCGGCACCTGCCCCTCGGGCACCTCGTACTTGCCCAGTTCGGCGAGGATCACGTCGAGGTCGCTGATCGGGTCGCGGTTCGGCTCGAGCGTGCCGCAGTCGAGCACGTGCAGCAGCGCGCTGCAGCGCTCGACGTGGCGCAGGAACTCGAGCCCGAGGCCCTTGCCCTCGCTCGCGCCCTCGATGAGGCCGGGCACGTCGGCGACGGTGAAGCGGGTCTGGCCCGCCTCGACGACGCCGAGGTTGGGGTGCAGGGTCGTGAAGGGGTAGTCGGCGATCTTCGGCTTCGCGGCGCTCAGCGCGGCGATGAGGCTCGACTTGCCGGCGCTCGGGTAGCCGACGAGCGCGACGTCGGCGACGGTCTTCAGCTCGAGGACGACATCGCCCTCCCAGCCGAGCGTGCCGAGCAGCGCGAACCCGGGGGCCTTGCGCTTCGTGGTCGACAGCGCCGCGTTGCCGAGACCGCCCTGGCCGCCCTCGGCCACGACGAAGCGCTGGCCGGGCTCGGTCATGTCGAGCAGCTGGGTGCCGTCGGCGGAGCGCACGACGGTGCCGAGCGGAACCGGCAGCTCGAGCGACTCGCCGGCGTAGCCCGCGCGGTGGTCGCCCATGCCGGGCCCGCCGTTGCCGCTGTGGCGGTGCGGTCCGCGGTGGTAGCCGAGCAGGGTGGTGGTCTGCGGGTCGGCGACGAGCGTGATGTCGCCGCCGTCGCCGCCGTTGCCGCCGTCGGGGCCGGCGAGGGGCTTGAACTTCTCGCGGCGCACCGACACGCAGCCGTTGCCGCCGTGACCGGCGCGCAGGTGCAGTGTCACCTGATCGACGAAGGTCGCCACGACGGGCCTCCCGGGTGAGTCAGTGATGGGTGGATGCGCTGCCGGGCCGAAGCGAGTCGGTGCGGCATCCGGGACAAAAAGAGGAGGGCGGGCCGAAGCCCGCCCTCCTGCTCGACGATCGAGCTCCGTGAGAAACGGGCTCAGACCGCCGGGACGATGTTGACGACCTTGCGGCCGCCCTTGGCGCCGAACTCGACCGAACCGGCCGAGAGGGCGAACAGGGTGTCGTCGCCGCCACGGCCCACGTTGGCGCCGGGGTGGAAGTGGGTGCCGCGCTGGCGGACGATGATCTCGCCGGCCTTGACGACCTGACCGCCGAAGCGCTTCACGCCGAGGTACTGCGCGTTCGAGTCGCGACCGTTGCGGGTCGAGGACGCGCCCTTCTTGTGTGCCATGTCGTCAGCCCTTACTTGATGCCGGTGATCTTGACGCGGGTCAGGTCAGCGCGGAAACCCTGACGCTTCTTGTACCCGGTCTTGTTCTTGAACTTCTGGATCACGATCTTCGGTCCACGCTCGTCGCGGATGACCTCGGCCGTGACGGTGACCTTCGCCAGCGCCTTCGCGTCGTGCGTGATCTTGTCACCGTCGACGAGGAGGACGGGGGCCAGTTCGATCTTGCCGTTCTCGGCCTGGGCGCGATCGAGGACGACGATCGAGCCGACCTCGACCTTCTCCTGACGGCCGCCGGCGCGCACAATTGCGTAAACCACGGGATTCCTTCTTGTCGAAAACTTGCGTGCGGAGCCAACTGGCCCTGCGAGCATCGGGGCCTCGAAACCCGAGGCACGGTGCGTGGGCTCAGCCCAGCTAGCACCAAGGGTCAAGAGTACGCGAGGAACGGGGATGCGGTCAAACCCGGTTCTCCCGGTCGGCGCGTCGCCGTGCGCACGGCCCGGCTCAGACCTCGTCGAGGGCTCCGCGCACCTCGTGCTCGCGCGGATGACGCTGCAGCCAGCCCCACAGCAGCACGGCGCCGAGCATGACCACGGCGAACTGGTTGATCATGTTCTGCGCGGCCCCGAGCACGCCCCGCGCGGTGTTCTGCCCGAAGCGGTCCAGCAGGCTCGTCAGGTTCTCGCTGCCGCCGAAGAGGTCGGGGACGCCGGCGAGGGCGGCGATGAACGAGACCAGCACGACGACCACGACGACTGCGACGGCGCCGACGACGGTCGCGAGAACCGCTCGGCTGAGCACATGGCCGAGCCGCAGCTGCGCATCCACGGGCGCGAGCTGCCAGAGACAGAGGAACACGCCGGCCGCGAAGGGGATCGAGCCGGTCAGCGAGACGGCGAGCTGGGCCGTCCACGCCGAGTCGGCGAAGCGCGACCAGTCGCCGCCGAGGGTTCCGACCGTGTACGCGCTCGCGATGACGCCGGAGAGGAATCCCTGCACGAGCACGGCCCCGAAGATCGCGACCGCCGTCACCAGCGCGGGCACGAAGCCCCGGCGCGTGACCGTCGCGGCGACACGGGAGCTCACGGACTTGTCGGCCATCGATGCCAGCCTTCCTCGGTCGCGAATCCTTAGACTCGGCGCGTGACGGTGCTGATCGACGAGCCTATCTGGCCGGCCCACGGCACCCTCTGGGCGCACCTCGTGAGCGACAGCGGCCTGGATGAGCTGCACGCCTTCGCGAGCGCCGCCGGAGTTCCGCGCCGCGCCTTCGACAACGACCACTACGACGTGCCGCAGGAGCGCTGGCAGGAGTTCGTCGACCGCGGCGCCGAGGCGGTGACCGGGCGGGAGCTGCTGCGCCGGCTGCAGGCCGCCGGTCTGCGTGTGCGACAGAAGGACAAGGGCGCGCGCGGCTGAGACCAGCCGCACGCGCCCTCGCACGTCACATCGACGCGATCACTCGCTCGGCGGAGTCACCACCGCGCCCGCGGAGCCGGCCCGACGCGATCCGCGCGTCGCACGCCCCTCGCCGGGGAGCTTGGGCTCGGGGAGGGCGTCGAGCACGGAGTCGAGGATGTCCTCGGCGTCCTTGGTGCTGATGCGGCGGGCGTTGCGCTTCGCCTTAACGACCGGCAGGTCGAGGATCTTGACGGCGGCCTCGGCGGCCGCTCCCGCCGCCTGCTCGGCGAGCTCCGCCTTCGGCTGCGCCTCGGCCTTCTCGCTCGCCCCGCCGTCGCGCGCGGTCGCCGCGGCCGCGACGGCCTGCTCGGCCGGGGCGCCTTCAGCGTGCTCGTCGCCGGCGTGCGCCGCGGCGCTGCTCTTGGCGATGAGGCCGAGCGCGTTGCGCACGTCGTCGGTGATGGCGTGGGTGCCGCCGTTCGGCTTGCCCCCGTTGGCGTTCGACCCGCCGTTGCCGCCGTTGCCGGCGCCGTTCGAGCCTCCGCCGTTCTGACCGCCGTTGCCGCCGTTCGAGCCGCTGCCGCCGCGACCGCGACGGCTGCGACCGGAGCCGCCCTCGCCGCCGCCGTTCTGACCGCCGTTGCCGCCGTTCGAGCCGCCGCCGTTGCCGCGGTGCTTCGTGACCGGGTCGTGGAACACGACGACACCACGACCGGCGCAGTGCTCGCACGGCTCGCTGAAGGTCTCGAGCAGGCCGAGGCCGAGCTTCTTGCGGGTCATCTGCACGAGGCCGAGCGAGGTGACCTCGGCGACCTGGTGCTTGGTGCGGTCGCGCGACAGGCACTCGACGAGGCGGCGCAGCACGAGGTCGCGGTTCGACTCGAGCACCATGTCGATGAAGTCGATGACGATGATGCCGCCGATGTCACGCAGACGCAGCTGGCGCACGACCTCCTCGGCCGCCTCCAGGTTGTTCTTCGTGACGGTCTCCTCGAGGTTGCCGCCCGAGCCGACGAACTTGCCGGTGTTGACATCCACGACCGTCATCGCCTCAGTGCGGTCGATGATGAGCGAGCCGCCCGAGGGCAGCCACACCTTGCGGTCGAGCGCCTTCTCGATCTGCTCCGTCACGCGGAACTGGTCGAAGGCGTCCTTGTCGCCCTCGTAGCGCTCGACCCGGTCGACCAGGTCGGGGGCCACGGAGCCGAGGTACTTGTCGATGGCCTGCTGCGCGTCGTCGCCGGCGATGACCATGCGCTGGAAGTCCTCGTTGAAGACGTCGCGCACGATCTTGATCAGCAGGTCGGGCTCGCTGTGCAGCAGGGCCGGAGCCTGGCCGATCTCGACGGCGCGCTCGATCTCAGCCCACTGCTGGGTGAGGCGCTGCACGTCGATCGTCAGCTGCTCTTCGGTGGCGCCCTCGGCGGCCGTGCGCACGATCACGCCGGCGTCGTCGGGGAGCACCTCCTTGAGGATCTTCTTCAGGCGCGCGCGCTCGGTGTCGGGCAGCTTGCGGCTGATGCCGTTCATCGAGCCGCCGGGCACGTACACGAGGTAGCGGCCCGGAAGGCTGATCTGGCTCGTCAGGCGGGCGCCCTTGTGGCCGACCGGATCCTTCGTGACCTGCACGAGCACGCGGTCGCCGGGCTTGAGCGCGAGCTCGATGCGGCGGGGCTGGTTCTTCAGCTCGGGATCCTGCTGCACGGCGTCCCAGTCGACCTCGCCCGAGTAGAGCACGGCGTTGCGGCCGCGGCCGATGTCGACGAAGGCGGCCTCCATGCTCGGCAGCACGTTCTGCACGCGGCCGAGGTAGACGTTGCCGATCAGACCGGAGTCCTGCGCGCGGGCGACGTAGTGCTCGACGAGCACGCCGTCTTCGAGCACGGCGATCTGCGTGCGGTTGTTGGCCTCGCGCACGACCATGGCGCGGTCGACGCTCTCGCGGCGGGCGAGGAACTCGGCCTCGGTGATGACGGAGCGGCGGCGGCCGGCGTCGCGGCCGTCGCGGCGGCGCTGCTTCTTCGCCTCGAGGCGGGTCGAGCCCTTGATGCGCTGCGGTTCGGTGATCGGCGCCGGCGGCTGCTTGGGCTGGCGCTGCTGCGGCTGGCGCTGCTCGCGCGGCTCGTCGGTGACGTCCTCTCCCCCGCGGCGACGGCTGCGGCGACGGCCCGTGGCCGACCCCGGCTCGATGTCGCCCTGGCTCGCGCCCTGACCCGGCTGCTCGGCGCGGGTGCCGCGCTCCGGGGGAACCCAGGTGGGCAGGTCGGGGGCGCGGAACAGCAGCGAGGTGCTGGTGATCTCACCCGAGAAGAGCGACTGCGGGCCGGATGCGGCGGGCTCCTCCTCGGCGGCCGGCGCGGTCGCGGCATCCGCGGGCGCCTGCTCTCCGACGGTCTCGTCGGCGACGATCGCCTCGGCCGGGGTCTCGACGACCTCGGGAGCCGGCGCATCGGCGGCCGGTCCGGTGGTCTGCTCGGCGGTCTGCTCCTCATCGGCCGGGATGTCGAGCGCGGGCTGCGCGCTGCTCTCGGCCGGGGCCGACTCGGCGGGCTTCGCGGCCGGGTCCTCGACGGTCTTCTCGACCGAGCGGATGCTGTCGAGCGCGTCGTTCAGCTCGGCGAGGGCGGGCTGCGCCTCGGTCTGGGCCGGCTGCTCGGGCTGAGTGCTGTCGGCGGTCACCGGCGTCGGCGCGGCGGCCTGAGCCGTCACGCGCCGCGATCGGCGCACGCCGAACAGTCCACGCCCCTTGGGCTTGTCTTCATCCACCATCGCTGGTGTCTCCTCGTCCGGAGGGGCGACCGCGCCACCCGTCCGGGTGCTCTTGTTCGACGGACCCTCGAGCCCGTCGCAATCCTGTCGGTGGGATCCGGTGAGGCGGCACGCGGGGCGCGGCCTCGCCGGCGGCGCTCTCTCACAACGCCTCGGAACTGGCATCCGACGCGGTGCGGTCATCGCACTCGCGGCCCGGTTCGGTCTGGTGCTGCGCTCGGGGCGCGGCCCCGGGACCCTGCCCGGTAAGCATTCAGCGTCGCCGAGCGCGGCCCGACGACAGGGCCACAGTATCCCAGTTCGCCCACCCGGACGGGCAGGCGCCTCGGTGCGCACCCGGAAAACGCGACATCCGAGGGTCAGGATGGGCTCCGCATCCGCGTGCGAGGATGCCAGCGTGACCGACACCGTCGCGGAGGCGCCGACCTCCCGCCGCTCCTGGATCTTCGCCGTCTTCCTCATCGTGGCCGGCGCGCTCGGCTGGTGGGCCGCGTTCAACCTGACGCTCGACAAGATCGCGGTGCTCGAAGACCCGAACGCCGCCCTGTCGTGCAACGTCAGCGCCTTCGTGCAGTGCGGCAAGAACCTCGACTCGTGGCAGGGCTCGGTGTTCGGCTTCCCGAACCCGCTGCTCGGTCTCGGCGGATTCGTCGCCCCCATCGCGGTCGGCGTCGCGCTGCTGGCCGGCGCCCGCTTCGCGCGCTGGTTCTGGATCGCCTTCAACGTCGGCATCGTCGGCGCCCTCGCCTTCGTGATCTGGCTCATCACGCAGAGCTTCTTCTCGCTCGGCACGCTCTGCCCCTGGTGCGCGCTCGTCTGGAGCGTCACCATCCCGCTCTTCTGGGCGACGTCGCTGCGCAACGCCAAAGAGGGCGTGTTCGGCGACGCGCCGCGCCGCATCGGCCGGCTCCTCACGCCGTGGATCGTGCCGATCACGGTGGCCTGCTACCTGATCGTCATCGTGATCGGGCAGATCCGGATCCCGATCATCCAGTCGCTGTTCCTCTGACCGGTTCCCGCAGCTGTCGGCGCGTTCCCAGCAAGCCGACACCGCCCTCCCCTAGTTTTGCCGCGTGCCGGAACGTCAGACCAAGAAGCAGCGCATCGAAGAGGCCCGCGAGGCCGCCCGTCAGGCCCGCGAGTCGCGCGAGAAGCGCCAGCGGCTGCTGAAGGTGCTCGTGCCGATCATCGCCACGGTCGTGGTGCTCGGCATCGGAGCCCTCATCGCGGTCGTCGTGATCGCGACGATCCCGAAGCCGGCGTTCCCCGGCGGACCCAAGAACATGGCGAGCGACGGCATCCTCTACACCGGCGACGGCACGACGGCCTCGGTCGCCCCGACGGCCGCCCTGAAGAAGGGCGAGAAGCCGAAGGCCACCGAGTGGGCGAAGGACGACGGCAAGGCGCACATCGTCACCTACGTCGACTGGACCTGTCCGGCGTGCAAGTCGTTCGAGTCGGCCTACGCCAGCCAGATCAACCAGATCGTGGCCGCGGGTGAGGCGACGCTCGAGGTCCACCCCATCTCGATCCTCGACACCCGCTTCACGGGCGAACGGTACTCGAGCCGTACCGCGAACGCCGCCGCGTGCGTCGCCCAGTACGACCCCGACAAGTTCCTCGACGTGCAGACGGCCGCGTTCGATGCACAAGCCACCGAAGGGACAGCGGGTCTGTCGAATGCGCAGATTCAGAAGTTCGTGAACGGGGCCGGAGCGTCCAGCGATGCCCTGAACACCTGCATCACGAGCGAGCGCTTCAAGAAGTGGGTCACCGCCGCAACCCAGCGGGCGACGAGCGACAAGGATCTGGTCGATCCCTCGTCGGGGCAGTTCAGCACGCCGACGGTCGTCGTCAACGGCAAACGCTGGAACCCCCAGACCGAGACCGACTTCGGCGCTTTCCTGCAGTCGGCGGTCTCGGGCAGCTGACCCGAAGCCTCAGCAGAACGTCGAAGGGCCCCGCCGCGATCGGATCGCGGCGGGGCCCTTCGACGTCGAGTCGCGAGATCAGACCGTCTGGGTCCAGGCCTGGTAGGCGGCCGGCGACGGGCAACTCGGGAACACGCTGGCCGGGAAGAGAATGTTGATCCCGATCGAGCCGGCAGAGGTCCAGCTGCTGTACTTCGTCCACCCCGGGAACGGCGCGATCGCGTTGCACTTGACGACGACCCGGAACTGGTAGTTCCCGCCCGCACAGGAAACGCTGGCGCCCCCGGACGATTGGTTGTACCCGACCGGCCCGCACCCGACGGCCGCGGGAGCGAGGGGCGCCGCCTGAGCGACCGACACGGGCGCGATGATCGCAGCGGCGCCGGCGAGCGCGAGAGCAGCGAGGATTCTGGCTGAACGAGTCATGAGTTGGAGCCCCAGTCGAAACGAGATGACAATGAGTCGACTAATCGACCCACGGTCTGTCTACCCTCGATAAGGTGGCACGAACGTCAGGGCTGGCACCGGCGCATCGACGTGGCCCGACAGAAAGCGGTCCGCCACGATCGATTCGTGGCGGACCGCTTTCGTGGTCGCAAGACTTCGAACTGAGACTCAGCCGAACCAGAGGCCGAGCTCGCGCTGCGCCGACTCGGGCGAGTCGGAGCCGTGCACGAGGTTCTGCTGCACCTTGAGGCCCCAGTCGCGGCCGAGGTCGCCGCGGATCGTGCCGGGCGCGGCATCGGTCGGGTCGGTCGTGCCGGCGAGCGAGCGGAAGCCCTCGATCACGCGGTTGCCGGCGATGCGGATCGCGACGACCGGTCCCGACTGCATGAACTCGACGAGGGGCTCGTAGAAGGGCTTGCCCTGGTGCTCCTCGTAGTGGGCGGCGAGCAGCTCGAGGCTGGGCTCGACGAGCTTGATGTCGACCAGCTGGTAGCCCTTCGCCTCGATGCGGCGCAGGATCTCTCCGGTCAGGTTGCGGGCGACGCCGTCGGGCTTGATCAGCACGAGGGTCTCTTCGACGGGGGCGGTCATGCGGTCGTGTCCTTCCGTTGGGGTGGTCTTCGCGGAACGGGCGACGCTGGCTGCGCCGGGTCTGAAGTCGGTGGGGTCTGTCGGATGCGGTTCAGCGGCGCGCGGCGCGCTGCTGCCTCTCGATGCGGCCGGCCTTGACGACGCACCAGATCCAGATGCCGACGAAGATCGCGCCGACGATGAACATCGACGGGTCGACGAAGCCGCAGGCCAGCAGTGCGACCTGGAGCACCCATCCGAGGATCTGCGCCCAGCGGTGCCGGGTCTGCGAGGCGGTGGCGAGCAGCACGACGATGAAGGCCGCTCCCCCACCGAGGGCCGCGCCCGGCGGCAGCGAGCGCAGGCCGAACAGGGCGAGCGAGGCGAAGATCAGCATGATCGCCTCGAGCACGAGCGCGACGGAGAGCAGCGACTCGCGCACGCGGCGCTCGCGCCGCGGGCGGCGGCCCGAGCCCGAGGCGGCGGCCTGATCCGTGCCGCTCACTGCTGCTTCCAGTCCTCGGCGTCGGCGAGCGCGATGACGTCGCCGACGAGCGTGATCGAGCCGGCGACGACCACGGCGCGACGCGGCGACTCGGCGGCCCAGCCGCGGGCCTCGCGCAGCGCATCCTCGACGTCGTCGACGACGGTGTGCGGCACGCCGAGCTCGGCGACCGTCTCGTCGAGCTCGTCAGCGGCGATCGCCCGCTCTGAGCTCGAACGGGTGACGACGAACCGGGCGGCGACCGGCGCGAGCTCGGCGAGGATGCCGTGGGCGTCCTTGTCGGCGAGGATGCCGACCACGAGCGCCAGCTCGTCGAAGTCGAAGTACTCCTGCAGAGCGCTGGCGAGCGCGCGGGCGCCGTGCGGGTTGTGGGCCGCGTCGACGAGCACGGTCGGCTCGATGCCGACGAGCTGCAGTCGACCGGGCGACGTCGCCTGGCCGAGTCCCTCGGCGAGCACGTCGCCGTCGAGCGGGCGGGTCCCCGCGCCGAGGAAGGTCTCGACGGCGGCGACCGCGACGATCGCGTTCTGGGCCTGATGGTCGCCGTACAGCGGCAGGAAGACGCCCTCGTAGCGGCCGGCGCGCCCGCGGATGTCGAGCAGCTGCCCGCCCACCGCGACCGTCGTCGACTCGAGCGCGAAGTCCTGCATCTCGATCGCGACCTCGGCCTCGAACTGGCCGGCGCGGGCGCGGATCTCGTCCAGCGCCTCGATCGTCTGCATCGCCGTGACGACGCTCGCGCCGGGCTTGATGATGCCCGACTTGGTGCGGGCGATCTCGCCGATCGTATTGCCGAGCCGCGCCTGGTGGTCGAGGTCGATCGGGCAGAACACCGCGACCTGCGCGTCGGCGACATTGGTCGAGTCCCACTCGCCGCCCATGCCCACCTCGAGCACGATCACGTCGACGGGGGCGTCGGCGAAGCAGGCGAAGGCCAGCACCGTCAGCGCCTCGAAGAAGGTCAGCGGGGGCTCGCCGTTCGCGGTGAGTTCCGCATCCGTCATCAGCAGGTAGGGGCGGATGTCGTCGCCGCCGCGCACGAGCGCCGCGTCGTCGATCGGCTCGCCGTCGATCATGATGCGCTCGTTGACCCGCACGAGGTGCGGGCTGGTGAGCAGGCCGGGCTTGAGTCCGCTCGCACGCAGCAGGGACTCGATCATGCGACTCGTCGAGGTCTTGCCGTTCGTGCCGGCGATCGTGATGACCGGGGCCGAGTTCTGCGGGTCGCCGAGCAGCTCGAGCGCGCGGCGGGTCGGCTCGAGGCGCGGCTGCGGGTTCGACTCGCCGATGCGGTCGAGCAGCTCGCGGTAGAGCGCGTCGGCCGCGGCGCGATCGTCGTCGTCACCGCCGGACGCGGCCGTCGGGTTCAGCTCGTCGGTCACGCGCGGGCCACCTGGATGCTCACAGTCCGATTGTCGCCCACCTTCGCCTCCGAGACCGCCGCGCCCTCGATCACGGCCGCCTGCTCGGGCAGGGCGGTCAGGTCGAGCGCGAGGGTCTCGCCGCGGATCAGGTCGGCGTGAGCGAGCACGGCGCGGGCGACGTCGGGGTCGCCGGCGACGACGAGGCGGATGCGGTCGCTCACCTCGAATCCGGCGTCCTTGCGAGCCTGCTGCACGGCGCGCACGACGTCGCGCGCGGCGCCCTCGGCCTCGAGTTCGGGCGTGAGCGCGGTGTCGAGCACGAGGAAGGCGTCGCCCTCGAGCGCCGCGTAGGCGCGGTCGTCGCCGCCCTCGGGCAGCTCGAGAACGAGCTCGAACTCGCCGGCCTCGAGCGGCGTGCCGTCGACGACCACGGTGCCGTCGGCCTCGACCCAGTCGCCGGCCTTGGCGGCCTTGATGATGCGCTGCACGTCCTTGCCGAGGCGCGGACCCAGGGCGCGCGCGTTCACGGTCAGACGGCGGGCGACGCTGGCACCGGGCAGCTCGGCGACGAAGCTCACGCTCTTCACGTTGAGCTCGTCGCGCAGCACCTCGGCGAAGCCCTCGAGCCCCTCCCCGGCGCCGACCACGGTCAGCCCGGCGAGCGGCAGGCGCACGCGCAGGCCGCTGGCCTTGCGCAGCGCGAGACCCGACGAGGCGATCTGCCGCACGCGGTCCATCGCGCTGACGAGGGCGTCGTCGGCGGGGAACGCGGATGCATCCGGCCAGTCCTCGAGGTGCACGCTGCGCCCGCCGGTGAGACCCTTCCAGATCTCCTCGGTCACGAGCGGCAGCAGAGGGGCGGCCACGCGGGTGACCGTCTCGAGCACCGTGTAGAGGGTGTCGAAGGCGTCGCGGTCCTCGCCCGACCAGAAACGGTCGCGGCTGCGGCGCACGTACCAGTTCGTCAGCACATCGCCGAAGTCGCGCAGCGCCTGGGCCGCAAGCGGGCTGTCGAGCGCATCCAGGTGACCCGTGACCTGCTCGACGAGCACGCGGGTCTTCGCCAGCAGGTAGCGGTCGAGCTCGTTCGCGGAGTCGGTGCGCCACTGCGCCTCGTAGCCCGAGTCGCCCGCGGTGTTCGCGTAGAGGGTGAAGAAGTAGTACGTGCTCCACAGCGGCAGCAGGAACTCGCGCACGCCCTGGCGGATGCCCTCTTCAGTCACGACGAGGTTGCCGCCGCGGATGACGCTCGACGCCATCAGGAACCAGCGCATCGCATCCGCGCCGTCGCGGTCGAAGACCTCGCTGACGTCGGGGTAGTTGCGCAGGCTCTTCGACATCTTCTGGCCGTCGCTGCCGAGCACGATGCCGTGGCTGATCACGTTCGAGAACGCCGGCCGGTCGAACAGCGCCGTCGCGAGCACGTGCATGACGTAGAACCAGCCGCGCGTCTGCCCGATGTACTCGACGATGAAGTCGGCCGGGTTGTGGCCGTTCGCGGTGTCGGTGCCGTCGAACCAATCGCGGTTCTCGAAGGGGTAGTGCACCTGCGCGTAGGGCATCGAACCCGAGTCGAACCACACGTCGAAGACGTCGTCGATGCGGCGCATGGTCGACTGACCCGCCGGGTCGTCGGGGTTCGGGCGCGTGAGCTCGTCGATGAAGGGACGGTGCAGATCGACCTCGCCGGCGTCGTTCAGCGGCAGCCGGCCGAAGTCGCGCTGCAGCTCGTCGAGCGAGCCGTAGACGTCGAGTCGTGGGTAGCGGGAGTCGTCGCTCTTCCACACCGGGATGGGCGAGCCCCAGAAGCGGTTGCGGCTCACCGACCAGTCGCGGGCGTTCGCGACCCACTTGCCGAACTGGCCCTCCTTGACGTTCTCGGGAACCCAGGTGATCTGCTGGTTCAGCTCGCCCATGCGGTCGCGGAACTCGGTGACGCGCACGAACCAGCTCGACACGGCGCGGTAGATGAGGGGATTGCGGCAGCGCCAGCAGTGCGGGTAGCTGTGCTCGTAGCTGCGCTCCTGCAGCAGACGCCCCTCGGCGCGCAGCAGACGGATGAGCGGCGTGTTCGCCTCGAACCAGTGCTGACCGGCGACCTCGGTGACGGCGGGCAGGAAGCGGCCCGCGTCATCCAGCGACAGGATGACCGGGATGCCGGCCTCGGCGCAGACGAGCTGGTCGTCTTCGCCGTAGGCGGGGGCCTGGTGCACGACGCCCGTGCCCTCGCCGGTCGCGACGTAGTCGGCGACGAGCACGCGCCAGGCGTTCTCGTTGCCGGGCGCGTCCGCGTAGTGGTCCCAGAGGCGGTCGTACTGCACGTCACGCAGCTGCTCACCCACGACGGTGCGCTGCACGGCGGCCTGCGCGGCCTTCGCGTCCGCGTAGCCGAGCGCCTTCGCGTAGCCGGCGACCGTGTCGGCGGCGAGCAGGTAGAGCGACTGACCCTCGGCCGCGCCGTCGGCGGCGCCGTCCGGCCCGGCGGGCAGCACGGCGTACTCGATCGCCGGGCCCACGGCGAGCGCCGCGTTCGTCGGCAGCGTCCACGGGGTCGTCGTCCAGGCGAGCGCCTTCACGGCGGTCAGCCCGAGCGCCTCGGCCTTCTCGCCGACGAGCGGGAAGGTGACCGTGACCGACGGATCCTGACGCACCTTGTAGACGTCGTCGTCCATGCGCAGCTCGTGGTTCGACAGCGGCGTCTCGTCGTTCCAGCAGTACGGCAGCACGCGGAAGCCCTCGTAGGCGAGGCCCTTGTCCCAGAGGCGCTTGAACGCCCAGAGCACGCTCTCCATGAAGTTCGTGTCGAGCGTCTTGTAGTCGTTCTCGAAGTCGACCCAGCGCGCCTGGCGGGTGACGTAGTCCTGCCACTCCTGCGTGTAGCGCAGCACGCTCGCGCGAGCGGCGGCGTTGAAGGCGCCGACGCCCATCTCCTCGATCTCGTCCTTCGTGGTGATGCCGAGCTGGCGCATCGCCTCGAGCTCGGCCGGCAGGCCGTGGGTGTCCCAGCCGAAGCGGCGGTGCACCTGCTTGCCGCGCATGGTCTGGTATCGCGGGAAGAGATCCTTGGCGTATCCGGTCAGCAGGTGGCCGTAGTGCGGCAGGCCGTTCGCGAAGGGCGGGCCGTCGTAGAAGACCCACTCGTCGCATCCCTCGCGGTTCTCGACGGAGGCGCGGAAGGTGTCGTTGCCCTTCCAGAACGCGAGGATGCCCGACTCGATCTCGGGGAAGCGCGGGCTGGCGGGGACGCCGGGGGTGGCGGGCGTCGCGTTCGCGTCGGCGGAGGAGGTGCGGGGGTACATGCGCGGTCCTTCGTGCTGTCGATCCGGATGAGTGATCTGTGTCGCACGAGGACGACTTGCGCCGCGGTACCACCTCGCTTGCCGCATCCCTGCGACCGCTCTTCTCGGCTGTGACGGGCCACCCGCTCGGGTCTAGTGGATGCGCGTTCCGCTCGCGCGGGTCGTGCACCGTTCTTCCGAGGACTCCCCGGTGATGGCCGGATCGACGTCTGTGCCGACGATCCTACGCGCTGCGCGGAGCAGCACGCAGCGCGGCGAGCAGGGCGACGGCGGCCTCGGCGTCATCGACGGTGACCACGAGGCGGCGCTGCCCGATCCGCTCGACCGAGATCGCCTCGCCCGCGCGGGTGATGACGCCGGTCGCCGTCGCCCCGACGCGCACGCCCCAGCCGCCGAAGTCGGCGAGCGGCTCGACCTGCACGGTGTCGGCGCCCGCGACCCGATCGAGCGGAACCCGGAACGCGGGAGCGCCGATCAGGGGACGGACGATCAGACCGGAGCGATCGATACGCACCCGCCACTCGAGGAAGCCGATGACCAGCACAGCGACGACGACCGGGATCGCGATGAGCGCCCACGCCCCGCTCTGCGCCGCCGCCCAGACGACGAGCGCGGTGACGGCGAGCTGCACGACGGCGAGGGCGATCGCGGCACCGCGACCGAGGGTCGCGTGGCCGAGCCAGACGGCGCGCTCGTCGGCCGCGAGCGGCAGGGGCGTCGCCGAGGTCGACCGCGACGGCGGAACCGGCCCGCGACCGGCCAGCACGACGACGAGCGCGCCGAGCGCGATTCCGCCGAGAGCCCCGAGCAGGAGCGGAGGGAGGATGTCGACCCGGCCGCCTTCGAGCTGGCCGCCCATCATCGTCGGCGCGAGCACCGCGACCAGCACCGCCGCCGTGACGACGACCGCCGACCCCAGCCGGGCTCCGGCCGCGACTCCGCGGCGCATCGCGATGGTCAGGCCGACGCAGAGCAGTCCGATCGCCGTCGTCATCACCGGAACCGTCCAGCTCGGTCCGCTGCCGTCGGCCACCCCGCTTCCGCTCCAGTGAATCGCGATCTCGGCGGGGAGGCGCGGCAGCCAGGCGAGCTCGAGGGCGAGCGCCACCACGGTGGCGAACGCCGTGATGGCGGTGGGCAGCCAGGTGACGGGATGCGCGGGCGCGCCGGGGCGGGTCATGAGCGGTACTCCTCCTGGATGAGGGCGGTCAGCGTGGGCAGGGCGACGCCGCGACGACGGGCGTCGGCGACGAGGACGCGGACGGCATCGCGCAGCTCGAGGGCGACGGTCGCCCCCGTCGCGACGACGGCGCCGCGGCCGCGGCGCAGGTCGACGACGCCCTCCTCGCGCAGCTCCTGGTAGGCGCGCAGCACGGTGTGCACGTTCACGTCGAGCGCGGCGGCGACGTCGCGCGCGGCGGGCAGCCGGTCTCCGGCGGTGAGCGCACCCCGGGCGATCTCCCGACGCACCGAGGCCGCGAGCTGCGCGAACAGCGGAGCTTCGGAGGCGGGATCGACACGGAGCAGCACGCGTCACATCCTATTGTTCTAATTGCACTAGAACAACCTCGATTGAGGGGCGCCATCCGCCGTCGCACGACGACGCGCGACGGGAATAAGCCGGCACGCCAGTAGGCTCCGGTTCTCGTGACCGATATCCACGGCGGCAAAGTGCCCACCGCCGAACTCGACCAGAACCCGTCCGGATCCCTGGATCCCACCGCAGCCCCCGCCGTCGCGGGCGTCTCCGGCTCCCCCGACCGCCGACCCGCTCGCCGGGCCGTGTGGGCGGCCTTCCTCGGCAGCTCTCTCGAGAGCTTCGACTTCTACCTCTTCGCCTACTTCAGCGCCTTCTTCTCGGCGAGCGTCTTCTTCCCGAACGACGACCCGGTCGTGGGCCGGCTCGAGGCCTTCGCGCTGTTCGCCCTGAGCTACCTCGTGCGGCCGATCGGCGCGATCGTCTTCGGCTGGGTCGGCGACCGCCTCGGCCGCCGCCAGACGCTGCTCATCACGATCACCCTGATGGGAGTCGCGACCGGCGCGATCGGCCTGTTGCCCGGCTACGACACGATCGGGGTGGCCGCGCCGGTCATCCTCGTCGTGATCCGCCTGCTGCAGGGTCTCTCCCTCGGCGGCGAATGGGGCGGCGGCATCCTCGTCGCCGTCGAGCACGCCGAGCCGAAGCGCCGCGGGCTCTACGCCGCGCTGCCGCAGCTCGGCTCGCCCGTCGGAACCGGCATCGTCGCGACCCTCGTGATCGTGCTGTCGGCGGTCATGCCGCCCGAGGACCTGGCGGCGTGGGGATGGCGCATCCCGTTCCTGCTCGCCTTCCCGCTGCTGCTCGTGTCGCTCTGGCTGCGCCTGCGCATCGACGAGACCCCGCTGTTCAAGGCGCTCGTCGCCGAGGACCGCCTCGAGCGCGTCCCCGTGCTGTCGGCCTTCGCGAAGCACCCGCTCGCGATGGTCGTCGCGATCGGCGCCGCCCTGCTCGGCATCGGCTCGTACTCGCTCATGAACACCTACACGCTGAGCTACGGCGTCGCGGTGCTCGGCTTCAAGTACGAGGAGCTGTCGCTCGCGACCCTGATCGGCAGCGCGCTGCAGCTCGTGACGATCCCGCTGTTCGGCGTGTGGGCGAACCGCATCGGCTCGGCTCGCGTGGTGCTGATCGGCGCGATCGGCACGCTGATCATCACCTTCCCGATGTACTTCCTGCTGCAATTCGCGACGTTCCCGATCCTCGTCGGCACGATGATCATCGGCGGCATCCTGCCGACCCTCGCCTGGGCGGGGCTCGGCGGGCTCATGGCGGATGTGTTCGGCGGGCCGATCCGCTACAGCGCCCTGTCGATCGCCTATGCGGTCGCCGCGACGATCTCGGGCTTCATCCCGCTGATCACGACCGGGATCGGCGCCGCGACCGGCAACGCCTGGTGGCACCCCGGGATCGTGCTCGCGGCCCTGTCGGCGCTGACCCTCGTGTCGGCGATCTTCGCCGCCCGCTGGCGCCGCCCCGTCGACACGCTGCTCGAGGCCTGACCCGCTGCCGACGGGCGCGAGCGCGCGGTCCGGTTCCGAGGGCGGGGTGACGACACCCCGCCCTCGGAACGGTGACCCGCGCTCGCGCCTGAACCGCGCGCGCCCCGGCGACTCGTAGGCTGTCGGCGACCTGCCGTCGGCGGGGGACGGAGACACCATGAGCGACGGACGCACGCCGCACGACGACGACGACCCGCTGGGCCTCGGATTCGGCGACACGGACCCGGCCGGCGTCCCCGCCGCCGCCGACGGCTCCGCGGAGCCGCCGCCCACCGAGCCGCTCGCCGCCGGCGACCGGCCGTGGACGCCGGCCGAGGGCACGTCGGCCGCCGATGCCGCCGCGACGGTCTCCCCCGCGACCTCCGGTGACGCCCCGACGACCGCCGACCCCTTCCCGTGGCTGAACGACGCCGCCGGCGCCTCGGGGCCGGCCGGCGCCGGTGCGGATGCCGCATCGCCGGCGAACGACGACGTCACCCAGGTCTTCGGCGCAGTCCCGCCCACGACCCCGCCGTCCCAGGCCGCGACCACCGTCTACCCGACCGGCTACGCGACACCCGGCGCCGGAGCGGCCGCCGAGACGACCGCGACCCGATTCGACCCGAACCTCTTCACCCCGCTGGCCAGCACCGGCGGCGACGACGAGCCCGACGAGGACGACGGTCCGTCGAAGAAGCCGCTCATCGTGCTCGGCAGCATCGGCGGCGTGCTCGTCATCGGGATCGCCATCCTGCTCATCGTGCTGTTCACCCGCGGCAGCGGCGACGCCGAGAAGGACAGCGCGACGGGCGAGGTCTCGTCGAAGCCGTCGACCTCGACCTCCGCCTCGCCGTCGAAGAGCGCCTCGCCGTCGGCGAGCGCCACCCCCAGCGCGACGCCGAGCGACCCGCCGTCGAGCGCGCCGCCGACGAAGGCGCCGACCACGGCGCCGCCCGTCGCGAAGCCGACCATCAACAGCTTCACCGCGAACCCGACTCAGATCGTCTGCGCGTCGAACTCCGCTACCGAGGAGGTCACCCTCAGCTGGTCGGTCAGCGCCCAGTACGTCTCGATCGACGGTGCGTCCCCGATCCCCTCCGACTCGCAGCCGCCGGCCATGCCCTTCAACTGCTCGGAGGGCACGCATACGTACACGTTGACGGCCTACAACCCGGGCACCGATGTCACCGCACAGAAGTCGGTGCGCGTGACCAGCATCATCTCGGCGCCCCCTGCCGATCCCGATCCTGGGATCGAGGGCTGACGATTCGAGCGCCTCGTGCCCTCGGGCAAAGAAAAAGGGCGCCCCGGGGATTCCCCGGGGCGCCCTTCCTTCTCCCCCGCTGTCGGGGTCGGGCCGCTTACGCGGCCGACGCCGCCTGGTAGGCGCTCTGGATCGCCGAACCCCAGTACGGTCCGAACATCGTGTTCGCGACGCCGTCGTAGCCGAAGCTGTTGATCGAGTTCTGCGTTCCGCCGGCGCCCGATCCGATGAACCAGGGTCCGCCCGACGATCCGCCGGTCATGTCGCAGTCGATGCCCTGCGACTCCGACTGGCCGAAGGGGTCGTCGCTCGCCGAGCTGTCGGTGCACGACTTGAGCGTCTCGCCGTTGAAGGGCGAGGCGGCCGGGTAGCCGTAGCTCGTGTAGCCGAGGCCGCGGCTCTGGTTGAACGAGACCGGCGAGGCGCCGACCTCATCCGCCAGGTTGCCGTTGCCGCTCACGACGGCGAAACCGGTGTCGTAGGTGATGTCGCCGTCGTCCGCCCACTGGTTCGTGGTGAACAGGTCGGTCGCGGTGAACTGGCCGTAGGGCGCGCTGCCGTTGTCGTAAGCGGGCACGAACACCCAGTTCGTCGCGAAGTCGCCGGGGCCCTCGTTGACGCAGTGGCCGGCGGTCGCGACGACGCTGCCGTTGCTCGAGCTGATGGAGTTGCCCGAGCAGACGTAGTCGCTGCCGCCGAGCGTGAAGAACACCTTGCCGATGTGCGACACCGGCGCCGGCGATCCGGCCTTCGGGCTGACCGCATTGACCGAGTAGGTCACGGCCTTCCCCTGGGCCGGCGCGGCGGTGGATGCGGTGCGCTCCCCCGTGCTGATGAGCGCGTCGGCCGGAGTCGCGGCGCGCATCCGGTCGGCCGACCAGTATGTCGCGGCCGTGGCGGCCTTGGTGCTCGGCACAGCGTAGTGCGCGACCTGCGCACTCGCGTCGGCGGCCGCGGGCTCTGCCTGAGCGCTCGTCGCGCCGGCGGCGAAGGCGGCGCCGCCGAGCAGCAGAGCCGCCGTCGTCGCTCCGATACGGAACCTCGTCGTCGTCATGTTCTCCCCAATCGATCGTTTCGGTTCTGCACTCGTGTGGCGGCTGTCCCTGGCGCCGATCCGGTTGTGATCCGCGCCGCCGCCTCTGAGGTGTCTCTGAGCCTGTCGGCGGTGAGGGGATTCCCAGGGCGTTCCTCGGAGACCGAAGCGACTCTTGTGGAGATCGAGAAAACACCCCCCGAATGGGTGACACGTGATAGCTTTTCGCCGCTCAAGGGCGAGCGGATCTCGACTCCGGGGTCCGGACCGATCGTCCCCCGGCCCGGCTGCCGGGGCCGTCCGCGCCGCCCTCGAACCCGGCGGTAGACTCGCGCGAGACCCCACACTCAGGCACCTCACCATCCGACTCGGTGCCGCCAAAATCGAAGCGAAAGCGGAGCCCTCATGTCCGACGCGCACGGCGACAGCACTCCCGAGACCGGCAGCAGCCGCATCCCCGACCGTCCGGCTCTGGAGGGCCTCGAGCCGAAGTGGGACGCCGCCTGGGCCGAGCAGGACACCTACTCTTTCGACCGCGCCGCGGCTCTCGCCGCCGGCAAGGAGAGCGTCTTCGCGATCGACACCCCGCCCCCGACCGCGTCGGGCAGCCTGCACATCGGCCACGTCTTCAGCTACACCCACATGGACCTTGCCGCGCGCTTCAACCGCATGCGCGGCAAGCACCTCTTCTACCCGATGGGCTGGGACGACAACGGTCTGCCCACCGAGCGCCGCGTGCAGAACTACTACGGCGTGCGCTGTGACCCGACGCTGCCCTACGACCCCGAGTTCACCCCGCCGCAGGAAGGCGGAGAGGGCAAGAGCACGAAGGCGGCCGACCAGCTGCCGATCTCGCGCCGCAACTTCGTCGAGCTCTGCGAGCGGCTCACCGCCGAAGACGAGGTGCAGTTCGAGGAGCTCTGGCGCAAGCTCGGTCTCAGCGTGGACTGGAAGCTCACCTACCGCACGATCGGCGACGAAGCACAGCGCGCGGCCCAGCGCGCGTTCCTGCGCAACCTCGCCCGCGGCGAGGCCTACCAGGCGGATGCGCCCACGCTGTGGGATGTGACCTTCCGCACCGCGGTGGCGCAGGCGGAGCTCGAGGAGCGCGACCAGCCGAGCGCGTACCACGGCCTCGCCTTCCACCGTCCCGACGGCGGCGTGATCGACATCCAGACCACCCGGCCCGAGCTGCTGCCCGCGTGCGTCGCCCTCGTCGCGCACCCCGACGACGAGCGCTACCAGGCGCTGTTCGGCACGACCGTGACGACGCCGCTGTTCGGCGTCGAGGTGCCGGTGCTCGCCCACCACCTCGCTCAGAAGGACAAGGGATCGGGCATCGCCATGATCTGCACCTTCGGCGACACGACCGACGTCACCTGGTGGCGCGAGCTCGACCTGCCCAACCGCACCGTCGTCGGCTTCGACGGCCGTCTCGTGTCGGAGGCGCCCGCCGCCGACCTGTTCACCGAGGCGGGCCGCGCCGCCTACGCCGAGCTGGCCGGCAAGACCGTGTTCAGCGCCAAGGCGCGCATCGTCGAGCTGCTGCAGGAGTCGGGCGAGCTGATCGGCGAGATCAAGAAGATCCAGCACCCGGTCAAGTTCTTCGAGAAGGGCGACCGTCCGCTCGAGATCGTGTCGACCCGCCAGTGGTACATCGCCAACGGCGCCCGCGACGAGGCGCTCAAGCAGCGCCTGCTCGAGGCGGGCAAGCAGATCGACTTCCACCCCGACTTCATGCGCGTGCGCTACGAGAACTGGGTCAACGGGCTCACCGGCGACTGGCTCATCTCGCGCCAGCGCTTCTTCGGCGTGCCGATCCCGGTCTGGTACCCGCTCGACGCCGACGGCAACCCGGTGCAGGGCTCGCCGATCGTGCCGAGCGAGGAGGCGCTGCCGATCGACCCGTCGAGCGACACCGCCCCCGGCTACGACGAGTCGCAGCGCGGCGTGCCCGGCGGCTTCGTCGGCGAGCTCGACATCATGGACACCTGGGCGACCTCGTCGCTCACCCCGCAGATCGCCGCCGGCTGGGGCACCGACCCGGAGCTCTTCGACCTGGTGTTCCCCTACTCGCTGCGCTCGCAGGGGCAGGACATCATCCGCACCTGGCTGTTCTCGACCGTGCTGCGCGCGCAGCTCGAAGAGGGCACCGTGCCGTGGACGAACGCCGGCATCTCGGGCTTCATCGTCGACCCCGACCGCAAGAAGATGTCGAAGTCGAAGGGCAACGTCGTCACGCCGGCCGGCATGCTCGACGACCACGGCTCGGATGCGGTGCGCTACTGGGCGGCCTCGTCGCGCCTCGGCACCGACGCGGCATTCGACCCGCAGAACCCGAAGCAGATCAAGATCGGCCGCCGTCTGGCGATCAAGGTGCTCAACGCGGCGAAGTTCGTATACTCTTTCCCCTTCGACGAGGCCGCGGCCGGCGTGACCGAGCCGCTCGACCTCGACGTGCTGGCCGAGCTCGCCCGCGTGGTGGAGCTGTCGACCGCCGCCTACGAGCAGTTCGACCACGCCCGCGCGCTCGAGCTGAGCGAGCAGTTCTTCTGGACGTTCTGCGACGACTACCTCGAGCTCGTCAAGGAGCGCGCCTACACGGGCTCCGGCGCCGCGCAGGCGAGCGCGGTGACCGCGCTGCGCGCCGCCGTCGACGTGCTGCTGCGCCTGCTCGCGCCCGTCATCCCCTTCGCCACCGAGGAGGTGTGGTCGTGGACCCACGAGGGCTCCATCCACACCGCCGCCTGGCCGGAGGCCTCGGAGCTGCGCGCACTCGGCGCGACCGAGCCCAGCGGCCTGCTGCCGGCCGTCAGCGCGGCGCTCATCGGCATCCGCCGGGCGAAGACGGATGCGAAGGCCTCGCAGAAGACACCCGTCACCTCGGCGACGCTGGCCGGTCCCGCGATCCTCGCCGGCGCGCTCGACGACCTGCGCGCCGTGGGCCGCATCGCCGAGCTGACGCACGTCGAGGCCGACGAGGTCGCGGTGAGCGACATCGTGCTCGAGGAGCAGCAGGCGTGAGCGCCGGCGGCGATGCCGGCGCGGCCGCGGACGAGTCCGTCACGACCGACTCGGGTCTCGTGATCCGCGCGATCACGGCCGACGACCTCGCCGCCTGGCGCGAGCTGTTCCGCGCCTACGGGGAGTTCTACGAGACGGTGTTCGACGACGCGCACCTCGACCACGTCGGCGCTCTGCTCGTCGCCGAGGGCTCCGGGGTCGACGCGCTCGTCGCCGTCGACTCGGCGGACGGCGACGCCCTGGTCGGATTCGCGCACTACCGCTCGCACCCCGACACCTTCAGCCGGCACCGCGACTGGTACCTCGACGACCTGTTCACCGCCCCGGCAGCGCGCGGCCGCGGTGCGGCGACCGCGCTCATCGCCCGCCTCGGCGAGATCGCCCGCGACGGGCGCGAGCGGGGCGAGGGCGGCACGCTCCGCTGGATCACCGCTGCATCGAACGAGCGCGCCCAGCGGGTCTACGACCGGATCGCGCAGCGCACGACCTGGCTGACCTACGAGCAGAAGCTCTAGGCCACGACGTCGGCGGCGTCGCATCCGCGTCGCCGCGCATCTTCGAGAGGAGCGGACATGCAGCTCGGAACACGCTGGAGCGTCGGGGCGGACACCCCGCCGCGACTGCCCGAGGCGGTCGTGACGGCCGTGCGTCAGGTCGAGGCGGAGCTCGCCGCCGAGGGCGTCGACACGTCCGTCTGGCGCTGGACGCTCACCTGGCTCGAGGGCCGGCCGGTCGTCGAGCTGGATGACGGCACGACCATCCGCTACTCGCCGGCCGCCGACGAGGCCGTGATCGAGGCGCCGCAGCCCGAAGACGGCTGACGGGCCCGAGCGCGCGTCGGCGCGGGCGCTGATGCCGGCGCGGGCGGGCGGTCGGCCGGTGCGGTCGGCTCAGCGGATGAGGAACGCGCGCTGCAGCTCGGCGCGGCGCTCGCGCTCGACGCGGGCGCGCGCGTTCTCGCGCAGCAGCGTCGCGTCGGCGCGTGTGCGGGCGTCGCGCTCGGCGGACTCCGCGGCACGGCGTCGCGCCCAGACGGTCAGCGCGAGTCCGAGCCGGTAGACGGCGAGGGTCGCGCCGCCGCTCGGGCGCACGCCCAGGGCCAAGGTGTGGATCGCGGCGGACATGGTTATCCCTCCTTCCGGTCGTGCGTGTCGGTGGTGCTGTCGGAGTCGTCGCCGGGCGTGACGTCGCCGCCCATGATCGGGAAGACGTTGAGCTGCGCCTGCACGGGGCGGGATCCCGGCTCGGTGCTGTCGCGGTAGGTGACGACGAACTCGTCGACGACCTCCATGAGCCGCTTGCTCAGCTGCGCCAGCTGCGGTCCGGTGAGGCGCAGGTTGGCGGTGGAGATCGTGGCGCGATCGATCCACTTCTCACCCAGCTCGTCGCCGTGCGTGAGGAACTCGTCGAGCAGGCGTCGCCGACTGCGCTCCCATTCGGCCTGGATCAGCTCGCTCGCGGCGCGCATCCCGCCGCCGGCACGGAACGCGTCCGGGTTCAGCGAGATGCCGCCGGGAACGCGTTCCCACCAGCGCTCGCGGGCGGTGCCCCGGCCCTCGACCTCGCGCACGAAGCCGTGCTTCTCGAGCTGGCGCAGGTGGTAGCTGGTCGAGCCGCTCGACTCGCCGAGCCGCTCGCCGAGGCCGCTCGCCGTGGCGGGGCCGAAGGTCGAGAGCACGTCGACGATCGCGACACGCAGCGGATGCGCGTAGGCCTTGAGCGCGGTCGCATCGAGGGTGCGGCCGACCGCGGCGCCGGCGGTCGGTGCCGCGTCGGCACCCGGTGCGGCATCGGCGGCCGACGCGGAACCGTCGTCCGGATCGGTGGAGGTCATGGTGCAAAGATACTTCTGCAAATATTTCTTTGCAAGGTTTTCTTTGCAACGTTTTCTCTGCATCCCTCGGGCGGCCGTTCTAGGGTGGAGCGCATGACCGCCACCCCCTTCTCGCAGCCGAGCACCCTCCCCCACGGGCTCCCGCCCTTCGCCGAGATCCGCGACGAGCACTTCGCGCCCGCCTTCGAGGAGGGCATGGCCGAGCAGCGGGCCGAGGTCGCGAACATCACGCGGGTGCGGTCGATGCCGACCTTCGAGAACACGATGGAGCCGCTCGAGCGCTCGGGCCGCATCCTCGACCGGGCCCTGCACGTCTTCTTCAACAAGTCGTCATCCGACTCGAACGACACCACGAACGCGCTCGAAGAGGAGTACGCGCCCAGATTCGCCGCGCACAGCGACGCGATCCGCCTCGACAGCCAGCTCTACTGGCGCGTGTCGACGCTCTGGGAAGGCCGCGAGAGCGCCGACTGGACTCCCGAGCAGCGCTACCTCGTCGAGCGCTGGCACACCGAGATGACGCTCGCCGGAGCGGGCCTGGACGACGAGGCCAAGACGAAGCTGAGCGAGCTGAATGCGCGACTGTCGACGCTGACGACGCGCTTCGAGAAGAACCTGCTCGCCGACACGAACGAGCTGGCCGTGGTCATCCGCGACCGCGCCGAACTCGACGGACTCGGCGAGGGCGAGATCGCCTCGGCGGCGGAGGCCGCCCGCGAGCGCGGCATCGAGGATGCCTGGCTCGTCACGCTGCCGCTGTTCACCGGCCACCCGTGGCTGGCCGCGCTGACCGACCGCGACGTGCGCGAGCGCATCATGACCGCGTCCCGCTCGCGCGGCATCCGCGGCGGCGAGCACGACAACCGCGAGGTGCTGCTCGAGATCGTGCGCCTGCGCGCCGAGCGGGCCGAGCTGCTCGGCTTCGCCAGCCACGCGGCCGCCGTCACCGCCGACCAGACCGCGAAGACCCCCGAGGCGGTCGCCGGGATGCTCGAGCGCCTCGCGCCCGCCGCCGCGCGCAACGCCCGCGCCGAGCAGGAGGCCCTCGAGAAGCAGTCTGGGCAGCCGATCGCGGCGCACGACTGGGCGCTGTTCACCGAGAAGGTGCGGGCCGCCGAGTACGACGTCGACACCGCCGCGCTGCGCCCCTGGTTCGAAGCCGAGCGCGTGCTGCGCGACGGCGTCTTCTTCGCCGCCGGACAGGTCTACGGCCTGAGCTTCGAGGAGCGCCCCGAGCTGCAGGCGTACCACCCCGAAGCCCGCGTCTTCGAGGTCTTCGAGGAGGACGGCAGCGCGCTCGGCCTCTACGTGCTCGACCTCTACACGCGCGACTCGAAGCGCGGCGGCGCGTGGATGAACCCGCTCATCTCGCAGTCGGAGCTGCTCGGCATCCCCACGTCGATCGTCGTCAACAACCTCAATGTGCCCAAGCCGCCGGCCGGATCCCCCACGCTGCTGACGCTTGACGAGGTCAACACCCTGTTCCACGAGTTCGGCCACGCCCTCCACGGACTGCTCGCGCACGTCACCTACCCGCGCTTCTCGGGCACGAACGTCTACCGCGACTTCGTCGAGTTCCCGAGCCAGGTCAACGAGATGTGGATGCTGTGGCCCGAGGTGCTGGCGAATTACGCCAAGCACGTCGAGACCGGCGAGCCGCTCGACCAGGCCATCGTCGACCGACTGCACGCCTCCGAGCAGTTCAACGAGGGCTTCGCGACCAGCGAGTATCTTGCCGCCGCGCTGCTCGACCAGGCCTGGCACCGGCTCTCGGCCGCCGAGGCGGCATCCATCACCGACGTGGCCGACTTCGAGGCGCGTGCGCTCGCGGCCGTCGGGCTCGACAACCCGGCGGTGCCGACGCGCTACTCGTCGACCTACTTCGCGCACACCTTCTCGGGGGGCTACGACGCCGGCTACTACTCCTACATCTGGAGCGAGGTGCTCGATGCGGATGCGGTGGAGTGGTTCCGCGAGAGCGGCGGCATGACCCGCGCGAACGGCGACCGCTTCCGCGAGTTCGTGCTCGGCATCGGCGGCTCGCGCGACCCGCTGGAGTCGTACCGCGAGTTCCGCGGACGACCCGCTGACCTCTCCCCGCTGCTGAAGCGCCGCGGCCTGGAGTAGGTGCAGAGCAGGCGGCGGCGACGACGGCATCGGCGACGCAACTCAGGAGCGACACAGCTCAGGAGGTCCGCACCGAGACGGGGCGCGCGCCTCGTCTGAGCACGGATCTCCTGAGTTGCGTCGGGGCGGGCGCGGCGCGGCGCGGCGCGCCCGGCGACCGTGGGGCCGTCGGAACGGGACCCCGCGCTCGGCTCAGGCCCGGGCCGCGGCCGGGGCGAGCGCCCGCACGGTGTCCAGCCGATCGCTGAGGCGCGAGCCCTGCACGGCCAACACGATCTCGTCGGCGCCGGTGCGGGCGATGAGAGCGTCCAGTGCGGCCCGCACCGTCGCCTCCGAGCCGACGGCCTGCTGGGCGAGGCGCGCATCCACCCACTCGGTCTCGGCGGCGGTCCAGGGGTGCTGCTCCGCCTCCTCGATCGTCGGGATGCGCGCGGGCAGCCGGCCGGTGCGCATGCGCAGCTGCACGAGCGCCTGCGGCAGAGCGCGGCGGCGGGCATCCGCGTCGTCGTCGCCGACCACGGTCGCGACAGCGACGGCGGATCGCGGCTCGCGCAGCACGACCGACGGCGTGAAGGCCTTGCGGTAGAGATCGAAGACGACGTCGGTCATCTCGCCGCCCGCGAAGTGATGGGCGAAGGCGAAGGGCAGGCCCATCATCCCGGCGAGGCGCGCGCTGAAGTCGCTCGAGCCGAGCAGCCACAGCTCGGGCGAGTCGCCCATCCCGGGGATCGCGACGATGCGGCCGCCCTGCCCGCTCTCGAGCGGCGGGATCGTGCCGAAGTAGGCGAGCAGCTCGATGACCTGGTTCGGGAAGTCGTCGACCGTCTCGGCGCCGACGTTGCGCCGGATCGCCGCCGACACGGTCGGATCGGTACCCGCGGCGCGCCCGAGGCCGAGGTCGATGCGGTCGCCGTGCAGGGCGACGAGGGTTCCGAACTGCTCGGCGATCACGAGCGAGGAGTGGTTGGGCAGCATGACCCCTCCCGAGCCGACGCGGATGCGCTCCGTCGCCGCCGCGATCGCGCCGATCAGCACGGCGGGCGCCGAGCTGGCGATCGAGGGCATGCCGTGGTGCTCGGCGACCCAGAAGCGGGAGTAGCCCGCTGCATCCGCCGCCTGCGCAACCGCGATGGTCTCGGCGAGGGCGGAGGCGTGGTCGCCGCCGCTGACGATGGGGGCGAGGTCGAGGATCGAGAGGGGTGCGCTCACCCGACCTGCAACGCCGTCGCGCCGCTCAGGATTCCGCGGGTCAGTCGGCGGCGCGGCGGCCGAACCGAACTGGTGAGCGGACTCGTCGTCCTCCGCTCTCCCTCCGCGACCCAGGTGCTTCGCAATTCAGGATCGGTTTCGCAATTCAGGATCAGCGGCGGGATCCGCACGGATAGCGGCCGGAATCCCGGTCGGATCCTGAATTGCGCGGCGACGGATCCTGAATTGCGGTCGGGCCGGCGAACTCAGGGCACGACGCGTCGGGGTCGGACGCCCGGATCCAGCGCTCAGGGATCCGCGGGTTAGTCGGCGGCGCGGCGACGCCCGACGCGCAGCACGAGCATGATCGCGCCGCCGGCGAGGAGTCCCCACACGGCCGAGCCGATGCCCGCGACGCTGACGCCCGAGGCGACGACGAGGAAGGTCGCGATCGCGACGACGCGGTTCGGCACCTCCTCGAGGGCTCCGGCGATCGCGGTCACGAGCGCGCCGAGCAGGGCGAGACCGGCGACCGACTCGATGAGGATGGGCGGACTCGCGCGCACCAGCGCTCCGGCGACGCCCGCACCGAACGCGAGCACCAGGTAGGCGACGCCACCCGTCACCGCGGCGATCCAGCGGCGGGCATGCGGCGTGTGCGAGTCGGGGCCGGCCATGATCGCGGCGGTGAGGGCCGAGAGGTTCACCTGGAACCCGCCGAACGTCGACGTCGCCGCCGAGACGATGCCGGTCGAGGCGAGCAGCGTGCGGGTCGGCGCGGCGTCGTACCCGAAGGTGCGCAGCACCGTGAAGCCCGGGATCTGCTGCCCGGCCATCGTGACGAGGTAGAGCGGCACGCCGAGGCCGACGATCAGCGCCGGGTCGAAGCTCGGCGCCGTCAACGTCACGACGGGGGCGAGCGAGGCTCCGTCGGCCCAGTCGGGTCCGGCGGCGACGAGCACGGCGACCGCGGTGGCGACCACGGCGGCGGGCACGGCCCAGCGCGGCGCGAGGCGGCTCAGCACGAGCCAGACGACGATCGGCGGCAGCGCGAGCCAGGGATGCTCGACGCTCGCGGTGACCGGCGCGACGCAGATCGGGAAGAGGATGCCGGCGAGCATCGCACTCGCGATGGGCTTCGGGATGCTCGTCGCCAGCCGGGCGAGCCAGGGCCAGAAGCCGGTGATCGCCATGAGGGCCGAGGCCACGAGGAAGGCGCCCACCGCGCCCGAGTAGTCGTGTCCCTTCGTCGCGGCTCCCGCGGCCACGAGGACGGCGGCGCCGGGCGTCGACCACGCGAAGGAGAGCGGCATGCGGAACCGCAGGCTCAGCACGATCGCGAGCACGGCCTGGCCGAGGCAGAGCGCGAGCAGCCCCGAGGCGGCCTCGGCGGGCGTGGCGCCGACGGCGGTGAGCCCGGCGATCACGAGCGCGAACGAGCTCGCGAAGCCGGTGACGGCGCCGACGAGCCCGGCGGCGATCGGCGCGGCGAGGGAGGAGGGCGCGGAGGCGGGGCGGTCACCGGCTGTCATGGCCGCACCAGCCTAGTGAGCGCGGCGACTCCGGCCCGCGCGACAGAAGGGCCCGCATCCTCTCCCCCGCCGTGACGGGAGACGAGGATGCGGGCCGCATCCGAACAGAGCCGCGAGCGCCGCTCAGAGCACCTTCGAGAGGAACGCCTTCGTGCGCTCGTGCTGCGGGTCGGTGATCACCTGGCGCGGGTCGCCGGCCTCGACGACCACGCCGCCGTCCATGAAGACGAGGCTGTCGGCGACCTCGCGCGCGAATCCCATCTCGTGCGTGACGACGATCATCGTCATGCCCGAGGCGGCCAGGTTCTTCATCACGTCGAGCACCTCGCCGACCAGCTCGGGGTCGAGCGCCGAGGTCGGCTCGTCGAAGAGCAGCAGCTTGGGCTCCATCGCGAGAGCGCGGGCGATCGCGACGCGCTGCTGCTGACCGCCCGACAGGGATGCCGGGTAGGCCTTCGCCTTGTCGGCCAGGCCCACGCGGGCGAGCAGCTCGGTCGCCCGCTTCACCGCCGCATCCCGCCCCTGCCGCTTGACCCGCTGCGGCGCCTCGATGATGTTCTCGAGCACGGTCAGGTGCGGGAACAGGTTGAAGCGCTGGAACACCATCCCGATGTCGCGCCGCTGAAGCGCGGCCTCCTTCGGGTGCAGCTCGTAGATCTTGTCGCCGCGCTGCCGGTACCCGATGAGCTCGCCGTCGACGAACAGGCGCCCGCCGTTGACCTTCTCGAGGTGGTTGATGCAGCGCAGGAACGTCGACTTGCCCGAGCCCGACGGCCCGATGATGCACATGACCTCACCGCGCCCGACCTCGAGCGAGATGCTCTTGAGCACGGTGTTCGAGCCGAAGCTCTTCATGACGTTCTCGGCGCGCACCATCGGCTCGGCGACGCGCGCAGCCGGTGTCGCCGGTGCCGCCGACGCGGCGGTGGATGCGGTGTCGCTCATGCGCCGCCCCTCTCGTTCGTGGCGTCTCCGCTCGCCGGCTCCCCCGCCGACGCGCCCGCGGCCGCGGCCGTCGGCGCGACCGGGTTGCCGCCCACGTCGATGAACCGCGTGCTGCGCGCGAAGCGCTTCTCGAGGAAGTACTGGCCGACCATGAGCACCGAGGTGATCACGAGGTACCAGATCGACGCGACGATGAGCAGCGGGATCGGGTTGAAGGTCTCGGCCGAGATGTCGCGGGTGCGCGTGTAGAGGTCGGTCGAGAGCGGCACCGCCGTGACGAGCGAGGTCGTCTTGAGCATCGAGATGACCTCGTTGCCGGTCGGCGGGATGATCACGCGCATCGCCTGGGGCAGGATGATGCGCCGCATCGTCTGACCCCAGGTCATGCCGAGCGCGACGGCCGCCTCATCCTGGCCCTTGTCGACCGAGAGGATGCCGGCACGGGCGATCTCCGACATGTAGGCCGCCTCGTTGAGCGCGAGGCCGATGACGGCGAGCCAGAAGACGCTGATCGCCTCTTGCGTCGTCCAGCTGACCGCGGCGGTCGTGAAGGGGATGCCGATCGTGATCGTCTTGTAGATCGTGGCGAGCAGGCCCCAGAACACGAGCTGCACGTAGACCGGGGTGCCGCGGAAGATCCACACGAACACCCAGGCGAGCGCGCGCAGCACCGGGTTCGGCGACAGGCGCATGACCGCGACGAGACCGCCGATGAGGATCGCGCCGATCATCGACAGCACGGTCAGCTCGAGCGTCACCAGCACGGCCTGCGACACGCGCCGGTCGAAGAGGTACTTCGCGACCGAGGGCCAGTCGTAGGTGGGCCGGTTGACGGCCGCGTCGTAGACGAAGAGCGCCAGGATCGCGACCAGCACCACGGCGATGATCCAGCGGCCGGGGTGGCGCAGCGGGATTGCCGTGATCGGGTCGGGCGAGGCGCCCGACGGGCTCGGGGCGCCGGAGCGCGCCGAGCCCGTCGAGGTGGTGTCGCTCATCGTCAGCTCGTGGCCCCGTTGATGTCGATCTTGTCGATCGCGCCGTCCTCGACGCCCCACTTCTTGAGGATCTTCGCGTAGGTGCCGTCATCCTGCAGCGACTGCAGAGCGGCCTGGAGGGCCTGGCCGAGCGTGCCGCGGTCCTTCGCGATCGGCATGCCGTAGAGGAACACCGAGTACGGGTCGCCCGAGACCTCGAGCTTGCCCTTCGACTGCTTCACCGCGTAGAGCGTGACGGGCGAGTCGGCCGAGAGCGCGTCGGCGCGGCCGAGCGTCACGGCAGCGGTCGCGTCGTCCTGGGTGTCGTAGCCGAGCAGCTTGATCTCCGCCTTGCCGGCGTCGGTGCAGGCCTTCGACTTGGCGGGGCCGTCGTCGAGCGCCTCGGTGGTGCCGTTCTGCACGGCGAGGGTGATGCCGCAGGCGTTGTCGGGGTCGACGGTCTTGCCCGCGGGCGTCGCCCACTGGATGCCGGCCTGGTAGTAGTCGATCATGTCGACCTGCTTCTGACGCTCCTGCGTGTCGAAGAACGACGAGAGGCCGACGTCGTACTTGCCGCCGGTGATGCCGGGGATGATGTTGTCGAACTTGGCGACCTGGTACTTGGTCTTCAGTCCGAGCTTGCCGGCCATGGCATCCGCGAGCTCGATCTCCCAGCCGATGGGGTTGCCGTCGGCGTCCTTGAACTCGTTGGGCGCGTAGGTCGCGTCGGTGCCGAGGGTCAGCGTGCCCGACTCGACGATGTCGGCGGGCAGCAGCTTCGCGGCGGCCTCGTCCTTCTTCACGTCGGAGGCGCCGCCGCTCGCGGCAGGGGTGTCGGTCTCGTTGTTGACGCAGCCCGACAGCGTGAGCGCGGTGACGGCGGCGAGGGCGACGAACGGCAGGAGTGCGGTGCGTTTCATGGTGTCCTTCTCGTGGTGCAGCGACGGGATGGTCGTGGCGGGCGGTGGTGCGGAGTCGGGGTGGTGCGGAGTCTCGGTGGTGCGGTCAGGTCGTGTGCACGCGCACGCCGTCGATCCAGGTCGAGGCGGTGCGGGTGTCGGAGATCGCGTCGACCGACCCCGCGAAGGGGTTGCGGTCGACGACGGCGAGGTCGGCGACGGCGCCCGGCTCGAGCGTGCCGGTCGGCTCGAAGGCGTTGATGCGCGCGGAGCCCTGCGTGTAGGCGCTGAGCGCCTGAGCGAGCGACAGCGCGCTCCCGGGGTAGAAGGGCTTCGGGTTGTAGTCGGCGTCGTCGTGCGGCAGGCGACGCGTGACGGCGACCTGGATCGCGGCCCAGGGGTCGGGCGTCGTGACCGGCCAGTCGCTGCCGGCGCAGAAGACGGCGCCCGCGTTCCACAGCTGGGCGAAGGGGTACTGCCACGACGAGCGCTCGGCGCCGAGGGCGACGAGGTTGATGAGCTCGTTCTGCGGCTCCCAGTTGGCCCAGAGCGCCTGCATGTTCACGGTCGCGCCGAGCGGGGCGAAGCGGGCGAGGTCGTCGGGGTGCACGACCTGCACGTGAGCGAGGTGGTGGCGGATGCCGCTGTCGCCGTTCGCGGCGCGCGCGGCTTCGATGGCATCCAGCGATTCCCGCACCGCGCGGTCGCCGATCGCGTGGATGTGCACCTGGAATCCGGCGCGATCGAGCTCGGTCACGTCGCGGCGCAGCTCGATCGGGTCGACGAAGGAGAGGCCCGTGCCGAGGGTCGGGGCGCCGCTCGCGTCGAGGTAGGGCTCGAGCATTCCCGCCGTGTAGTTCTCGGGGATGCCGTCCTGCATGATCTTGATGCTCGTCGCGCGGAACCGCGGGTGCTCGAGCGCCTCGCGCCGCGCGACCAGCTCGGGAATCTGCTCGACGCCGCGCGAGCGCTCCCACCAGAGCGCCGCGACGACGCGCGCGGTGAGCGCGCCCGAGCGGGCGGCCTCGAGGTACACGGGCCCGGTGTCGCTGTGGCTGCCGTAGTCGCCGACGATCGCGTCCTGCCACCCGGTGATGCCGAGCGAGTGCAGGTACTTCTGCGCCGTGAGCAGCGCCTCGGTCTCCTCGGCCGTCGTGTCGGCCGGGATGTGCCGGGTCACGAGCGTGCGGGCGCCCTCGTGCAGGGTGCCGCTCGGCGCTCCGTTCGCGTCGCGCTCGATCCGGCCGTCGGCCGGATCGGGGGTGTCGGCGCGCAGGCCCGCGATCTCGAGAGCGCGGCTGCTCACCCAGGCGCCGTGGTGGTCGCGGTTCGAGAGGAAGGCGGGGCGGTCGCCGATCACCGCATCCAGGTCGGTCGCCAGCGGAGCGCCGCCCGGGAACGCCGCGACCTGCCAGCCGCCGCCGAGGATCCACGGCAGCTCGGGGTTCGCCTCGGCGTAGTCGCGGATGATCGCGAGGTACTGCTCGCGCGTCGCCGCGCCGGAGAGGTCGCAGCGCATGAGCTCGAGGCCGCCCTCGACGGGGTGGATGTGCGCGTCGACGAAGCCGGGCAGCACGAGGCCGCCTGCGAGGTCGACGACCTCGGTGTCGGGCCCGGTCAGTTCGGCCAGCTCGTCGGCTCCGCCGAGGGCGAGGATGCGGCCGTCGGCGACGGCGAGGCCGGTGACGCGGGCGTCGGGCTCGGCGAGGCCGCCGGTGTAGACGGCGCCGTTGACGAACACCGTCTGCGCGCGAGATGACATGACGCTCCTACTCCGGATCCCCGCTCCATCGCGGGGCCGGTGTGCCGATGCTATTCCCGATCGAGCGACGCGATCCGCACCGAAACCAAACTTTTACAACCGGATCGGTGGACGGGCGCGGAGAGCACCGTCCACTTCACCCGTCGTTCAGCGAGCGCGCTCGAGTTCGGGATCAGGCCGACTTCTCGGCCCGACGCGGCTGGCGCGGCACGATCGTCGGCGCCGCGTTGCTGCTGACCGCATCCCGCGTGATGACCACGCGCGCCACGTCGTCGTCGGAGGGCACGTCGAACATGATCGGGCCGAGCACCTCTTCGAGGATCGCGCGCAGACCGCGGGCGCCGGTCTGTCGCAGCACGGCCAGGTCGGCGATCGCCTCGAGCGCGTCCTGCTCGAACTCGAGCTCGACGCCGTCGATCTCGAACATGCGCTGGTACTGCTTCACGAGCGCGTTCTTCGGCTCGGTGAGGATCTGCATGAGCGCGCTCTGGTCGAGCGGCGACACCGTCGTCACGACGGGGAGACGGCCGATGAACTCGGGGATGAGCCCGAACTTGTGCAGGTCCTCCGGCAGAACCGCGCTGAACAGCGTGGCCTCGTCGCGCTTCGAGTGCAGCGGGGCGCCGAAGCCGATGCCGCGCTTGCCGACGCGGCCCGAGATGATGTCCTCCAGCCCGGCGAAGGCGCCAGCCACGATGAACAGCACGTTGGTCGTGTCGACCTGGATGAACTCCTGGTGCGGGTGCTTGCGGCCGCCCTGCGGGGGCACGCTCGCGACCGTGCCCTCGAGGATCTTCAGCAGCGCCTGCTGCACGCCCTCGCCCGAGACGTCGCGGGTGATCGACGGGTTCTCGGCCTTGCGGGCGATCTTGTCGACCTCGTCGATGTAGATGATGCCGGTCTCGGCCCGCTTGACGTCGTAGTCGGCGGCCTGGATGAGCTTGAGCAGGATGTTCTCGACGTCTTCGCCGACGTAGCCCGCCTCGGTGAGGGCTGTCGCATCCGCCACCGCGAAGGGCACGTTGAGGCGCTTCGCGAGCGTCTGGGCGAGATAGGTCTTGCCGCAGCCCGTCGGGCCGATGAGCAGGATGTTGCTCTTCGCGATCTCGATGTCGTCGAGCACGGCGTCGGCGCTGACGAGCTGGCTGCGGGCGCGGATGCGCTTGTAGTGGTTGTAGACGGCGACCGACAGCGCGCGCTTGGCGGGCTCCTGGCCGATCACGTACTCCTCGAGGAAGTCGAAGATCTCGCGCGGCTTCGGCAGATCGAACTCGCTCGAGGTCTCCTCGCCGGCTTCGGCGAGGCGCTCTTCGATGATCTCGTTGCAGAGTTCGACGCACTCGTCGCAGATGTAGACGCCGGGACCTGCGATCAGCTGCTGCACCTGCTTCTGCGACTTGCCGCAGAACGAGCACTTGAGCAGGTCGGCGCTCTCACCGATGCGTGCCATTCAGGTCACCCTCCCCGAATCGTTCATCAGAGCCTAGACCGAACAGGGCTCGCGGCGTTGCACCCCGTAAGGGCGGTGCGTCTCGGGGCGTCCTCATGCTCTTTAGACTGGATGCGACGACCGACATCCCGGTCGCGACACCCCGTTCCGCCGCCCGAGAGGTCACCGGCATGTCGTCTGCTCTGCAGAGCCGCGCGGCGCGCACCGCGCGCGGCGCCCTCGCGGGCACGACGGCGATGGTGCTCGCGGCGGCGTCGCACGGCTTCGGCGGGGGCGACGTCCCCGGCTGGCTCGCGATCGCCGTCGGGCTCGTGGTCGCCGTGCTGCTCGGCACGCTGCTGACCGCGCGACGGCCCTCGCTGCCCCGGCTGCTCGCGATCGTGCTGCCGAGCCAGGCGGCGTTTCACTACCTGTTCGTGCTGCTCGGCGGGCCGGGCCTCGCCGTCGCACGCCACGTGCACCCGGGTGCGAGCTCGAGCGACTTCGCGTCCGCGGCCGCCACCTCCTCCGCTTCCGGAGCGGGAGCCGCCCATGTCGGCGCCGCGCACGCCGCCCACCTCACCGAGCCGCGGATGCTCGCCGCGCACCTCGTCGCCGCGATCGTGACGGTCGTGCTGCTGCGCTGGGCCGAGGCGGCGCTGTGGACGCTGCTCGTGCGCCTGGCCGAGCCGACGGGCGCCCCGGCCGCCGCGCTGCGCCGCGCGCTCCTCGGACTGGCCGCGCTGACCGCGCTCGTCGGCGGCGCCCTCGCCGACACCGGCGCGGGCTCGCGACGCACATCCGCGACCGCGATGGCGCTCCGCCGCGCGTTCCGCTCCGCCGCGGGCGCTCACGGTTCGGCCGTGCGCCTGCGGTCCGCGGTCCTCGTCCGCTCCTCCCCCCGGCGCGGACCGCCCCTCCTCTCGTTCGCCTGACATCCGCCGCCCGGCATCCGCGCCGGCCGGCACTGCGCGCCGACGTCCGTCGCGCGCACCCCAGCGAACGATCGCCGCGCCCTGCGGCGACCAAGGAGAGACCATGAACCGCGCTTCCGCGCACCCCGCCACCCCGTCCGTCGTCACCGCGGCGGCCGCCGCCCGCACGCGACGCCCCCTCGCCCTGACCGCCACGGCGGTCGGCGCCGGCGCCCTGCTCGCCCTCGCCGCACCGCTCGCCGCGAGCGCCCACGTGACGGTCGGACCGAACACCGCCGCGGCCGGCAGCTACGCCACCGTGAACGTGAAGGTGCCGACCGAATCGGACACCGCATCCACCACCAAGGTCGAGCTCGATCTGCCGACCGACACCCCGCTGTCGTACGTGGCCTACGAGCCGATCGCCGGATGGAGCGTCCAGGCCGTCAAGGAGAAGCTGCCGAAGCCTGTCAAGGTCGGCGACAGCACCCTCACCGAGGGCTACACCAAGGTGATCTGGACCGCGACGGGCGAGGGCATCAAGCCCGGCGAGTTCGTGCAGTTCCCGGTCACGCTCGGCCCCGTTCCCGACGTCGACAAGCTCGTGCTGCCGGCGCACCAGAGCTACAGCGACGGCAGCGTCGTCGACTGGGATGAGACGGGCGCCGACGCCGAGGACCCGGCGCCGACCGTCTACGTGAACGAGGCCCCGCCCGCGGACGAGCACGGCGGATCGCACGGCGCGTCCGGCGACGACCACGACGCGGATGCGACGGCGGCGACGGCGACGACCGCCGCGCAGCCGGACGTGCTCGCCCGTGTGCTCGGCATCGTCGGCCTCGTCATCGGCGTGATCGGCCTCGTCGTCGGCGCGCTCGGCGCGACCCGCGCGCGCCACGGAAACGGAGCGGCGTGATCGGCGTGAGCCGCGCATCCCGCACCACCGGCCGGGCGACCTCGCGTCGCCCGGCCGGGCCCCGCGCGCTCGCCGTCATCGCGGCGAGCGCCCTCGTCGCGGCGCTCGGACTCGCGGGCGCCGTGCTCGGCGTCGCCGCGCCCGCGTCGGCGCACAACCGCGTCACGGCGACCGTGCCGGCCGCCGACTCGACGGTGACGACCCTGCCCGAGACGTTCTCGATCACGACAGACCTGGCGCTGCTCGACCTGCAGGGCGGCGGCAAGGGCTTCGCCGTGCGCGTCGAGGGTCCCGACGGCTGGAGCTACTGCCCGGCCGAGCCGACGATCGTCGACAACGTCATGTCGGTTCCCGCGGTGCTGGGCGGCTCGGGCGCCTACACGCTCACCTGGCAGCTCGTGTCCGCCGACGGCCACACCGTGAGCGGCGACTTCGAGTTCAGCTGGCAGGCTCCGGCCGACTACGTCGTGCCGAAGCCGGGCGCCGACGGCAACCCGGCCTGCACGGCCGATGCGGCCGACCAGGCGGATGCGGACGGCTCGGCCTCGTCTGCTCCCTCGGGGCCGGCTGTCGGCCAGGACGGCGCCCAGGTGCCGCTCGGCGACGTGCTCTGGATCGGCGGCGCGATCCTCGCGGTGCTCGTGGCGGGCGGCGTCACGCTGCTCCTGCTGACCCGCAAGCCGCGCGGCGAGCGCACCGGCGATGACGGCACGACGCGCGACAGCGGCGGTGCCGGGTCGGACTCGGTCTCCGACGGCCGCGACGCTGACGACGGATCGAGCGGCAGCGGCGGCCCCGGCGGCTCCGACTCCGGCGGCGGCAGCTCCGACTGACCGCGGCGCCGACCGCGTCGGCGGCGCACGCCCGACCTAGCGGGTCGCGGGAACCAGCTTCACCAGCGGGATCTCGCGGCCCGCTTTCCGTTCGTGCTCCGCGAAGAACGGGAAGCCTTCGAGCAGCTCCGCCCACAGCCGCGCCCGTGCGTCGCCCGTGACCGTCTCGGCGCGCGCATCCCATTCGCTGTCGGGCAGCTCGACGTGCACCCGCGGGTCGGCGACGAGGTTGAGATACCAGGCCGGATGCCGCGGTGCGCCCGCCGCCGACGCGACGACGATCACGCCGCCGTCGACGCCCGCACCCTGCGGCACGAACATCATCGGCGAGGTGCGCTTCTCGCCCGTGCGGCGTCCCGTGGTGGTGAGCAGCGCGATCCGCTCGCGGTGCACCCCCGGAACCCCGAGGTCTCCCCCGGCTCGATACCCCGCGATGACCTGCTCGTCCAGCTCGTGCGCCGTCATGCCCGCACGGTACGCCCTGCCGGTGACAGGCAGAAGGGCCGCCGGGTATTCCCGACGGCCCTTCCCCCACGGCTCCGCGCGAGCAGAGCGGCGCGACGCAGCGGCAGCGCTTACTTGGCGGTCAGCGCCGGCACGTTCTTGCGGCTCGTGAGCACCTGGTCGATCAGGCCGTACTCGAGGGCCTCCGGCGCGGTGAGGATCGTGTCGCGCTCGATGGCGGCGTTGATCTCCTCCTGCGACTTCTTCGAGTGGTTCGCGAGGGTCTCCTCGAGCCAGGTGCGCAGGCGCAGGATCTCCTTGGCCTGGATCTCGATGTCGGAAGCCTGACCGCGACCGGCCTCGCCGACGGCGGGCTGGTGGATGAGCACACGCGCGTTCGGCAGGGCGAGGCGCTTGCCCGGCTCGCCGGCCGCCGCGATCACGGCCGCGGCCGAGGCCGCCTGGCCGAGCACCACGGTCATGACCTGCGGGCGGATGTACTGCATCGTGTCGTAGATCGCCGTCATGGCCGTGAACGAGCCGCCGGGGCTGTTGATGTACATGACGATGTCGCGGTCGGGGTCCTGGCTCTCGAGCACCAGCAGCTGGGCCATGATGTCGTCGGCCGAGGCGTCATCCACCTGCACACCCAGGAAGATGATGCGGTCTTCGAACAGCTTCGCGTAGGGGTCCTGACGCTTGAAGCCGTAGGCCGTGCGCTCCTCGAAGCTGGGGAGGATGTAGCGCGACGAGGGCATGCGCGACGCGAGGTCGCCGCCCGCCGAGAAGTTCGGGGTCTCCATGATTCGTTCCGTCTCTCTTGTTCTCTGCGCTCGCGGCTTAGTTGGTCTCGTCGGTTCCGCCGCCGCCGACGACGTCGGCCGCCGACTCGCGGATGTGGTCGACGAAGCCGTACTCGAGTGCCTCCTCGGCCGTGAACCAGCGGTCGCGGTCGCCGTCGGCGTTGACCTGCTCGGCGGTCTTGCCGGTCTGCGAGGCCGTGATCTCGGCGAGGCGCTTCTTCATGTCGTTGATCAGCGCGGCCTGGGTCTGGATGTCGGACGAGGTTCCGCCGAATCCGCCGTGAGGCTGGTGCAGCAGCACGCGCGCGTTGGGCGTGATGTAGCGCTTGCCCTTGGTGCCGGCCGTGAGCAGCAGCTGGCCCATCGAGGCCGCCATGCCGATGCCGACCGTGACGATGTCGTTAGGCACGAACTGCATCGTGTCGTAGATCGCCATGCCGGCCGTGATCGAGCCGCCGGGTGAGTTGATGTAGAGGAAGATGTCCTTCTTCGGGTCCTCGGCGGCGAGCAGCAGCAGCTTCGCCGCGATCTCGTTGGCGTTGTCGTCACGCACCTCGGAGCCGAGCCAGATGATCCGGTCCTTGAGAAGTCGGTCGAAAACGCTCGGCGCGAATGCCGGTTCTGCCATTGGAGCAACTCCCTGTTCTGTGGATTGCCTCGAATCTACCGGGGCGTTCGAAGCGGTCTGGGCGCTGTTCGCCGTGGGCAGATCGGGTGTCGCCGAGCGCGACCGCGCCCGCCCGGCGCACGCCGAGCCGCGCGCTGCCTGTCGAGTCGCCGAGCGCGGTTCCGCGCCGCTGCGGCCGCGCGTAGCCTGACCGCGTGAGCGACGGGGCGGAGCAGGGAGATGCGCGAGCCGGCGCGGCCGGCGGGTCCGGCGCGTCCGGCGGGTCCGGCGTCTCCGGCACGCGACTGCAGCGCTGGGCGACCTCGGCGCTCTGGCCGGTCGCGATCGCGGTGCCGATCGTCTCGCTCCTGACCGCGGTGATCGTGCGGCTCGGCGGGCACCGCGGCCCGGACGGCGCCGACAGCTCGTCGACGCAGGGGATGCTGGGCGGCATCGGCGACGGCTTCCTCGTGCAGCTGGCGGGGATCGACGCGGTGCTGCTGCTGGGCACGCTCGTCGCGGCAGCGCTGATGCGCGTGCGTCAGGTGCGCGGCGGCGCCGAGCTCAGTCGCCCGGAATCGTGGGCGGTTCTGGCGCAAGCGTGCGGCGGAGCTCTGTTCGCGCTGGGGATCGTGCTGATCGACCCCGCCCCGGGTCCGGCCGGCCAGTGCCTCATCATGGGACTGTGGGCCGTCGTCGTCGGCACCGGCGCGCTCGTGACGCTCGCGGTGCGCGAGCTGCGGCCCCGTTCGAGCCCGCCCGAGGAGAGACTTCCGTGACCGACCCGACCGCGCCCGCCGCGGCATCCGCCTCGCCCGACGCCGTCGCCCCCAGCGCCGATCGCGCCGCCGACCCCGCGTACGCCGACTGGCGCCGCCGCGTCGACGCGGTCTGGGATGACGACGGCCTCGACGAGCGCGAGGTCATGCGCCGCATCGACGCGCTGGCGGCGGAGCGCCCCGACGACCCGGAGGCCCTCGCCGAGGCCGGCGGCGCCCGCGACTCGGCGGGGCTCGAGTCGTGGGCCGAGCAGCTGTACGTGCGCGCACTGGATGCCGGGCTCGCCGAGCCGTACCGGTCGCAGGTGACGATCCAGCTCGCCTCCACGATCCGCAATCTCGGGCGGCCGGAGGAGTCGATCGCGCTGCTCGACGCGCACTTCGGCGACCAGCCCGAGCACGAGCTGGCGGCGGCGGCGAGCGCGTTCCGCGCCCTCGCGCTGACCTCGGCGGGGCGGCAGGTCGAGGCGGTGGCCGAGCTGCTCATCACGCTGGCGCCGACGCTCCCCCGCTACCGGCGCTCCGTGCGAGCCTACGGGCGCGACCTCGTGGGACTGCCCGAGGAGTGAGCGCGACGGCGCGCGGCATCGGCGCCGATGCGTGCGCGGTGATGCCGACGCCGGCGTCCTCGCCGAATCGCAGAGCTCGCTGAGAACCGGGCCGCGCATCCCGTCTCGTGGCCGGCCGTTAACCCACGGTCTTTACGGTCGCCGGGATGGATGCGATGAGCCGACGCCGCCCGCGGCCCGCCCCGAGCGCCGCGGGGCGCACCGGCTCGGCCTCCGCCGACGGCGCCGGCGCCGGCGCCGGCGACGGCGACGGCGCCGGATTCCGCGCCGACGTGCACGCGATCCGCGCCCTCGCCATCGTGCTCGTCGTCGCGTACCACCTCCATCTCGGCCTCCCGGCGGGCGGATTCGTCGGCGTCGACGCCTTCTTCGTCGTCTCGGGGTTCCTGATCACCGGACACCTCGTGCGCGAGCTGCGGCGCGACGGCCGGGTGGATCTGCTCGCGTTCTGGGCGCGTCGCGCCCGGCGTCTCGTGCCGTCGGCGCTCGTCGTGATCGTCGTCGCCGGCGCGGTGGGCGTCGCGGTCATCCACCGCGAGGACTGGCCGCGACTCGGCTCCGAGCTCGCCGCGAGCGTGCTCTACGTCGAGAACTGGTTCCTTGCGGGGGCGAGCGTCGACTACCTCGCCGCGGGCGCCTCCGCGACGCCGTTCCAGCACTTCTGGTCGCTCGGCGTCGAAGAGCAGTTCTACCTCGTCTGGCCCCTGCTCCTGCTGCTCGCCTGGCGCGTGGTCGCACGACGCCGCGGCCGCGCCGAGGCGAGTGAGCGCCTCCGAACGTCCGCCCGAATCGGATCGGCCGCATCCCTCCTCAACCGGGTGCGCGATCGCGATCCGCTCACCGTCGCGACGCTGCTGGTCGCCCTCGTCACGGCGGCGTCGTTCGCGGCATCCCTCGTGCTCACCGCGACGAACCCCGAGCCCGCCTACTTCTGGCCGCACACCCGCGCGTGGGAGTTCGGCGCGGGCGCGCTCCTCGCGCTGACCGGTGCTCGGCTGCGGGCCCGGCTCGCGGTTCCGGGAGCGGTGCTCGGCTGGATCGCGCTCGTGGTCACCGGCCTCCTGCTGCCCGCCTCGGTCGCCTACCCCGGCGTCGCCGCCGCGCTGCCGGTCGCCGCGACGGCGCTCGTGATCGCGGCCCGCGCCGAGTCCGGCGTCGTCGGCCGTGTCATCCGACTCCCGCCGGTTCGCGTGCTCGGCACGCTCTCCTACACGCTGTACCTCTGGCACTGGCCGGTCGGGGTGCTGCTGCCGAAGGCGGTCTCCCTGCTGCCCGGGTTCGAGGCCGTGGCGGTCGCCGGCGTCTCGCTCGGCCTCGCCGCTCTGACCCACGTGCTCGTCGAGAAGCCGGGTCTCTCGCCGCGGATGCGCCGCCTGCGCCCGCGTGTCGTACTCGGCGCGACCGCGGCGGCCATGGTGATGGTGCTCGCCGGTCCGGGTGCCGGCTGGGCCGCGATCACGAACCAGCGCGCCGACGACGCCCGCCTCGCCGCGCAGCTCGCCGAGCAGCATCCGGACTGCTTCGGCGCCGCCGCGATCGCCGACGCCACCGGGTGCGAGCTGAACGGCGAGCCCGCTCTCGCGTTCACCCCGTCGACGACGACCGCCGAATACGACATCTCCCCCACCTGGGACGAGTGCCAGGCCCGCGACGACGCGCCGGTCAGCTGCGTGGTCGGCCAGCGCGGCGGCATCCGCGTCGCCCTGATCGGCGACTCGCACGCCCACCACTGGGAGTCGGCGCTCAGCCGGCTGGCCGAGCAGCGCGGGTGGGAGCTGCACCTCTTCGTCAAGGGCGGCTGCGAGTTCTCCGACATCGCCTGGAGCGACGTCGACGTGTCGACGGCTGCGCGCTGCGCGCGGTGGAACGAGCGAGTGGATGCCGCACTCGCTGACGAGGACCCCTACGAGCTCGTGTTCACCTCCGCGCGCGCCGACCTGCGCGGGCAGCCGACGGGGCTGGCGGGCCGCGCCGCTTCCGCCGCCGAGGCGAGTTCCGACGCGACGCCGGATCCCTCGGCCGAGGCCGGCCGCGCCGCGATCGCGGCGGCCGGCTATCGCGCGGCCTGGCAGCCGCTGATCGACCGCGGCGCGACCGTGCTGGGCATCCGCGACACCCCCGCCGTCGGTACCGGCAACCGCGCCTGCCTCGACGCGAACCCCGACGAGATCGGCACCTGCGAGATCAGCGCCGAGCGCGCGCTCGCGTCGGCCGATCGGCTGGCCGCGACCGCCGCATCCACCCCCGGAGCCCGCGAACTCGACCTGACGTCGTCCTTCTGCCGCGACGACTCGTGCCCGGCCGTGATCGGCAACGTGCTCGTCTTCCGCGACTCGCAGCACCTCACCGCGACCTACTCGCGCACGCTCGCCCCCGCGCTGGGTCGGGCGGTGGATGCGGCGCTCGCGCCCCCGGCATCCTGACCGCCCCGCACCGCCTCGTCAGCGCCGCAGCTTGTCGAGAGTGTTGACGTTGCGGCTCGTGAGCCACGGCTTGTAGCGCGCCCTCGACTGCGCCTTGCCCATGACGCTGTCGAGCGTCGAGCCCTTCTGCACGGTCCAGTAGAGGACGCCGTGGGCGAGTTCGGCGCGCTCGAGCTCCGGGTCGAGCGACGGGATGACCGCCTCCAGCTCGGCGCGGGTGTCGTCGTGCGCGGCGACGACGACGTAGTCGTGCCAGCCGTCGCGACCGCGTTCGAAGGGGTAGCCGTCGATGATGCGGGCGAGCTCGCCGTCGTCGAGCACGTGCACCCAGGCGTCGTAGCCGAAGCGCTCCCGCAGCGCCGACTCGAGCCGCTCCTTGACGGTCGTCGCGGACTCCTCGCTCTCGAGCACGACGTTGCCGCTCGCGAGCACCGTGCGCACACCGTCGTAGCCGAGGCCGCGCACGCACGCCGCGAGGTCGGCCATCTTGATGTTCACGCCGCCCACGTTCACGCCGCGCAGCAGCACGACGTATCCCGTCATCGCGCACCTCCTCGTCGCGGTCAGGTTAGCGAGGGGCGCCGACACGAGCGCCCCAGGTCGCGGTGGTCGGCGTCGGCCGGCGCACCGATCCGCGACCGCGGGGCCGCCCGCCGGCGCCGGACACGACGGAGGGTCGGGCGGGATCTCTCCCGACCGACCCTCGAGCCGTTCGCCCCGGTCACGCCGGGGCGCCACGTCAGTGGTTGTGTCCGGCGTGCTCGTCGTGCTCGTCGGCCGTCTCGTCGCCGATGATCGGGCTGTCGTCGCCCTCACCCAGCGCGGTCGCGGTGAAGGCGCTGACGTCGACGGGCTTGCCGTCGGCATCCACGACCTTCGCCTTGCTCAGCACGACCGCGAGGGCCTTGCTGCGTGCGACGTCGGCGACCATGGCGGGGATCTGACCGCCCTGGTCGAGGGCCTTGATGAAGTCGCCGGGCTCCATGCCGTACTGCGCCGACGCCTGCACCAGGTAGGTGGTGAGCTCGTTCTGAGAGACCTGCACGTTCTCCTTCTCGACGATCGCGTCGAGGATGACCTGCTGGCGGAAGGTCTTCTGGGTCGACTCGGTCACCTCGGCGCGGTGCTCGTCGTCCTCGAGACGGTTCTCCTGCTCGAGGTGACGGTGCACCTCGTCTTCGACCATCTTCTCGGGAACGGGGATCTCGACCTGCTCGAGCAGCACGTCGACGATCTGGTCGCGCGCCTGGGCGCCCTGACCGAAGACCTTCGACTTGCCGAGCTGCTCGCGCAGGTCGGCCTTGAGCTCGTCGATCGTGTCGAACTGGCTGGCGATCTGGGCGAAGTCGTCGTCGGCCGGCGGCAGCTCGCGCTCCTTGACGGCGTTCAGCGTGACGGCGATCTGCGCGTTCTCGCCCTCATGGTCGCCGCCGAGCAGCGGGGCCTCGAAGGTGGTCGACTCACCGGCGGTGAGCGTGTCGAGGGCCTCGTCGATGCCCTCGATGAGCTCGCCCGAGCCGATCTCGTAGGAGATGTTCGACGCCGTGTCGACCTCTTCGCCGCCGATCGTGGCGGTCAGGTCGAGCTGCGCGAAGTCGCCGGTCTTGGCCGGGCGGTCGACGGTCACGAGCGTGCCGAAGCGGGTGCGCAGGTTCTCGAGCTCGGTGTCGACGTCCTCGTCGGCGATCTCGGCGTTGTCGACCTTGAGCTCGAGGCCCTCGTACGACGGCAGGTCGAACTCGGGGCGCACATCCACCTCGACGGCGATCTTCAGGTCGCCGGCGAAGGTCTTCGCATCGGGCCACTCGAGCACGTCGGCCTCGGGGCGGCCGATCGGCTTGATGTCCTCGTTCTGCGCGGCCTCGCGGTAGTAGCGGTCGAGGCCCTCGCTCACGGCGTGGTTGAGCACCTCTTCGCGGCCGACGCGCTGGTCGATGATGGGCGGCGGCACCTTGCCCTTGCGGAAGCCGGGGATGCTGACCTGCTCGGCGATGTGCTCGTAGGCGTGCGCGATGGCGGGCTTCAGCTCGTCCGGCGTCACCGAGATGGTGAGCTTGACGCGGGTGGGCGTGAGCTTCTCGACGGTCGTGGTGACCATAGGGGTGTATCTCCTGCTGTCGGTGGTCTGGTTGGTCGGGGCGACAGGATTCGAACCTGCGGCCTCCCGCTCCCAAAGCGGGTGCTCTAGCCAAGCTGAGCTACGCCCCGCGGATTCCAGTCCCGCGGGGGCTGGGCGGCGGAGCTGACGCTCCACCACGATTGCCTGGCATTGCCCGGAAAACGGCCGCGCGACAGTCTAGCGGAGGGCGCGGCCGGGTTCCTGCGCGCGAGGGCTCCGTCCGAGCGCGCTCGCGTTCCGCTGCGAGCGGTCAGCGGTTTCGGGGCGCCGCGGCTTCCGCCCGGATCCGTGCACGGATGCCGGTGGAGAGGACCGCCGAGCTCCATACCCGCTCCGTTCCAACGTCGAGCGGCTTCCGTGCACCGATCCGGGACCGAGCCCGGGCCTCACGGGCGGTCTTCTCGTCGTCGGGACTCGCCGCCCTCTAGTTTCAGAGACGTGTCGATCTTCGATCTCATCGCCGCCGCCCCCGACCCCGCTCGCGCCGACCTCTTCGTCACGCCCGAGCTCATCCTGCGCAGCCGCGGCTTCGAGCCCGGCGGCGGACTCCGCAAGCACGTGCACGCGAACCTCGACGAGGTCTTCATCGGACTCCTCGGAGAGACGACGGTGTACGCCGGGGATGCGGTGATCCGCCTCGGCGTCGGCGAGACCCACTTGGTGCCGCGCGGCATCCCGCACGAGATCCGCAACGAGAGCGACGCCCCGTCGCGGCTCGCAATCGTCAAGTCGCCGGGCGACGACGACGACACCGAGTGGCTCTGATGCGCTCAACCCGCGCGACCCGCTCGATCCGTCGACGCTGAGCGACCGCCTCGGGGCGCGTCCGAGCTTCGCCGTTCGCGCGCGTCGCTCCCCCGGATGTCGGTGGTGAGGCGCACCCTGTCCGCATGGCCGACATCGACATCCGCGAACTCCGTGCATATGAGCCGTACTGCGTGCGCTGCGGCGAGTCCGGTCCGATCGAGACGAGCGCGTTCCTCGCCTTCGCGTGGGAGCAGTCGCACCAGTGCGCCGAGGATGCCCTCGACGCCCGCGACGGCGACGACCTGTCGAGCGAGCTGCGCTCCGCCTGACCGGCCTTCTCGGCCTCGCACGGGCCCGCGGCGCAGAACCGCCTCATCCGTGCGTTAGGCTGTCTCCCGGTTCCAGCTCGACTGGAATCACGGGGATGTAGCTCAATGGTAGAGCCTCAGTCTTCCAAACTGATTACGCGGGTTCGATTCCCGTCATCCCCTCCACACCGGCGCCACAGCCGAACACGTCTCCGCGACCGAACCGCTAGTGCGGGGCGATCGCCAGCTTCGTGCCGAAGCCGATCAGCACGGTTCCCGTGATGCGGTCGATGATGCGGATCGCGCGGGCGTTGCGCAACCAGCGCGACGCGACCGACGAGGCGACGATGATGCCCGCGAACCAGACGACGCTGATCAGGTTGTGCACGATCGCGAGCACGAGGCCCATGACGATCGGCGACGAGCCGTGCGGGATGAACTGCGGGATCGTCGCGATGTAGAAGACGCCCACCTTCGGGTTGAGCAGGTTCGTCATCGCGCCGGTAGCCCAGGCGCGCACGTAGGGATGGCGTCCGCGGGTGTCGATCGTCGGCACCTCCACCGGCGCGTGGGCGCTGCGGCGGAACGACTTCCAGATCAGCGAGGCGCCGAGGTACACCATGTAGAGCGCGCCGGCGATGGTGAGGATGCGGTACGCCAGCTCCGAGGCCGCGAGCAGCGCCGACGCCCCGACGGCCGCGGCGACGCCCCAGACCAAGGCGCCCGATTCGATGCCGGCCGCCGTCGCGACGGCGACGCGCTTGCCCTTGGTGAGGCCGGAGCGCAGCACGAGCGTCGTGTCGAGCCCGGGGATGATCGTGAGCAGCGTCGCCACCACAGCGAAGCCGCCGATCGCCTGCCAGAAGGTCATGGCCGGATTCTAGGAGCGCGGCCGAATCTCGAGCGCGCACCCGCGACGCGACGCCCTCGGCTTTCTAGCTGTAGCGGCGCGTCAGCCGCACAGCGACCGTGTCGCCGATCTGCTTGCCGAGCTTTGCGCGCAGCTTCGCGCTGATCGACACCATGTGACCGCCACGGCCCGTGACCATGACGCCGACGTCCGGCAGCTCGACGTCGTCGATCAGCACATCGCAGCGCACGGCGCGCTTCGTGCCGAACAGCTCGGCCGAGTCGGGCACTTCGACGCAGCTCCACATCTCGCCTTTGACGTCGACGCCGATCGGCGCCTGGAATGCGACGTCGAGGTCGATCGGGTGCTCCAGCCTCGGCGTCATGGACGTTCCTCCTGGTCGGCAGCCCGGTCGGGATGCTTCTGCGTCTTCGTGACGGCGCCGTCACGGTCGTAGTGAATCCACTCGCCGGATCGCTTGCCGTGCACCCACTCGCCCTCGTCCATGAGCGCGCCGTTCGGATGCCAGCGCCGCCACCTCCCGTGCTGCTCGCCGTCGAGGAACGCACCCTGCTGCAGCAGCTCGCCGTTCTCTCGCCACCACGCCCACTCGCCCGTGAACCGCCCCGCGAGGGACTGCCCTTCGGCTTTCCTGCCGCCGTTGCGATAACAGTGCGCAGCGCGCCCCGACTTCTGCCCGTCGACGTAGTTCTCGAGGCCGCTCAGGCTGCCGTCGGAGAAGTGGATGCGGTGCTCGCCATCCCGCGGCGGCTCGCCGTCAGTCATGCTCGACTTCTCCCTCGTTGAGCTCGCCACGATCAGCTCGCCGGCAGCGGCGCCGCGACCTCCCAGACGTGGCCGGCCGGGTCGCGGAAGGCCGCGGTGCGGATGCCCCAGGGCCGGTCGAGCGGGCCGTTGAGCAGCTCGACGCCGCGCGAGCGCAGCAGCTCGGCCGTCGCATCCACGTCATCGACCTCGAGGGTGAACTGCACGCGCACGCCGGCAGCCGCGTCGCCGACGGTCGCGGGGCCCACGAGCCCCGCCGCCTCGGAGACCTGCAGCAGGTTGATCATCGTCGGACCGAACACGAAGACGCCCGACACCTCGTCTTCAAAGTGCACGGGCAGATCGAACACGCGCGCGTAGAACTCCTTCGCGGCGGCGATGTCTTCGACGAAGAGGGTGACAGCGGGGATGCGCGCGGTCCAGGTCGACATGTGAACACCGTACACATCGTGTCACGCAATCACCAGGCTCGACCATCAGGCGCATCGGCCCGCGGGTTCCGACGATCAGCCCGTCGGCGGATGCGCCGATCCGGCCCGACTGCGAGCATCGAGGGGATGACGACGCCCTCCCCCACCACCGCCTGCGAGCAGCTCGCCCGCGTCGCCGACCGGCTCGCCGAGCGCACCGACGACCCGAACCGCTTCCTGCGCGCGCTCGCCTGGAACTGCGCCGGCGTGCGCCTCGACCCCCGCGGGGTTCTCGATCTCGCACGCGGCGGCCGCAACCGCTTCCGCGGCGGCGGGTTCCGCGCCGAGTTCGACGACGGCACGACCGGCCAGGTGCGGCACTTCGCCGGGATCGCGGTCGCGCCGGTGCTGATCGGCGAGGGCGCCACCCGCTGGGCGATGCGCACGGTTCTGCGCGATCCCGAGACGAGCGCCGACCACCGGCTCAGCCTCGCGGCCCTCGAGTTCTCGCGAGAGCTGCGCCACGGCGCGCTGCCCCTCTCAGCTGCCGGCGACTGGGTGCGCGAGCGGCTGGCGGCATCCCCGTCGTGAGCTCGCGCCGCGGAAGCAGCATCGCGTCCGGCACGCGGACGATCCGCAAAACCCCCGACACGCTCGACTGGACGACCTATGACGACGTTTTTGGTCACGATCAGATAACGGCCGGGGTACAGGAAAGTCGAGCCGATCTCCGTCGAGAAACGAGACCTTGTCGGCCGCTCCGAGAAAGCCCAGTTCAGAGCGATGGTATGCATACGCCATGCCCCCTGATCGAGGGATCTTGCAGTGTCCGCACTAAGGAGGACAGACGCATCCGGCACGTCTACCCCCGAAAAGGTGACAATCCCCCCGAAACGGGGGGACGTATATTTCCTTCAGCCGCCGAGCACGTCCCCCCGAATCGGCGGCCACCCGAAAACCCGAATCACCTTATGTAACCCCGATACATAGGAGCCCTCCGATGACTCTCGTCACCCCCACGACGACCGCCGCACCCGCCGGCTGGTACCGCGACCCGCTCGGCCTCCCCCAGCTGCGGTGGTGGAACGGTATGACCTGGACCAACACGATCCAGGAGACCCGCCCCGAGGTGCACGTCGGCGAATCCGCATTCGCGAGCGCATCGGAACCGCTGGTCGGCACCTTCGTCGCCTAGGCGACACCGTCCAGCACGAGTCGCCTCGCGCGACACCTGCCCCACAGCTGCAGGGCCGCGTCATCGGAGGGATGACGCGGCCCTGTTGTGTTCCCCGGACCCGGCGGCGCTGCGGTCGACTCGACCGTCCCGACTGCACCGCCGGGTCGCTGCGCGCGGCTCTCAGCTCGCGCTGACCTGCAGCCAGGCGAGAACGGCCAGCACCCTCCGGTGATCCGAACCGGAGTCGTCGAGACCGAGCTTGCCGAAGATCGCCGAGACGTTCTTCTCGACCGCCCCGACGCCGATCACCAGCGTCTGAGCGATGCCGGCGTTCGTGCGCCCCTCGGCCATGAGCTGCAGCACCTCGCGCTCACGCCGGGTCAGCGACTGCACCGGATCACGACGGCGCCCGATGAGCTGGGTGACGACCTCGGGGTCGAGAACGGTGCCGCCCTCGGCGATCCGCGAGATCGCGGCATCCAGCTCGGCGAGCGACGCGACCCGGTCTTTCAGCAGATAGCCGACTCCCCCGGCGCCCGAGCCGAGCAGCTCCTGCGCGTAGGCGACTTCGACGTACTGCGAGAGCAGCAGGATGCCGACCTCGGGCCGGGCGCGCCGCAGCTCGATCGCCGCCCGCACGCCCTCGTCGCGGAAGCTCGGCGGCAGCCGCACATCGAGCACGACCAGCCGCGCATCCGTGCGCTCGACCGCCGCGACCAGGTCGATCGCGTCGCCGAGCGCGCCGACGACCTCGTGTCCCGCCTCCTCGACCACGCGCACGAGGCCTTCGCGCAGCAGCACCGAGTCGTCGACGACGAGGATGCGCAGCGCGGCCATGCCTCCCACCGTAGGGGGAAGCACGGCCGCGTCCGTCAGCTCGGCGACGGTCACCGCACCAGCGGGAGGTGCGCCACGAGCTCCGTGCCGCCGCCGGCCGGACTGGTCAGCGTGAGCAGTCCGCCGAGTCCGCGCAGCCGCTCGTCGATGCCGGCGAGACCGTGGTCGGCCACCGGGGCGGCGCCGCCGCGCCCGTCATCGAGGATGTGCAGGTCGAGCCAGATGTCGTCGGTGTCGGGGATGCGGCGCAGGCGCAGCGTCACCACGGCCGAGCTCGCACCGGCGTGCTTGGCGGCGTTCGTCAGCGCCTCCGCAGCGATGAAGTAGGCGTTGCGCTCGACCTCGGTGGGCAGCTCGATCTCGGCGGGCAGCTCGTCGACGAACCGTGTCGGCACCGCGCTGCGATCGCAGAGCCCGGCCAGCGCGGCGCGCAGTCCGCGATCGAGCAGCAGCGGCGGGGCGAAGCCGCGCGACAGCGCCCGCAGCTCCTCGAGCGCCTCCTTCGACTGCGCGAGCGCCTCGCCGATCAACGCCCGGCTGCGCTCGGGATCGGCGTCGAGCTGCCGCTCCGCCGAGGCGAGATCCATCTGCAGACGCACGAGTCGCTGCTGCGGGCCATCATGGATGTCGCGCTCGAGCCGGCGCAGCGACTGGCCCTCCGCTGAGGTCGCGGCGGCGCGCGACTCGGTCAAGGTCCGCACCTCGTCACGCAGACGATCGCTCGACCAGGCGCCGAGCATCCCCTTCGCCACACCCCAGTGGATGACCGTGAGACCGCGGGTCACGAACGGGAGAGTGACCGCGAAGATCACGCCGCTGATCAGGTAGAGCAGCGGCAGCAGGTCGAAGCTCTGCGGCACCCAGGGCAGCAGGTCGTGCGCGACGCGGCCGAGCACGTTGCCGTCACGCCCGGCGTCGGGCAGGAAGCGGCTCCAGAACCAGTACGTCAACCCGCCGAGCGAGCCGGCGACCCAGGTGATCGCGATCGACCAGCTGAACGGCCCCAGGATGATCGCGACGACCGTGCCGTGCAGCAGGTGCAGCCAGTAGTGGCCGTCGGCGACCGGCGCGAACACCCGCGCGAGGAAGCCGTCGCCGCGGGTGCGTCGCCGCCAGTCGGGGCTCGGGATGCGCGGGCGACCGCTCGCCGCGAGGCGCATGAGCTCGAACTCGCCGAAACCGCGGGCAGCCCACAGCGCGGCGAGCGCGATGAAGAAGCCGACGACGATCGGGATCATGCCGATGCCCATCCAGAACACCGTCTGCAGCACGGTGACGGTCACGATGGAGATCGGCAGCAGGGGCAGCAGGTACCCGAGCTCGCGCGGCACGGTGCGCCAGAGCCCGAGGTAGCCGCGGCCGGATGCGGAGGTCGCCGGAGTCGGCGGCGCGGGCGGGCGGGCGGTGTCGGCGGTGGGAGCGATGTCGGTCGGCAACGTCGTGGTCATGCTCCGAGTCTGCGAAGCGCACGGGCTTCTGAGAATGGCGTGCGCATCCGGTTCGAACGGGGGTTAACCCCCGAAAATACAGGGGTAAGTGGAGCCTCAGCTTGCTTGCGGAATACATGCAGGTGCGTAGCGTTGTCCCCGACAGCAGGCCGCGAGGCCGTTCTTCCGCCCCCGCGGGATCGAAGATCCAGCCTGGCGGAGCAGACATGCGAGGAGAAGAAATGACCGACGTCAAGGCCGTTCCGACCACCACCCTGAACCCGGACGCCGTCGCCGGCACCGCGCAGTTCCTCACCCCGATCGTCGTGGGCCTCACCGCGCTCAGCGTCGACGGCAAGCAGGCGCACTGGCACGTGCGCGGCGCCAACTTCCAGGCCGTGCACGAGCTGCTGGACGACGTCGTCGACCACGCTCGCGAGTGGGCCGACACCGCCGCCGAGCGCGTCGTGGCCCTGGGCCTCCCGCTCGACGGACGCATCCAGACCGTCGCCGCGGCGACCACGACCCCCGAGCTGGCGACCGGCTTCCAGCAGGCCGACCAGACCATCGCGCAGATCGTCGCGCAGATCGACGCCGTGCTGGTAGATGTGCGCACCGCGATCGACGAGCTCGGCGAGATCGACGCCTCGAGCCAGGACGTCGCGATCGAGATCGCCCGCGGCCTCGAGAAGGACCGCTGGTTCCTCTTCTCGCACATCGCGGCCTGAGTTCGACCGCTCCTCGTCAGAAGGCCCGTCCCGCAGTGCGGGGCGGGCCTTCGGCGTCTCCGGGCGCAGCTGCGGCTCGGGCTACAGGGCGTCGTGCGTGAACTCGCCGGCGAGCAGGGTCGCAGCGACCGGGAGGCCACGCAGAGCGTCACCCGACGGATCGGCGGATGCCGCGACCGGGTCGGCGTCGAGGATCGCGAGATCGGCCGGATTTCCCACGGCGAGGCTGCTGCGCACCGACGCCGCGAGAGCCGCCGCGAACGGCACGACCTGCTCGGGATGCCACGGCGCGAGCCCGTCGCGAGCGCGGGCCGTCGCCGCCGCGATCGTGACCCACGAGTCGAGCGGGGCCACCGGGGCGTCCGAGCCGAACCAGAGCCGAGCGCCGGAGTCGGCGAGGCTGCGCCAGGCGAAGCTGCGATCGGTGCGACCGGCCCAGAGAGCATCCGCCACGTCGCGGTCGTCCATCGCGTGCTCGGGCTGCACGCTCACCTGGATGCCGAGCCGCGCGAAGCGCGCGAGGTCGGACGGGTCGACGAGCTGGGCGTGCTCCATCCAGCCGGTCGTCGCCACGGCAGCGGTCGCGTCCGCGGCGGTCGCGCGGCCGCGCGTCGCGGCCTCCGCATCCGGCCCGAGCAGGCCCGCGGCGTTCAGCGCCTCGAAGACGTCGAGCGCGCGCGTCACCGCCTGGTCGCCGATCGCGTGGATCGTCGGCACGAGCCCTGCGGCGAGACCCTCGCGGGCGCGCTGCTCGAGCTCGGCGCCGGGGTTCACCTCGAGTCCGTGCGCGGTCGCACCGCTGAGCCCCTCGTAGGCGTGCACGCAGTGCGCGGTGCGGGTGTTGAGCGAGCCGTCGGCGAAGAGCTTGAACTCGCCGCCCTCGACCAGACGATCGGTTCCCTCGAGTGCGACGTAGCTGCGCTGCCCGCGCTCGCGGGCCGTCGCGAGGTCGTGGGGGTACACGGCCGCGCGCACACGGATTCGCGGGAAGCCGTCGATGGCGCGACGACGCAGCCAGGCGCCACCCGCATCCGCCATCTCCAGGTCGCGGATGCCGACCACGCCGCGCTGCGCCGCCGCCTCGACCGCGTCGGCGACCCAGCGGTCGGTCGTCGCGGTCGGCAGGGCGCTGAGCTGCGCCATGGCGTCGAAGGCGGGCTGCTCGCGCAGCACCGGCTCGTGCTCGTCACGGCCGAGGATGCGCAGTGCGAGCGGATTCGCCCAGACCGTATGCAGGTCGTGACTGATCGCGGCGATCGGATGCGCGCCACCGAGCAGCTGCGGATCGAGGGCGTCGGCCCACAGCGCGTCGCGGAAGCCGTGCCCGACGAGCACCGTGCCCGGCTCGGGCGGGGTTCTCTGCGCGTGCTCGACGAGGATGCGCGCGGCCTGAGCCGCCGAGGTCGCCGCGCTCACGTCGACGCGGCGGCGGGCGATGGCCCACTGCACGAGGTGCACGTGGTGATCCCACAACCCGGGCACGACCCCGCGGCCGGCGAGGTCGCGGCGCTCGGCGCGGGCCGCGTCGGGATGCGCGGCGACGGCCGCGGCGCCGACCGCGGCGATGCCGTCGCCGACGATCAGGAGCGAGTCGGGCTCGGCGGCGCCCGCCAGAGTCTCAGGGCGAGCCGGGTCGAGGAGGCGCGCGCCGGTGAGCAGGAGCGCGGGGGCGGTGGTCATTCGGCGGTCTCCGTCGAGGTCGTCGCGGTGGTTCCGGGCATGTGCGCGCCATCGGTCTCGGTCGGGTCCGTGGTCATGGGGGTCGCGGCGTCCGCGACCGCATCCAGCTCGACCCGACGCCGCATCTCCGCGGCGAGCGCCGGCTGCGCGTAGGGTCCGTCGCCCTCGAGCTCGGCGATCACCCGCTCGCGCACCTCGGCCGGCTTGTTCTGGCTGAGCTTGGCGCGCGCATCCACCCGATCGATGCGGATCCGGATGCCGACCGTGCCCTTCGACAGCCGGCGCGCGCCCTCCTCGTCGAGGTCGAGCGAGCGGCCGCCCTCGACCTGCTGCTCGAAGTGGTCGGTCAGATGCTCGAGCACGAGGTAGTTCTCGTCGAAGTCGAGGATCTCGGGCCGGCCCCACAGGTGCGCCGTGATGTGGTTCCACGTGGGCACGTTCTGCCCCTCGGGGTACCAGGCCGGCGAGACGTAGCCGTGCGGGCCCTGCACGATCAGCATGACCTCGTGCTCGCCGAGCTCGTGCAGCCGCTCGTCGGGGCGGCCGACGTGGCTGACGACGACGATCTCGTCGCCCGTCGACGCCTCCTCGTCGAGCAGGAACGGGTAGTGCGAGGCGACGAGCCCGCTCGCGGTCGACGAGACGATCGTCACCCAGGGGTTGTCGCGGATCAGCCGGCGGATCTCGTCGCGCTCGGTGAGCAGGAAGTGCGGCGTGTGGCGCATCCGCTCAGGATGCCAGAGGCGGCACCCGCGAACGGTTCAGCGCCGCGCCGTGCCGCGCCCTCGCGCGCCCTCGCGGTCAGCGCCTCACGCCTGGTCGAGCGGGCACCAGTAGAGCTTGCGCCCCGCCATCTCCTGCATCGCGATCTCGGTACCGCAGACGCGACACGGCAGACCCGTGCGGTGATAGACCCAGTGCCGGTCGTCGCGGCTCGCGAGCGCGCGCGCCTTGGCAGCGCCGCGCAGCCCGTCGATCGTCAGCATCTGGCCCGTCTTCACGCCGATGCGCAGCAGATGATCCCAGTCGGTCCAGAGCGCGCTGAGCACGTCGCGCGGCAGCTCGGCCGCCGTCGCGAACGGCGAGAGCCGCGCCCGGAACAGCATCTCGGCCCGATAGACGTTGCCGATCCCGCTGACGACTGACTGGTCCATCAGCACGAGCCCGATCGCCTGGCGCTTGCGCCCGGCCAGCTCGAGGAAGCGCTTCTCGCCGCGCACCCGGCCGTCGACGAGCGGGTCGGGGCCGAGGCGGGCGAGCACCGCATCCACGCCCTCGCCGTCGAGCACCTCGCAGGCCGTCGGCCCACGCAGATCGGCGACCGCGTGATCGGTCAAGAGGCGCACCCGCACCTGGCCGATCGGCTCGGGCGGGAAGCCTTCGAGCTCAGCGCCGAGCCGCTCCGACTCGGCCATGCGCAGGCGTCGCGGGGCGCCCATCGACGCGAGCGAGTCGGCGTTGTCGCGGGCCGTGCTCTCGGGATCGCGCGCGACCGCGGGCACGTCGATGTCGCCCGCGAAGTCCCACGCGCCGTACATGCCGAGGTGAACGCGCAGCCAGAGTCCGTTGTCGAACTCGAGGAACATCTGCTTGCCCACCGCCCGGCAGCGCACGATCGTGCGGCCGTCGATCAGGCGCGCATCCGCGGCGAAGCGACCCTGCGGGCTCGACACGGCGACCGGCGTGCCCTCGAAGTGCCGCGCGAACTGCGCGGTGATGCGGTGGACGGAATGGCCCTCGGGCATGTCAGCGGATCTCGTGCCCCGCGATCGCGCCCGTCGCCTCGAACTCCGCGAGCTGCGCGATGCGACGCGCGTGACGCTCCTCGGCGCTGAACGGCGTCGCGATGAACAGGTCGATGAACTCGATCGCCTCGTCGACCGTGTGCTGGCGCGCGCCGATCGAGATCACGTTCGCGTCGTTGTGCTGACGGGCGAGCTCGGCCGTGGAGCGGTTCCAGACGAGCGCGGCGCGCGCGCCCTCGACCTTGTTCGCGGCGATCTGCTCACCGTTGCCCGATCCGCCGAAGACGACGCCCAGCGCATCCACCCCCGCCTGCTGATCGGCGACGACGGCCTGCGCGGCTCCGATGCAGAAGCTCGGGTAGTCGTCGAGCGGGTCGTAGCTCGTCGGACCGTGGTCGATCACCTCGTGCCCCGCCTCGGCCAGATGCTGCTGCAGCGTCTGGCTGAACTCGAGACCGGCGTGGTCGGTGGCGATGTGGATGCGCATCAGCTCTCTCCTGCGTCGCCGACATCGGAGACGACCCAGGCGCCCGAGCCCGTCTTCGTCAGTCGGTAGATGTTCGTGTACTTCTCCGTGCTGCCGCCCGAGGAATCGACCTCGTCGACCGTCACGGTCGCGGTGCCGCCGTCGGACTTCGACGCCGTCACCGTGAACGTGTAGGCGTACTTCCCGTCGACCCGGTACTCCTTCGCGTCGCTCACGAAGGCCGAGCAGCTGAAGTCGCCGTTGTAGTAGTCCTTGCGGAACGCCGCCGTCGTCACCTTCGTGAAGGCCGTGCAGTCGGCCTTCTCGAAGGCGCGGTTGAAACCCTCGACGACGGCCTGCGGGCTGCCCGCGGCGGCCGCCTCGGTCGTGCCGACCGAGAGCGAGGGGATGATCACCGCGGCGCCCGCGATCGCGGTGCCGATCACGACGACCAGCACGACCGCGAGCACCCAGGGCCAGGCTCGGCGACTGCGCGACACCGGCTCGGTCGGCGGGAGCGGCGGAGCGGGCGGCGGGAACTGCGGCGCCGGCTGCCCCGGCTGGGGCGGCCCGTACGGCTCGACCATCACGCCTCCTCGGATCGCTCGCCAGTCTAGGGTTGACGACGGACACGATCCGCACAGATTCAAGGGAGCACTGCGTGCCTGGAGAGAACCTCACCCGCCTCGAAGCCCGCGACCGCAAGGCCGTCGTCGACGTCGAGAGCTACGACGTCACGCTCGACCTGACCACCGGCGCCGAGACCTTCCGCAGCACCACCGTGGTGCGCTTCACCGCCCACGGCGCGACCGAGACGTTCATCGACGCCATCACCCGCACCGTGCACTCCGTGACCCTCAACGGCGAGAAGCTCGACCCGGATGCGGTCAGCGACGGCGTGCGCATCCAGCTGTCGAACCTGCTCGAGCACAACGAGCTCGTCGTCGACGCCGACGCGATCTACACGAACACCGGCGAGGGCCTGCACCGCTTCGTCGACCCGGTCGACGGCGAGGTCTACCTCTACTCGCAGTTCGAGGTACCCGACAGCCGCCGCATGTTCGCGGTCTTCGAGCAGCCCGACCTCAAGGCGACCTTCACCTTCCACGTCACGGCGCCCGCCAACTGGGCCGTCGTCAGCAACTCCCCCACCCCCGAGCCGGTGTTCGCGGGCGACAGCCTCGCCACCTGGCACTTCGAGCCCACGCCGCGCATCTCGAGCTACATCACCGCGCTCATCGCCGGGCCGTACCAGGCCGTGCACAGCGAGCTGACCAGCGCGAACGGCAACGTCATCCCGCTCGGTGTCTTCGCCCGCAAGTCGCTGTTCCAGTTCCTCGACGCCGACTACATCTTCGAGAAGACCCGCCAGGGCTTCGCCTACTACGAGGAGAAGTTCGGCTACCCGTACCCCTTCGCGAAGTACGACCAGCTCTTCGTGCCGGAGTTCAACGCCGGCGCGATGGAGAACGCCGGCGCCGTCACCTTCACCGAGACCTACGTCTTCCGCTCGAAGGTGACCGACGCCATCAAGGAGCGTCGCGTCGTCACGATCCTGCACGAGCTGGCCCACATGTGGTTCGGCGACCTCGTGACCATGAAGTGGTGGAACGACCTCTGGCTCAACGAGTCGTTCGCCGAGTGGGCCTCCACCATCGCGACCGCCGAGGCCACCGAGTGGACCGAGGCGTGGACGACGTTCCAGGCCATGGAGAAGAGCTGGGCCTACAAGCAGGATCAGCTGCCCTCGACCCACCCGATCGTGGCCACGATCGACGACCTCGAAGCCGTGCAGGTCAACTTCGACGGCATCACCTACGCCAAGGGCGGATCGGTGCTGAAGCAGCTCGCCGCCTGGGTCGGCATCGACGCCTTCTTCACCGGCGTCGGCAACTACTTCCGCAAGCACGCCTTCGGCAACACCGAGCTTCGCGATCTGCTCGTGGAGCTGGAGGCCGCCAGCGGCCGCTCGCTCGACGGCTGGGGCGCGAAGTGGCTCGAGACCGCCGGCGTCAACACGCTGCGCCCGGCCCTGACGGTGGGCAGTGACGGCACGATCGAGCGCTTCGCGATCGAGCAGAGCGCGCACCCGGACTACCCCACCATCCGACCGCACCGTCTCGCGGTCGGCTTCTACTCGCTCGACGGCGGCAAGCTCGTGCGCACGCACCGCCACGAGCTCGACATCGACGGCGCGTCGACCGAGGTGCCCGAGCTGGCCGGACTCGCGCGTCCCGAGCTGATCCTGCTCAACGACGACGACCTCGCCTACGCGAAGATCCGCCTCGACGAGGTGTCGCTGCAGACCGCGATCGCGCACCTGCGCGACATCGAGGAGCCGCTCGCCCGCGCGATCGTCTGGGGCGCCGTGTGGGATGCGACCCGCGACGGCGAGGCCAAGGCGAGCGACTACATCCGCCTCGTGCTCGACAACATCGCGACCGAGACCGAGTCGACCACGATCCGCCTCAGCCTCACCCAGTTGACGCAGGTCGCCCGCAGCTACGTCGCCCCGGCGTCGCGCGCCGCGGCGATCGAGGAGGTCGGCGACACGCTCTGGACCCTCGCGCAGAATGCGGAGCCCGGATCGGACGCGCAGTTCCAGTTCGTGAAGTTCTTCGCGAACATCGCCTCGACCCCGGCCCACGCCGAGGTGCTGCGCGCGCTGCAGAGCGGCCAGACCCGCCTCGACGGACTCGACATCGACACCGACCTGGAGTGGGAGCTGCTCGAGGGACTCGTGCTCACCGGCGTCGCCGGCGACGACGAGATCGTCACCGCCGAGACCCGCGACAACACCTCGAACGGCCAGCAGGCCGCCGCTCGCGCGCGCGGCACCGTGCCGACCGAGGCCGGCAAGAAGGCCGCACTCGACCGCGCCCTCACCGACGAGCAGATCCCCAACGCGATCCTGCGCATGCTCGGCATGGGCTACCAGCACGTCAACGACCCGGCCGTGCTCGAGCCGCTCGTCGCGCCGTACTTCGACGCGCTCGAGTCCATCTGGAAGAGCCGCAGCTACAAGATCGCCGAGTACATCGTCGTGTGGTTCTACCCGAGCGCCCTCGCCTCGCAGGCCCTCGTCGACACCACGAACGCCTGGCTGGATGCGCACCCCGACATCCCGGCGCTTCGCCGCCTGGTGCAGGAGAACGTCGCCGGCGTCGAGCGCGCCCTCGCCGCGCAGGCGGTCGACGCGGCGTAGTCGCCAGTCCACCTCGCACTGCGGGCATCGCCCCGCGCACGCGTCCCGGAGGGGGCGTCGGCTCCGGTCGGCGTCCCCTCTGTCGTTGGGTCGAGGATGCGGACCGAGCCCGGCCTGCTGGGGGGGGGGGAGGGTAACGCCGATACTGTTCGTGCTTCACGCGGATACTGGCGAGACGCTGAGGCGGTGCCAGGGGCGCCGACGGGCCTTCGGCTCGCCAGTATCCGCATCGCCCACACGGCAGCGTCGGACCCGCGAGGACGCCGACCGGACACGTGTCGGATGCCGTTGATCCCGGTGCCACACCCGCGGCTACTGGTCTGGATGTCGCCGATACTGGCCGCCCCGCGTCCCGCTGCCGCCGGCAGCCGTTACCTCGAGCTCGGCCAGTATTCGCGCCGAAGGTCCGACTGCTCGCGGCGCCGACGAGCAGACCACCGATGCTCTCCGCGGCGCACGAGTGCGAGGATCTGGGCCTCGAGCGGGGCCCACTCATTAAAGATTCGGCGCGAGCCGGCATGCAGCATGAGGGCACCTCGCGCGACCAGCTCGGCGTCTCGTCGGCGGTCTCGCTCCCGAGCTTCTGGGGTCGAGTGCCAACGGTCGCCGTCCAGCTCGATCACGAGTCGGTCGCCGACCACCAGATCGACGCGTCCGACGCCCGGGACGACGACCTGCGGCCGAGCGATGATGCCGCGTGAACGCAGGCGGACCCGCGCGAGCGTCTCGAGCCCAGACTCGCTGCGTGCATCGCTCACGGCGAGCGCGCGGATGCCGTTGCGGGTGAGGAGAGTCCGGGCGAGGGCGGGTCGTGTGACGGCACGCAGATGACGAGCGGAGTCGACGCAGCAGACGAGATCCTCGAACGACATGCACTGCGCCGCGCAGGCGAGCGCCGTCAGCACGTCATCCACACCGTCGACCGCCCGACCCGCGATCCGGTGCCGGGTCGGCTCACCGACGCGGCTTCGGCGCACACGATCGCTCGGACTGACTCGCCAATGCGCCGTGGCGAGTCGTACCCAGATCCCGTGCCGCTCGAGCGCTGCCCCGCAACTCAGCGAACAGTATCCGGACACCGCGGCCTCGACGGGCGGGTCGAGTTCTCCGACGGCATAGTGACCGATCCGAAGCCGTCGGACACCACCGGCAGCCACCTGGTGTCGCAACTCCGCGGTCGAGACGCCCTCGGCCGCGAAGTCGCGCGTGCGGACGATGCGTGTCATGCCGTCATCGTCATGCTCGTGTGCGCCCTCGATCGGCGCGTGTCCTCGATCGGTGCAGTTCGCGTGCGGTGAGCCCGTGTGGAGGAGAGGCGGTGACCGCGCGCGGCTACTGGCGAAAAGAGGGAGCAGCCTCGCCGGTGGGTCTGCATGGACGACTGAGCAGTATCGCGCGAGACCGCCAGCAGTATCGGCGACGACAGTATCCGCAGTCGGGCAGGTAAGCGCGAGCGGGAGGGGGGCGACGAGGCGGGAACGCCGGTAGGCATCGGGCGCGGCCGCGGTCGGGCGACGTGGAGGGGGCGCTCGTTAGCCTGGGAGCGTGACGACAGACTGGGACTGGACCGCCTTCTGGGCCGACCCGTGGCCGCAGCTCGGGAACTTCCTCGTGCACAAGCCGCTGAGCGTGCTGATCATCGTGGTGGTGGCCGTGCTGCTGCGCATCGTGGCGACGTTCATCATCAAGCGCGTCGTGAACCAGATCGTCAACGGCGTCAAGAAGAAGCAGAACGTGACCGACACGGCCGCGCTCGGCATCGCCGTCTCGCCGCTCGCGGCCGTGCGAACCGTGCAGCGCACCCGCGCGATCGGGTCGGTGCTCACGAACGTGGTGACGGCCGGCATCGTGATCGTCGCGGCGATCCTCGTCGTCAACACCCTCAACGAGAACGCGACCGCCGCCTTCTCGCTCATCACCGCGGCGCTCGGCGCCGGTCTGGGCTTCGGCGCGCAGAACATCGTCAAAGACGTGCTCAACGGGCTGTTCATGGTCATCGAAGACCAGCTCGGCGTCGGGGATGTCGTGGACCTCGGCCCGGCGACCGGCGTGGTCGAGGCGGTCGGCATCCGCGTGACGCAGATCCGCGACGTCAACGGGATGCTCTGGTACGTGCGCAACGGCGAGATCCTGCGCGTCGGCAACGTCTCGCAGGGCTGGTCGCGCGTCATCCTCGACCTGGCGATCCCCTACGAGGCCGACGTGCCGCTCGTGCAGGAGGCGCTGCTCGACACGGCCGTGCGCATGCAGCAGGAACCGAAGTGGAAGCGCCTGTTCCTCGAGAAGCCCGAGATGTGGGGCATCGAGTCGATCTCGTCGGAGGCGGTCGTGGTGCGACTGGTCGCGAAGACCCGACCGGGGTCGAAGGAGGACGTGGCGCGTGAGCTGCGCCTGCGGCTGAAGACGACGCTCGACGAGATGGACGTGCGCACGCCCGCGCTGAGCGCGATCACGCTGACGGGGATGGAGGGCGCCGCGTCGATCCGCGGGGCGAACCCGCCGAAGACGGCTCCGCTGCCGACGCAGGCGACGCCCACGCCGAAGCCGGCGAAGTCGAAGAGCGCCGAGCGCGGCGAGCCGGCCGGCGCTGCCAGGCCCGCCGAGTCCGCCGAGCCGGCGGCATCCGACCCCGGCGCGACGCCGACGGAGCCCTCGCCGCGAGCACCCCGAGCCCCGCGCGCGCCGAAGAAGGACGACTGATGGCCGAGGACTCCCTCACTCTGCGCTCGAGCTCCGGCGGCGAGCCGGTCGGCGGCAGCTTCTGGCAGCAGATCGGCGGGCGCCCGACCTTCGAGCGGCTGGTGCGCCGCTTCTACGAGGGTGTGGCCGACGACGAGGTGCTGCGCCCGATGTACCCGGAGGACGACATGGAGGGCGCCATCCAGCGCCTGACCGGGTTCCTCGAGCAGTACTGGGGCGGCCCGACGACTTACAGCCAGGAGCGCGGCCACCCGCGCCTGCGCATGCGTCACATGCCGTTCAAGGTCAACCCCGACGCCCGCGATCGCTGGCTGAAGCACATGCGCGTCGCCGTCGACGACCTCGGGCTCTCTCCGATGGACGAGGGGATGCTGTGGGGCTACCTCGAGCGGGCTGCCCACGCGATGGTCAACACCTTCGAGGAGTAGGCGGCAGGCGGCCCCGGCAACGCCGAGCAGCGCCGGATCGCTCCGCGCGGCGCTGCGTCGACCCGCGCGGCGGCGCCGCACCGAGCACCAGACACGACGAAAAGGGGATGCACCCCGCCGACCGGCGGAGCGCATCCCCTTCGCTGTGCCGACCCGGTCAAGTCGAGCCGGCACAGATGGATATGACGGGGCCGATCAGGCCAGGTCGGCGCGGAGTCCGTCGACGAGCGGGGTCGTCGGGCGGCCGATGAGGCCCGAGAGCACGTTGCTCGCCTCGGCGAGGGTGCCCTCGGCGATGTTCGCGTCGAGCGCCGAGACGAAGCCCGCGGTGCCCTCGTCGAGCCCGAAGCCGGTGAGCGCGGCGACGTGCGCGGCGGTGTCGAGGTTCTGGTACCCGACGGGACGCCCGGTGATCTCCGAGATCGCGGCGGCGAGGCCGGCGTAGTCCCAGGCGGTGTCGCCGGCGAGCTCGTAGGTCTGGCCGATGTGACCCTCGGTGGTGAGCACGGCGGCGGCGGCCTCGGCGTAGTCGGCGCGGCTGGCGCTGGCGACGCGACCGGTGCCGGCGCTGCCGATCAGCACGCCCGACTCCGCGGCGCCTGGCACCTGACCGGTGTAGTTCTCGTGGTACCAGTTGTTGCGCAGCACTGTCGCGGGAACGCCCGAAGCGACGATGAGTTCTTCGGTGGCCTTGTGCTCGGGAGCGAGGATGAGCGAGCTCGAGTCGGCGTGCGGGGCGCTCGTGTAGACGAGCTGGCTGACGCCGGCGGCCTTCGCCGCGTCGATCACGGCCTGGTGCTGGGGCACGCGCTTGCCCGGCTCACTGGCCGAGATCAGCAGCACTTTCTCGGCGCCGGCGACGGCGGCCGTGACGGTCTCGGGGCGGTCGTAGTCGAGCTCGACGGCGTTCACGCCGAGGGCGACGAGGTCGTCGACCTTCGACAGGGTGCGCGCGCCGACGCGGATGTCGGTCGGCGCGACGCCGCGGGCGATGAGCGACTTCACGGCGAGACGGCCGAGGTGTCCGGCGGCGGTGACGAGGATGGTCATGGGGCGAGTCCTTTCGAGGAGCTTCCGCGGGTTCGCGTTTCCGTCGATGGCCAACGGGGTGGATGCTGACATGCTTCCCGAAAGAAGGTACCTACTTTCAGGTAAGATACCCGCATGGTGGTAAGTCTTGAGTCTTTGCGGGCGTCACAGTCCGATATCTTCACGGCCGGATGTCCCACGCGCGACGTTCTCGACCACGTGACCAGCAAGTGGGGCGTGCTCGTGCTGCTTGCGCTCGGCGGCGGCACCCTGCGCTGGGGCGAGCTGCGCCGCGCGGTCGACGGCATCAGCGAGAAGATGCTCGCCTCGACGCTGCGCACCCTCGAGCGCGACGGATTCGTCGAGCGCGACGCGCACCCCACGATCCCCCCGCGCGTCGACTACAGCCTCACTCCCCTGGGCTCGGAGCTGCTCGAGCACCTGGAGCCCTTCGTGCAGTGGGTCGCCACCCGCGCCGAGGGGATCATGGCGCCGCAGCGCGGCTGACGCCCGCGGCGTCCGCGGTGCGGCGGCGTCCGCGCCCGCGCCGGCTCCCGCACCCCCGGCATCCAGAACCGTCTCGCTAGGCTCGTCTGCGCCGCTCGCTCCCCCGAGAGCGGCACCCGACACCCTGCGGGAGGCGCACATGCCCCAGAACTCCGACGCGATCGTGATCGGCGCCGGCCTCGCCGGCCTGGTCGCCGCGAGCGAGCTGCTCGACGCCGGGCGCACGGTCGTGATCCTCGACCAGGAGCCCGAGCAGAGCCTCGGCGGGCAGGCCTGGTGGTCGTTCGGCGGGCTGTTCCTCGTCGACTCGCCCGAGCAGCGCCGCCTGGGCGTTCACGACAGCCTGGAGCTGGCCCGGCAGGACTGGTTCGGCAGCGCCGAGTTCGACCGCGATGAGGACGACTGGGCCGAGCAGTGGGCCGAGGCCTACCTGCGCTTCGCGGCCGGCGAGAAGCGCGACTGGCTTCACGAGAAGGGCGTGCGCTTCTTCCCGGTGGTCGGCTGGGCCGAGCGCGGCGGCTACACGGCGACGGGGCACGGCAACTCGGTCCCCCGCTTCCACATCACCTGGGGAACGGGCCCCGGCGTCGTCGAGCCGTTCCTCTCGCGCGTGCGCCGCGGCGTCGCCGAGGGCCGCGCCGAGCTGCGCTTCCGCCACCGCGTCGACGAGCTGATCGTGCGCGACGGGGCCGTCGTCGGCGCATCCGGAACCCTGCTCGCCCCCGACGCCGCCGAACGCGGCGCCCCGAGCAACCGGGATGCGGTGGGCGAGTTCGCGCTCGAGGCGAGCGCCGTGATCGTGGCCGCCGGCGGCATCGGCGGAGACCCGGAGCTCGTGCGCGCCGCCTGGCCCGACTGGCTCGGCGAGGCGCCCGCCGCCGAGAACCTGCTCGCCGGCGTACCCGCGCACGTCGACGGCCGCATGCTCGACATCAGCGCTGACGCCGGCGCCCGCCTCGTCAACACCGACCGGATGTGGCACTACGTCGAGGGCGTGGCGAACCACTCGCCGGTCTGGCAGGGGCACGGCATCCGCATCCTGCCCGGCCCGTCGAGCGTCTGGCTCGACGCGACCGGCGCCCGGCTGCCGGTGCCGCTCTTCCCGGGATTCGACACGCTCGGCACGCTCGAGTGGCTGCGCAAGACCGGCCACGATCACAGCTGGTTCGTGACCACGCGGCAGGTCGCCGAAAAGGAGTTCGCCCTCTCGGGCAGCGAGCAGAATCCCGACCTGACCGACAAGCACCTGGGCGAGCTGCTGCGCCAGCGCCTCGGCAGCGGGGCGACGGATCCCGTCGAGAGGTTCCTGCACGACGGCGAGGACTTCCTCGTGGCCGACACCCTCGACGAGCTGCTCGACCGCATCGAGCAGGCCTCGCCCGCGGGCGTCTTCGACCCCGAGGCCGCCCGCGCCGAGCTGGATGCGCGCGACCGCGAGCTCGACAATCGCTTCGGCAAAGACGCCCAGATCGCGGCCGTGCGCGACGCCCGCCGCTACCTCGGCGACAAGCTCATCCGCGTCGCGAAGCCGCACAAGGTCACCGATCCGGCGAACGGCCCGCTCGTCGCGGTGCGCCTGCGGGTTCTGACCCGCAAGACGCTCGGCGGCATCCAGACCGACCTGCAGGCGCGGGCGCTGGATGCCAGCGGCGCGCCGATCCCCGGCCTGTATGCGGCCGGCGAGGCGGCCGGCTTCGGCGGCGGCGGGATGCACGGCTACCGGTCGCTCGAGGGCACGTTCCTCGGCGGCTGCCTGTTCTCGGGGCGCGTCGCCGGTCGGGCGGTCGCGGCGTCGCTCTAGGGCTCGAGCGCTGGCGTCAGAGCTCGCGCGCCGACCTCAGCGCGCGAGCGTCCACGGCTTGCGCTTGACCAGCACGTGCCCGCGCTTGGTCGTCAGGCGCGTCCACGGGCCCGACTCGAACACGGCGACCTCGTCCTCCCCCAGGAATCCGAGGCTGAGGGCCGCGAAGCCGGCGCCGGCGGGGATGTGGTCGAGCTCGTCGACGGGACGGCTCCAGACCTGTCCGCGCACCTTGCGCACGATCGACTCGCCGACCGCCTCGGGCACGGCCTCGGCGACCTCGGCGATGCCCGCCTCCGCGGCCTGCTGCAGCAGCGCGGGATCGAGCGTTCCGCTGCGCACCCAGCCGCCGCGCGGCGGTGAGATCGCGGCCCAGGTGACGGTGTGCACCTCGATCGGCGTCGACACGTCGACGGGGGCGGCGAAGTGGTCGGGATCACGGCGCTCGAGCTCGCTCGCGGAGCGCTCGAGGCGCTGCAGCAGCGAGCGCACCGGCACGACGACGTCGAAGGGCTCGGTGTCGGTGAGCGCGTAGGTGCGCAGCCCCAGCACGGTCGGCGCCTCGTCGAGCAGGCCGATCGGGTAGAGCACCGCGGCATAGGCGGCGAGCACGCCGCCGCCGGCGATGAGGCGCACGGAGCCCTCCTCGACACGGGCGGCGCGGCCGGCGAAGCTGCGCAGGTCTTCGAGCGAGAGGGGGTCGGAGAGGGTGAATGGCTTGCTCATCTGCTCCTAAACTACAAGCCATGAGCGACCCTCTGTCGGGCTTCCTGCGGGCGATCGACCTGACCGACACCGGGGCGCGCACCTCGGAGGACATCTTCACCGGCCCGAGCCAGTGGATGCCGCAGGGCCGCGTCTTCGGCGGCCAGGTGCTCGCGCAGGCGATCACGGCGGCGATGCGCACGGTCGCCGACGACCGGCTCGCGCATTCGATGCACGGCTACTTCCTGCGCCCCGGCGACATCGAGCAGCCGATCACCTTCTCGGTCGACCGCATCCACGACGGACGCTCCTTCTCGACCCGGCGCACCCAGGCCTACCAGGACGGCCTGCCGATCCTGTCGATGATCGCGTCGTTCCAGGACGTGGATGATGGTCTCGACCATCAGCACCCGCTCGATCTGGCCGCGTTCCCCGAACCGGAGTCGCTGCCGACCACGGCCGAGGCGCTCGCCGGGCTCGACCATCCGATCGCGAAGTTCTGGGGCGAGCAGCGGCCCTTCGACATCCGCCACGTCGAGACGCCGGTCTACCTTCGCGCCGACGCGCCGCACCAGGCGACCCAGGCGGTGTGGATGCGGGCGATCGGCGCCCTGCCCGATGACCCGAAGCTGCACCAGGCCGCTCTCGCCTACGCGAGCGACTACACGATCCTCGAGCCGACGCTGCGCGCGCACGGCATCCCGTGGGTCACGCCGGGCCTGAAGATGGCGAGCCTCGACCACGCGATGTGGTGGCACCGACCGGCTCGCGCCGACGAGTGGCTGCTCTACACGCAGGAGTCGACGAACGCCGTCGGCGGGCGCGGGCTCTCGACCGGGCGCATCTACGATCTCGCCGGACAGCTCGTGGCGAGCGTCACCCAGGAGGGCATGATCCGGGTTCCGCGCGGCGATGCGCCGGACGGGGATCTCGGCCCGCTGTCGCGCGGGCAGGTCACCTAGCGGGGGCCCTGCGTCGAGGAGGCCGAGCCGGGGGCGTCGATCGCGCCGGCGACCGCGAGCGCGCTGCGGGAGAGGAAGCCGACGATCTCGTCGGCGGGCAGTTCGTGCTCGAGCACGCTCTCGACCAGCACCTCCTCGGCGAACGAGACCCAGGATCGCAGCGCGATGCGCAGCAGCGGGGTATCGACGGCCCCGAGTTCGAGGGCGACGGCGGTGACGCGGTCGGCCTGCTCGCGGCGGGCCTCTTCGACGACCCGACGCACCTCCGCGTCGGCCGAGGCGACGCCGCGCACAAGCGAGAAGAAGGTGCCGCGGTGCTGCTCGACGAACTCGACGATGCGCCGCAGGGTGTCGTCGAGGCGCTCCAGCGCCGCCAGCTCGGCGACCGGCTCGGTCGCGCGCAGCATGCTGTCGCGGGCGGTGCGCACGAGTTCGCGCCGCAGACCCGCCTGCGAGCCGAAGTAGTGGAAGACGAGCGCCCGCGAGACGCCGGCCGCGCGCGACAGGAACTCGATCGTGACCGTGTCGAGCGGATGGTCGGCGAGCGCCGCGACGCCCGTCACCACGAGCTGAGAACGGCGGTCCTCGGGCGAGAGGCGGGTCCTCCGCTCGGCCGACATGAGCACAGCTTAACCAGCCCGTCCGGACGCGCACCGAGCCACGCATCCCCTCGACGGCGGCCTCTCAGCACTACGGCTGTCTATTGACAGAGCGTCAATAAGGCGTATCGTGGCCGACCGACGACGCCGGGTCACCGGTGTCGATCGATCAGAATGTGTTCTCGGAACCGCGTCATAGCCGACGTGTTCTCCGGTCTCACGAGTGGATCGATCGGCGCCGACAAGGCACCGGCACCACCGTGGATCAAGGAGGATTCATGCCGTTCCGTCCCTCGTTGCGCAAGATCGTGCGCAGTCACGCCGGGCGCATCGCCCTCGTCTCGGTTCCCGTCGGGCTCGTGGCCGCCGTCACCCTCGGCGGCGTCGCCCAGGGTGCCGTGCCCGTCTCATTCGCGATCTCGGGCAGCCAGTTCAAGATCAGCTCCAGCCAGCTCGAGGGCACCGGCTTCTCGCAGTACGCCGGCACCACGAAGGACACCGAGGGCAAGGAGCACCCGGTCGCGATCGCCAACATCAAGAAGGCGACTCTCGCGAACCTGTGCCAGTCGGTCTCGACCGAGACGCCGCTCGGCAAGGTCGGCATGCGCATCACCGCCGGCGGCGGCGACACGCCCGCCAGCGCGACCGATCTGCAGATCGGCATGACCGACCTCAAGGGCGACACAAGCTTCGGCAACGTGCGCATCGGCGTCGACGCCTCGCAGGTCAACACCGACAAGAAGGGCAGCGCCGGCGACTTCGCGCAGGACAGCGACACGATCTCGATCACGAACCTGCAGCAGGTCTCGTGGACGACCCAGGCCAGCGTCTTCACCCTCACCGGGATGCACGTCGAGCTCAGTGACCAGGAGTGCTTCTGAGCGCAGCGGTGCGGCGGTGACCCCCGCCGACAGCCTCATCCTGCCCCCGACACCCCTGACGATCGGAAGAGACGATGACCATGATCCGCCCCTCACGACACGACGACGAGCTGGCCGACGACGGCCTGCCCGAGCCCGGTGACGACGGCGCGATCGAGACCACGGCGCTCGCGGGTGGGGTGCCCGACCGCGCCGGGGACGAGGACGCCGCATTCGGGTCGGCGCCCTCGAGCGCGGCGGCCGGACATGACTCCGCCGCGGGCGATGGCGTCGGGGGCGACGCCGAGCCCGCGGACGACGGCGTCGTCCAGAGCTCCGGCCGCCGCGCGGCTTTCCGCGCCTGGCGCGCGCGCCGCCCCTTCCTGGGCACGATCCTCACGATGCTCGGCGGGGTCGAGCTGTTCTTCTCGGGCCAGCTGGATCTGGGACGCATCCACGTCTCGCTCGGCATCGAAGGCCTTCAGGCGACCGTCATCCCGCTCGCGCTCGTGCTGCTCGGCGTGCTCACGATGCTCATGCCTGCCCACCGCATCTTCTACGGCGTGATCGCGCTCGCCCTCGCGCTCTACTCGATCGTCGGCGTCAACCTCGGCGGATTCCTGGTCGGGATGCTGCTGGCGGTGGTCGGCGGCATCATGACGGTCGCCTGGTCGCCGAAAGACGCGCAGCGCAAGGCCGCAGCGAAGCGAGCCCGCCGTGCGCGCTCGACGGAACTGGATGCCGCGAGCGGCGACGAGGCCTCGGCCTGATGCGCTCGTTCTCCTCTGACACCGCGCGCCGCGCCGACGGCGCCCGCGCTGGCGCGCGGCGGTCGGTCGCGCCGCGCTCCGGCGCCGTGCGCCGCGGCGGCCTGCTCGGTCTGGTCGCACTCGCCGCGACGGCACTGCTCGGCATCGGCGCGGCGCCCCTGCCCGCCTCGACGCCGAACGGCACCGCCCCCGCCGCGTTCTGCATCCCGCTGCTCATGGACTGCTCGGACGGCGGCTCCGGCTCGGGCGGCGGTTCCACGCCGTCGCCGACGCCCTCACCGAGCAGCCCCATCCCCGGTCTGCCGATCCCCGGGCTGCCGGGCTCGGGCAGCGGAGGATCCGGCGGCGCGACGCCGGGGAGCCCGACTCCCCCGCCCGCGCCGGCCGACGCGATCGCCGATCCCGACGCGCCCGTGATGACGCTCCCGGCCGCTCAGCTCGAGGGATCGTCGCTGTCATTCACCGGCCTCAAGGGCCTGAGCCTCGTGACCGTCCCGCTCGCCGACGGCTCGCGCACGCCCGTGATCAAGCTCGAGGTCGACTCGATCGCGATCGACGACTTCGTGCTGGATGTGCGCCACGAGGCCGGCGGCGACGCTCTGGTCACGAAGGCGGGCCGGATGGAGCTGCAGGGCCACGTGGTCGTGTACCTCGACTCGGTCAGCGCGACCGGACCGAACGGCGTCGGCCTGAGCCTGGGCGCGCAGACGCCGCTGCCCGGCGATGAGCTGCCGCCGAAGCTGCTGCAGGTGTCGCTCGGTCTCGTCGGGGTGACGGGTGATCGCATCAGCTTCACGCCGGTGCACCAGTACTTCGGCTGACACGGTCTTCGGCTGATTCGGCCGACGCGAGAAGGGCGTGACCCCGCGGATCTGCGGGGTCACGCCCTTCTGCTGTGCTGTGTGCTGATGAGCGGATGCGGGCTCAGCGCAGTCAGCGGGGTCAGCGCGGTCAGCGGCGGCGGAACTCGATCGGCGCTTCGAGGTAGGGCGTCCAGGCTTCGCGCTCGGCGTCGGTGATGCGCCGCGGGCGGCCGGAGGCGGCATCCACGAGCACGATCGTCGTCGCGGCCTTGGCGTAAAGCAGCGACTCGCCGCCCTCCGGCGAGCGCACCTCGTAGCAGACCTCGAGGCTGGCGCCGCCGAGGTGGCCGAGCCAGAGTTGCACGTCGAGCGGACGGCGCAGGTACGGGATCGGCGCGAGGTACTCGACCTCCTGCCGCCCGATGAGGGTCATGGTGGCGGCGCCGGGGCTGCCGTCGAGGATCGCGGTGGTGCCGCCGACGGCCGACTCGGCGCCCGCGGCGTCGGTGGCCCAGAAGGCCTGGATGCGCGCCTCCTCGAGCAGTACGAGCATCGCCGCGTTGTTGACGTGGCCGTAGGCGTCGAGGTCGTTCCAGCGCAGCCGAATCGGCACGTGCAGACGGGTCATGGCGGGCGTCCCTTCGTGGGCGGATGGCGCTGAGCGGATGGCGGGGCGTCGACGACGGCGAGCGCGCGCCGACGACGACGACGAAGCGGAGGCCCGTGCGGGCCTCCGCTTCGTTCGATCAGCTGCGCGTCAGCTTGCGGTGCACCGAGCGGTGCGGGGCTGCGGCGTCCGGGCCGAGGCGGTCGATCTTGTTCGACTCGTAGGCCTCGAAGTTGCCCTCGAACCAGTACCAGTTCGACGGGTTCTCGTCGGTGCCCTCGTAGGCGAGGATGTGCGTCGCGATCCGGTCGAGGAACCACCGGTCGTGCGTGATCACCACGGCGCAGCCGGGAAACTCGAGCAGCGCGTTCTCGAGCGACTGCAGGGTCTCGACGTCGAGGTCGTTGGTGGGCTCGTCGAGCAGCAGCAGGTTGCCGCCCTCCTTGAGCGTCAGCGCCAGGTTGAGGCGGTTGCGCTCACCACCTGAGAGCACGCCGGCCTTCTTCTGCTGGTCCGGTCCCTTGAACCCGAACTTCGACACGTAGGCGCGGCTGGGGATCTCGGTCTTGCCGACCGTGATGATGTCGAGGCCGTCGGAGACGACCTCCCACAGCGTCTTCTCGGGGTCGATGTTGGCGCGGCTCTGGTCGACGTAGCTGATCTTGACGGTCTCGCCGACCTTCAGGTCTCCGCCGTCGAGGGGCTCGAGGCCGACGATCGTCTTGAACAGCGTGGTCTTGCCGACGCCGTTCGGGCCGATGACGCCGACGATGCCGTTCGGCGGCAGCGAGAACGAGAGGCCGTCGATGAGCTGACCGCGCTCTTCGAAGCCCTTCTGCAGCTTCTTCGCCTCGATCACGACGCTGCCCAGGCGCGGGCCCGGCGGGATCGAGATCTCCTCGAAGTCGAGCTTGCGCGTGCGCTCCGCCTCGGCGGCCATCTCCTCGTACCGGGCGAGGCGCGCCTTCGACTTGGTCTGGCGTCCCTTGGCGCTCGAGCGCACCCAGTCGAGTTCGTCGGCGAGGCGCTTGGCGAGCTTCGCGTCCTTCTTGCCCTGCACTTCGAGGCGCTGGGCCTTCTTCTCGAGATAGGTCGAGTAGTTGCCCTCGTAGGGGTACAGGTGACCGCGGTCGACCTCGGCGATCCACTCCGCGACGTTGTCGAGGAAGTACCGGTCGTGGGTGATCGCGATGACGGCGCCCTTGTACGAGCTGAGGTGCTGCTCGAGCCAGAGCACGCTCTCGGCGTCGAGGTGGTTGGTGGGCTCGTCGAGCAGCAGCAGGTCGGGCTTCTGCAGCAGGAGCTTCGCGAGCGCGACGCGGCGCTTCTCACCACCGGAGAGCGGCGCGATCGCGGCGTCGCCCGGGGGCGTGCGGAGCGCATCCATCGCCTGCTCGAGCTGGGAGTCGAGGTCCCAGCCGTCGGCGGCGTCGATCTCCTCCTGCAGGGTGCCCATCTCGGCGAGCAGCGCGTCGAAGTCGGCGTCCGGCTCGGCCATGAGGGCGGAGATCTCGTTGAAGCGGTCGAGCTTGGCCTTGATGGCCACGCCGTCCTGGATGTTCTCCAGAACGGTCTTGGTCTCGTCGAGCACCGGCTCCTGCATGAGGATGCCGACGCTGTAGCCGGGGCTGAGGCGCGCCTCGCCGTTGGAGGGCTGGTCGAGCCCGGCCATGATCTTGAGGATGGTCGACTTGCCGGCGCCGTTGGGGCCGACCATGCCGATCTTCGCTCCGGGGTAGAACGACATGGTGACGTCGTCGAGGATCAGCTTCTCGCCGACCTTCTTGCGGGCACGCACCATGGAGTAGATGAATTCGGCCATGTTCCGATCCTAGTTTCGCGTGGGGTGGTGGGCTGACCGGATCGGACCGCGCTCGGGCTCAGCGGGGCGCGCCGCCGCGGTCAGCGGGGTCGACGCCGGCTACCAGTCGATCGCGCGGGTGTTGCCGATCAGGCACTTGCCCGTGTCCATCGCGGCGGCGGTGGTCGAGTGGTAGCCGATGTTGCCGTACTGGCCGATGAGGCAGGTCGTGCCGAGCTTGACCGAGAACTGGATGTTGTCGGCCTTGAGCCCGACCGCCGTGGTGTCGGAGGTGACCTCCATGGCGGCCTTGTCGAAGCCGGCCTTCACGAGGGTGTCGATGAAGGTGCGGCCGCCGAGGTCGCCGCCCGCGGCGACGAGCTTCGTGTTGACGGCGTCGAAGTAGGCCTTGTTGTCGTCGGCATCGCCTGTGGGGTCGAGCTTCGGCGCCGCCGAGGCGGACGACGAGGCGCTCGGCTTCGGCGAGCCGCTCGGCTCGGGTGAGCTGGGCGTGCAGCCCGTGAGCAGCAGCACGGCCAGGGCGGCCGCCGCTCCGCCGGATCCGATCGCGATGCCGACGCTGCGGCGCGCGGTGGCGGTGTGCGGCATGGTCCCCCGTCTCGTCGTGCTCCCGCTCGGGCGCGGGCCGCGACGAGTCTACGTCGCGCGAGCGGAGCGGATCTCAGAACGGCGTCGGGATGGCGTCGTCGAGCGCCGCGGGCCGGTCGGCGTCGGCTCCCGGCGCGGCCCAGCCGTCCGCATCCACCGGACCGGCTCCCGTCGGCGAGCCCGACGAGCTCGCCGCGCTCTCCTCCCGCGACGCCTCGGAGCCCTCCCCGCCGTCGCTCTTCGTGGTCGAGCTGCGGATCACCCGCGAGTAGACGCTCGTGCCCCAGCTGAGGTCGTGCCCGATCGCGTCGGCCTCGATGTCGACCGTCACGCCCGAGCGGTCGTCTTTCGTCCACTCCTTCAGCCGCACTCGGCCGGTCACGACGACCCGGTCGCCCTGCTTGACCGAGCCGTGCACGTTGCCGGCGAGGTGACGGAAGGAGCTGATCGTGTACCAGTTGGTGTCGCCGTCGATCCACTTGCGCTCGACGCGGTCGAAGCGGCGGTGCGTCGAGACGAGACGGAAGGTGGTGATCTCGAGCCCGTCGCCGGTGACGACGTGGCGCGGCTCGGTGCCGACGAGCCCGGTGAGCGTGATGGTGTCCGACATGGTGTGGCCTCCTGGCGTCCGGCGCGAGCTGCGATCCGCACGGGGCGGGATGCCATCGGTGCGGTCGGATGCCGGGCCCGCTCGTGCCGGGAAGGAGCCCGACATCCGATGCTCACCAGCGTGGCCGGGAACAGCACGACGCCGACCGGCGAGGACCCCATCCGTGGAGGGATCGCGCCGATCGGCGTCTGGGGAGGAGAGGCGCGCGGCCCCGCTCCCGACGAGCTCAGTGCTCGTGGAACTCCGGCCAGTCGGAGCCGGGCTTCATCGCCGCGTGCAGGGCTCCCTTGGCCACGTTCAGGCTGGGATAGACCCCGCGATACCGGCCGTCGCTCACCATCTTGACGACGAATCCGTCGTCGGTGCGGTGGATCGAGCCGACCGCTCCCGCGGGGCCGAACGCCACCCAGGTCTGCCGGGTCATGGTCGATGTGCTCATCTCGTGCTCCTTCGCCGTCGTGACGGTCTGCACGGTCGCCGGAACTCGGACTCCGGCGTCCTTGTGCCGGGCACACTACGCCTGCCCGCGCCCGGACGACAGAGGCGCGACGCACAGCGGAGGCGATGCCCAGCCGGTCCACGCGTCGCTCACGGGCGGTGGGCCGGATACCGCTGGACGCCATCGCACGCCGCCGACGGCGGGGCGGATGCGGATGCCGCCGGAATCCCGGCGCGGATGTCGGCACGGCGGGGCATCATGGTCGCGATGCTCCCCCGACGTCGCGCCCTCACCCGGCGCTCCGCCCTCCCTCGCCTGCTGGCGGCCGCGCTGGCTCTGGCAGCCGCGACCTCCCTCGCGGCGTGCGCCCCGGCCGCTCCGACGCCGAAGCCCTCCGCGGGCGGCGGCACCGCGCATCCCTCGCCCTCGGCGACGCCCGATCCGATCGCCGGGCTCAGCGTGCAGCAGAAGGTCGGTCTGCTCTTCATCGTCGGAACGCCGGCCACCAGCGCCGACCCGGCGACGATCGACGCGGTGACGAACCGCGGCGTGCGCGGCCTCTTCCTGGCCGGTCGCTCGCGCGCGGGAACGTCGGCGACCGCGCAGCTCGTCGCCCAGTTCACCGGCATCACGCCGACCCCGGGCACCGCGGCCGACGTGCCGCTGACCGTCGCCACCGATCAGGAGGGCGGCCAGGTGCAGGTGCTGCGCGGGCCCGGTTTCAGCGACATCCCCTCCGCGCTCGATCAGGGCGGCATCGACCCGGCGACGCTGAAGGCCTCGGCGGCGACCTGGGCCGCCGAGCTGCGCAGCGCGGGTGTGACGATGAACCTCGGCCCGGTCGCCGATCTCGTCGGCTCGCCCGCCGAGGCGCGCGGCAATCCGCCGATCGGCGGCTACGACCGCCAGTTCGGGTACGACCCCGACACGATCGTCGCTCACGCCGGGGCCGTGGCCGAGGGGATGCGCGGGGCGGGCGTCGCGCCCGTGCTCAAGCACTTCCCCGGGCTCGGCCACGTCACGGCGAACACCGACACCGCGAACGACGTGACCGACCGCGCGGTGACCGTCGACTCGGCCGACGTCGGCGCCTTCCGCCGGCTGCTGCCGTCGACCGGAGCGGTGATGATGTCGAACGCCGTCTACGCCGGCATCGACCCGAGCGCACCGGCCGTGTTCTCACCGGTCGTCGTGACACAGCTGCTGCGCCAGCAGCTCGGCTTCCGCGGGCTCATCGTGACCGACGACCTGTCCGCGACGGCGCAGCTGAAGGCCTGGGCGCCCGGCGATCGCGCCGTGCTGGCCCTGGCGGCGGGGTGCGACCAGCTGCTGGTCTCCGCCGACGCGAGCGTGGCCGCATCCATGATCGACGCCGTCGTCGCGCGGGCGCAGAGCGACCCGCGGTTCGCGGCGACGGTGGATGCGGCGGCCCGCCGGGTCATCGCGGACCGCCGCAGCTGAGTCGGCTCGGCGAAGCTCACCTCGCGCGACGACTCAGCCCGTGAGGCTCAGCTCGCCAGGACGTACTGCGCGTAGCTCTTGCGCACCTTGTTGACCTTGGGCAGCGCGACCGCGAGGCAGTAGCCCTGGCCCGGGTTCTTGGCGAAGAAGTCCTGGTGGTACTCCTCCGCGCGCCAGTAGACGCCGAGCGGCTCGATCGTGGTGACGATGTCGCCCTCCCAGATCTCAGCGGCGCGGTCGCGGGCGGCCTCGAACTCGGCCTTCTGCTCCTGGTCGGCGTAGAACATGGCCGAGCGGTACTGGGTGCCCACGTCGTTGCCCTGACGGTTCAGCTGACGCGGGTCGTGCAGCGTGAAGAACACGTCGAGGATGACGGAGGAGGGGATGACGGTCTCATCGAAGGTGACGGCGACGGCCTCGGCGTGGCCGGTCGCTCCGGTGCAGACGGCCTCGTAGCTGGGTTCGACGGTGGAGCCGCCCGTGTAGCCCGACACGACGTCCTTCACGCCCTGCAGCGTGCGGTAGACGGCGTCGAGACACCAGAAGCATCCGCCGGCGACGACGAAAGTGCGCATGTGATGAACCTGCTTTCCGTGGATCGGGGAGGTTTCGCTGTCTGCAACGCCCCGCCACCCCATCCTGTTCCGTCGGTGCCGCTAGCGTCGAACCCATGAGCTATCTCGCCGCTGAGAACCGCTACGACCACCTCGACTACGTGCGCTCGGGGCGCAGCGGGCTCAAGCTCCCGCGCGTCTCGCTGGGCCTCTGGAACAACTTCGGCGCCGACCGCGCCCGCGAGACGCAGCGCGCGATCGTGCGCCGCGCCTTCGATCTCGGCATCACCCACTTCGACCTCGCGAACAACTACGGGCCGCCTCCCGGATCGGCGGAGTCGAACTTCGGCCGCATCTTCGCCGACGACCTGCGCGCCTACCGCGACGAGATCCTCATCTCGTCGAAGGCCGGTTACCTCATGTGGGACGGCCCCTACGGCGAGTGGGGTTCGCGCAAGAACCTGCTCGCCTCGCTCGACCAGTCGCTCGGCCGACTGGGTGTCGACTACGTCGACGTCTTCTACTCGCACCGCCCCGACCCCGAGACGCCGATCGAGGAGACCATGGGCGCCCTCGCCCACGCCGTGCGCCAGGGCAAGGCGCTCTACGCGGGCATCTCGAACTACTCGCCCGAGCAGACGCGAGCGGCGGCCGCGGCGCTGGCGGCGGAGGGCGTACCGCTCACGATCCACCAGCCGCGCTACAACATGTTCGACCGCGCGCCGGAGAACGGACTCTGGGATGCGCTGGCCGAGCTCGGCGCGGGAGCGATCGTCTACTCGCCGCTCGCCCAGGGCCTGCTGACGGCCCGCTACCTCGACGGCATCCCCGCAGGATCGCGCGCGAGCGAGGGGCGCTGGATCAGCGAGAGCACCATCTCGGAGACCTACCTCGACCGGGCGCGCGGCCTGAACGTGATCGCCGAGCAGCGCGGGCAGTCGCTGGCGCAGCTCGCGATCGCGTGGGTGCTGCGCCAGCCGCAGGTGACGAGCGCGCTCGTCGGCGCCTCGAGCGTCGCGCAGCTCGAGGACACGCTGCGCGCGCTCGAGAACACCGCGCTGAGCGACGAGGAGCTCGCACGCATCGAGCCATTCGCGGTCGACGGCACCGGGCGCGGCTGAGCGGGATGCGCGGGGCGGACGGCGCCGCCTCGCGCTCGCCCCGTCCCGTCCCGCGGGATGTCGGTGGTCGAACATAGATTCGAACCATGACGAAGCTCGGACTGCGCCCCACCCCCGATTACCCCGTCCGGCGCGCCGGCGTGCAGGTCGTGCCGCTGGCCAACCTGCGCTGGCGCGTCACCCGCGGGCAGGGCCAGGTGCTCGGCTACGTCGACGAGGTCGAGGTGGCGGGCGCGCCGCGCTGGCAGAGCAAGCGGATGCGACACGGCACCGCGCAGATGGTCGTGCTGGGCGAGTTCGACTCCCCCGGCGACGCGCTCGACATGGTGCGGTGGGTGTGATCCGATCTGAGCGACGCGCGACCGTGCGCCCCGGCATCCCGTTCAGCCCGACGTAATCTGCGCGCATGCAGTGGTGGAACGACATCGTCGACTGGTTCGGCACGGCTCAGGGTCACGACCTCGTCTTCGGCGCGATCATCCCCTTCGTCGCGATCGTGATCGGCGCGATCATCGCCGCGCTGATCGGCCGCGGGGCCGTCAAGCGCCTCGTCGCCCAGCGCGATCGCGAGACCCGGGCCTCGGCCGTGGCCGCGCTCATCGCGGCGGGGCAGACCGCGGCCCGCTGGGACAGCCAGGCTCCGCAGACCCGCGAGCACTTCGCCATCCTCGCCGCCGCCGCCGACGTGCAGGTGCGCCTGCTGCCGCTGCCGGGCGCCGCCCTCGCCGCCGACTGGGCCGCGCACGAGCTCACCGACATGCGCACCAACTCGGTGAGCTACAGCTTCCAGGCCGACCAGACCCTCGCCGAGTACCGCGACCGCCTGGTCGAATGGCAGAACAAGCCGGGCCGCGCGCGCAAGCTCTTCGCCGCCGACCTCGACCGCTGGCGCTACGACGAGCCGCAGAAGGTCGACCCCGTCGTTCTGCAGCAGCAGGAGTGGGCCGAGAAGCAGTTCACCGCGGCGACGAGCGCCAAGCCCGAGAAGGCCGCCGAGCGCGAGATCGGCACGACGACCGCGGCGACCCCGACGGCCGCCGACACCGCGACCCGCGCCGTGGAGACGGATGTCGAGACCCGCGCGGTCGAGACGACGACCGCCGAGACCTCGACCGCGGAGCCCTCGACCGGAACGACCCCGACGAGCGCCGCGTCGGCCGACAGCTCCGCACCTCAGGCGCGGTAGCGGCTCGCGAGTTCGGGAGACTGGCCGCGGAACGCCGCCATGCTCGCGGCTGACGCCGCATCCAGGAGCCCGGCGTCCTCGACGCCCGGTGCCGTGACGACCTCGCCGAGCTCGAGTCCGCGCAGGCTCGCGGCGGCGACATCCTCGGGCGACATGCGCGGTACCGCGCTGAGGTCCATGCCCTGACGTTCGTGGAACTCCGTGGCGACCACGCCCGGACACAGCACCTGCACGCGGATGCCCGCGTCACGCAGCTCCGCATCCAGCGTCTGCGACAGCGCGACGAGATGCGCGTTCGCGCCGACGTAGACGGCACGCCGCAACGGCAGCTCGGCGAGCGGCGCGGGGCCGCTGTAGGCGAGCATCCCGGCGACGTTGATGATCGCGCCCGCGCCGCGCGCGAGCATCCCGGGAACGACCGCGCGCGCCAGCAGCGTCGGCGCGGTGATCTTGACCGCCATCAGCTCATCGGCTTTCTCGGCCGGCAGCTCGGCGAAGGCGCCGTAGTGCGCGACGCCGGCGTTGTTGACGAGCAGCGCGACCTCACGCTCGGCGAGCAGCGCCGCGAGGCGGCCGGTGTCGGCGGCGTCGGCCAGGTCGGCGACGACGACCTCGACGTCGACCTGCAGACGCTCGGCGAGCTCGTCGAGCCGCTCGCGATTGCGGCCCACCACGATCAGCGGGCGCCCGTCGGCGGCGAGCCGCTCGGCGAAGGCGCGGCCGATGCCCGACGACGCGCCCGTGACGACGGCGACGCCGTCCGACTCCCCGCCCGTGGCGGCCCCGGTGGTGGATGTGCTGCTCATGCCGTTCCCTTGTCGCGACGGCGCCCAGTTCGGCGTCGTGAGTCCAGCATCCGTCCGTCGATCGCGACGCGACAGTCCGCCTCGCCCCTGGGATCGCGAGGACCAGCCAGGCGAACTCTAGAATCGTGATCGGCCTTCCCCCCGTAGCTCAGTGGATAGAGCATCCGGTTTCTACCCGGCTGGTCGGGAGTTCGAATCTCTCCGGGGGGGCCATCCGTTCCGACGACAGCATCGAAGAAGATCTGTGACGAGAGACACCGTGACCGCAGCGCTGCGGATCCTGCTCGCCATCGCGATGTCGGTGGCCACCGTGAAGTCGTACATCGACGCGGCGGCCGACTGGGCGGCGAACGGCTACCCCGACCGCGTCACCCTCAACGTGAACTTCGCGGCGTACTTCACGATCCAGTCGAACGTGCTCGGCGCGGTCGTGCTCGTGATCGCGGCGGTGCTGCTGCTGCGACGCGGTCGCGACCGCAGCGGCCGTGCCGGCCGTGGCAGCTCTGCCGGAGCCGAGCCGTCGTGGCTGACGACACTGCGCCTCATCGTGCTCGTCGACATGACCATCACGGGCATCGTCTACAACGTGCTGCTGCGCGGCATCGCGGTGCACGGCGGCGGGTCGGGGCCGGATTGGCCGAGCGAGATCCATCACGTCGTCGCGCCGGCGCTCATCATCGTCGACTGGCTCGTCGGCCCGGGACGTGGGCGGGTGCCGTGGAAGCGGCTGTGGCTCACGCTCATCCACCCGCTCGCCTGGGCTGCCGTGGCCCTGCTGCGCGGGCCGCTCGTCTACGACCAGACGCAGTCGCGCCAGAGCTGGTACCCCTATCCGTTCCTCGACCCCGCCTTGTCGCCGACGGGCTACGCCTCGGTGTGGATCTACGTCGTCGGGATCGCTCTGCTGTTCGGGGTCGTCGCCGCGCTCGGCATCCTCGTGACCCGGATCAGACGGCGCGAGCCAGCGCGACCAGCAGCTGGTTGACCGAGGGAACGCCTTCGGCGCGGTAGACCTCGGCACCGTCGCCCGAGCGCACGATCATCGTCGGCGTCGAGCCGATGCGGTCGGCGTCGGCGGCGTCGGGATGCTGCGCCACGTTGCGCTCGACGATCTCGAGCTGGGGCAGCAGCTTCGCCGCGTCGTCGAGCACGCTGCGCGCCGCCGCGCACGGCGCGCAGAAGCTGGAGCTGTAGAAGTCGACGCGCATGGGGCGTGCAACCGCGGGAGGCGGCCCGGGATTCCTCGGATCCGGCGGCGCGGGTCTCAGCTCGCGAGCTGGACGATCAGCAGGATCGCCGCGACCACGCTGAGCACGGCGATGACGAGGGCGATCGCGATGAGGATGACGTGCACCTTGAGGAAGACGGTGGCGCGGCCGTTCTCGTCGCGGGCACGCGGGTCGTTCTTGATGCGCGGGTAGAAGCGCGGCCACGAGACCAGGTTGAACAGGGCGGTCAGCAGCAGCACGACGATGGCGAAGACGGTCACGCGTCCACCGTATCCGCGGGCCGGTCGCGAGATAGTTAGCAGAGTTATATAACTCGGGTATACACTTTGCCGAGTGAACAGAACCGACACCATCTCGTCGCTCGTTCAGTCGGCGCACCGCCTCGGTCGCATCGCCGCCCTCGCCACCGGCAACACCGCCCCCGTCGCGCACTGGCGCACGCTCGCGGTGCTGGAGTCGGAGGGCCCCCTGCGCGTCGGGGAGCTGGCCGCCGCCTGCCGAGTCACCCAGCCCGGAATGACCCGCCTGCTCGCCACCCTCGTCGAGGTCGAGCACGTCACCCGCGTCGCCGACACCGCCGACTCGCGCGCCTGGCTCATCCAGCTCAGCCCGAAGGGCCGCGCCGCTCTCGACGAGTGGCGCGGCGAGCTCGGCGAGGCGCTCACCCCCTGGTTCGACGGCCTCGACGACGCCGACTGGGCCGCCCTCGACCGGGCCGCCGACATCCTCGCGACCCGCACCACCGCATCCCCCGAGAAGGTCACCGCATGACGAACGACACCCACACGCAGCACGGCAGCACCCACCACGGTGGCGCGCACCACGGCGGCGCCGAGAAGCCGCACATCCTCAAGCAGCCCAAGCAGGTCTGGGCGGTCGCCTTCGCCTGCGTGATCGCCTTCATGGGCATCGGCCTCGTCGACCCGATCCTGCCGGCCATCGCGAAGGACCTGCAGGCGACCGAGACGCAGACCGAGCTGCTCTTCACGAGCTACCTGCTCATCACCGGCATCGCGATGCTCGTCACGAGCTTCATCTCGAGCCGCATCGGCGCGCGGGCGACCCTGTTGATCGGCCTTGGCCTGATCGTCGTCTTCGCCGCGCTGGCGGCGCTGAGCGGCAGCGTGGATGCGGTCATCGGCTTCCGGGCCGGCTGGGGGCTCGGCAACGCCCTCTTCATCTCCACGGCCCTCGCGACGATCGTCGGCGCGGCGAGCGGCGGCTCGAGCGCGGCGATCATCCTCTACGAGGCCGCGCTCGGGCTCGGCATCGCCGTCGGTCCGCTCGTCGGCGGTCTGCTCGGCTCGATCGCCTGGCAGGGCCCGTTCTTCGGTGTCGCCGTGCTCATGGCGATCGCCTTCATCGCGATCACGGTGCTGCTGGGCAAGGACGACAAGGCGAGCCGCCAGCCGACGAAGCTCTCCGCTCCGCTGCGCGCGCTGCGCGATCCGGGCCTGCTGACCCTCGCGATCGCCGCCCTGTTCTACAACATCGGCTTCTTCACGCTGCTGGCCTGGACTCCGTTCGCGCTGCCGAAGACCTTCACCCCGCTCGATCTCGGCGTGACCTTCTTCGGCTGGGGCCTCGCGGTCGCCGTGTCGAGCGTCTGGCTCGCCCCGCTGCTGACCGCCCGCGTGCGCCGCACCACGGCGCTCGCGATCGCGCTGCCGCTGCTCGCGCTCACGCTCATCGTCGCCGGCGTCTTCGCGGCGATCCCGACCGTGCTCGTGGTCTGCGTGATCGTCGGCGGCCTGTTCCTCGGCGTGCTCAACACGGTGCTGACCGAGTCGGTCATGGAGGCCACCGACCTGCCGCGCTCCGTCGCCTCGTCGTCGTATTCGGCCGTGCGCTTCGTCGGCGGCGCGATCGCCCCGCCGCTCGCCGCCCTGATCAAGGCCCTCACGGGCAGCGTCGGCATCCCCTTCTACGTCGGCGGCGTCTCGGTGCTGGTGGCGACAATCGTCATCCTCGCCCGCCGTTCGGCGCTCGCCCGGGTCGACGGCGAGGCGGAGCCGCCCGCGATCACCGAAGCCGACGCGATCGGACTCGGCGACGCGGCCTGAGGCGCGCAGACGGGCGGGTGGATGCGGGTCACGCGACGCCGCGCATCCACCCTTCTGCCGTCCCTCAACCGGGGCGCTGCCGCCGATCCGTCCCCAGTCCGGAGAGCATCCGGTCGCGCACATCCCCCGATCGATAAGGTGAACCCCGTGCCTCACGCGGATGTACTGGTCTGGATCGACTGCGAGATGACGGGACTCGACCTCGAGGTCGACGAGCTCGTCGAGGTCGCGGTCGTCGTCACCGACTACGACCTCAAGCCCCTCGACGACGGCTTCAGCGTCGTCATCAAGCCGGATCAGTCGGCGCTCGACAACATGGGCGACTTCGTGCGCGACATGCACACGACGAGCGGGCTCATCGACGAGATCCCGAACGGCGTCTCGCTCGCCGACGCCGAATACCAGGTGCTCGAGTACATCCTGAAGTTCGCGCCCGAGAACCGCACGGCCCCGCTGGCCGGCAACACGATCGGCACCGACCGCTCGTTCCTCGCGAAGTACATGCCGCGGGTCGACAACCACCTGCACTACCGCAGCGTCGACGTCTCCAGCATCAAGGAGCTCTCGCGCCGCTGGTTCCCGCGCGCGTACTTCCAGTCCCCCACCAAGAACGGCGGACACCGCGCGCTCGCCGACATCCTCGAGTCGATCCGCGAGCTCGAGTACTACCGTCGCGCGGTCTTCGTGGGCGACCCGGGGCCGACCAGCGACGAGGCGAAGGCGGCCTCGGAAGCGGTCGTGTCACTCTGGGCCCCGCGTTTGTCGTAGTATCGTCTGGTTGCGTCCAGACGGAAGCGTCGGAAGCGCACATGGTGGGTGTAGCTCAGTTGGTAGAGCACTGGCTTGTGGTGCCGGTGGCCGCGGGTTCAAGTCCCGTCATCCACCCCATGTCACGTCCAGTCCCCGCCCTCGCCGATCACGGTGAGGGGGGGACTGACGTCCTTTCCCGGCCGGATCTCGATCTCGAGCGGGACGAGCTCACCGTGGCCGACTTCTCGACGCCGTGGCTCACGATCGTCTGGAACGACCCGGTCAATCTCATGGCCTACGTCGAGCGGGTGTTCCGCCGCTACTTCGGCTACCCGCAGGGCGAGGCGCACCGGCTGATGATGCTCGTGCACACCGAGGGTCGCGCCGTCGTCGCCTCGGGTCCGCGCGAGGAGATGGAACGGCACGTCGAGGCGATGCACGAGTACGGCCTGCAGGCCACGGTCGCCAAGGACGACGCGTGACCCGGGTGCGCGCCGAGGGCACGGGCGTGCGCGTGGACTTCGCCGAGGGCGAGGCGGGCATCCTCGCGGGACTCGCCGAGCAGCTGGCCGAGATCGTCGACGACGAGCGCGATCCGGCGCGCGGGCGGATGCTGCCCTCCGCCTACCCGGACGACGCCGAGGCCGATGCGGAGTTCCGGCGCTGGACCACGAGCGACCTCGTCGACCGCAAGGCCGCGGCGGCGCGACGCCTGGCTGCGCGGCTGCACGCCGACGAGTCGAGCGCGCTGCTCGATCCGGACGAGGCGGACGGCTGGGCGCGGACGCTCACCGATCTGCGCACCGCCCTCGCTTCGCGACTCGGCATCGAGACCGACGACGACGCGGTGCCGAACACGACGCCGGGCGCCGTCTACGAGTGGCTCGGCCAGCTGCAGTGGACGCTGATCGAAGCGCTCGACGAGCTCGACGGCATCGCGCCGACCGAGATCGCGCTGCCCGACGGGATCGAGCACGCCGACACCGACGACGATGACGACGACGCCGATGCGCACGATGATCGACGTGACGACGACGAGGGCGGCGCCGCCCCGAGCGGAGGAGCGCGATGAGCCTGGAGCTGACACCCGAGGAGTTCGAGACGGTCGTCGTCGACGAGCTGGATGCGCTGCCCGACGAGATGGTCGACGGACTCGAGAACGTGGTCTTCGTCACGGAGGACCGCCCGGAGGACCGCTCACTCGACCTGCTCGGCCTCTACGAGGGCACGGCGCTGACCGAGCGCGACGTCTACGGCTTCGGCGAGCTGCCCGACCGGATCGTGCTCTACCGCGAGCCGCTCCTCGCGATCAGCGAGACCGAGGACGAGCTGCGCGACGAGATCCACGTCACCCTCGTGCACGAGATCGCGCACTACTACGGCATCGACGACGACGAGCTGCACCGGCTGGGCTGGGCCTGAGGTTCTCGCTCCATCCCAGCCGGTGACACGTCTCAGTCCGAGGTGCGGATCCAGGCGGTCGTCGCGGGCGGCAGCTCCGCGCTGGAGAGCGCCTCGCTCGAGAGCAGCAGCTCGCCCTCGGGCAGCGGGATGTTCGTCTCGCCCAGGTTCGTCACGACGAGCCAGCCACCGGGGCGCCGGAAGGCGAGCACCGCATCCGGGTCGCCGACCTCGACCCAGTCGAGGGTCTCGTCGCCCTGCAGCCGCCGGCGCAGCGCGAGGGCGCTGCGGTAGAGCTCGAGCGTCGAGCCGGGAACACCCGCCTCGGCCTCGACGGAGCTGGCTCCGAACCAGGCCGGCTGCGGCAGATGCGCGCCGGCCGAGCCGAAGCCGAACGACGGGCCGCTGACGGTCCACGGGATCGGCACCCGGCATCCGTCGCGTCCGATCTCGCCGCCGTTCGTGCGGAAGAAGGTCGGATCCTGACGCTGGTCGGCGGGGATGTCGGCGACCTCGTGCAGGCCGAGCTCCTCGCCCTCGTAGAGGTAGGCCGAGCCGGGCAGGCCGAGCAGCAGCAGCGTCGCGGCCCGAGCCTTGCGCAGGCCGCCGAGCGCATCGAGCGGCGGCTCCTCTCCGCCGGAGAGCAGCCAGGCGGTTCCGCTCTTCAGGGTGTCGGCGCCCTCGCCGGTGCCGCGCGGCGGCAGGCCGTAGCGGGTCGCGTGGCGCACGACGTCGTGGTTCGAGAGCACCCAGGTGCTGCTCGATCCGCTCGACGCCGACTGCGCGAGGTTGAAGGAGATGATCTGGCGGAACTGGTCCGCGTCGAAGTCGGCCTCGAGCAGATCGAAGTTGAAGGCCTGGCCGAGCGCCGTGGCGTAGCGGGCACGCCGGGATGCCGGCACCCAGGCCTCGGCGACGGCGATGCGCGGCGGCGTGTACTCGGCGAAGACGCGGCGCCAGTCGGCGTAGATCTCCTCGAGCTCGTCGCGATCCCAGAGGGCGTGGCTGCCGTCCTCGCGCTTCGCGATCTCGGCCAGCTGGGCGGCGCTCGGCAGCACCGGCGGGAGATCCTTCGCAAGGCCGTGCGCGACATCCACCCGGAAGCCATCGACGCCGCGGTCGCTCCAGAAGCGCAGCGTCGTGAGGAAGTCCTCGCGCACCTCGGGCAGCGCCCAGTTCAGGTCGGGCTGCTCGGTGGCGAAGATATGCAGGTACCACTGGCCGTCGCCGACCGGCTCCCAGGCGGAGCCGCCGAACACCGACTGCCAGTCGGAGGGCGGCAGCTCGCCGTTCTCGCCGAGCCCGTCGCGGAAGACGTAGCGCGAGCGGGCGTGCGAGCCCTTCGGCGACGCGAGCGCCTCCTGGAACCAGACGTGGCGGTTCGAGCTGTGGTTCGGCACGATGTCGACGATCACGCGGATGCCGGCGCCGTGCAGCGCGGCGACCATCGCGTCGAAATCGTCGAGCGTGCCCAGGCGCGGGTCGACGTTCCGGTAGTCGTCGACGTCGTAACCGCCGTCGGCGAGCGCCGAGGGATAGAACGGACTCAGCCAGACCGCATCCACGCCCAGGTCGCGCAGGTAGCTCACGCGACTCGTGACGCCGGGCAGGTCGCCGATCCCGTCGCCGTCGGCATCCGCGAAGCTGCGCGGATACACCTGGTAGACGACGGCCTGACGCCACCAGTCGGGGTCGAGGCCGAGCGGGACGGCGTCGGATCGGGTGTCGGGCTGGGCCATTCGGCATCCTCTCGTGCGGGGTCACGTCATCGTGTGGTCACGCGGTCCTTCCACCCTGCCGCATCGGGACGGGATCGCGCACGGCCGCGCCGAAATCGTTTCGGATGCGGCGCGACGTTCAGGCCTGCACCGCATCCGGGCCGGGCCCGCTGTCGTGGATGCGTCAGCGCGCGAGCGGCGGATAGCCGCCCGCGACGACGAGATCGGCGAGCTCGCGCGGCCGCTCCCGGGCGGCGAACGTCTCCTCCTGCCGCGCCCAGCGCTCCCAGTGCGGCGCGTAGGTCTCGCCGTCGCGCGCGATCGCCCGGCGCCGGCGCTCGACGTCGTCGAGGTCGATCCAGATGGCGAGGTCGGCGAGCGCGCGATTCGCGCGGCTGAGCGCCCCGCAGCCCTCGATCACGAGCGGTGGGCCGTCATCGTCGACGCCGGTCGGCAGTGGATGCCACTGGCCGGGTCGGTCGGCATCCCAGTTCCAGCCGGTGTAGCCGGGATCGACCGCGCGCAGCACGGTCTCGTGCACGGCGCGGCTGCCCGCCTCGAGGCCGCCCCAGCCGGGGTAGAGCGCGTCGAGGCTGAGCAGGTGCGCCCCGAGGCGCGGGGCGAGGTCGCGGCCGAAGCTCGTCTTGCCGGCGCCCGAGCGGCCGTCGACGAGCACGACAGGGCGACGCGGTGCGACGCCCGAGTCGCCGGCCGGCGCCCGCACCCGGTCGACGACGAGGTCGAGCAGCTCGGTCGCCGAGACCGGCTCGAGGCGACGCGGCTCAGCCACCGATGAACCGCCAGGATCCGGTCAGCACGGATGCCGTCACGGCGACCGCCGCGACAAGCGTGCCGACGCCGATGAGCGCCGCGTCGACGCGGCCGAAGCTCGACGGCCTCGCCCAGGTGCGCGGGGTGTCGCCGCCGAAGCCGCGCGCCTCCATCGCGGTCGCGAGCAGTCCCCCGCGACGCAGCGCCAGCACGAGCAGCCCGAAGCACTGCCGCAGCAGAGCACCCGGCCCTCGGCGGTCGCCGAGCCCCCGGGCGCGCCGGGCGAGCGTGATCGCGCGCCAGTCGTCGCCGAGCAGCGCGAGCATCCGGAGTCCCGCGAGCGCGCCGATCACGAAGCGCTGCGGCAGCCGCACGATCTGCCCGAGGCCGTCGGCGAGATCCGTCGGATCGACGCCGGCGAACAGCACGATCGCGGGCAGCGCGATCGCCAGCACGCGCAGCACCGAGGCGATCGCCAGAGCGGCCGAGCCCGCGGTCACGTGCACGAGCGCCCAGGAGAAGTAGACCTCGCCCGAGGCCTGGCCGTAGAGCAGGATCGTGACAGCTCCGAGCGGAGCGAGCACCCAGGCGATCGCGGTGACCTTCCAGAAGCGCCGCCAGCCGATGCCGATGAGGGGCATGAGCAGCAGTTCCAGGGCGAGCGCGACGCCCGCCGACACCGGATCGATCGTGAGCACGAAGCCGAGCACGATCGGGGCCGAGGCGATCAGCCGGGCGACCGGGTTCGCGGCGGCGACGCGCGCGGGCAGTGAGCGGGCGGGCGGCGCGGAACGCACGCCCGGGCGCGCCGGCGCGATCGGGGCGGTCACGAGCGCACCCCCGTGTCGGCGGCCTGCACCGCATCCGCTCCCCCGTCGAGGCGCAGCTCGCGCGCGCCGAGCGCCGCGATCAGCTCCCGGTCGTGCGTGACGGCGACCACCGCGCTGCCGGCCTCGCGCACCTCGTCGAGCAGCGCGACCAGCTCACGCCAGCCGGTCGCATCCTGTCCGAAGGTCGGCTCGTCGAGCACCAGGATGCGCGGCCGAGTCGCGAGCGCCGTCGCGACCGAGAGCCGACGCTTCTGGCCGCCCGAGAGGCTGAACGGGCTCGCTGCGGCGAGCGGCGCCAGATGCAGCCGCTCGAGCAGCTCGTCGACGCGCGCCTCGATCTCCGCGCGCGGTCGGCGCAGCTCGCTCGGGCCGATCGCGAGCTCGGCGCGCACGGTGGAGCCGAGGAACTGATGCTCGGGGTTCTGGAACACGGCGCCGATGCGGGTGAGCAGCTGCCGGGAGCGCCAACGCCACGGTGCGGGCGCGGCCCCGTCGGCGAGGTCGGGATGCGCGACCAGCTCGCCGCCCTCGGGCGGCAGCAGCCCCGCCAGGGTGAGCGCGAGCGTCGATTTGCCGACGCCGTTCGGTCCCGTGATCGCGAGCACCTCGCCGGCCGCGAGATCGAGGTCGATGCCCGCCTGCACGCTCGTGCCGCGCTGACGGGCGACGGCGAGGCCGCGGGCGCTGAGCAGCGGGGATCCGCCATCGCGCCGCGCACTCTCCGTCGAGGCCGCTGGCGCCGGTGCCGAGACCGACGGCGTCAGGGCCGAGGTCGCGCTCGGGGTCGGGATCGGCGCCGCAGCGAGCCGCCGGCCCGGCAGCCACACCCCGCGCGCCGACAGCTCGGCCGCGAGCTCCCCCACGGCCCGCTCGGGCGTCGTGTCGGCGAGGAGTCCGCCGGCCGGGTCGAGCACGACGACGCGCGTCGCCAGCTCCCACCACAGCTCGACCCGATGCTCGACGATCACCGCCGTCGCTCCGGTGTCGCGCAGCACGGCCGCCACCGCATCCCGCACCTCGATCGCCCCCTCGGGGTCGAGATTCGCGGTCGGCTCGTCGAGCAGCAGCAGCTCGGGGCGCATCGCGAGCACCCCGGCGAGCGCGAGCCGCTGCTTCTGCCCGCCCGAGAGCCGATGCGTCTCGCGGTCGAAGTCGAGGTGCAGCCCGACGGCGCGCTGAGCACGGGCGACGCGGTGCCAGATCTCCCCGCGCGGCAGCGCCAGGTTCTCGGGGCCGAAGGCGGTGTCGTCGCCGGCGCGCGCCATGATCATCTGCGCGTCGGGATCCTGCAGCACGAGCCCCGCGAGGCCGCGCGCCTCCAGCGGCCGACGCCCGGCGACGAGCAGCTCGCCCTCGGCCTGGCCGTCTTCGTCGCCGCCGAGCACGCCCGCGAGCGCCGCGAGCAGGGTCGATTTGCCGGCACCCGAGGGCCCGAGCAGCAGCACGCGCTCTCCCGCGTCGATGCGCAGGTCGAGCCCGCTCACCGCCGCGGCGCGGCGGCCGGCGTGCCGCCAGCCCCAGCCGGTCGCGGCGACGAGCGGATCGGCCACGGTCAGACCTCGGCGCGCAGCTCGCGGCCCGCGGCGAAGCGGTTCAGCACTCCGGTCGCGGCGAGCGCGCGGGTGATGATCCACCCGAGCAGCCCGGCGAGCACGGCGCCCGACACGATCGACGACACGACGTAGGTGATCGAGAACGGCGCACCCGACCCGGCGTAGTAGAAGGCGAGGTCGTTGATCGCTCCGGCGACGCCGGCGCCCGCTCCGGCGAGGATCGCGACGGGCAGCCGGCCCGAGTAGAGGAAGACGAGCAGCACGATCTCGGCGCCCAGCCCCTGCACGAGGCCGGCCTCGATCGTGGGCAGCCCGCCCCACTGGTTGCCGACGAGCGCCGACACGACGGCGGCGACGACCTCGGTGAAGATCGCGGCTCCGGGCTTGCGGATCACGAGGCCGCCGATCACGCCGGCGAGCAGCCACGGGCCGTTGAGCAGCCCCTGCAGGCCGGGCAGCAGCGGCTCGATCACGGTCTTCGGCACGGTGTAGCCGACGTTCCAGGCGAGGAACACGAAGCCGATCGCGACGCCGAGCACGGCGGCGACCACGATGTCGACGACGCGCCAGCGCCAGACGATGCGGCGCTTCGATCGCGTCGGGGCGCCGCCGGCGGCGGGCGGGGTGGAGGTGGATGATGCGGTCACTGACGTGCCCCTTCCAGGAATGGCGGGCACGGGATGGGGCGGCGGCGCCGGACCCGTGAGATGCCTCCCTGCGCCGGCATGATCCGGATCAGGTTCGACGGTCGAAGCTTGGAGAAGCTTCCTCTCAGCCCGGCTCACCGGACTCCCGTGTTCTAGACCGGCAGTCTAGCGCCGCTCAGTCCTCGCGGATGCGCCCGGCCCCGCCGGCCGCGGCCGCCTCGGTCAGCTGCGCCGTCATCCGCCGCAGCTTCTCGGTGCGCTGATGCACGTCGCGCAGCCCCTTGACGAGCGGGTAGATGGTCGCGAACACGACCATCGGCGCGCGCAGCGCGGGGTTGCGGATCGCGTGGGCCGCGTAGGTGCGCTCCCACCGTCCGACGTAGTGGTAGTACTGCCGCGGGTTGTCGTCGAGGCGGCGCGCGCTCATGCCGGCGACGAGGTCGGAGTCGTAGACGACGCGGTGCCCGCGCTCGAAGAGGTGGATCGAGAGGTCGATGTCCTCGTGGAACTCGTCGGCCTCGTCGCGGCAGACGACGCCGCGGATGTCGCGCCAGGCGCTCGCCCGCAGCGCCATGTTGCTGCCGAAGAGGAAGTGGTACTCCTTGGCGAGCTTGAGGATCGCGCGCCGCAGTCGATCGTCGGTGCGCTGACCGAAGCGGCGCAGCGGCATGTCGTAGTAGGCGACGGGTCCGGTGGCGGCGCCGACGGTCTCGTCGGTGAAGATGCGCTGCGCCTGCGCGATCCAGTCGGGTTCGAGCACCGAGTCGGCGTCGATGCGGGCGAGCACGTCGCCGGTGGCGGCGTCGAGGCCGAAGTCGCGGGTGGGGATGAGCCCCTGCGCCTGGTCCTGACGCAGCAGCCGGATGGGGGCGTCGGGATGCGAGCGCTGCAGGGCCTCGACGATGGCCGCGGTGCGGTCGGTGGAGAGGTTGTCGATCACGAGGATCTCGTGCGCGGGCGAGGTCTGCTCGAGCGCCGCCGCGACGCAGTCGGCGATCGTCGCCTCTTCGTTGTACGCCGGGATGACGATCGACACCGTCGGCAGAGCTGACGCCATGTCACGACCCTAACCCGCAGCCTTTCCTGGACGCGGGCGCACGAAGCGTGTCCATCGCGGCACGCGTTAATGAGCGAGCGCTCGAAATACTTGCCGGGGATCGCGTCACTGCCTAGCGTGCACGCATGACCGATGACGGCACCCGCATCTCGTTCCGCTACCTGTCGGAACCCGACATGATCGCCGCGGGCGTCACCGACATGGCCGCCTGCGTCGACGCGATGGAGGAGACGCTGCGCCTCGTCGACGCCGGCGATTACCGGATGGGCGGGCCGGAGGGCAACTCGCACGGGTCGATGGTGACCTTCCCCGCCGAGTCCGAGCACGCGGGGATGCCCCTCGACGGCCCGCACCGCCGCATGATGGCCATGCCCGCCTACCTCGGCGGCTCGTTCCAGACGGCCGGATGCAAGTGGTACGGCTCGAACCTCGCCAACCGCGAGCGCGGCCTGCCCCGCTCGATCCTCATGTTCACGCTCAGCGACAAGGACTCCGGCGCCCCGCTCGCCTTCATGTCGGCCAACCTGCTCAGCGCGTACCGCACCGGCGCGATCCCCGGCGTCGGCGCCCGGCATCTGGCTCGCGAGGATGCGCGCAGCGTCGGCATCGTCGCGCCGGGCGTCATGAACCGCACCTCGCTCGAGGCCTTCGCGGCCGTGCGTCCCGGTCTCGACACGCTGAAGATCGCCGGGCGGAGCCGCGCCGGAATCGACTCCTTCGTCGACTGGGTGCGGGAGGCCCTGCCGCAGTTCACCTCCGTCACGGTCGTCGACGGCGTCGAGGCCGCCGTGCGCGACGCCGACCTCGTCACGATCGCGCCGACGACGCCCTCCGGCTCGCACAACTACGTGCGCATCGAACGCGAGTGGATCAAGCCCGGCGCGCTCGTCAGTCTGCCGGCCGACATCATGATCGACGAGCGCCTGCTGCACGAGGCCCGCCACGTCGCCGACTTCCGCGGGCTCTACGCGGCCTGGAGCGAGGAGGTGCCGCATCCCGCCCACGAGCACATCGGCCTGCACGGCATGTACCTGCTCGACCGCATCCGCGAGGGCTCCGTCGGCTCGGAACGGCTCGAGAACCTGCCCTCGATCATGAGCGGCGACGCTCCCGGCCGCACGAGCGACGACGAGATCTTCCTGTACTCCGTCGGAGGCATGCCCGTCGAGGACGTCGCCTGGGGCACGGTCGTCTACCGCAACGCCGTCGAGCGCGGCATCGGGGTCGAGCTGCCGCTCTGGGATGCGCCGGCGCTGGTCTGAGCCGCCCGCCGCATCCTGCCCTCGCCCCCGACTCCCTTCCCCGATCAGACAAGGATCACCGCATGAGCACGACCGCGAAGAAGCGCATCGTCATCGTCGGTCTCGGCGCCGTCGGCGCCCTGACCGCCTGGCGCCTCAGCCGACGCCGCGACGTCGAGGTCATCGGCGTCGAGCAGTACGGCCGCGTGCACGAGCACGGCTCCTACGCCGGCGAATCGCGGGTGTTCCGCACCGCCTACCACGAGGGCGGACGCTACGTGCCGATGCTGCAGGAGTCGCGACGGCTCTGGCGCGAGCTCGAGAGCGCCTCGGGCCGTGAGCTCTACCTGGAGGTCGGGGCGCTGTCGATCGCGCAGGCCGACCGCATCGAGATGCGCACCACGCTCGACACCGTGCGCGACTACGCGCTGCCGCACACGCTCTACAGCGCCGAGGAGCTGCGGCGCGCCTACCCGCAGCACGCGGTGCACGACGGCGACGTCGGCGTGCTGGATCACCACGGCGGCGGCATCCGCTCGGAGGTCGCCCTGCTCTCGGCCCTCGAGCTCGCCGAGCGCGCCGGCGCCGAGCTGCGCTTCAACAGCCCCGTGCTCGCGATCGAGGAGGAGCCCGGCGGAGTCGTCGTGCGCACCCCGGCCGAGGCGATCCGAGCGGATGCGGTCGTCGTCGCCTCCGGGTCGTGGTCGACGCGCCTCGACACCCGGCTGCACGACCTGCTGCGCCTGCAGGTGCTCGGGCTGACCTGGTTCCTGCCGCAGTCGATCGACGCATTCCTGCCCGAGCGCTTCCCGGCGTTCCTGCGCGACGTCGGGCCGGTTCACTTCTTCGGCGTGCCGACGCTCGACGGCTACTCGGTCAAGGCCTGCAGCAACCCGACCTGGCCGGTCGCCCGCGACGTGGCCGAGGTGCCGACCGCCTACACGCGCGCCGAGCTGGTGAAGATCGGCCAGCAGGCACAGGAGTTCTTCCCGGCACTCAACCCCGAGCCGGTGCGCTCGAGCGTGCACCACTGCGCCTACACGCCCGACCGCACGCCCGTCGTCGACCTCAGCGACAGCGGACGCGTCGCGATCGTCACCGGGCTCTCGGGCCACGGCTTCAAGTTCGCACCCGTGCTGGGCGAGTGGGCGGCGCGGCTGGCGGCGACGGGCGAGCGCGGCGACGTCGACGAGCACTTCGCGCTCGACGCGCACCTCGAGCGGCTCCAGCAGCGCGGGGCCTACGGGGGCGGCGGGCACTGACCCGCCCGGCGCCCGAGTCGACGGCGTCGGCGTCGGCGTCGGGCTGATCGGCGCCGCCGCGCACCCGAGGCGAGGCGGCGCCGATCACGGCGAGCGGATGCGGGCTCAGCCCGCGGCCGGAACCGCCGCGGTCGAGACCCCGAGCCGCGGCCAGATCACGCGGCGCAGCACCGCCCGCTCCCCCAGCGTCCAGGCGGTCGACGCGGCGAGATAGAGCGCTGCGGCGAGCGGCACGAGGCATGCGAAGACCACCGTGATGAACGGCATCCAGCTCAGCACCCGCGCGAGCGTGCTGTTCGCGGCGGCCGGGTCGATCGCGAGCCGCTGCGCGCTGCGGCGATGGAACCACGCCACGACCGCGATGACCGCCAGCACGGCGACGCCGACCCACGCCGAGGGGTCGAGACGCAGCAGGGCGTCGAGCGGGTGTTCGCCGAGCGGCGCTCCGGCGAACGTGGCCGAGAACAGGGGGTTCGTCGTGCCGCCGATCTCGGGATGCGTGAAGACGCCGTAGACGAGCCCCAGCACCGGCGCCTGCGCGAGGGCGGGCAGCATGCCGGCGAAGGGCGAGACCTTCTCCTGCTGGTAGAGCTCGAGCGTCGCCGCCTGCAGCTTCTCGGGGTTCTTGGCGTGGCGCTTGCGCAGCGCGGCGAGCAGCGGCGCGATGCGGCGACGGTGCCCCTCAGCCCGCACGACCCGGGCGTTGACCGGCACGAGCGCGAGACGGATGAGCACGGTCACGATGACGATCGCGATCGCGGGGGTGACGACGCCGCCGAGGGCGTTCAGGGCGTTCGATGCCGCCGCGAGCAGCGCGGCGACGACGGGGATGTCGAAGGGGTTCAAAGACGGCTCCTGCAGGAAGAGGGATGGTGACGGCGTGTGGCCGTCAGCTCCCGGCGCCGCCGACGAGCGCGACGAAGCGCGCAGGGTGATCGCGCGCGCGGTGGCGCGGCGACCAGCAAGGTCGGCGGAGGGTGCGGGCTAGACGGCCGGCAGGAGCGCGCCCGGGGCCCGCGGACGTGCGTGGCCCCGCGCATCCGGATGCGAGGACGCGGGAGCGAGCAGCAGCTGCGGCCTCCGCGGTCGCGCAGCTCCCCGCGGCGGGGCGCGGTGTGTTCCGACGACGCGCAGCAGCACGAGCGCGGCCACGACGACCGCGCCGGCCAGCGAGAGAACCGCGAGCAGCGCGAGCGAGAGCCCGAGCAGATCGGCGGCGCCGTCGACGAGCAGGCCGAGGAACGCGGCGATACCGCGCACGAGACTCACCTGCTGCTGGAGCACGGCCCCAGGCTAACCCCGGCTTCCGGAGATGTCGGTGGGTGTCCGCTCAGGGCGCACGCCCGCCTCCCCGGCGAGCCGGGACGCGCATCCGCTCGAGCCGCCGGTCTGCGCGCCCGCGACGACCGGTCAGCTCTCGACGATCGCCCGGTCGACCCACTCGAGCAGCACGGCGCGCTCCCCGGCGGTCAGCCCGGGCAGCTCGGGTGCGACGGCGCGGAACGCGACGAGGGTCGCCGCGCGGTCGGCCTGCGCCGGGGCGTCGCCGATGATCCGCCCGAACAGCGCGTCGGCGAGCTCCTCCGCGAGCCCCTCATCGCGGTCGTCGGGGTCGCGCGACAGCATCGCCAGCACCGCGCCGACACCGGCGGCCTGGATCATGCCGACCGCGCGCTCCTCGGCGACGCGCAGCCGTCCGGCCAGGGCGACCCGATGGACGCGCGCGCGCAGCACGTGCACGCCCGAGCGGGCGGCCGGCGAGCGGCGTGCCCGCTCCGGGTCGGTGACGAGCCCGAACAGGCTCGGGTTGGCGAGTCCGAAGGCGATCTGCGCATCCCAGGCCTCGCGCAGCTCCTCGACCGGGTCGACCTCGGCTTCGGTCGCGGCGGCGACGATCTCGGTCTTCGCGGCGACGTAGGTGGCCATGACCTGCTCGACGACCGCATCCAGCAGCCCGTCCTTGTCGCCGAACTGGCGGTAGATCGTGGGCGCCTGCACCCCGGCGCGGTCGGCGACGGCGCGGGTCGTGACGGCGGCGGCCCCCTCGTCGCGCAGCAGTGTCAGGGCGACGTCGACGATGCGCGCGCGCACGTCGTCGCGGGCAGAGGGGCGATCGGACATGGATCAACGATAACGGAAAAGTGATAGCGCGTGTGTTACCTTCGCTAACGCATTCACGATCCATCGATAACGGAGATCCCATGATCGTCATCACCGGCGCCACCGGCGCCTTCGGCGGCGCGACCGTCGAGCACCTGCTCGCCGAGCTGCCCGCCAGCGAGATCGCGGTCGTCGCACGCGACGTCACGACCGCCCAGCGCTTCGCCGAGCGCGGCGTCGAGGTGCGCGAGGGCGACTACGCCCGGCCCGCCACGTTGCCCGCCGCCTTCGCCCACGCCGAGCAGCTGCTGCTCGTCTCCAGCAGCGACCCGCACGCCGACGCGGTCGCCCTGCACCGCACCGCGATCGACGCGGCGGTGGATGCGGGAGTCGGCCGGGTGCTCTACACGAGCCACCAGGGCGCCGCTCCGACCTCGCCGTTCTTCCCCGCCCAGCACCACCACGCCACCGAGCAGCTGCTCGCGCAGTCGGGACTCGCCTGGACGTCCTTGCGCAACGGCTTCTACCTGCACAGCCTCACCTGGCTGCTCGGGCCGTGGCAGCAGACGGGCGTGATCGCGGTGCCCGCCGACGGCCCCGTGTCGTGGACCTCGCGCGACGACGAGGCGGAGGCGGCCGCCCGCATCCTGCTCGCCGGTCGCGCCGGTGGCGCCGCGCGCTTCGACGGTCCCGTCACCCTCACGGCGAACGCCGCCCCGACCTTCGCCGAGATCGCCGCGATCGCGGGCGAGGTCACCGGCCGCGAGATCACGAGCACCGCGCTCCCCGAGGAGGAGTGGATCGCGCAGCGCGTCGCCGACGGTCAGCCCGAGCCGATGGTCCGCTTCCTGCTCGGCATGTACCAGGCGGCCGGCGCCGGGCTCTTCGCCGGCACCGACCCGCTGCTCGCCGAGCTGCTCGGCCGTGAGCCCGCGAGCGTGCGCGACTTCCTCACCGCGGAGGGATGACCGTCAGTCGACCGGGGCCGCGAGCAGGGAGACCACGAACTGCCCGCCCTTGGTCGACTGGCGCCCGACCTCCTCGAAGCCCATGCGGGCGTGGAAGGCGAGCGAGCCCGGGTTCGGCGGCTCGACGTTGACCTCGCAGTCCACCTCGCCGAAGCCGGCGAGCCGGGCGCGGTCGAAGACGGCCTCGTAGAGGCGGCGACCGACGCCCTGACCGCGCAGGCTCGGGTCGAGCACGATGCGGTCGACGTAGAGGAAGCTCTCGGAGCGCTCGGCGAACCAGCGGTAGTTCTCGCTGTCGTAGTCGCGGCCCGGCTCCATCGCCAGCAGGAAGCCGACGACGTCGCCCGCCGCATCCACCGCCACCGCGTAGGCGGCGTGGTCGATCAGCCGCTGCATCTCGTCGGCGCCGGTGATCGGCACGGCCGGGTAGGCGGCGTCGTTGATCCGCACGATCGCGGGCAGGTCGTCGGCGGTGATCGGTCGGATGACGGGGGCGCTCACCCGACCACGCTACCCGTCGCCGGCCGGCCGGACTCCGCCGCGCCGGTCAGCCTGTGGATGGCGCGCGGCATCGCGGTCACGCGTTGACGTGCGCGCGCATCCAGGCGAGCGGCTCGATGGCCTTGCCGCCGACCAGGATGCCGAAGTGCAGGTGCGCGCCCGTGCTCGCGCCCGTGCTGCCGACGGCTCCGAGGATCTGGCCGCGGGAGATCACGTCGCCCTTCTTCAGGTTCATCGAGCCGGCGAGCATGTGGCCGTAGACGCTCTCGACGACCTCGCCCGAACGGAAGGTGTGCTTGACGGTCACGTGCCAGCCGAGCTCGCCGCCCGTGCCCGACTCGCTCACGACTCCGTCGGCGATCGCCATGATCGGCGAGCCCATGCCGGGAACCCAGTCGATGCCGTGGTGGTTCGACGAGCAGATCGCGCAGGGGGCGGGGCGCGGGCCGAAATAGCTGGAGATCTTCGTCGCGGGATCGAGCGGCCAGGAGACCTGATCGAGCTGCTCGACGCCGTAGTCGTCGCGCTGCGTCGACTCGGTCGACACCGCTCCCGAGACCTGCAGGGCGGTCGGCAGGCTCGCCGCGATCGACGCGCGGGCTGCCGCCTGCCGTGCCGGGTCGGCGGCGACGACCGCGTCGGCGGCGGCCGGCGCCTCGTGCACCGCGATCAGCGAGAGCGAGAACAGCGCGGCGCTCAGAGCGACGATCGGGCGACGCAGCCGCAGGAATCCGCCGAGTCGCACATCCGGCACCGGCGTCGCCACGACCGCGCCGCGGCGACGGTAGGCGGGGGCGGCACGATGGGCGGAACGGCGGGGCTGACTCACGCGATGGCTCTCGTCTCAGGCTGGTCGGGTCGGGCGTCGGTCTTCGGCGGCACCGGAATCGGGCACGCCGATGCGTCCCCGTCGGGCGGGTGGACGCCGTCGCGGCGCCTCGGGTGGGTGCTCCCCGGCCCGCACGGTGCGGATACGTCACCGGAGCGAGGAGAACCGTCGTCAATCATGCGCCGACGCTCCTGGCAGAATCCTGACCGGCCATTCCGTGATCGGAATCGAACGCTCCCGGCCCGCCCCGATTCCGCGTCGGCGATCGCCGCCCTAGGGTGGCGGAGTGACCGACGCAGCCGCGAAATCCTCAGCGATCGATCTGTCGAAGCGCGACCTCACGCTCGACATCGCCCGGGTCTTCTGCGTGCTGCTCGTCGTCGTCATCCACCTGCTCATGGTCGGCGTCGGCCGGGATGACGCGGGCGCCCTCTCGATCTCTCGCCCGCTGGAGCAGCAGGCCTGGTTCGCCGGCGTCACCTGGGCCGGCCAGATCATGCCGCTGTTCTTCGTGGTCGGCGGCTTCGCCAGCCTGACCGCCTGGCGCAGCCTGCGTCGCCGCGGCGGAACCGCCGCCGAATACGTGCGCAGCCGTGTGCTGCGCCTCGCCCAGCCGGCGCTGCCGCTGTTCCTCTTCTATGTCGTGGTGCTGGGCGGCGCCCAGCTGCTCGCCCCGGTGATCGGCATCCCGCCGAAGCTGCTGAGCGTCGTGGCGGTCGGCGCCGGCGCGCCGCTGTGGTTCATCGCCGCCTACGCGCTCTGCCAGGCGATGGTGCCGGTCATGGTGCGGCTGCATGCGGCGGCGCCGAAGCGCACGGTGCTGGTCCTGCTGGCCGGCGCGGTCGTCGTGGATGCGGTGCGCTACTCGAGCGGCATCGACATCATCGGCACGCTCAACCTGTTCTTCGTCTGGCTGCTCGTGCAGCAGATCGGCTTCTTCTACGCCGACGGCTGGTTCGCCGCCCGTCGCTGGTGGCAGCTGGTGGCGATCGCCGCGGTCGCCTACGCGGCCCTGTGGCCGCTGACCGCGTGGGGTCCGTACGCCGACGACATGCTCACGAACCTCAACCCGCCGACCCTGCCGCTCATCGCGCTCGGCCTCGGCCAGGCCTGCGTGCTGCGCCTGCTGCGTCCCGCCCTGGCGGCGCTCATGCGCACGCGCGGTGCGAAGGCGGTCGTCTTCCTCGTCGGCACCCGGCTGATGACGATCTACCTCTGGCACCTGCCGATCATCATCATCCTGTCGGGCGCGCTGCTGCTGATCCCCGGCGCGAGCCCGCAGCCGGGCACCGGCGCCTGGTGGTGGAGCCGGCCGGTGATCTACCTGGTCGTGCTGGTCGCGCTGTTCGGGCTGTCGTTCCTCGTCGGACGCTGGGAGGCTCCGCGCGAGATCACCTCTACTCCCCCGCTCCCCATCGTGGTGATCGCCGCCATCGCGACGTTCATCCCCGCCTACGCGGTCATGGAGTGGTTCCTCGACTTCCCCTTCGCGGTCATGGGCTCGCTCATGCTCACGCTCGCGGTGGTGCTGCTCGGCCGCTGGCCGGGCGCGGCCGAGCGGGCTCAGTCGCGCGTGACGAAGTCGATCAGCTCCTCGACCCGGCCGAGCAGCGCCGGCTCGAGGTCCTGATAGCTGCGCACCCGCGAGAGGATGCGCTGCCAGGCGGCCGCGATGTCGGCCTGGTCGTCGTGCGGCCAGCCGAAGGCGGCGCAGATGCCGTGCTTCCACTCGACACTGCGCGGGATGGTCGGCCACGCGTCGATGCCGAGGCGGGCCGGCTTCACCGACTGCCAGACGTCGATGAAGGGGTGCCCGACGATGAGCACGTTCTCGCCCTGCAGTCCCTGGGTGATGCGGCTCTCCTTCGAGCCGGCGACGAGGTGGTCGACGAGCACGCCGACCCGGCGCCCGGCACCCGGGCGGAACTCGCGCAGCACCTCGGCGAGATGGTCGACGCCCTCGAGGTACTCGACCACGACGCCCTCGCCGCGCAGGTCGGCGCCCCACACCTTCTCGACCAGCTCGGCGTCGTGCCGGCCCTCGACGAAGATGCGGCTGGCGCGGGCGACCCGTGCGGGCTGGGGCGTGCTCGCCGCGACGGAGCCGGATGCGGTGCGCAGCGCGGTCGCGGACTGCGGCTGCTTCGCCGCGGGCACGAGCACGACCGGGGCGCCGTCGACGAGGAAGGCGCTGCCGACCGGGAAGACGCGCACCTTGCCGTGGCGATCCTCGAGCTCGACCGTGCGCCCCTGCATCCGGACGAGCGCGCCCACGAATCCCGAGTCGGCGAGCTCGAGCACGAGACCGCGCTCGGCGGGCACCTGCGCGGGCTTCACGCGCCCGGCGGAGCGCCAGTCGCCCGACAGCACATCGGATCCGTAGCGGTCATTCGGGTTGCCGGGCGCAGTCACCCCGGCAGGCTAGGGGCGACCGGCGGCCGGGACGGTGTCGGCGCGCGGCTCAGCGTCCGTTCCGTCCGCGGGTCTAGCGTGGATGCGCTGCGCCGCACGTCCCCACGCCTCGCGCGTCGTGCACCGCCGCTCCCACCACCCCTCCGGAAGGATCATGCATGCCCTCCACTCCTCCGTCATCCGCGTCTCCCTCCACCTCCCTGCCTCAGCTGACGACCCCCGGCGAGACCCGCTGATGCGCGCGACCGTCATCCACGGCGAGCGCGACGTCCGGCTCGAGGAGCGCCCCGAGCCGACGATCCAGGGCCCGCGCGACGCGGTCGTGCGCGTCGTCGCCGCCTGCGTCTGCGGCTCCGACCTGTGGGGCTACCGCGGCGTGCGCCCGGCCTCGGGCCCGATCGGCCACGAGCTGGTCGGCGTCGTCGAGCAGCTCGGCGACGCCGTGACGGACATCGCCGTCGGCGACTTCGTCATCGCGCCGTTCTCGCTCAGCGACGGCAGCTGCCAGGCGTGCCGCAACGGCATGAGCGCCGCCTGCGACCACAAGACCTTCTTCGGCAGCGACGACGTCGACGGCCACCCGATCGACGGCGCCCAGGGCGAGCGGGTGCGCGTGCCCTTCGCCGACAGCTCGCTCGTGGTCGTGCCCGGTCCGATCGACGAGGCGCTCATCCCGCACCTGCTCACGCTGAGCGACGTCATGTCGACCGGACACCACGCGGCCGTCTCGGCCGGCGTCGGCCCCGGCGACGTGGTCGCGGTCGTCGGCGACGGCGCGGTCGGCCTCTGCGGCGTGATCGCGGCGAAGCGCCTCGGCGCCGAGCGGATCATCGTGATGAGCCGCAATCCCGCCCGTCAGGAGCAGGCGCGTCGCTTCGGCGCGACCGACGTGATCGAGCAGCGCGGCGACGAGGCGGCCGACGCCGTGCGCGCCCTGCTCGACGGCGACCTCGCGGATGCGGTGCTCGAGTGCGTCGGAACCAAGGAGTCGATGCGCCAGGCGCTGTCGGTCGTGCGCGGCGGCGGCCGTGTCGGCTACGTCGGCGTGCCGGCCGAGGGCACCGAGCTGAAGGTGCAGTACCTCTTCGGCCGCAACGTCGCGATCGCCGGCGGCATGGCTCCGGCCCGCGACTACATCCCCGAGCTGCTGCCCGACGTGCTCGACGGCACGATCCGCCCCGGCGAGGTCTTCGACCTGACGCTGCCGCTCGATGAGGTCGCCGAGGCCTACGCCGCGATGGACGAGCGCCGTGCGATCAAGGTGCTGCTCACGACCTGAGCCGGTCGCCCGAGCGCGGACACTCGGCATACAGCACGACGGCGCGTGATCTGCTCTCGCAGGTCACGCGCCGTCGTCGTGGTGGATGCCGCGGTCTGGACTCCGCGCATCCGTCCGGGCCAGGTCAGGGGCCCGAAGCCGCGCGGGTCAGAACCCGAAGTCTCCGAAGTCGCCGCCGAAGTCCGCTCCGCCGAAGTCGCCCCCGCCGAAGTCGCCGCCCGTGTCCGCACCCGCCGCCTCGGTCGTCCCGGAGTCGGCGCCGGCATCCGCACCCGAGTCCGCGCCCGTGTCTCCGGAGTCCGTGCCGCCGTCGGCCGCCTGATCGGCACCGCCGTCCCAGGGCAGGAAGGCGCTGACGAGGGCCGAGCCGATGACGTAGCCGGCGACGGTTCCCAGCAGCGAGCTGCCGATCATCGCGCCGATGCCCGGGCCGCGCTGCTGGCCGTAGCCCTGCTGAGCGGCGGCGCCCGCCGTGCCGGGCGCGACGGCGCCGCTCTGCCCGGCGAAGGCGCTGCCCGACATGATGCGCTCCATGCTGCCGGGCTGGCGGAACTCGGCCCGGGTGGCCGACCGCGCGAGCGTCGCGGGCTCGCTCGACAGCGGGCGCTCGCCCGTGCCGGCTCCGCGGCTCAGCTCTTCGTAGATCATGGCGCGCTGCTCGTCGGTCAGCTGCGCGAAGGCCTCGCGGTGCACTTGCTCGATCGTCTCCGGCGGCGCCGTGCGCAGCAGGTAGCGGTAGCGCTCGATCGCGATCTCGTCGTCGGTGCGCTGCTCGGGCTGCCGCGGGCGGGTCGCGGTGTCGGTCCGTCGGGGTGCGCTGTCGGTCGCCGTGTCGTCGGCGCCGAACAGCCGGTCCAGGAATCCCATCGGTCGTCCTCCTCTAGATCTCCCAAGGTAGGCAGAGGGGCTGAGGGCGTTCTGTGCCGAGGCTGAGATCCGGCGGGGATGCGGTGGGAGTGACCTGGGCGGTCAGCTCCGCCGTTCCTCCTTCGCCTCCTCGTCGTGGATGAGCGTCAGCGGGTCGGTGACCGATTCGAGCTGCTTGCGCTCCGCATCCACGCCGAAGATGAACGTGACGATGCCGCCGATCAGCATGATCGCGGAGCCGAGGAAGTAGCCGACCGTGATCGGGCCGCGGTCGGACCCGTCGCCGATCATGGCGCCGTAGATGAGCGGCGCGAGCGATCCGAAGATCTGCGCGATCGAGAAGAAGTAGGAGATCGCCTGGCTGCGCACCTCGAGCGGGAAGATCTCGCTCACCGTGAGGTACGCCGCCGACGCGCCCGCCGAGGCGAGGAAGAAGGCCGCGCACCAGAAGATCGTCTGCGTGACCGCGTTGAGCACGTCGGCCTGGAACAGCGCCGCCGACGCCGCGAGGATCACCCCGGAGCCGCCGTAGGTGACGAGCACCATCTTGCGACGCCCGACGCTGTCGAACAGGCGGCCCAGCACGAGCGGGCCGACGAGGTTGCCGATCGCGAAGGGGAAGAAGTAGTACCCGGTCTGCGACTTGTCGACGTCGTAGAAGTTCTGCAGCGCGAGCGCGTAGCTGAAGAAGATCGCGTTGTAGAGGAACGACTGGGTGATCATCATCGTCGCGCCGACGAGCGTGCGCTTCGGGTACATCTTGAAGAAGACCTTGGCGAGGATGTGGAACGGCACCCGCTCCTGCGGGCTCAGCGTGATCGCGCGGTCGTCGCCCACCTTCTCGAGCGGGTGACCGGATGCCTCGACATCCTTCTCGATCTGGTCGACGGTCGCCTCGGCCTCCTTCTCGTAGCCGTGCGTGATCTGCCAGCGCGGGCTCTCGGGGATGTGCCGGCGCAGGTAGATGATGATCAGTCCGAGCACCGGGCCGATGAAGAACGAGAGCCGCCATCCCCAGTTGTCGACCCAGTCGGAGCCGAACAGCCCGCTGTTGAGGAACAGCAGGTTGGCCGCCGCGCCCAGCGCCGCGCCGCCCCAGTAGGTGCCGTTGATCGCGATGTCGACGTGGCCGCGGTAGTGCGAGGGGATGAGCTCGTCGATCGCCGAGTTGATCGCGGCGTACTCGCCTCCGATACCGGCTCCGGCCACGAAGCGGAACAGCCAGAGCACGATGATGCTCGCCCAGTGGTTGTCGAAGTTCGGGGTGAGACCGGCGAGCGCGCTGCCCGCGAGGTAGATCGCGAGCGTCAGGATGAACAGCTTCTTGCGGCCGAGGCGGTCGGAGAGCCGCCCGAAGAACAGCGCCCCGACGACCTGCCCCACGAGGTAGACGGTGCCGGTGGCGCCGATCTCGGCGGAGTTCATGTCGAACTCGGTAGCGTAGCCGTTCTGCGAGACGATCTGGATCTCGAGACCGTCGAGGATCCAGGAGACGCCGAGGCCGACGACGATCATCCAGTGGAATCTCGCCCAGGGAAGCCGGTCGAGGCGCGCCGGGACGAGACTTCGGATCGTCCCCGCCTTCTTCTCACGGAATGGCTGGGGATCGATCGCGTCGCTCATCGTCGCTGGTCCTTCCCGTCCGGGTGAAGGGCGCCCGGACGACGGCCGCGACGTTACTCCCGGCTCGGGAGCCGGTGTGAGCCTGCCTCAGGCTCTCAGGGAACGACCAGTCCGCCGCGCACGAGCTCGAGCGTCTCGGCCCGGATCTCGTCGAGGACGCTGCGCTCGTCGAGCTCGAGCAGCTGCGCGATCGCCGAGGCGATGACCCCGAGTGCGAGCTCGCCGTCGTAGGCGCCGACCGCCGCCGCGACCGCGGGTGAGACCCGCAGGGTGCGCGCGAAGCCGCCGCCCTGGCGCAGCACGAGCGCCGAGGGCGCCTCCTCGCCGGGCCAGTGGCTGCGCTCCTCGGTCACGTCGGGGGCGACGCGGAAGGCATGGGCGTCGACACCGTCGGGGCCGAGCGCCACGAGCGCATCGTGCGCGGCGAGCACGGCCGAGAGGTGCGGGCCGAGGCCGGCGGGGTTCTCGCCGAGGGCCTCGGGAATGCGCTCGACCCGGGCGAGTGCGGAGGGTGCCGCGGCGCCGCGGTCGAGCGCGCCGTCGGCCGGCCGGCGCAGCAGCACGTAGCCGAAGCCCACCGCATCCACGCCGCGGTCGGCGAAATCGTCGAGCCAGGCGCCGAGCAGCGGCTCCCACTCGGTGCTGCGGGGCTTCGTGCCGCCGTCGCGGATCCAGGTCTCGGCGTAGCGCGCCGGGTCGGCCTGCTCGCGCTCGATGATCCAGTGCTCGAGGCCGGCGTCGCGCGCCCAGGCGGCCGCGCGGTCGAGGCCGTCGGCGTCGCCGCCGTCGCTGTCGCCGCTCCCGCTGTCGTCGCCGCGGTACTCCCAGTTGCCGAGCAGCTGGGCGATGCCGCCGGGCTCGAGGTGCTCGGCGGCGCCGCTCACGACGGCGGCGACGAGCGCATCCCCCACCATGCCGCCGTCGCGGTACTCGTACTCGGGTACGCCCTCGCGGCGCGGCGTGATGACGAAGGGCGGGTTCGAGACGATGCGGTCGAAGCGCTCCCCGGCCACCGGCTCGTAGAGACTGCCGAGCCGGAACTCGATCGTGTCGACGCCGTTCAGCGCGGCGTTGAGGCGGCCGAAGTCGAGGGCGCGGGCGCTGATGTCGGTCGCGACCACGCGGTCGGCGAAGCGGCTGGCGTGCAGGGCCTGGATGCCGCAGCCGGTTCCGAGATCGAGCACGCTCCGCGCGCGGTCGGGCAGCATGAGCCCGCTCAGGGTGGCCGAGGCGCCGCCGATGCCGAGCACGTGATCGGTGCGCAGGGCCCGGCCGGTGGCGAGCTCGCCGAGGTCGCTCGCGATCCACCAGGCGGCGACGCCGATCGCGTCGACCACCGAGTAGGGGCGCAGGTCGATCGTGCCGCGCACGGCATCGGCCGGCTGACCCTCGGTCCCGGACGGCGCGGGCTCGAGCAGCCCCTGCGCGAGCGCCGCGGCGACGCCGGTGGCCGGCAGCGCACGCTCCGCCTCGTCACGCGGCACCGTGTCGCCGAGCACGAACAGCCGCGCCAGGATCGCCGACGCCTCGGTGCGGCCGGCGAGCGCGCGCAGCGCCGGCACGCGGTCGGCGCGCTGCAGGGCGTCGTCGGCGACGTCGCCCCAGAGTCCGCGCAGCCGATCGACGGTGTAGACCGCCTGGTCGAGGTCGCGGCGCAGGTCATCGGCGAGGTCGAGGAGCACGCCTCCATTCTCCCGCGCCGCGGACGACGCGAGGGTCAGTCGGCGATGACCGAGAAGACGTTGCCGAAGGGGTCCTCGAACCAGGCGATGTCGGGTCCGTGGCCGCGCATGGCGCCGTCGGCATCCTGCGGCATCCCGTCGTAGCGCAGCGGCTCGAGGCCCTCGGCCGCGAGCTCCTGGATCGCGGCCGCGACGTCGGCGACCTCGAGGTTCAGCACCGTGTAGGTCGCCGGCTCGTGGTTCTGTTTGGGGTAGAGGATGACGTTCGCGCCGCCCGGCAGCGTGAGCCGCGAGATGCCGCCCATCCCGCCGTCGACGATGTCGAGCCCGAGCACACGGCCGTAGAAGTCGCGGGCGCGCTCGGGGTCGGTGACCGAGAACCCGCTGAAGGCGCCGGTGGTGGTCAGCATGGGCCGTTCCTCTCCGTCAGAATCACGCCGAGGGATCCGCTCGTGGATGCCTTCCATGCATCCGCATGAGACACGGCGTCATGTGTACGCTGTCAACAATGACACCTGGGCCAGCATCTGTCGAGAGCACCGGCTCGGCAGAGCACCCGGCGCGCTGAGCGCGGCACGAGGAGGACCATGGCCAGCACCGCACCCCGGGCCACCTATCGTCACGGCGACCTGCGTCAGGCTCTGGTGGATGCCGGCTTCGCCATGGCGCGCGAGTCGGGGCCGGACGCGGTCGTGCTGCGCGAGGCCACCCGCCGCGCCGGCGTCTCCCCCAACGCCGCCTACCGGCACTTCGCCGACCGCACCGCGCTGGTGCAGGCCGTCAGCGATGCGGCGCTCGGCGCCGTCGCCGAGGCGATCGAAGAGGAGTGGGAGCGCATCGAGCGGGCCGGCGACGCCGCCGCCGACGCGCACGCCGAGCTCGAGGCGGTCGGCGTCGGCTACCTGCGTTTCGCGCGCGACGAGCCGGGACTGTTCCGGGCCGCGTTCACGGTGCCGCGCGATCTGCGCTCGGCACTGAGCCCCGACAAGGCCGGCCCGCGCGGACGCACGCCCTTCGAGCTGCTGGGCATCGCCCTCGACGACCTCGTCGCCGCGGGCGAGCTGCCCGCTGAGCGCCGCCCCGGCGCGGAGCTGCTCGCCTGGTCGGCCGTGCACGGCCTGGCCATGCTCGCTCTCGAGGGGCCGCTGCACGACCTCGATCCCGAGCTCGCCCGCCAGACCGGCCGCCGGGTGATCGCGATGGTCGACCGCGGGCTCTGACCGGCGCATCCGCTCGCCCGGCGGCGACCCGCCCGCGGGCGTAGGCTCGTCGGCACCATGCAACCGCTGACCGAGACCGAGATCCGCGAATCGATGGTGAACGCCCCCGCGGGCGAGGCCGACCGCATGCCCCTGCCCGGGCTGCACGAGGTCATCTGGGATGAGCGCGAGTACCTCGGCTGGCGCGACCCGCAGGCGCCGCAGCGCGGCTATGTCGTGTTCTGGCGCGACGGTGCGCCCGTCGGGCTCACCCTGCGCGCCTCGGAGTCGCAGCTCGCGCACGGCTCGGCCATGTGCTCGCTGTGTCAGACGCTGCAGCCGGCCGGGCAGGTGCGGATGTTCTCCGCCCGTCGCGCCGGCGACGCGGGCGATCGCGGCAACTCGGTCGGCACCTACATCTGCTCCGACCTGGCCTGCTCGACGCTGATCCGACTGCGCGCCCCGGGCACCGAGCTCGACCACTCGCCGGCCGAGATCATCCAGCACCGCGCCGACGGCCTCACCCAGCGACTGGCCCGGTTCACCGAGAAGGTCGTCGCGGCCTGACCCTGCGGGGCGCGACGCCGAGCGCCCCCGCCGACGGCGCGGACCGCGCCTCCTGGATGCACGACCCGCGTCACCTGGATGCCCGCAGTCAGTGACCGCGCCCGCCGCGCCGCCGGTGCGAGCGTGGCGGCATGAGCGACCAGACCAGCACCCCCGACCCGTCCGACGACCTCGAGACCGTGCGCCGCATCCTCACCTCCGCCCGCACCGCGACCGTCACCTCGCGGGCCGCATCGGGCGCGCTGCACAGCCGCCCGCTCGCGCTGCTCGAGCACGGCGTCGACGGCACCGAGAACTTCGCCGGCACGCTCTGGTTCTTCACCGCCGACCCGAGCGAGAAGACCGACGAGATCCGTCGGCACCCCGAGGTGAACGTCGCGGTCGGCGACGGCAAGGGCTATCTCTCGCTCAGCGGCAGCGCGAGCATCGACCGCAGCCAGCCCCGCATCGACCTGCTCTGGAATCCCTGGGCCGAGGCCTACTTCGAGGGCGGGCGCGAGGATCCGGCCGTCGCCCTGCTGCGGGTCGACGTCGAATCGATCGAGTTCTGGGATCTCGACCGACCCGCGCTCAAGCGCGTGATCGAGGTCGCCGCGGCGCTCATCGCGAAGCGTCCGCCCGAGGTCGGCGAGAGCCGCACGGTCGAGCTGTAGGCCGGCGCCCGAGCCGCGGTCCGCCGGCTCAGTCGGTCGCGCGGGTCGCGGGCTTCGCGACGACGACGCCCGCCTGCCGGGCGATCGGCGGCATCACGCTGCGCATGTAGGGCGCCCAGAACAGGCGCACGATGAGGTGCACGATCGCACCCCGCCAGGGCAGCGGTGCGAAGGAGTAGGTCCAGCGGATGCGGGTGCCCTCGCCGTCGTGGGCGAAGATCCACTCCGCGCGTCCGCCGGAGACGAGGGAGCCGAACAGCTTCTGGAAGCGGCTGAGCTCGTAGACGTGCCGGCGCGGCGCATCCACTTCGGCGACGGTCTCGATGACCGAGCCGCCGTCGGAGAGATGCAATCGTCGGGAGGCGCCGACGACGTCGAAGGAGTCGGTCTGGTCCGAGACCGACACGACGGCGGGCAGCGGGCCGAACCGCGGATAGAAGGCGGGCGGGTCGGTTGCGACCGTCGTGGCGAAGGCCTCGGCGAGCGGCGCGGCGACGACGATGTCGACCGTCGCGCTCGCCGCCTTCACCGTCGGATTCCGCCGTTCGCGCTCAGTCGAGCTTCTCGAGCAGGTGGAACGGGATGATCAGCGAGAGCGCGATCGCGACCAGGCCCGAGGCGAAGATCACGAGGTGGAACGGCTCCGGCGCGTCGAAGGCGTAGCCGAAGAGGAAGAACGCGCCGACGAAGAGCACGAGACAGATCAGGAACGCGAACACCTTCATGCCGGTCAGCCTACCGGCGAGACGGCGCGGCCCGGCGCATTCCCTCGACGAGGCGGATGCGCGAAGATCGGCACGTTCGCTTCCCGAGCCAGGAGTCGCCATGACCACCTTCCGCACCACCCTGCTGCAGATCGGCAACAACGTCGGCATCGAGGTTCCCGAGGAGGTCGTGCTCGGCTTCGCCGCCGGCAAGCGCGTGCCGGTGAAGGTCACGCTGAACGGCTTCGACTACGACTCGACGATCGCCGTCATGGGCGGCAAGTACCTGATCCCGGTGTCGGCGGCGATCCGCAAGTCGGCCGGCGTCGCGGGCGGAGAAGAGCACGACGTCACCCTCGAGCACGTCGCCGGCGAGCGCACGGTCGAGGTGCCCGCCGAGCTGGCCGCGGCTCTCGAGACCGCCGGGGCGCGCGCCGCCTTCGACGCGCTGTCGTACTCGGCGCGCAAGGAGCACGCCCGCTCGGTCGGCGAGGCGAAGGCCGAGGCGACGCGCGAGCGCCGCATCCAGAAGGTGCTCGACAGCCTGAGCTGACGGGCCGGCCGGATGGGTCGGACGGGTCAGCCGCGCCGCCGCACCCATTCGACGGCCGGGCGGCCGACCTCGGGATCGAGCGGCTCGATCACCCCGACGCGCTCGAAGCCGGCGCGCAGCAGGGTCGACGGCGAAGCCTCGTCGTCCACGCGCGTGTGAGCCTCGATGCGGGTGATCGCCGGGTCCTCGAAGCCGATGCGGCAGAGCGCGTCGACGAGCGGCGCGCCGAGACCGCGGCCGCGGAACTCCTCGGCGAGCTCGTAGCTCACGTCGAGGACGCCGGGCTTCTCGCTGCGCAGGCCGCCGTCGCCGATGAGACGACCGGTCTCGGCCTCGATCGCCCAGTACATCCATCGCGCCGCGGCCTCGGGCGCGCGCTGCAGGGCGTTCGCGACCCAGAGGAACGCGTTCACGTCGGAGGGCCACCCCTCGGGCAGGGGCGATCGCAGCGCCTCCGCGAGCTGGTCAGGATCCCGGAAGTACGCATCGAGCTGATCCAGGGTCGCGGGTTCGAGACGAACCCGGCCCTCCACGATGTCGGCCATCGCCGCCATGTTCCCCTGCGGCCGCGAGCGCGGTCAAGCACCCCGAGCGGGGTTCAGGGGCGGAGCGGAGGTGCCGCCGGCAGGGCGCGCGGCGCGGATGCGGTCGGATGCCGCCGGCCGCGGATCAGACGATCGGCTTGTCCCAGCCGCGCGGCCCCGCCGACCCGGCCTCGTAGCTCTGCAGCGGAACTTCGTTGCGCCCCCACGCGGCGAGCACCGGACCGACGATGCGCCAGCACTGCTCGGCGACGTCGCCGCGCACCGACAGCGTCGGGTCGCCCTCGATGAGCTCGGCCAGCACCTCGCCGTAGGCGCTGAGCTCGTTGGCCGGGAACTCGGTGCGCAGCGTCTCCCACTCGAGGTCGAAGGGGTCGTCGTGCCCGTTCGTCGCGAGGTCGAGCTCGAGCACCGCCGGCTTGATGCCGACGCGGATGCGCGCCGTGCGCTTCGGACCCGACAGCCCGTTCGGCAGGTGCGGCACCTCGCGCAGCGTGAAGACGACCTCCTGGCGCCCGGTGCCGAGGGCCTTGCCCGAGCGGAGCGTGAACGGCACGCCGGCCCAGCGCCAGGTGTCGATCGCGACCGTCAGCTCGGCCAGCGTCTCGGTGCGACGGGCCGCGACGACGCCGGCCTCGTCGCTGTAGTCGGGCAGGTCGCGGCCGTCGATCCGGCCGGCGGTGTATCGCCCGCGCCGGCTCGCGGTGCCGTCGGCCTTCCACGGTCGCGTCGCCCGCAGCACCTGCGCCATCGCGCCGCGCAGATCCTCGGACTCGACCGACGACGGCGGCTCCATCGCGGCGAGCGCGAGCACGAGCAGCAGATGGCTTTGGATCATGTCGCGCGCGGCGCCGGCGTGGTCGTAGTAGCCGGCGCGGCCCTCGAGGCCGAGCGCCTCATCCGCGACGATGTCGACGCGCTCGATGTTCTGCGACGACAGCAGCGGCTCGAGCAGGCGGTTCGCGAAACGCAGCCCGATCAGGTTCAGCACGGTCGACTTGCCGAGGAAGTGGTCGACGCGGAAGACCTGCTCCTCGGGCACGAGGGTCTCGAGCAGCCGGTTGAGCCGGCGCGCGCTCGCGTAGTCGGAGGCGAAGGGCTTCTCGAGCGCGAGCACGAGCCCGGCGGGTCGTTCGACGTCGCGCAGCGCCGCGCACGCCTTCTCGGCGACGGCGGGCGGCAGCGCGAAGTAGAGGGCGGTGCGCCCCGTCGCGGCCGCGAGCGCCCGGCTCAGATCGTCGGCGCTCGTCGCATCGCCGACGAGATAGCGCGAGGCCTTCGCGATGCGCGCCGCGCGCGGCCCGGCATCCGATCCGAACGCGGTCGACACCCGCTTCTGCCAGGCGGCGTCGTCGAGCTCGGCACGGTCGACGCCGATCAGCGTGAGGTCCCGGCCTCGCGAGGAGTCGAGCAGCGAGGCGAGTCCGGGCAGCAGCAGACGGGAGGCGAGATCACCGCCCGCTCCGAGCACGATCAGGGTGTCGATGGGCGGGGTCGAGGCCATGGTCGCGACGCTACTCCGCGAGGCCGATCGGATGCGGGGCTCGCGGCGCGCATCCATCTGAGAGCTCGCTCACACCGCCGTCGCCGACGCCGCGCGGTCGGCGGCACGTCACAGGAGATGGATACGGTGGTCGGCGGTGCGCGCCCCGGCGCGCCCTCCCCCGCACCACCCCGGAAGGACCTCCGCATGGAACCCATCTACACCGCCGTCGCCACGAGCCTCGGCGACGGACGCAACGGCAGCGCCGCCACGAGCGACGGCAGCCTGCAGGTCGAGCTCACCGTCCCGGTCGAGATGGGCGGCCCCGGCGGCGCGACCAACCCCGAGCAGCTCTTCGCGCTCGGCTACGCGGCCTGCTTCCATTCGGCTCTGAAGGGCCAGGGCAAGGCGCTCCGCATCCCCGTTGAAGACTCGGCCGTCACCGCCGAGGTCGGCATCGGCAAGCTCGAGAACGGCGGGTTCGGCCTGGCCGTGACGCTGCGCATCGAGCTCGGCGGCGTGTCGATCGAGGATGCGCGCAAGGTCGCCGAGGCCGCACACCAGGTCTGCCCCTACTCGAACGCGACCCGCGGCAACGTCGAGGTCAAGCTCGATGTCGAGGTCGGCTGACCCGAGCCGATCGACGGATCTCAGGAGGTCGCGGACGAGGAGTCCGCGGCCTCCTTCGTCGTCTCGGAGGGCTCCGGATCGGGCTGCGGCTGACTCGACGCCGGCTGCGGCCGGCTGCGGACGGGCTCCGGCTGGCCCGGCGCGGGCTCCGGCTGGCTCAGCGGCAGGCGCACCTCGAAGACCGTCGCGCCGGGTTCGCTCTCGACCGTGACGGAGCCGCCGTGCGCATCCACGATCGCCTGCACGATCGACAGCCCGAGACCGGTGCTGCCCGCGACCCGCGAGCGGGAGTCGTCGCCGCGCACGAAGCGCCCGAACAGCTTCGGCTGGAAGTCGGCGGGGATGCCCGGGCCGTCGTCGCCCACGCGCAGCACGGCCTCGTCGCCCTCGCTCAGCACCTCGACCGTGACGGTCGTGCCGGCGGGCGTGTGGGTGCGGGCATTCGCGAGCAGGTTCACCACGACCTGGTGCAGACGCCCCGGATCGCCGATCAACTCGACCTCGCCCGCCTCGGGCAGCTCGAGCAGCCAGCGGTGCTCGGGAGCCGTCACGTGGGCGTCGGCGAGCGCGTCGGCGACGATCATGCCGAGGCCGACCTCTTCGCGGCGCAGCTCGCCGCCGGAGTCGAGTCGCGCCAGCAGCAGCAGATCCTCGACGAGGCTCGTCATGCGCACCGATTCCGACTCGATGCGGTCGAGCGAGCGGCTCACGTCGGGCGGCAGATCGCCGGGGACCCGCTGCGACAGTTCGGCGTAGCCGCGGATCGAGGCGAGCGGCGTGCGCAGCTCGTGGCTGGCGTCGGCGACGAAGCGCGTCAGCCGGTCCTCGCTCGCCTGGCGGGCGCCCAGCGCATCCTCGACGTGGCTCAGCATCGTGTTGAAGGCGCTGCCGACCTGGCCGACCTCGGTGCGCGCATCGGTGTCGCCCTCGGGCACGCGCTCGCGGATCTCGGCCTCGCCCGCGAGCGGCAGCTCGGCCACCCGTTTCGCCGTCGCCGCGACCCGGCCCAGCGGGCGCAGCGCCAGGCGCACGATGATCGTGCCGGCGACCGCCGCGAGCAGCAGCGCGGCGAGGGTGACGAGCGCGAAGATCCGCATCAGCTCGAAGGTGGTGTTCGTCACGTCGGCCTGCGACTGCGCCACGATGAGGCGCACGCCGTCACGCGATCGCTCGGCCGCACGGAACTCGCCGAGACCGTCGAGCTGAACGCTGGCGGGATGCGTCGCCGTCAGCCCGGCGTCGGCGAGCGACTGCACCTGGGCGACCGTGAGGGTCTTCTGCACCCCGTCGTCGCCGACGTACTCGGCGCGCACGATCACGTTGTCGATGATGAGCACCGTCAGGCTGCCGACACGGCGCTGCGGGCCGGTGTCGCTCTCGGAGCCGGAGTCGCCGGAGTCGGAGCCCGAACCGGAGCCGGATCCGCTCGATCCCGACCCTGACCCGCTGAACCCCGATCCCGTCGAACCGGATCCGCTCGACCCCGAGCCCGGGTTCGACGGCACCACGACGGGCCCGCCGCCGAAGTTCAGCGACTGCTTCACCTGCTCGTCGAGTCGCGTCAGCAGGCTCTGCTGCAGCACCGCCACGCTGATCGCCCCGACGACGATCGCCAGCACCGCCAGCAGGGCGACGATGCCGACGACCAGACGCCGCCGCAGCGACCAGGGCGCGCGCGTCATCCGGCGGCGGGCTTGATCGTGTAGCCGACGCCGCGCACCGTGTGGATCATGGGCTCGCCGAGCGTGTCGATCTTCTTGCGCAGGTAGGAGATGTAGAGCTCGACGATGCTCGAGCGGCCGCCGTAGTCGTAGCTCCACACCCGGTCGATGATCTGGGCCTTGCTGAGCACCCGGCGCGGGTTGCGCATGAGGAAGCGCAGCAGCTCGAACTCCGTCGCGGTGAGCTGGATCGCGGCGCCGCCGCGGCTCACGTCGTAGGTCTCCTCGTTGAGCACGAGGTCGCCGACGCGCAGCTCCACCTCGTCGTCGCCGCCGACCTTGACGCTGCGGCGGATGAGGCCGCGCAGGCGGGCCACGACCTCCTCGAGACTGAACGGCTTCGTGACGTAGTCGTCGCCGCCGGCGGTGAGACCGGCGATGCGGTCATCCACGCCATCCTTCGCGGTGAGGAACAGCACCGGGCAGTCGTTGCCGTCGTCGCGCAGGCGGCGCAGCACCTCGAGGCCGTCGATGCCCGGCATCATCACGTCGAGCACGATCACGTCGGGGCCGAACTCGCGGGCCACGCGCAGGGCGTCGTGGCCGTTGTCGGCCACCTTGGTCTCCCAGCCCTCGGTGCGCAGGGCCATGCGCAGCAGGTCGGAGAGCGAGGCCTCGTCGTCGACGACGAGGGCGCGGACGGGGCTCCCGTCGAGACGGACGAAGGGAGCGGGGCGGGATGCGACGGCGGGCATGGGCATAGGCAACCCCCGAAGCCTATGCGCCGACTGTGAAGCGGACCGGGACTCGCCCAGCGCCGAATCGGCGCGCTCTTGTGGCGGGCCGGACGCGGAGGGAGCATATGGTCACCAATCCCCGACGGAAGGTCGAGTCATGAGCGGTCTGGACGACATCACCAAGAAGGCCCAGGAGTTCCTCGGCAGCGACGATGTGAAGAACGTGCTGAAGAGCGAGCAGGCCGAGGACATCAGCGACAAGGTGCTCGACGGCGTCGCCGACGCGGTCAACAAGGTCACCGGCGGCAAGTTCGAAGAGCAGGTGGACGGCGCCCGCGACGCGGCCGACAAGGCCATCGGCACCGAGTGAGCTGAACCCGCGGAGCGAAGAAGGGGCTCGACGCCTGGTCGAGCCCCTTCTTCGTCACGTCACTCGACCGCGCTCAGCGCGACAGCGGGAGCCAGTCCAGCACGCGCTGGATCTCGGCATCCCAGAAGCCCCACTCGTGGTCGCCGGGGCGCAGGCTCTGCTCGATCGGCACGCCGAGCAGCTCGGCCTGAGCGAGGAACGCCAGGTTCTCCTCGACGAGGTAGTCCTGCTCGCCGCAGGCGAGGTAGAGGGCCGGCAGGTCGGCGACGGGCGTGCGGCCCAGCAGGTGGAACACGTCCTCGTCGCTGTCGGTCGCATCCGCCTCGCCGAGCACCGTGTGCCGCAGCTCGCGCAGCTCGTCCGGCCACTCGGGCGTCGGCATCCGCCGAGCCCAGCCGAGCGCGCCCGACAGGCTGGCCGCGGCCGCGAATCGCTCGGGGTGGCGCAGCGCGAGCTTGAACGCGCCGTAGCCGCCCATCGAGAGCCCGGCGACGAAGGTCGCCTCGCGCGCGGTGCTGAGGTTCAGCATGCCGCCGAGCCGCTCGGGCAGCTGCTCGGCGATCCAGGTCCACCAGCGCAGGCCGTGCGCCTCGTCGGTGTAGAAGCTGCGCGCGCCCGAGGGCATCACGACGGCGATGCCGTGCTGCTCGGCGTAGCGCTCGATGCCGGTCCAGCGCGTCCACGCGGTGCCGTCGTCGCCGAGGCCGTGCAGCAGGTAGAGCGTCGGGTATCCGCCGGCCGGCGGCGGGGTCTCGGGCAGGGTCACCACGACCTCGGTCTGCATCTCCAGCGCCGGGGCGCCGAGGTGGATGTCGAGAACGGCCACGCTGTCGTCTCCTTCTTCTCGCGCGGTCAGTAGCCGACCGCGAACCGGGCGCGGTGGTGTGCCGGCCTCTCGAGCTCGTCGACGAAGGCGATCGCGTAGTCCTCGCCGCCGATCGTCGACGTGCCCGTCGCATCCACGACCAGGTCGTCGTCGGCCGTGCGGTAGGCGCCGGTGCGCTCGCCGCGCGCCCACGCGCCGTACTCGGCGGCGGGGCTGAGGAAGAACCAGTCGACGCCCGTGTCGGAGGCGCGGAGGGTCTCCAGCACGGTGATGAGCGCGGTGGCCTCGGGCTTCCACTCCTCGGGGAAGCCGTCGTCGATCACGAGCGGCCCGCCGGGGCGGGTGCGCAGCGAGGCGGCGCCGCCGACGATGCCCAGTCGCGCGTCGGCGGCCTCGGCCGCCGCGACGAGGATGGGCAGAACCTCGGGCAGATCGCCGCCCTCCATGTGGCCGCGGGTGGCGCTGACGATCGCATCCACCCCCTGCGTGACGGTGGCTATCGTGGTGGCGTCGTGCACGTCGCCCGCGACGACGCTGACGCCCTCGGGCGTCTCGGCGTCGAGCGTGCGACGCGCGAGCCCGATGACCTCGTGCCCGCGGGCGACGAGCTCGCGGGCGATGTTCGATCCGGAGTACCCGGTGATTCCCAGAACGGCGACCTTCATGCTCTTGACGCTACGGCGCGGGAGGCGAAGGCCGCCGGGTTCGGATCACTCGGCCAGGATCAGGTAGAGAGCGCGGCGGGCCTCGTCGAGCTTCTCGACGGCGGCCTTGCGCTGCGCCTCGCTGGCGCCGTGGTGGAACTGGCCGATCACGCCCATGAGCTTGCCGATGCTCTCGCCGAGCTCCTGCATCGACTCGGTCGGGCGCGGGGTGCGCTCCCAGGCCGCGTCGACCTGCTCCTGGTTCTCGGCCAGGTAGCCGCGACCGGCGTCGCTGAGCTCGTACTCGGTGCCGCGACCCTCGCCGCGCGCCACGATGAGCTCCTCGTCGACGAGCTGCTGCAGGGTCGGGTACACCGATCCCGGGCTCGCGCGCCAGGCGCCGTCGGTCTTCTCGGCGATGGCCTTCATGAGGCCGTAGCCGTTGCTCGGGCCGTCGGCGAGCAGCGAGAGGATCGCCGAGCGCACGTCGCCCTTGCCGCGGCGACCGCGGCGTCCGCCGAATCCGGGGCCGCCGGGGAATCCGGGGCCGAAACCGGCGCCCGGACCGAATCCGCCGGGGCCGAAGCCGCCGCCGAAGGGGCCGCCGGCCGGGAAGCCCGTGCCGATGCCGCGGTTGTAGTCGCGCGGGCCGCGACCGCGACCGTCGCGACCACGACCGCCGTGACCGTGGGCCTCGTGCTCGTGCGGCTCGTTGTCACGGCCGTGATGCGCGCGAGCGTCGTGCGGGAGGTAGCCGAACCGGGCGCGGTGCGCCTCCAGTCCGAAGCGTCGGTCGCCGCGGCGGCGGAAGGGGATGCCCTCTGCGGGGCTGAAGTGTTCGCGAGTCATGCGTCCACATCCTTTCGTTGGTGTCTTTCGACGTTGGGACCTACGAGCCATCTCGTAAGTTCTACGATGCGTCAACGATATATCGCTAGGAACATTCCCGCAAGAGTCGATCTCGATGGGGATCCCATCCGCTCGGCGTCGCCGGGTGCCCCGTCACCGGCCGTCACTAGGCTCGACGCATGGCCGAATCGCCCACGCCCCGCGTCGCCGTCTACATCGACTTCGACAACATCGTCATGTCGAACTACGACCGCACCTTCCGCCCCGAGGGCCGTGAGGCCTGGCGCCGCGACAACGCCCGCGCCCACGTCATGGGATCGGCGAGCGTCGTCGGCGGCAAGCTCAAGCAGGCCGAGGTCGACCTGGGCGCGATCCTCGACTACGGCTCCTCCTTCGGCCCCGTCGTCGTCTCGCGCGCCTACGCCGACTGGTCGGTTCCGGCGAACGCGAGCTACTACGCACAGCTCACCGACCGCGCGATCGACCTGACACAGCTGTTCCAGTCGGCGAGCGGCAAGAACGGCGCCGACATCCGACTCTCGGTGGATGTCGTCGAAGACCTCTTCCGCCTGCCCGACGTCACGCACGTGGTGATCGTCGCCGGCGACTCCGACTACGTCGCCCTCGCCCAGCGCGCCCGACGTCTCGGCCGCGTCGTCGTCGGCGTGGGCGTCGGCGGCTCGACCGGCGCCGCGCTCATCAAGGCCTGCGACGTCTTCACCCTCTACGAAGACCTGCCCGGCCTGCTCGACGACGAGATCGACGACGAGGACGACGACGAGGACGCGGAGGACTCCACCACCCGCCCCGCACCGGCGACGTCGAGCAGCGTGCCGACTTCGGCGCCGACCGGCGACGGAGCGGATGCCGCGGCATCCGCCGCCACCGGAACCGCCGACGGCGTCGTCGCGACCTCCGGCGGGCGAGTCGCCGCCGACGCGACGCCGCGCATGTCGAAGGCCGCCGCATCCAAGCTGCTCGTGCGGGCCATGCAGCTCGTCACCGAGAAGGACGACGAGGAGTGGCTGCACCCCAGCGAGGTGAAGGCGCAGATGCTGCGCCTCAACTCCGCGTTCCGCGAGCGCTCGCTCGGCTACGAGACCTTCACCGACTTCCTCACCTCGCGCCAGGGCCTCGTCGAGATCAAGCCGAAGACCCAGCCCAACGAGCGCCGCCTGAAGCTCCGCCCGCACACGCGCGGGGAATGACACCCGAACGCGCGTCTTCAGAACCGATGCAGCGAGCACGTAAAGTGAGCACGACCCAGAACTACTGACCCCGCTCGCACTTTCGCGCCGGCTTCTGCCCGGCTCGGGCCCGACTCGAATAACAAGCGTCCATGTACCGTTCAACCATGATTGGCCAGCGACCAACAGACACCCCGCGATCAATCGATCAGGTGCGCCATCTAGCGCGGGTTCTCGTCATAGACGACCACGCGTTCACCTATCAGAGGCTATTCACGCGTGACGGCTACAAGATCGAACGTTGGGCCGAGATCAAGAACCTGCATCAGCTTACCGACGGTGACTTTCACCTCATCCTGCTTGATATTCAGGGAGTCGGCCTGGCGGAAAGCCGCGCAAAACAGGGGTTTGGCATCCTCGAGCACATTAAGCAAACTAATCCCGCACAGCCCGTCGTAGTTTATTCCTCAAAGCCGTATTCAATCCGCGACACCCGCTATATTCGACTGGCAGATGGATTCCTCGACAAAGAGTCTGATTATGTCGAATTCAAATCGATTGTCGATAAATTGATCGTCGCCCAGACCTCTCCCGGCTACTTCATCGCAAGGATGAACGAGCAGCTCGGAGAGACAGCTGCCAGCGTGCCTAAGGCAGTACCTCTCGCCTTGAGGGCGGTGCAGTCAGGAAATCCGCAGCGCCTAAAGCGATATCTCGACAAATATGTCCCCGATACACAAAAGGTCGACATCGCACTAAAAGTTGTCTCGGTCGGCATCTCGGTATTGGGCGCGCTGTCCTCATGACAGGCGATGTCTGGAGACTGTTTCCATTTCCCACTACCACTGGATCAGTTGATTCCGACGGGAGTCTCATCGGAGTTCATCCCGATTGCATAGTGTGCCCGCGGCGAGAGTGCAGCAAGGACGACCGCGCGCCAATCGGCGAACCCCGCACTTGCCGATACGGAATCACGTACGCTCGCGTAGATTCCGAAAGAGTGGTGTTCGGTGTTCTAGCCACCGGCACCACGTCTCAGTCGTCCCGGCTAAGAAATCGTCTGCGTCAAGAACCTTCGCGCCGCGTCCAGGCAAAACAGGTGACAACAGCGATCGATTCCGCTCGAGAGCTGGGCGTCGGAATCAACGCGGATTTCGACTACCTTCGAGAGCAGATGCTCAACGAGCTAATCGAGGACCCACGAATCCATTCCGCTTTGGCGGCGCAACTGCGACAGAGCTTCGACAAAAACATTCAGCAGAGTCACGATTTTCTGCAGCTTGCAAAACTAGTTCGCGGACATGCGGAGGGCCTGCTTAGAGAGAAGAGCCCAGACAGACCGCTCTCCGAAGCGGCACAGTTCGCGCCCACTGAGGGATCGATCTTCTACGCCGCCCAGCTGATGATTCGAAAGCTAGACTCTCTGGCTTTTCTTGAGGACCCGATGCGCTCCCGCGATGATGTTGACACCTTTACTTTTCATTCGGTCTTTCGCACCTACACTCTGATCTACCAGTGGCAGGCTCGCGAGCGCGAGATTACGTTGAAACTCGACGGCGGGTCATGGGGCACCTGCACTTATAACAAGAACGCGATCGGAGCAGTCCTGCAGGGCATTCTCGACAATCTCGTCAAGTACGCCCCGCCAGGTTCGACTGCCGCAATGCGGCTCGACGAACGACGAGATCGCGTCATCGCCAGCTTCACTTCACTGGGCCCGATCATTCTCGAATCCGAGCGAAGTGCGATTTTTCTTCCTGGAGTTCGAGGCTCGGCGCCAATCGCCGCGTCCGTTGACGGGCAAGGTATCGGGCTAGCCACTGCTCACCAGATCTCCGAAACGCTCGGATTGAAGTTGTCGGTCACCCAATCCGAGACAGCAGATGGCAAGTATCGCGATTACTACAGCACAACCTTCTCATTCGAGGTCGAGCTCGACGCCCCTCCGCCAACTCCGCGCGAATGAACCGGGAACGAGTGAGGGGCTGGATGCGCGCATCCAGCCCCTCACTCGTGTCGCCTACGCCTGGGCGCGCTCCAGTACGAGCTCGCGCACGCGGGCCGCGTCGGCCTGGCCCTTCATCGCCTTCATGACCGCGCCGATGACGGCGCCGGCGGCCTGCACCTTGCCGTCGCGGATCTTCTCGAGCACGTCGGGCTGGGCGGCGAGAGCCTCGTCGATCGCGGCGATCAAGGGGCCGTCGTCGGAGACGAGCTTGAGGCCGCGCTTCTCGACGACCTCGGCCGCGGAGCCCTCGCCCTCGATGACGCCCTCGATGACCTGGCGGGCGAGCTTGTCGTTGAGGATGCCGTCGTCGACGAGCGACTGCACCTCGGCGACCGCGGTCGCGGTGATCAGCTCGGCCGGCTCGGCGCCCTTCGTGTTGGCGATGCGGGCGATCTCGCCCGTCCACCACTTGCGTGCCTGGGCGGGGGCGACGCCGGCGGCGACCGTGTCCTCGATCTCGGCGAGGAGGCCGCTGTTCTTCACGTCGCGGAACTCCAGCTCGGTGAAGCCCCACTCCTCGAGCAGGCGACGGCGGCGCACGGCGGGCGCCTCGGGCAGGGCCGCGCGCAGCTGCGCGATCAGCTCGGCCGAGGGCTGCACGGGCAGCAGATCGGGCTCGGGGAAGTAGCGGTAGTCGTCGGCATCCGACTTGGGACGACCGGGCGAGGTGGTGCCGGTGTCCTCGTGCCAGTGACGGGTCTCCTGCGTGATCGTGCCGCCCTTGGCGAGGATCGCCGCCTGGCGCTGGATCTCGTAGCGCACCGCGCGCTCGACGCTGCGCATCGAGTTGACGTTCTTCGTCTCGGTGCGGGTGCCGAGCTTCTCCTGGCCGCGCGGACGCAGCGACACGTTCGCGTCGCAGCGCAGGTTGCCGAGCTCCATGCGCGCCTCGCTGATGCCGAGGGAGCGGACGATGTCGCGGATCGTCGACACGTAGGCCTTGCCCACCTCGGGCGCACGGCCCTCGGCGCCGAAGATCGGCTTCGTCACGATCTCGACGAGCGGGACGCCCGCGCGGTTGTAGTCGACGAGCGAGTACTCGGCGCCCTGGATGCGGCCGGTCGCGCCGCCGACGTGGGTCAGCTTGCCCGCATCCTCTTCCATGTGCGCCCGCTCGATCGGCACGGTGAACACGGTGCCGTCCTCGAGCTCGATGTCGACCGAGCCCTCGAAGGCGATCGGCTCGTCGAACTGGCTGATCTGGTAGTTCTTCGCGAGGTCGGGGTAGAAGTAGTTCTTCCGCGCGAAGCGCGAGCTCTCAGCGATCGAGCAGCCCAGCGCGAGGCCCAGCGAGATCGAGTAGTGCACGGCGGTCTCGTTGACGACCGGGAGGGATCCCGGGAGTCCGAGATCGACCGGGGTGATCTGCGTGTTGGGCGACGCGCCGTGGTTGTCGGCGAACGCGGGGTTCGGGGCGTCGGAGAACATCTTCGTGCGGGTCGACAGCTCGACGTGCACCTCGAAACCGAGCACCGGCTCGTAGAGTTCGAGGGCCTTGTCGTAGTCCATGAGTTCGGCGCGGGCCATGCGGACGAGTCTACCGACGACGAGTCCCCCCAAATGCTGACTAGCCGTCGCATTCCCCGCCGTGGGACGGTCAGGGCATGACCTTGCCGGAGGCGTTCCTCACCGTGGTGATCGCCTTCGTCGTCATCGGCGGCGGCATCCTCGCCGTGCAGCGCTGGCTGTCGTGGATCGCCCTGCGCATCGAGCCCTTCGACGGGCAGAAGCTCGAGCCGATCATCTGGCCGGCGCGCGCCGATCCGCCCCAAGTGCCGACACCGGAGTCGCTCGCCGCCCGCGCGGCGTCCCTCGCCGAGAGCGGCGTCGAGCTCACGACCCTGAGCGCCGCCCTCGCCGCCCGCACGGCCTCGCTCGCCGCCGGCAACGCGCGTCTGCGCGACCTGCGCGAGACGCACACCGACGCCGCGCGCCGCGTCGCCTCCTGACGACGCAGCGCGCCGCATCCATCCCGCGCGGCATCCGGTGTCCGTATTCGGCACGATCCCGGGAGACGACGTCGGCCCCGCGCGGATGCACGGGGCCGAGGAGTCAGAGGCTGGTCGCCTCGCTGGAGCTGACGCGGAAGATCAGAGCTGAGGAGCCCGATGCAGCAGCGGCCCGCCCCAGCGGTCGACGAGCAGCGCCTCGAGAGCGGCGCCCACGTGGTACAGCCGTTCGTCAGCGCGGGCCGGGGCCATGAACTGGATGCCGACCGGCAGCCCGTCCTCGTCGGCCAGACCCGCCGGCAGCGAGATTCCGGGAACGCCCGCGAGGTTCGCGGGGATCGTGGTGAGGTCGTTGAGGTACATCGACAGCGGGTCGGCGGTCTTCTCGCCGAACTTGAACGCCGTGGTCGGCGCCGAGGGCGAGACCAGCACATCCACCTTCTCGAACGCGGCCGAGAAGTCCTGCTGGATGAGCGTGCGCACCTTCTGCGCGCTGCCGTAGTAGGCGTCGTAGTAGCCGGCCGAGAGCGCGTAGGTGCCGAGGATGATGCGGCGCTTCACCTCGGGGCCAAAGCCCTGCTCGCGGGTCGCGGCCATGACCTGCTCGACCGTGCCGCCGCCCTGCGGGGTGACGCGCAGACCGAATCGCACGGAGTCGAACTTGGCCAGGTTGCTCGACGCCTCGGCGGGGAGGATCAGGTAGTAGGCCGAGATCGCGTACTCGAAGTTCGGGGCGGCGACCTCGACGATCTCGGCGCCGTTCTGCTCGAGCAGCTCGAGCGACTCGCGGAAGCGGGCGAGAACGCCGGGCTGGAAGCCCTCGCCGCCGGCGAGCTCCTTCACGACGCCGACCTTGAGTCCCTTGAGCGAGCCCTCCTGGGCGCCGCGGCGGGCGGCCTGCTCGAAGCTGGGCCAGACGTCGGTGAGCGAGGTGGAGTCGCGCGGGTCGTGGCCGCCGATCACGTCGTGCAGCAGCGCCGCATCCAGCACCGTGCGCGTGACCGGGCCGACCTGGTCGAGCGACGAGGCGAGCGCGATCGCGCCGTAGCGCGAGACGCCGCCGTAGGTGGGCTTGACGCCGACCGAGCCGGTGACGGCGGCGGGCTGACGGATCGAGCCGCCCGTGTCGGAGCCGAGGGCGAGAGGCGCCTCGAAGGCAGCGACGGCCGCGGCCGAGCCGCCGCCGGAGCCGCCGGGGATGCGCTCGAGATCCCACGGGTTGCGGGTCGGGCCATAGGCCGAGTACTCGGTGGAGGAGCCCATCGCGAACTCGTCCATGTTCGTCTTGCCGAGCGGCACGAGGCCGTTCTCGCGCAGCTTGCGCACCGGCGTCGCGTCGTAGGGCGGGACCCAGCCCTCGAGGATGCGGCTGCCGGCGGTCGACGGCATGTCGACCGTGCACAGCACGTCCTTGATCGCGACGGGCACGCCGGCGAGGGTCGGCAGCTGCTCGCCGGCGGCGCGGCGCGCGTCGATCGCCTCGGCGGTCGCGATCGCCTGCTCGCTGACGTGCAGGTAGGAGTTGACGCTCGGCTCGACGGCCGCGATGCGGTCGAGGTGCGCGCGGGTGACCTCGGCGCTCGAGACCTCGCCGGCGGCGAGCTTCGCGGCCAGGTCGGCGGCGGTGGCGGTGATCAGCTCGCTCACTGCTCCTCCCCCAGGATCGCGCTGACCTTGAATCGGTCGGAGGCGTGCTCGGGGGCGCCGGCCAGGGCCTCGGCGGGCGTGAGGGTCTCACCGGGAACGTCGGGGCGGAACACGTTGCTCAGCGGGATCGGGTGGCTGGTCGCCTCGACGTCGGGCGTGGCCACCTCGCTCACCTTGGCGACGTTGTCGACGATGGAACCCAGTTCGCCCGTGAGCTTCTGGATCTCGTCGTCGGTGAGGGCGATGCGGGCGAGGTCGGCCAGGTGGGCCACGACCTCGGGCGTGATTTCAGACATGCGTCTCCGTCGCGCGTGGGCTTCAGGGGGAACCGCACCAGTCTAGGCGGGCGGGGCGGGGTCGCTCGGCGGGTGCTCGCGCCGCGCTCGGCGACACTCGCGGTCGGCCGGGTCGCGCATCCACCCCAACGTTTCCTTTCGGGCGCGCGTCGAACAGGATGAGAGGAACGACGAGGAGGGGGACCATGCTCCGGATCACCACAGGGATCACCGCAGGAGATCGACTCAGCGCCGTGCGCGCGGCCGTCGCGGGCGCGGGAGCGGCGCTGCTGGCGCTCGGCCTGCTGAGCGGCTGCGCGAGCGGGAGCTCGGACGGGGCCGCGCCCGGCGCCGGCGGGTCGGGATCGGCGAGCGCGACCCCGGGCGGCGACGAGTCGGCCGGGTCGCAGGGTTCAGGCGGATCGTCGGGCGGGTCGCTCGAGGCCGACGTCGCCCAGCTCTGGCTGCTCACCTCGATCACCGACGACCAGGGCACGCTCGCCCCGCCCACGGTCTCGGCGACGCTCGATCTGCGCGAGGACGGCAGGTTCTCGGGCAACGGCGGCTGCAACGGCTTCGGCGCGGACGTGAAGGTCGGCGACTCGGGTCACGTGACGGTCGGGCCGATCGTCTCGACGAAGCGCGCCTGCGCCGAGCGGTCCGCGAACGAGCAGGAGACGCGCTACCTCGCGGCGCTGCAGAAGGCGGATGCCGTGAAGCGCAGCGGTGACGGGCTCATCGTGTCGGGCGACGGCATTCAGCTCGTCTACGCGCCCGACGCGACCAAGTCGGCCGGGCCGAAGACGGACGGCGACCAGCCGAGCTGAGCGCCGCACGATCTCGGTCTCGCCGCGGGATATCGTGCGGCGAAACCAGGATCGCCGCGCGATCCTGAGGTGCTGGGACGTCAGAGGCGCACGACGCGGACGAAACGGACCGTGAGGTCGTCGGCGTCCGCGGCGACGCCGAGGCGGAGGCGGTGATCGCCGCCGAGGGCGCCCGGCGGCAGCGCGACGGTCGCCGTCATCCACTTTCCCGAGTCGGTGCGCGGAATGCGCGCCGCCGCGGCGCCGACCGGCGTCGTGACGGTCACGTCACCCGAGCCCTCGTCGAGATAGGTGACCTTGAGCACCGCGCCGCCAGCAGAGGAGTCGGCGGCGGAGTCGGCCGCGGCCGCCGCCGCGAAGCGCGCATCCACGTCGAAGACGAACCCGGTGTCGCCGCCCGCGACGTCGGTCGTGAGCCCTTCCCAGGCCGTGCCGTTGTCCTTCTCGAGCACGTTCCGGTGCACGTCGGCGTCGCTGCGATGCGCGACCGAGCCGGGCTCGTCGACCTGCACGAGCCAGCGCTCGAGGTTGCGGATGCGCCGGTCGATCGCAGTGTCGTCGGCCGTGCGCAGCTCGGCCCACGCATCCGAGCTGGTCGAGGCGGTCTGGCCCATCGAGAGCCGCACCCAGTCCCAGTGCTTCGCGAACCGCGACAGGTACGAGTCGCTCGGCACGACGTAGATCCAGTTCATGCGCAGCTGCAGCGCCTTGAGGTTCGATTGCCGCACGGCGTAGTAGGGATCATCGGTCTCGTAGCCGCAGGCGGTGTAGCACTCGTTCTCGGTCGCGACGATGCGGGTGCCGTCGTGGATGGGCAGGCTCTCGTCGACCACGAGGTGGCCGTCCTTCTGCACGCTCGAGCCGTAGGCGGGGGCGTCGCTGAGGTGGAAGTTCGACAGCTCGGTGATGCCGGTGCGGATGCCGAGGCCGTCATCCACCGCCTCCTTCGCGAGCAGGTCGTCTTTCGCGCCGAACGGCCCCCAGGGGTGGTCTTCGCCCGTGAAGACGAGCTTGTCCGCGTCCGGTCCGAAGACCTCGACGAGGTCGCTCCAGGCGTGCGAGTACCAGGTGCTGTACTGCTTCCAGGTCAGATCGCCCTTCTTCGCGGCGTCGCTGATGATGTCGTAGTCGAACTCGGCCCAGGTGAAGGCGCCGGGCACGTAGACGAAGCGCAGCTTCGGGTCGGCGGCGAGACCCTGATCGCGGAACAGCGCGCGGTAGGTCGCGAGCAGGTGCGACCAGACGCACTCGTCCCAGATCGGGAGGTGGCGCTCGCCGTCGTAGTCGGGTCCGTAGGTCGTGACCCCGCAGTCGGCGGCCACGCGCTTCGGCGCCCAGTCCTTCCCGCTCGCGAAGAGGCGCATCCAGTAGCCGCCTCCGCTCGCCCGGGCGGCCTCCAGCTGCGCGTCGAGCGAGGCGAAGTCCATGCCCTGGGCCGCGCCTTTCGCGGCGCCGTCGATCGCGTCGTCGGCCTTCGGCGCGATCTGCCGCCAGCTCACGTCGACGCTGCGCACGCCGACGCCCCACCGCTCATCCGCCTGTTCGCTGAAGAAGCCCGAGTTGGCGGCCGGACGCGCGCTCGCGGGCAGGCTCCAGTCGTCGCCGGCGCGCACGGTCACCCCCCTGTCGCCGGCGCCGAGGAAGTCGTAGGCCGGGCCGCCGTGCACGGTCAGCCCGTTGCCCTGGTCATCGACGCCGCTCGTGTCGTCGGTGCGGGTCGAGGTGGATGCGGCGGACGGCGACGGCGACGGTGACGGGCCGCCGGTGCACGCGGCGAGCACGAGGAGAGTCGCGCCGGCCAGCAGGGCGACGGCGAGGCGAGTGCGCGCGGGAATCATGCGCTCAGTGTGCGATCCGGTCGATGACGCCAGGATGACGAGGCCGCGCACGACCCGCGCCCGACATCAGCCGAGCGCCTCGACGCGGATGCGCGACGCCGCCGCGTCGACATCGTCCGTCGCGAAGCGCCCCGCGCCGAGCGCGCGGGTGTTCGCGCTGCCGGCGGCGCTCGCGCGCGCCAGGGCGCTCGCGGTCGGCTCGCCCGCGACGAGGCCGGCGACGATGCCGGCGAGGAAGCTGTCGCCGCTGCCGACGGCGAAGCGTCCGGGCTCCGGGTCGGGATGCGCGAGCCAGGCCCCGTCGGCGCCGAGCGCGAGCGCGCCGTGGGCGCCATCCGTCACGACGACGAGTCCGTCGTCGCCATCGGGGCGCGTCGTGAGGGCGCGCAGCGCGGCCGCGAGCTCCCGCAGCGGGGTCTGCTCGGGCAGTCCGAGCGCGCCCGCGGCCTCCGAGCGGTTCACCTTCACGAGGTGCGGGCGCGCCGCGAGCAGGGCGCGCAGCCCCTCGCCCGAGCTGTCGACCGCGAGCCGGACGCCCGCGGCGAGCGCCGCCTCGACGACGGGGGCGAGTCCGGCGATGAGCGCGGGCGGAAGGCTGCCGGAGATCGCGAGCCAGACCGGGCCGGCCGGCGCGTCGTCGTCGCCCGCGCCCGCATCGACCTCCGCGTCCCCGATGGTCTCCCCGGCGAGCGCGCCGGCGAGCTCCTCCCCCACGGCGGAGGCGAGCGACCGCGCCTCGCGGTCGCTCAGCTCGGGCGCCGGCTCGTACGACTCGGTCGGCGAGCCGGCGTCGGGCACGAGCGAGAGGCACTGACGCGCCTCGGCCGCGATCGGCACGGCGCGCACATCCAGCCCCTCGTCGACGGCGAGACCCGCGACGACCACGCCCATCCGCCCGCCGAGCGGCACGACCGCGCGCGCGGGCAGGCCGAGCGTCCGCGCCGCCCGCACCACGTTGAGCGCCTTGCCGCCCGCGAGGCGCACGACCTCGGTGGGGCGGTGGATGCCCCCGTCGTCGAGCACGCCGATGCGGTGCGTCACGTCGAGGGCGGGGCTCGGCGCGAGCGCGATGAGTGTCATGCACTCAGCCTTTCAGGCCCGAGAGGGTCATCGTCTGCACGAACTGCTTCTGCGCGAACAGGAAGAACACGATCAGCGGCAGCGTCGCCACCACATTGCCCGCCATGAGCAGCGACCACTGGGTGCGCCGCGTGCCCTGGAAGTTCTGCAGACCGAGCTGCAGCGTGAAGGCGTGAGGGTCGTTGATCGCGATGAGCGGCCAGATCAGGTCGTTCCACGATCCGAGGAGCGTGAAGATCGCGAGCGTCGCGAGGGCCGGCTTCGCCAGCGGCAGGATGATGCGGGTGAACACCTGCCAGCGGTTCGCGCCGTCGAGCATCCCCGACTCCTCGAGCTCGGCCGGCAGAGACAGGAAGAACTGCCGCATGAGGAAGATGCCGAAGGCGCTCGAGAGCCACGGCACGATCGCCGCGCCGAGCGTGTTCACCAGCCCGAGCTGCGAGAACAGGATGTAGGTCGGGATCATGAGCAGCTGCGTCGGGATCATGATCGTGCCGAGGATCATGAAGATGCCCAGCTGCCGCCCGCGGAATTTGAGCCGCGCGAAGCCGTACCCGGCCAGCGAGCACAGCACCAGGTGCGAGGCGATGCCCACGGTCGAGACGATGACCGTGTTGAGCAGCCACGTCAGCACGTTCGACTCGGCGAAGAGCCCGGCGTAGCCGCCGAAGTCGAGGTGCGAGGGGATGAACGGCGGCGGGAAGCTGACCAGCTCCTTCTCGGGCGAGACCGAGGCGAGGAACATCTGCAGGAACGGGATCAGGAACAGCAGCGACACCGGGATGAGGAACAGGTGCCAGGCGCTGGGCCGGCGGCGCTTGCGGCGGCCGGCGCCCGACGCGACGCGCCCGCCCGCCGCGGCCGCGTCGGCATCCAAGGTGCGTGCGGAGTCGATGCGCGGCGACGCCCCGGCGACGTCGAGAACGGAGCGGGTGGATGTCGTGATGGCCATCAGAAGGCCTCCTGTCCGCTGCGGCGTCCGTAGAGCACGACGCCGACGGTGATGATCAGGGTGATGCCGAACAGCACCCAGGCGACGGCCGAGCCGTAGCCGAAGTTCAGCTCGACGAAGGCCTCGTGCCAGAGGTAGTAGACGATCGTCTGGGTCGAGTCGAGCGGCCCGCCCTTGGTCGTCGTGAGCACCAGATCGAAGAGCTGGATCGCCTGGATCGTCTGCCAGATCGTCGTGAACACGGTGACAGGCGCGAGCTGCGGCCAGACGACCCGCCAGAACGCCTGCCAGCGGTTCGCGCCGTCGAGGCGTGCCGCCTCGAGCAGCTCCATCGGCACGTCCTGCAGCGCGGCGAGGTAGATGACCGTGGTGAAGGCCGCCGAGCCCCAGAGCGCCATGATCGCGATCACGACCATCGCCTGGTTGCGATCCTCGAGCCAGCCCTGGGCGGGCAGGCCGATCGTGCGCAGCACGTTGTTGACCAGGCCGAACTCGGGGTTGAAGAGGTAGGTCGAGAGGATGCCGGTCGCGGCCGCGGAGGCGACGAAGGGCACGAAGATCGCCGTGCGGTAGACCCCGATGAACCGGATGCGGCGGTTCAGCGCGACGGCGAGGAACAGTCCGGCGAGCACCGACGCCGGCACGAACAGCGCCGTGTAGATGCCGGTGTGCACCACCGCGTCCCAGAACTTGTCGTCGGTCGCGAGCTTGGCGAAGTTCTTGCCGCCGACCGCCACCGGCTCGCTGAAGCCGTCCCACTTCTGCGTGCTGAGCAGCAGCGCCCAGCCGGCGGGGAAGATCGACAGGCCCAGCACGAGCAGCGACGCCGGGGCGACGAACGCCCAGCCGCCGAGGTCGTTCTTCCAGCGCCGCAGCCGGGCGCCGGGGCGCTGCGCTGGACGGGACGGCGGGATGCGTCGCGGCGGGGTGCGACCCCCGGAGGTGGATGCGCGGCGCGCGCCGGCGGTGACGGCCGACACGCTCACTCCCCCGCGAGCGCTTCGTCGGCCTGCTTCGCGGCCTTCGCGAGCTCGGTCTTCGCATCCCCGTCGCCCTGCAGCACGTGCGAGATCGCGTCGCCGACCGCCTCCGAGAGCCCGACGTATCCCGAGACCGTCGGCCGTGCCTTCGTGGCGTTCTCGGCGTTCGCGGCCATGACGTCGAGGCCCGGGTACTCCTTCACCTTCGCGGCGAAGGCGGCGGAGTCGACCTCGGAGCTGCGCAGCGGCAGGTTGCCGATCTCGACGTTCCAGCGCTCATCCTGCTCGGCGCTCGTCAGCCACTTCGTGAACTCGTAGGCCCAGTGCGCGCGGTTGACGTCCTTGTGGTCGAACAGCGCCCAGATGTCGGGGCCCGAGACGGTCGTGTGGTCGCCGTCGGTGCCCGGCAGCTGCACGACGGCGTAGGGGGTCTTCGCCTTATTCAGGTCGAACAGCTGCCACGGGCCGGAGGTCATCATGCCGATGCGTCCGGCGGCGAAGAGCTGCCCGAACTTGGTGTCGGTCTGGTCGAGGTAGACGCTCTCGTCGTCGACGGCCATGCTCTTCAGGAACTCGAGCGACTCCACGCCCGCCGCAGAATCGAAGGCGGCCTTGTCGCCCTTCAGGATCTCGCCGCCGTTCTGCCACAGGTGCGGCCAGAACTGCCAGGTCGTCTCCTCCGAGCCCGACACCGAGTAGGCGTAGCCGTAGGTCTCGGTCGACGGGTCGCTGATCTTCTTCGCGGCGGCGCGGAAGTCGTCCCAGGTCCAGTCGTCCGTCGGCACGGCGACACCGGCATCCTCGAACAGCTTCGTGTTGTAGATGAGGGAGATGTTGTCGACGATCGCCGGGAAGCCGATCGTCTTCTTCCCGCTCGGCTGCACGGTCGCGCGCGCCGCCTCGGAGAACTCGTCCCACTTCACATCCGGATCGGCGACCTGCTTCGTGATGTCGAGCGTGCGGCCCGAGCTCTCGAGCTGGCTCGCCCACGAGCCGAAGCTGTAGGAGATGTCGGGGTAGCTGTTGCCGGCGAATCCGGCGCTGAGCTTCTGCAGCAGGTCCTCGGTCGACGAGGCACCCGGCGAGACGTCGATCGTGACGTTCGGGTGCTCCGTCTCGAACTCGTCGGCGAGCTTCTGCAGAAGCTTGCTCGCGTCCGAGTCCTGTCCGGTCCACCAGGTGAGCTTGACATCGGCCTTCGTGTCGAGCTTCGTCGCGCCGGTCGGGCCCGCGCAGCCGGCGAGGCCCGCCAGGCCGAGCGCGCCGATCGCGAGAGCGGCGGCGGTGCGGATGAGTCGGTTTCGGGGGGTCACGGGGTTCTCCTCGGTGCCGGTGGTGCAGGGGCGGTGCGGTGCAGGGGCGGTGCGCGTGCGGTGCAGTGGTGGTGCTTCTGCGGGCGGCGACGTCGTTGTCGGATGAGGTGCGGGCGGTGCTGATGGTGCGGGCGGTGCTGGTGGTGCTGTCGTGCGGATGATGCTGTCGTGCGGGGTGCGCTACGAGGGCGGCGGCGCGGCGGGCTCGAGCTCGGACGCGCCGCCGCCACGCGGTCAGCTGAGGATGATCGACCGCGTCAGGTGACGCGGCTGGTCGGGGTCGAGCCCGCGCTGGGCGGCGATCGCGACGGCGAGGCGCTGCGCCTGCACGAGGTCGACGAGCGGCTCGGTCGATCCCAGCAGCACGGTCGCTCCGGTGCGGCGGATGTCGTCGGCGAGCGCCGCATCCGCGCTGCCGAACAGCCAGACGAGCGAGCCCGGGTGCGCGACCGCAAGCGGGCCGTGACGGTAGTCGAGCACGGGGTACGACTCCGACCAGGCCTGGGCTGCCTCGCGGATCTTGAGCGCCGCCTCCTGGGCGAGGCCGTGCGTCCAGCCGGTGCCGAGGTACACGAAGTGGTCGAGCCCGCCGAGGTCGATCGGCAGCGGCAGCGCGAGCGCCTCCTCGACCGCCGTGATGGCCGGCTCGACGTCGTAGCCGAGAGCGGCGCGGGCGAGCGTGAGGAACGTGGTCGGGAAGCGCGTCTGCACTACCGACTTCTCGTCGGCGGCGGCGAGGTCGAGGATGTCGTCGGCGAACTCCGCGACGGGCGAGTCGGCGACGCCGGTCACGACGACGCGGCGCACGCCGGCGGGCACGTCGCGCAGCGCCGCGATGACCTCCGTGGTGGTGCCCGAGCGGGTGATCGCCACGACGCGATCCCAGTCGCGCCAGACGCGCGGCTCGCTGGCGTAGCCCGCGTCGGTGACGCCGAGCCCGGCTTCCTCGCGCAGGAAGGCGAGCGACTCGGCGACGAAGGCGGAGGTGCCGCAGCCGATCACGAGCACCTTCTCCCCCGGTGCGGCGAGCAGGTCGCGGGCCTGGTCGAGACCCGCGAGGGCCTCACGCCAGAGGCGGGGCTGCGTGGCGATCTCGTCGTCGGTGATGCTCATGGTGACTCCGGTCTGGTCGTGCGGGTCGGCGCCTCGCGCCGTCAGGGACAGTGTGGGATGGATTGCGCGTTCAGTCACGAGATTGCGCGAAACGCGCATTCTGGTTGCGCGGGACCTGCGCGTCGCTGCGGCGACGCCGACGGAATGCGATCAGCAGGGCTCCCGCGACGACGGCGATGAGCGCCGACAGGGCACCCGGCGACGCGAGCTCGGACCCCGTCGCGGCGAGCTGCGCCGCAGCGCCGCCCGGGGAGGCCACGGCGGCCGGGTCGCTCGGCACCGCGACGATCCCGGCCGCCGTCGCGACGACCGTCTGGCCCAGCGCGTTGACACCGGTCGCCGTATCCCAGGTTCCGACGTTCGCCGTGCGGATCGCGAAGCGCGGGTCGGAGGCCGGGGCCGCGGAGGGCGCCGCCGCAGTCACCGCCGCAGCGACGGCGGACGCGCGAGCCGCGGTCGTCGGCGGAACCGCATCCTCGTCGCGCACCGGGGCGCGCAGCGCCAGCGCCGCCGCGTAGTCGCCCGGCGCGAGATCGCTCAGCGTCGCCGTCAGGGTCGTCGTCGTGCCCGGCAGCCACCGGCGGATGTCGGGGCCGTCGAGCGCGATCTCGGTCTCGGCGCCGTCGGCTGCGGTCAGCACGAGGGTCGCCGGGCGGGGCGTATAGGGCGCCGCCCAGCCGTCGTTGCGCACGTGCACCGTGACCGCGGCGCTGCCGTCGGCGGCCGGGGCGATCGTCGAGTCGGTCAGCACGAGCCGGTACCCGAGCAGCTTCGACGCCGTCTGGATTCCCGCGTCGCCCCACGAGGCGAGCACCTCGGGCTGGTAGTCGCGGTTGAGATAGCTGTAGTGATAGCGCGCCAGCTCGGCCGAAGCGCTCGGCCACTCCGAGCGCGGCGGGTTCACGTTGCAGGTCTCGCCGCCGACCGGCACCCAGGCGCTGTCGGCCTCGAGGTACTGCTGGTCGAGCTCGATCGGGTCGGAGAGGAAGGTTCCCCAGTCGTCGGGCGCCGCCAGCAGGCAGTCGTTGTGGTGACCGACGCGCGACAGCGCCGTGCCGGTCGTCGCCTCGGCACTCGAGACCGCGCCGGCCGCGCCGGTCGTCACGCCGAGCTGCTTCTGCTTCATCTGCATCGTGCGCAGCTGCACCGAGCGGTCGGCCGGCAGCTCGGCGAGCAGCGCCTGGGTGACCTGGGCCCGCTTCGCCCAGTCGGCATCCGTCACCGTGCCCGGATCGGCGGGATCGGCGACGAAGTGGTCGGTGTAGTAGCCCTCGCCCCAGAGCCCGATCAGGCCCTCCTGCACGACCGGGATGACATCCGCGTTCGCCCGCAGGATCGGACCGAGCTGGTGGATGTGCGCCAGCACGACGTCGAGCGGCGCATCCCCGTAAGGCGGCTCGTAGGGCCAGTCGCCGCCCTGCACGTAGGCGAAGCGCGTGATGACCGAGACACCCGCGGCCCGCGCGGTCGCGTAGTCGGCGCTGATCTTCTCGAGCAGGTCGGGCGCGAGCGTCGGCGTCGCCGTGAAGGCATCGAGGTAGAAAACCCGCAGTATCTGCGTGATCCCCTCGGCGCGGTAGCCGGCGAGCTCGGCCCCCTCCAGCGGCTCCCAGCCCTCGCCACCGGCGCGGTAGTGGGTCTCGGTGTGGTGATAGAACCCGCGCTGCGGGTTCGCGATGACATCGTCGCTCGCAGCGAGCTTCACGGTCGAGGGTGCGGCCGGGGCCGGGACGCCGCTCGCGTCATCGGCGGCGAAGGCCGCGCTGGGCGCGAGCAGACCGCCCGCGACGAGAGCCGCGACGGCGACGACCGCGGGGGCGGCCGGGATCCTGCGAGAGCGCATGTTCGTCTCCTTCAGAGGGGGTGGGCAGGGTGAGTGGGCAGGGTGGATCGCGCCGCAACCAGTCGGACGCGACGAGCAGGGCGGAGGGCGAGAGACGAGCCGGCTACTTCAACCCGGAGTGCGCCAGCCCGTCGATCACCCGGCGCTGCAGCACGATGAACAGCAGCAGGATGGGCGCCATCGCGAGCATGCTCGCCGCCATGATCACCGGGTAGTCGGTGTTGTTCTTGTCGCTCACGAGCGTCGCGAGCCCCGCCGAGAGCGGCATCTGGTCCTGGTAGGTCGAGACCAGCAGCGGCCAGAGCAGCTCGTTCCACGACCACAGCGCCGCGGTGATCGCGAGCACGTTGATGCTCGGCCGGGCCAGCGGCAGCATGACCGTCCAGAAGATGCGGATGGGCGACGCCCCATCCAGCCGCGCCGCCTCCTCCAGCTCGTTCGGCATGTTGAGGAACGCCGTGCGCATGAGGAAGGTGCCGAAGGCGCTGAAGAGCCCGGGCGCGACGATGCCGGCGACGGTGTTGAGCCATCCCAGCCCCTGCACGATCTGGTACTGCGAGATCAGGTAGGCCTGCGACGGCACCATGAGGATCGACAGGGCCAGACCCATCAGCAGGAAGCGTCCGCGGAACCGCATGCGCGCGAAGGCGTAGCCGGCGGCCGTGCAGAGGATGATCTGGGCGAGCGTGCGGATGACGGTGATCCACACCGAGGTGCCGAGCTGCGAGAAGAACGGCAGCCGCTCGAACACGGTCGCGTAGTTCTGCCAGCGCAGCTCCGACGGCCAGAACGTCGGCACGACGCTCTGCACCTCGGCGTTCGTCGACAGCGACATGATGAGCTGCCAGACGAAGGGGAACGCCATGAGCACTGCGCCGGTCGCGAGGATGACGTGCGCGACGACGTGCGAACCCTGACGTCCGCCGCGTCGCCGGCGCAGAGCGAGGCGAGCGACACGCGGCCCGGTCAGAACCTCAGTCATTCGAGACCCACTTCCGCTGCAGTCGCACCTGGATGAGCGTGACCACGCCAATCAGCACGAAGATGAGCATCGCGATCGCCGCCGCGTAGCCCTTCTCGTTGTCGACGAAGCCCGCCTGATAGAACCAGTAGACGAGCGACATGCTCTTCGGCAGCGCCGGGTTCGAGGCGCCCATGATCGCGTAGAGCAGGTCGAAGAGCTGGAAGCTGCCGATGACCGTCACGATCGAGACGAACACGATGCTCGGCGCGAGCAGCGGCACCGTGATCGAACGGAACTGCCGCCAGCGCGAGGCGCCGTCGAGCTGCGCCGCCTCGTAGAGCTCGTCGGGGATCGCCTTGAGCCCCGCGGCGAGCACGATCATCGAGAAGCCGAGCGACGACCAGAGGCCGACGATCGCGACGGCGGTGATCGCCCATCCCGGCGTGCTGATCCAGTAGGGGCCATCGATGCCGACGAGCCCGAGAACCCAGTTGAGGATGCCGTGATCGCCGTTGAAGATCATGCGCCAGACCATCGCGACCGCGGTCGGCATCGCCACATAGGGCAGGAAGTAGAGCACGCGGTAGACGGCCGCGAATCTGAGGCCCGGCAGGTTCAGCAGGCTCGCCAGCCCGACCGCGATCGGCACGCCCAGCAGCACGATCGCGGTGTAGAGCACCGTGTTGCCGAGCGAGGAGAGCAGGTCGGGGTCGGTGATCATGCGCGTGTAGTTCGCGCCGCCGATCCAGGTCGTTCCGCCGAAGACTCCCCACTCGGTGAACGAGTAGTAGAGCGTCTGGATGATCGGCCACAGGTAGAAGACCGCGATGCCGAGCATGAGCGGCCCGACGAACAGCCACGGCCAGGCGCCGTCGCGTCGTCGGGCCGCCGCCTCGCCTCCGGCGCGGACGCCGCGGCCGGAGCCCGGGGCGACGCGGCCGGAGCCGCGGTCGGCGCGCCTCGGGCGAGCGCCGACCACGGTGGTCATCCGGAGTGAACTCACTTTTCCTTCGCCAGGTCGGCGTCCATCTGCTTCGCCAGGTCGTCGCCGACGCTCTTCACCGACTTGTCGCCGCTGAAGGCATCCGGCAGCAGCTTCGTCTCGAGGGCGTTCCAGGCGGCGCTGTTCTTCGACACCGGCAGAGGCACCGAGTAGTCGACCGCGTCGAGGAAGACCTTGAGGTCGACGCCCGGCAGCGAGTCGGCGAAGGCCTGCTGGGTTCCGGTGAAGGCGGGGATGATCGAGCCGGCGTCGCCCTGCTGCTTCTGCGCCTTCTCACTCGCGAGGTAGTTCTGCAGAGCGCGGGCGGCCTGCGCATTCTTGCTGTTCGCGGCGACGACGTTGGCGACGCCGTGGATGACGGTCGCCTGCTTCTCGCCCTTCGGCAGCGGCGCGACCTGCACCGCGTCCTTCACCGGGGCGTCCGACAGGGCCGCCCGGAACCAGCTGCCGCCGTAGTACATGGCGACCTTGCCGCTCGTGAACCACTGGTCGCCGGGGGTGTCGGTGAGCTGCTGCATGGTCGGCGAGGCGCCGCTCTTGATGAGGTCGGTCCAGAACTCGAGGCCCTTCTGCGTGGCCGCGTCGCCGTAGCCCGACTTCGTGCCGTCGACGACCGATCCGCCGGCCTGGAAGATCGTGTTGTAGTACGTCGTCTGGCCGTCCATGCCGCCGGCGACGCCGTAGACGCCGTCGCCCTTGAGCTTCGACGAGATCGTGTTCGCGGCGGTCGAGAGGTCGGCCCAGGTCCAGTCGGCGGTCGGCTCGGCGACGCCGGCCTTCGCGAAGAGGTCCTTGTTGTACCAGAGGCCGATCGTGTCGAAGTCCTTCGGAACCCCGTACTGCATGCCATCGAGGTTGTAGAGCTTCACGAGCGACTCGGGGTAGTTCTTCGGGTCGATGTAGCCGCCCTTCACCTGCGAGGTGATCGGCGCGACCTTGCCGTTCGAGGCGTAGAGCTGGAAGTTCGGGCCGTTGAGCCAGAACAGGTCGGGCAGCGTGTTCGACGAGGCCTGCGTCTGGATCTTCGTCCAGTAGGTCTCCCAGGGCGTCACGTCGAGGTTGACCTTGATGTTCGGGTACTCCTCGTTGAAGCCCGCGATGTTCTCCTTGATCGCCTTCGTCTGCGTGGCATCCCAGTAGGCGTAGGTGATCTTCGCGCTGAGGTCCTTGGCCGGCGGGGTGTAGTCGGCGTCGGCGCCGCCGCCCGATCCGCCGCCGGAGGAGCAGGCGGCGACGAGCGCGAGCACGCTCGCCGAGACGGCGGCGGTGATCGCGAGGCGGAGGGCGGATCTCGTGGAGCGGGAGTTGCTGGGGCTGCGGCTCATGACGACCTCTCGGCGGTGAAGGGGGAAGTGGGTCGATGCTCACCCGGAGTCACCATTCGGGCAAGGAAGTGATCTGAACGCGCACTCTTTCTGCGCGTTTCGCGCTGAGTGTCGCCGGTCTGCGCGGTCGGTGCTGGGATGACGGCATGTCACGCAGCTGGGAAGAACTCCGCGAACTGCCCGTCGTCGAGTGGACCCCGCAGCAGCAGCTGCGGCCCGCAGAGTCGGTCGTCGAGCGCGCCGCCGTGCCGGCCATCGACATCCACAATCACCTCGGCCGCTGGCTGACTGACGACCACGACTGGATGATCGACGACCCCGCCGCCCTGATCGAGGTCATGGATGCGGCGAACGTCGCCACCGTCGTCAACCTCGACGGGCTCTGGGGCGACGAGGTCACGGCCAACGTCGAGCGCTACGACCGCGCCTACCCCGGGCGCTTCCTGACCTTCTGCCAGCTCGAGTGGGCGCGGCTCGAGGAGTCGGCGGGGCTGGGGACGCACGGGGGCGGCGATTCGCCGCTCACCGCGGACTCGCCGTCGGTGCTCGCCGACCCGATCGTGCGCGAGCTGATCGCCTCGCTCGACGACAGCGCCGCGCGCGGCGCCCGCGGAGTGAAGGTGTGGAAGAACCTCGGCCTCACCTTCCGCGACGCGAGCGGAGCCCTCGTGCTGCCCGACGACCCCCGCGTGATCGCCGTGCTGCGCCACGCCGGCGAGCTCGGGCTGCCCGTGCTCATCCACACCGCCGATCCGAAGGCGTTCTTCGCGCCCCTCGACGAGAAGAACGAGCGCCTCGACGAGCTGCTCGTGATGAAGGAGTGGTGGTTCGGCGACACCGAGGTCTACCCGAGCTTCGACCGGCTGCTGGCCGCGCACGCCGCACTCGTCGCCGGCGCGCCCGGAACCCGCTTCATCGGCGCGCACTTCGGCTGCGCCGCCGAAGACCTCGACCTGGTCGAGCGGATGCTCGCCGCCTCGCCCAACTACACGGTCGACATCGCCGGACGCATGGCCGAGCTCGGCCGCCAGCCGCGCCGCCTGCGCGCGCTGCTCGAGCGCTTCCCCGACCGGGTGCACTTCGGCACCGACATCTACCCGGCGACGCTCGAGCAGTACCGCCTGCACTTCCGCTTCCTCGAGACGCTGGATGAGGCCTTCAGCTACGCGCCCGAGTCCGACGTCCCGCCGCAGGGCCGCTGGACCGTCTCGGCGCTCGGCCTGCCGCCCGAGCTGCTCGCCCGCGTCTACCGCGACAACGCGGCCCGCGTGCTCGGCCTCGCCTAGCCCGGCTCCCCCTTCACCGGCATCCCGCGACGCCCCACTCTCCCGCCGGACCATCGATCGGTCGCCAACTGTCGCCATCCGCGAGATATGGCGACAGTTTGCGACCGATCGGCGGAGTTCAGTGGGGATGCGCGGCGATCGCACGGGCGATCCGGGCGAGCAGCTCGACCGGGTCGTCGAGATCACGGGCGTTGATCTCCATCACGAGCCACCCGTGCGCGCGCAGACGGCTCAGTCGTGTCTGGTCCGCTCGATACTGCTCGAGGTCGGCGTGGTGCTCGCCCTGGTATTCGAACGCGATCTTGCGCCCGCGAAGCGCGAGGTCGACGCGATAGAGCGGGCACCGCGGAAGCTGGACCTCGACATCGCTCTCCAGGTCGTATCCGGCGCGCGTCAGCAGCAGTCGAAGGCGGGTCTCCCGCGGCGACTGCGCGCGCTCGACGATCTCGGGGGTCGCCGCGGCCATGGACCGGCGTCCGCGCCGGCCGAGCGACTCGTCGATCTCACGCAGCAGGTCTGAGCGGGAGGCGAACCCGAGGTCCCATCTGACGAGGTGATCGCCGGCGGCGATGAGCTCGTCGACCTGGAGAAGTGGCGCGAGATCGGCCCAGGTGCGGGCCGGGTCGGTGATCCGCAGTCTGTCGACCGACCAAAGTGCCGACCGTCCGATCCCGAGGCTGTGCCCGGCGGTGCCGGTGCCACGCGGCGCCCGCCCGGGGCGCGGCACGGCGAGGTGGATGCGCGCATCCCGCTCGAGACGTCGCGGCACTGGCACCCGGTAGAGCAGAGCGGCTGTCGGGCCGCAGACGAACGCATGCTCGCCCACCGAGAGGACGGCCGCGACGGAGCGGCGCAGGAGACTGGCCGGTTCGGTCTGAGCGCGGACTCCACGGAACGGCGCGACCAGATCGGATCGTCGCAGACGCTGGTCGCTCAGTCCGTGCCGGATCGCGTCCCTGATGTGGAACGCGCCGTCGCCGAGCGGAGCGGGCAGAGGCGCTGCGGGATGCATGCGGGCACCCTGCCAGAGGTCGCGTCTCGCGCGGCGACATTGTCCACATTCGGTCCCGTCACTTCGGTGATCGGTCGCCAACTGTCGCCAACCGTGAGCGATAGCGACAGTTGGCGACCGATCACCTCTGAGCCATGGCGCAGGTCAGTCGGGGGCCCGGGGCGCCGGGTGCGGTTACGGGAGGAGCGTGAGGATGCGCGTGACCTCGGCGGACATCGCGGCGCGCGAGGCGGCGAGGGGCTTGCGGGGATCGACCGCATCGGGGCGCTCGGCGAGGGCGGCGCGCAGCGCGGCCGTTCCGACGACGTTGAGCGCCGTGCCGACGTTGATCTTGCGGATGCCGGCCCGCGCGGCCGCCACGAGCAGCTCGTCCGGCACGCCCGAGGAGCCGTGCAGCACGAGCGGCACCGGAACCGCGGCCGCGAGCCGCTCGATCAGGTCGAGGTCGAGGGCGGCGGTTCGCGAGGTCATGGCATGCGAGCTGCCGACCGCGACCGCGAGCGCATCCACGTCCGTGGCGGCGACGAAGGTCGCCGCCTCGTCCGGGTCGGTGCGCACGCCCGGCGCGTGGGCGCCGTCCTTGCCGCCGACCTCGCCCAGCTCCGCCTCCACGAAGAGACCCGTGGATGCGGCGGTCGCGCCCGACACCGACGGCCCGCCCGCGGCCGGCCCGCCCGCGGACGATCCAGCGCCGACGTCGGCGCCCATGACGGCCTCGCGCTCGGGGCTCGCGCCCGGTTCGGACGGCGCGCCCGCGAACGACACCGCACTCAGATCGAGCGCGTGCCCGCGGGCCGCGAAGGCGGCCGTCTCGGCCACGTTGTCGGCGTAGTCGAGGCGGGCGGCATCCACCATCACCGACGACAGGCCGACCGACGCGGCGACGTCGAGCGAGAGCGCGAGCAGCCCCGAGTCCTGCACGTGGTCGAGGTGCAGCGACACCGGCACGGGTGCCGCGACCGCGAGGGCCCGTGCGGCACTGAGCAGCGGCACCGGATCCGAACCGTGGAACAGCGTCGCGTTCTCGCTCAGCTGCACGATCACCGCGCGATCCGCGTCGACCGCCCCCGTGACGATCGCCTCGACGTGCTCGAGCGTGATCGCGTTGATCGCGGCGACCGCTCCCCCACGTCGCGCCGCAGCGGCGACGAGATCGCCGCTGCGGGCGAGCGTCACGGGAGGACCAGCTCGACGTCGCCGCCGAGCGAGCGCGGCAGCAGGGGCTGGTGCGCCTCGAGCATCTCGTCGACGAGCGCGGCGAGCGCGGCCGGCGTGAGCGACGATGAGGCGTTGCCGTCGACGAGCACGGCCTGGTGCACGAGCTCGCGCGAGCCGGTGCGCGCGGCCTCGATCGTCAGCTCGGCGACGGAGAGGTAGGTGCGGTTCAGCGCGGCGCCCGCGAGCGGGATCGCGCCGACCGCGAGCGGGGTGACGCCGGCCGCATCCACCCGCGCCGGCACCTCCACGACCGCGCCCTCGGGCAGGTTGTCGATGAGGCCGCGGTTGACCACGTTGGCGTGGATCTCGCGCTCGGTTCCGGTGAGCACCGAGTGGATGATCTGGGGCGCGTACTCGGCGGCGCCCTCCTCGAGCTCGAGGGGCGCGCCCGAGGCGAGCGCCTCCTGCGCGTGGTGGAACTCGGCGACGTTCTGCTCGGAGATGCCGATGTACTCGAGCGGCTGCAGGCGGAAGCGCTCGATCTGCGCGTCGTCGCGCAGGAACCACGACAGGTACTCGCTGGAGTGCTCGCTCGTCTCGGTCGGGTAGAAGCCGATGCGGCGGAAGATCTCGACGCGCACGCGGCGCTCGAGCTCAGGATCGGCCGCGATCTTCTCGCGCAGGGCCGGGTAGAGCGACTCGCCGTCGCGCGACCACTCGTAGAGCCAGGCCTGGTGGTTGACGCCGGCGGCGCGGAAGGACGTGCCCTCGAGCGGCACGCCGACGAGCTCGCAGAGGTCGTTGACGGTCCAGTAGACGCTGTGGCAGAGGCCGGCTGCCTTGATGGAGGGGGCGACCGTCGCCATCCACCAGATGTTCATCGCCATCGGGTTCGTGTAGTTGAGGAACCAGGCGTCGGGGCAGAGCTCGAGCATGTCGCGGGCGATGCCGGAGAGCACCGGGAAGGTGCGCAGGGCCCGGAAGACGCCGCCGATGCCGGTGGTGTCGCCGATCGTCTGGCGCAGGCCCCGGGAGGCGGGCAGCTCGAGATCCACGCGGGTGGCGTCGATGCCGCCGACCTGGATCATGTTGACGACGAAGTCGGCGCCGGCGAGGGCGTCGCGACGGTCGAGCGCCGGGACAATCTCGAGCGTGCGGCCGCGGCGCTCGGCGACCTGGCGGGCGGTTCCGACGGCGACGTCGAGGCGCGCGGCGTCGATGTCGTGCAGAACGAGGGTGAGCGGCGGCAGATCGTCGTAGGACATCAGGTCGGCGACGAGCTGACGGGTGAAGACGACGCTTCCCGCGCCGAGGAAGACAACACGAGTCATGGCTCGATGATCGACATGACTGATCATTTCGCGCAACATTCTGCGCGAATCCACCTAATATGAGCACCATGACTGCTCGCTTCTCGCGCCGCACCGTCGCGGCTCGCGCCGCGCATCCCTTCGACGCCGCGCCCGCAGCACTCGCCGCGCCTTTCGCCGTCGGCGGCGCGCGATGACCCTCAGCCCGCCCGAGCGCCCCGCCGCCTCGGGCAAGCGCTCGCGGCGCATGCTCGCGATCCTCGAACTGCTCGCCGAGCGCGAGAGCATCGAGCTCGAGGCGCTCGCCGCCGAGCTCGCCGTGTCGCCCGCGACCGCGCGCCGCGACCTCGCCGACCTCGCCGACCAGCGGCTGCTGCTGCGCACCCACGGCGGCGCCCGCCTGCTCGAGAGCCGCACCGAGGTGCCGGTCGCGCTGCGAGACAGCCGCAACCAGGAGGCGAAGCGCGCGATCGCGACCGCCGTCGCCGCGCTCGTGCCGAAGCAGCGCTACGCCGTCGCCCTGAGCGGCGGCACGACCACCGCCTCCGTCGCCCGCGCCCTCGCGAGCCACGGCGAGCTGACGATCGTGACGAACTCGCTGACGATCGCACAGCTGGTGACGACGCATCCGCAGCTCAAGGTGATCATGACCGGCGGGGCGCTGCGCCACGAGTCGCTCGAGCTCGTCGGCGTGCTCGCCGAGAACACCTTCAAGGCCATCAACCTCGGCATGGCGATCCTCGGCGCCGACGGCGTCAGCCCCTCGGGCGGCGTCACGACGCACGACGAGACCGAGGCGCGCACGAACTCGGCCATGGTGCAGCACGCGCAGCGGGTGATCGTCGTCGCCGACGGCTCGAAGCTCGGCCGCGCCGCGCTCGCCCCGGTCGCGACGCTCGACGAGGTCGATCTGCTCATCACCGACGAGACGGCCGACCCGGATGCGGTGGCCGAGCTGCGCGCCGCCGGGCTCGAGGTGCGCATCGTGCCCGCCGCGCGCGCCTGACGCCGCCCGGGCGTGACTCGGCTCGGGCGGAGCCGCAACCCGGCGGAACCGCGCTCCGACCGGCCCTAGAGTTGCTCGGGTGACCGCCAGCCCCGCCACGCACTGGATCCTGACCCTGGTCTGCGACGACCGCCCCGGCATCGTGCACGCCATCAGCGGCGCCGTGGTCGAGGCGCGGGGCAACATCACCGAGTCGCAGCAGTTCTCGAGCGACGACACCGGCCGCTTCTTCATGCGCCTGCAGGTGGAGTCGGAGGCGAGCCGCGACGAGTTCGTCGCCGCGCTCGCGCCGGTCACCGACCGCTACGCGATGGAGTGGCAGCTGGATGTCGTGAACCGTCCGCTGCGCACGCTCGTGCTGGCGTCCAAGGCCGGGCACTGCCTCAACGACCTGCTGTTCCGCGAGCGCGCCGGCCAGCTGCCGATCGAGGTTCCGCTCGTGCTCGCGAACCATGCCGAGCTGGGCTCGCTGGCCGAGTTCTACGGCGTGCCATTCGAGCACCTGCCGGTCACGGGCCCCGACGAGAAGGCCGCTTTCGAGCGGCGCGTGCTCGACGTGGTCGAGCAGCACGACATCGAGCTGGTCGTGCTGGCGCGCTACATGCAGATCCTCTCCCCCGAGCTGTGCGAGAAGCTCGCCGGGCGCGCGATCAACATCCACCACTCCTTCCTGCCGGGCTTCAAGGGCGCGAACCCCTACAAGCAGGCGCACGCCCGCGGCGTGAAGATCATCGGCGCGACGGCGCACTTCGTGACGAGCGACCTCGACGAGGGCCCGATCATCGAGCAGAACATCGTGCGCGTCGACCACACCCGCTCGCCGCAGCAGCTCGTCGCGATCGGGCAGGACGAGGAGAGCCGCACGCTCACGCAGGCCGTGAAGTGGTTCTCGGAGCACCGCGTGCTGCTCGACGGCGCGCGCACGATCATCTTCCGCTGAGCTCGATTCTGCTCCCCGGAGAACGGCAGACGGAGGCCCCGCCAGCACACCCCCTGTGCTCGCGGGGCCTCCGCCGTCGCGTGGATCAGGCGCGCGGGATGCGCACCGTCACCAGCTCGAAGGGCCGGAGGTTCAGCTCGAGCGCGTCGTCCGAGGTCGCGCCCCGGCCGCCGTCCGTCGCCGCCGATCCGTCGAGCGGCCGCTCGAGCAGGTCGGTGCGCACGGCGGCGCCGGCGGCGAAGCCGGGCTCGAGGCGGCCGGAGGCGCGACCGCCGCGCGACTCGTAGAGCCGCACCACGACATCCCCCGACCCGTCTTCGGCCAGCTTGACCGCCTCGATCAGGATGGATGCCGACGCCGGTCCCGTGACCTTCACCAGCGGCTCAGCGGCGAGCGCCGCGCCCGCCGCCTCAGCGCCGTCCGCGCTGCCGGCACCACCCGCGACCGTGCGCAGCGGCAGGTTCACGCGGTATCCCGCGCCGATGCCGTCGAGCAGCTCGCCGGGCACGATCACATGGTGGAACACGTGGCGCCCCTGGTCGGCGTGCGGGTCGGGGAAGGTGGGCGCGCGCAGCAGCGACTCGCGCACGAGCGTCGTGGTGCCGCCGTCGTCGCGCGTCGTGCGGGTCACGTCGTGGCCGTAGACGCGGTCGTTCGCGACGGTCACGCCGAAGCCGGGCTCGTCGACGTGCACCCAGCGGTGGGCGCTCGTCTCGAAGCGCGCCATGTCCCACGAGGTGTTCGCGTGGGTGGCGCGGCGCACGTGGCCGAACTGCACCTCGCTCGCGGCGGTGGCGGCGTGCACGTCGAAGGCGAAGGCGAGCTTGAGCAGCTTCTGCCGCTCGTGCCAGTCGATCGCGGTCTCGATCTCGAGGCCGAGCCCGTCGCCCGACAGCGCGAGGCGCTGCACGATGCTCGAGTCGCCGACGGTCCGGTGCAGCACGACCGTGTCGCCCTCGATCGTCAGCGACTCGGTGCTGACGGCGTCGACCGGAGTGCGCTGGTAGGCCGCGTCGATGTCCCACGCATCCCACTGGTTCGGGGTGTCGCGGAAGAACTGCAGCTCGTTGCCGCGCCCGCCCGGCGCGATCGCCTCGCGGCCGGCGGCCGCTCCGGCGCCGTCGTGCCGCACGAGCGACACGAGGTGCCCGTCGCGGTCGAGCCGCGCGGTCAGGGCGTCGCTCGCGAGCTCGGCTCCGCCATCATCCGTCGCCGTGACGCGAGTGGATGCGCGACGCGCGACGCCCGCGGAGAGCGCCGGGATCCCATCCACCTCGACCGGGCTCGCGTTGAACGCGAGGTCACCGGACCCCGTCGACGAGCCGGCTCCCCCGCCGAGCGCCCCGATCGCGTCGCTGATCAGCCCCTCGAGGCTCTCGGCCACGGCGGCGTAGTTGCGCTCCGCGTCCTGGTGCACCCAGGCGATCGACGAGCCGGGCAGGATGTCGTGGAACTGCTGCAGCAGCACGGTCTCCCAGGCCCGGCGCAGCTCCTCCGCCGGATAGGACGCCCCGGCCCGCACGGCCGCGGTCGCCGCCCAGAGCTCGGCCTCGCGCAGCAGGTGCTCGCTGCGGCGGTTGCCCTCCTTGGTGCGCGACTGCGAGGTGTAGGTGCCGCGGTGGAACTCGAGGTAGAGCTCACCCGACCAGACCGCCGGCTTCGGCAGCGAGGCCCGCGCCTCGGCGAAGAACTCGTCGGGCCGCTTGAGGTCGACCTTCGGCGAGCCGTCGAGGTCGTGCTTGCGGTGGGCCGTCTCGATCATCTCGCGCGTGGGCCCGCCGCCGCCGTCGCCATAGCCGTAGGGCACGAGCGAGAGGTCGCTGACGCCGCGCTCGCGGTTCTGGCTCGCGGCCCGGGCCAGGTCGGCGCCCGACAGGTCGGAGTTGTAGGTGTCGACCGGCGGGAAGTGGGTGAAGATGCGGGTGCCGTCGAGCCCCTCCCAGAGGAAGGTGTGGTGCGGCATGACGTTGGTCTCGTTCCACGAGATCTTCTGGGTGAGGAAGTTGTCGCTCGCCGAGGCGGCGACGATCTGCGGCAGCCCGGCCGAGTAGCCGAAGCTGTCGGGCAGCCACACCTCCTTCGTCTCGACGCCGAACTCGCGCAGGAAGAAGCTCTTGCCGAAGACGAACTGGCGGGCCATCGCCTCGCCGCCGGGCATGTTGGTGTCGCTCTCGACCCACATGCCGCCGACCGGCACGAAGCGCCCCTCCTTCACCCGCGCGCGGATCCGCTCGAACAGCTCGGGGTAGCCCTCCTTCATCCAGGCGTACTGCTGGGCGCTGGATGCGGCGAAGACGAAGTCGGGGTAGCGGTCCATGAGGTCGAGCACGTTCGAGAAGGTGCGGGCGACCTTGCGGCGGGTCTCGCGCACGGGCCACAGCCAGGCGGAGTCGATGTGCGCGTGCCCGACGGCGACCGTGCGGTGCGTGCTGCCGGCGGCGCGGTCGGCGAGCACGCCGGCGATCTCCGCACGAGCAGCCGAGGCGGTCGCGCTCACGTCGTCGGGGTCGAGCACGTCGATCGCGCGCTCCAGGGCGCGCAGCAGCCCGGCACGACGCGTCGACTCGGCCGGCAGGTTCTCGAGCACGCCGAGCAGCGTCCACACATCTCGCTCGAGCGCGAAGGCCTCGCGGTCGAAGACGCCGAGGTGCGCGCCGGTGAAGCGGTAGATCGGATCGCGCGGCGCCGTGGCGAGGTCGCCGAGCGGCGTCGGGGTGTTGCTCCAGTCGCTGCCGACGTCGGGGTTCGACGCCGCCTCGATGTAGAGCGTGAAGCTCTCCCCCGGCCCCGCGGGCACCGGCACGAAGGTGTTCTTCGGCTCGAGGCCCTTGACGACGACGCCGTCCTCCGACCAGATGAGCCCCTCCGACTGGAAGCCGGGACCGCTGGGCAGGAAGCCGAGGTCGGCGACGAGCTCGACCGCATCCGCCGGCCAGTCCGCCGGCACCGTGCCGGTGACCCGCAGCCAGGTCGTGCCCCAGGGGCGGCCCCACATCCGGCCCGCCTCGAAGGGCTCGTAGCTCTGCGTGACGGCCTCGGCGAACGGCACCGGCTCGCCCGGCGCCTCCCACGCCGTCACCTCGACGGGTGCGGTCTCGGAGTAGGCGGCGGGCAGGATGCGCTCGCGGTAGCTGCGGCGGATGCGCGCCTCGATGAGCGCGGTCGTGTCGTGCATGGAGTTCTCTCCCGGAAGGTGGATGGATCAGGTCGTTCGAGGTCGGCGGCGCCCGCCCGGTTCAGCCCTTGACCGCGCCCGCGAGCGCGAAGGAGCCGCCCGAGAAGCGCTGCACGAGCACGTACAGCGCCAGCACGGGCACCGAGTAGAGCAGCGAGAACGCCGCCAGCTGGCCGTAGGCGACGGCCCCGTAGGCGCCGAAGAAGTTGTAGATCGTGACGGCGGCGGGCATCTGGGTCGGATCGGTGACGAGGATGAAGGGCACGAAGAAGTTCCCCCAGGCCTGGATGAACACGAAGATGAACACCACGCCGATGCCCGGCCGCATGAGCGGCACGACGACGCGCAGCAGCGTCGACAGCATCGACGAGCCGTCGGTCCACGCCGCCTCCTCGATCGAGATCGGCACCGAGTCCATGAAGTTCTTCGCCATCCAGATCGCCATCGGCAGGCTGGTCGCGGCGAGGAACAGGATGATGCCGGGGAACGAGTTGAGCAGGTCGAGGGCGACGAAGAGCCCGTAGACCGGCACCATCATCGCCGTGATCGGCAGGCAGGTGCCGAACAGCACCCCGTAGAGGAACGGCCGGTTGATGCGCAGGGTGTAGCGCGACAGCGGGTAGGCCGCGAGTACCGCCACGACCACGGTCAGCAGCGCGGTGCCGGCCGAGATGATCAGGCTGTTGCCGAGCGGGATCCACGCGTTCTCGGGTGTGAGCACCTTCGCGAAGTTGTCGAGCGTGAACTCGGGCGCCTTCGCGGTGAGCGTCGCGCGGGTGTCGAAGCTGGCGAGCACGAGCCACACCATCGGCAGCAGGAACGCCACCCCGATGAGCACGAGCACGAGGTTCGACACGATGCGCAGCCCGCGGCCGCGCGGCGAGGTCAGGGCGAGCGACATGTCAGTCGACCTCCGGCTTCAGGGCGCGGATGTACACGATCGAGCACAGGGCGCCGACGACGAGCAGGATGAGCGCGATCGCGGTGCCGAAGCCGAGCTGGCCGAAGGAGATGCCCTCCTTGTAGGCGAGCAACGGCAGCGTCGACGAGTTCGTGCCCGGTCCGCCGCCCGTCATGACGTAGATGAGGGTGAACACCGAGAGGGTCTGCAGCGTCGTCAGCATCAGGTTGGTCGAGATGCTGCGGCGGATCATCGGGATCGTGATGCGGATGAGGCGCTGCCAGCCGGCGGCGCCATCCACCTCGGCCGATTCTGTGATCTCCGGCGGCACGTCGTTGATGGCCGCCGAGTAGACGAGCATCGAGAACGCGGCGCCGCGCCAGATGTTGGCGAGGATGACGGCGAGCATCGGGAAGCTGTAGAGCCAGCTCGGCCCGTCGATGCCGATCGCGGCGAGCATCCCGTTCAGCGTGCCCGCCTTCGTGAAGAAAGCGTAGGCCGCGAAGGAGGCCACGATCTCCGGCAGGATCCACGCGCCGACGACGATCGTCGAGACGAGGGCCCGCACGACCTTGTTGGCGCTGCGCAGCATCAGCGCGAGGGCGAGACCGAGCACGTTCTGGCCGACGACGGCCGAGAAGAACAGGAAGACCAGGGTCAGCACGACCGACTTCGGGAAGTCCGGGTCGGCGAACAGGTCGGTGAAGTTCTTGAAGCCGATGAACTCGGCTCCCGCGGCGGCGGAGCCCGAGAGGGCCGAGTTCGTGAAGGCGCCGAAGACGGCGCTGATGACGGGCCCGAGCAGGAAGATCGCCAGCAGCACGATCGCCGGCAGCAGCGGGGTGCCGCGCAGCAGGTTCCGGCCGAGCCGGCCGCGCCGGCGGCGGTCCCCGGAGGGACCGCCGCCGAGCACGGCGGGCGCGGCAGCGCTCGCCGTCACTTCGTGGTGTTCTTCTCGCCGACGATGCCGACGACGGATTTGTCCCAGTCGGCCGCAGCCTCCTTCGGACTCTGCTGTCCGGTCATCACCGCCTCCATCGCCTTCTGGATGTCGAGCGAGATCTTCGAGTAGTCGGCGGTCGCCGGTCGGAAGTTCGTGACCGGCACGATCGAGCTGAAGAACTTGAACGAGGGGTTGGCCTCGGCGTAGGCCGGGTCCTCGGCGACGTCCTTGCGCACCGCGATCTGGCTGGCGGCCACGTCGTAGGCGAGCGAGTTCTCCTTGTTGAGCGCGAGCGCGATGAAGTCCCACGCCGCGTCCTTGTTCTTGCTCTTCGCGCCCATGGCGAGCGTCCACCCGCCCGACATGCTGACCGAGCCGGGGTCCTGGCCGTCCTGCGTCGGCATCGGCGCCTGGCCCATCACGTCGTTCCACTCGGGCCAGGGCGCGTTGCCGTCGGGCAGCCAGGTGCCGCTCTGCCATGAGCCGTCGAGCGAGATCGCGAGCTTGCCCTGCGGCAGCCACTCCGACGAGATCGTCGTGCCGATGTTCTTGTCGAGCGCCTGGTCGGGCGTCGGGCCGAGGTCGCCCTGGTAGACGTCCTTGATGAACTGCAGCGAGTCGGTGAAGCCCTTCGAGCCGGTCACCCACTTCTTGCTGTCGGTGTCGTAGAGGGTGTCCTTCGTGCCGTAGAGCAGCATCTCGAAGCCCTGCATCGACGAGGCCTCGCCCTGTGCGGTGCCCGAGTAGATGTTGAACGGCACGACGCCCGGCAGCTTCGCCTTCACGGCCTTCGCGGCGTCGAGCACGTCGTCCCAGGTCTTCGGCTGCCAGGGCACCTCGACGCCGGCCTTCTTCAGCAGGTCCTTGTTGTACCAGAGGGCGCGGGTGTCGGTTCCCATCGAGATGCCGTAGGTCTTGCCGTCGTCGCCGAGCCCGGCCTGCTTGGCGTTGCCGAGGAACTGATCCCAGTCGTCCCACTTGTCGATGTAGCTGTCGAGCGGGGCGAGGTAGCCGGCGTCGACATCCGACTTCACCTGGAAGGTGTCTTCGTACATCACGTCGGGCGCGGTCGAGCTCGACTTGTTCATGAGCGCGAGCTTGGTGAAGTAGTCGGTCTCCTGCGCGGCGATCGGCACGAGCTCGACCTTCATGCCGGGGTGGGCTTTCTCGTACTCGGCCTTGACCTTCTTGAGGTTCTTGTCGAGCTGGATGAAGTTGCCGAACTTCTGGTAGGCGACCTTGATGGTCTTGCTGTCGCCTCCGCCGCTGCCGGAGCAGCCGGTGAGCAGCAGGGCTCCTGCGGCGATGGTGGCGAGAACCGCGAGTGCGCGCTTCGGCGCGGTGACGCGGCGTGCTCTGTTCCTGAGTGCTGGTTTCCTCATCGAAACTCCTCGGTGTGCACGGCACCCGTCGGCGAGGAGTCAGCGCAGCGCTGGTGATGCAGGAGCTGCTGGTGATGCTGGTGGTGCTGAACGCGGGGGCGTCATCGTCGCCGCGGGCGGGGGTGCAATAACTAAAACCGATGTACTTAATGTGTGTCAAGCATTCCCCGAGATCGAGAGGCAGGATCGCGCGGCGATCCTGGTCTCGCCGCGCGGTATCGTGCGGCGCGCTCAGGATCGCGCGGCGATCCGGCCTCGAACGACGGGCGGGCGGGATGCGCGGCTCAGGCCTGCGCGGCGAGCAGCAGGTTCGCGGGGCGCGGCGAGTAGAGCGCATCCAGCACCTGGCAGGCGGCGCCCACCGCGGTCACGTCGGCGCCCGCGGCACTGGACACGATCCGCACCGGATGCGGTGTCACGAGCGCGGGTGACGTGCGCACCGCACGCTCGACGCGGTCGAGCAGCAGTCGTTCGACCGGCTCCCAGAACGGGCCGCCGCAGACGATCCGGTCGACGTCGAGCAGGTCGGCGAAGCGCACGAGCGCCGTCGCGATGTCGGCGCCGAGCGCCTCGATCAGCGCGACCGCGACGGGCTCCCCTGCCTCGGCGCGATCGGCCAGAGCGCCGAAGGCGTCGAACAGCGCGCGCGGGTCGTCGACGTCGGCGGAAGGTGCGCCGGCCCCGACTCCGGCCCCGGCGCCGGCACCGACCCCGGCGCCGACGCCACCCCCGCCCCCGGCGCCGGCGCCGGCGCCGGCGCCGGCCGCTCGCCGCACGAGCCGCAGCGGACTCGTCTGCTCGCCGAGGCATCCCGTGCGTCCGCACTCGCAGGGCACGCCGCCCTCGGTGCTGTCGCGCACGATCGTGTGGCCGATGTCGCCGGGATTCGCCGAGGCGCCGCGCACGACCGCGTGGTCGAGCACGATGCCGAGACCGACGCCCGAGCCGTAGTAGAAGAACGCGAAGTCGTCGCCGTCGTGCCCCGTCTGCCCCCAGAGCTCCGCGGCGGCGGCCGCCGTCACATCCTTCTCGAGCACGACCGGCATGCCGAGGCGTCGAGCGAGGTCATCGCGCAGCGGCACCTCGCTCCAGCCGCGCAGCAGCGGCGGGTCGTCGACGACGCCGCGCTCGCGGTCGATCGGGCCGGGCGCGGCGATGCCCACGCCGAGCACGCGCTCGCGCGGCACCGCGAGCGACTCCGCTGCCTCGGCGAGCAGCGACTCGATCGCCCGCTCGATCGCGTCGAGCACCTGAGTCGGCGACACGGCGACGGGCGTGCGGTGGATGCGCCGGGCCACGACCGCGCCGTCGAGGTCGGTGAGCACGAAGGAGATCAGGGCGGGGTCGAGGTGCACGCCGATCGCGTAGCCGCCGCGCGGATCGAGGCGCAGGATCGTGCGGGGCTTGCCGCGGCCGTTGACCTGCTTGCCGGTCTCGAGCACGACCTCGTCGTCGAGCAGTCGCCGTACGACATTGCCGATCGTCTGCGGGCTGAGCCCGGAGGCACGGGCGAGCTCGACGCGGCTGAGGCCGTCGGGGGCGCGGCGGATGAGGTCGAGCACGACGGCCTGGTTGAAGCCGCCGACGGCGAGCAGGTTGGTGCCGCGGCGCATCGCCTCTCCCTCCTCGATCGTCGAGCCGCGCCGGTCACGATCGGGTCGAGCGAGCGTCTTCGGCGGCGCGCCCGGGTGGGCACGCTGGACAGTATGGCCCTCGCGGAGCGGTGGGTAGAGTTCCGCCATGAGTGTTCTGCTGCACTCCGGTCGCCGTGTCGATGCGCGCGGAGAGGTCGATGACGCCTGGCTGCTCCTCGAGGGCGAGCGCATCACGAGGACGGGTCGCGGGGTCTCGTCAGCCCCATATGCCGACGAGAGCATAGATCTCGACGGCGCGCGCATCCTGCCTGGCTTCGTCGACATCCACGGGCACGGCGGCGGGGCCGCCGCCTACGACGCGGGCGGCGAGGAGCTCGAGCGGGCTCTCGCGGCGCACCGGCCGCACGGCACCTCCCGCCAGGTCGTGAGCCTGGTGGCGAACCCGCTCGAGCAGCTGGAACGGAGTCTGCGCGGGATCGCCGAGCTGAGCCGCCGCGACCCGCGCGTGCTGGGCGCGCACCTCGAGGGGCCGTTCCTCTCGCCCGACCACAAGGGGGCGCACAACCCGGAGTTCCTCATCGAGCCCTCGGCGGATGCGGTCGGCCGCCTCCTCGCCGCCGCCGACGGCACGCTGCGGCAGATCACGATCGCCCCCGAGCTGCCCGGCGCGCTCGAGGCGATCACCCGCTTCAGCGCCGAGGGCGTCGCGGTCGCCGTCGGGCACACGGACGCCGACGCCGCGCTCGTGAGCACGGCCTTCGACCACGGCGCGCGCCTGCTGACCCACGCCTTCAACGCGATGCGGCCCATCCACCACCGCGCGCCCGGCCCCGTCGTCGCGGCGCTCGACGACGAGCGCGTCGTGCTCGAGCTGATCCTCGACGGCACGCACGTGCATCCCTCGGTCGCCCGGCTGCTGTTCGCCTCGGCTCCCGGCCGGGTCGCCCTGGTGACGGATGCGATGGCCGCGGCCGCCGCGGCCGACGGCGACTACCGGCTCGGCAGCCTCGACGTCGAGGTGCGCGACGGGGTCGCGCGCATCGCCGGCACGGACACGATCGCCGGATCGACGCTCACGCAGGACACCGCGCTGCGGCTCGCCCTGCACGAGCTCGACCTCCCGCTCGCCGATGTCTCGGCCGCACTGTCGCTCACGCCCGCACGCGCTCTCGGACTCGACGACCGCTTCGGCCTGCTCGCGGCCGGCCACGCAGCCGATGTCGTCGTGCTCGACGACGACGACCGGGTCGCCCGCGCCTGGGCCGCGGGCGTCGAGGTCGAACGCCGCTGACGGAGCCCGTCCCGACAGGCTCTTGACGCGCCACTTGCATTTTGCAAGTATCACCGTCATGAGCCTCTTCATCACCTGCCCGGTCGCCGACATCGAGCACGCGACCGCCTTCTACACGGCTCTCGGCTGGACGCTCAACGCCGAGATGTCCGATCACAACGTGTCGTGCTTCCGCATCTCCGCGAGCGACGCCGACCCCGCCGCCGAGCAGTACGTCATGCTCGGCACCCGCGAGATGTACGCGAGCGTCGGCGGCACCGAAGACCTGATCGGCGGGCCCGACACCCCGTCGAAGGTCACCGTCTCGTTCGATCTGCCGAGCCGCGAGGCGGTGGATGCGCTGGTCGAGCGCGCCGGCGCGGCCGGCGGCCGGATCGGCGACATCGACGACTACCCCTTCATGTACCAGCGCCAGTTCGACGACCCGGACGGCTACCACTACTCGCCGTTCTGGATGAAGCCGGACGCCGCTCCGACCGCGTGAGCGGATCCGACGACGCTCCGACATCCGACCTCGCCGCCGCGCTCGACGTGATCGGCGCGCGGTGGGCGCTGCTGATCGTCGCGCGGCTGCTCGACGGCCCGCAGCGCTACGGCGACCTGCAGCGCGACCTCGGCGTGCCGACGAACATGCTCGCCACCCGACTGCGCGAGCTCGAGACGGCGGGGGTGCTCGCACGCCTCCCGCTGCGCCACAACACCCGCGCGTACGCGCTCACCGAGCGCGGACTCGCGCTGCGCGACGCGATCGACAGCCTCGCGCGCTGGGGCGGCGGCCGCGAGGGCTGAGCGTCTAGACCTCGAAGGGCAGCCGGTTGTCCCAGGCGAAGCGGTAGTAGTCGGCGTGCTGCAGGCGCGATGCCGCGGCCTCGTCGACGATCACGAGCACCTTCGGGTGCAGCTGGATCGCCGAGCCCGGCGACGACGCGCTCACCGGGCCCTCGACCGCCTCGGCGACCGCCTCCGCCTTGGCCTCGCCGAAGGCGAGCAGCACGAGCTGGCGTGCGTCGAGGATCGTGCCGAGCCCCTGGGTGAGGCAGTGCCGCGGAACCTGGTCGGGCGAGTCGAAGAAGCGGGCGTTGTCGGCGCGGGTCGCCTCGGTCAGCGTCTTGATGCGGGTGCGGCTGGCCAGGGACGAGCCGGGCTCGTTGAAGCCGATGTGCCCGGTGCGGCCGATGCCGAGGATCTGCAGGTCGACGCCGCCGGCGGCCGCGATCGCCGCCTCGTAGCGCGCCCCCGCGCCCTCGAGCGGCCCGCCGTCGTCGCCGGGCACGTGCACGAGCTCGGGCGTGAGCCCGAGCGGTTCGACGACCTCGCGCGTGATGACGGCGCGGTAGCTCTCGGGGTGGCCGTCGGGCAGCCCGACGTACTCGTCGAGCGCGAAGCCGCGCGCCGCGGACAGGTCGAGCGAGCGGCGGGCGAGCGCGGTCCAGGTCGTGAGGGGCGTGGATCCGGTCGCGAGCCCCAGCACCGCATCCGCCCGGCGGGTCACGAGGCGCGCGATCTGCTCGGCGGCCAGCTCGCCGGCAGCCTCCGCATCGGGGACGATCGCGATCTCAGCCATTCGGGTTCTCCATCATCATCGGGGCGATCCGCTCTCAGCTGGAACGGCTCTCGGTCGGGGTGCGAGCCGGGTGGCTCTCAGGCGGGATGGGCGGCGCCCGCGGCGCCGAGCGGCTCGACCCCGATGAGCGCGGCGCCGACGGCCGCCGCGGGGAAGCCCCGGGGCAGCAGGTCGACGCGGGTCGGGAGGTCCTGCATGCGCAGGAAGGGCGAGGCCTCGCTCCAGGCCTCGAGCACGGCGCGCACGGCCGCGAGCAGCTCGTCGCCGAGCGAGCTGAGGCCGCCGCCGATCACGACGCGGTCGACGTCGACGGTGAGCACGAGGATGCGCACGGCGGCCGCTATGTTCGACACGAGCCGCTCGCGCACGGCCATCGCCGGCGCATCCCCGGCGTCGGCGGCGGCGAACAGCGCCCGCACCGGCTTGGGGTCGTCGCTCGGCCAGAGCCGCGCGACGGCGGAGCCGGAGGCGCTGAGCTCGAGGCAGCCGCGCTGACCGCAGGGGCATTCGGGCCCGTCGGGGTCGACGGGGATGTGACCGATCTCGCCGGCGACGCCCCGCGAGCCGCGCCAGAGGCGGCCGTCGAGCACGAGCCCGGCGGCGAGTCCGGTGCCGAGGTTGAGGTAGGCCATCGAGTGGCTCGGGCCGTGCTCGAGCAGCGAGTACACCCCGAGGGCGGCCGCGTTGACGTCGTTCGCGACGCGCACCGGCCGACCGAGTGCGGCGCCGAGGCGCGCGCCCAGGTCGAGCCCTTCCAAGCCGAGGTTGACCGCGTGACGCACGCGCCCGAGGTCGTCGACGGCGCCGGGGATGCCCACCCCGACCGAGCGGGCGGCGGCGACCCCGGCGGGCTCCGCCTCAGCGAGCTCGGCGACGACGGCGGCCGCCGTGGCGATGACCTCGTCGGCGCCGAATCCGGTCGCGCGACGGCTCTCGGCGATCACGGCGCCGTTGTCGCCGACGAGCACCGCGTGGGTCTTGGTGCCGCCGATGTCGATGCCGATCCTCACGGCCGCTCCAGCCAGTCGATCAGCGCGGCGCCGACGATGCGCGACGCCCCGAAGGTGGCGACGTCGGCGTAGGCGCGGTCGGGCGCGGGCCAGCCCATGTCGATCGCGATGGTGCCGGGGCGGGTCGCCCGAGCCTCGTCGATCAGCTCGCGCACCCAGGCGTGCCGGTGATTGTCCTTGCCGATGAGCACGAGCGGCGCGAGCCCGCCGTCGCCGGCCGTCAGCGACGCGAGCACCCCCGCGGCATCCTCTTCACGCACCTCGACGACCGCACCGCCGGCGGCGGCGACCCCCCACGGGGAGTGGCCGACGGCGATGTTCGCGGTGGTCTCGATGGTCACCAGGGTGGCACCGGCAGCGGGCGCCGCGCCAGGCTTCACCTCGAAGGCGGTGCGGATGCGCTCGGCCGACACGGGCGGCGGGCCGGAGCTCCAGCCGTCACCGGAGGCGGCATCCGCGTCAGAGTCGCCCGGCAGCTCGGCGCCGCCCGGCACCGTCGCCGCCAGCTGGGCGCCCAGCGCCGCGACGCGCGCGGCCGCCTCCTCGATGCGCGACGCCGGCAGCTCATCACGCGCGACGGCCGCGCGCACGGCGGCTTCGATCAATGCGAGCTGCTCGTCGGTGTTGCGCGTGCCGATGCAGAGCAGGTCGCACCCGGCCTCGAGCGCGAGCGCGGCGGCGCGTGGGATGCCGACCTCGCCGCTCGCCCCGGCCATGTCGAGCGCGTCGGACACGACGACCCCCGCGAAGCCCAGGCTGCTCCGCAGGAGGTCGTCGAGCACGGCCCGCGAGAACGTCGCGGGGGTCTTCGGCCCGTCGAGGGCGGGCACGACGATGTGCGAGCTCATGATCGTGCGCGCCCCGGCCGCGATGGACGCGGCGAAGGGCGGCAGCTCGCGCTCGTCGAGCTCGGCGCGCGAGGCCTCGACGACGGGCAGCGCGAGGTGCGAGTCCTGCGCGGTGTCGCCGTGCCCCGGGAAGTGCTTGGCGCTCACGGCGACGCCCGCGGCCTCGTGCGCGGCGATCCACGCGGCGCTGTGCCGGGCGACGAGCCGGGCGTCCGCGCCGAAGCTGCGCACGCCGATCACCGGGTTGTCGGGGTTCGAGTTGACGTCGACGTCGGGCGCGAAGTTGAGGTTCACGCCCGCCGCGGCGAGCTCCCCCGCGACCGCCGCGCCGACGGCCCCGGTCAGCTCGAGGTCGTCGAGCCGGCCGAGCACCGCGTTGCCGGGGAACGGGGCCCCGGTCGCCGCATGCAGCCGGGTCACGTCGCCGCCCTCCTCGTCGATCGCGATGATCGCGCAGGGGTTGGCGGCGCGGATCGCGTCGGTGAGCGCACGGGTCTGCGCGGGATCGACGATGTTCTCGCCGAACAGGCACACCCCCGCGAGCCCCTCGCGCAGCCGGGTCTCGAGCCACGACGGCAGGGTCGTGCCGACGAAGCCGGGCAGCAGGGTGCCGAAGACGGCCGCGGGCGCGACGTCGCTCATCCCTTCACCGCCCCGGCGACGAGGCCGCTGGTCATGCGCCCCTGCACCAGCAGGAAGAACACCACCACGGGGATCGCGACGAGCGTCGAGCCGGCCATGATCGCCGCCCAGTTCGTGGTCGTGTTCGCCTGCACGAAGGTGCGCAGCCACACCGGCAGGGTGTGCGCCGAGTCGTCGGACATGACGACGAGCGCGAAGACGAACTCGTTCCAGGCCTGGATGAAGCCGAACACGCCGGTCGCGATCAGACCAGGCGCGAGCAGCGGGAAGGTGACCCGCCAGAAGGCGCCGGCGCGCGAGCAGCCGTCGATCATCGCCGCCTCCTCGAGCTCGGCGGGCACGCCGTTGACGAATCCGCGCAGCGTCCAGATCGTGAACGGCAGCACCGTCGCGACGTAGACCAGGCTCAGGCCGATGATCGAGTTGAGCAGGTTCCAGCCCTCGAGCAGGCGGTAGGTGGAGATGATCATCGCCTCGCCCGGGATCATCTGCACGACCAGGATCGCGATGATGAACGCCCGGCGTCCCTTGAAGCGGAAGCGCGTCACGGCGAGTGCCGCCAGGAAGGCGAACACGAGCGCGACGCCGACCGTGATGAGGGTCGAGCCGAGCGAGTTGAGCAGCGCCGGCAGGAACGGCGTGCGGGTGTCGCCGAAGAGCACGAGCGCGTAGTTGCGCAGCGTGAACTCGTCGGGGAAGAAGTGCGGCTCGGCCCCGCGCACCAGGTTGTTGGGCAGGAACGACGAGTTCACCATCCAATAGACGGGGAAGACCGAGAGCAGGAAGATGACCACCGCGATCGCGCTGAACACGATCGACGAGGGACGGATGCGGCGGCGGCGCGCGACCCCGCGCCCGGCCGCCGTGGTGGTGCGGCCGGACGCGGGCGGCGCGGAGACCGGCGACGTGGATGCGGTGCGTTCCGGGGCGACGACGGCGGTCATGCCTCGTCCTCCTTCAGGCTCTGGCGGATGTACACGAACGAGACGGCCATGAGGATGAGCACGAGGATCACGGCGATCGCGCCGCCCGTGCCGTACTCCCCGTTCGCGAGCGAGGTCTGGTAGATGTACACGCCGATGGTCGAGGTCTCGGCGATCGAGCCGCCGATCGCCTGGAGGGCCTGGATCTGGGCGAAGACGCGCAGATCCCAGATCGTGCTGAGCACGATGAGCACGAGGAAGATCGAGCGCAGGTACGGCAGCACGATCAGGCGGAAGCGCGCCAGCGCCCCGGCCCCGTCGAGCTGCGCGGCCTCGAGCACCTCGTCGGGCACCTGCGTGAGCCCCGCGTACACGGTGAAGGCGATGAAGGGGATGGCGCCCCAGACGACGATCACCCCGGCGACGAAGAAGAAGCCGACGGCCGAGATCAGCCACGAGTGGCCCATCCAGTTCGTGCCGGTGACCTGGGTGAGCAGGTAGTTGGCGACGCCGTACTGGGTGTCGAAGACCCAGCCCCAGACGAAGGTCGCCGAGAGCGGCGGCATCGCCCAGGCCAGCAGCAGGCCGATCGAGAGCAGAGTGCGGAAGCCCTTGTTGAGCCGCTGCATGAGCAGGGCGACGAGCGTGCCGAGCACGATCGTGATCACGACGCAGACGACGCAGAACAGCACGCTGCGCCCGAGCACGTTCCAGAACTTCGGGTCGCTGAGCACGTTCGCGTAGTTCTGGAAGCCGATGAACGGCGCCGGGGCGCCGAAGACCTGGGCGCGGCCGTACTGCTGGAACGACTGGATGACGAGCTGGATGAGCGGCCAGCCGATCACGACGGCCAGCACGACCGTGCTCGGCACGAGCAGGGCGAGCGGGAGGCCGACGTGGCCGCGCCGACGACGGCCGGCGGGGGTGAGCGCCGGCGGCGCCGCGACGGGCGCCTTCGAGGCGAGAGACATGGGGAGAGGCTCCGACTACTGTGAGCCGCGTGACCTCACCTTCCTAGGGCGATGGCCGCGCGGGCCGGATGGGCGGCGATGGAACCGCCGCCCATCCGGTTCGATCACTTGTTGAGGATGGCGTCGATCTTCTTGTCGAGCTCCGTCGCGAGGCTCTTCACGTCGCCGCCCTGGGCGACGGCGCTGAAGAAGTCCTGCAGCAGGTTGCTCGACTCGACATCCGCCCACTTCGGCGAGGCCGGGGTGAGCTTCGAGTTGGCGGCAGCCTCGGCGATCGCCTTCGCCACGTCGTCGGTGCCGAGGGTCGAGGCGAGCGACTTCTTGGCCGGCACGAGGCCGTTCTTGCCGAGGATGGTCTGGTAGTCGTCGCTGAGCATGATCTTCAGCGCGTCGTAGGCCAGCTCCTTGTGCTTCGACTTGTTCGAGACGGCGATGTTCGATCCGCCGGCGAACACGTGGGCGGCGCCGCCGCTCTTGCCCGGCAGTGCGAAGACGCCGAGGTTCGACTCGAGGTCGGGGCAGCCGGGGGTGTCGCTGTCAGCGGGGGCGAGGATGGAGCCCTTGACCCAGCTGGGCGCGCTCAGCTGAGCGACCTGGTTGGCGCAGAACGGCACCTGCGGGTTGGTCTCGTCGCCGTCCTTCGGGGCGGTCGAGGCCTTCTCGTAGACCTGCTGCAGCTGCTCGATGCCCTTGACCGAGTCGGCGCTCGAGAACGACGAGGTCCACTTGCCGCCCTTCTCGGTCGCGATCTCGCCGCCGTTCTCCCAGATGTAGGGAAGGGCGTTGTACCAGTCCTTGCCGGGGGCGTAGATGCCCGAGACGCCGGCGTTCGCGCTCGCGAGCTTCTCGCCGTCGGCGACGTACTCGTCGAGCGTCTTCGGGGCCTCGAGTCCGGCCGCGGCGAACATGTCCTTGCGGTAGAAGACGAGACGCGCACCCGAGTAGTACGGGGCGGCGTAGAGCTTGCCGTCGGCGCTGCCCGCCTCGACGAAGCCGGGCAGCAGGTCGTCGCCGCCGAGCTCCTTCTTCTTGCTGCTCAGGTCCATGAACGCGCCGACCGTGGTGAACGCGGGCGACTGGGTGTTGCCGACCTCGACGACGTCGGGGCTGTCGCTGCCCGAGAGGGCGGTGGTGAGCTTGTCGACCAGGCCGGTCCAGCTCTGCTCCTCGATCTTGAGGGTCGAGCCGGGGTGCTGCTTCTCGAAGGTCGTCGTCAGGTACTCACGCGCTTCCTTGGGCGTGTCGGTTCCGTTGAGCCAGACCCGGATCTCGGCCTTGTCGTCACTGCCGCCGCTGCCTCCGGCAGCGCAGCCGGAGAGCACGAGGCCGGCGGCCGCGACGAGCGCTGTCGCCGCGACGATGCTGAACTTCCGCATCTCGATTTCCTTTCCTAGGGCGATGTGCCGTCACGGATCGGTGGTGCCTGTCCGCGACGGTGCGGGGGTGGTGGTGCGGGGTGATGCAGATGGTGCGGTGATGCCGGTGGAGCTGTGGTGCGGGTGATGCCGGTGGTGCGGGTGGTGGTGCCGATGGTGCGATGCGCATCCCCTCGACGAGGTGGATGCGGCGGGCGGGGTCAGCTGACCCCGAGCCGCCCCGAGAGCACGAGCGCGGCGGATCCCCGCAGCACGATGTCCTCTCCGAGGCTGCTCGACCGCAGGGCGACATGGTCGTGGAACTCGGCCATGGTGCGACTGCGGAGGGTCTCGAGCGTGGCCGCGACGAGCGGCCCGTCGAGAAGGGCGGCGGGACCGTTGAGCACGATCTCCGCGAGGTCGAGGGCGCCGACGACGGGCGCGAGGGCGATGCCGAGGCGGCGGCCCGCCTCGGCGAGAACAGCATCCCGCGCCGCGGCGTCGGCCGCGGCGGCGAGGCCCGCCTCGAGGCGGGGCACGGCGAGCCAGGTCTCGAGGCAGCCGCGCTTGCCGCAGACGCATTCGTCGCCGCCGTCGGTGCCGACGACGACGTGGCCGATCTCGCCGGCGGCCCAGCGGCTGCCGTGCAGCGCGATGCCGCCGATCACGAGCCCGGCGCCGACACCGTGGCCGACCTTGACGAGCATGACGTCGCTCGATGCTCCGCCGAAGCTGTGCTCGGCGAGGGCGGCGACGTTGGCGTCGTTGGCGACGACGACCGGCAGCGCGGTCTCGGCGGCGAGGCGCGACTGCAGGTCGACGCCCGCCCAGCCCAGGTTGGGGGCGCTCTGCACGCGGCCGGCCGGGTCGACGATGCCGGGGCTGCCGACGCCGATGCCGAGCACGGGCACCGAGGCGAGGCCGACGAGCTCGCGCACCAGGCCGGCGGCCTTCTCGAGGGCCGCGTCGCCGGTGGCGGCGTCGAGCGGCATCTCGCGGCGGTGCACGACGTCGCCGTCGATCGTGAGCACCGCGCCACGGAACGCGTCGTGCTGGCTGAGGTCGACGCCGATGATCTGGTGCGCGTCGCGGGCGATGTCGAGCAGCGTCGCGGGCTTGCCCGGGCGGGGGTCTTCGCGCTGACCGAGTTCGACGACGTAGCCGTCGGCGATGAGCTCGGCGACGAGGTCGCTGACCGTGACCCGGGTCAGCCCGGTGTCGCGGGCGAGGTCCGCTCGACTGCGGGCGCCTTCTCGGAAGAGCGTCTGCAGCACGAGCGAGCGGTTGTGGCCTCGCGCGTGCTCGGGCAGCAGTTTGGTGCGCGGACGCAGTGCTCGCCCGAGGGCGGTGACTCCGTTCGCATCCGATGCCGACATGTTTGTTAGTAAAGCGTACGAACAAAGCCCGCGCAATACGGCGCGGGCTTTGTGATCATCTGGTGACCGGATGCCGCGAGCGCGACACGATCACCGAGAGCGACCGAGGGGATGCGCTGCCGCGAGTCAGCCCGCGGCAGCGCAGCCCCTCAGTTCATCCCTCCCCGATCAGAACCAGATCAGCAGCGGGGCCACCGGGCTCGTCGACGGCGCGACGCCGTCGGCTCCCGAGTAGGTGGCCGTCACCTTGTGCAGTCCCTGCCCCTGCTTGGGCAGCTTCACCGTCACCGTGCCCTTCGGGCCGACCGCGAGCGGGGCGCCCACGTTCTTGCCGTCGATCTTGAGCTGCACCGTGCCGCCCGCGGCGCCGGTCACCCTGACGGTGGCCTTCACCTGGCTCCACGAGAACGCGCTCCAGCTCGACAGCGTGACCTTCGTCGACGACGCGGCGAGCACCGTCACCGGCGCGCTCGTCGCCGTGCCCGAAGGCAGACCCTCCTTCGACGCCGTGACGACGACGGCGAGGCTCGCGCCCGCATCCTTCTTCGTCGGCGTGTAGACGGACTTCGTCGCGCCGGCGATGTCGGCGCCGTCCTTCTGCCACTGGTAGGCGAAGGTCAGTCCGTCGACGTCCCACGATCCCGGGTCCGCCGTCAGCTTCGCGCCGACCGCGGGCGTGCCCGCGATCGCCGGCGGCTCCGTGTTCTGCGGAGCACCCGGCTCGCCGCCGCCGCCCTCGCCGGTCGCCACGTCGACGACCGTGCGCAGGCCGCTGTCGGCGTAGCTGACGATGCCGAGGTAGTGGCTCTCGGCATCCAGCCCGGCCCAGCTCGCGCGGTACGAGGTCTTCTCGCCCTGCGTGCCCTGCACGACGGCCGGGTCGAGCGTCAGCGGCGCCCCGCCCTGCACCACCGAGGTGACGGTCAGGTCGAACGGCGTCGGCGCCCCGGCCGAGTCGTAGACGTCGACGATCACCTGGTAGTCGCCGGGCGTCGGATCCTCGAGGTCGACGCGCTCGTCGCCGGATGCCGTCGCCGACTGCCACCCCTCGACCGGCGTCGTGCCGTCGAGGCGGTACACCGTCAGGTCGAGATCGACCCCGTCATCGAGCGCATCGAGGTCGAAGCGCGCGAAGCCGGCGCCCTCGGGAACCGAGGTCGCGTAGGTGTAGCTGTCGCCCGTCGAGCCGGTTCCCGAGTGCTCGGGGTCGGCGCCGGTCGGGTCGGGCAGCAGAGCGCCCTTGCTGAGGCCGGTCGTGCCGAGCGGCAGCGGTCCGGTGGCGCCGGGCGTGATCTCGACGTCGACCGAGCCGGTCGTGCCGGTGCCCGTGACGGTCTCGGGTGCGACGACCGACACCGGCTTCACGGCGAGCGGGCTGCGCACGACGGTGTCGCCGCTCTTCCAGCTCAGGTACCCGCTGCTCCACGCGTCGACCGGAGCCGTCGTGCGGTCGAAGGTGACGGTGAAGCTGGTCGACTCGCCCTCGGCGAGGGTGATGCTCGACGGCTCGACCTTCGCATCCACGCCCGCGAGTCCCGCGACCGACGCCGTGTAGGTGCCGGCCGTGCGCGCGGTGACCGTGCGGGTGATCGACTCGGGCGCCGTCAGCGCGCCGATCGCGATCGAGGCCAGGTTGAGTTGGCTCGCGTCGATCGGCGTCACGTCGGGGCCGAGGTCGTAGCCGAGACCGGCGATGTAGCTGTTCCAGTCGTCGGGCCCGTTGAGGTACACGAGTCCGGGCGAGAACATCTTCGTCGGGTCGACGTGACCGGCTCCCTGGCCGAAGACGTCCTCGACCTTCGTGCCGGCCTCATCCACGGTGTCGTAGGCGGTCGTCATGAGCGCCGACTTGATCTCGGCCGGCGTCGTCAGCGGGTGCGCGCCGAGGTACAGCGCGGCGAGTCCGGCGACGTGCGGCGAGGCCATCGAGGTGCCCGAGAGGAACTCCCAGGTCGGGTCCTCGCCCGCGGCGTTGGCGCCGTCGGCGAGGATCGCCACGCCGGGGGCCGCCACGTCGGGCTTGAGGATGTCGCTGCCGTCGGCCAGCACGGGTCCACGCGACGAGAAGCCGGCGAGCTGCGGCGTCGGGATCTGCGTCTCGGTCGTGTTGTCGGGCGTCAGCACCGCGGTCTGACCGGGCGTGCGTGCCGCCTTCAGCACCGCGTCGCGGTACTGCGCGTCGAGGTGCACGCTCGGGATGACGTGGTCGTCGGCGTCGATCGAGCCCTCGACGACGTTCACGAGGATCATCCCCACGCCGCCGGCGGCCTTCACGACCTCCGACTTCTGCGCGCGTGCGTTGACGCCGCGGTCGCAGACGACGATCTTGCCCGCGGCCTTCGCCGGGTCGAGGTCGCCGGGCTGGCAGAGCGTGGGATCGGCCACGCCGGCCGCGCCGATGTCACCCGCGTAGACCACCTCGGCCTCCACCTTCTCGGTGACCGTCACCGAGGCGCCCGCGAAGGCGTTCGGGGTCGGCTGGCCAGGGAAGGTCGCGGTGGCGTAGTAGGTGGGGATCGTGGTCGCCGCGACGGTGGTCTCCCACGGCGCCGCGTTGTCGAGCGTCGAGGCGCCGGGGCCGTCGTTGCCGGCCGAGGCCGCCACGAAGATGCCGGCCGAGGCGGCGCCGAGGAACGCGACGTCGGTGGGCGAGACGGTCGTGGTGGCCGAGCCGCCGCCGATCGAGTAGTTGATCACGTCGACGCCGTCGCGCGTGGCCTGCTCGATCGCCGCGATGAGGTCGCTCGAGGCGCAGCCGTCATCGTCCTGCGACTCGGGGTCGGGTCCCGACCAGCACGCCTTGTACATGGCGATCTTCGCCGCCGGGGCGACGCCGCTGATCGTGCCGTAGTCGCGACCCGAGACGCTCGCCTTCACGTCGGCGTTTCCGGCCGCGGTCGACGAGGTGTGCGAGCCGTGGCCGTCGCCGTCGCGCGGCGAGATGTACTCGCCGGTCGCCGGCGTGCCGGCGCGGGCCTCGGTCCAGCCGTTCACGTAGTAGCGGGCGCCGACGAGCTTCGTGTTGCACTCCTGGCCCGTGAACTGCTGCGCCGCATCCTTGCCGGGCTGGCAGAGACCGGAGTAGGTGCCGCCGTCGCCCTTCTTGTAGAGGATGCTGCCGCCGGCCGTCCAGGGCTCGCTGCCCGGCGTCGCGCCGAGCTTCTTGCCCGCGAACGACGGGTTCTCGGGCGCGATGCCCGAGTCGACGACGCCGACGACGACACCCTGGCCGGCCTTGTCGGTGCCGCCGAGCTTCGACCACACGCCGTCGTCGCCCGAGAGACCGAGGAAGTCGGTGCTCGGCACGGCCGCGGTGAGGTGGTGCACGTCGTCGAGGTTCAGCGCCGCGACGCGCTTGTCGGCGCGCAGCTCGGCCGCCTGCTGCGCCGTGAGGTCGGCGGCGAAGGCGTTGAGGGTGAGGCTGTAGCTGTAGTCGACGCTCGCGCCGACGTCCTTCGCCACGGCCTTCTGCTCGGTCTCGAGGTGCTTGGTGTAGCTCGCGACCGGGGCCTGCCCGGCGAGCAGCTGACGCCCCTGCTTCGGCGCGGTCGCGGCATAGCCGTTCACGCCGCCCGTGTAGCTCGCGGCCGGGTCGCCCTTGAGGGTGACGATGTAGCGGCCGGCTTCGAGGTGCGTCGTTCCGCCGAGGCCGCTCGGCAGCTCCGAGTTCTGGCCCGTGACCGGCGCGGGCGCGGCGGTCGCCGGCGTCGCGGCGAGCAGCCCGCCGGCGACGAGGGCGGCCGTGGCGAACACGGCGGCGGCGGATCTGACTCCGCGCGGGGATCGACCCGTGGGGTCCGTTGTCGTTCTCACTGATGAGGTCCTTTTCGATCAGGGATGCGGATCACGCGGCAGTCGGGTCTGCGACGATGATTCAACCTAGCTGAGAAACACCCCCGAACGGGGGACAATCTCGGATGAACCTTCCGCGGGGTCGATGCGTTGGAATGGATGTACGCACAGCCCGGTTGCGGCTGTCGCACAGACCGATCCGCTTCGGTTGACCCGCGCGAGCACGCGCACAGGACTTCGGCGCCGACCGCGCCAGGACGACCATCCGCCCCCTGGAGGACTCATGACCGCCCTTTCCCGCCCCCTCGTCCTCGGCGTCGCCGGGCTCGGACTCGTCGGCGCGCTCGCCGGCTGCGCGACGACCACGACCGACTCCTCCGGCTCGACCGGCGGCGGCTCCGAATCGTCGTCGAGCGACGCGGGTTCGACGTCGAGCAACGGCTACAAGGACGGCTCGTACACGGCGACCGGCGAGTACCAGTCGCCGGGCGGCGACGAGTCGATCAAGGTCACGCTGACCCTCGAGAGCAACAAGGTGACCAAGGCCGAGGTCGAGCCGCAGGCCTCGAGCGGCAACGCGAAGCAGTACCAGACGCAGTTCAGCTCGGGCATCGACGGCGAGGTCGTCGGCAAGAGCCTCGACGAGCTGTCGGTCACCCGCGTCTCGGGGTCGTCGCTCACCTCGCGCGGCTTCAACGACGCGGTCGACCAGATCAAGCACCTCGCCGAGCTCTAGGACGTGCCCGTCTCGTCCGAGACCGCGCCCGACCCGTCGGGCTCCCCGGCGCGCTGGCGTTTCGAGGCGATCGGCACCGCCTGGAGCATCGACACCCCGTCGCCGCTGAGCGCGGCGCTGCAGGGCGACATCGCCGATCGCATCGAGGGCTTCGACCGCGACTGGTCGCGGTTCCGGCCCGATTCGCTCGTGAGCCGGATGGCGCGCGAACCCGGGCGCTACCACCTGCCGGGCGAGGCCGGTCCGCTGCTCGCGCTCTACCGCATCCTGTTCGAGGCGACCGCGGGCCGCGTCTCGCCGCTCGTCGGGCACGCGCTCGAAGACCTCGGCTACGACGCGGGCTATCGCCTGACGCCGGCGCAGCGCATCCGCCCGACCCCGAGCTGGGATGACGCGCTCGCGTGGGACGGCGAGCAGCTGACCTTGCTGCGGCCGGCGCTGCTCGACGTCGGCGCGGCCGGCAAGGGGCTCCTGGTCGATCTGCTGTCGCGGATGCTGCACGACGCGGGCGAGCACGAGCACGTCGTCGACGGCAGCGGCGATCTGGTGCGCGCCGCCCTGCAGGACGCGGCGCCGGAGCGGATCGCCCTCGAGCACCCCGCCGACCCGACGACGGCGGTGGGCGTGATCGAGCTCGGCAGCGGCGCGATCGCGGCGAGCGCCGCCAACCGCCGCGCCTGGGCCGGCGTCCACCACATCATCGACGCCCTGACCGGGCTGCCGACGCGGCAGGTCACGGCGACCTGGGCCGTCGTTCCCGCGACGGCCGAGTACCCGGCCATGACGGCCGACGGTCTCGCGACGGGGCTGTTCTTCGCCGCGCCCGACGCGTTCGCCGCGGCCGGCCCCTTCGCCTGGGCCACAATCACTTCCGGGGGGCGCATCGCGCACTCCCCCGACCTGCCTGGAGAGGTCTTCGCATGATCGAGCGACTGGATGCGGTGTTCGGCCGCGTCACGATGTACCGGCTGATCGCCATCAGCCTCGCCGCGCTGGCGGTGATCTCCGCCGTGCTGGTCGGCACCGGCTCGATCACGATCGTGACGCTCTTCTCGTACGCTCCCGGGCTGAAGCTCGTGGCGATGCTGGTGAGCCTCGTCGTCGCGGTGGCGTGGGCGTCGCTGTCGAACTTCGTGCTCGCGCTGCTCTTCCGGGCGCGGTTCCACGCCGAGTCGAGCGTGATCACGGGCCTTCTGCTGTTCTTCATCTTCCCGCCGACGCTCGACGTGACCGGCCTGCTCGGGCTCGCCCTGGCGGCGACGCTCGCCTCGGCGAGCAAGTGGCTGATCGCCCCGCACGGGCGGCACCTGTTCAACCCGGCGGCGTTCGGCGCGTTCGTCGTCGGCGTGCTCGGCCTCGGCTCCGGCTCCGTCGCGTCTGCGTGGTGGGCGGGCACCCCGCTGCTGGCTCCGTTCGTCGTCGTCATCGGCCTCGCCGTCGCGATCCGCACCCGGCGGGGTCTGGTGATGCTGACCTTCGCGGTGGTCGCGATCCTCGCCCAGACCGGCAGCTTCGTCATCGGCGGCGGCGACGCCGGATTCGCCCTGCAGTCGGCGGCGCTGAGCTCGGCGACCCTGTTCTTCGCGGTCTACATGATCACCGAGCCGCTCACGCTGCCGCCACGGCGCTGGCAGCAGCTGCTCATCGCGATCGTCGTCGGCCTGCTCTTCGGCTTCCGCTTCTCGCTCTCGAGCGGCGCCGAGGTCGGCCCGTTCACCTTCGGCCTGTTCGCGACCCCCGAGCTGTGGCTGCTCGTCGGCAATCTCGTCGCCTTCGCGCTCGCCCGCCGCCGCGGCATCCGCCTCGAGCTCACCGACCGCCGGCAGCTGACGCCGACCAGCTGGGAGTTCCAGTTCACGCCGAGCGGACACGTCCCCTTCGCGCCCGGCCAGTTCCTCGAGCTCGACGTGCCGCACGCGAAGGCCGACAGCCGGGGCACGCGCCGCACCTTCAGCATCGCGTCGCCGCCGCGTCCGGAGTCGGGTATCCGTCTCGGCCTGCGCGTGCCCGAGTCGAAGCCGTCGAGCTACAAGCGGGCGCTGCTCGAGCTGCCGGTCGGCGCGAAGCTCACCGCCACCTCGGTGGGCGGCGACTTCACGCTGCCCGCCGATGACGGCCGCCCGCTTCTGCTGGTCGCCGGCGGCATCGGCATCACCCCGTTCATCGCGCAGCTGGAGCAGCTGCGACTGACGGCGGCCGGGCGGGATGTCGTGCTCGTCTACGCCGTGTCGTCGCTCGATGAGATCGCCTACGCCGCCGAGCTGGGCCGCAGCGGCGCCCGGGTGCTGCTGGTGTCGCCGCAGCCGCTCCCGCGCATGCCCGAGGGGTGGGACTGGCTCGGTGCGGGCCGGCTCGACGGCGCGCGCCTGCTCGCGGCGGTGCCCGACGCGGCGTCGCGCGAGGCGATGCTCTCGGGGCCGCCGGCGCTGATCGCCGCGCTCAAGCCGGCCCTGCGTCGCGCCGGCGCCCGCCGCATCCGCACCGACGCGTTCCTGGGGTACTGACCCCCGGTCGCCGGACGCCCTCGACGCCGCCGCTCTCCGTTCGCGGGGACGGCGGCGTGGGCGCGTGGAGGCGGCGTTCGCCCTGCGAGATCACGGTCGCAATCCTTAGCACTCGCGACACCCGAGTGCTAACTTGGACGCAGTTGAGTCACACCGACTCAAGTTCGAGAAGGAGCTCATCCATGTACCTGACCCGCGATCTCGAGCGCGCCACCGCCGCCCGCCGACTGACGAGCGCCCCGGCCCCCCGCGCCCTGCCCGCCGACCTCTACCGCGACGGCGACCACTACGTGCTCGCCCTCGAGATGCCGGGCGTCGACCCCGGCACGATCGACGTCGACGTCGACGGCCGCCTGCTCACCGTGAGCGCCCGCCGCACCGCCCTCACGGGCGACGGAGTCGAGTGGATCGCGCGCGAGCGCGGCACCGGCGACCTGCGCCGCCGCTTCACGCTCGGCCGCAGCATCGACACCGAGCAGATCTCGGCCGACTACCGCGACGGCGTGCTCAGCGTCGTCATCCCGGTCGCCGAGACCGCCAAGCCGCGCAAGGTCGCCGTCGTCGGCGCCCCCGCCGCGCCCGCCGGCGCCGACGCCGCGTCGGGCGACGCCGGCGAGACGGTCGCCACGGAGACCGCCGCCGAGTGAGCGGCACCACCGCCGACACCGCGTCCCCCCGTGCGACGACGGCGGAGACGGGCCCGGATGCCGAGCGCCGGGCCCGTTCGCTGTTCCCAGGCAGCGCCACCCTCGGCGGATAAGCTGACGCCCACCCCGCGGCGGCACGGCCCCCGCGCCACGGACCATCCCGAGGAGACCCGCCATGGCCCCGACCCGCCGCACCGCCCTCCGCCGCACGACGACCGCGCTGCTCGCCATCGGCGCGCTCAGCACGGCTCTGCTCGCCGGCTGCAGCGCGATCGACCCGAACGGCAAGCCGCAGGCCTGCCTGTCGCTGAAGGACCCGGCGCAGAAGGCCGTCACCGACGTCAGCGACGCGCTGCAGGGCATCACGAGCGATCCGCAGGCCGCCGCCGATCAGGTGCGCGCCACCAAGGACGACCTGCAGAAGGCCGTCGACAAGGTCAAGAACGACGATGTCAAAGCCTCGGCGCAGAAGGTCGTGGATGCCCTCGGCGACCTCGAGACCGCGATCGACGCCCGGGTCGCGAACCCGGCCGACCTCGACACCAGCGCCCTGACCGACGCCGGATCCGCGGTGCAGACCACGGCGAAGGATCTCGTCGACCTCTGCGCGTCGAGCCTCAACTGATCCGACTCCGGCGCCGGCGCGGACGACATGGGGATGGGCACCGGTCCCCACGCTCGCGGCCATAGCCGGGCCACATCCCGTGCATAGACTGCAGACTCCTGCTCACCTATCGCACCAAGGAGTCCCCCGTGGTTTCGACCCGTCGTCTCACCGTCGCCGCCCTCAGCGTCGCGACCCTCAGCATCGCCCTGCTCGCCGGCTGCGCCGGCGGTCAGAGCAAGGCCGAGGCCTGCGCGTCGCTCAAGAGCGTGACCGAGAAGACCAACAGCGAGCTGTCGAGCGCCTCGAGTGACATCGCGACCGACCCGTCGAAGGCCGCCGACGCGATCGACACGTTCAAGGGCGAGTGGCAGAAGGCCACCGACAAGATCCAGAACGCCGACGTCAAGAAGTCGGCGCAGAAGGCCGTCAACTCGCTCGACGACTTCTCGAAGGCGCTCTCCGACCGCACCGACGACCCCACGGACACCGACACGAGCGCCCTCATGGATGCCGCCACCGCCGCCCAGGAGGCCTTCACCGACCTCGGCACCGTCTGCTCCAAGGCCTGACGCCCGCGCCGGCGGCAGTGCGCTCACCGCCTGCCGCCCGGCGCCGACGCAGAAGGGGCCCGGATGCTTCCGCATCCGGGCCCCTTCTCTGTTCAGCGCGACTCAGCCGAGCTTCGCCTGCAGGTTCTGGTCGAGGGTCTCGAGGAACTCCTCGGTCGTCTGCCAGGCCTGGTCGGGCCCGACCAGCAGCGCGAGGTCCTTCGTCATCTTGCCGCTCTCGACGGTCTCGATGACGACCTGCTCGAGGGCGAGCGAGAAGTCGATCAGCGGCTGGTTGCCATCGAGCTTGCCGCGGTGCGCGAGGCCGCGCGTCCAGGCGAAGATCGACGCGATCGGGTTGGTCGACGTGGGCTTGCCCTGCTGGTGCTGGCGGTAGTGGCGCGTGACGGTGCCGTGCGCGGCCTCCGCCTCGACGACCTTGCCGTCGGGCGTCGAGAGCACCGAGGTCATGAGGCCGAGCGAGCCGAATCCCTGCGCGACGGTGTCGGACTGCACGTCGCCGTCGTAGTTCTTGCAGGCCCAGACGTAGCCGCCCTCCCACTTCATGGCCGAGGCGACCATGTCGTCGATGAGGCGGTGCTCGTAGGTGAGGCCGGCGGCCTCGAAGCGGTCCTTGAACTCGGTGTCGTAGATCTCCTGGAACAGGTCCTTGAAGCGGCCGTCGTAGGCCTTGAGGATCGTGTTCTTGGTGGAGAGGTACACCGGGTAGCTGCGGGCCAGGCCGTAGTTGAGCGAGGCGCGCGCGAAGTCGCGGATCGAGGCGTCCTGGTTGTACTGCACCTGGGCGATGCCGTCATCCGGGGCGTCGTAGACCTCGAACTTCATCGGCTCGGAGCCGTCTTCGGGCGCGAACTCGACCGTGAGCTTGCCCTTGCCCTTGAAGACGAAGTCGGTGGCGCGGTACTGGTCGCCGAAGGCGTGACGGCCGATGATGATCGGCTTGTTCCAGCCGGGCACCAGGCGCGGGATGTTCGAGATGATGATCGGCTCGCGGAAGATCACGCCGCCGAGGATGTTGCGGATCGTGCCGTTGGGCGACTTCCACATCTTCTTCAGGCCGAACTCCTCGACGCGGGCCTCGTCGGGGGTGATGGTCGCGCACTTGACGCCGACGCCGTGCTTCTGGATCGCGTGCGCCGCGTCGATCGTGACCTGGTCGTCGGTCGCGTCGCGGTGCTCGATTCCGAGGTCGTAGTACTCGAGGGTCACGTCGAGGTAGGGGTGGATCAGGCGGTCCTTGATGAACTGCCAGATGATCCGCGTCATCTCGTCGCCGTCGAGCTCGACGACCGTGCCTTCGACCTTGATCTTCTCCGCCACTGATGTGTCCTTTGGTTCGCGTAACAGGCCGTAGCAGAGCCTACCGCCCCGCCCAGATATCTCGACATCGAGAGAATCGGCGCCGGTCCCCCGAACAGCGGACACCGCAATCCCTGCGCACGCGATGAGTCAGCCGATCTCCTCCTGGGGGCTTACACGGGGGTGGACGAAGCGGGTTAGTCTCGTGTCATGGCTGACCTGAGACTCGAGGAGCTGTCGGCTCAGACGATCGCCGCGGCGAACAGTCTGACGCTCAAGCCGGGCCAGGAGGCCTTCCTCGCCCCCGAGACCTACACGCACTACGAAGACAAGATCGATCCCACCACGTCATGGGCGCGGGTCGTGCTCGACGGCGACGAGGTCGTCGGCTACCTCGTGGGCAACTTCGACGAGACCGCCGGCGACGACTTCCTGCGCGCCGCCCTCTGGCGCATCAACGTCGCCGCCGACGCCCAGGGCAGCGGCGTCGGCAAGTTCGCCGTCCACGCGCTCGCCGACGAGGCCCGCAAGCGCGGCTTCAGCCGCATCACCGTCGTGTGGGAGTCGGGCGAGGTCGGGCCGGAGAAGTTCTTCCAGGCGGTCGGCTTCACCGTGATCGGCGAGACCCCCTACGGCGAGAACCTCGGCGCGCTCGACCTCTGATCGGCACCGGCAGGCAGCCTCGCCGACTCGGTGACAGACTGGCCGGATGCCGCCCTCCGACGACTTCGTGAGCCGCGTGCTCGAGGTGGTCGCCGACATCCCCGAGGGCCGGGCGATGGCCTACGGTGACGTCGCCGCGGCGCTCGGCTCGTGTGCCGCGCGCGGTGTGGGCCAGGTCATGGCGTACTACGGCTCGGACGTGCCGTGGTGGCGCGTCGTGCGGGCGAGCGGACACCCCGCGCAGGATCACGAGCACCTCGCGCTTGAGCACTACCGGGTCGAGGGCACGCCGCTGCTCTGGTCGCGCGACGGCTCGGTGTTCCGCGTCGATCTCGCGCGCGCCCGCCACCTCCCCTGACCCCGTCAGGATCGCGCGGCCATTCCGTTCAGTTCGAGGCTTGACAGTTAGAAATCTAACAGTTAGAGTTCTGAACATGGACGCACCGGAGAACGCCTTCGACAGCAGCCTCGGCTTGCTGCGATGGATCGGCTGGGCCCAGCGCAAGGCCGCTGAGGACTGGGTTCGCGAACGCGAGCTCAGCTTCGAGCAGGGTTTCGTGCTCGGGTACCTCGTCGACTCCCCCGGCGCGATCCAGCGCGACATCGCGCGGATGACCCGCACGAGCGCCGCGAGCGTGTCGAGCCTGCTGCAGGGACTCGAGCGCCGCGGACTCGTCGAGCGCCGCACGGAGGAGGGCGACGACCGCAGCAAACGCGTCTACACGACGCCGGCCGGGGCCGAGCTCATCGCCGGATTCGAGACCGCCATGGCCTCGGCCGACGAGGTCATCCTCGCCCCGCTCAGCGACGACGAGCGCTCCACGCTCGACGGCCTGCTGCGCAAGATCACCGCCGCGCTGCCGAAGCCCAGCCGCTAGCAGCCCGCCACCGCAGAACCCGGCACCACCGCACCACAGCCACCACCCTCGACGCCGCCCGAGCGGCGCCCTCGACGACCGGGATCTCCGGCGCGGATCCGTCCCGCGCATCCCGACGACTCATCCCGCCACGCCGGCTGCCGCCGGCGCGCGCTCGACCCTGCCCGACCGGCCCCGCCGACCGAGCGCTGGCGGGCATGCCCTCGGCGTGCCCGGAAGGAGAACCACCATGAGCACCTCAGAACCCGCCGCCACCGCGGCATCCACCGCAGCGGAGTCCACCACCCCGTCCTCCGCCGGCGCCGTCGGCTCGAACCGCTGGTACCTGTCGGCCGCGCCGATCGTGCGCGCCCTCATCCGCCTCTGCGCCCCCATGGCCGCCGGCATGATCGTCGGCGCCGTCTACAACGTCATCAACGCCGGCTTCATCGGCTCACTGCACGACACCGCCCTGCTCGCGGCGATCACCTTCGGCACCCCGCTGCTCGGCCTCGTCATGGCGGTCGGCGGCGTCTTCGGCGTCGGCGGCGGCGCGCTCATCTCGCGCCTGCTCGGCGCGGCCGAGAAGAACCCGGCCGAGGCAGACGAGATCAAGCACGCCTCCGCGGTCGCCGTCTGGGGCTCGGTCATCGCCGGCGCCGTCTTCGGCGTCGCGGGCCTGCTGCTGCTGAACCCGCTCGTCGGCCTGCTCGGGGCGGATGCCGCGGCGTACGCCGCCACCGCGTCGTACGTCGCGGTCATGCTCGCCTTCGTGCCAGTGCTGGCGCTCACCTTCTGCCTCGAGCAGCTGGTGCGCGCCGAGGGCGCCGCCCGGCAGTCGATGATCGGCCTGATCCTCTCGACCGTCGGCAACCTCGTCTTCGACGTGCTGTTCATCCTGGTGCTGCACTGGGGCGTCGCCGGCGCGGCGCTCGCAATGGGCCTGTCGAACGTCATCGCGGTGATCTACTACGGCGCCTGGCTGCAGCGGAACAGCGAGTTCGTCAGCCTCTCGCCGCGCTGGTTCACGCTGCGCGGCAGCATCCTCAAGCCGATCTTCGGCGTGGGGGTGAGCGAGCTGCTGCAGTCGTCGTTCCTCATCGTGACCTCGCTCGTGCTGAACAACCTCGCCGTCGCCTACGGTGATGGCCCGCTCGCGGCCATGGGCGTCGCGGTGCGCATCGCGCAGCTGCCGGAGTTCCTCGTGATGGGCATCACGATCGGCGTGCTGCCGCTGCTCGCCTACGCCTACGGCAAGGGCGACCGCGAGCGCCTCAACTCGGCGCTGAAGGCGGCGGCCGTCGCGGTCGGCGTGATCGTGCTGGTGTTCTCGACGGTCGTGTTCGTCTTCCGCGAGCCGGTGTTCGAGCTCTTCTCCGACGACCACGCAGTGCTCGGCATCGGCCTCACGATCCTGACGGCGCAGCTCGTCGCGGCCATCGTGAACGGCTTGACGGGCCTCATGACCTCGCTGTTCCAGGCGACTGGGCGCTCGGTGCCGGCGATCGTGATCTCGATGGCGCAGGGCGTGCTGTTCATCCCGATCGTGCTGCTCGGCAACTGGTGGTTCGGCCTGGCCGGCATCATCTGGTCGCTGACGGTGAGCGAGATCCTCGTCTTCCTCATCGGCGGAGGTATGTGGCTGGCCTCGCGCCGCGCCATCGACCGCGGCCTCGCCGAGGGCAGCCCCGAGCGCGCCGAGGAGGCGCTGGCCATGGCGGAAGGCTGAGCGCCGCGACGATCCACGAGGGGCCCGCATCCGTCTCCGGATGCGGGCCCCTCGTGTCAGCGCGAGCCGACTCAGACCAGCGAGTCGCGCCAGGCCGCGTGCAGTTGGGCGAAGCGCCCCGTGCCCGTGATCAGCTGCTCGGGGCTGCCGTCCTCGACGATGCGACCGTGCTCCATCACGAGCACCCGGTCGGCGATCGCGACCGTCGACAGGCGATGCGCGATGATCACCGCGGTGCGGTCGGCGAGGAGGGTCGTGAGCCCCTCCTGCACGAGGCGCTCCGAGGGGATGTCGAGCGAGGCGGTCGCCTCATCCAGGATGAGCACCGCCGGGTCCGCCAGGAAGGCGCGCGCGAACGAGATCAGCTGCCGCTGCCCCGCCGAGACGCGCCCGCCGCGCTTGTTGACGTCGGTGTCGTAGCCGTCGGGCATCGACATGATGAACTCGTGCGCGCCGACCGCCTGCGCGGCCCGGCGGATCTCGTCGAAGCTCGCGCCCGGCTTGCCCAGCGCGATGTTCTCGCCGACCGAGCCCGAGAACAGGTACGCCTCCTGCGTGACCATGACGATCGCGCGGCGCAGGTCCTGCGCATCCAGCTCCCGCAGGTCGACGCCGTCGAGCGTCACCGCCCCCTTGCTCGGGTCGTAGAAGCGCGAGATGAGCTTCGCGAGCGTCGACTTGCCCGCACCGGTCGAGCCGACCAGCGCGATCGTCTGGCCCGAGGGGATGTCGAGCGAGAACTCCGGCAGCACCACCCGGTCGCCCTTGTAGGCGAAGGTGACGTCATCGAAGCGCACGGCTCCCGTCGAGTGCGCGACGTGTACGGGCTTGACGGGGTCCGGCACGCTCGGCTTCTCCTCGAGCACGCCCGAGATCTTCTCCAGCGCCGACGCGGCCGACTGGTAGGAGTTGTAGAACATCGCCATCTCCTCCATCGGGTCGAAGAAGCGGCGCGTGTACAGCACCACGGCCAGCAGGGCGCCGATCTCGAGCCCGCCGCCGATCACCCGGAAGCCGCCCACCAGCAGCACGACCGCGACGGTCACGTTGCCGATGAGGATCAGGCCGGGGTCGAAGATCCCGAACAGCTGGATGACCTTCGCATTGGCGTCGCGGTACTCCTCGACGTGCTCGCCGAACTCCTTCTCGTTGCGCTTCTCCTTGCGGAAGGCCTTGACGGCCCGGATGCCGGTCATCGACTCCACGAAGTGCACGATCACGGCCGCCGAGGCGACGCGGGTGCGGCGGAACAGGTTCTGCGAGCTCTTCTGGAACCAGCGCACCAGGAACCACAGCGGCACGAGCGAGGCGGCCAGCACGAGCCCGCTGAACGGGTCGAGCGACACCAGCGCGATCGCGATGAACACCATGTAGAGCACGCCGCGCACGAGGCCGTTGATGCCCGAGTCGAGCAGCTCGCGGATCGCATCCAGGTCGCTCGTCTGACGGGCGATGATGCGGCCGGAGGTGTAGGTCTCGTGGAACTCGAGACTCAGCCGCTGCGCGTGCACGTACACCCGCTTGCGCAGGTCGAACAGGATGGCCTGGCTGATGCGCGCCGACAGCACCGTGTACTGCGCGATCAGCACCGCGCCGGCGATGCCCGCGATCAAGTAGCCGCCGACCGCGGCGCCCAGCGGAAACCAGTCGGAGGCCTTCATCAGCGCGGGCAGGCCCTGATCGATGCCGAAGGCGATCAGCGCCGGCCCCGCGACCTGCAGGCCGGTGGAGACGACGATGACCGCCGCCGTCAGCACGAGCTTCGCGCGCAGCGGCTTCAGCAGCGAGCCGAGCAGGCGCAGCGAGCGCTGCCGGATCGCCCGGCTCTCGTCTTTGGTGTAGTCGGAGCGCTCTTCGCCCGCGACGCCCGAGATGCTCATTCGCGTCCCTCCTCGGCTGCGGCGACCGCATCCCGCTCGAACGATCCCTCGTCGGGGATGATGTCGAGCGTTCCGGTCTGGGTGTGCTTCTGTCGCGCTTCCTCCTCCTCGTCGAGCGACGAGATGACGAAGCGGTAGTGCTCGTTGCGGGCCAGCAGCTCGCTGTGCTCGCCCACATCGGTCACGCGCCCGTTCTCGAGCAGCGCGACCCGGTCGGCGAGGGTGACGGTCGACGGACGGTGCGCCACGATCAGCGCGGTCGTGTCGCTGAGCACGCGGCGCAGCCCCGCCTCAACCCGCGCCTCGGTGTCGACGTCGAGCGCCGACAGCGGGTCGTCGAGCACGAGCACCTCCGGGCGGGCGGCGACGGCACGGGCGAGCGCGAGGCGCTGCCGCTGACCGCCGGAGAGGCTGAGCCCCTCCTCGCCGACCTTCGTGTCGACGCCCTCGGGCAGCTCGTCGACGAACGACGCCTGCGCCACATCCAGGGCCTCGCGCATGACGCGCTCGGCCTCGACGGCCTGGCTCGGATCCGCGAGCTCGGGCCGGCCGAGCAGCACGTTCTCGCGCACCGACGCCGAGAACAGCGTCGCGTCCTCGAAGGCCATCGCGATGTGACGGCGCAGATCCTCGCGGGTGAGGTCGCGCACATCCACGCCGTCGAGGCGCACCGCGCCGCCGGTCACGTCGTAGAGGCGCGTCGTGAGCGCGGTCAGAGTCGTCTTGCCCGAGCCGGTGAGCCCGACCAGCGCCATGGTCTCGCCGGGGCGGACCTCGAGCTGGATGCCGTTGAGCAGGTCGGGGAACTGCTGCGGCGAGTCCTGGTACCGGAAGTGCACGTCGTCGAAGACGAGGCGCCCCTTCGCATCCTGAACCGTCGCCGGCTCGGCCGGATCGGTGATCGCGTTCTCCGAGTCGAGCACCTCGTAGAGCCGGTCGACGGCCGTGCGGGTGTCGAAGGTCATCGACAGCAGGAAGCCGATCGACTCGATCGGGAAGCGCAGCACGGTCGCCGTCGCGAAGAACGCGAACAGCTGCCCGACCGTGAGCACGTCGTTCGCCGCCAGCAGCACCCCGCCGAGCAGGCTCAGCGCGAAGGCGACATCGGGCACCAGCAGCAGCCAGAGCCAGATGCCGGCGATCGCCTGCGCCTTCTCGATCTCGGTTCCGCGCAGCTCCTCGGCCTGACGGGCGAACTTCTCGAGCGAGTGCCGACCGCGGCCGAAGGCCTTGAGCACGCGGATGCCGTGCACGCTCTCCTCGACGGCGGTCGCCAGGTCGCCCTGCTGGTCCTGGCTGCGGCGGGCGACGACCGAGTACTTCTGCTCGAAGACGTAGCCGTAGATCCAGAGCGGGATCGAGCAGATCAGGAACAGCAGACCGAGCTGCCAGCTCCAGAAGAACAGCACCACGAATCCGACGACGATCGTGATCACGTTGACCACGAGCAGCACGATGCCGAACGACAGCCAGCGGCGGATCAGCCCGAGGTCGCTCATCGCGCGCGACAGCAGCTGCCCGCTCGCCCAGCGGTCGTGGAAGGCGACCGGCAGGTCCTGCAGCTTCGCGTAGAAGGCGTTGCGCATGCTCGCCTCGACGTGCGTGCCCGGGGTGAGCACGAACCAGCGACGCAGCGCGATGAACACCGCCTCGCCGGCGCCGAGCAGCAGCACGAGGATGACGGCGGGCCAGATCTGCGCGCCGTCACGGGAGCGCAGCGGACCGTCGACGAGGTTCTGCAGGATCACCGGGATCGCCAGCGACACGAGGCCCGCGAGCAGCGCCGCGACGGCGCCGAGGATCAGCCGGCCGAGCGCCGGCTTCACGAAGGGGTAGATCTTGGCGAGCGTGGCGACGGTGCCGGCGCGATGCTCACGCGGTCGAGGACGGTCGGGGGACGTGGTGGAGCGCATGCGTCATCCAGGGTCGTTTCGGCGCACGGAGACGCCGGAGCGGAGATGGTGGTGGTGTGGATGCTGCGGGCGGCCGGTGAGACCGGGGCCCGCCGAGATGGGGCTGGGGGTGCCGCCGCTACGGCCGCTTCGCGGCGCGCACGGCGTGCACGACGGAACCGACCGGGGAGAGGCGGACGCCCTCGATTCGCGTGATGGTCGTGGTGTCCATGTCGCCTCCTCGTCGCGTCCGCAGCCCGCGGGGTGACCCCGCGCGAGCCTTACAACCTATCCCCGGGCTGTGAATCCGCGCAAGAGCCGATCAGTCCGGCCGAACAGTCCGGCCGATCAGTCGCGCTGTGCGGGAACGGCCGGCAGCCGCACCGTCACGGTCGTGCCCGTGCCGACGTCGCTCGCGAGCTCGAGCTCACCGCCGAGAGCCTCGACCCGGTCGACTAGGCCGCGGATGCCGGTGCCGGCATCCAGTGACGCTCCCCCTCGACCGTTGTCGCGCACCGTCAGCACGAGCGATCCGGCCTCGCCGTCGCCGACGACATCGCGGGTGTCGTCGCTCTCGAGGTGCAGGCGCACCCACGCGCGCCGGGCTCCCGAGTGCCGGGCGATGTTGGCCAGGCACTCCGAGGCGACGAAGTACACCGTCGCCTCGACCAGCTCGGCCGGGCGCTCGTCGACGAGCACGTCGACCTCGGTCGGAACCGGGCAGCGCGACGCGAGCTCGGGCAGCGCGAGGGCGAGCCCGCCCTCGACCAGCACGGTCGGGTGGATGCCGCGGGCCAGTTCGCGCAGCTCCTTCAGCGCCGACGACAGCCGGCCGAGCGTCTCCTCGAGCCTCTGCGCCAGCTCGTGCGCGCCCTCCGCACGGGCGGCGGAGACGAGCGTGCGCAGCTCCATGGCGAGCGCGACGAGCTGCTGCTGCGAGCCGTCGTGCAGGTCGCGCTCGAGCCGCTTGCGCGCCTCGTCGCCGGCCTCGACGATGCGCTGACGCGACTCGCGCACCTGCGAGAGCGTGAGCTCGACCTCGCTGCGCAGCGCGCGGTTGTCGACGCTGAGGCGCAGGGCGGCCGAGACGCCGTCGAGCAGCCGCTCGTTCTCGGCGAGGGCGCGGTCGTGACGGATCACGGCGATCGGGGTGCCCCCGTCGCCGGAGATCGGCAGCAGCGTGCTCGTCGGCTCGGCCACATCCAGGTCGACCTCGACCGGGGCGCCGGCGTCGTCGATCCAGCCGCCCGTGCGCTGATCCCACCAGAACACCTCGACGCCCGGATCGCGCAGCACCGTCGCGAGCGACTCGCGCCAGGCCGCGCGGTCGACGCCGTCGCGGGTGATCATCATGAGGTCGGCGACGCGGCCGCGGGTGTTGCGCAGGTGCACACTGCCGGCGATGTAGCAGATCGGCACCGACGCGACCGCGAACAGCGAGACGACCGCGACGGATCCGTCTCCCGTGATCGCGACGACGAAGGCGCCCTTCGCAGCGCTGTGCATCGCGTAGCTGATCGCCTCGGCGACGAGCGCGGCCGTCCACGCGAAGAGGCCGATCGGCATCACGAAGGCGACGCTGCGGGTCGGCTGGCTGCCGCGGCTCCACTGCCAGAGCAGCCGGGTCGCGACGAACAGCACGATGACCGCACCGATCACGCGGTAGATCGTGTCGACCGTCGTGAAGGTGCTCTGGTCGCCGACGAGAGCGTAGGCGTTGCTCACGCACAGGCAGTCGCGGTTCTCGGTCTTGTCGGCGATCAGCACGACCACGGCCCGCACGACCGAGACGCTCACGCCGAAGCCGACGACCGCCCAGTCGACGACGCCGACGTAGCGGCCCCGCGGATAGGCGAGCGCGATTAGACCGAGCAGCAGCGCCCAGATCAGGTCGATGCTGCGCAGGATCGGCCAGACGTAGCCGAAGTAGGCGACCACCGCGAAGAAGGTCTGCGGGATCCAGAAGTAGGGGAACAGCGCCATCATGACGATCGGCAGCCGCCGCTCGCCGAGCTGCAGTCCGACCATGGCCGAGAACGCGAAGACGAACGGCACCGCGGCGTGCAGCGTCACCCACGAGACATCGGGGCGGTCGAGGGGCGGCGTCGACTGCCAGCCGAGCACCTGCATGACCAGGTTGAGCAGCGGGCCGGCGGCGATGAACACGCCCCAGGCGATCGAGCGGCCGACACCGAGGCGGCGCGGCGGCGTCGGGCGCACGTCGAGCGGCCGCGGGTGGACGGAGCGCGCGGCCGCCGCCGCCGCGTTCATCGCGACCCGAGGAAGGCGAGCACCGCCAGCACCCGACGGTGGTTGTCGGGCGAGTCGTCGAGGCCGAGCTTCTGCATGATGTTGCGCACGTGCGTCTCGACCGTCTTGACGCCGAGGAACAGCTGACGCGAGATGCCCGCGTTCGAGTTGCCCTGGGCCATCGCCTCGAGCACGGACAGCTCACGTGCTGTCAGCGTCGACAGCGGGCCGTCGGCGCGCGGCCGGTTCATGAGCTGCGCCACGACCTCCGGGTCGACGACCGAGCCGCCGCGCGACACCGTCGTGACGGCGGCGACGAGCGTGTGCGGCTCGGAGACGCGCTCCTTCAGCAGGTAGCCGGTGCCGGCGCCGGCATCCAGCGCACGCATCGCGTACTCGGGCGTCGCGTACATCGACAGCAGCAGCACGCCGATGCGTGAACCCTGCCGACGCAGGGTCTCGAGGGCGACGATGCCCTCGTCGCGGAACTTCGGCGGCATGCGGATGTCGAGCACCGCCACGTCGATCCCGCCCGACTCGACGGCCGCGACGAGCTCCTCGCCCGAGCCGACCGAGACGACGACGTCGACTCCGCCGTCGGCGAGCACCTTGCCGATGCCTTCGCGCAACAGCATCGCGTCATCGGCGACCGCTGCGCGCAGTCGCGTTCCAGGTGTTGCGTCGGTCATAGCAACCCGACCTCCGATGGGCGGCGGGGCTCCGCCCGAGCGTCCCGATCTCCCCTCGGGACAGGTTGAGGATACCTAATCAGGGCTTCCCCCGATGAACTGGACAGACCGTTCCGCCAGATTGTGGCTCGGAGCAAGCGCTCCCAGCGACGGAACGGGGGTAGAGCGGATGTCGTCCCACATCGCGAAGCTCACCGCCCCCGTCGGCGTGTCGGTCGGCAGCCCCGCGACCGATGCCGACTCCGACACCGTGATCCGCTCGACGCGCAACCCGAAGCGCCCTGCGCTGCGCCCGAGCGGGGCGAGGAGTCGTCTCGCCCCCCGTGCGGTTCCCAGCTCGGCCCCGGCGGGCCGGGAACCGCACGGGTCCCCTCGTCCTCTCGTGGGCATCCGAGGAGAGCTCCGCCTGTGATCCTGCTCGTCGCCCCGCCCGATGACCGTCATGCCGCCGCCGTCGCCGACCGCCTCCGTGCCCGCGGCGACGAGGTCGCCCTCATCGACGTCGCCAGCCTGACCGCCCAGCTCACCGTCGGCCTCGACTTCGCCCCCGGAATCCGCGCCTCCGGCTCCGTGCAGCTGCGCGGCCTCGACGGCTCCACCACCCAGACGATCGACGTCTCCCGCGTCACCGCGGGCTGGTGGCGACGCAGCTGGATCCCCCTGCTCGGCGCCGACGACCCCCGCCTCACCGGCGCCCCCGTCGACTTCGGCGAAGCGCTGGTCTCGACCGCCGAGGCCCTCGACATCGCCTGGGCCAACGAGCCCGTCGCCGTCGACCTGGCGCAGCGCCGCACCCGCCTGTGGGCGGCCGCCCGGCGCGCCGGCCTGATCATGCCGCACACGATCGTCACCCGCGACCCGGGCGCCGCGCACCGCTTCGCGAAGCAGCACCTGCGCACCGGCGTCATCTGCCGTCCGCTCGTGAAGTCGCACGCGGAGTGGCCCGCGCAGGACCGCATCGTGGGCGTCTCGGCGATCGACGAGCTCGTCGAGCAGAGCGGCCCCGACCTGGTGCTGCGCGCCTTCGTGCCCGGCTCCGACGTGCGCGCCTTCGTCGCCGGAGACCGCGTGCTCGCCGCCGATCTCGGCGCGGCCGCGGCCTCCGACTCCGATGCACCGTTCCCCGCGGTGCCGGACTGCGCTCGGGCCGTCGACCTGCCCGACGACATCCGCGACGGACTGATCGCGCTCGTCGCCGACCTCGGGCTCGGCCACGCCGCCGTCGACCTGCGCCGCACCCGCGCCGGCGAGCACCTCTTCCTCGACCTCGACCCGCTCGCCGAATGGCTCGACGTCGAAGCCGCGACGGGACTGCCGCTCACCGAGTCCCTCGTCGACGAGCTGGTCGCCCGCTCCGCCTCGCGCGTCGCCTGAGCTGCGGCGCCTGCTCCGCCTCGCCTGAACTGCGGCGCCTGACGCTCCTCGCCGGATCCGCGTCTCCTGTTCGCGGGCTGGAGACGACGGACGCCGGGGTGGATGCTCGCGCATCCGCCCCGGCGTCGTGCCGAGTCGCGGGCCGTCAGGCCCGTCGGCTCAGTGGAAGAAGTGGCGCTCCCCCGTGAAGTACATCGTCACGCCCGCCGCCGCGGCCGCGTCGATCGTCTCCTGATCGCGCACCGATCCGCCGGGCTGCACGATCGCGCGGATGCCCGCCTCGAGCAGCACGGCCGGGCCGTCGTTGAACGGGAAGAAGGCGTCCGAGGCGGCGACGCTGCCCGCGGCGCGGTCGCCGGCGCGGTCGACGGCCAGCTTGCACGAGTCCACGCGGTTGACCTGGCCCATGCCGATGCCGACCGAGGCGCCGTTCGCCGCGAGCAGGATCGCGTTCGACTTGACCGCGCGGCACGCCGTCCAGGCGAAGGCGAGGTCGGCGAGGGTCTGCTCGTCGGCCGGCTCGCCCGCGGCGAGGGTCCACGTGGACGGGTCGGCGAAGTGCGCGTCGACGTCCTGCACGAGCACGCCGCCCGAGATGTCCTTGAACTCGCGCGTCGGGCGCTGGAAGCCCTCGGGCAGGGTCAGCAGACGGATGTTCTTCTTCGTCGACAGCACCGCGAGGGCGTCATCGTCGAAGCCGGGCGCGACGACGACCTCGGTGAAGATGTCCTTGATCGACTCGGCCGCCGCCAGATCGATGCGGCGGTTCGCGGCGATCACGCCGCCGAAAGCCGACACCGGGTCGCACTCGTGCGCCTTGCGGTGGGCGGCGGCGATGGTCGCGCCGACGGCGATGCCGCAGGGATTCGCGTGCTTGATGATCGCGACAGCCGGCTCGGCGAGGTCGTAGGCGGCGCGCACCGCCGCATCCGCATCGACGTAGTTGTTGTACGACATCTCCTTGCCGTGCAGCTGCACGGCCTGGGCGATTCCGCGCTCGGCGGGCACCGTGTAGAGCGCGGCGCCCTGGTGCGCGTTCTCGCCGTAGCGCAGCTGGCCCTGCAGCTCGGCGCTGTAGCTGAACTCGAGCGGGAAGCCGTCGACGCGGCCGATCGCCTGGGTGTCCTCGACCTCGAACCAGCTCGCGACGGCGGCGTCGTAGGCGGCCGTGTGCTGGAAGGCCTCGCGGGCGAGGCGGCGGCGCTGCGCCAGGTCGGTTCCGCCCGCGTGCACGGCGGCGATGACGTCGGCGTAGCGGTCGGGGGCGACGACGATCGCGACGTTCGCGTGGTTCTTCGCCGAGGCGCGCACCATCGCCGGGCCGCCGATGTCGATCTGCTCGACCACGTCGTTCGCGGCCGCGCCCGAGCGCACCGTCTCGACGAAGGGGTAGAGATTGACGACCACGAGCTCGAAGGGGCGGATGCCGAGCTCGTCGAGCTGACGCTCGTGCGACTCCAGCCGCAGGTCGGCCAGCAGACCGCCGTGCACGCTCGGGTGCAGGGTCTTCACCCGGCCGTCGAGCGACTCGGGGAAGCCGGTGACGCTCGAGACCTCGGTGACCGGGTGCCCGGCGTCGGCGATGGTCTTCGCGGTCGAGCCCGTCGACACGATCTCGATGCCGGCGGCGGCGAGCTCGCCGGCCAGCTCGAGCAGTCCGGTCTTGTCGCTGACCGAGATCAGCGCGCGACGGATCGGGACGATGTCCCTGCTGCGGTAATCGGCGGGGTCGTGGCTGGGACCGCTCACGCGAGCTCCTTCAGATCGAGATGTCCGTTGGCGATGTCGAGCACGGTCTGGATGAGCAGACGGCGCTCGACGGGCTTGATGCGCTCGTGCAGCGCGGCTTCGGTGTCGTCGGGCAGGATCGCGACGCGCTCCTGGGCGACGATGGGGCCGGAGTCGACGCCGTCGTCGACCACGATCACGCTGGCCCCGGTCTGCTCGGCGCCTGCCCGCACGGCATCGCGCACGGCGTGCGGGCCGGGGAACTCGGGCAGGTAGGCGGGATGCGTGTTGAGCAGCGCCGGGGTGAGCGCGCGCACGAAACGCGGCGGCACCAGGCGCATGAGGCCCGACAGGATCACGAGATCGGGCTGCCACTGCTGCACCTGGGCGAGCAGCTCGTCGCCCCAGGCATCGCGGTCGGGGAAGGCGCCGTACGGCACCGTGAAGCTCGGGATGCCGAAGGCCTCGGCGTGCGCGAGCCCCTCGGCGTCGCGGTCGGCGCCGATGGCGACGACGCGCGCGGGGAACTCGGCGTCCTGGGATGCCTCGAGCAGGGCGCGGAGGTTCGATCCGCCGCCGGAGATGAGCACGACCAGCCGGAGCACCCGACAAGACTAGGGGACGCGCGCCGGGGCGCCGACCACGGCGGCGACGGCCCGGATGCGGTCTCGCGGCACGGGCGCCGCCGACGTCCGGCTGCTCAGCGCGGCAGGTCGACCGGACCGGTGTCGACGTCGTCCTCGGCGGCGCGCGCATCCGGCTTCCCGTCGCGGCTCTGCCCGGCAGCCACGGAGCCGGCGTGGGCGGACGGGGCGCCGGCGCCGCCGCCAGCGCTGTCGGCGCGGTCGGCGCTGTCGACGGGCGCGGCGTCGTCGACCCGCGCCCGTCGTTCGGCGCCCGGACGACGCAGGCGGCCGCGCAGCGAGCCGAGGCTGTCGAGGAACGAAGCGCCCGAGCGCACCGTGTCGATCGGACCGGTGTCGGCGTGCATGTCGACGCTCGCGTCACGATGCGCCGCCGCGTCGTGCACGACGATCGGCTCGGGCTCGGATGCGGTTCCGACCTTCTCGGGAGCCGGCTCGGGCGACGCCGGAGCGGCATCGCGACGCGGCCGATCCGCGAACCGCGCTGCGGCCGACGACGACGCGACGGGCGTCGGAGTCGGACCCGCGCCCGCGCCCGCGCTCATCGTCCCCTCGGGAACCAGGGCGCCGCGGCGCTCGGCCGCCGTGCGCGCATCCAGCTCCGCCGTCGCGTCCGCCTCGTCGGCGTCGAGTTCGGCACGACGCCGCAGCGGCCGCCCGGCCGCGAAGCCGATGCCGATCGCGACGGCGAACTCGATCGCCGAGACCGCGCCCACCGCGATCGGATCCGGCCCGACCGACACGAGCCTCCCCGGTCCGGCCGCGCCGCCCGACGCCCACGCCAGAAGACCCATGACGAGCCCGCCGGCGACGCCGCCGCCCAGCGCGGCGACGAGCATCCACCGGCCGGAGCCCTCCTCGCCCAGGTCGCGCCGCAGTCCGCCCCGCGTCGCCGCCCCCGCCAGGAAGCCCGCGACGATCGGCACGAGCAGACCCGCGAAGCCGAAGGCCGACGAGCCCTCCGGGATCGCGCCGAAGATCGGGAGCGCCGGGATCGGCCCCAGGCTCGTGCCCAGCGGCGACACGCTGGACCCCGTCCCGATCGCGAAGCCCGGACCCACGAACCACGACGCGGTCCAGATGATCAGATTCGGCAGCAGCGCCAGCTGTCCCGCGGTCAGCGCGACGCTGCCCGCGACGCCCGGGTGCAGCGACTCGTAGAGACGGATGATCTGCGCGTACGACACGACCAGCGCGAGCGCGAGCGCCGCCGCGGAGACGAGCAGCGTGATCGACGCGGCAGCCGCCCCCGACCGCAGAGCCCCGGTGAGCACGATGCGCGGCAGCTCGGGGATCATCCGATGCACGCGTCGACGCACTCGCTCGGCCGTCTCGTCGTTGCGGTTCCAGGCCCACTCGCGCAGCAGTCCGAGCATCAGTCCGACCGCGAAGGCGACCGTGGGCAGCAGCGCGCCCTGCCAGATCGACGGGCGCGCCGACGCGTGTAGCGCCGAGAGCGTGGCCAGCAGCGACAGGGCGCCGAAGACCCCGGCCGAGGCGAGAGTGCCGAGGATCGGATGGTGCGTCTCGAAGATCCGCGCACCGGCGCGCAGCCCCAGCAGCGCCGTCAGCAGCGCGAAGCCGAGCGCCGCGATCGTGACCACGACCACCGAGGTCTCCGGGCCGGCGCCGAGCGCGGCGGCCGTCGTCGGATCGAGCGCGAGCCGCACATCCGCCCCGTGTCCGATCAGCCAGCTGTCGACCGACGCGCGCCAGAAGATCAGCCAGTCGGGTCCGAAACCGTACTGCGCGGCCCACAGGATCGTCAGCGGAACGAGCGGGATCGCGATGCCGATCGCGAACGCGAGGGCCGCCTCGAACGCGGAGAGCAGCAGGGTGAGGCGGCGGGTCACGTGCCGACTGTATTCGGGCGTCCGGCATCCGCCGCGGGGGCGCGGCGGGCGCGGGCGAACCGGGGCGTCGATCGGGCGCCGCGTTCTCTCCGCGGCCCTGTATCGGCGATTCAACAAGGTCCTGAGCCGGCGCGGACAGCAGCGCGGATCGGCCCGGCGCTAGGGTCGGAGACCAGGAGGCGCGCATGGCGGAGTCGGTGTACCAGCGGGTGCTCGGCGACGACTTCGCGCTGCTCGACCTGCGACTGCGACGGTACTTCGGCATGCCGCCCGAGGGAGCCGTCGGCGTCGGGCGCGGCGTCTACGACCACGCCGGAGCCGTCGGGATCGGCGGCCGCCTGCTGCGACCGGTGCTGACCTGGCTAGCGTGGCAGCGCATCCTCTTCCCCGAGAGCGGCGACGAGATCGCGTTCACGGTCGTGAACCGCGCCGACGAGCGCCGCGGCACGCTCTCGGCGCAGCGCACCTTCGACTTCGACGGCGTGCGCCGCGTCATGGAGGACACCATGTCGGTGCGCCGCGGGCGCCTGCGTGACCGCCTCGGCCGCACGCGCTGGCTGGAGGTCGACCTCGAGCTCAGCGTCGTCGACGGCGGGCTGCACATGGTCTCGCGGGGCCTCGGCATCCGTCTCGGTCTCGTGCGGCTGCCGCTCCCCCGCGTCGCCCGGGTCACGCTCGACGAGCGCAGCGACCCCGACGGCGTGCACCAGCGGGTGGATGTGCGGCTCACCGCGCCGCTCATCGGCGAGTTCTTCCGCTACTCGGGCATCTTCAGCTACGACTACCGCCAGCTGCGCTGACCCCTCCGCGGACCAGCGCCGGCGAGACGACGAGGGGCCCGCATCCGGGTGGATGCGGGCCCCTCGTGCATGTGCGCGAGCCGCGACGGCTCGACGCGGGCACGGCTTACAGCGCGGCGTAGACCTCGCGCAGCAGGGCGGCGGTCTCGCTCGGCGTCTTGCCGACCTTGACGCCGGCGGCCTCGAGGGCCTCCTTCTTCGCCTGTGCGGTGCCCGCCGAGCCGGAGACGATCGCGCCGGCGTGGCCCATCGTCTTGCCTTCGGGGGCGGTGAAGCCGGCGACGTAGCCGACGACCGGCTTGGTCACGTTGGCCTTGATGAAGTCGGCCGCGCGCTCCTCGGCGTCGCCGCCGATCTCGCCGATCATGACGATCGCCTTGGTCTCGGGGTCGGCCTCGAAGGCGGCGAGGGCGTCGATGTGGGTGGTGCCGATGACCGGGTCGCCGCCGATGCCGATGGCGGTCGAGAAGCCGAGGTCACGCAGCTCGTACATCATCTGGTAGGTCAGGGTGCCCGACTTCGACACGAGGCCGATCGGTCCCTTGCCGGTGATGTTCGCCGGGGTGATGCCGACGAGCGCCTCGCCGGGGGTGATGATGCCGGGGCAGTTCGGCCCGATGATGCGGGTCTTGTTGCCCTTCGCCTTGGCGTAGGCCCAGGCCTCGGCCGAGTCCTGCACCGGGATGCCCTCGGTGATCACGACGAGCAGCGGGATCTCGGCGTCGATGGCCTCGATGATCGCGCCCTTCGAGAAGGCCGGCGGCACGAAGGCGATGGAGACGTCGGCGCCGGTGGCGGCGATCGCCTCGGCGACGGTCGCGAAGACGGGCAGCTCGACGGTCGAGCCGTCGGCGGCGGTGTGCTCGACGGTGGTGCCGGCCTTGCGGGCGTTGACGCCGCCAACGACCTGGGTTCCGGCCTTGAGCATCAGGGCGGTGTGCTTGGTGCCCTCGCCGCCGGTGATGCCCTGCACGATGACCTTCGAGTCCTTGTTCAGGAAGATCGACATTTCTCTTCTTCTCTCAGTTCTTCTCGGTCGTCGGATCAGGCGTTGGCGAGCTCGGCGGCCTTGTCGGCGCCGTCGTCCATGGTGGTCGCGAGCGTGACCAGCGGGTGGTTCGCGGCGGCGAGGATGGCGCGCCCCTCCTCCACCTGGTTGCCGTCGAGGCGCACGACGAGCGACTTGGTCGCCGCGTCGCCGAGGATCTCGAGGGCCTTGACGATGCCCTCGGCCACGGCCACGCAGGAGGTGATGCCGCCGAAGACGTTGACGAAGACGCTCTTGACCTGCTCGTCGCCGAGGATGACGTCGAGGCCGGCGGCCATGATCGACGCCGACGCGCCGCCGCCGATGTCGAGGAAGTTCGCCGGCTTCACGCCGCCGTGGTTCTCGCCCGCGTAGGCGACGACATCCAGGGTCGACATGACGAGCCCGGCGCCGTTGCCGATGATGCCGACCTGGCCGTCGAGCTTGACGTAGTTGAGGTCGTTCTGCTTGGCCTTGGCCTCGAGCGGGTCGGCCGCGTCCTTATCCTCGAGCTCCTCGTGCTCGGGGTGGCGGAAGCCGGCGTTCTCGTCGAGCGAGACCTTGCCGTCGAGGGCGACGATGTCGCCGGCGCCGGTGAGCACGAGCGGGTTGACCTCGACGAGCGTCGCGTCCTCGCCGGTGTAGACCTCGTAGAGCTTCACGATGACGGGGGCCACCTTGCCGACGAGCCCCTCGGGGAACTTCGCGGCGACGGCGATCTCGGTGGCCTTCTCGAGGGTGATGCCGGTGCCCGGGTCGACCTCGATGCGCGCGAGGGCCTCGGGGCGCTCCTCGGCGAGCTGCTCGATCTCCATGCCGCCCTCGTAGCTGGCGAGCGAGAGGTAGGAGCGGTTGGCTCGGTCGAGCAGCACCGAGAAGTAGAACTCCTGCTTGATGTCGGCGCCGGCGGCGACCATGACGCGCTTGACGACGTGGCCCTTGATGTCGAGACCGAGGATGTCGTTCGCGGCGGCCTCGGCGTCGTCGGGGGTCTTCGCGACCTTGACTCCGCCGGCCTTGCCGCGGCCTCCGGTCTTGACCTGCGCCTTGACGACCGTCACGCCGCCGAGCTTCTCGGCGGCCGCACGGACCTCGGCGGGGGTGTCGGCGATGATGCCGGGGAGTACGGGAACCCCGTACTTCTCGAAGACGTCACGGGCCTGGTACTCGAAAAGATCCACGCTGGCTGCTTCTTCCTTGCGCGTCGGAGTCGTCGGGGAACAGCCGGTATCTCGACATAGAGATAGTTCGACATCAAGAGATATCGGCGGCACCAACCCTAGCGCTCCCGCGCGACCGCTTCGTGCGAGCGCGTTCAGGATGCGGAGCGCAGGCGCCACCGGACGTGCGGCCGTACGATCGCCGCGTGAGAGCTGCCCGCGACTGGCCGGAGTACGCGGCCGACGGCGCGCTCGTGCTGGGCGGCGCGGCGGCGATCCTGCTGCAGCTCGGCGATCCGGTGGTCGCCCGCGGGGTGGCCGCGCACAGCGCCTTCGCCCGCGATCCGCTGCGTCGGCTCGAGCACACCCTCGCCTACGTCTACGCGGTGTCGCTCGGCGACGACGAGCTCCGCCGCCTCGTCGCCGGGATGGTCGACGGCGCGCACGACGGTGTGCCGGGCGCCCGCGACGCCGAGCACCAGACCTGGGTGGCGGCGACGCTGTGCTGGACCGGCATGCGCACGCACGCGCTGCTGCGGGGTCCGGTCGCGGCGGCGCTGGCCGACGAGATCGTCGCCCGCAGCGAACGCCTCGCCACCGCGCTGCAGCTGCCGGCCGGCGCGTGGCCTGCCGATCGCGCGGCTTTCGACGCCTACTGGGATGCGCGCATCCTCGCCCTCGAGATCGGAGCAGAGGCCCGCGAGGTCGCCGGGCAGCTGCTGCACCCGACCGCGCTGCCCTGGTGGGCGCGGCCGGCGATGCCGATCGTGCGCGCGCTGACACCGGCGCTGCTGCACCCGTCGGTGCGCGCCGCCTACGGGTTGCCGCTGCGACGCCGGCGCGCGGCGCTCGCGCTCGCACTGGTGCGCACGGTGCTGGCGATCACGCCGCGACGGCTGCGCGAGCTGCCGTCACGGCGCCTGCTCGCGCGGCTGCGGCATCACTCCTCGCGGAAGCCGCGGTAGATGCCCGCGGCCGAGGCCGCGTGGCCCACCGCGTCGACGAGCTGCCGGAAGGCGTTGTCGGTGCGGGCGATGCCGATCGTTCCGGAGTTCGCGAAGATGCTGCGGCTGCCGCGCTGGATGAGCGCGGTCGGCGCGCCCTGCGCATCGATCCCGAAGACGACGTGGAACTCGATGTACATCATCTCGGCCGCGTTGGCGCCGGCGAGCGCGGTGAGGTTCGCGTCGCCCCGGCTGAAGCGGTGGCGCCCGTCGGGCTGCACCTGCGCCGAGTAGCCGATCCCGACGATCGTCCGGCCGACCAGCTCGATCGCGGCCACCGGCGAGCCCGAGAACGTGAACAGCACGTCGGACATGGCGGCTCTTGGCGTTCGAGAAGTGGATGCCGGCCGCGCGGGGTGCGCGCGGCCGGCGGATCGGAGGCCCGAGCGGGCCGCCGGGGCGGTCACACCGCCGGGGAGATCAGGCCGCGGGGCCCGAGCCGATGTAGATGCCGGCGTTCGAGGCGGCGCCGCCGATCGCATCCACCAGCTGGCCGTAGGCGCTGTCGGTCTTCGAGACGCCGATCGCGCCGCCCTTGAGAAAGCTCGCGCCGCCGTCGCGGTCGACCCGCACGGTCAGGTTGCCCGACTCGTCGTGGGCGTAGGCGACGACGAAGGCGACGTGGAAGTCGTCGCCGGAGAGCGCGCCGAGCCAGAAGGTCTTGGTCTTGCTGCCGCGGCTGAGGCGGTGGGCTCCGTTCGGCAGCACCTCGGCCGAGTAGCCGAGCGCCGACACCGTGTTCGCGACGAGGGTGGAGGCGGCGGTGCTGTCGCCGCCGAGGGTGAAGAGGGTGCCGGCCATGATGCTCCAGATGCTCGCGACGTGCGCGCACGTCGATGGTGGTGGTGGCACCGCGACGGGGCAGTCGCGGCACCGGCGCCGCGAGCTCCCCCGAGGATGGAGAGCGGCGTTTCGCTCACATTAGCGCCGGGATGCGCGGCCGCGCGATGGGCACATCTGCCCGCGCGGATCCGGCCCGGTCCTAGGCTGGCGCGGTGAGATTCGCCGCGCTGCGCGCCCCCTGGTACCGCGGCTACCTGATCGGCGGCATCCTGCTCATGTCGGGCGACCACGTCGAGCACGCGATCACCTACTTCGTCATGTGGCAGAAGTTCCAGTCGCCCGTGCTCGCGGGCTTCGCGACGATCAGCCACTGGGTGCCGTTCCTGCTCGGCGCGATCCCCTTCGGACATGTCGCCGATCGCTTCGACAACCGGCGCATCATCCAGGCCTCGTGCGTGCTCTTCGCCCTCGTCTCGGTGGCGTGGGCAGTGCTGATCGGCACGAACACGCTGCAGCCGTGGCCCTGCGTGATCCTGCTCGTGCTGCACGGACTCTCGGGCGCGTTCTGGAATCCCGCCGACCAGCTCATGCTCTACGACATGGTCGGTCCGAAGGATCTGCCGAGCGGGGTGCGGCTCATGGCGACCGGACTCAACCTCGGCCAGCTGGCGGGGCCGGCCCTCGGCGCCGCGCTGCTGTTCATCGTCGGGCCGGTGTGGGGCATGGCGCTCAACGTGCTGCTCTACGTGCCGTTCTTCGTCTACCTCGCGATCACGCCGGTCACCGGTCACCGCACGCGCCGCGTGACACCGCCGCGGATGCGCGTGCGCGACGTGCTCGGCGTGCTGCGCGAGGTGCCGCGCTATCCGGCGATCCTGCTGATGATGCTCGTGCAGGGCGCGGTCGGCCTGTTCATCGGAACCGCGCTGCTGCCGCTGCTGCCCGACTTCGGCCGACTGCTCGGGCAGGACCAGGGGCCCGGCTACATCCTGCTGCTCATCGCGATGTCGACGGGGGCGGTCGCGGGCGGGCTCGGCATGGAGGCGCTCGGGCGCATCGCCGCGAGCACGCGCGTCGCGATCATCGCCTCGGCGCTGTTCGGCCTCGGCGTGCTCGTCTTCGCGCTCTCGCGCAGCTTCCCGCTCTCGGTCGCGGCGCTCGTGCTCGCCGGCCTCGGCAACCTCGTCGGCGCCTCGACCGCGCAGACCGTCGTGCAGCTCGCTGCGCCCGAGGACCGCCGCGGCGCCTTCATCGGCGCGTTCGGCATGGCCGCGAACGGCTTCCGCGCGGGCAGCGGCATCGTCGTCGGCGGACTCAGCGCGCTGCTCGGCGTCGCCAGCGGCGTCGGCATCGGGGCGGGCGCACTTCTCGTGGTCGCGCTCGTGCTGCTGACCGTCGTCACGCTGCGGCGACGGCGCGGGGATGCGTCGGTCGACCCGGCGGGTGTGGTCGCGCTCGACTGAGGCGAGCGCCGACGAGGACGGCGATGACGGCTCGATGCCGACCGCGCGACGCCGACCGACGTCAGCGCTGCTGCGCGGCGATCGGCCCCGAGAAGCGGCCCGGCTGCGCGACCGTGAACGTCGGGGCCTCGAGCCCTGCGGTGAGCGCCTGCCCGACGGCGGCCGCCAGGTCGGCGCGCTCGGGGAAGGGCTGCGGAATGCCCTCCGCCTCGCCGATCGCGAGCTGGCCGACGAGCTGCATCGTGACGCCGCCCTGCTGGCCGACGCCGGTCAGCGGAGCGAGCCCCGTGCCCGGCAGCATCACGATCTCCTGCTCGGCCGGGTTGGCCGACAGCACGCCGATCTCGCGGGCGGTCAGCGACACGATCGCGAGCAGCACCGGCGCGGTGAAGTTCTCACTGGCGACGCGGGCGTCGAGCGACCCCGAGAACGGCTGCGCGGCCACGATCGGACCGCCGAGCCCCTCGGGCGCACCGCGCCAGACGATGCCGCTGAACTGCGGCAGCTTCTGGATGATCGGCAGCAGCTGCTCGATCGGCGGCGGAGTCGTGCTCATGCCGACACCCTAGCTTCCCCGGCGCGCGCAGCCGCGGCCCCTGTTCGTGCCACAGCATCCAGCAGGTCGTCCATCGCGTTCCCCCTCGTCGGTCTCGCGGCGCCCGTCGGGTCGGGCGCCGCGCCTCCTTCTCGCCGACCGCCCCCCGCGGCCGGACTCGTCACCTCGCTCGCGTCAGAGCTTCTCGATCGGCGCGATCTTGATGAGCAGCTTCTTGCGCCCGGCCGTGTCGAACAGCACCTCGGCGATCGACTTCGGCCCCTGCCCGGTCACGCCGGTGACGCGGCCCTCGCCGAAGTCGGCGTGACGGATGCGGTCGCCGATCTCGAGGGTCAGATCGCCGTTGTCGCGAACCTTGGCCGTGACGGCGTTCGCCCACTCGCGCTTCTCGCGGTTCGGGGCCGGCGGCAGCGACGAGCCGTAGCTGAACCGGTCGGATGATCCGCCGCGCCGGGCGTTGAGCGCGCGCGGCTGCGATCCTCCTCGCGAGTTCGCGAAGCCCGGCGACTGACGCCACTCGATGAGCTCGGCCGGCACCTCCTGGAGGTAGCGGCTCGGCAGGGCGACGGTCGTGTCGCCGAACTGCGCGCGCTGCATCGCGAGCGAGAAGAACAGGCGGCGCTTGGCGCGCGTGACGCCGACGTAGAACAGCCGGCGCTCCTCCTGCACTCCCCCGGGCTCGCCGGCCGACATCTGGTGCGGCAGCAGCCCCTCCTCGATGCCGGTGAGGAAGACGGTGTCGTATTCGAGGCCCTTGGCCGTGTGCAGCGTCATGATCGACACCGAGCCGTCGGTGTCGTCGATCTCGTCGGCGGCGGCGAGCAGGGCCACGTTGGTGAGGAACTCGATGAGGGTGCCGTCGGGGTTCTGCTTGCGGAACTCCTTGGTCTGCGCGAGCAGCTCCTCGAGGTTCTCGGCGCGCGCCTCGTCCTGGGCGTCGCGCGTGGCGCGCAGCCCGGTGACGTAGCCGGTGCGCTCCATGAGCAGCGCGAAGATGTCGGCGGGGGCGGCGGTGAGCGCCTGGCCGGAGGCCTCGTCGAGCAGGTCGACGAGGGTTCGGATCGCGCCGGTCACCTTGGGCCCGAGCCCGAGCTGCTCGACATCGCGCAGCGCATCCCGCAGCGGCACGCCCTCGCGGTCGGCGTGCGCCTGCAGCGTCGCCTCGGTCGCCGGGCCGATGCCGCGGCGCGGCACGTTGAGGATGCGACGCAGCGCCAGGTCGTCGGCCGGGTTGACGACCTGGATCAGGTACGCCATCGCATCCTTGATCTCGGCGCGCTCGAAGAACTTCGTGCCGCCGGGGATGCGGTACGGCAGGGCCGAGCGGATGAAGATCTCCTCCAGGGGCCGGGTCTGCGAGTTCGTGCGCACGAACACGGCCATGTCGTTGAGCGAGGTGCCCGCCGTGCGCAGCTTGTCGATCTCGTCGGCCACGAACTGGGCCTCGTCGTGCGCCGAGTAGCCGGTGTAGCCGGTGATCTTGTCGCCGGCGCCGATCGTCGTGAAGAGGTTCTTCGCGGTGCGGTCGAAGTTGTTGCCGATGACGGCGTTCGCCGCGTCGAGGATGTTCTGCGTCGAACGGTAGTTCTGCTCGAGCAGGATCGTCTTCGCCTCGGGGAAGTCGCGTTCGAACTCGACGATGTTGCGGATGTCGGCGCCGCGGAAGGCGTAGATCGACTGGTCGGAGTCGCCGACGACCGTGAGCGAGGCGGGCGCGATCGACCCGTCGGCCTCGAGCCGGGTGCGGGTGTCGGCGGGCACGTTCTGCGGCTTCACGGCGCGTACGAGCTCGCGGATGAGCGCGTACTGGGCGTGGTTGGTGTCCTGGTACTCGTCGACGAGCACGTAGCGGAAGCGGCGCTGATAGAGCGCGGCCACCTCGGGGAAGGCGCGGAACAGGTAGACGGTCTGCGCGATGAGGTCGTCGAAGTCGAAGGCCTTCGCGCGGGCGAGCCCCTCGCTGTAGCGGCGGAAGACCTCGAGGAACGCCGACTCCTTCGGGTCGTCGACGTTCGCGTTCCGGGCGAAGCTCTCCGCATCCGTCAGCTCGTTCTTGAGCTTCGAGATGCGCCCGGCGACGCTCGACACCGTCAGCCCGAGGGTGTCGGCCTCGAGCTCCTTGAGGATGCGCTTGATCAGCGCGCGGCTGTCGGCCGAGTCGTAGATCGTGAAGCTCGGCGAGAGACCGAAGGCCTCGGCCTGTCGCCGAAGGATGCGCACGCAGGCGGAGTGGAAGGTCGAGATCCACATGCCCTGCGCGGCGTCGCCGACGAGTCCGTGGATGCGCTCGCGCATCTCGGCGGCGGCCTTGTTGGTGAAGGTGATCGCGAGGATCTGGCTCGGCCAGGCCTCGCGGGTGTCCAGCAGGCCGGCGATGCGGCGGGTCAGCACGCTCGTCTTGCCCGAGCCGGCTCCGGCGACGATGAGCAGCGCGCGCCCGCGGTAGAGCACGGCCTCGCGCTGCTGCGGGTTGAGCCCGGCGAGCAGGCGCTCGTCGACCTCGGACGATCCGCCGAAGGAGGAGGTGGTCGGGTGGTCGGGCTCGAAGCCGTCGAGGACGAAGCTCATGTCCCGACGAGTCTAGGTGCGACCGCCGACGCCCGAGGGCTCGCCGCCGAGACCTCGACGCGGAGGCGTCAGCGCTCGTCGCGTACCGCGACGGCGAGGTCGGGCTGGTCGGCGAACACCCCGTCGACGCCCGTGTCGTAGATCGCCCGGAACTCGGTGCGCCAGTCGCCCGGCGCCTCCTTGCCGCCGCCGAGCCGCGCGGCACGGGTGAGGAAGCGGTTCTCGGCACGCAGCGTCCAGGTGAAGACCTGGAGGCCCGCGGCGCGGATGCGCTCGACCGTGCCGGTCGACTCGACCTCGTCATCCTCGGAGACGATCACCAGGCTCTTCGCCAGGCTCACCCCGTCGACCGCGCCGATCAGCGCCGGCAGTCCGCGCGGTCCGATCTGCGCCGCGTAGCTCAGCGCGTTGACGCCGTCGCGCGCCTCGAGGTCGGGGGCCGCGCCGTCCGCCTCGATCAGGTAGACGGTGGAGCCGGACACGCCCCGGTCGCGCACCTTCGTGAGCACGCTCTGCTCGAACGACTCGACGGTGAGGCGATCGGCCACGTCATCCCAGCCGGCGATCTCGCGGGCGAACAGCTCGTCGAGCGGCAGCCCGATCGACGCGAAGTAGTGGGCGTGCTTGATCTCGGCGACCATGCGCAGCATCCGTCCGGCCACGTCCTGGCACTCGTCGATCAGCCCCAGCAGGTCGACCAGGCGCAGCATCGGCTCGGCGCCGTCGTGGCCCGCGGATGCCGGACGCACCTTCGGCAGACGCTCGACCGCGCGCAGGGTCGCCAGCTCGGCCCAGTCGAAGTCCTCGGTGAACCAGCCAGTCAGCCGCTGGCCGTCGATCTGCTTCGTCGTGCGGCGGTCGGCGAACTCCGGGCGACGCGCGACGTCGGTCGTGCCCGAGATCTCGTTCTCGTGCCGGATCACCAGCACGCCGTCGCGGGTGGCCACCAGATCGGGCTCCACCGCATCCGCCCCCTGCTCGAAGGCGAGCCGGTAGGCCGACTCGGTGTGCTCGGGACGATAGCCGCTCGCACCGCGATGACCGATGACGAGAGGACGGTTCGGCACGGGGAGGGATCCGGTCACGCGACCCAAGATAATGGGGTCACGATGAACAGCAGGGATACGGCGAGCGCCTGCACGCACTGCGGTCGCGACCTCGACCCGGCGTGGAAGTTCTGCGTCTGGTGCGGTGCGCGCGTCATCCCCGCGGAGGCCGCGCCGGAGCCGACCCCGCACGCGGAGCGGCACCTGAATCCGGTCGCGGTGTTCGCGCTCGTGCTCGGCATCCTGCTGTCGCCGCTCGCGATCGCCTTCGGGCACGTCGCGCTGCACCAGCTCAAGTCGAGCGAAGACCGCGGCCGGCTCATCGCCCTCATCGGCACCGTGCTCGGCTACGCCGCCGTCGTTCTGATCGTGCTCGTCGTCGTCGCCTGGGTGCAGCTGCGTGTCCCGCTCTGATCGCGGCGCCGTCGGGGCCGCCGTCGCGCGGCGCTTCGTCGAGCCCGCCCGGGCTCTCCCCCTCCGCTGGGGCTCCTACCGCCCGCGGCTGATCGGCGGGCTCGCCCTCATCGTCGCCGGCGGCGTGGCGATCGCCGGCTCGAACACCTTCCAGCTGCTGCTGCTGCTCGCCGGATCGACCGCCCACATCGTCGGCTGGGGCATCATCCCGAGCGACGGCTGGCGCCGCGTCGTCGCCGCTCTCCCCGCCACGCTCGGCTGCTGGATGGCGCTGCCCGGTCCGCGCTACCTCGCCGTGCTCGTGCTCCCCTTCGCCGCCTGGCTGCTCGTGCGGCACCGTCCCCCGCTCGCCTGGCTGACCGCGCCGCTCGTCGTGATCGCCGCGATCGGCGTCGCGCTCGCGATCGGCGAGCTCGAGAGCGGCGCCCCGGGCGCCTACCGGTGGATGCTGCCGGGCACCGCGGTCATGGCGGCCGTGCTGGTGGGCTGCGCCTCGCTGGCGCGGGCCATCCACGCCGGCCTCGATCGCTCACGGCGGAACGGCATGCAGGGGATGCCCAGCCGCCGGGCTACAGGTGATCTTTAGACTGGTGCGACCCGGCATTCCCGGGCGTGACCCGCATCCAGCGGGCCCACCCTGACCATGAGCATGGAGGCGACATGGCCAACGGCAACCCGGCGTTCCGATCCCCCGCGTTCTCGGAGCGCGGCACGGCGGTTCCGCCGATCCCCACCCCCGAGCAGCTGGCCCACCACTACGACCTGCCCTCGGCGACCCCGATCGACACCGACCGGATGACCTACGAGGACACGGCGGTCAAGACCGTCGTCAGCTTCGGCGTGCTGCTCATCGGCGCGGTCGTCGGCTGGTTCTTCCCGATCCTGCTGTTCCCCGCCGCGATCGCCGGCCTCGTGCTCGCGCTCGTCAACATCTTCAAGAAGCGCCCCTCGGCGGCGCTCGTGCTGGCCTACTCGGCCGTGCAGGGTGTCGTGGTCGGCGCGGTCTCGCAGTTCTACTCGACGAAGTTCGACGGGATCATCCCGATCGCCGTGTTCGGCACCCTCGCCGTCGTCGGCGTGACGCTCGCGCTGTTCGCGAGCGGCAAGGTGCGGGCCTCGGCGCGCGCGACCAAGATCTTCCTCGTCGCGATGCTCGGCTACGTCGCGTTCTCGCTCGTCAACGTCGTGCTCATGCTGACCGGCGTCGTCGACAACTACGGCGGACTGCGCGGCGTCGAGATCGCGGGCATCCCGCTGGGCATCCCGCTCGGCATCCTCGTCGTGATCATGGCCGCGTACTCGCTCGTGCTCGACTTCGACAGCATCCAGCAGGGCGTGCGCAACGGCGCCCCGCGGGTCTACGCCTGGGCCGGCGCCTTCGGCATCATCGTCACGGTCGTCTGGCTGTACCTCGAGATCCTCCGCCTCGTGAGCTACTTCATGCCGCGCAACTGACGTACCGCAACCGAGAAGGGCCCCGTCGCGATCGCTCGCGACGGGGCCCTTCTCGTGTGCGCAGGCGAGCCGGAGGCTCACTCCCACTCGATCGTCCCCGGCGGCTTCGACGTGACGTCGAGCACGACGCGGTTGACCTCGCTCACCTCGTTCGTGATGCGGTTCGAGATGCGGGCCAGCACGTCGTAGGGCAGGCGCGTCCAGTCGGCCGTCATCGCGTCCTCGCTCGAGACCGGACGCAGCACGATGGGGTGGCCGTAGGTGCGGCCGTCGCCCTGCACGCCCACCGAGCGCACATCCGCGAGCAGCACGACCGGGCACTGCCAGATTTCGCCGTCGAGGCCCGCCTTGGTCAGCTCGGCACGAGCGATCGCGTCGGCGTGACGCAGAATCTCGAGACGGTCAGAGGTGACCTCACCCACGATGCGGATTCCGAGGCCGGGCCCCGGAAAGGGCTGACGCCCGACGATCTCCTCCGGAAGCCCGAGCTCCCGGCCGATCGCGCGCACCTCGTCCTTGAACAGGGTGCGCAGCGGCTCGACGAGCTCGAACTGCAGGTCCTCCGGCAGCCCGCCGACGTTGTGGTGGCTCTTGATGTTCGCGGTGCCCGAGCCGCCGCCCGACTCCACCACATCCGGGTAGAGCGTGCCCTGCACGAGGAAGCGGATGGGGTCGCCCTCCGACGCCGCCTCGGCGACGAGCTCGGACTGCACCTTCTCGAACGAGCGGATGAACTCGCGGCCGATGATCTTGCGCTTCTGCTCCGGATCGCTCACCCCGGCGAGGGCGTCGAGGAACTGCTGGCGCGCGTCCACCGTCACCAGGCGCACGCCGGTCGAGGCGACGTAGTCGTTCTCGACCTGCTCGCGCTCACCCTGACGCAGCAGTCCGTGATCGATGAAGACGGCGACGAGCTGGTCGCCGACGGCCTCGTGCACGAGCGCGGTCGAGACGGCCGAGTCGACGCCGCCGGAGAGCGCGGAGAGCACCCGGCCGGTTCCGACCTGGGCGCGGATGCGCTCGACCTGCTCGGCGATGACGTTGCCGCTGTTCCAGTCGGCGGGCAGCCCGGCGGCCTTGTGCAGGAAGTTCTCGATGACCCGCTGGCCGTGGTCGGAGTGCTTGACCTCGGGGTGCCACTGCACGCCGTAGAAGCGGCGGGCGTCGTCGGCGAAGGCCGCGACCGGGGTGTGCTCGGTGCGGGCGAGCACCTCGAAGCCCTCGGGAGCGCGCGCGACCTGGTCGCCGTGGCTCATCCACACGTTCTGCTCGGCCGGCTGCCCGTCGAGCAGCGTGCCCTGGGTGACGACGGTCGCGTTGGTCGCGCCGTACTCGCGCAGCCCCGTGTTGGCGACCTCGCCGCCGAGGGTCTGCGCCATGACCTGGAAGCCGTAGCAGATGCCGAGCGTCGGCACGCCGAGGTCGAAGACGCCGGCGTCGAGCGCGGGCGCGCCCTCGTCGTAGACCGACGACGGACCACCGGAGAGGATGATGCCGACCGGGCTCTTCGCCGCGATCTCGGCGGCGGTCGCCGAGTGCGGCACGATCTCGCTGTAGACGCCGGCCTCGCGCACGCGGCGGGCGATCAGCTGGGCGTACTGGGCGCCGAAGTCGACGACGAGGACGGGGCGCTGCTCGGTCGGCGCCGCGGGGGTGGGGTCGGTCACGCGTTGGTCTCCACGGTGTTGTCAGATGAACCGGTGTTGCCGGACGGGGACGAGGCGCCGACGCGAGCACGCTGCTCAGCTTCGGCCTTCTGGATGATGGCCTCGATCTGGCGGGGCACCCGCCGCTCGAGGAAGAACGACAGCAGCGGGATGACGCCGCCGGCGGCGATGAAGAGGAAGCGCCCGAAGCTGAAGCGCGAGAAGCGCCACAGCACGAAGTCGAGACCCACGTAGAGCACGTAGAACCAGCCGTGCGCGATGAGGATGATCGTCGTCAGATCCGTGCCGCCGGGGCTGTGCGGAGCAGCTAGGAAGAAGCCGCGCGGGCCTCCGGCGTAGACGTCGTAGCCCCATCCCCAGCGGATCGCCGTGACGACGCCGAGCAGGAGGAGCATGGTGCCGGTGATGATCGACGACACCTTGTAGATCTTGACCGCCAGACGCAGCCGCGGGATGTCGGAGGGGCGGGGGCCGAGAGGCATGAGGCCCATTCTACGGGCGGCTCGAGGGCTCGCCGGCCGCCTCCGCCGCCTCGCGCTCGGCGAGGATCTCGCGCTCCATGGCATCGCGCACGAGGCGGTACCAGAGATAGAACGCGAAGCCGGCGAAGATGACCCACTCGATCGCGTAGAAGATGTTCAGCACGTTGAGCGCCGCATCCTGCTCGGGCGGCGGCGCGACGATCTGCCGGGTGCCGGCGATCGGCTCGTCGTCGACCACGTAGCCGCCGTAGACCGGGCCGACCTCGGCCCATTCGTTGATCAGCGCCGCGGGCGCGAGCGCCGAGCGCTGGCCCTTCTCGAATTCGTCATCGGTCGGCGCCTCACCCGGCATGTAGCGTCCGCGGATGCTGCGGGGCTCGGCGTCGAGGCCGGCGGCGGCCTTCTCGGCGGCGGCGCGCGTCGCGGTCCAGCCGAGCGCGACGGCGAGCGAATCGCCGTCGTCGTCGACGAGATGACCGACGACCCAGTAGCCGGCGCGCCCATCCACCTCGCCCGCGGTTCCGACGCGCACCCGGTCGCTGAGCACGACGGTGTCGCCGGGCACGACCGCGCCGCTGACGCTGACGCGTCTCCCGGCCTCGTCTCCGGTCACCGCGGTCTGCGGGCGGTCGACCTGCGACAGCGGCAGCACTTTCTCGGTGTCGAGCTTCTCGGTCGTCGCCGTCAGCACGGCCCGGCCCAGCTGCCACTGGGCGAGTGCGGCGAAGGTCGCGGCGATCGCCATGACGAGCAGCAGCGCGCCGATCCAGCGCGGCGTGCGCGCGATGCTCCACCAGCGCCGGCCGTCGAAGGCGGGGCGCTCGTCGCTCGAGGCCATCAGTACTCCGGGTCCCTCTCGCGGCGACGCGGGCGGGCGTCGCCGTCGCTCTGCTGCATCGCCTGCTCGGCGAGGCGCAGGGCGTTCTCACGCTCGCGCTCACGCGCGGCGGCAGGATCGTCGGAGGCGCGCCGGGCCTCGGCTTCGGCCGCCGTCGCGGCGTCGACCGACTCGGCGCGCGCGGCACCCGCCGCCCGCTCTGCCGCATCCTCGCGGTCGCCCGCGCGCTCGGCCTGCTCGACCGTGGCCGAACGGGGAGCCTGCAGCGGCGTCTCGTCGTCGAGGTACTCGCCGTCGATCGTCGGCTCGTCGGCGACGGCGTCGGTCTCGGGCTGCTGCCCCTCCATGGCCGCCTCGGCGATCGCGAGCTCGAGGTCGCGCCCGGCATCGGGTCGCTTGGCGATCTTCGGGCGCACACGGAAGATCGCGGCGCCGATCTTCTCGCTGTTGACCGACAGGATCGGACCGACCACGGCCATGATCAGCACGTAGAGACCCGCGAAGGGCTGCAGCCGTTCATCCAGCCCGGCCCCGGCCGCGAGCGTCGCCAGGATCAGCGCGAACTCGCCGCGGTTCTGCAGCATCGCGCTCGCGTTGAGTCCCTCGGCCGGCGTGAGCTTGTTGAAGCGGGCGATCAGCTGGCCGCTCGCGGTGTTGATGATGAGCGTCATCACGACCGCGACGAGCACCGGCACGAGCACGCCGCCGAACTGGCGCACGTCGAGCGCGAGGCCGAAGTTCAGGAAGAAGAACGCCGCGAAGACGTCGCGCATCGGCAGCGCGAACTGCTCGATGCGGGCGCGGAAGCGGGTCGCCCCCAGCACGAGGCCGATGAGGAACGCGCCGATCGCGTCCGAGACGCCGAGCAGCTCGCCGATTCCGCCGAAGGCGACCGCGAGGCCGAAGAACAGGATCGTGAACAGCTCGTCGTCGCGGGTCTGCACGATGCGCGAGACGATCCGGCCGCCCCAGCGCGCCACCGTGAACATGACGACGAGGAAACCGAACGAGATCGCCAGCTTCAGCACGATCGCGCCGAGGTCGGTCTCACCGCCGACCACGACGCCGACGATCGCGAGGTACGCGGCGACGAAGATGTCCTCGAGCACCGCGATGCCCAGGATCATCGGCGTCTCGCGGTTGGCCAGACGCCGCAGCTCGATCAGCAGCTTCGTGACGATCGCACTCGACGACACCGCCGTCATGCCGGCGATGATGAGCGCCTCGCGCGTGCCCCATCCCACCCACATGCCGAAGGCGAAGCCGGCGCCCATGTTGGCGAGGATGCGCACGCCGCCCGAGAGGGCGAGCTTGCCCGCATTGCCGAAGAACTCGTCCTGATCGAACTCGAGGCCGAGGTTGAAGAGCAGGAAGATCAGGCCGAAGGTCGCGACGAGCTCGACGTCGGCCGGCTCGAAGGCGAGCGGGAAGAAGTGCGTGTTCGGGCTCGCGAGCACGCCGACGACCATGTAGATCGGGATCGCGGGCAGGCCGATCAGCTTGCCGAGGCGTCCGAGACCCCAGGCCAGGACGAAGAGGATGCCGAGGACGAGCAGCTCTCCGCCGAGGGAGTGCACGGTCTACGCTCCGGCGTCGGCGGCGACCTTGGGCGTCAGCTCCCCCGTGCGATAGAAGTTGAAGGCCTTCGCGACCTTCTCGGGGCTGCCCGCGACGACGAGCGTGTCGCCGGGGAACACCTTGAAGTCGTCGGCCGGAGCCGGGTTCGCCGATTCGCCGCGCACGACCGCGACGACCGTCAGGCCGACGAGTCCGCGGGTGGCGAGGCTGCCCAGCTGCTGCCCGGCGATGTGGTGGTCGTAGTCGACCGTGAACCAGTCGATCGAGAGGCCCGGCAGGGTCTCGAGCGCCGAGAGCGACTCGGTGATGCGGGTGCCGCCGAGCAGTTCGGCGAGCGTGTGCGCCTCGTCTTCGTCGAGACGCAGAGACACCTTGGCGGCGTCGGCGCCGTCGCCGGCGTCGGAGAACGTGATGAGGTCGCTGTGCCCGGAGCGGTGCGTGATCACGCCGACCTTGCCGCCGTCATCCGTGACGAAGGTGTGGAGCACGCCGACCCCCGGGAGCTTGACCCGTCGGACATCGACCATGGATGAGCTCCTTCAAGCTGTGGGGAATGCCCTCAGTCTACTGAGGCCCGTCCCCGGTGGCCGGACGCTTCGCCTGCGGCGTACGTCCCGTGCGCGGTGCGCGGGTCGTGCGCGACGCCGCGGACTTCGCCGTGCGCGGCTTCGCCGAAGCCGTCCGTCCGGCCGGCTTCGGAGCGGTCGTCACCGGCGCATCCGCCGCACTCGGCAGCTCGGCGAGGATCGTCGAGATGTCGGGAGCCTCGAGACGCACCCGGTCGGCCGCGGCATCGTCGGGCTCGAGCTGGCTGGCCCGCTCGGCGGCGACACGGCGCAGATAGTTCTCCGTCTCCTCCTGGATGCGGTCCGCATCCCAGCCGAGTACCTCGCCCATGAGCGCAGCGGCGACGGGCGCGGCGCTGACGCCGCGATCCCAGGCCTCGATCGAGATGCGGGTGCGGCGCGCGAGCACGTCCTCGAGGTGCAGCGCTCCCTCGTGGCTGGCCGCGTAGACGAGCTCGGCCTGGATGTAGTCGTCGGCCCCCGGCACCGCCTCGGCGAGCTCGGGCCGCTCCTTGATGAGCTCGAGCACCTCGTCGGTCAGCACGCCATAGCGGTTGAGCAGGTGCTCGACGCGCACCCGGTGCACGTCGAAGGCGCGGGCGATGCGGGCGCGCTTGTTCCACGCCGCCTGGTAGCCCTCGGCGCCGAGCAGCCCGATGTCCTGCGTGACGCTCTCCGACCATCTGCCGTCGAGCGCCGCGACGGCCTCGTCGATCGCGTCCTTCGCCATCACGCGGTAGGTCGTCCACTTGCCGCCGGCGATCACCACGAGACCCGGCACCGAATGCGCCACGAGGTGTTCGCGGCTGAGCTTCGAGGTCTGCTCGCTCTCGCCCGCCAGCAGCGGACGCAGGCCCGCGTAGACGCCCTCGACATCCTCGCGGGTCAGCTTCACGGCGAGTACCTGGTTGACGTGCTCGAGCAGGTAGTCGATGTCGGCGGCCGTCGCAGCGGGATGCGCCTTGTCGAGGTTCCAGTCGGTGTCGGTCGTGCCGATCAGCCAGTGCCGACCCCACGGGATGACGAAGAGCACGCTCTTCTCGGTGCGCAGGATCATGCCGATCTTCGACTGGAAGCGGTCGCGCGGCACGACCAGGTGAACGCCCTTCGACGCGCGCACCTTGAATCCGCCGCGGGCGCCCACCATCGCCTGCGTGTCGTCCGTCCAGACGCCGGTCGCGTTGACGACCTGCTTGGCGTGGATCTCGAAGCGCTCGCCGGTCTCGACGTCGAGCGCCTGCACGCCGACGACGCGCTCGCCGACCTTGAGGAAGCCCTCGACCCGCACGCGCGGGGCGACGTGGGCGCCGTAGAACGAGGCCGTGCGCGCCAGATTCGCCACGTAGCGGGCGTCGTCGACCTGCGCGTCGTAATAGGTGAGGCCGCCGATGAAGGCGTCCTTGTCGAGCCCGGGCATCGCCTTCGCGAGCTGCCGCTTCGACAGGTGACGGTGGTGGGGCACGCCGGGCGGGCGGCCGCCGCTCCACGAGAAGGCGTCGTAGAGCAGCATTCCGGCGCCGATGTAGAGGCGCTCGAACACGGGCTTCGTCAGCGGGTAGAGGAAGCGCACCGGCTTCACCAGGTGCGGGGCGATGCGCTGCAGCAGCAGGCCGCGTTCGATGAGCGCCTCGCGCACGAGCCCGAAGTCGAGCTGCTCGAGGTAGCGGATGCCGCCGTGCACGAGCTTCGACGAGCGGCTCGAGGTTCCGGAGGCGAAGTCGCGCGCCTCGAGAAGACCCGTGCGCAGACCGCGGGTGACGGCGTCGAGTGCAGATCCCGTGCCGACGATCCCGCCGCCGACGACGAGGATGTCGAGCTCGCGATCGCGCATCGAGGCGATCGCCGCCGCGCGCTCCTCGGGACCGAGCTTGGTGGATCGGGTCACGGACCTGCGGGCCATCGGCGCCTCCTCATCGAAACCACCTCAACGCTACGCCGGAGCGTCGCGCGGGGCCGAGGGATGCCGTCTGCACGTTTTCCCGGAATGGTCCGGGAGCCGCCTCAGCCCTGGGCGTAGGGCGCGACGACGACCTCGACGCGCTGGAACTCCTTGAGGTCGGAGTAGCCCGTGGTCGCCATCGAGCGACGGAGCGCGCCGATCAGGTTGGTCGTGCCGTCGGCCGCCGTCGACGGCCCGAAGAGCACCTGCTCGAGCGGAGCGATGGTGCCGACCTCGACGCGGTTGCCGCGCGGCAGCTCGCCGTGGTGCGCCTCGGCGCCCCAGTGGAATCCGCGTCCCGGCGCCTCCTCGGCGCGGGCCAGGGTGGAGCCGAGCATGACCGCGTCGGCGCCGACCGAGATGGCCTTGACGATGTCGCCCGAGGTGCCGAGTCCGCCGTCGGCGATGACGTGCACGTAGCGGCCGCCCGACTCGTCGAGGTAGTCGCGGCGAGCGCCGGCGACATCCGCCACCGCGGTGGCCATGGGCGCGTGGATGCCGAGCGCCGAGCGGGTCGTCGACGCCGCTCCCCCGCCGAAGCCGACGAGCACGCCGGCCGCACCGGTGCGCATGAGGTGCAGCGCCGCGGTGTACGTGGCGGCGCCGCCGACGATGACCGGCACGTCGAGCTCGTAGATGAACTTCTTCAGGTTGAGCGGCTCGACGGTCTTGGAGACGTGCTCGGCGCTGACCGTCGTGCCGCGGATGACGAACAGGTCGACGCCCGCATCCACGACCGCCTGGTAGTGCTCCTGCGTGCGCTGCGGGCTCAGCGCGCCGGCGACCGGCACGCCCGCGGCGCGGATCTCGGCGAGGCGCGCCTTGATCAGCTCGGGCTTGATCGGCTCGGCGTAGATCTGCTGCATGCGCTTCGTCGCCGACTCGGCCGGCAGCGTCGCGATCTCGGCGAGCACCGCGGTCGGGTCCTCGTAGCGGGTCCAGACGCCCTCGAGGTCGAGCACGCCGAGTCCGCCGTGGCGGCCGATCGCGATCGCCGTCTCGGGGCTGACCACCGAGTCCATGGGGGCGGCGAGCACCGGGATGTCGAAGGTGAAGGCGTCGATCGTCCAGCTCACGCTGACGTCCTGCGGGTCGCGGGTGCGCCGGCTGGGGACGACGGCGATGTCGTCGAAGGCGTACGCGCGTCGGGCCCGCTTGGACCGGCCGATCTCGATGTCAGTCACCGGGCAAGCCTAGCGGCGACGCGGTGGATGCGATCCGGGTGCGGCCGAGGTCGTCAGCCGTCCGACTCCCGGTCCGCGTCGATCGACGGGCCGGCCGCGGCCCCGGCCGCCGCGCGACGACGCCGCAGGCCCGCGATGACGGCGAGCGCCGCCCCGACCGGCACCGCCGCGGCGGCGCCGACGATGAGCCACGGCGGCGCGGTGACGCCGGTCGCGGCCAGCTCGGGCGCGGTCGCGGCCGGAGCCGTCACCGGCGGCGCCTGCACGATCGGGTCGCCGGCGCGCACCGCAGCCGCGGTCGCGAAGACCGGCTGTCCGTCGTCGTTCGGAATCGGGCTGACGGTGAGCGCCGGGCCGTCCTCACGCCCGTCCTCGGTGGCGACGAGCGTGACCGGCTGCGGGAACAGCTCGGGGATGTCGAAGGCGCCGTTCTCGTCGGTCGTCGCCGTGGGCGCACCGGGAAGCGGCTGCCCGGCCGAGTCCGCGACGACGACGGTCGCGCCGGGCACAGGGGCTCCGGACGCATCCGTGACGTTGCCGGCGAGGCTCGCCGTGTGCCCGACGAACCAGAGCTGCGCGAGTGGCGAGCCGTCGATGCGGGTCGAGGTGATCGACAGTGTCGTGATCGGCACGGAGGGGCTGAACCAGCCCGCGGCACCGTTCGTGTCCTGTCCGGTCGGAGAGAGCACCCCGGTCAGCACGCCGGAGTCCGGATCGAACGCCGTGATCGCGGCGGGCGTGCTCGCGTAGTTGAACCCGCCCTGGAAGCCGAGCTGGTCACCGGTGACCGAACCGGCTGGCCCGGCGGCGCTGATCGTGATCGACTCCGCGTCGATGTCACCGAGGATGAACGACCATCCCGAGGTCGGAGTCGGCGCGGCGAAGGTGAATGTGGTGGTCGACGGCGCCGTGTTCGAGACCGGGCCGAAGCTGAGGTAGCTGCTGCCCGACGAGGTGCCGTACAGCTGCCCGGGCGGGGTGCCCGCTCCGATGGTCGCGCTGACCGGGGTCGACGGCGGCGGGGCCGTGGTCGTGTAGGTCGAGTCGGGGAAGCCGGGCGCGAGCGAAACCGCAGCGGGGGCGGTCGTGATGGTGGCGTATTTTCCGGCGCGCTGCCCGGGCGCCGCCTGCGCGCTCAGCGCCGTCGTGGTCAGCAGCGCCGCGGCCACCGCGGTCACGCCGAGCGTCCGTCCCCGAAACCCCATGCGCCCCATGCGTCACACAGTAGAGCGGCCCTTGTCCCCCTGTCGAGGGGAGAAGGGCCGCTCTGCTGACGCGTGGTGTCGGGGATCAGCGCGAGGAGCTCGGCGCCTCGACCGTCATCGGGATGTCGGATCGGGGAGCTCGTGTGCGACTCAGCGCGAGTAGTTCGGCGCCTCGACCGTCATCTGGATGTCGTGCGGGTGGCTCTCCTTGAGACCCGCCGGCGTGATGCGCACGAACTTGCCCTGCGCCTTGAGCTCGGGGATCGTGCGGGCGCCGACGTAGAACATCGACTGACGCAGGCCGCCGACCAGCTGGTACACGGTCGCGGCGAGCGCGCCCTTGTAGGCGACGCGGCCCTCGATGCCCTCGGGGATGAGCTGCTCGTCGCTCGGCACATCCGCCTGGAAGTAGCGGTCGCGCGAGTACGAGGTCTTCTTGCCGCGGGTCTGCATCGCGCCGAGCGAGCCCATGCCGCGGTAGTTCTTGTACTGCTTGCCGCCGACGTACATGAGGTCGCCGGGGCTCTCGTCGGTTCCGGCGAGCAGCGAGCCGAGCATGACCGTGTCGGCGCCGGCGACGAGCGCCTTCGCGATGTCGCCCGAGTACTGCAGTCCGCCGTCGGCGATGACCGGCACGCCGGCCTCGCGGGCGGCGAGCGAGGCCTCGTAGACCGCGGTGACCTGGGGCACGCCGACACCGGCGACGACGCGGGTGGTGCAGATCGAGCCCGGGCCGACGCCCACCTTGACGGCGTCGACGCCGGCGTCGATGAGCGCCTGGGCGCCTTCGCGGGTCGCGGCCTGGCCGCCGATGACGTCCACGCCGGCGAAGGCCGGGTCGGCCTTGAGGCGGCGCACCATGTCGAGCACACCGGCGCTGTGGCCGTTCGCGGTGTCGACGACGATCACGTCGACGCCCGCCTCGAGCAGAGCGGTGGCGCGCTGCCAGGCGTCGCCGAAGAAGCCGATCGCGGCGCCCACGCGCAGGCGGCCCTGCTCGTCCTTCGTGGCATCCGGGTACTTCTCGGTCTTCTCGAAGTCCTTGACCGTGATGAGGCCCTTGAGCTTGCCGTTCTCGTCGACGAGCGGCAGCTTCTCGATCTTGTGCTCGGCGAAGATCGCGATCGCCTCGTCGGGGTCGATGCCCACCGGAGCGGTGATGAGCGGGGCCTTCGTCATGACGTCGCGCACGAGCGTGGTCTGGTGCTCGAAGGGGGCGACGAAGCGCATGTCGCGGTTCGTGATGATGCCGACCAGGGTTCCGTCGCTCTCGACGACCGGGACGCCGGAGACCCGGAACTGACCGCAGAGCGCGTCGACGTCGGCGACGGTCGCCTCGGGCGTCGTCGTGACCGGGTTCGTGATCATGCCCGACTCGGAGCGCTTCACCTTGTCGACCGCGGCGGCCTGATCGGCGATCGACATGTTGCGGTGCAGGATGCCGATGCCGCCCTGGCGGGCCATGGCGATCGCCATGCGGGCCTCGGTCACGGTGTCCATGGCGGCGGAGAGCAGCGGCACGGCCACGTCGATGCGCTTCGTCAGTCGCGAGCGGGTCGACGCCTCGCTCGGGATGACGTCCGTGTAGCCCGGCAGGAGCATGACGTCGTCGTACGTGAGACCGATGAATCCGAACGGATCGGGCTGTTCCATGGTGTCCTTCGCCTGTTTTTCCCGCCCCGTACCGGGGGCGATCGCCTCGTGGTGGGAAGAACCGGCTGCGGCATCGGAACCGGTAGTCCATCGTAACGGTCGCGGATGGCCCTTCATTCCCCCTCCGCACCCGCCTCCGACGACGGATCCGGTCGCTCCGCGCCCGAATCGTGATCCGTCTCGACTTGCGCCCGGGCACCGCGCCCCGGATTCTTGTCCCTACGTGATTCACCGTCGAAACACGTCCGACACATCCACGGGTTAACTTCGCCGGTGGATGCGAGGCATCCACCCAGCCCCCGACCTGCACTCAGGAGGCAATCGAAGTGGGAATTCTCCCTGTCGACCCCCGGCGTCAACGCGCCGTCGGCATCGGACTGATCGGGATGGCGTTCGCAGCGCTCGTCGCCGTTCTGCCGATCGCCGCGCCGCTCGCCGCCGCGGCCGATCCCATCGACCCCAGCACCGCCGACGAGAGCATCTCGATCTGGCTGCGCGAGCGCGACTCGAAAGCGCCCGTCCCTAACGTCACGGTGGAGGTGAAGGGCAAGAGCTTCGACGAGACGTTCACCACCGATCCGGATGGACGCGTACTCGTCGGGCTGCCGAGCGGCGGCGACTACACGGTCACCGTCGACACCTCGACGGCGCCGGCCGAGATCGGCACGCTGCCCGCAGCTCAGAACCCGCGCAAGCTGACGGTTCAGAACACCAACAAGAACGTGCCGGTGAACTTCCTGTTCACGACCGACGCGGGCGCCGGAGGCGGAGCGTCGACGACGCCGAGCGACGGGGCCAGCCCCTCGCCCGACAGCAGCGCCGGTTCGAGCTCCGGCAGCGGCGACAGCTCCGGCAGCCCCGCGATCACCGGCGGCCTCGTGGCCTCGAAGATCGTCACCGGCATCATCTACGGCCTGCTGCTCGCGCTTGCCTCGATCGGCGTCTCGCTGATCTACGGCACCACCGGGCTCAACAACTTCGCCCACGGCGAGCTGGTCACCTTCGGCGCGCTGATGGGCTACCTGTTCTCGAGCATCCTCGGACTTCCCGGCTTCGTCGGCATCATCGCCGCGGTCCTGCTCGGCGGCCTGTACGGCTTCGTGCAGGACACGGTGCTCTGGCGCCCTCTGCGCAAGCGCGGCGTGGGCCTCGTGCCGCTGATGATCGTCAGCATCGGCCTCGCCCTCGCGACCCGCTACCTCTACAGCTTCTTCTTCGGCGCCGACCGCCTGACGCTGCCGAACGACCCGTCGCCGTTCCTCAGGATCGGCTCGGTCAGCCTGCGCTTCACGGATGTGATGGGCGCGGTCGTCGCGCTCGTCGTGCTGCTGGCGGTGGCCTGGGTCATGCTGCGCACGCGGCTCGGCAAGGCCGCCCGCGCGGTCTCCGACAACCGCTCGCTCGCCGCGGCATCCGGCATCGACGTCGACGGCGTCATCCGCTGGATCTGGATCGGCGGAGGCGCGCTCGCCGGCCTCTCCGGCGTGCTGATCGCCTACTACCAGTCGCTGCGCTGGGACACGGGAAGCCAGATCCTGCTGCTGATCTTCGCGGCCGTGACCCTCGGCGGTCTCGGCTCGGCGTTCGGCGCCCTCGTCGGATCGATGGTCATCAGCGTCTTCATGAACCTGTCGACGCTGTTCATCCCCGACAACCTGAAGTACGTGGCGGCTCTGGCCGTCATGATCGTCATCCTCCTGGTGCGACCGCAGGGCATCCTCGGCCGCCGCGAGCGGATCGGCTAGGAGGGCGACCGTGGACTTCAACTTCATCCCCCTGGCCTTCGGCGAGGCGATCTCGCCGACCACCGCGGCGTACGCGCTCGCGACCATCGGTCTCGTGGTGCACTTCGGCTTCACCGGCCTCGTGAACTTCGGTCAGGCCGGGTTCATGGCGATCGGCGGCTACGCCTTCGTCGTGACCAGCCTTCAGTTCAACTGGCCGCTGCCGTTCGCGATCCTCGCGACCATCGTCTGCAGCGTGATCTTCGCGTTCCTGCTGGGGCTTCCGACGCTGCGACTGAGGGCCGACTATCTGTCGATCGTCACGATCGCCGCGGCCGAGATCGTCAGACTCTCGGTCAAGACCCCCGAGCTCACCGGCCTCACCGGCGGCGCGACGGGTCTCAACGGCGGCGCCGAGTCGTTCCAGGACCTCAACCCGATCCCGAACGGCCAGTACCTCGGACCGCTGCACATGAGCGCGGCCGACCTCTGGTCGGCGATCGTCGGCTGGTCGCTGGTGCTGCTCGCCTGCCTGCTCGTCTGGGCGCTCATGCGCAGCCCCTGGGGCCGCATCGTCAAGGGCATCCGCGAAGACGAGGATGCGGTGCGCGCCCTCGGCAAGAACGTCTTCAGCTACAAGATGCAGGCGCTCGTGCTGGGTGGTGTGCTCGGCGGTCTGGCCGGAGCGCTGTTCATCCTGCCGCGCTCCCTGCAGCCGGATAACTACGGCACGCAGCTGACGTTCTTCCTCTACACGATCATGCTGCTCGGCGGCGCGACGACGATCTTCGGGCCGCTGCTCGGCGCGGCGATCTTCTGGGTCGTGCTGTCGCTCTCCGACGGCCTGCTCAGCGTGGCCGTCACCAACAACATCCTTCCCATCTCGAGCACCCAGCAGGGCCCGATCCGATTCATCATCGTCGGCGTCGCGCTCATGCTGCTCGTGATATTCCGACCCCAGGGCATCCTGGGCAAGAAGGCCGAGGTGTTCTTCCGTGCCTAAGACGGATGTGAACGAGCTCATCGCGGGGCCGGTCGCCCCGGGCGTGCCGAAGAAGAACCCGATCGTCGTCGCCGACGGCATTACCCGCACCTTCGGCGGCTTCACCGCGGTGAACGTCGACCACGTGGAGATCCCGGCGAACGCGATCACGGCGCTGATCGGGCCGAACGGCGCCGGCAAGACGACGTTCTTCAACCTGCTCACCGGCTTCGACAAGCCGAACGAGGGGCGCTGGACGTTCCTCGGCGAGCAGCAGTACGGCGTGCCCGCCCACAAGGTCGCCCGGCGCGGCATGGTGCGCACCTTCCAGCTGACGAAGGCGCTCAACCTGCTCAGCGTGATCGACAACATGCTGCTCGGCGCACCCCAGCGCCCGGGCGAGCGGTTCCTCACGTCGCTGATCCCCTCCACCTGGCGTGCGCGCGAGGAGGAGCTGACGGCGAAGGCCGACGACCTGCTGAAGAAGTTCAAGCTCGACGCCAAGCGCGAGGACTTCGCCGGCGCCCTCTCGGGCGGCCAGCGCAAGCTGCTCGAGATGGCCCGTGCGCTCATGAGCGACCCGAAGATGGTCATGCTCGACGAGCCGATGGCCGGCGTCAACCCGGCGCTGACCCAGTCGCTGCTGGGCCACATCCTCGCTCTCAAGGAGGAGGGGATGACGGTGCTGTTCGTCGAGCACGACATGCACGTCGTGCGCGAGATCGCCGACTGGGTCATCGTCATGGCCGAGGGCAAGGTCGTCGCCGAGGGCTCCCCCGACACCGTCATGGACGACCCCGCGGTCGTCGAGGCGTACCTCGGCGCCCACCACGACACCGACCTCGGCGACGTGCGCGGCCAGCAGGAGATCGCGAAGGACATGGAGTCCGATCTCATCAAGCAGGAGATCGAGGAAGAGATCGAAGAGGAGGCCGCCGATGGCCGCTGAGCTGGAGACGGTGCTGAAGACCACCGACCTCGTCGCGGGCTACCTGCCCGGTGTCAACATCCTCAACGGATGCTCGGTCACGGTCGGCAAGGGCGAGCTGGTGGGCATCATCGGCCCGAACGGCGCCGGCAAGTCGACCCTGCTCAAGGCGATCTTCGGTCAGGTGAACATCCGCGGCGGCTCGGTCACCCTCGCCGGCCAGGACATCACCGGGCTGAAGGCCGACAAGCTCGTCAGCCGCGGTGTCGGCATGGTTCCGCAGACGAACAACGTGTTCCCGTCGCTGACCATCGCCGAGAACCTGCAGATGGGCCTCTACCAGAAGCCCAAGATCTACAACGAACGCCTCGAGTTCATCACGGCGCTGTTCCCGGAGCTGTCGAAGCGTCTCGCGACGCGCGCCGGCTCGCTCTCGGGCGGCGAGCGCCAGATGGTCGCGATGTCGCGGGCGCTGATGATGGATCCGAGCGTGCTGCTGCTCGACGAGCCGAGCGCGGGCCTCTCGCCCGTGCGTCAGGACGAGACCTTCATCAACGTCTCGCAGATCAACCGCGCCGGCGTCTCGGTTCTGCTCGTCGAGCAGAACGCGCGCCGCGCGCTGCAGATCTGCGACCGCGGCTACGTGCTCGACCAGGGGCGCGATGCCTACTCGGGCCCGGGTCGCGAGCTGATGAACGACCCCAAGGTGATCGAGCTGTACCTCGGCACCCTGGCGGCCGATCAGGAGAAGGCGAAGGCCTCGGCAGCGAAGCCCGCTGCCGCGGCGAAGAAGCCCGCTGCGGCGGCGAAGGCCGCGAAGCCGGCGGAGTCGTCGACCGAGGGCTGATCGCCCGTCAGAACGCCACGAGGGGCCCCGGATGCGTGCATCCGGGGCCCCTCGTCGGTGTGCGGTGCGGCGCGGCGCGGCGTGCGGTGCGGATCACAGTCGCGCGACGTCGTCCCGCTGCTCGATTCAGGACCGACGCGTCGAGTCGCTCGGGCTCGCCAGTCCGACGCGCCGGTGTGGAGCGTGTCGGATGCGCGGAACGCATCGCGGTCGCCGGTGCGGGTTCGGGCGCGGGCCGGGGAGATCCCCGGGAGAAGTCGGTGGCGTCGACCCCGCGCAGCGGCACCGCACGGCGGCACCGCGAGGGCTACCGCGCTGCGGCATCGCACGGCGGCACCGCGCACGCTCCCGTGCACGACGAAGGGGGCCCGGCCTGATGGCCGAGCCCCCTCGAGATCGCGGTCAGAGACCGCGTGACCTCAGTTCTTGGTCAGGTCGCCGAAGACGGCGTCCTCGTACTCGGTCTTGTTGCCGGCCGTGTACTTCCACACCGAGACGTAGGCCTGCGACGGGTCGCCGTTCTTGTCGAACGAGATCGGGCCCGACTGGCCTTCGTAGTCGACGTCCTTGCCGTCCTTGATCAGCTTCGCGCAGTCCTCGAAGGTCTTGCACTTCTCGCCGCCCTCGGAGACCGACTGCAGGTTGTCGCGGATCGTCTTGCCGTCGGTCGCCTTGCCCTGCAGCGCGGCGAGCGCGAGCAGGATGGTGGCGTCGTACGACTCGGGACCGTAGGTGAACACCGACAGCTTCTTGCCGGCGGCCTTGTCGAGCTTCGCGGCGAAGTCGTCGCTCGCCTTGACGCCCGGGTTGGTGAACTGCGCGCCGGCGATGTCGACGTTGGTGTACTTGTCGTCGATCACGCCGTAGTTGCCGTCGACGCCGTAGAGCTTCGTGAAGTCGAAGCCCTGGCCCTTGAGCTGCTCGGCGATGACCTTGATCTCGTCGTAGCTGATCACGAGCAGCGCGTCGGGGTTCGGCGCGAGGGCGGTCGTCACCGCGGAGGTGAAGTCGCTGGCGCCCTCATCGAAGGTGACGTTGGCGGCGAGCTCGATGCCGTTCTCGTCGAAGTACTTCTTCACCGAGTTGTCGAGGCCGATGCCGTAGTCGTTGTTGCCGTAGAGCACCGAGACCTTGGTGGCGCCGTCGGAGACGATCTTCTGAGCGACGACCTGGCCCTGCAGCACGTCCGAGGGAGCGGTGCGGAAGTAGTAGCCGTCGTCCTTGTAGGTGGAGAAGGCGGGCGAGGTGTTCGCCGGCGAGATCTGCACGACACCGGCCTGCGTGATCTGGTCGATGACCGAGAGCGAGACGCCCGAGGAGGCCGCGCCGACGATCGCCGAGACGCCGCTGGCGAGCAGCGCCTTGGTCGACTGCGTGGCGATGTCGGTCGAGGTGTCGCCCGAGTCCTTCTGCGTGGTCGAGATCTTGATCCCGGCCTTGGCGGCGTTGATGTCGTCGACGGCGGCCTGGACGCCCGCGATCTCGGGCGGGCCGAGAACCGCGAGGGTTCCGGTCGTCGGCAGCAGCGAGCCGATCTTCAGGTCGAGGTCGCCGCCCGAGCCGCTGTCGCCGCCGCTGCCGCCAGTGGCGCAGCCGGAGAGGACGAGCGCGGAGGCTCCGAGCAGCGCGACGCTGCCGAGAACCGCCCGGATCGAGCGGGAAGACGTGGGGCGTGAAAGGGCACCCATGTTGCTCCTTGAAGGTGATGTGCAGGGAAAGCTTCAGGTGCAGACGCACCCTCGCGTGGGTGCAAAAGTAACCGCCCTGTAAGGCGGAGACAATAAGCCGGTGTTACAGCCCTGTAACGCCTGATCAGGCGAGCACGCGCCGCTCCCGGCGCGCCGCCCCCGCGGCCCGCAGCGCATCCGCGCTGAGCAGGATGAGCGCCAGCCAGACGAGCCCGAACCCGATCCAGCGCTCGAGGTCGATCTGCTCGTGCAGCAGCACGACGCCGGTGATGAACTGCAGGACCGGCGCGAGGTACTGGGTGAGTCCGAGCGCGACGAGCGGGAGCCGGCGCGCCGCCGCCGAGAAGAGCAGCAGCGGAGCTGCGGTCGCGATGCCCGACAGGGCCACCAGGATCGTGTGCGCGACGCCGTGCCGCCCGAAGTCGAGCCCGGTGATCGAGCCGACGACGATGAGCTGCACGATCGCGACGGGCAGCAGCCAGGCGGTCTCGACGGTGAGGCCGCCGATCGCGTCCACTCGGCCGCCGACCTGCTTCTTGATGAAGCCGTAGGTGCCGAAGCTCAGCGCGAGGATGAGCGAGATCCACGGCACGCTGCCGTAGCCGACGGCGATGACCGCGATCGCCACGACCGAGATGCCGACCGCGACCCACTGCGCCGGACGCAGCCGCTCGCGCAGGAAGACCACGCCGAAGAGCACGGTCACGAGCGGGTTGATGAAGTAGCCCAGCGAGGCCTGCAGCACCTGGCCGCCGAGCGCGGCGACGACGAACACCTGCCAGTTGACGTAGATGACGACGGCGGCCGCGAGCAGGGCCAGCATCGCGCGCCGGTCGCGCAGCAGCCGACCGAAGGAGCGCCAGCCGCGCACGATCGTGATGAGCACGACGCAGACGACGAGCGAGAAGAGGATGCGCCACGGGATCAGCTCGAAGGGGCCGATCGGGGCGAGCAGCACGAAGTATCCCGGCAGCAGCCCCCAGAGCAGGTAGGCGCTGCCGGCGAAGGCGAGCCCGGAGCCGAAGCGCGGAGAGGATTCGGGCTCGGGCTCGGTCACCGCGCGAGCCTAGCGGGACGACGAAGGGCCCCGCCGCGCGATGCGGCAGGGCCCTTCGGAAAGCGGAAGAACGCGGGTCAGCGCTCGACGACCGCGAGCACGTCGCGCGCCGAGAGCACCAGCAGGTCCTCGCCGCCGAACTTGACCTCGGTGCCGCCGTACTTGGAGTAGATGACCTTGTCGCCCACGGCCACGTCGACCGGGACGCGGTTGCCGTTGTCGTCGACGCGACCGGGGCCGACGGCCACGACCTCGCCCTCCTGGGGCTTCTCCTTGGCGGTGTCGGGGATCACGAGGCCCGACGCGGTGACCTGCTCCGCCTCGACCTGGCGGATGACGATGCGATCTTCGAGCGGCTTGATTGCGACCGACACTCTGACCCTCTTCTTTCGTTGAAGTCCGTTGGCACACTCCGTTCGAGAGTGCCAAAGACACCATAGCGCGTCGTTAGCAGTCGTTCAATGCGAGTGCCAGCGACGCGACACCCGGCGCAACCCGGCCGGCGCATCCGCGCATAGGGTTGCCGGATGGACACGGCCGAGCTGCAGGAGCTGCTCACCCCCGAGAGCCTGGCCCTGCTCGACGAGCTCGACCTCGACGCGCTCGGCGACGCCGTGGCCGCCGTCTCGCGGCTGCGCGCGGCAGGCCACTCCCCTGCCCGTGTCGCCGCCGTGCTCTCGCAGGCGCGCCTGCGCCGCCGCGCCCGGGCGAAGTTCGGCGCCTTCGCCGACCGGATGCTGTTCACCGGCGCCGGTCTCGAGCAGTCGACGCGCCTCGCGGTCGCCTCGCTGCACGCGGGGCGATTCGCGGCCGCGGGTCTCGACCGCGTCGCCGACCTCGGCTGCGGGATCGGGGCGGATGCGCTCGCGCTCGCCGGCCTCGACCTGGCGGTGCTCGCCGTCGAGCGCGACGAGCCGACGGCGGCCCTCGCGGCCTACAACCTGGCCCCGTTCCCCCGGGCGCGCGTCGAGTGCGCCGACGCCACCTCCGTCGACCTGAGCGAGGTGGATGCGGCCTGGCTCGACCCGGCCCGGCGCAGCGCGGGCCGCCGTCTCGACGACCCGGGCGACTGGGAGCCGTCGCTCGACTTCTGCTTCGACCTCGGCCGCCGCATCCCCGTCGGCATCAAGCTCGGGCCCGGCGTCGACCGCGGGCTGCTGCCGGAGGGCTTCGAGGCGCAGTGGATCTCGGCCGATCGGGAGGTCGTCGAGCTCGTGCTGTGGTCGGGTGTGCTGGCCCGCCCCGGCGTGGGCCGTGCGGCGCTCGTGCTCGGCGCGCACGGCGCCGCCGAGCTGGTCGCGGACGCCGACAGCGCGGACGCCGAGACGGGCGACCTCGGCGAGTGGATCTACGAACCCGACGGCGCCGTCATCCGCGCCCGCCTGATCGGCGACCTCGCGCGGCGACTCGACGGGCGGATGCTCGACGAGACGATCGCCTGGATCACCGCCGACGAGGCCGTCGACACCCCGTTCGCGCAGCGTTTCCGGGTCGTCGACGAGCTGCCGTTCGACGAGAAGAGACTCAAGCGGGAGCTGCGCGAGCGCGGAATCGGCACGCTCGAGATCAAGAAGCGCGGCGTCGACGTGGATCCCGCGCAGCTGCGCAAGCGACTCGCCCTGAGCGGGGCGGCCTCCGCGACGCTGGTGCTGACGCGCCGCGCGGGCGCACGCGTGGCGCTGCTCGCCGAGCGCGCCTGACGCGGCGCGGCGCGGCGCATCCGGACCGGTGCCCGGAACGACGAAGGGGGCCGGCTCATCCGAGCCGACCCCCTTCGCGAACCGACTCAGTAGTCGTAGTAGGCGCTGGTCGACGCCGCGGCGATGATCGCGATGATCCAGAAGATCACCGCGATGACGCCACCCGCGATGCCGATGTAGCCGAGGATCAGGCCGGCGAGAGCCAGGCCGCGGCCGCCCTCACCCGTGCGCTTGATCTGACCGAGCGCGATGTGGCCGGTGATGACGGCGCCCAGCGAGACGACGAAGGCGAGCACGAGCGAGATGATCGCGAGCGTGTTCGTGCCCTGCGACTGCACGGGCTGGTAGCCGCCGTACTGCGAGCCGGGGGCGCTGTAGGTCTGCGGCGCGGCCTGGCCGTAGGGCTGGGCGGGCTGACCGTAGGGCTGCTGCTGCGGCTGCTGACCGTAGGGCTGCTGCCCGTACGGCTGCGCGGGCTGCTGGCCGTAGGGCTGCTGGGGCTGCTGCGGCTGGCCGTAGGGGTTGCCGCCGGCCGGCGACGCGGGAGGAGGAGGGATGTCGCTCATGCGAAGACTCTATTCATTGTGGGGCGGTGGCAGACGACGATGCCCCGGCATCGGAGCCGGGGCATCGTCGCTGAGGTTCAGTAGCTGGTGTAGTTCCCGGCGCCCGAGGCGGCGAGCACGACGCCGAAGATGATCCACAGCACGCCGATCACGAGGCTGGCGATGCTGATGATGAGACCCGCGAGGGCCAGGCCGCGGCCGCCCTCACCGGTCTGCTTGATCTGGCCGAGGGCGATGATGCTGACGATCAGACCCGCCAGGCTGAAGACGAAGGCCAGGATCAGGCCGACGATCGCCAGCGTGTTGGTCTTCGCCGCCGGGGCCGGGGTGTATCCGGTGGGCTGGGCGGGAGGAGGGGTTGCGGTCATTTTCGGCTCCTAGATAGGTGAGTCGTCAGCGCATGACAGCCTGTCAAAGCCCTGAATGCGTGTCAACGCGCCAGACCGTGTATTTCGAGATGTGTTCAGCAGTTCGCCGGGGCCCGTTCGCCGGTCGACGCGCGGCGGGTCACACCGCCTGCACCTCGGTGACCGGCAGAGTCGAGTCGGCGGCGAAGTCGAGGGGCGACGGCGCCCGCCCCGCGGCGACGAGCTGAGCGCCGACGCTGGCGATCATCGCCCCGTTGTCGGTGCACAGCGAGAGCGGCGGGATGCGCAGCGCGACGCCCGCTGCCGCACAGCGCTCTTCGGCGAGTCCGCGGATGCGGGCGTTCGCGACCACTCCCCCGCCGAGCAGCAGCCGCGGCACGCCGTGCTCGGCGCAGGCGTCGAGCGCCTTCGTGATCAGCACGTCGGCGACGGCCTCGCGGAACGACGCCGCCACATCCGCCGTCGGCACTTCGTCGCCGCGGTCGCGCGCGGCTTCGACCGTGCGCGCGACGGCGGTCTTGAGCCCCGAGAAGGAGAAGTCGAAGCGGTGGCGCTCGCGATCCTTCGGCGCCGTGAGCCCGCGGGGGAAGCGGATCGCGCGCGGATCGCCCGTCGCCGCGGCGCGGTCGATCTGCGGACCGCCCGGGTACTGCAGGCCGAGCAGCCGGGCGACCTTGTCGAAGGCCTCGCCGGCGGCGTCGTCGATCGTCTCGCCGAGCAGCTCGACGTCGTCGATGAGGTCGCGCACGAGCAGGAGGCTCGTGTGGCCGCCGCTCACCAGCAGCGCGATCGTCGGCAGCTCGAGCTCGCCGCGATCGTCGGAGACGGCGGGCGTGCCGGCGGTCGAGCCCGCCGCAGTGCCGACGGCGGCGGGCGGGCGCAGCAGGTCGGCCCCGACGTGCCCGACCAGATGGTTCACGCCGTAGAGCGGCTTGCCCGTCGCCAGCGCGAGCCCCTTCGCGGCGCCGATGCCGACCATGAGCGCGCCGGCGAGTCCCGGTCCGCTCGTGACGGCGATCGCATCCAGCTCGTCGAGCGTCACGCCGGCTTCGGCGAGCGCCGCCTGCAGCGTCGGCTCGATCGCCTCGAGGTGCGCGCGCGCCGCGACCTCCGGCACCACGCCGCCGTAGCGCGCGTGCTCGTCCATCGACGAGGCGATGACATTGGCGAGCAGAGTCCGGCCGCGCACGATGCCGACGCCGGTCTCGTCGCAGCTGGTCTCGATCCCGAGAACAAGCGGTTCGGCGGTCACGGCGAGGCCTCCTCGGTCGGGTCGACGGCGAGCTGCTTGCGCATGATGACCGCGTCGATCGCGCCGCGGTAGTAGCGGGGGCGGATCGCGATCTGCTCGAATCCCTCGGCGGCGTAGAGCGACTGGGCGACGCTGTTGTCGATGCGCACCTCGAGCAGCACATCACTGAGTCCACGCCGCTCGGCCTCGGCGACGAGGCGGCGCAGCAGGTGCCGGCCGAGACCGGCGCCGCGCAGCTCGGCGACGACGGCGATGTTCTGCACGTCGCCCTGCTCGGCCGACGACGGGGCGGAGAGCCCGGCGTAGCCGACGATGTGGGAGGCCGAGGCGGATGCCGACCCTGACGGCGGGAGCGGCGGCACCGTGCCGACGACCTCGGCCCCGACGGGGCCCGCGCCGCCGGACCGGCCCGCGCCGGCGACGGCAGGCGGGCCGGCGACCTCCCGCGCCCCGTCGCGCTCGGCGACCAGATAGAAGGTGTGCGGCGAGGCGAGCTCGCTGCGCATCGCCTCGGTCGGCCACGGGTCGTCGGCGAAGACCTCGTGCTCGAGCGCCATCAGCTCGTCGAGATCACCCGGCTCAGCCCGACGCACGTGCACGCCCGGCGGCGGGGATCCCGGGTCGGTCGCCGCGGCGTTCACGCGGTGACCCGCTTCGGCCCGGCCGAGAGCGTGACGTCGGGCGGGCGCAGATAGAGGGGCTCGAGCGCGGGGCTCACGACGCCGCTCGCCCGCAGACGCTCGGCGAGCAGCCCGAGGGCTCCGGCAGGGATGACCGCGGCATCCACGCGCAGCGCGCCGGCGAGCTCAGCCCCGGGCGCGGTCAGCTCGGCGAACAGGCTCTCCGCGTCGTCGCCGCGCACGAGCTCGGGTCCGCGCAGGGCGACGGGGATGCGGGGCGCGGCGGGCGCGGCGGGCGAGGCCGACGAGGCGGTCGAGGTCGACAGCGACGCGGGAGCGGGCGCGGCGAAGGCGGTCCACGCGAGTTCCCGACGACGCGCGTCCGTCACCACGAGGACCGGGCCGTCGGCGTCGAGCGCGACGGCGGCGTGCGAGGGCACGCCGATCACCGGGACGCCCCGCCCGAGCGCGAAGACGCGGGCCGCGGCGATGCCGACGCGCAGCCCCGTGAACGGACCGGGGCCGAGCCCCGCGGCGACCGCATCCACCTCGCCCGCGGCGATGCCGGCCTCGGCGAGCGCGGCCGCGATGAGGGTGCCGACCTTCTCCGCGTGCGAGCGCGTGTCGGTCTCGACGAGTTCGGCGACGACGCGGTCGGGTCCGTCGACGACGGCGACGCTCGTGCCCGCCGAGGTGTCGATGGCGAGCAGCATCCCTCGAGCGTACCGTTGACCGGTCTGCCCGGCCCGCGTAATGTGGACGGCGTTCACATTGTCGTGACGCGCGACGCCCGGCCCGCTCGGAACCCCGCCCCGGACCGTGCCCGTGCAGCATCCGTTCGAGGAGGAACCGCCGTGACCGACGTCATCTCGCCCTTCGACGCCCCGCCCGGCGACCCCGTCGTCGTCAGCCGCGACGCCTGGCGCGAGGCGCGCATCCGCCTGCTGGCGCTCGAGAAGGAGGCGACCCACGCGCGCGACCGGGCGCTGCGCGCCCTGCGGGAGCTGCCCTTCGAACTCGTCGAGACCGACTACCGCTTCCTCGGACCCGAGGGCGAGGTCGGGCTGATCGACCTCTTCGAGGGGCGACGTCAGCTCTTCGTGCACCACATGATGTGGCTCGACAGTGACGAGGCCTGCCCCAGCTGCTCGATGTTCTACGACAGCCTGGGCCGCCCCGAGCACTTCGCCGCCGCCGACACGTCCGTGCAGTTCGTCGCCAAGGCGCCCTTCGCCTCGATCGAGCGGATGCGGGAGCGACTCGGCTGGGAGCGGCCGATCTACGCCACGGTCGGCACCGCGTTCAGCGACGACTTCCAGGCCACGATCGACCCCGCGCGCGGCGTGACCGAATACAACTGGGCGCCGTTCGGGGTCGGCGGCGACACCGCGTTCGACATGCCCGTGCAGTCGACCTTCCTGCGCGACGGCGACCGGGTGCTGCACAAGTACTCGGCGTGCGCGCGAGGAACCGAGCTCACGCAGAATTACCACGCGCTGCTCGACGTGACCCCGCTCGGACGGCAGGACGCCCGCGGTTGGGTGCGGCACCGAGACCGCTACGGCGCCGAGCACTCGCACCGCCATCACCACTGAGGCGTCGCCGATGCAGGGCGTCTCCGATCCAGGGCGTCTCCGATCCAGGGCGGCGCCGATGCAGGGCGGCGCCGCGCCCCGCGCCGAGCGCGCCGTCTCCGGCGCGCAGCAGGACCGCGACCCGGGTCGGTCAGTCGAGCGGCGGCAGCTCGACCCAGCGCGGCCCGACGCCCTCGACCACGACGTGCCGGGGCTCCTCTTCGGCATCCACCTCGTCGCCCGGTCCGAGCGCGGCATCCGCTGCCGCGCCGGTGCGCCGCTCGATCGCGATGCGCAGCCACGACGCGCTGACGCCGTCGAGCTTGCCCGCGCCCCACTCGACGACGGTGATCGATCCGGCCCAGTCGATGTCGAGATCGTCGAGCTCGAGCGCAGTCGCCAGCCGGTAGGCGTCGACGTGCACGAGCGGGACGCCGCCGGCGGTGGGATGCGTCCGCGCGAGCACGAAGGTCGGGCTCGTGACCGCGCCGCGCACGCCGAGCCCCTCGCCGATGCCCCGGGTCAGCGTCGTCTTGCCCGCGCCGAGCTCGCCGTCGAGCTGGATGAGATCACCCGCGCGCAGGTGCGCGGCGAGACGGATGCCGAGCTGCTCCATCGCGGAGGTGTCGGGGATCGTGAGCTCGAGCGCGGTCACGCGAGGCCACCCGCCGCCGCGGCCGGCGGCGTCGCCCGCGCCGCCTGCGCCGGCTGCGGCGCGCCGACGACCGTGCGCGCGGCACGTCCGCCGACGCGCGTGACGATCTCGTAGTCGATCGTGCCCGCGGCATCCGCCCAGTCCTCGGCGCTCGGCGCGCCCGTCGCCGGATCGCCCCACAGCACGGCGCGGTCGCCGACCGCGACCGGGGCATCGCCCACGTCGACGACGAACTGGTCCATGGCGATCCGGCCGACGACGGGATGCCGCACGCCGTCGATCGCGACGCTCGCCCCGCCCGAGGCGGAGCGCGGCACGCCGTCGGCGTAGCCGAGCGGCACGAGCGCGAGCGTCGTCGGCGCGGCGGTGCGGTGGATGTAGCCGTACGAGACGCCCTCTCCCGCGGGCACGCGCTTGACGTGCGCGATCCCGGCGCTGACCTCCATGACCGGCCGCAGCCCGAGCACGTCGACCGGAACCCGCGGATCGGGGCTGAGGCCGTAGCTCGCGATGCCGATCCGCACCAGGTCGAGGCGGGTCGCCGGCAGCGCGATCGCGGCGGCGCTCGCGGCCAGGTGACGCAGCTCGGGATGCACCCCGGCTTCGGCGAGCGCCGCGACGGCGAGCTCGAAGCGGGCGAGCTGAGCGAGATCCTCCTCCGGTGAGGTGCCGGAGAGGTGGCTGAAGACGCCGCGCACGCGCAGCCCCGCGTCGCGCTGCAGCTCGGCGACGCGGGCGATGACCGCGGGGGCGTCGTCGGCCTGGATGCCGTTGCGGCTCAGCCCGGTGTCGAACTTGAGGTGCACGGTCGCCCCGGCGGCCGCCGCGCGCTCCAGCTGGTCGAGCGAGCTCACCCCGACATCCACCCCGGCCTCGGCCGCCGGGCCGAAGTCAGTGTCCGGGCCGTGCAGCCAGGCCAGCAGCGGGGCGCGGATGCCGGCGGCGCGCAGGGCGAGCGCCTCGTCGAGGTCGGCGGTGCCCAGCCAGTCGGCGCCGCCGCCGAGGGCGGCACGCGCCGCGACGAGCGCGCCGTGGCCGTACGCGTCCGCCTTGACGACGACCATCGTGAGGGCGGGCGCGACGAGCGGCTTCAGGGTCGCGACGTTGTGGCGCAGCGCCTCCGCGTCGATGCGGATCTCGCGCAGCGGGCGCGCGGTCGCGGCGCTCATCCGGTCGGCGCTCATCTCCTCGGCGCTCATCCGGTCGCCGCTCGTCTCCTCGGCGCTCATCGCGCATCGCCTTTCTCGGCGACGACCATGGCGATCGCGACCCCCGCGTCGTGCGAGAGCGAGAGGTGCAGCCGGGTCACGCCGAGGTCGTCGGCGATCGCCTTCGCGGCGCCGCCGAGCGTGATCTCGGGCGATCCGTGCTCGTCCGAGCTGACGATCATGTCGTGCCAGCGGATGCCGGTCGAGCGCCCGAGCGCCTTCATCACGGCCTCTTTCGCGGCGAATCGCGCGGCGAGCGAGCGCAGCGGACGGTCGCGTTCGCTCTCAGCGAACAGGCGCTCGGCCAGCTTCGGCGTGCGCGAGACCGCGCGCTCGAACCGCGCCAGATCGACGACATCGGCCCCGATGCCGACGATCATCGCCGCACGCCGATCCGCGCATGCACCTCGCTCATCACCGCCCGGTCTACTCGACCGTGACCGACTTCGCCAGGTTGCGCGGCTGGTCGACGTCGAGGCCCTTCGCCGCGGCGAGCTCCATGCCGAAGACGTGCAGCGGCGCGACCGCCAGCAGCGGCTCGAACATCGGGCCGGCCAGCGGGATGCGGATGACCTCATCGGCCGACGACACGACCGCGGCGTCGCCGAGCTCGGCGATCGCGATCACGCGGGCGCCGCGCGCGCGGATCTCCTGGATGTTCGAGACGACCTTCGGGTGCAGCGACCCGGTGTGACGCGGGCTCGGCACCACGACGAAGACCAGCTGGCCCGGCTCGATCAGGGCGATCGGACCGTGCTTCAGCTCGCCGGCCGCGAAGCCCTCAGCGTGGATGTAGGCGAGCTCCTTGAGCTTCAGCGCACCCTCGAGCGCGATCGGGTACCCGACGTTGCGCCCCAGGAAGAGCACCGACTGCGTGTCGGCCGACCACTGCGCCAGCTCGGCGATGCGCTCTGAGGAGTCGGCGATGACCGACTGCAGCTTCTCGGGCAGGCTCGTCAGCTCGTCGATGAGCGGCTGGGCCGACTCCGGCGTCAGCAGTCCCCGCGACTCGCCGAGCTTGAGCGCCAGGAGATACAGCGCGGTCGCCTGCGCGACGAAGGCCTTCGTCGATGCGACCGCGACCTCCGGGCCGGCGTGGGTGTAGAGGATCGCGTCCGACTCGCGCGGGATCGTGGCGCCCTGCACGTTGCAGATCGACAGGGTGCGCGCGCCGGCGGCGCTCGCGTACTTGACGGCCATGAGCGTGTCCATGGTCTCGCCCGACTGACTCACCGACACGACCAGCGTGCGCTCGCTCAGCACCGGCTCGCGGTAGCGGAACTCGTGCGACAGCTCGACGTCGACGGGGATGCGCGCCCAGGCCTCGATCGCATACTTGCCGAGCATGCCGGCGTAGTAGGCGGTGCCGCAGGCCAGAACGACGACGCGGTCGATGTCGGCGAAGACGGGCTCGAGCGGCTCCAGCTCGGGGATCACCGTGCGCCCGTCGACGAGACGGCCGCGCAGCGTGTTCGCGATCGCCTCCGGCTCCTCGCTGATCTCCTTCTTCATGAAGCTCGGCCAGCCGCCCTTCTCGGCGGCGGAGGCGTCCCACGCGATCTCGAACTCGCGGGTCTCGACCGGAGCGCCCGCGAAGTCCGTCACCGCGACGCTGTCGGGGCGGATCGTGACGATCTGGTCCTGACCGATCTCCATCGCGTGCCGCGTGTGCTCGACGAAGGCCGCCACATCCGAGCCCAGGAAGTTCTCCCCCTTGCCGAGGCCGATCACGAGCGGGGAGTTGCGACGGGCCCCGACGACGACGCCGGGCTGATCGGCGTGCACGGCCAGCAGCGTGAAGGCGCCCTCGAGACGGTCGACCACGCGACGCAGCGCCTCGGTCAGGTCGTGCACCTCGCGGTATTCGCGGGCGACGAGCAGTGCGGCGACCTCGGTGTCGGTCTCGCTGAGGAACGTCTCGCCGGCATCGAGCAGCTCGGCCTTGAGCTCGGCGAAATTCTCGATGATGCCGTTGTGGATGAGCGCCAGGCGCCCGCCGTCGGCGAGGTGCGGGTGCGCGTTCACGTCGGTCGGCCCGCCGTGCGTCGCCCAGCGGGTGTGCCCGATTCCGGTGCGGCCGTCGGACAGCGGGGTCGCCGCGAGATCGTCGGTGAGGGTCTTCAGCTTGCCGGCGCGCTTGCGCATCCCCAGCTCGCCCGACTCGTCGAGGATCGCGACCCCGGCCGAGTCGTATCCGCGGTACTCCTGACGACGCAGGCCCCCGATCAGCACGTTCAGGCTGCTGCCCGGACCGACGTAACCCACGATTCCACACATGGGGTCGATTCTAGGTGGAGCGGCCTGTGCCCCTACGCTGAGGCACGATGTCTGACAGCGGTGCGGGCGGGACGACGCCCTTCGTCGAGATCCCTCGTGCCGAGTGGGCGGATCTCGCCTCCGAGGTCCCCCAGCCCCTGACCGAGGCCGAGGTCGCCGCGATCCGGGGACTCGGTGATGCGCTCGACCTCACCGAGGTCGCCGAGGTGTATGTACCGCTGAGCAGGCTGCTCAGCCTCTACGCCGCCGGCGCCAAGTCGCTGCACGCCGCGACGCGGGGCTTCCTGCGCGCCGACGACGAGGCTCCCACGCCGTTCGTGATCGGCGTGGCGGGATCGGTGGCGGTCGGCAAATCCACCATCGCGCGGCTGCTGCGCGAGCTGCTCGGCCGCTGGGATGACACGCCCCGGGTCGAGCTCGTGACGACCGACGGCTTCCTGCACCCGAACGCCGAGCTCGAGCGGCGCGGCCTCATGACGCGCAAGGGCTTCCCCGAGAGCTACGACCGACGCGCACTCCTGCGCTTCGTCAGCCAGGTCAAAAGCGGGGCCGCCGAGGTCGCGGCGCCGGTCTACTCGCACCTGACCTACGACATCCTGCCCGGCGTCGAGAACGTGACCCACCGCCCCGACGTGCTCATCGTCGAGGGCCTCAACGTGCTGCAGCCGCCGACCGCCGGCGGGCGCCTCGCGGTCAGCGACCTGTTCGATTTCACGATCTACGTGGATGCGCGCACGGCCGACATCGAGGAGTGGTACGTGCAGCGCTTCCTGCGCCTGCAGCGCGGGGCGTTCGCGGATCCCTCGTCGTACTTCCACCGCTACGCCGCGCTCAGCGAGGACGAGGCGGTCGCCCGGGCCCGCTCGATCTGGCAGGAGATCAACGAGCCGAACCTCGTGCAGAACGTGCTGCCGACCCGCGCCCGCTCCTCGCTCGTGCTGCGCAAGCAGTCGGATCACACGGTCTCGTCGGTGCTCCTCCGCAAGATCTGAGCGCCGAGCCGAGGCGGCACTCGGCGTCAGCGGACGGGTGACGCCCGGAGGGTCAGAGGGCGAGTGCGGCGCGCACGACGTCGGCGAGGTGCTCGGCGGTCGACCGGGCGACCGACTCGGTCGACGCCTCGACCATGACGCGCACGAGCGGCTCGGTGCCGCTGGGGCGCAGCAGCACGCGACCCGTGTCGCCGAGCGCCTCGGTCGCCGCGGCGACCTCGGCCGCGACGGTCTCGTCGGAAGCGAGACGCTCGCGATCGACGCCCGCGACGTTGATGAGCACCTGCGGGTACACCGTCATGACCGACGCGAGGTCGGCGAGGGTGCGGCCCGTGCGCGCGATCTCGGCGGCGAGGTGCAGGCCGGTCAGCACGCCGTCGCCGGTCGTCGCGTGGTCGGTGAAGATGATGTGGCCGCTCTGCTCACCGCCGAGGTTCGCGCCGTGCTCGGCGAGACCCTCGAGCACGTAGCGGTCGCCGACCGCCGTCTCGATCAGGCGGATGCCGTGCTCGGCCATCGCGACGCGCAGGCCGAGGTTCGACATGACGGTCGCGACGAGCGTGTCGTCGACGAGCAGTCCGCGCTCCTGGCGCGACACCGCGAGGATCGCCATGATCTGGTCGCCGTCGATGACGTTGCCGTCGGCGTCGACGGCGAGGCAGCGGTCCGCATCCCCGTCGTGCGCGATGCCGAGGTCGGCGCCGACCTCGAGCACCTTCGCCTGCAGCTTCTCGAGGTGGGTCGAGCCGACGCCGTCGTTGATGTTGATGCCGTCGGGCTCGGCGCCGATGAGCGTGACCGTCGCGCCGGCGAGAGCGAACGCCTCGGGCGAGACGCCCGCGGCGGCGCCGTGCGCGGCGTCGATGACGACGTGGATGCCGTCGAGCCGGTTCTTGAGCGTGCCGACGAGGTGCACGATGTAGCGGTCTTCGGCGTCGGCGAAGCGGCGGATTCGCCCGACGCCTGCGCCGGTCGGCAGGAGGTGCTGCTTGTCGAGAGCCGCCTCGATGCGGTCTTCGACGAGATCGGGGAGCTTGGCCCCGCCGAAGGAGAAGAACTTGATGCCGTTGTCGGGCATGGGGTTGTGCGACGCGGACACCATCACGCCGAAGTCGGCGTCGATGTCGCCGACCAGGAAGGCGGCGGCGGGGGTCGGGATCACACCGGCGTCGAGCACGTCGATGCCGGAGCTCGCGAGGCCGGCCGCGACGGCGGCTGCGATGAACTCGCCCGAGACGCGGGGGTCACGCGCCAGGACGGCACGAGGACGTCGACCGCGAGTGCGGTTCTCGTCCGCGTGCCGCCCTTGCGTGAGCACGACAGCCGCGGCCTGAGCCAGGCCGAGAGCGAGGTCCGCGGTGATGATCTCGCCGTTGGCGAGTCCGCGGACCCCGTCCGTTCCGAAGAGTCGAGGCATGTGAGCCGGCCCGGAGGGGCGGATCAGCGCTTCGAGAACTGCGAGGCCTTGCGGGCCTTCTTGAGACCGGCCTTCTTGCGCTCGATGACGCGCGCGTCGCGCGTCAGGAAGCCGGCCTTCTTCAGGGTGGCGCGGTTGTTCTCGCGGTCGATCTCGTTGAGAGCGCGCGCGATCGCGAGGCGCAGAGCGCCGGCCTGGCCCGAGGGGCCGCCGCCGGTGATCTTCGCGGTCACGTCGTAGCCGCCGATCAGGTCGAGCACCTTGAAGGGGTCGTTGATCAGCTGCTGGTGCAGCTTGTTCGGGAAGTAGTCCTCGAGCGTGCGGCCGTTGACCGCGTAGCTGCCGGAGCCCGGCACCAGGCGGACCTGGGCGATGGCCTCCTTGCGACGGCCGACGGCCGCGCCCGAGACGGTGAGGGGGGCACGCGGGGTGCTGGTCTCGACGGCGCCGGCGGGCGTCTCAGTCGAGTAGTTCTGCAGCGCCTCGCCGGTGATGGTGTCTTCGATCTTCGCCATGATTCGGTGATCCTCGGTTTCGGCGCTTACTGGGCGACCTGGGTCAGGGTGTAGGGCTTGGGCTGCTGAGCGGCGTGCGGGTGCTCGGCACCGGCGTAGACCTTCAGCTTCTTGATCTGGGCGCGGCCCAGCGAGGTCTTCGGCAGCATGCCGCGGATGGCCTTCTCGACCGCGCGCGTCGGGTGCTTCTCGAGCAGCTCCGAGTAGGCGGTGGCGGTGAGGCCGCCCGGGTAGCCCGAGTGGCGGTAGGCGAGCTTCTTCTGAAGCTTGGCGCCGGTCAGCGCGACCTTCTCCGCGTTGATGATGATGACGAAGTCACCACCGTCGACGTGGGGGGCGAAGGTCGGCTTGTGCTTGCCGCGCAGCAGGGCGGCGGCGTGGCTGGCCAGGCGGCCGAGCACGACGTCGGCGGCGTCGATGATGACCCAGTCGCGCTGGATGTCAGCGGGCTTGGGGCTGAAAGTGCGCGTCACGATAGGACTGCTTTCTCTCGAGGTGGTCGTGAATCCCGCTCCGGTGTGCGTTCGGCGCCGATGGCGTCGAACCCGACGGTGGAGGGCTCGGTATCGCCGCACGCAGTGGAACTGCGAGCAGACAACCTGGCAAGACTACGCGACGCGAGAGGATGCGGTCAAACCGGGCGGGTCGCAGCATCCACCTCGTGCGCTCCGCGGCGGTTGCGGGTCTGGGCGGCCCGCTCGGCGAGCTCGGCGTCGGCCGGGTAGCCGACCTCCATGAGGGTGAGACCCTTCGCCGGCGCGACGATGAACTCGGAGCCGCGCCGGGCCTCGTCGCGGATGCCGACCATCCGCTCGGGGTCGAGCTTGCCGGCGCCGACGGCGATCGAGGCTCCGACGAGCGCGCGCACCATGCTGTGGCAGAAGGCGTCGGCCTGCAGCCGGGCCACGAGAACGCCATCGGCGTCGCGGCGCCAGCTGAACGACTGGAGGGTGCGGATCGTCGTCGAGCCCTCGCGCGGCTTGCAGTAGGCGGCCCAGTCGTGCAGCCCGGTGAGCGCGGCGGCCGCCGCATCCATCGCCTGGTCGTCGAGTTCGGCGGGGTGCCAGAGCGTCGCGCCGCGGCGGCGCGGATCGCGCAGCGCGCGCGGGTCGGCGACCCGGTACTCGTAGCGACGCCAGATCGCCGAGAAGCGGGCGTCGAAGCCGGCCGGCGCGCGGGTGACCGACGATACCCAGACGTCCGCGTCGAGACCGGCGATGCCGTTGAGACGGCGGGCGAGCGCCGCCGGACCCTGCGGGGCCTTCGAGCGATCGCCGCCGCGGTGAGCGGCATCGAGGCTCGCGAGCTGGGCGTCGTCGAGGTCGACGTGCGCGACCTGGCCGAGCGCGTGCACACCGGCGTCGGTGCGCCCGGCGACGGTCAGCAGCGGAGGCGTCGCGCTGCGGCGGAACACGGTCGCGAGCGCCGCCTCCAGCTCGCCCTGCACGGTGCGCAGCCCGGGCTGACGACCCCATCCCGAGAAGCCGGCGCCGTCGTAGGCGATGTCGAGGCGCAGCCGGTGCAGCGCGCCGGGATGCTGCTCCACGGGGGTCGTCGGCGCATCCAGCGCGGACTCGGCGTCATCCACTCATCGAGTCTAAAGTGGGTGCCGCCCATGACTCCGACGCCATCCGCACGCCCCGCCGCGGGCACGGATCCGCGCCCCGTCGCCGACACCGCCGCGGCCTCGCGCGGGCTGCGCGGACGTCTGACCGGACTCGATGGGCTCCGCGCGATCGCGGTGACGCTCGTCGTGGTCTTCCATCTCGCGCCGATCCCGGTGCTGCCCGGCGGTTTCCTCGGCGTCGACGTCTTCTTCGTCATCAGCGGCTTCCTGATCACGACGCTGCTGCTGCGCGAACACGTCCGCACGGGCCGCATCCGTCTCGGCGCGTTCTGGCTCCGCCGCGCACGGCGCCTGCTGCCGGCGCTCGTCCTGCTGCTGCTGGTCTGCGGCGCGGCGGCCGCCGCCGTCGGCGGCGACACGCTGCTGCACCTGGGATCGCAGCTGCTCGGCGCGGCGACCTTCTCGAGCAACTGGATCTTCATCGCCCAGGGGTCGAGCTACTTCGACGCGGCGACGCCGGAGCTGTTCCGCAATCTGTGGTCGCTCGCCGTCGAGGAGCAGTTCTACCTGCTGTGGCCGCTCGCGGTGCTGCTGCTCGTGCTGCTGCCCCGCCGGGTGCGGATGTGGATCGCGCTCGCGCTCGCCGCGGCGAGCGCCGCCGCGATGTGGGTGATCGCCGACCCGAGCGACGGCACGCGCGCCTACTACGGCACCGACACCCACAGCTTCGGGCTCGCGCTGGGCTCCTTCCTCGCCTTCGCAGCGCAGGGCTGGGCCGGCGATCGGGCCCTCTGGTCCCGTGCCCGCCGGGCCGCTCTCGGCATCCTCGGCCTGCTCTCGATCGGCGCGCTCGTCGCGCTGGCGATCCTGCTTCCCGAGCACGACCCCTTCGTCTTCCGCGGCGGCCTGCTGCTCGCCGCGGTGCTCACCGTGGTGGCGATCGCGGCCGCCGTGACCCCCGGCTCCCTGCTCGGCCGCGCCCTCGACCTCGCCCCGCTGCGCTGGATCGGCGCTCGCAGCTACGGCATCTACCTCTGGCACTGGCCCGTCTACCTGCTGCTGGATGCGGCGGCGCCGACCTGGCCGCGCGAGGGCTGGAGCGGGTGGGCGCTCTCGGGCGCCGCGCTCGCCATCACGCTCACCGCCGCCGGGGTCTCCTACAGCGCCCTCGAGCAGCCCATCCGCACCGACGGCTTCCGTCGCACCGCACGCCTCGTGCTCGGCTGGTGGCGGTGGGGCGCGAGCTCCGCGACGGCGGCGACGGTCGTGACGGTGCTCGCGCTCGGCGCGGTCGCGGCGACGGGATGGGCGGTGACGCGCGATCCGGGCGTCGGCAGCACCCAGAGCCAGGTCGAAGCCGGACAGGCCGCGATCTCGGCGACGCCGTCGCCCTCGGCATCGCCCTCGGCCTCCGCCGCTCCCCCGCAGGGCGACCGGATCAGCGTGATCGGCGACTCCGTCACCCTGGCGGCCGCGACGGAGCTGCAGACCGGACTGCCGGGCGTCGACATCGAGGCGGCCGTGTCGCGGCAGATGTCGGTGGCCCCGCAGCTCGTGCAGGCTCTTAAGGACCAGGGGCGGCTGCGGCCGATCGTCGTCGTCGCGCTCGGCACGAACGGCTCCCTCAGCCGCACCACCCTCGACGAGGTGCGCCGCATCATCGGGCCGCAGCGTGAGCTCGTGCTCGTCACCGCGCAGGCGCCGCGGTCGTGGATCGACCCCAACAACGCCATCCTCACCGCCTACGCCCAGCAGTACCGCAACGTCGAGCTGTCGAACTGGCACGACGCCGTGCAGCCGCACCTCGACCAGCTGAACCGCGACCAGGTGCACTTCGGCGGGGCTGGGGCGCGGCTGTTCACCCAGACGCTCGAGGAGGCGCTGCAGCGGCTCGCGCAGCTGCCGCCGCTGCGCGGAGACCGCGACTACGAGTCGGCGCCGCGCCCGGTCTGATCGGCGCCGCGGGCCCGGCACCGTCGCCGGATCCGTTCGGCGCTCCTCGACACCCGCAGCACAGCCCCTCTATGCTGACCCCCATTCGGGGGACGCGCAACGAGGCGCGCCCCCGGTGACGAGGAGGTCACCGTGTCCGATTCCGCGCCCGACCGCTCCGCCGCCCGCGGACCCGACTACGAGGCCGTCGCCGCCTCCGAGCCCTTCCAGCGCCTGCGCCGCCGGCATCGCGGCTTCGTGTTCCCGCTCGCCGTGCTGTTCCTCGTCTGGTACTTCGTCTACGTGCTGCTCGCCGCCTACGCCCACGACTTCATGGCCACGCCGGTGATCGGGAACGTCAACCTCGGCCTGCTGCTCGGGCTGGGCCAGTTCGTGACGACCTTCGTGATCACGATGGCCTACGTGCGCTTCGCGAACCGGCGGATGGATCCCGAGGCCACGGCGATCCGTCACGAGCTCGAGGAGGCGGAGAAGTGACCGCCGAGAACAACCCGGTGCTCAACATCGCGATCTTCCTGGCGTTCGTGCTCGTGACCCTCGTGATCGTGTTCCGAGCGAGCCGCAACAACCGCTCGGCCGCGGACTACTACGCCGCCGGCCGCTCGTTCACCGGTCCGCAGAACGGCATCGCGATCTCGGGCGACTACCTCTCGGCGGCGTCGTTCCTCGGCATCTGCGGCGCCATCGCGGTCAACGGCTACGACGGCTTCCTCTACTCGATCGGCTTCCTCGTCGCCTGGCTCGTCGCCCTGCTGCTCGTGGCCGAGCTGATGCGCAACACCGGCAAGTTCACGATGGCCGACGTGCTCTCGTTCCGTCTCAAGCAGGGCCCGGTGCGCACCGCGGCCGCGGTCACGACGCTCGTCGTCTGCTTCTTCTACCTGCTGGCGCAGATGGCCGGAGCGGGCGGGCTCGTCGCGCTCCTCCTCGGGCTCAACGGCCCCGTCGCGATCGGCATCGTCATCGCCGTCGTGGGCGTGCTGATGATCCTCTACGTGCTGATCGGCGGCATGAAGGGCACCACCTGGGTGCAGATCGTCAAGGCCTGCCTGCTCGTCGGCGGCGCGGCGATCATGACGGTCTGGGTGCTGGCGGTCAACGGCTTCGACTTCTCGGCGCTGCTGCAGAAGGCCGCCGAAACCTTCGGCGCCTCGCAGAAGGCGGCGGATGCGGGACTCGACGGCGCGGCACTGCTCGCGCCCGGTCTGCAGTACGGCGCGAACCCCCTCGACTTCGTGTCGCTCGCGCTCGCCCTCGTGCTCGGCACCGCCGGCCTGCCGCACGTGCTCATGCGCTTCTACACGGTGCCCTCCGCGAAAGAGGCCCGCCGCAGCGTCGTCTGGGCGATCTGGATCATCGGCGCCTTCTATCTCTTCACGCTCGTGCTCGGCTACGGCGCGGCCGCGCTCGTCGGCCCGGATGCGATCCTCGCGGCGCCGGGCGGCGTCAACTCGGCGGCGCCGCTGCTCGCGCTGCAGCTCGGCGGACCGGTTCTGCTCGGCATCATCTCCGCCGTCGCCTTCGCCACGATCCTCGCGGTCGTCGCCGGACTCACCATCACGGCGGCCACCTCGCTCGCGCACGACATCTACGCGAGCGTGATCAAGAAGGGCAAGCCCGAGCCGGGCCGCGAGGTCAAGGTGGCCCGCTGGACCGTCGTCGGCATCGGCATCCTCGCCATCATCGGCGGCATCGCCGCGCAGGGCCAGAACGTGGCGTTCCTCGTCGCCCTCGCCTTCGCGGTCGCTGCCAGCGCGAACCTGCCCACGATCCTGTTCTCGCTGTTCTGGAGGCGATTCACCACGCGCGGCGCCGTCTGGAGCATGGTCGGCGGCCTCGCCTCGGCCCTCATCCTCATCATCTTCTCGCCGGCCGTCTCGGGCGGCCCGACGCCGATGATCCCCGGCGTCGACTTCCACTGGTTCCCGCTCTCGAATCCGGGCATCGTGTCGATCCCGGTCGGGTTCCTGCTCGGCATCATCGGCACGCTGAGCGGGCCGTCGAAGGAAGACAGGCGGGTCGCCGCCGAGATGGAGGTGCGCTCGATGACCGGACACGGCGCCGAGAAGGCGAGCGATCACTGACCGTCGGCGTCGACACGACCGCGCGATCGAGACCGCGGCGGGCGCGCCTCCTCAGGAGGGGTGGATGCGCGCCCGCCGCCCTGGCACGATGACGCCATGAGCGCCGACGCCTCGCCTCCCCCGCCCGCGAGCCCGGCGCCGTCCGCGCTCGACCTGCTCGGCGGCGACCTCGACGGCGGGCCGATGCTCGCGAAGGCGGCGGCCGGCGTGCCCGATGCCGACGCGATCGAGGGCGGCTACGCCTACGAGCCGAAGTGGGACGGCTTCCGCGCCGTGGTGGCCATCGGCGTCGACGGGGTCGAGATCGGCAGCCGCGGGTCGAAGCCGCTCACGCGCTACTTCCCCGAGCTCGTCGAGGCGATCGGGGCCCAGCTGCCGGTCGGCACGGTCGTCGACGGCGAGATCGTGCTGCGATCGACGAACGCCGGCGCGGCGCGCAGGGCCGGCGGCGGGTCGGGCGGCGGGGCCGACGAGCGCCTCGACTGGGAGACGCTGTCGCAGCGCATCCATCCGGCCGCGAGCCGCGTGGCGATGCTCGCCGCCGAGACGCCGGCGTCGCTCGTGATCTTCGACCTGCTGCGCTCCGCCGACGACGCCGAGCTGCACACCCGTCCCTTCGCCGAGCGCCGCAGCGCCCTCGAGCGGCTCACCGGAGAGCGGGCCATCCACGCGCCCCTCCATCTCTCGGCGCTCGGCCGCGACGCCGATCAGGCACGGCGCTGGCTGGACGAGTTCGAGGGCGCCGGACTCGACGGGGTCGTCGCGAAGCCGCTCGGCGCGCCCTACGCCCCCGGCAAGCGCGTGCTGCTGAAGGTCAAGCACGCGCGCACCGCGGATGTCGTGCTGACCGGGTACCGGATGCACGCCTCGGGCGAGGGCGTCGGCTCGCTGCTGCTCGCGCTCTACGGCGATGACGGCGAACTGCACCGGGTCGGCGGCGTCTCGGCGTTCACGGCGGCGCGACGCCGCGAGCTGATCGACGAGCTCGCCCCGCTCGTCGAACGGGATGCCGACGGCGAGCCCGTCCGCCGCGAAGACGAGAAGAACCGCTTCACCGGCACGCGCGACACGAGCTACGTCGTGCTGCGCCCCGAGCGCGTGCTCGAGGTGCGTTACGACCAGATGGAGGGGTCGCGCTTCCGGCACACGGCGCAGTTCGAGCGCTGGCGTCCCGATCGCGAGCCCGCGTCGTGCACCTTCGCGCAGCTCGAGGTGCCGGCGGCCTACGACCTCGGGGCGCTGCTGGACTGACGCGCGCGCCGACTCGCGAGCTCGCGCATCCGCTCGCTCACTCCTCCTTGCGCGCCCGACTCGGAGCGACGCGCCGGGGCTCACCCGGCATCTTGGGGTAGTCGGGTGGGTAGACCAGGTCGCCGAGGCCGTCCGCGACATCCCGCTCCCACCACTCGAGCAGCGTCGCCATCGAGCCGGGCGCATCGTGCAGGTCCGCCCAGGGATCGCCGATCTCGGCGAGACGCTGCGGCACGGTGCGGATGGTGAACGCGCCCGGATCGATCGTGTCGAGCTCGTCCCACGACACCGGGGTCGAGACCGTCGCCCCGGGCAGCGCCCGCGGACTGTAGGCGCCGGCCGTCGTGCGGTCGCGGGCGGCCTGGTTGTAGTCGAGGAAGATGCGCTCCCCGCGCTCCTCTTTCCACCACGACGTCGTCACGGCATCGGGACGCCGTCGCTCCAGCTCGCGGGCCGCCGCGATGACGCCGTGCCGCACCTCGATGAAGTCATGGTCGGGCCGGATCGGCGCGGCGAGGTGAAGCCCGCGACTGCCGGAGGTCTTGACGGCCGCAGTGAGTCCGGCCTCGGCGAGCACCTCGCGCATCCCGTGCGCCACAGCGACCGTGTCGGCGAAATCGGTGCCCGGCTGCGGGTCGAGGTCGATGCGCAGCTCGTCGGGGTGGTCGGTGTCGGCGGCGGTCGACGGCCAGGGATGGAACACGACCGTGTTCATCTGCGCCATCCACACGAGCGCGGCCGCCTCGTCGGCGACGAGCTGCGGATGCGTGCGTCCGCTCGGGTAGGTGACATCCACGGTGCGGATCCACTCGGGCGCGCCCTTGGGCGGGTTCTTGGAGAAGAACCACTCCCCCGTCACGTCGCCGCCGAAGCGCTGCAGCGAGATCGGACGGTCGCCGTTGTGCGCCAGGAACGCCGGCGCGACCGCGACGAGGTACTCGGCGAGCTCGAGCTTCGTGACGCCGGCTTCCGGCCACACCACCCGACTCGGACTCGAGACGCGCATCTCGCGCACGCCGTGCGGACCCGGGACCTCGAGCGTCGTCGCCTCACTCGCCATGCTGCTCACGCTAACCGCGCCCGCCGACGAGCGGAAGGACCGCGCTGCCGGGCGACCGTCCGCCGACGGCGCGACGCCGGCCGATCGCACCGACGACGAAGGCCCCGTCGGCGAACCGGCGGGGCCTTCGTGCAGCTGCGCGACGAGCGCGCGGCGGTATTACTTCTTGTCGTCCTCGGCGGGGGCCTCAGCGGCCTCCTCAGCCTCGACGGCCTCGACCTCGGCGACCTCGGCGTCAGCCTGAGCCGCGTCAGCGTCCTCGACGACCTCGGTCTCCTCGACCTCGGTCGTCTCCTCGGCCTGGGTCTCCTCGACCGGCGCGACCTTCGTCTCGGCGCGAGCGGCCGACTTCTTCGACGAGGCGGGCTTCTTCGAGACGGGCTCGAGCACGAGCTCGATCACGGCCATGGGGGCGTTGTCGCCCTTGCGGAAGCCGGTCTTGATGATGCGGGTGTAGCCGCCCTCACGGTCGGCCACCTGCGGCGCGATCTCCGTGAAGAGCTTGTGCACGACGCCCTTGTCGCCGATCGTTCCGAGAACGCGGCGGCGGGCGTGCAGGTCTCCACGCTTGGCGAAGGTGATGAGGCGCTCGGCGATCGGACGCAGGCGCTTGGCCTTCGTCTCGGTCGTCTGGATGCGCTCGTGCGTGAACAGCGCGGCGGCGAGGTTCGCGAGCAGCAGGCGCTCGTGAGCCGGTCCGCCTCCGAGGCGGGGTCCCTTGGTGGGCTTAGGCATTGTCTATTTCTCCAGTGTTGCGAAGTCGATCGTGCGGGAACTCAGACGTTGGTCTCGTCGTCGTAGCCGCCGTAGAAGTGGGCGCCGTCGAAACCGGGAACGCTGTCCTTGAGCGACAGACCGAGCTCGACGAGCTTGTCCTTGACCTCGTCGACCGACTTCTGACCGAAGTTGCGGATGTTCATGAGCTGCGTCTCCGAGAGGGCGACGAGCTCGCTGACCGTGTTGATGCCCTCGCGCTTGAGGCAGTTGTAGCTACGCACCGAGAGGTCGAGGTCCTCGATGGGCATCGACAGCTCGGAGCTGAGGACGGCGTCGACCGGGGCGGGCCCGATCTCGATGCCCTCGGCCTGCGTGTTCAGCTCGCGGGCGAGACCGAACAGCTCGACCAGGGTGCGGCCGGCCGAGGCGATCGCGTCACGCGGGGTGATCGCGGGCTTCGACTCGACGTCGACCACGAGGCGGTCGAAGTCAGTGCGCTCGCCGGCACGGGTGGCCTCGACGCGGTAGGTGACCTTGAGCACGGGCGAGTAGATCGAGTCGACCGGGATCTGGCCGGCCTCGCTGAACTCGCTGCGGTTCTGGGTCGCCGAGACGTAGCCGCGGCCGCGCTCGATGGTGAGCTCGAGCTCGAACTTCGCCTTGTCGTTGAGCGTCGCGATGACGAGCTCCGGGTTGTGGATCTCCACACCCGCCGGAGCCGAGATGTCGGCGGCGGTCACCTGACCCGCGCCCTGCTTGCGCAGGTAGGCGGTGATCGGCTCGTCGTGCTCGCTCGAGACGACGAGGCCCTTGATGTTGAGGACGATCTCGACGACGTCCTCCTTCACACCGGGGACCGTGTCGAACTCGTGCTGGATGCCGTCGATGCGGATGCTGGTGACCGCGGCGCCGGGGATCGACGAGAGCAGCGTGCGACGCAGCGAGTTGCCGAGGGTGTAGCCGAAGCCGGGCTCGAGGGGCTCGATCACGAACCGCGAACGGAACTCGGAGATCGTCTCCTCGGAGAGAGTGGGGCGCTGTGCAATGAGCACGTGGTGTCCTTTCGGCGAGAGCGTCCGCCATATGACGCTCACGGAGATTCAGCGGATGGCTGGGCCGCCGTTTGTTGAGTTGTTGAAAGTCACGAGACCGCAGACGCGCTGCGGGAGCCGGGGCCGGCCGGCGTGCGGCCGGCCCCGACGGCGCTCCTCAGCCGCGCGGGGCGAGGAGCGCCCACATCACACGCGGCGGCGCTTCGGGGGGCGGCATCCGTTGTGCGCCTGCGGCGTCACGTCGTTGATGCTGCCCACCTCGAGGCCGGCGGCCTGGAGCGAGCGGATCGCCGTCTCGCGACCCGAGCCCGGGCCCTTCACGAAGACGTCGACCTTCTTCATGCCGTGCTCCTGCGCCTGGCGGGCGGCCGACTCGGCGGCCATCTGCGCGGCGTAGGGGGTCGACTTGCGCGAGCCCTTGAAGCCCACGTTGCCCGACGAGGCCCAGCTGACGACAGCGCCCGAGGGGTCGGTGATCGACACGATGGTGTTGTTGAACGTCGACTTGATGTGGGCCTGGCCCACGGCGATGTTCTTCTTCTCCTTGCGGCGCGGCTTGCGCGCGGCGGACTTGGGAGCGGCCATTACTTCTTGCCTGCCTTCTTCTTGCCGGCGACGGTGCGCTTCGGTCCCTTGCGCGTGCGGGCGTTGGTCTTGGTGCGCTGACCGCGGACCGGCAGGCCGCGGCGGTGACGGAGACCCTCGTACGAGCCGATCTCGACCTTGCGGCGGATGTCGGCCTGCACCTCGCGGCGCAGGTCACCCTCCACCTTGAAGGTGCCCTCGATGTAGTCGCGGAGCGCGACGAGCTGGTCGTCGGTCAGGTCCTTGACGCGGATGTCACCGGAGATCCCGGTCTCCTTGAGGGTCTCGAGCGCGCGAGTGCGTCCGACCCCGTAGATGTAAGTGAGTGCGACCTCCACGCGCTTATCGCGCGGGATGTCGACGCCGGCGAGACGTGCCATGTCGGCTTCTCCTGGTTGTCGTGGAGGTGTGGTGCGCCGCCGGTGCCTGGGCCTCCAACCCAAGGTGTCCTCCTGCTCGCGTGGCGAGTCGGAATCTGGTGGCGCGATCTGTTCTGTTCAGTTGTGGTTCGTGCAAGTGACGCCGACCGCGAGCGGCCGGGGCGTCAGCCCTGGCGCTGCTTGTGGCGCGGGTTGCTCTTGCAGATCACCATGACGCGGCCGTTGCGGCGGATCACCTTGCAGTGGTCGCAGATCGGCTTGACGCTCGGGTTGACCTTCATGTTCTTCTTCTCTCGCTGTCTTCGTGCACGCCCGGGTGCGGGCGGCCGTTACCTGACCAGCGGGTCTTACTTGTAGCGGTAGACGATCCGGCCGCGGGTCAGGTCGTAGGGGCTCAGCTCCACGATCACGCGGTCCTCGGGGAGGATGCGGATGTAGTGCTGGCGCATCTTGCCCGAGATGTGGGCGAGAACCTTGTGTCCGTTGCTGAGCTCAACGCGGAACATCGCGTTGGGCAGCGCTTCGAGCACGGATCCTTCGATCTCGATGACTCCGTCTTTCTTGGCCATACCCTCTTCGTTACGTCGTTCGACCGCAGGTCATGCGGGTGGGATTGTCGGTGCGGTGGCGCGCGAAGACGCGGGCACAAAGCACCAAGGGGAGAGCCTACGCCATGACACGGCTTTTCGCCAAGCCGGTGCTACACTCCCGCCGCTCGCACGACGGGGACGACGAACGGCCCCGGCTCCCCCGCCGCTGCGGAGATGTCGGGGCCGTTCGAGGAGCGGTCGGCTCAGGCGCTGACGCGGTCGATGCCGCGCGAGGCGAGCGCCGTGAAGACGCGCTGCGTCACCTCGTCGACGGTGCCGAGGCCGTCGACCTCGACCAGAAGGCCGCGGTCGCGGTAAGCCGCGATCAGTGGCTCGGTCTCGCGGGCGTAGACGTCCTGGCGGTGGGCGATCGCCTCTTCCGAGTCGTCGAGACGCCCCTGCTCGACCGCGCGCTTGCGCAGCCGGGTGACGATTTCGTCGCGATCGGCGACCAGACGCACCACGGCGTCGAGCTCGTGACCGTGCGAGGAGAGCAGCTCATCCAGGTACGACACCTGCTGCGTCGTTCGGGGGTAGCCGTCGAGCAGGAAGCCCTGCCCGGCGTCCGCCTCCGACAGGCGGTCGGTGACGAGCTCGTTCGTGAGCTCGTCCGGAACGTAGTCGCCGGCATCCACGATCGCCTTCACCCGGAGTCCGAGCTCGGTCTCGTTCTTGATGTTGGCGCGGAAGATGTCGCCCGTCGAGATCGTGGGGATCCCGTAGGCGGCGACGATGCGCTCGGCTTGCGTGCCCTTGCCCACTCCCGGCGGGCCGACGATGAGCAGTCGGGTCATCGCAGAAGCCCCTCGTAGTGGCGCTGCTGCAGCTGCGAGTCGATCTGCTTCACCGTCTCGAGGCCGACGCCGACCATGATCAGGATGCTCGTTCCGCCGAAGGGGAAGTTCTGGTTCGCGTTGATGGCCACCAGGGCGATCAGCGGGATGAGCGCGATGAGGCCGAGGTAGATCGAGCCCGGCAGGGTCACGCGGGTCAGCACGTAGTCGAGGTACTCGGCCGTCGGTCGCCCGGCGCGGATGCCCGGAATGAAGCCGCCGTACTTCTTCATGTTGTCGGCGACCTCTTCGGGGTTGAAGGTGATCGCGACGTAGAAGTAGGTGAACCCGACGATGAGCAGGAAGTACAGCGCCATGTACAGCGGGTGGTCACCGCGCGTGAGGTAGTCGGTGATCCACTGCACCCAGGGCTGAGCGGCCTTGCCGGCCGGCGGCGCGTTGAACTGCGCGATGAGCGCCGGCAGGTACAGCAGCGACGAGGCGAAGATCACGGGCACGACGCCGGCCATGTTGACCTTGATCGGGATGTACGTGTTGTTGCCGCCGTAGGTTCGGCGACCCACCATCCGCTTCGCGTACTGCACCGGGATGCGTCGTTGCGACTGCTCGACGAAGATGACCGCCGCGACGATGAGGATGCCGATCAGGATGACCAGGATCAGCGTCTCGATGCCGCGCTGCTGGAAGATCGAGATGAGCGCGCTCGGGAACTGGGCGGCGATCGAGGTGAAGATCAGCAGCGACATGCCGTTGCCGATGCCGCGCTCGGTGATGAGCTCGCCCATCCACATGATCAGGCCGGTTCCGGCGGTCATGGTGATGACCATGAGCAGGATGCCGTACCAGGTCGAGCCGTCGGCCGTGATGATCGACGAGCACTCGGCCGAGGCGGTGCCCGAGCCCGAGAACAGGGCGCCGGAGCGGGCGACCGTGATCAGCGTCGTCGACTGCAGGATGCCGAGCGCGATCGTGAGGTAGCGCGTGTACTGCGTCAGCTTGGCCTGGCCCGCCTGTCCTTCCTTGTAGAGGGTGTCGAAGCGGGGGATGACCACGCGCAGCAGCTGCACGATGATCGACGCGGTGATGTACGGCATGATGCCGAGCGCGAAGATCGAGAGCTTCAGCAGCGCTCCGCCGCTGAAGAGGTTGACGAGGGTGTAGAGACCCGATGCGCCGGCCTGACCGTTCACACACGCCGTCACGTTGTCGAAATCGACGAACGGGGCCGGAATGAACGAGCCGATGCGGAACAGCGCGACGATGCCGATCGTGAATGCGATCTTGCGTCGCAGGTCAGGCGTCCGGAAGATCCGCGCGACGGCACTGAACACTGGGGAGATCCTTCCGGATTGGTGGGGCGCCGGAGGGATCCGGCTGAGGCGGTCCGACAGCTGGTGGGCTGCCGGACCGCCTCGGCGTCGACTACTTGATCGAGCCGCCGGCGGCGACGATCTTCTGCTCAGCAGAGCTCGAGACCTTGTCGACCGCGACGTTCAGCTTAACTGCAATCTCGCCGTCGCCCAGAACCTTGACCTTCTCGTTCTTGCGAACCGCGCCCTTGGCGACGAGGTCGCCGATGGTGACGTCGCCGCCCTTCGGGTACAGCTCAGCGAGCTTCTCGAGGTTGACGACCTGGTACTCCACCCGGAACGGGTTCTTGAAGCCGCGGAGCTTCGGAGCGCGCATGACCGAGTTCAGGTTGCCGCCCTCGAGGCCCGGACGCACCTGGTAGCGCGCCTTGGTTCCCTTGGTACCGCGACCGGCGGTCTTGCCCTTCGAGCCCTCACCGCGTCCGACGCGGGTGCGGTCCTTCTTCGACCCGGCGGCGGGACGGAGGTGGTGCGCCTTGAGCACCTGAGGACGCGCGGCGACCTCCTCCTTCTTCGCAGCGGGGGTCTTCTTGGCGGCCGGCTTCGCAGCCGTGGTCGACTTCTCCGCGGCAGCGGGGGCGTCGGCCTTGGCGGCAGCCGGCTTCTTGGCGGCGGGCGCCTTCTTCTCGGCAGCCGGCTTCTCGGCGGCGGCCTTGGCAGCCGGAGCCTTCTTCTCGGCGGCGGGCTTGGCCGCAGCCTTCTTGGCGGGGGCCTTCTCGGCCTCGTCCTTCGTGGCCTTGTCGTCAGCCATCAGTCAATCTCCTCGACCTTCACCAGGTGAGCGACAGTGCGCACGTAGCCGCGGTTCGCCTGCGTGTCCTCGCGCACGACGGTGTCGCCGATGCGCTTGAGACCGAGGCTGCGCAGCGTGTCGCGCTGGTTCTGCTTCTCACTGATCACGGACTTGATCTGGGTCACCTTGAGACGCGCGGCCATCAGGCACCTGCCTTAGCGGTAGCTGCAGCGCGAGCGTCGGCCTCGGCGCGCACCAGGCGCTCCGGGGCAACATCCTCGAACTCCAGGCCACGACGGGCGGCGACGGCGCGCGGCTCTTCGAGCTGCTTGAGCGCCTCCACCGTCGCGTGGACGATGTTGATCGTGTTCGACGAGCCGAGCGACTTCGACAGCACGTCGTGGATGCCGGCGCACTCGAGCACGGCACGCACCGGGCCACCGGCGATGACACCGGTACCGGCGGCGGCCGGACGCAGGAGCACGACGCCGGCGGCGGCCTCACCCTGAACCGGGTGCGGGATCGTCGCGGCGACGCGAGGCACGCGGAAGAAGTTCTTCTTCGCCTCCTCGACGCCCTTGCTGATCGCCAGCGGGACCTCGCGGGCCTTGCCGTAGCCGACGCCCACCAGCCCGTTGCCGTCGCCGACGACGACGAGCGCGGTGAAGCTGAAGCGACGACCGCCCTTGACGACCTTCGACACGCGGTTGATGGTCACGACGCGCTCGAGGAACTGGCTGTCGCTGTCGCGACCGCCCCGCGAGTTGCGGTCGTTGCGGTCGTTGCGGCCACGGCCGCCGCCGCGGCGACCCTCGCGCTCGTTGGTCGGCGCCTGGGTGCCGGCGGCGGTCTCGACCGGCGCCTCGTTGACCGTGGCGACGTTCGTCTGCTCGGCCTGGCTGGCCTTGGCCGGCTCAGCGGCCTCGTTCTGGTTCGTTGCGTCGGTCACAGGTTCAACCCGCCCTCTCGAGCTCCCTCGGCGATCGCGGCGACACGACCGGCGTACTTGTTTCCACCACGGTCGAAGACCACGGTGTCGATACCGGCCTGCTTGGCGCGCTCGGCGACGAGCTCGCCGACCTTGCGGGCCTTGGCGGTCTTGTCGCCCTCGAAGGCGCGGAGGTCGGCCTCGAGAGTCGAGGCGCTCGCGACGGTCTTGCCGACCGTGTCGTCGACGACCTGCACGAAGACGTGACGCGCCGAGCGGGTCACGACGAGGCGCGGACGCTCGGCCGAGCCGACGATGCGCTTGCGCAGACGCGCGTGGCGGCGGTTGCGCTGGGCGCTCTTGGAAGTGATAGCCATGATTACTTACCGCTCTTTCCGGCCTTGCGGCGAACGACCTCGCCCGCGTAGCGCACGCCCTTGCCCTTGTAGGGCTCCGGCTTGCGCAGCTTGCGGATGTTCGCGGCGACCTCGCCCACGGCCTGCTTGTCGATGCCACGGACGGTCAGCTTGTTGTTGCCCTCCACCTCGAAGGTGATGCCCGCGGGCGGGTCCACCGTGATGGAGTGCGAGTAGCCGAGGGCGAACTCGACCGAGCTGCCCTTGGCGGTCACGCGGTAACCAGTTCCGACGACCTCGAGGCCCTTGGAGTAGCCCTCGGTCACGCCGACGATCTGGTTGGCGATGAGCGTGCGGGTCAGGCCGTGCAGCGAGCGCGAGGCGCGCTCGTCGTCGGGGCGCGAGACCAGCACCTGGTTGTCCTCGAGCTTGACCTCGATGGGGCTCGCCACGACGAGCGAGAGCTCGCCCTTAGGGCCCTTCACCGCGACGGCCTGGCCGTCGACCGAGATCGTCACACCCGAGGGGATGTCGATGGGGAGTCGTCCGATTCGCGACATGTCAGATCACCACACGTAGGCGAGGACTTCCCCACCCACGCCCTTCGAAGTCGCCTCGCGGTCGGTCAGCAGACCCGAGGAGGTGGACAGGATCGCCACGCCGAGGCCGCCCAGCACGTGGGGGATCTCGGTCGAGCGGGCGTAGACGCGCAGGCCGGGCTTCGACACGCGCTTGATGCCGGCGATCGACCGCTCGCGGTTCGGGCCGTACTTCAGGTCGATGGTGAGGGTCTCGCCCACGCGAGCCGCCTCGACCTTCCAGTCGGCGATGTATCCCTCGCGCTTGAGGATGTCGGCGATGCGCGCCTTGAGCTTCGACGACGGCAGCGAGACGCTGTCGTGGAAAGCCGAGTTCGCGTTGCGCAGCCGGGTCAGCATGTCAGCGACCGGATCGGTCATCGTCATGGTTTATCTGCTTTCTGTAGTCGGTTTCGGCGAGCGGTACACCGCTGCCGACCTTCTCTAGGGAAACCCGGCCGGCCGGAGCCGGCCGGGTTGTCGACCTCTGATCCTACAAGAGGATCAGGCGTCGGCCTTCACGAACGGGAAGCCGAGCGCGCGGAGCAGCGCACGACCCTCGTCGTCGTTCTTCGCCGTGGTGACGACGGTGATGTCGAAACCGCGGACGCGGTCGATGCGGTCCTGGTTGATCTCGTGGAAGATGCTCTGCTCCGAGATGCCGAACGTGTAGTTGCCGTTGCCGTCGAACTGCTTGTCGCTGAGGCCGCGGAAGTCGCGGATGCGAGGCAGGGCGAGCGAGATCAGGCGGTCTGTGAACTCCCAGGCGCGGTCGCCGCGCAGCGTGACGTGGGCGCCGATCGGCATGCCCTCGCGCAGCTTGAACTGGGCGATCGACTTGCGGGCCTTCGTCACGATCGGCTTCTGGCCGGTGATCGCGGTCAGGTCCGCCACGGCGCCCTCGATGACCTTCGAGTCACGGGCGGCCTCGCCGACACCGGTGTTCACGACGACCTTGACCAGGCCGGGGACCTGGTGCGGGTTCGTGTAGCCGAACTGCTCGGTGAGCTGCTTGACGATCTCGGCGCGGTACTTGGACTTCAGGCGGGGCTGGATTTTGCCAGCCACAGCAGTCTCACTCATCAGAGGTTCTCTCCGGACTTCTTCGCGTAGCGAACGCGAACCTGCTTCTTGACGCCGTCCTTCTCGACCGTCTCGACCTTGTGGCCGACGCGGGTCGGCTTCTTGGTCTTCGGGTCGACGAGGGCGACGTTCGAGATGTGGATGGGGGCCTCGTGGGTCTCGATGCCACCGGTCTTGGTGCCGCGCTGGGTCTGGCCGACCTTCACGTGCTTGGTGACGTAGTTGACGCCCTCGACCACGACGCGGTTGCGCTCGGTGAGGACCTCGATGACCTTGCCCTGCTTGCCGCGGTCTCCACCGCGAGCCTGAGTGGCGCCGCTGATCACCTGGACCAGGTCGCCCTTCTTGATCTTCGCCATGAGTTAGATGACCTCCGGGGCCAGCGAGATGATCTTCATGAACTTCTTGTCGCGAAGCTCACGGCCGACCGGTCCGAAGATGCGGGTGCCACGGGGGTCCCCGTCGCCCTTCAGGATCACGGCGGCGTTCTCGTCGAACTTGATGTAGGAGCCGTCGGGACGACGGGTCTCCTTGCGGGTGCGGACGATGACCGCCTTGACGACGTCGCCCTTCTTCACGTTGCCGCCGGGGATCGCATCCTTGACCGTGGCGACGATGACGTCACCGAGGCCGGCGTAGCGACGGCCGGAGCCGCCGAGCACGCGGATGGTGAGCAGCTCCTTGGCGCCGGTGTTGTCGGCGACCTTGAGGCGGGATTCCTGCTGGATCATGGGTTACTTCGCCTTCTCCGCGATCTCGACCAGACGCCAGCGCTTCGACGCCGACAGCGGTCGGGTCTCGGCGATGACGACCAGGTCGCCGATGCCGGCGCTGTTGGTCTCGTCGTGGGCCTTCACCTTGGAGGTGCGGCGGATGACCTTGCCGTACAGCGGGTGCTTAACGCGGTCCTCGACCTCGACGACGATGGTCTTCTCCATCTTGTCGCTGGTCACGTAGCCGCGACGCACCTTGCGGTAGCCACGGGCGGCCTCGTCGCGGACGTCGTGAGCGGCGTGCTCGTGACCCGCTTCGGCCTTCTCGACCTTCGCCATTACTTGCTCGCCTCCTCGGCGGTCTCGTCGGCGGGCGCCTCGTCGGCGGCAGCCTTCTTGGTGGACTTCTTCTTCGTGGCCGGCACCTCGGCGGCGACGGGCGTGGCACGGATGCCGAGCTCGCGCTCACGGATGACGGTGTAGATGCGAGCGATGTCGCGCTTCACGGCGCGCAGGCGGCCGTGGCTCTCGAGCTGGCCGGTGGCCGACTGGAAGCGCAGGTTGAACAGCTCCTCCTTGGCCTTCTTCAGCTCTTCGACGAGACGCTCGTCCTCGAAGGTGTCGAGCTCGACAGGGGCGAGCTCCTTGGATCCGACGGACATTACGCGTCGCCCTCCTCGCGCTTGATGATGCGTGCCTTGAGCGGCAGCTTGTGGATTGCACGGAGAAGCGCGCCACGGGCGAGCTCCTCGTCGACGCCGGCGACCTCGAAGAGGACGCGGCCCGGCTTGACGTTCGCGACCCACCACTCCGGCGAGCCCTTACCCGAACCCATGCGGGTCTCGGCGGGCTTCTTGGTCAGCGGGCGGTCGGGGTAGATGTTGATCCACACCTTTCCGCCGCGCTTGATGTGGCGCGTCATGGCGATACGAGCGGCCTCGATCTGACGGTTCGTGACATACGCGGGCGTCAGAGCCTGGATGCCGAACTCGCCGAAGCTGACCTTCGTGCCACCGGTCGCCTGGCCGGAACGGCCGGGGTGGTGCTGCTTGCGGTGCTTGACCTTACGGGGAATCAGCATGGTTTACGCCTCAGCTCCTGCGGTGGCGGGGGCGGCCTCGGCGTTGCGGGGGCCGCGGCCACGGCCGCCGTCACGACGCTCGGGGCGCGACGACTTCTGAGACGCCTGCTCGCGAGCGAGTTCCTTGTTGGTGATGTCGCCCTTGTAGATCCAGACCTTCACGCCGATGCGGCCGAACGTCGTCTTGGCCTCGTAGAAGCCGTAGTCGATGTTCGCGCGCAGCGTGTGCAGGGGCACGCGGCCCTCGCGGTAGAACTCCGAGCGGGACATCTCCGCGCCGCCGAGGCGGCCGGAGACCTGGATGCGGATGCCCTTGGCGCCGGCGCGCTGCGCGCCCTGCAGGCCCTTGCGCATGGCGCGACGGAACGCGACACGGGCGGAGAGCTGCTCGGCGATGCCCTGCGCGACGAGCTGGGCCTCGGCCTCGGGGTTCTTCACCTCGAGGATGTTGAGCTGGATCTGCTTCTTGGTGAGCTTCTCCAGGTCGGCGCGGATGCGCTCGGCCTCGGCGCCGCGGCGGCCGATGACGATGCCGGGACGCGCGGTGTGGATGTCCACACGCACGCGGTCGCGGGTGCGCTCGATCTCGATCTTGGCGACACCGGCGCGGTCGAGCTGCGTGGTGAGCAGACGACGGATGCGCACGTCCTCGGCCACGTAGTCGGCGTAGCGCTGACCCGGCTTGGTCGAGTCGGCGAACCAACGCGAGGTGTGGTCGGTGGTGATGCCGAGACGGAAGCCGTACGGGTTGACCTTCTGGCCCATTACTTGCTCGCCTTCTTGCTGCCGGCGGCGACCGGGGTCGCGTCCGTGAGCTCGTCAGGGGTCGAGAGCACGACCGTGATGTGGCTGGTGCGCTTCAGGATCTTGAAGGCGCGACCCTGCGCACGCGGCTGGAACCGCTTGCGGGTAGCACCCTCGTCGACCCAGGCACCCGACACGAACAGGTCCTGCTCGTCGAGGTACTGGTTGCTCGCATCCGCCTTGACGCGGGCGTTCGCAACGGCGGACGCGACGAGCTTGTAGATCGGCTCGCTCGCACCCTGCGGCGCGAACTTCAGGATGGCCAGGGCCTCCTGAGCCTGCTTGCCCTTGATCAGGGCGATGACGCGACGGGCCTTCTGAGGCGTGACGCGGATGTGTCGCACGCGGGCGATGGACTCCACCATTTCTCTCTCCTCCTCGTGTCGCCTTAGCGGCGACGGCCCTTCTTGTCGTCCTTCTCGTGACCGCGGAAGGTGCGGGTCGGCGCGAACTCGCCGAGCTTGTGGCCGACCATGGTCTCGGTCACGAACACGGGGATGTGCTTGCGTCCGTCATGCACCGCGATGGTGTGGCCCAGCATCGCCGGGATGATCATCGAGCGGCGCGACCAGGTCTTGATCACGTTCTTGCTGTTGGCCTCGTTCGCGACCTGCACCTTGCGAAGCAGGTGGTCGTCGACGAAGGGGCCCTTCTTGAGACTGCGCGGCATCTTCTACAACTTCCCTTAGCGCTTCTTGCCGGCGTTACGGCGGCGGACGATGAGCTTGTCGCTCTCCTTGTTGGGGCGACGGGTGCGTCCCTCGGCCTGGCCCCAGGGGCTGACCGGGTGACGACCACCGGAGGTCTTGCCCTCACCACCACCGTGCGGGTGGTCGATCGGGTTCATCGCGACACCGCGGACGGTCGGGCGGACGCCCTTCCAGCGCAGACGGCCGGCCTTGCCCCAGTTGATGTTCGACTGCTCGGCGTTGCCGACCTCGCCGATCGTCGCGCGGTTGCGCAGATCGACGTTGCGGATCTCGCCCGAGGGCAGGCGCAGCTGGGCGTAGGGGCCGTCCTTCGCGACGAGACGCACCGAGGCGCCGGCCGAGCGGGCCAGCTTGGCGCCTCCGCCGGGGCGGAGCTCGATCGCGTGGATGACGGTACCCACAGGGATGTTCTTCAGCGGCAGGTTGTTGCCGGGCTTGATGTCGGCGCCGGGGCCCGACTCGATGATGTCGCCCTGCTGCAGCTTGTTCGGCGCGAGGATGTAGCGCTTGGTGCCGTCCACGAAGTGGAGCAGCGCGATGCGCGCCGTGCGGTTGGGGTCGTACTCGATGTGCGCGACCTTGGCGTTGACGCCGTCCTTGTCATTGCGACGGAAGTCGATGACGCGGTACTGGCGCTTGTGGCCACCACCGATGTGACGGGTCGTGATGCGACCGGTGTTGTTGCGGCCGCCGCTCTTGGTGAGCGGACGCAGCAGCGACTTCTCCGGGGTCGAGCGGGTGATCTCGGCGAAGTCAGCGACCGAGGAGCCACGACGACCGGGGGTCGTCGGCTTGTACTTGCGAATAGCCATGTGTCTGTCTCCTTCGGCCTTATCCGACAGCCGTGAAGATGTCGATCGAGCCGGACTTGAGGGTGACGATCGCGCGCTTGGTGTCCTTGCGCTTGCCGAGGCCGAAGCGCGTGCGGCGGGTCTTGCCGGTGCGGTTCAGCGTGTTCACCGAGGCGACCTTGACGCCGAAGATCTTCTCGATCGCCAGCTTGATCTCGGTCTTGTTCGAGCGGGGGTCGACGACGAAGGTGTACTTGCCGTCGTCGATCAGGCCGTAGCTCTTCTCGCTCACGACCGGCGCGATGATGATGTCGCGCGGGTCCTTGTTGTAGCCGCTCATGCGGAGACCTCCTGCTTGGCGGCGGTCTTCGCGGCGACGAAGCCGTCGAACGCAGCCTTGGTGAAGACGATGTCGTCGCTGACGACGACGTCGTAGGCGTTGAGCTGGTCGGCGAAGAGCACGTGCACCGACGGGATGTTGCGCACGCTCTTCAGGCCGGTCTCGTCATCGCGCTCGAGGACGATCAGCACGTTCTTGTCGGCCTTGAGGCCGGTGAGAACCGCGACGGCGTCCTTGGTCGACGGGGTGTCGATGCCGAAGTCGGCGATCACGTGGAGGCGCTGGCCGCGGGCACGGTCCGAGAGAAGGCCGAGCAGAGCAGCGGCGATCATCTTCTTGGGGGTGCGCTGGCTGTAGTCGCGCGGCACCGGGCCGTGCACGACGCCACCGCCGGTGTGCTCGGGGGCGCGGATCGAGCCCTGACGGCTGCGACCGGTTCCCTTCTGCTTGAACGGCTTGCGACCGGCGCCGGAGACCTCTCCGCGGTTCTTGGTCTTGTGCGTGCCCTGACGCGCGGCGGCGAGCTGCGCGGTCACCACCTGGTGGATGAGGGGCACGTTGGTCTGCACGTCGAAGATCGACGCGGGCAGCTCGACCGATCCGGCCTTCTTGCCCTTCGCGTCGACGACGTCGAGGGTTGCGTCAGCCATGATCACTTCTCCTTCACGGCGGTGCGGACGAAGACGATGCGGCCACGAGCGCCGGGAACGGCGCCCTTGACCAGGATGAGGCCCTTCTCCAGGTCGACGGCGTGGACCTTGAGGCCCTGCACCGTGACGCGGTCGCCACCCATGCGACCGGCCATGCGCATGCCCTTGAAGACACGGCTGGGGGTCGAGGAGGCGCCGATGGAGCCCGGCTTGCGGTGGTTGCGGTGCGCACCGTGCGAAGCGGAGACGCCCTTGAAGTTGTGGCGCTTCATGACACCGGCGAAGCCCTTGCCCTTGCTGGTGCCGACGACGTCGACGTACTGGCCGGCCTCGAAGATGTCGACGGCGAGCTCCTGTCCGAGCGTGTACTCGGCAGCATCGGGGGTGCGGACCTCGGTGAGGTGACGGCGCGGCGTGACGCCGGCCTTCTCGAAGTGGCCGCCCGTGGGCTTGTTGACCTTGCGCGGGTCGATCTGGCCGTAGGCGATCTGCACGGCGGTGTAGCCGTCGACCTCCTGCGAGCGGATCTGGGTCACGACGTTGGGGGTGATCTGGACCACGGTCACGGGAACGAGCTTGTTGTTCTCGTCCCAGACCTGGGTCATGCCGAGCTTGGTGCCCAGCAGACCCTTGGTCGTCTTGAGAGCAGACATGGGAATCCTTCTGGTGGGAGCTCGGGTTTAGAGCTTGATCTCGATGTTGACGTCCGCCGGCAGGTCGAGACGCATGAGCGAGTCCACGGCCTTCGGCGTCGGGTCGACGATGTCGATCAGGCGCTTGTGGGTGCGCTTCTCGAAGTGCTCGCGGGAGTCCTTGTACTTGTGGGGGCTGCGGATGACAACCACCACGTTCTTCTCCGTCGGCAGCGGGACCGGACCGACGACGGTCGCTCCGGCGCGGGTGACGGTGTCGACGATCTTGCGGGCCGACGCGTCGAGACCTGCGTGGTCGTACGACTTCAGTCGGATGCGGATCTTCTGTCCGGCCATACTCAACTCTCTTCTATCTGCTCGGCGCACAGGTCTGGCCTGTCCGCCTTGCGCAGCACTTCTGCTGGCGCACCACTGTTCTTCTGTCAATCCGCGTCCTGCGGACTCCGTGCGGAAACAACCGCACTCGGCACACGCCACTCCAAGGTGTTCCTGGCTGGCAGGCATCCGCGGAGTCGGATTCGATTGAAGCTGTGCTCTGCTGCCCGAGGCCCAACCTCTCGCGAGAGCCGGTCGCGGGGACCTGGCTTCGGGGGTTGTGCACTGCACTGGCAGTGATCCGCGCGCACGCGCACGGAATGTTGAACTAGGAGAGTCTGCCACAGCGCCGCGGCGCCGTGCAACCCGGGCGTGTCGCGTTCGGCGTGTCGCGCCCGGCCCGGATTCCCGGGGGATGCGAGCCATCCTCTCTCCGGGTCGCGGCAGCCCGCATCAGTGCTCGCCCGGGCGGGACCGGTGCCCGCCCGGTGCGGCGAACCTCGCTAGGAGAAGAGGAGCGCGCGCAGCTCCGACTCGGCCGATCCGATGCGGCCCGGGTCGATCGTCACGCCGTCGGCGTAGAGATCGAGGATGCGGGGATCGACGTAGCTCGCCCGTGCGATCGCGGGGGTGTTGCTGAGCACGGCGGAGGCGTCGCGCATCGCCTGCGCGATCGCGCGCTTGCGGGCGGTCGGCGTGCGCTCCGGCCCGTGCTTCGCGAGGCTGACGGCCGCGGCGACCGTGCCGTGGAGCGTGCGGAAGTCCTTGGCCGTGAAGTCGCCACCGGTGCGCGCCCGCACATCCTCGTTGATCTCGGCGGCGGCGAGCGGGTGCCAGCCCCGGTCGTCGCGCCAGGCCAGCAGCCGCGCTCGGCCGCCGCGGCGCTTGAGCCGCGCGACCACGGCGGCGAGATCGACGTCGCGGATGTCGGATTCCCACTCCTGCCCGCTCTTCGCCGGGAAGCGCAGCTCGACGGTGTCGCCGCCGCGCACCGTCACGTGCGCGCCGAGCAGGGTCGACAGCCCGAAGGAGCCGTGGGAGCTGGCGTACTGCTCCGACCCGACGCGCAGGCTGCCGGTGTCGAGCATCCGGAACGCGGCGGCGAGCGCCCGCTCGCGGCTCACGCCCACCCCGTCGTCGCGGCGCAGGTCGATCGTGACCTGGCGTCGCGCGGCCGGCAGCGTCTCGGCGAGCGCGAGGGCGCGGTCGTGCTTGATGCGGTCCTTCTGCTCGCGCCAGGTCGGGTGGTAGATGTACTGCCGCCGGCCGGCGCCGTCGACACCGGTGGCCTGGATGTGCCCGTTGGGGAACGGGGCGATCCACACCTCGGTCCAGGCGGGCGGGATCGCGAGGGCGTCGAAGCGCGCCCGCAGCTCGGCGTCGCGCACGGTCGTGCCGTCGGCATCCCGGTAGCTGAAGCCGCGGCCGGAGGCGACGCGGCGGTATCCCGGTCCGGCGGAGTCGCTGCGGCGCAATCGCATGCGCTGACGCTAGATCGCGGGCGCTCCCTGGCGCGCGAGCGCGCAGTCGGCATCCAGCGGGAGGAGGTTGCGCTCACAGCCGGCGCGCCACATCCCCTCGAGCCGGTTCAGGCGGCGCCGACCCCGGCCTCGTGCGCGAGCACGCGGTCGGCGGCGACGAGGGCCAGCCCGCGCACGCCGACCAGTTCGCCGATCGTCGACAGACGGATCTCGAGGTTGCGCGTCGCGAGCGGGGCGGCACGCTGGTAGACGCGCTCGCGGATGCCCGACAGCAGCACCTCCCCCGTGTCCGCGAGTAGACCGGAGAGCACGATCGTGGCCGGGTTCAGCACGCTGACGAGTCCCGCGATCGCATCGCCCAGAACACGGCCGGCGCGACGCACGGCCTGCACCGCCTCGGCCTGCCCACGGCGCACCTGCTCGACCAGGTCGGCGACGCTCGCGGTGGCGATGCCGAGCTCATCGAGGTCGCGGCGCAGCGCCCATCCGCCGGCATAGGCCTCGACGCAGCCGAGGTTGCCGCAGCGGCAGGGCAGCGGGTTCTCGTCGTCGGCGGCGGTGGAGCGGGTGTGGCCGACGTCGCCGGCGGCACCATCGCTGCCGCGGATGATCGCGCCGTTGAACACGAGTCCGCTGCCGACGCCGGTGCCCAGCTTCAGGCTGATGAGGTTGTCGCTGCCGATCGCGCGAGCCTCGGCGACCGCGCGCGCGTTCGCGTCGTTCTCGACGACGACCGGCACGGCCCAGCGCGCGCCGAACCAGCCGGCGATGTCGAAGCCGTCCCATCCGGTCATGATCGGCGGGTTGACGACGCGGCCGGCGGCGAACTCGACCGGACCGGGGACCCCGACTCCGACGCCCCAGACCTCGTCGGCGATCGCGAGCTCGTCGACGGCGGAGGCGACCTCGGCGAGCACCGCCTCGGGGCCCTGCCACACGTCGATCGCGCGCGAGACGTGACGCAGCGGCTCGCCCGCGAGGTCGCAGACGCCGACGGTCAGCCCGGTGGCACCGATGTCGGCGGCGATCACGACGGCGCGGTCGGCGCGGAAGGCGAAACGGCTGGAGGGCCGGCCCCCGGTCGACTCCCCTCCCCCGATCTCCTCGATGAGGCCGGCGTCGGCGAGCGCGGTCAGCCGGCCGTTCACGGTCGAGCGCGAGAGTCCGGTCAGCTCCATCACCTCGGTGCGGCTGAGCTCGGCACGGTCGCGGAACAGCGCGAGGACGTCGCCGAAGGGGGCGATCGGCACTGCGGTCATGGCGGCTCCGTTGCGAGGTGTGGCCCTACCTTACCCAACAAGTGATCAAAAGCCAGCAGACTTTTGTGTTGCAGATAATCAAAAGTTCCCGTAGCTTCTCCCCCACTGGCACGCAGTGGTGCCCCGAACCCTGAGGGTCGACATGTTCAGCAACGAAGCGACAGCGAAGCGCGCGGCCCGCGTGCTCCTCCCGATCGGCGTCCTCGCGCTCGCACTCGCGGGCTGCTCCACCGGAGGCGGCGCCTCCGACAGCGGATCGACCAAGGTCGCCGCCGTCATCAAGGGCCTCGACAACCCCTTCTTCCAGGCGATGGAAGACGGCATCGACGACACCGCCAAGGCCGACAAGGTCTCGGCCACCGTGCAGGCCGCCGCCGACATCACCGACACGACCGGCCAGGCCGACAAGCTCACGACGCTCGCCGGACAGGACTTCGGCTGCTTCATCGTCAACCCGATCAGCGGCAGCAACCTCGTGCAGGGCCTCGCCCAGGTCTCCGCCGCCGACAAGCCGATCGTCAACATCGACCAGCCCGTCGACGAGAAGGCCGCCAAGGCCGGCGGCGTCAAGATCGCCACCTACATCGGCACCGACAACACCAAGGCCGGCGGCAAGGCCGGCGACTTCGTCGCGAGCAAGGTCGCGGCAGGCTCGAAGATCGCCATCATCGGCGGCATCTCCGGCGACGTCACCAGCGCCGCCCGCGTCGACGGCTTCAAGGCCGCGATCGACGGCAAGCTCGACGTCGTGCAGGAGTCGGCCGCCGACTGGAACCGCGAGAAGGCGCTGACCACCGCGACCGACATCCTCGCCGCCAACCCCGGCATCGCCGCCTTCTTCGCCGCGAACGACGACATGGGCCTCGGCATCGTCAAGGCCGTCGAGAACGCCGGGCTCACCGGCAAGGTCGTCGTCGTCAGCGTCGACGGCAACAAGGATGCGCTGCAGTCGGTCAAGGACGGCGGCCTCAGCGCGACCGTCGCCCAGTACCCCTACGCCGTCGGAACGCTCGGCGTGCAGGCCTGCCAGGTCGCGATCCAGGGCGGCAAGCTGCCCGCGAACGTCGAGTCGCCGACCGCGCTCGTCACGCCCGACAAGGCCGACACCGCTCTCGCGAAGTTCCCGCAGCCCTTCGAGAGCTTCGACAACCCGCTGGAGAAGCTCCTCAAGTAAGGAGCGCATCCACACCACCGGAAACAGGAAGCACCAGGGAGCACCGTGACCACCACCCAGCCCGACATCGCCCGGCCGAGCGCCGTGCGATCCGCCCTCGGCGAAGCCCGCCGGCTCAGCTTCTGGGCCGAGAACGCCGCACCGATCGGACTCCTCGTGCTGGTCGTCGTGTTCGCCGCGCTCAGCCCGACCTTCCTCAGCCCCGGGAACATCAAGGCGATGCTGGTCGCCGCCGCGATCCTCGTGATCCTCGGCGTCGCCCAGTCGTTCGTCATCACCACCGGCGGGATCGACCTCTCGATCTCGGCCACCATGACCGTCGGGGCGGTGGGCTTCGGCCTCGCCTGGCAGGCCGGCGCGGGCTTCATCGCCTCGGCCCTGCTCGCGATCATCGCCTCGACGGTCATCGGCGTCATCAACGGCCTGCTCATCGCGAGCGGCAAGGTGACCGACTTCATCGCCACCCTCGGCACGCTCTCGCTCGCGACCGGCGCCGCGCTCATCCTCTCGGCGGGCAAGCCGATCCAGGTCACCAGCATCGAGCTGCTGCGCATCACCACCGGCTCGGTCGGCGTCTTCGGCTACCCGATCATCATCGCCGCGGTCGTGGGCGTGCTCGGCTGGTTCGTCATGTTCCGCACCCGCTTCGGCCTGCACGTGCAGGCGGTGGGCGGCAGCGAGGAGAGCGCCGTCGCCAACGGCATCAGCGCCACCCGCGTGCGGATCGCCGTCTACGTCATCTCGGCCGTGCTCGCCGGCCTCGCCGCGCTGCTGCTCGTCGCCCGCGTCGGCGCCGCCGAGCCCACGATCAACACCAGCTACCTGCTCAACTCGATCGCCGCGGTCGTGCTCGGCGGCGTCAGCCTCACCGGCGGCCGCGCCAAGATCGTCGGCCCCATCCTCGGCGCACTCCTGCTCACCGCACTCGCCAACGGGCTCACCCTGCTCGGCGTCTCGCAGTTCTACCAGCCCGTCGCCGTCGGCCTCGTCGTGGTGCTCGCCGCGCTGCTGACCCGCTTCCAGAAGAAATGAGCACGTCGATGACGACCGCAGACCTCATCCTCCAGGCCACCGACATCCGCAAGTCGTTCGGCGGCGTGCACGCCCTCAAAGGCGCCTCGATCACGATGCGCCGCGGCGAGATCACCGCGCTCATCGGCGACAACGGCGCCGGCAAGTCGACGCTCGTGCGCACCATCTCCGGCATCCACCGCCCCGACTCGGGCACCATCACGCTCGACGGCGAGGTCGTCTCTCTCGACACCCCGAAGGCCGCGCAGAAGCTCGGCATCGAGACCGTGCAGCAGAACCTCGCGCTGGTCGAGGAGCTGACCGTGTGGCAGAACTTCTTCCTCGGCCGTGAGAAGACGAAGGGCGTCGGCCCGCTGCGCTGGCTCGACCGCGCCGCCATGAAGCAGACGGCCTCGACCATGCTCGGCGACCTCGCCGTCAACGTGCCGCCGGTCGGCAGCCGGGTGCGCCGCCTCTCGGGAGGCCAGCGTCAGGCCGTCGCGATCGCCCGCGCCGCCGGATGGGGCAGCAAGATCGTGATCATGGACGAGCCCACCGCGGCGCTCGGCGTGCAGGAGACCGAGCGCGTGGAGCAGATCGTCCGCAAGCTGCGCGACCAGGGCGTCGCCGTGCTGCTCATCAGCCACAACTTCGACCAGGTCATGCGCCTGGCCGACCACGTCTGGGTGATGCGCGCCGGCAACGCGGTCGCCGAGCGGCGCATCGCCGAGACGAGCGGCGACGAGCTGGTCTCGCTCATCACCGGCGCGAAGGCGGCCTGACGTGAGCGCCGACGCAGCCGCCGAGCGCAGTCCGCTCGGCGTGCACTCCGGGCTCTGGGGCGCCGGCTGGTCGCCCGAGCAGGCGGAGCGCGCGATCGGCGGCGCCGCCGCCGCGGGCTTCGATCTGATCGAGCTGCCCGTATCCGGCCCCGACACGGTCGACTTCACGCGGGCCGCCCTCGAGCGGCACGGTCTGCGCCCGACGGTGTCGCTCGCGCTGCGCGCCGACGAGGACGTGAACAGCGAGGATGCGGCGGCCGCCGCCCGCGGAGAGGCCCGCCTCGCCGCGGCCGTCGACCACGCCGCCGCCCTTGGCGCCGACTTCCTCGGCGGCGTCATCTACTCGCAGATGGGCCGCTATCTCAGCCTGCCGACGGCTGCCGGCCGTCGCAGCTCGCTCGCGGCGCTGCGCCGCACCGCGCGACGCGCCGCCGACGTCGGCGTCACGCTCGGCGTCGAGTACGTGAACCGCTACGAGTCGAACCTGCTGAACACCGCGGCGCAGACGCTCGAGTACCTCGACGAGCTCGGCGAGCCCAACGCGGTCGTGCACCTCGACACCTTCCACGCGGCGATCGAGGAGATCGACGTGGCCGACGCCGCGGCGGTCGCCGGTGGCCGGCTCGGCTACATCCACGCGAGCGAGAGCCACCGCGGCGAGCTCGGCACCGGGCGCCTCGACTGGGATGCGCTGCTGCGCCGCCTCGTCGGCCAGGGCTTCGCGGGGCCGATCACGGTCGAGTCGTTCTCGAGCGCGATCATGCCCGCCGCCGACCAGATCGACATCGGGCTCTGGCGCCCGATGTGGAGCGACGCCGACCGCGTCGCCCGCCGCTCGCACGACTTCCTGCGCTCACGCCTCGACGGGCTCATCGCCGAACGCGAGGGCAGCGCGCCCTCCGCCGCGGCCTGACCGCCGGCCCCACCGACTCACCGTCCCGACCCTCCAGGAGCATCCATGTCCACCACCAACGCGCTCGGCGTCCACGCACTCGTCTTCGAAGGCGGCACCACTCCGGCCGAGTTCGAGCGGCTCGTCGCCGCGACCACCGCCGCCGGCTACGACAACCTCGAGCTCTCGCTGCACGACAGCGCCAACCTCGACGTGGACGCCGCCCGCGACGCGCTCTCGGCCGCCGGACTCGGCATCGTCTGCTCGCGCGGGCTCGCCTTCGACGCCGACGTCTCGAGCGACGACCCCGAGGTCGTGGCCCGCGGTGCGGCGCTGCTGCAGGACTCGCTGCGCATCACCCGCGAGCTCGGCGGCACCCACTTCACCGGCGCGCTCTACAGCGCGCTCGGCAAGTACGGCCACCAGCTCACCGCTGCCGGTCGCGCCAACGTCGTCGCCGTGCTGAAGGAGCTCGCCGCCGAGGCCGCGTCGCACTCGATGACCCTCGGGCTCGAGATCTGCAACCGCTACGAGACCAACGTGATCAACACGGCGGCGGATGCGCTGCGCCTCGCCGACGACATCGCGGCCGACAACGTGCTGATCCACCTCGACACGTACCACATGAACATCGAGGAGGATGATCTCGTGCGTCCTGTCCACCTCGTCGGCAATCGCCTCGGCTACGTGCACATCGGCGAGAACCACCGCGGCTTCCTCGGCTCGGGTCACCTCGACTTCGGCGCCTTCTTCCACGCGCTCGCCGACATCGACTACCGCGGCCCGATCACCTTCGAGTCGTTCTCGTCGGCCGTCGTCTCGCCGACGCTCTCGAACGACCTCGCGATCTGGCGCAACCTCTGGAACGACGGCCCGGCTCTCGCCGATCACGCCCGCCGCTTCCTCGAGAACCAGCTCGAGGCGGTGGGACTGCGTGGCTGAGCACGCGGACGCGGCCGGCCCCGCCATCCCCGGGCTCGAGCAGCTCGCCGACCGGGCGCGCGCGCTGCTCGGCGACGGCGGCCGGGTGCTGATCGGCATCGCCGGCAGCCCGGGCGCCGGCAAGACGACCCTGGCGAAAGCCCTCGTCGCGCGGCTCAACGAGCGCGCCGGTGTCGCCGACGGCTCCGCTCAGCACCCCGACGCGATCGCCGGGTACCTGCCGCTCGATGGCTTCCACCTCGCGAACGCCACCCTCGATCGGCTCGGCATCCACGACCGCAAGGGCGCCATCGACACCTTCGACGGCTGGGGCTTCCTCGCGCTGCTCGGTCGGGTGCGCCGCGAGTGGGATCACACCGTCTACGCGCCGAGCTTCCGCCGCGAGGTGGACGAGGGCGTCGCCGGCGAGCTCGCGATCGAGCCCCAGCACCGCATCGTGATCGTCGAGGGCAACTACCTGCTCGACGACGCCGAGCCCTGGGATCGCATGATCGAGCTGTTCGACGAGGCGTGGTTCTGCGCCGCGCCCGACGACGCGCGGGTCGACCGGCTCGTCGACCGGCACACCCGGCACGGCCGCAGCGTCGAGGCCGCGACCGCCTGGGCGCACGACGTCGACGGCGTCAACGCCGAGCGGATCGAGCGCAGCGCCTCGCGCGCCGTGCTGCGCGTCTCGGGTGTCGACGGCCGCATCCTCGCGCCACTCGACTGACGCGCGCGCGATCGGATCGCCGCGCCGCCGCAGGGCCGCGCACGATCCGCCCATGACTCGGGCCCGGCGGGGAGAGCTGATTCCCCCGCCGGGCCCGATCCGTGTCGACGCCCTCCGCGCCGATCACTCCTCTGTCGCGATCAGCCCTTCGTCGCGCCGGCCAGCAGGCCGCGCACGAAGAAGCGCTGCAGCGAGAAGAACACGACCAGCGGCACGATGATCGAGATGAACGCGCCCGCCGACTGCAGGTACCACTGAGCGCCCCAGGAGCCGGAGAGCGAGTTCAGCGTCTGCGTCAGGGGCAGGGATGACGACGGCGCGAAGATCGTCGCCACGAGCAGGTCGTTCCAGACCCAGAGGAACTGGAAGATCGCGAACGAGGCGATCGCCGGCATCGCGAGCGGCAGGATCAGCCGGAAGAAGATCTGCCCGTGACCCGCGCCGTCCACCCGCGCCGCCTCGATGATCTCGCCGGGGATCTCGCTGATGAAGTTGTGCAGCAGGAAGATCGCCAGCGGCATCGCGAAGACCGCGTGCGCGATCCACACCGTCGCGAAGCTGTGGTCGGCGTCGCGCAGGTCGAAACCGGGGAACACGCTCACCCCGTTGATCGTGAGTCCGCGCGAGAACAGGCTCAGCAGGGGCACGAGGGCCATCTGAATCGGCACGATCTGCAGCGCGAACACCGCGACGAACGCGATGCTGCGACCCTTGAACGGGATCCACGCGAAGGCGTACGCCGCGAGCGACGCCACCGCGATCGGGATGAGCGTGGCCGGGATCGCGATCGCGAGCGAGTTGATGAACGACTGTCCCAGGGTCAGCGCCGTGCCGCCCGACGTCAACGCCGAGAAGTAGTTGTCGAGCGTGAACGACGGGTTCGTGAAGACCGTCCACCAGCCCGACGACGAGGAGTCGGCACCGGGACGGAACGATGTCACGAAGAGGCCGAAGGTCGGGATCGTCCAGATGATGGCGATCACGATCGCGGCGATCGTGGCGCCCTTGGAGGTGAGCTTGTTGCGCGCCTCGCGCTCCTGGCGCTTGACCTCGCGCTCCGACAGAGCCGTGGCCCGGCGGATTCCGGGCTCGTCGATGGCGGTCATCAGCGCACCTCCTTCTGCTTGCGCATCTGGCGCACGTTGTAGATGATCAGCGGCAGCACGAACAGGAACAGCACCACGGCCAGTGCCGAGGAGTGCCCGTAGCTCTGGAACCGCTGCTGCTGGTTGACCATCTCGAAGCCCAGCACGGTCGAGTTGTTCCGGCCGCCGGTCATCACCGCGACGATGTCGTAGACCTTCAGCGACGCGATCGTGATCGTCGTCAGCACGACGATCACCGACGAGCGGATGCCGGGCACCGTCACATTGCGGAAGACCTCCCAGGCGTTCGCGCCGTCCAGCCGCGCCGCCTCGATCTGCTCGGTCGGCACGCCTTTGATGGCCGCCGACAGGATGACCATCGCGAAGCCGGTCTGCGTCCAGATGAAGACGAGCAGCAGGCAGAAGGTGTTGAGCACCTCGTTCGACAGCCACGACACCGGCTGCCCGCCGAGCCCGGTGACGATCGCGTTGAGCAGACCGATCTGCGAGCCCTCGCGGTAGTCGTAGACGAACTTCCAGATGATGCCGGCGCCGACGAAGGAGATCGCGACCGGCATGAAGACGAGCACCTTGAGGAACTTCTCGCCGCGCGCCTTGTCGATGAAGACGGCGTAGACGAGGCCGATGACGGTCGAGATGACCGGGGCGACGAGCGCCCAGATGAGCGTGTTGATGACCGACCAGAAGCCGTCGGGGTTCGTGAAGGTCCAGGCGTAGTTCTCGAGGCCGACGAAGGTCTTGCCGGTCTTGTCGAAGAACGACTGCCAGATCGTCGACAGGGCCGGGTAGACGAGCCCGAGGATCAGCAGCAGTGCCGCCGGCGCCAGGAATATGACCAGCTGGAAGACGTAGCCCGATCCTTCCCGCGCCCGGTAGTCGGCGAAGAACAGCAGCGCGCCGGCGAGCAGCGCGATGCCGACGACGTACAGCGTCGCGTTCTGCAGCGGGCGCAGCATCATGAACGCGAGCACCGGGATGAGGAAGCACGCGGCCAGCCTCAGCACGAAGTAGCCGCGGCCGGGGCGCGGTGCGAACTCGATCAGCACGAGGATGATCGCCACGACCGCCGCGAAGGCGACCACCATGATCGGGATCTGCACGAGCGGGTGCAGGCCGCCGAGGAAGCGGAAGAAGCTGTTGAGCGAGAAGCCCAGCGACGTGGGCACCGCTCCCGTCGTGGCCGGCCGGGTGACCAGCACGAGGAAGAGCGCGACGATCCCGATCGCGGCCACCGCCACGATCGCCCCCGTCACGCTGCGGGGGATGCGACGGCGTCGGGTGACGCCCGGACTGACGACGGCCATGGGGATCGCCTTCCTGCGCGGCGCGACGCTGCGCGGGTCAGGAGTGTTCGGGGTTCGCGGAGCTCGGAGGTGGAGCACCGGCCGGGGAGGGGCTCTGCACCCTCCCCGGCCGGGAGCTCAGCGGGTCAGTTCTCGTATCCCGCCTGGATGTCGGCCAGCACCTTGTCGGTCGGGGTGCCGTCGATCCAGTTGACCATCCCCTTCCAGAACGAGCCCGAGCCGACGGTCGCCGGCATCAGGTCGGAGGCGTCGAAGCGCACCGTGGTGTCGTCGCTCTGCAGCGTCTTCATCGTCTCGGTGAGGAACTCGCTCGAGGCCAGGCTCGGGTCGGCGCCCTTGTTGGCCGAGACCACGCCGCCGAGCTTGACGCGGGCGTTCGCCCACTCGGGGGTCGACATGTACTCGATGACCTTCTGCACGTTCGCGTCATCCGAGAACCCGGTGACGAACTCGCCGCCCGCCTCGACCGACTTCTGACCGGCCTCCTCACCGGGAAGCACGAAGGCGTAGACGTCGCCGTCCGAAGCGATCTTCGGAGCCGCCCCCGCTGCGGTCTTCGTCTCGAGGAAGTTCGCCGAGAGGAACGAGGCCTGGTGGGTCATCGGGCAGCTGCCGTCGGCGACCTTGGCGGCGACGTCACCGAAAGCCGTCGAGTTGATGCTCTTCACGTCGCCGAAGCCGGCGTTGACGTACTCCGGGTTGAGCAGGATCTCGCCGACCGAGTCGAAGGCCTTCTTGATCTGCGGGTCGGTGAACTTCACCTTGCCGGACACCCAGTCGTCGTAGGTGTCGGGGCCGGCCTGGCGCAGGACGAGGTCTTCGATCCAGTCGGTGCCCGGCCAGCCGGACGCGGCGTCGGACGCGAAGCCGGCGCACCACGAGGGGCCGCCGCTCTTCTCGGTGATCGTCTTGGTGAGGGCGATCAGCTCATCCCAGGTCTGCGGGACCTCAACGCCCCACTCCTTGAACTTCGCCGGCGAGTACCAGACGTAGCCCTTCAGGTTGGCCAGCATCGGCGCGGCGTAGAACTTGCCGTCGTCGGTGCCGTAGGCCTTCCAGTCCTTGCCCCAGTACTTGTCGACGTTCTTCGAGACCGCGTCGCTGGCCTCCTTGACCTCGCCGGTGCCGATGAGGCTCTTCAGCAGACCGGGCTGCGGCACGATCGCGATGTCGGGGGCGGATCCACCCGTCACCTTGGTGACGATGTTGCCTTCGAAGCTCTTGTCGCCGGTGTACTTGACCTTGATGCCGGTGTCTTTCGTGAACTGGTCGAAGGACTTGTTCAGGGCGTCGGCCTCACCGCCCGTGATGCCGCCGGAGATCTCGACGGTGGTCTTGCCAGAGCCACCGTCCCCGCTGCTCTCCGCGCATCCCGCCAGAATCAGCGCTGCAGCGCCGGCGAACGCCATCGGCACGAGAAGCCGGCGTCGTCGAGTCCAGTTGCTCATCTTTCCTCCTCATCGAGTACGCGACCTCCGGGTCGCCGACGGGTGGAGTCGAGCGAACGCGCCGGGGGTACGCGCTGACTCAACCTTCGTGCAGGGCACCGTGAGCGGTCAACAGTTGAGACGATCACAACTCGGTAACCGACCAAATCGTTTGCGGGTCGCGTCGTCGTCAGCAGTGGTTTACGGAGCACTCCGGATCAGACGGCGACCTTCTTCCACGCCGCCTCGAGGCGGCGCTGCAGGTCAGGATGCGGCAGGTCGGTCGCCGCAGTCAGCCCGTCGGCGTCGACGGTGAAGTCGGCCGGCACCGCCTTCGAGCCGAGGCTCGTGTCGTCGAGGTAGATGCGCACCCGGTCGCTCGTGCCCTCGATGCCGGCCTGCACGGCCTTCAGGATGCGCTCGGCCTCCTCGGTCGAGGTGAGCGGGTCGATCCCGAGGTCGAGGTGATCTTTGCTCAGATCGATCTTGAGCACCGCCGTCTCGCCCACGAGGTCGGGGACGACCGCGACGAACGGCACGCCGACGGCGTAGGCGGCGGGGACGGTGGCGACGATCTGCCCGTCGCGGTGCATCTGGTAGGTCACCTCGTCCCAGCCAGGGTCGGTCGGGAACCGGGCGAGGGCCTGATCCCAGCCGTCGCGCGTCGTCGCGATCACGGTCAGCAGCCGACTCGGGGTGCGATCGACGGCGGGCTCGACCCAGGCGATGTCGGCCGAACCCGCGAACTCGCTCGCCAGCGCGGTGGATTCGGGCGCGAGCCGCAGCGCGCGGCGCAGCACGCCGGGGCTGCCGGCGATGCCGCCCCAGCCGAGCTTCGACAGGGATCCCTCCGGCACGGACGTCTCGACCGCCGCCGCGACCTCGTCGAAGGGCGCGTCGGCCGGGGCGTAGAGGTCGAAGCCGATGTCGGTGAAGCCGCGCGAGCGTCCGATCGCGATCTCGGCGCCGGGCCAGCGGGCGAGCGCGTCGTCGAAGATGTCGAGCTTGCCGGAGTCGCCGGCCGTGACGTTGATGTAGTCGCGCCCGTCGGGTGACTGGGCGATCAGCTGGTAGCGGCTGTCGAGGCGGGCGTCGCGCAGCTCGCGGAACCCGCTCTGCACGACCGATCTCGCCGTGCCCTGGGCGACGCCGAGCCGGGTGACGTCGCGGTCGATGCGGGCCCAGCGCAGGCCGTCGACGGTCGCGGCCCACGCCGCGATGGCGAGCTTCGCGTCGCCACCCTCGGGCTTCGTCCGGTCGAGCGACGGCAGCAGCACGGTGATCGGCCCGGCGTCGATGCGCACGTCAGAGAAGGCGCCGCCCTGATCGGCCGCGTGATCGATGACGTCGCGCCCGATCCCCTCGATCGCCTGGGCGGGATCGCCCTTCGCGGTGATGCGCAGATCGCCGATCCGCGACTTCCCGGTGCGACTCAACTCGACGCTCGCGACGGACGGGCGCCCGCTCATCCACTCGGCGAAATCGTCGGACTCGCGGTAGGCGGGCAGACAGGCCGACAGCACGGATGCGACGACACCGCCGATCAGCAGCGCCACCAGCACTCGACGCGGTCGCGCGGCGACGGCGCGTGTTCGACTTCCCCTCGACTTCATGCCTCGAGCCTAGGCGACGATGAGTGTTCGGGAACGACGAAGGGGCCGGGCCATACGGCCCGACCCCTTCAGAAGAAGATCGAATTACTTGTTGATCTTGGTGACCTTGCCGGCGCCGACGGTGCGGCCACCCTCGCGGATGGCGAAGCCGAGGCCCTCCTCCATGGCGATGGGCTGGATCAGCTCGACCGTCATGTCGGTGGTGTCGCCGGGCATGACCATCTCGGTGCCCTCGGGCAGCGTGATGACGCCGGTGACGTCGGTGGTGCGGAAGTAGAACTGCGGACGGTAGTTCGCGTAGAACGGGTTGTGACGGCCACCCTCGTCCTTGGACAGGATGTACGCCGTGCCCTCGAAGTTGGTGTGCGGCGTGACCGAACCCGGCTTCACGACGACCTGGCCGCGCTCGACGTCCTCGCGCTTGGTGCCGCGGAGGAGCAGACCGCAGTTCTCGCCGGCCCAGGCCTCGTCGAGCTGCTTGTGGAACATCTCGATACCCGTGACCGTGGTCTTCTGCGTCGGGCGGATGCCGACGATCTCGACCTCGGAGTTGATCGCGAGGGTGCCGCGCTCGGCGCGGCCGGTGACGACCGTTCCACGACCGGTGATGGTGAAGACGTCCTCGATGGGCATGAGGAACGGCTTGTCCTTGTCACGCACCGGGTCGGGGATGTTGTCGTCGACGGCCTCCATGAGGTCGAGGACCGACTGGGCCCACTTCTCGTCGCCCTCGAGAGCCTTGAGGCCCGAGACGCGGACGACGGGGGCGTTGTCGCCATCGAAGTCCTGCGAGGAGAGGAGCTCGCGCACCTCGAGCTCGACGAGCTCGAGGATCTCCTCGTCGTCGACCATGTCCGACTTGTTCAGCGCGACGAGCAGGTACGGCACACCAACCTGCTTGGCGAGCAGGACGTGCTCGCGGGTCTGAGCCATCGGGCCGTCGGTCGCCGCGACCACGAGGATCGCGCCGTCCATCTGAGCGGCACCGGTGATCATGTTCTTGATGTAGTCAGCGTGACCCGGGGCGTCGACGTGCGCGTAGTGGCGCTTCGGCGTCTCGTACTCGACGTGCGAGATGTTGATCGTGATGCCGCGCTGACGCTCCTCGGGAGCGGAGTCGATCGAAGCGAAGTCGCGCTTGACGTTGGTGTCCGACGGGTACTTGTCGGCGAGCACCTTCGAGATGGCAGCGGTGAGCGTGGTCTTGCCGTGGTCGACGTGACCGATCGTTCCGATGTTGACGTGCGGCTTGGTCCGCTCGAACTTGGCCTTAGCCACTTGGGTCCTCCTAGGACTCGGTTGAGCGCGTCCGGATGGATTCCGAACGCTCCAGGTTGGTGTGTGTAGTTATGTTACTCAGCGCCGCGGGCCGCCGGAGCCACCCGCGGCGCTGAAGGACTTACTCGCCCTTGCTCTTCTGCACGATCTCCTCGGCCACAGCCTTGGGGACCTCGGAGTAGCTGTCGAAGGTCATCGAGTAGACGGCGCGGCCCGAGGTCTTCGAGCGCAGGTCGCCGACGTAGCCGAACATCTCCGAGAGCGGGACCTTCGCCGAGACGACCTTGACGCCGGTGGCGTCCTCCATCGACTGGATCTGGCCACGACGCGAGTTCAGGTCGCCGATGACGTCGCCCATGTACTCCTCGGGCGTGCGCACCTCGACGGCCATGAGGGGCTCGAGCAGCACCGGGTCGGCGCGGCGGGCGGCCTCCTTGTAGGCCATCGAGCCGGCGATCTTGAACGCCATCTCCGAGGAGTCGACGTCGTGCGACGCGCCATCGATCAGGGTCGCCTTGACACCCACGGTCGGGTAGCCGGCGAGGACGCCGACCTGCATGGCGTCCTGGATGCCCGCATCCACCGAGGGGATGTACTCGCGCGGCACGCGACCGCCGGTGACGGCGTTCACGAACTCGTACGAGGTCTCCGGGGTGACCTCGAGCGGCTCGAGCGAGATCTGCACCTTCGCGAACTGACCGGATCCACCGGTCTGCTTCTTGTGGGTGTAGTCGTACTTCTCGACCGTGCGGCGCAGCGTCTCGCGGTAGGCCACCTGGGGCTTGCCGACGTTGGCCTCGACGTTGAACTCACGCTTCATGCGGTCGACGAGGATGTCGAGGTGGAGCTCGCCCATGCCCTTGATGATGGTCTGGCCGGTCTCCTGGTTCTGCTCGGTGCGGAACGTCGGGTCCTCTTCGGCCAGCTTCTGGATCGCGGTGCCCAGCTTCTCCTGGTCGGCCTTGGTCTTCGGCTCGATGGCGACCTCGATGACGGGCTCGGGGAACGTCATCGACTCGAGGATGACCTGCGCGCTCGGGTCGCTGAGGGTGTCACCGGTGGTGGTGTCCTTCAGGCCGATGACCGCGTAGATGTGGCCGGCGGTGACCGAGTCGACCGGGTTCTCCTTGTTGGCGTGCATCTGGAAGATCTTCCCGATGCGCTCCTTCTTGCCCTTGGTCGAGTTGATGATCTGCGCGCCGGAGTCGAGCTTGCCCGAGTAGACGCGGATGTAGGTCAGACGACCGAAGAACGGGTGCGTCATGATCTTGAAGGCGAGGGCCGAGAACGGCTCGGCCGAGTCGGCCTTGCGCTCGATGACCTTCTCCTCGTCGCGCACGTCGTGGCCTTCGACAGCGGGCACGTCGAGCGGCGACGGGAGGTAGTCGACGACCGCGTCGAGCATCGGCTGCACGCCGCGGTTCTTGAAGGCGGAGCCGCAGAACACGGGGTAGATCGCCGAGTCGAGCACGAGCTTGCGGATGGCGCCCTTGATCTCGTCGATCGTGAGCTCCTCACCGCCGAAGAACTTCTCGAGCAGCGCGTCGTCGGTCTCGGCGACGGTCTCGAGCAGCAGCTGGCGGTACTCGTTGGCCTTCTCGACGAGGTCAGCGGGGATCTCCTCGACGGCGTACTCGGCGCCCATCTTGACGTCACCCTTGGCGTCGCCGCGCCAGGTCTTCGCGTTCATCTCGACCAGGTCGACGACGCCCTCGAAGGACGACTCCGCACCGATCGGGAGCTGCATGACCAGCGGCTTCGCGCCGAGGCGCTTGACGATGGTGTCGACCGTGAAGTAGAAGTCGGCGCCCAGCTTGTCCATCTTGTTGACGAAGCAGATGCGGGGAACGTCGTACTTGTCGGCCTGACGCCACACGGTCTCCGACTGGGGCTCGACGCCCTCCTTGCCGTCGAAGACGGCGACGGCGCCATCGAGCACGCGCAGGTTGCGCTCGACCTCGACCGTGAAGTCCACGTGGCCGGGGGTGTCGATGATGTTGAGCTGGGTGCCCTTCCAGAAGGCGGTCGTCGCGGCCGACGTGATCGTGATGCCGCGCTCCTGCTCCTGCGCCATCCAGTCCATCGTCGCGGCGCCGTCGTGCACCTCGCCGATCTTGTGGGTGATGCCCGTGTAGAACAGGATGCGCTCGGTCGTGGTGGTCTTGCCGGCATCGATGTGCGCCATGATGCCGAAGTTGCGGACCTTGTTGAGGTCGGTGAGCACGTCCTGTGCCACGGGGTTTCCTTCCGGGAGAAAGTGGATGCGGGGAGCGGGGCCGGGTTCGCCGGCCCCGCTCGACGCGGGCTGTTACCAGCGGTAGTGCGCGAAGGCCTTGTTCGACTCGGCCATCTTGTGGGTGTCCTCGCGACGCTTGACAGCGGCGCCGAGGCCGTTCGAGGCGTCGAGGATCTCGTTGGTGAGACGCTCGGTCATCGTCTTCTCGCGACGCGACTTGGCGTACGAGGTGAGCCAGCGCAGCGCGAGGGTGTTCGCGCGGTGCGGCTTGACCTCGACCGGCACCTGGTAGGTCGAGCCGCCGACGCGGCGGCTCTTGACCTCGAGGGTGGGGCGCACGTTGTCGAGCGCCTTCTTGAGAACCTGGACGGCATCCTGACCGGACTTCGAGCCGACGCCGGAGAGCGCGTCGTAGACGATGCGCTCGGCGAGGCCCTTCTTGCCGTCGACCAGGATCTTGTTGACGAGCTGGCTCACGATGGGCGCGCCGTACACCGGATCGGCGACGACGGGGCGCTTCGGAGCGGGTCCCTTGCGAGGCATTACTTCTTGTCCTTCTTCGCGCCGTAGCGGCTGCGGGCCTGCTGACGGTTCTTCACGGCCTGGGTGTCGAGCGCGCCGCGCACGATCTTGTAGCGGACGCCGGGGAGGTCCTTCACACGACCACCACGCACGAGCACCATCGAGTGCTCCTGCAGGTTGTGGCCCTCACCGGGGATGTAGGCGGTGACCTCGGTGCCGTTCGAGAGCTTCACACGGGCGACCTTGCGGAGCGCGGAGTTCGGCTTCTTCGGGGTGGTGGTGTAGACGCGGGTGCAGACGCCGCGCTGCTGGGGGTTCGCCTTCAGGGCGGGCGCCTTGGTCTTGACGACCTTCGGCGTGCGGCCCTTGCGCACCAGCTGCTGAATGGTGGGCACTACTGATTCTCCTTGTCGCTGCACGGTGACAGCGTTTGATGGGATGTGATTTCGGCCATCGAGATCCGCCGCCCGATCGACCTGCGAGCAGGTGCGTCAGCGGTGGCTGGCGGATATGCCGTGGGGGTGGGCTATTGGGTCTTCGCGATGAAGAGCCCGGTGAGCCGGCTGCCCGTGTGCACGACGATGCGCACACACGCGGTCAAGACTACCCCGCGTGTCGTCTGCGCCGCAAGGTGAGGCCGAGCTCGCGGCGAGGCGCTGCCCCGCCGGCCGCGCTCTGTGCCGCAGAGCGTCGGCGGAACGCGTAACGCCCCGCCGGGAAGCCCGGCGGGGCGCACGCGTGCAAGGTCAGCGGAGGGATTGCTGCTTGCAGTCTGGCCGGCGGCGCAATAAGGGGGGATGCGCCGCCGGTGTCTGGGTGGATGGAGCGGCGTCAGCCGTTTGCGGGCGCCGTCGTGGCCGCGGCTGCGGCCGCCGCCGTGTTGAGGACATAGACGAAGCCGCCGAGATCCATGCTCGGGACTCCGCCGTCCTCTCCCTGGCTCGACTTGATCGAGAAGGTGTTGACGAGCACGAGACGCTCTCCGGTCTGCACGGCATGCGCGAAGTTCAGGAGCGACGCGGAGTCACCGCTCACCTTCAGCTGGACACCGACGAGTACGAAGTTCTCCGCCGTGATCGTCGGATCCGTGGCGGGGCCCGCCACCGGCGTCGGCGTCGGCGTCGCCGACGCGCTTGCGGACGGCGACGCGCTGGAATCCACCGGGGCCGCCGTCTCACCGCCGGCCGTAGCCGTGGGCGCGGAGTACGGCGTGACGTTGTCGAACGTGATCTCCTCGACGGTGACGCCGTTCTGCGTCGCCATCGCGTTGATCGAACGGAGGAAGTCCGCTCCTGCGAGGCTCTTCGGCACCGAAGCCGTCACCTCGTCGCGCTCGGACTCCAGCGCGGTGAGATCGCGCTTCGCTGCGGCGAGCTTAGACAGCTGCAGCTTGGCGGTCTCGTTCTGCGTCTGGATCGTCGTCCGCTGCTGATCGGATTCGAGCGCCGAGTTGACGAGGGGCTGCGCCCCGAGGAACCAGCCGCCGGCCAGAACGGCGATTGCGACCACGGCGGTGATCAGAAGCCAGATCCGGTTGTCGATCTTCGCGCCCATCAGCCGTTCGCCTTCTTGTCGTTCGTGAAACGACCCGTGAAGGCCGAGTCATCGAGATGCACGAGAACCGTCGTGGTGTAGCCCACGTCGTCGAGGCTGACGGAGGTGGGCTGTGCGTCGACGACGCCCTTCACCTTCGCCAGCGAGTTGAGCAGATCCGGGACGCTCGGCAGGGCCGAGCTCTTCAGCGAAAGCGTGATCTTCGCGACGTTGGTGCTGTCGAGCGGAGAGTCCCCGTCTCGATACGACTCCGTGATGCTCACGGAATCGGCATCGACCGTGTCGAGCGTCATCCCTGCGGGTAGCGCGGCCTGGATCGAGTCGAGCGTCTCCTTCCAGTCGATCTCGACCGAGGCACCCACGCGCTGGGCAGCCTCTCCGACCGCGATCGTCTGCTGAACCTCCTGAACGTCCTTATACCCGGCCTGCTTCGCCGCGAGCTCGGCGCTTTCCGCCTGCGCAGCGGCGAGCGAACTGCGCGACAGCATGTCGAGCGACCAGGCACCCCCGATGCCCAGTGCGGCGACGGCGACGACCGCAACGAGCGCGAGCCTCATGCCACGACGGGCCGTCTTGGCACGATGACGCTGACCGATCTCCGGAGGCAGCAGGTCGGCGTGCGGCAGACCCGAGAGCACGGCCGGTATTCCGCGACTGCCCTTGGCCGGCGCCGGGACGGTCGCTGCGGCCATCTCGGTCGCCTCGACGTTCGTCGGAGCCTCGGCCATCGGCTCCTTCTTCTTGCCGCCGATGTCCTTCTTGAGGATGTCCATCACGCTCATGCTCGGCTCCCCAGCGCCAGCCCGGCCGCGACCGGGATCTCGGTGAACTCGTTGCGAAGTCGATCGCCATCGGCGGACTTCGCGATGTGGAAGCGCGAGAGGCTGTCGGGGATGCCGACCGGAAGTCGCGTGGCATCCGCGAGCGCCTTCGGCAGCCCCTGCAACTGGGCACCGCCGCCGGAGAGCAGCACCCGGTCGATCCGGGCGCCGCCGCGGCTGTTGACGTAGAAGCTCAGGGTGTTTCTGATGCTGTCGATCAGATCGTTTGTCGAGCTCGCGATCGTCGTGATCGCCGGCTGCCAATCGGCGCTGACGCCTTCGGCGTTCAACCCGAAGCCGCGCTTGACCTGCTCAGCCTGCCCGGGCTCGATCCCGAGAGCCTTGACGAGCGCGCTCGTCGTGTCGTCACCGCCGCTCTGGATGATGCGCACGAACTGAGGGATCCCATCCTGCGCGATCACGACCATGGTCGTCACCGCGCCGATGTGTACGAGAGCGGAGGTGCCGCTGCCCTTCGCGTTGTCGACGAGCGCGCGGGTGAGCGCGAACGGGATGAGGTCGACGGCGACGGGGTCGAGCCCTGCCTCTTGCACGGCCTCGACGTTGCGCAGCACGGAATCCTTCACCGCAGCAACGAGAAGACCGTTGATGACGTCACCGCCATCGGTCTTGCCGCCCGAGATCGGATAGAAGTCGAGGATCGCGTCGGCGACCGGCACCGGCAGAAGCTCCTGCACCTGGAACGGCAGTGACTCCTTGATCTGCGCCAGCGGCATCTTCGGCACGGAGATGTCGCGCACCATCACGCGGTGGTTTCCCATTCCGAGCACGACCTTCTTGCTCTTGAACCCGGCAGCAGCCCACAGCTGCTTGAGCGCCGAGGCGACGGTGCTCTGTTCGAGCACCTCTCCGCGCTGCGCTGCCGCCGGCGGCAGCGCGAGTGTGTGGTAACGGACCAGAGTCGGCTTGGGTTTGCCCGCGTCAGCGATCTCCGCTGCGCGCAGCACCCCCTTCCCGATGTCGAGCCCGACGATCGTCGAAGCCATGTTTCCCCCCTTGATAGTCCTCGTCAGCGAAGCCCGACGAGGGACAGATATGTGTCGGCGATCGGCACGCCGGCGAAGATCCCGATCCAGGCGCCCGCGATCATCCACGGGCCGAACGGGATGCCCTGTTTGCGCTTGACGCGTCCCAGGGCGATGAGGACGATGCTGAACACCCCTCCGAGCAGGAACGCCGCGCCGGCCCCCACGATGAGCTGTTGCCAGCCGAACCAGCCGAGCACCAGTCCGAGCACGCCGGCCAGCTTGACGTCGCCGAGCCCCATGCCGCCCGACACCATCAGGAGGATGAAGTAGGCGCCGACCAGGATGCCCGCTCCCGCCGCGGCTCGAGCGACGGCTTCGAGATCGCCGTTGAGGACGCCGGCAGCCGCGAGCAGGACGCCGACCACGGCGTACGACGGCCAGACAATGCGATCGGGCAGGGTCTTCGTGTCGATGTCGATCAGCGCGAGGGCGATCGAAATGGTCGCGACGTAGAGTAGCGCCGTCAACTGAAGCATGAACGCTGCCGCCGGACCGGGCTCAGCGAGCGGCGGTTGCGCCATCACCATCCAGGTCGTCACGGCGACCCAGAAGACCCCAACTGCGAGTTCGACCAGCGGATACCGCGCCGAGATCGGAAGCGCGCAGGTGCGGCACTTGGCGCGAAGCAAGAGCCACGACAGCACCGGCACGTTGTCGCGGGCTGCGATAGGAGTCGAGCAGCGCGGACACGCCGACCGCGGGTGCACGACCGAGAGCCCGGCAGGTACGCGGTAGACGACCACATTGGTGAAGGACCCGACGGCGAGCCCGAGGACTGCGGTCAGGACGACGGCAAGCAGAAGGAACGGGATCACGGGATCTGCGCTCCTGTCGCGGTGTAGGCCGTCTTGGTGGTGGCGAACTGGCTCACGTTGTAGGTGATCGACGTCGGCTTGAGGAACTTCGGCGGCGCGTTGATCTTGAAGCGGGTGTCGTAGCCGTAGGCCTTGTCGAAGCCGGCTCCTGTCACGGCGTTGCAGCCGTTGAGGTAGACAGTGCTCGCAACCGAGCCACGGAACTTCTGCACGAGCGTGCCGTTGATGGTGAGGGTCTTGCGGCTCACGTTCACGCCCGCAGTCGCGTAGTTCGTGTACACGCCGTTGCATCGGATCTGCGAGGCGCCCCACTTGTAGACGCCGTTCACGTTCTGCACCTGGACCGTGTGCTTGACGGAGAGCAGCGCGCCGTCGATTCGGCGATCCTCGAACTTCTTGAAGCTGTAGGTGTTGCCGTTCTTGACGATCGGGTTCCAGACCCATACGGCCGAGTCCCCCACGACGCCGAGCATGTCGGAGGTGCTGTCGTACTTGATGTCGCCTGTCACGTAGACGTAGCGCGCTGCGGCGATCGTCATCTTGCCGCTGAAGTTGCCGCGCACGTAGACGTCGCCGGACTTGCAGTCGTAGGCGGGGTTGGTGAGCGAGCTGTCGAAGCGATCGAGCACCTCGTTCGAGAGCGGATACTGGTAGGCCGATCCCGTGACCGAGTCGGTGGTGCCGTTGTACTTGAAGCCGCTCGAGATCACGGTCGTGCCGTCTTCGCTCTGCTTCATCGCGCTGGTCGTCGAGCAGTCGACGATGGCGGGGTACGCAGGGTCTCCGGCGGCGCGCTTATTCGGATCGGTCCCGCTCGTCGGCACCGACTGCACGTAGATGAGATTGTTCGGGATCGTCGGGATCGTCGCCCCGGCCGCACTCGTCAGCGCCGCGATCGACCCGCATTTGGCGGCGTCGTTGTTGCCGACGCCGGCCTCGTTGATCGACGTGAACTTGGTCCACGGCGAGTTCACGGTCATCGTGCCGCCGGTGTTGAAGGTGATGATCGTCGGCCCGGTGTAGAGGCACCCCGGGTCCGGCACCTGGGCCGGCCGATCGGTGAAGGTCTCGCGACGCAGGTCCGCGTTGGAATCGGGCATCGGCACCTGGGCGCGATAGACCGGGCGGCTGCTCGGGTTGAACTCCGCCCCGGTCTTCCACGTCGGGTTCGAGCAGTTCGCCGGCTTCGTCCAGTTCTGGGCGCTGGTCTTGCCCGCGGGGTCGGAGCTGGTGACGCGGTCGTTGAACTTCGCGCCGCAGATGCTCAAGCGATCGTTGCTGTGCACCGGACCGTTGAGCGTGTCGTTCGCACCGAAGTCGATGTCGCAGTCGAGCGAGTCGGGGCGTCCGTCGTACTGGTACATCGCGCACCCGGTCTTGCCCGAGATGTCGGGATCCTGCACTTCATAGACGGTGAAGTACATGTAGTCGAGGAATCCGCTCTGGTGCAGGTCGGCAACGACGCTGCGGACCTCGTTCGAGACCTTGCCCGTAGCGCGGATGCGGAGCCGTCCCGACGACGCGTACTGCGAGTTGTCGACCTCGTAGCGGAAGCCGGCCTGCGCATTGTTCGGCATCGATCCCCACTTGTCGCCCGTGACGGCGAAAGCGTCGTTGTTGACCGGCGGGAGCGTCACGCTGCTGCCCGTCGCCTGCGTGAACTTCGAGGCGGGGTTGCCGTAGTACTGGTAGCTCGGGTCGTTGGCGAGACGGCTGGTGTAGTCCTCGACGCCGGCGTAGGCGATGTCGAGCGCGGCGTTCCAGTCGTCGTCAGTGTCGGTCTTCCGGACGCTCGAGATCGCCGCCGACATGCTCGTCGCGACCAGGACGAGCATGATCAGCCCGAGGCCGAAGACGACGGGCAGCGCGACACCGCTCTCGGGATCGCGCCGACGCAGCGCGTGGACGATTCGCAGGATCATGAGGTGCTCGACAATCCGAGATTGGGCATGGGGATGGTGGTGTTGATGGCGACCGGCGTCTGGCCGGTCCCGCTGACCACTGACGCGGTCACCGTGATCGAGGCGATGTTCTTGAGAGAGCCCGCCGCGATGGCGCCCGAGCTGAACGCGATCGCGTTTCCCGAGGAGTCGTTGTACGTGAAGATCGCTGTACTCGTCAGGCCACTGCCCGCGACACGGGTCCGGGGCGAATTGCAGCTCGAGGGAGTCGAGATGCCCACCGAGGTGATTGACACGCCGCAGACCGTGACCTTCAGCTCGCCGGCCGTCGTCACGAAGAACTGGTACTTCGTCGCGGCGTTGACACTGTCGCCAGCAGCGACGTCAGTGAGGGCCAGCAACGTGAAGCCGTCTTGCTTGGCCTCCTGAACCGCGGGACTGGTACCTCCCGAGATCACGACGTTGGAGGCGACCCGGACGGGCGTCTCGATGGCATTCATGATGTTGCCGGCCTGCGATGCCGCACGCCCGTTCTGGATCGACGCCGTCCCGATCTTGCCCGTCTGCACGAAGAGCGCGGCGACCATCGCCAGCAGGAGACCCGTCACCATGAGAGCAGTGAGGAGCTCCGGGAGCGACGCGCCTCGTTGCGGCAGCTTCTTCGCCTCGCGGAGGCGGGCGGCGACGCTCATTGGTTCGGCCTCGGGTCGAGGGTGATCGTCTGGCCCGCCGCGACGGCGCCGAGTCCCGTCGGCAGCGTCAGATTCGACAGCGCTGTCTGGATCAGGCTGGCCGTGTAGCCGGTGAGCTTCCAGGTGCCGTAGGGCAATGCGAGAACCGAGCTACCGCCTGAGACAGAGAAGCTGTATGACATCGGATTGAGGCAACCGGGGTCGCCAGGGTAGTTCGAGGAGGCGCTCGTCGCGACGATCTTCGTGACCGTGCTCGGGTTGTTGACCTTGACGTAGCCCATCGGGATGGCGACGGATGCCGATCCTCCCGGGTCGGCGCTCGCCGACGCAGGCCGAGCCCCGTCCCCCTTGTTCTGACCGTTGACCGCACCGCCAGACCACGCCTGAGGATCCGGCGAGAGGCAGCTCGCCGTGGTCTCGGTCGCCGCCTGCACCTTGCCCGCCGCGACGGTGTACCCGTCCGGGTAGGGGAACAGCTTCACGGCGGTCGTGTTCGAGGAGCTGAGCACGCCGCTGTCGGTCGCGGAGTAGACCCCACCGCTGTAGAAGTACGACGTGTCGAGGTTGCTCGGCATCACGACGTTGCCGCTCGGCTTGTCGGAGGCGTAAGCGCGATTGAGGGTCATCGCCGCGTCGAAGTCGAGCTTGGCCGAGGCAGTAGCGCCGGCCTCGACTGTGCGATCGATCGCAGGACCGGTGGTCGACGAGAGGGTCATCGTCGTCGAGGTGATGAAGCCGGTCTTGTTGATCTTGATCGAGTAGTTCGCCGGCGGCACCTTGAGCACATAGCTGCAGCCGTCGATGTCGGTCGCCGGCACGTTCGCCAGCGCGACCCCGGTGGCCTTATTGGTGATCGTCACGGTGACGCCCTGTCGCGCGAGGCCGTCGGCGCCGAGCACGGCGACGACGACGGTCCCCATGCTCGGGTCGTTGACGCGGTCCGACGGCGAGATGTTGGTGTCCAGCTGCACCGGCTTGGTGATGGTCGTCATGCCCGGCCACGTGACCTGGATGCTGACGTTCTTGTAGAGCAGGTTGCCGCCGCCGGTGCCGCACGCCGCGATGGTTCCGCTGGCGGGCACCCACTGGACGGTGCGATCGATCGTGTAGACCGTGCCGTTCGATCCGGTCACCGAGCTGGAGCTCGAGGTGAGGTCGAGAGGATTGGCTTTCTGATTGAGCCGGTCGAGCTCGGCTTTGGCCAACCCGATCGCGGTCTGACGCAGGGTCGAGTCCTTCGAGAGCCGCTGCATCGTGACCAGCGAGTACGACATCCCGATCATGAGGAGCGCGAAGACCATCATGGCCACGACCACCTCGACGAGCGAGAAGCCGTCTTCGCCGCCCTGGTCGACGCGGCGGCGGATACGAGTTGCGATTCTTTCGATGCTCATGAGTGCCTCACCCCCCCGGGAGACGTTCTCAACGCTGGTGTTCCGCCGTTCCGTGCGGAGCGGCTGTGGTGCTATGTGAAGGTGGGGCGCCGCCGCTGGCGACGCCCCACCCGAACCGGAGCTGCTTAGCAGCCGCTCGGCTTGGCCGTGTCGGCGAGGGCGTCGGTCGCGCCGCCACCGGCGGTGATGTAGATCTTCTTGGCGGTGTCGCTGCCGGCCGGCGAGACGAGGCAGTAGCCGTCGGCGGTGCGGTCGGTGCCGCTGTAGGTGATGGTGGTGCCCGGGCTCAGCGTGAAGCCGTACTTGCCGAGGGTCGCCTTGTCCAGCGTGGTGGGCAGGGCGGCCGGAGTGGCGTTGGTGTAGTACGCGTTGATGGCGACCTTCGCGTTGGTCAGGTCCGACTTGACCGACGAATCCTTGGCGTTGTTCTGGACGTTGATGTACACCGGGATCGCGATCGCGGCGAGGATGCCGATGATGATCACGACGACGAGGAGCTCGATCAGGGTGAAGCCCTGCTCGTTGTTACGGACGCGGACGAGACGGTTCTCGAGCGCCTTCTGGATGCGGGACATGGGTGATCCGTTTCTTCGATGTGATTTTGGATTCGCGAGCCCGCCCCCCAACGGGCTGACCCACGGCTATGACGTTATGAGGGTCGGAAGACCCCTGGAATCCCGCGTCCGGGGGTGATTCGTTCGTATTTCGTCCCCAGTCCGGGGGGACGGATTCCCATCGTTTTCGGCGCGCCTCGCACTTGCCGCTCAGATGTCGTGCATCACGGTCGCCGCCAGCACTCTGGGCGCCCGGTCGCCACGACGACGAAGAAGGGGCGCAGGTCCGCTGAACGCGGTTCTGCGCCCCCTCGGGCCTCTCCGAGCGAGGAAGGGGTCAGTGGCCGGCGACGCTCGCGATCTGGAAGATCGGCAGGTAGAGGGCAACGATGATGCCACCCACGACGACGCCGAGGAAGGCGATGAGCAGCGGCTCGATCAGCGAGGTCAGGGCCTTCGTCGTCGATTCGACCTCGGAGTCGTAGAAGTCGGCGACCTTGGTCAGCATGACCTCCATCGAGCCCGAGTCCTCGCCGACCGCAACCATTTGGGTCACCATCGGCGGGAACACCTTCTCCTCGGCGAGCGGCCCGCCGATCGACTTGCCCTGCCTGACGGCGTCGGCGACGTTCTTGGACGCCTTCTCTACGACGTAGTTGCCGGCCGTCTCGCCGACGACGACGAGCGCGTGCAGGATCGGCACGCCGGCCCCGATCATGTTCGCGAGGTTGCGGGTGAACCGCGCGACGGCGATCTTCTTGTTCAACTCGCCGAACACCGGGATGCGCAACTTCAGTGGGTCGAGCCGCTGACGCACCGCCTCGGTGTTCTTATTGATGCGCCACCACGCCATCCCCCCGATGATGAGGATCGCCAGCACCGGCACGATCCAGACCATGTTCTCGGAGAGGGTTACGAGGACCTGCGTCGGAGCCGGTAGAGAGCTGCCCGCCCCTTCGAACATCGATTTGAACACCGGCACGATGAAGATCAGCATCAGGAGAACTGCAACCCCCGCGAGGATCAGCACCATCACGGGGTAGGTCATCGCCGACTTGATCGTGGCTCGGAGCTTCGCCTCCTTCTCGAAGTTCGTCGCCACCGAGGCGAGCGCATCTTCGAGGAAGCCGCCGGTCTCACCCGCGCGGATCATGTTGACCATGATCGGCGGGAACTCGACGGGGTGCTTGGCCATCGCCTCCGATAGCGCGGAGCCGGACTCCACCTCGCGGGTCACCTGGGCAAGGATCGTCTTCAGCTTCGGATTCTCGGTCTGCTCGCTGAGGATGTTGAGCGTCTTCAGCATCGACAGACCGGCCGAGATCATGGTCGCCATCTGCCGGCTGAACACCGCCAGGGCTTTCAGGTCCACGCCCTTGCCGAAGCTGCCGAAGCTGATCTCGCGGCTGAGCCCGGATCCGCCCGTCCACTCCTTGATCTCGACGGGCGCCAGGCCCATGTTACGGAGCTTGTCGACGACGGCGCCCTCGCTGGAAGCTTCGAGCCGCCCGCTCACGAGCTTGCCGACGGAGTTGCGGCTCTTGTACTCGAATGCGCGCACTGCGACGGTCGCGGCCATCAGTGACGTCCCTTCTGGTCGCCGTAGTCATTGAAATCGAGGGAGACAAAACCGCCGTCGCCGCCGGCCTGGTTCATGTCGACACGGGTGATGAGGCGCTCGAGCGTCTCCGGGTCCTGCGACTTCTCCATCGCGACGGAGCGCGTGATGGTGCCGTCGTTGACCAGCTGCGCGAGCGCCTGATCCATCGTGTGCATGCCCTGCGAGGCACCCGACTGCAGCACCGAGGTGATCTGGTAGGTCTTGCCCTCGCGCACGAGGTTCGAAATGGCGGGCGTCGTGAACATGACCTCGGTCGCGACCGCACGGCCCGATCCCCCGGCCTTCTTCACCAGCGTCTGGCAGACGACGCCCTGCAGGGTCGCCGCCAGCTGGGTGCGCACCTGGTCCTGCTGGTGCGGCGGGAAGACGTCGATCACGCGGTCGATCGTGGTCGGCGCGCTCTGCGTATGCAGGGTCGCGAACACGAGGTGGCCGGTCTCGGCGGCGGTGAGCGCGATCGAGATGGTCTCGAGGTCGCGCAGCTCGCCGATGAGGATGACGTCGGGGTCCTGACGCAGCACGTGCTTCAGGGCGTTGCCGAAGCTGTGGGTGTCGCGGCCGACCTCGCGCTGGTTGATCAGCGACTTCTTGTTCTTGTGCATGAACTCGATCGGGTCCTCGACCGTCACGACGTGGTCGCGGCGGGTCTCGTTGACCAGGTCGATCATGGCGGCGAGGGTCGTCGACTTGCCCGAGCCGGTGGGGCCCGTGACGAGCACGAGACCGCGAGGCAGGGTCGAGAACGAGCCGACCTCCTCGCCGATGCCGAGCTCGCGCAGGGTCTTGATGTGCGTCGGGATGATGCGGAACGCCGCACCCATCGAGCCGCGGTCCTGATAGAAGTTCACGCGGAATCGCGCATTGGCCGACAGCGTGTACGCGAAGTCGAGCTCGAGCGCCTCGTCGAACTTCTTCTGGTAGTCCTCGCTCAGCAGCGAGAACAGCCGCTCGCGCACGACCGCGCGATCCCAGACGTCGTAGCCGGGGATCGGGCTCAGACCGCCGTCGACGCGCAACATCGGCGCAGCGCCGGAGGCGATGTGGAGGTCGGATGCGCCGGTCAGCAGAACCTGCTGCAGCGCCGCGATGAGGTCGGGGTCGGGCGAGCCGGCGCCCGGGTTCAGCGCGGCGATCTCGTCGATCTCCGCGGCACTCGGGGCGACATCGGCGGGCGCGTCGGGCGCGGCGACCGTGTCGAGCAGCTGCGTCGGCGCGGGCGCCTCGGCGGTGCCGACCGGCGCCGTCGGGAAGTCGTAGGCGACGGTCGCCGGGTCGGCGACGTCGTCGAAGGAGATCGCCGAGAACGCGTCCGGCGCCGGCGCATCGAACGCGGCGGTCGGCGTCGGCGTCGGCTCGGCAGCGGCGGCGGGCGCGTCGAACACGGGAGCCGCCGCGGCCGCCGGAGCGAACGCCGAGTCGGTCGGCGCCGGAGCGCTGAGCACCGAATCCAGGTCGATCGCGGGCGCCGTCGGAGCGAGCGATTCGGGCGCGCCCAGGTCGAGCACGCTCGCAGCCTCGGTCTCAGCGTCGGCGGCGAGGGGCGCAGCCAGGTCGTGCGCCGATCCGGCCGCCTCGGGTGCGGACGGAGCGGAAGCCGACGCGAAGAACGCGGCGTCGAGATCGAGCGGCGCGCCCGCCGGAGCGGCCGGGTCGTCGACCGACACCGGCGCCGCGTCCGGCGAACCGAACGACTCGAAGGAGAAGTCGGCGCCGCCGAAGTCGGGCGCGTCGAGGTCGAGCACGGGCGCCGACGCGGGCGCGGGTGCGTCGAAGGGGGTCTCGGACGCCGGGGCAGCGACGTCCGAGAGATCGAAGACCGGCGCCGGAGCATCGGTGGCCGGCACGGTCGGCGCGGGCGCATCCACCAGGTCGAAGACGCGACCGGCGGGCGGCGGGGCCGCCTCGAAATCGAAGGCGGCGCCGGCGGCGGGCGCCGGGAAGCTGCCCGGCGTCGCACCCGCGGCGGGCATCGGCGGCGGGAAAACCGTCTCGGGCGCAGGCGCGGGCGGCGCGGCGCTCCCGGAGGGGGAGGCGGACGCGGCGGAGGGGGTGCCCTGCGCCGCGCCCGAGACGGGGTCTCCATCGGGGGTCATGGTCGGCGGAGGCGACGTGAACAGGTTCTTGTCCGCCGGCGGCACCGGCGGAGTCGAGAACGGCACGCCGCCGCCCACGTCTGACAATGGGATGTCGTAGACAGGCTTTTCCATGATTTCCCCCCAGATCCGAGTCGTCAGGCGACGACGCGGAGAATCTCTTCGATCGACGTCAGGCCCGCCTGGGCCTTCTGCCAACCGTCCATGCGCAGGGTGCTCATGCCCTGGCTGATCGCGATCTTGCTGATCTCGGCGCTCGAGGCGCGGGACACGGCCATGCGCTCGATGTCCTCGCTGACCGCCATGATCTCGTGCAGCGCCAGACGGCCCCGATAGCCGGTGTTGCTGCAGGTCGAGCAGCCGACGGGCATCCACAGCTCCGGCGCGGGCTGCGTCGGGTCGGTGGTGAATCCCAGTCGGTGCAGGTCTTCGGGATCGTGCGCGTACGGCTGGCGGCAGCGCTCGCACAGCCGGCGCGCGAGACGCTGAGCGACGACCGAGTCGAGCGCCGACCCGACGAGGAAGGGCTCGATGCCCATCTCGGTCAGACGGGTGATCGCGCTCGGCGCGTCGTTCGTGTGCAGCGTCGACAGCACGAGGTGGCCCGTGAGCGACGCCTCGATCGCGATCTGCGCCGTCTCGTGGTCGCGGATCTCACCGATCAGCACCACATCCGGGTCGGATCGCAGGATCGACCGCAGCGCGCTCGCGAAGGTGAGGCCGGCCTTGACGTTGACCTGCACCTGGTTGATGCCCGGCATCCGGTACTCGACCGGGTCCTCGACCGTGATCACGTTGATCTCGGGCCGCACGACCGCGTTGAGCGTCGTGTAGAGCGTCGTCGACTTGCCCGAACCGGTCGGACCGGTGACGAGGATCATGCCGTAGGGCTTGGTGTAGCTGTTGCGGTAGATCTCCGCGTTGCGCGGGGTCAGCTGCAGCTGATCCATCGACACGCTCGTGTTCGAGTTGTCGAGGATTCGCATGACGACCTTCTCGCCCCACACCGTGGGGAGGGTCGCGACGCGCAGGTCGATCTGGCGACCGCCGTGACGCACCGACAGGCGGCCGTCCTGTGGCTTGCGCCGCTCGGCGATGTCGATGTCGCTCATGATCTTGAGGCGCGAGATCACGCCGTTCTGGATGTTCTTGGGCGCCTTCTGCATGATGTGGAGCACGCCGTCGATGCGGTAGCGCACCGTCAGCTCCATCTCGCCCGGCTCGATGTGGATGTCGGAGGCGTGGTCCTGGATGCCCTGGCTGATGAGCAGGTTCACGAAGCGCACGATGGGCGCGTCGTCTTCGAAGGCGTCGGCGACCGCGACATCCGTCGACGCGTCGGTCTCCTCCTGGATCAGACCCTGCAGCTCGCTGAGCTCGCCGTCGGCGCGGTGGAACTTGTCGATCGCCGTCATCAGGTCGCCGCGCTCGGCGACGACGGCCTTGACGCGCAGACGGGCGGCGGCGCGCACGTCGTCGAGCGCGAGCACGTTGCCCGGGTCGGACATCGCGAGCGTCAGCTGGTCGCCCTGCACCGAGAGCGGAAGCACCTCGTAGCGGCGGCAGACGGCGGCCGGCACGAGCGCGACGGCGGCCTGCTCGACCGGATAGTCGAGCAGCTCGACGAAGGCGAGGCCCATCTGGGCGGCACGCGCCGACGCGAGCGAGGCGGGCGTGAGAACGCCCTCCTCGAGAAGACGATTGACGACGGCGGCCTCGTCGTAGTCAGGCTGATACACCGCATCGATGCTGGTGATCGGCATGAGGCCGCGGATGATGAGGATCTCGGCGAGGGAGGTCATGTCACCCCCCTCAGAATGACGTACCTGCCGAATGCCGACCCCCCGCCGACATCCGGTTACCCAGACGGAACTTCGGGAGGCTCCGTCTGCTGTCACGACAGTAGGGCCGCGTGTCGTGCCAGCCCATACCCGCCTTGTGGGGGTAAAGGGGTCACGCCCCTCGTGCGGGTGTCAGCGCGGACGTCGGTAGGCGCGGATGCCGAACCAGGTCGCGATCACGGTGACGGCGGCGAGGGCGGCCGCCACGACGACGAACGGGCTCTGCGCCTGCGCGACGAGCAGACGCAACCCGGCGAGACCGCCCGCGACGACGAAGACCAGGTAGACGGACGCCGCCGCGACGAGCGCCGATCCCCACGGCGAGCGGGCGGTCGTCGACCGCGCCGTGACGAACCACAGCGCGACGCCGGCGAGCAGCGTCGCGATCGGCACCGCGAACACGCTGATTCCGGTCGGCACCGGATCACGGTCGGCCGCGAGGGCGATCATCCCGCCGACGGCGAACTGCGCGGCGCCCCACAGCACCGTCGTGAACAGCGCGACGAGGTACTCCGGCCGCGGCTCAGACGGCGACGTAGCCCCGCTCACGCTGCGCCTTCTTCTCGGCCTGATCGCGGTCGAAGCGCTCGCGCGCCTCGCGGTTGCGGGCGACGACCTTGCGTCCGCGCGCCGCCGCGATGAAGCCGAACCACATCGCGGTCTCGCGGGCGGCCAGACCCGCCACGATGAACCAGGGGTTCTCGATCTGCTCCACGAGGAGGTTGCGCGACGCGGCCGAGTCGAGGCTCGTGACCCCCGCCAGCAGCAGCGTCGTCACGATCGCCACCGCGTAGACGAGCGCACCCAGCACGAGGCTCGTCACCACGTGCGCGAACCAGTGCGCACGGTTGAGCAGCAGCGCGAAGATCAGCGCGAGCACCGCATAGGCGACGACCGGGATCACGAAGGTCTGGCCGGTGACGAAGTCGAGGAAGGTCGGCAGCCAGTCGGCAGCACGCTCGCGCAGGGCGAGGATGCCCGCCACGATGCCGCCGTACAGGGCGCCGAACACGATCGACGACAGCAACGCGAAGCCGGCGCCGAAGAGCCGGTTGTGCTGCGCCTTGGGCGGCTCGACGTCGTCGGTCGCGAGGAACGACGAGAAGGCCTCGTGGTCGACGGCGGGCAGCGGCTGGGCGCCGGTCGGGTAGGTCGTGGATCCCGTCGTGACCTGCTCATCGACGGCGCGCGGGCGCTCTGCGGCCGGTACGGGGATGATCGGCTCGGCGGCGGGAGCCGGCTCGGCGACCGGAGCGGCCGTCGCCGTCGGCGCGGCGGCGGGCGGCGCGGAGGCGACGCTCTCGGCGTCGCGCGAGTCGGCGAGCAGCTCGGCGACCGGGATCCCCGTCGTCGCCGGGGGCTCCTCCGGCTCGACGAGCTGCGGGGCGGCCGGCGAGGCGGGCACGGGGCCCGGCTCCGACGACGGCGCGGTCGGCTGCGCGGCGGACGACGGGACCCGCGGCGCCTCGGTCGTCTCCTGCGCGGTGGTCGGCTCGGCGACGACGCGCGGGGCCTCCTGGGTCCACTGGGGTTCCGCGCGGCGGGCGGCCTCCGCGGCGTCCGGGTCGTCGGCGTCGACGTCAGCGGGGGCGTCGGCGACGCCCCCGGCCGAGGATGCCGCCGGCACCGCATCCACCCCGCCCGCCGTCGCCTCGTCGGCGTTCGCGTCGTCGTCGGGTGCGGTCGCTGCCGCGGTCTCGTCGGTCGTCGACACCGGCTCTTCGTCGGCTCGGCGGACGCCGTTCTGCGGGGACGCTGCGTCGCTCATGACGCCTCCTTCACGGGGGATACGTCATGCTAGCGACGCCGATCCGCCCTCTCGGGGAGGCGAGCCGAGCACGCGCGGATGCCGGACGCCCGGCCGCGCGTGGCGATCAGCTGCAGCCGGCCGCCGTGACGCCGCCCTGCTCGGTGACCGAGAAGGTCGCCCCGGTGGGGCTGAGCGCCCAGATGCAGAACGTCGAGGCGTTGTCGGCGGGCACGCTCTTCCACTGCGGGGCGCCTCCGGCGGGATAGGCGACGCTCGCGGCGCCGTACCCGAACGGCCTCAGATCGTTGGTCGAGAGCGTGGACGGGTACCGGCCGTTCGCCGTCACCGAGTACGCGATCGCGGCCTGCTTCGCCGCAGCGAGATCGCTCTTGACCCCGCTGTCCTTGGCGCCGTTCTGCACCGACACGTAGACCGGCACGGCGATCGCCGCGAGCACGCCGATCATCATGACGACGACGAGCAGCTCGACGAGCGTGAAGCCCGCGTCGCGGCGCGCGCAGTCGAGCACTCTCGAGATCCGACTCCGGGCGCGATCCAGCGCATCCATGATTCCCCCTGATCCGGGCGGATGCCGGTGGTGAGTCGGCACGCCCTGCTGCGGCGGCGGGAGTCCCGTCCCGTCACCGTGCCGTGAGAGTACGTCGCGTCCGCGGGCGCGCATCAGCCCCACTCCGGGGCGCACCACGGCCCCGGATGCGCCCGGAACGCGCCGCCGGCACGCGAACGGACGCGTCTCCCCCGCCAACGACGACGGCCCCCGCACCCGGAGTGCGAGGGCCGTCGTGCGATCAGCTCGCGGAGCCGATCAGCTGCGAGTGCTCGATCAGCTGTAGGTGCCCGGCGAGTAGTCGTCGGAGCTGAAGCTGTCGAAGTCGACGAAGCTCAGGTCCGACTCCGAGAACACCGCGTCGTCGGTGAAGATGCGGTTCGGGTAGCGCTCCGCCTTCGCCTCCTCGGTGGCCTCGACCGTGACGTTGCGGTACTTGCCGAGGCCCGTACCGGCCGGGATCAGCTTTCCGATGATCACGTTCTCCTTGAGACCGACCAGCGGGTCCGACTTGCCCTCCATGGCGGCCTGCGTCAGAACGCGGGTCGTCTCCTGGAACGACGCGGCCGACAGCCACGACTCGGTCGCCAGCGAGGCCTTGGTGATTCCCATGACCTCCTGGCGGGCCGACGCCGGCTTCTTGCCGTCGACGATGGCGCCGCGGTTGATCTCGGTGTACCGCGAGCGGTCCACGAGCTCACCCGGCAGCAGGTCGGTGTCGCCGTGCTCGACGACGGTGACCTTGCGCAGCATCTGGCGCACGATGACCTCGATGTGCTTGTCGTGGATCGGCACACCCTGCGAGCGGTACACGCCCTGCACGCCGTCGACCAGGTGCTGCTGCACGGCGCGGACGCCCTTGACGCGCAGCACCTCCTTCGGGTCGAGGTTTCCGGCCACGAACTGCTGGCCGAGCTCGACGCGCTGGCCGTCCTCGACGAGGAGCGTCGCGCGCTTCAGCACGGGGTAGGCGTGCACCTCGTCGCCGTTGTCGGGCGTGAGGATGATGCGGCGCTGCTTCTCGGTGTCCTCGATCTCGATGCGGCCGGCGGCCTCCGCGATCGGGCTCGCGCCCTTCGGAGTACGGGCCTCGAAGAGCTCGGTGACACGGGGCAGACCCTGGGTGATGTCGTCCGCACCGGCGGTTCCACCCTGGTGGAAGGTGCGCATCGTGAGCTGCGTTCCGGGCTCGCCGATCGACTGGGCCGCGATGATGCCGACGGCCTCGCCGATGTCGACGAGCTTTCCGGTGGCCAGCGAGCGGCCGTAGCAGGTCGCGCAGACGCCGACAGCGGCCTCACACGTCAGCACCGAGCGCACCTTGATGCTCTCGACGCCGGCGGCGATCAGCTTGTCGATCAGCACGTCGCCCACATCGTCGCCGGCCTCGCCGACGACGTTGCCCTTGGCGTCGACCGCGGCCTCGGCCAGCGAGCGCGCGAACACCGAGTTCTCGACGTTCTCGTCACGCACGAGCTTGCCGTCGACCGTGTCCGCGATGCGGATCTCGAGGCCGCGCGTGGTGCCGCAGTCGTCCTCGCGGATGATGACGTCCTGCGACACGTCGACGAGACGACGGGTCAGGTAGCCCGAGTCGGCGGTACGGAGGGCCGTGTCCGCCAGACCCTTGCGGGCGCCGTGGGTCGCGATGAAGTACTCGGCCACCGACAGGCCCTCGCGGTACGAGGAGATGATCGGACGCGGGATGGTCTCACCCTTCGGGTTCGCCACCAGACCGCGGATACCCGAGATGTTGCGCACCTGCAGCCAGTTACCACGAGCACCCGACGACACCATCCGGAAGATGTTGTTGCCGGCCGTGTACGACTTCTGCATCGACGCGGCGACCTCGTTGGTGGCCTCGGTCCAGATGTCGACGAGCTCCTTACGACGCGAGGCGTCGTCGATGAGTCCCTTGTCGTACTCGCCCTGCACCTTGGCGGCCTGCTTCTCGTGCTTCGCCACGATCTCCGGCTTGTCGGAGGGCGTGATGATGTCGGAGAGCGCGACGGTGACACCCGAGCGCGTGGCCCAGTGGAAACCGGCGTCCTTGATGCGGTCGAGGGTCGCGGCGACCTCCACCTTGGGGTAGCGCTCGGCGAGGTCGTTGACGATCGCCGAGATCTTGCCCTTGTCGGCGACAGCCTCGACGAACGGGTAGTCCGTCGGCAGCGCCTCGTTGAACAGCGCGCGACCCAGCGTGGTCTTCACCAGCGCGGTCGAACCCTGCTCGAAGCCCTCGCGCTCGGCCGCCTCGGCCTCGCCGAGGTAGACGTTCTCGAGGCGGATGCGCACCTGGGCGTTGAGGTCGAGCGAACCCTGGTCCTTGGCGAGGATCGCCTCGGCGACCGACGAGAAGGCCCGGCCCTCACCGACAGCACCCTCCTTGAGGGTGGTCAGGTGGTGGAGGCCGATGATCATGTCCTGCGAGGGCAGGGTGACCGGACGGCCGTCCGAGGGCTTGAGGATGTTGTTCGACGCCAGCATGAGGATGCGGGCCTCGGCCTGCGCCTCGACCGACAGCGGCAGGTGGACGGCCATCTGGTCGCCGTCGAAGTCCGCGTTGAACGCGGCGCAGACGAGCGGGTGCAGCTGGATCGCCTTGCCCTCGACGAGCTGAGGCTCAAAGGCCTGGATGCCGAGACGGTGCAGCGTGGGCGCGCGGTTCAGCAGAACCGGACGCTCGCGGATGATCTCCTCGAGCACATCCCACACCTGCGGGCGCGAACGCTCGACCATGCGCTTGGCGCTCTTGATGTTCTGCGCGTGCGACAGGTCGATGAGGCGCTTGATCACGAAGGGCTTGAAGAGCTCCAGCGCCATCTGCTTGGGCAGACCGCACTGGTGCAGCTTCAGCTGCGGGCCGACGATGATGACCGAACGACCCGAGTAGTCGACGCGCTTGCCGAGCAGGTTCTGGCGGAAGCGACCCTGCTTTCCCTTGAGCATGTCGCTCAGGGACTTCAGGGCGCGGTTGCCGGTACCCGTGACGGGGCGGCCGCGGCGGCCGTTGTCGAACAGCGCGTCGACGGCCTCCTGCAGCATGCGCTTCTCGTTGTTGACGATGATCTCGGGCGCACCGAGGTCGAGCAGACGACGGAGGCGGTTGTTGCGGTTGATCACGCGACGGTAGAGGTCGTTGAGGTCGGAGGTCGCGAAGCGGCCGCCGTCCAGCTGGACCATCGGGCGCAGCTCCGGCGGGATGACCGGGACGACGTCGAGCACCATCGCGGCCGGCGAGTTGCCGGTCGCCAGGAACGACGACACCACGCGCAGGCGCTTGATCGCGCGGATCTTCTTCTGGCCCTTGCCGGTGGCGATCTGCTCGCGGAGCAGCTCGGCCTCGGCGGCCAGGTCGAAGGCCTCGAGGCGCTTCTGGATCGCCTCGGCGCCCATGTGCGCCTCGAAATACAGACCGAAGCGGTCCTGCAGCTCGTGGAACACCGAGTCCTCAGGCTTCAGGTCGCCGACCTTGAGCGTGCGGAAGGCCTCCCACACGTTCTCGAGCTGGGAGATCTGCTCGTCGACGCCCTTGCGCGTCTGAGCCATCTCCTTCTCGGCGGCGTCCTTGACCTTGCGCTTCTGGTCGGCCTTGGCGCCCTCGGCCTCGAGGCCGGCGAGCTCCTCCTCGAGGGTCGCGAGGCGCGCGGCGACGCGCGAGTCGCGCGCCTGCTCGAGCTGCTTGATCTCGAGACGGATCTCGTTCTCGAGGCCCGGGGCGTCGTTGTGACGCCCCTCCTCGTCGACCGAGATCACCATGTAGGCGGCGAAGTAGATGACCTTCTCGAGGTCCTTCGGCGCCATGTCGAGCAGGTAGCCGAGACGGCTGGGCACGCCCTTGAAGTACCAGATGTGCGTGACCGGCGCGGCGAGCTCGATGTGGCCCATGCGCTCGCGGCGCACCGAGGACTTGGTGACCTCGACGCCGCAGCGCTCGCACACGATGCCCTTGAAGCGGACGCGCTTGTACTTGCCGCAGGCGCACTCCCAGTCGCGGCTGGGTCCGAAGATCTGCTCGCCGAACAGACCGTCCTTCTCCGGCTTCAGGGTGCGGTAGTTGATCGTCTCCGGCTTCTTGACCTCGCCGTACGACCAGGCGCGGATGTCCGTGCTGGTGGCGAGACCGATCCGGAGCTCATCGAAAGTAGTGGCTTCGAGCACTTACTTCTTCCTTCTTCTGACTTCTGTGAATCCTGATGAGGCCCGGATCAGATGTCGTCGATGGACGACGACTCGAACCGGCTGGAGATGTTGATGCCGAGCTCCTCGGCGGCACGGAAGACCTCGTCGTCCGTGTCGCGCAGGCTCACCGTGCTGCCGTCGGCCGAGAGCACCTCGACGTTCAGGCAGAGCGACTGCATCTCCTTGATGAGGACCTTGAAGCTCTCGGGGATGCCGGGCTCCTGGATGTTCTCGCCCTTGACGATCGCCTCGTAGACCTTCACGCGGCCGAGGATGTCGTCGGACTTGATCGTCAGGAGCTCCTGGAGGGCGTACGCGGCGCCGTAGGCCTCGAGGGCCCACACCTCCATCTCACCGAAGCGCTGGCCGCCGAACTGCGCCTTACCACCGAGCGGCTGCTGGGTGATCATCGAGTACGGGCCGGTGCTGCGCGCGTGGATCTTGTCGTCCACGAGGTGGTGCAGCTTCAGGATGTACATGTAGCCCACCGACACGGGGTCGGGGAAGGGCTCACCCGAGCGGCCGTCGAACAGTCGGGTCTTGCCCGAGCCGTCGATGAGGCGCTCGCCGTCGCGGGTCGGCAGCGTGGAGTCGAGCAGACCCTCGATCTCCTGCTCGAGCGCCCCGTCGAACACCGGGGTCGCGACCTTGGTGTCCGGGGCGGCCTCGCGGGCGACCTCGGGCAGGCGCGCGGCCCACTCCGGGTTGCCCTCGACCTTCCAGCCCTGCTTGGCGATCCAGCCGAGGTGCAGCTCGAGCACCTGGCCGAAGTTCATGCGGCCGGGGATGCCGAGCGGGTTGAGCACGACGTCGACGGGGGTTCCGTCGGCGAGGAACGGCATGTCCTCGACCGGCAGGATCTTCGAGATGACGCCCTTGTTGCCGTGACGGCCGGCGAGCTTGTCACCCGCGGTGATCTTGCGCTTCTGGGCGATGTAGACGACCACGCGCTGGTTGACGCCCGAGCCGAGCTCGTCGTCGCCGTCCTGCGCGTCGAAGACCTTGACGCCGATGATCGTGCCCTCTTCACCGTGAGGCACCTTGAGCGAGGTGTCGCGCACCTCGCGGCTCTTCTCGTTGAAGATGGCGCGCAGCAGGCGCTCCTCGGCGCTCAGCTCGGTCTCGCCCTTCGGCGTGACCTTGCCGACGAGGATGTCGCCGGGGCGCACCTCGGCGCCGATGCGGATGATGCCGCGCTCGTCGAGGTCGGCGAGCAGCTCGGGGCTGACGTTGGGGAGGTCGCGGGTGATCTCCTCCTTGCCGAGCTTGGTGTCGCGCGCATCCACCTCGTACTCCTCGATGTGGATGGACGAGAGCACGTCCTCCGACACCAGGCGCTGGCTGAGGATGATCGCGTCCTCGAAGTTGTGGCCCTCCCACGGCATGAACGCGACGAGCAGGTTCTTGCCGAGCGCGAGCTCGCCGTTCTCGGTCGCGGGACCGTCGGCGATGACCTGACCGGCCTCGACGCGCTCACCCGCATCCACGATCACGCGGTTGTTGTAGCTGGTGCCCTGGTTCGAGCGGTCGAACTTGCGCAGGAAGTAGCTCTGCGTGCCGCCCTCGTCGAGCTGGATGGTGACCTCGTCGGCCGAGACCTCGGCGACGACACCGGCCTTCTCGGCGGTGATGACGTCACCGGCGTCGATGGCCGCGAAGCCCTCCATGCCGGTTCCGACGACAGGCGAGTCCGAGCGCAGCAGCGGCACGGCCTGGCGCTGCATGTTCGCACCCATGAGGGCGCGGTTCGCGTCGTCGTGCTCGAGGAACGGGATGAGCGAGGTCGCGACCGACACCATCTGGCGCGGCGAGACGTCCATGTAGTCCACGCGGTCGCGCTCGACGAGCTCGACCTCACCGCCCTTGGGACGAACCAGGACGCGGTCCTCGGCGAAGTGGAAGTCCTTCGTCAGCGGCGCGTTGGCCTGGGCGACGAGGAACTCGTCCTCCTCGCTCGCGGTCAGGTAGTCGATCTGGTCGGTGACCTTGCCCTTGACGACCTTGCGGTACGGGGTCTCGATGAAGCCGAAGGAGTTGATGCGCGCGAAGGACGCGAGCGATCCGATCAGGCCGATGTTCGGGCCTTCCGGGGTCTCGATCGGGCACATGCGGCCGTAGTGCGAGGGGTGGACGTCACGCACCTCGACGCCGGCGCGCTCGCGGCTCAGACCACCGGGTCCGAGCGCCGAGAGGCGGCGCTTGTGGGTCAGACCCGCGAGCGGGTTGTTCTGGTCCATGAACTGCGACAGCTGCGAGGTTCCGAAGAACTCCTTGATCGCGGCGACGACGGGGCGCACGTTGATCAGGGTCTGCGGCGTGATCGCCTCGATGTCCTGCGTGGTCATGCGCTCGCGGACGACGCGCTCCATGCGCGAGAGACCGGTGCGGACCTGGTTCTGGATGAGCTCGCCGACCGCGCGGATGCGGCGGTTGCCGAAGTGGTCGATGTCGTCGACGTCGAGACGCAGGTCGACCTTCTTGCCGTCGCGCGTGCCCTCGATCGTGGTCTGCTCGGCGTGCAGCGCGACCAGGTACTTGATCGTGGCGAGGATGTCGTCGACCGACAGGACCGAGTCGCGCAGGTCGGCCTCGAGGCCGAGCTTGCGGTTGATCTTGTAGCGGCCGACCTTCGCCAGGTCGTAGCGCTTCGGGTTGAAGTAGTAGTTGTCGAGCAGCGCACGCGCGGCCTCGGCGGCGACCTGCTCGCCCGGGCGCAGCTTGCGGTAGATGTCCTTGAGCGCCTCCTCCTTGGTGAGGACGGCGTCCTTCTCGAGGGTCGAGGCGATCGACTCGTAGCCGGGGAACGCGGCGAGGATGTCCTCGCTCGTCAGACCGAGGGCCTTGAGGAACACGGTGACCGACTGCTTGCGCTTGCGGTCGATGCGCACGCCGACCTGGTCGCGCTTGTCGATCTCGAACTCGAGCCAGGCACCACGCGAGGGGATGACGCGGGCCGAGTAGATGTCCTTGTCGGACGTCTTGTCGGGCGTGCGCTCGAAGTTGACGCCGGGCGAGCGGACGAGCTGCGACACGACGACGCGCTCGGTTCCGTTGATGACGAAGGTGCCCTTCTCGGTCATGAGCGGGAAGTCGCCCATGAAGACCGTCTGGGTCTTGATCTCGCCGGTGAGGTGGTTCATGAACTCGGCGTTCACGTACAGCGGCGCGGAGTAGGTCTTGCCCTTCTCCTTGCACTCCTCGATGGAGTACTTCGGCGGCTCGAGCTCCGGGTGCGAGAAGCTGAGCTGCATGGTCTCGCCCAGGTCCTCGATCGGGGAGATCTCCTCGAAGATCTCGTCGAGTCCCGTGGTCTCGGGAACGCCGGCGTCGCCAGCCTCGCGGGCCTTCGCGACGCGGGCCTTCCACGCGTCGTTGCCGACGAGCCAGTCGAAGCTCTCGGTCTGAAGGGCGAGAAGATCAGGAACGGTCAGCGTGTCCTGGATCTTGGCGAACGAGAGCCGCGAGGCTCCGCGGCCGTTCTTGGGGGAATTCGTACTGGATGCGGAGCGCGCAGCAGCCAAGGAAACAACCTCCGTGAGATCCGTCGATCTCAGTTGTCTGTCGGTTCGTGTGAGAGAAAGCTCGCCGAAACAGGTCCGGCCCCGCCGCTATCTTCGGGGCGCACCAGCCGACCGAAATATGACGGCATGGGAGAGTGGGAGCGCAAGGGACAAGCATAGCCCCGGAATGCGCGACACGTCTACCTTCTCCTTGACTCGATTCGAGGATCGGCGTATAAGGGCCAGCCGGCCCCGGAATTCCGGGGCTTCAGCAGACCTGTCGCGGGGTCTGATGAGCGCAACCGGGCGGAGCGCATCCGCATTCCCGCCGCGCGGTCGCTCTCCGCGGGAGCGGAGGCGCGGGTCAGGGGCGCAGGCGGGCGATCGCCTGGGCGCGGGTCGCGACCAGCAGCTTGCCGAAGATCGCGTTGACGTGCGTCTTGACGGTCGCGGTCGAGACGAAGAGCCGGCCGGCGATCTCGGGATTCGCGAGTCCCTCGGCCATGAGCAGCGCGACCTCCGCCTCGCGTGCCGTGAGCTCGGGCTCGCGGGCGCGCAGCGCGGCGAGCGGGTCGGGGGCTGCGGCCGACCCGGACCCGGCGCCGGCCGCTGGGCCGGCCGCGGATGCCGGGGGCTCCACGACGGTGCGCATCCCCGCTGCGTTCGCCGATGCGGAGTCTCCCCCATCGCGCCCCCGGCTGCCCGCCGGCGCCGTCAGTCCGCCGATCAGCCGCGCGCCCACCTCGGCGGCGAGCGTCGTCTGACCGCTGCGCACCGCGCGCACGGCGGCCGCGATCTCGGCGCGGCCGGCATCCTTCGTCAGATACCCGCGCGCGCCGGCGCGCAGCGCGCCCATGATCGAGGCGTCGTCGGCGTAGGTCGTGAGCACGAGCACGGCGGTCTTAGGAGCCGACTCGCGCAGGCGCTCGGTCGCGGCGGCGCCGTCGAGCACCGGCATGCGCAGATCCATCAGCACGACGTCGGGAGCGAGCGACGTCGCCAGCTCGACCGCCTGCGCGCCGTCGGCCGCCTCGCCGACGATCTCGATGTCGGGCTCGAGCCCGAGCACGGTCACGATGCCGTCGCGCACGATCGCCTGGTCGTCGGCGACGAGCACCCGGATGCGCGGGGCGCCGCCGGCGGCAGCATCGGCACCGCCGACCGCCCCGCCCGAGGTCGAGCCCGCCCCGCTCACGCCGGCACCTCGACCCGCACCATGAACCGTGTACCTGCCCCTTCGACGCCGGTACGCAGCTCGGCGCCCGCGATCTCGCTCACGCGCTCCTCCATCCCGGCGAGGCCGTGCCCGCCGCCCGTTCCCGCCGCGGCGCCGGCGGCGCCGAGCGGGTTCGTCACCTCGAGCACGAGCCGGCCGTGGTCGGCGGGCGCGACCGGCGCCGCCGCCATGCTCGGCCGCGCGCCGGGCACGCGCCGCAGCTCCACCGCCACCGGCTGACCGGCCGCGTGCTTGCGCGCGTTGCTCAGCGCCTCCTGCAGGATGCGGCGCAGCGCCGTCGCGGTCGACGCCGGCAGCGCGCGCGGCGGGGTCGCGAGCCGCGCCTCCACCGCGCCGCCGAGGGCGCGGTGCGCCTCGATCAGCTCGGCGAGCGCCGCGGTCGCCGCCTCGGGCGACACGGGAGCCGCATCCGTCTCGTCGGAGCGCAGCGCGTCGACGGCGCGGCGCGCGTCGCGGAGGCCGTCGACCGCGAGCGTGCGCGACGACCGCACCCGGGCGGCCGCCTCGTCGACGCGACCGGATTCGAGCAGCGCGTCGACCGCATCTAGCTGCACGACCAGCGCACCGAGCCCGTGCGCGAGCACGTCGTGCAGCTCGCGGGCGACGCGGGCGTGGTCGTCGAGGCGCTCGGCCCGGCGGCGCTGCTCGGCGAGCTCGCGCAGGCGCAGCTCGGCCGCGTTGACCTGGCGGCGGCTGACGCCGACGAGCGCGGAGATGATCAGCATCGCGAGCGAGCCGACGATGACCCCGCCGAGGTCGCGGCTCTCGGACGAGGTGAGCAGCAGTCCGGCGCCGAGCGCCGCGACCGCCAGCACGAACGCGACGACGCCGGCGCGCACCGGGCGCTCGAGCCGGCCGATGACGAGCACGAGACCGACCGCGAGCGGCACCCCGCCGAGCACGTTCGCCTCGAAGGCGACCAGGCCGCCGACGACGATCATGCCCAGCTCGGCGGCCAGCTGCCGCCGCGACATCGTGTCGGGGATGAGCGCGCGCAGGATCCAGCCGATGACGCCGACCGCGCAGGCCAGCCACACCCATGGCGCCCGATGGGTGCTCGCGAACATCGAGGCGAGGCCGAGCGCGTAGACGGCGCCCCAGATGACGCTGAACAGCCAGCTCCGCCCGCCCGACCGCGGCATGTTGGCGCGGGCGATCGCGTCGGCGGCGCGCGAGCTGAAGGTCACGGCTCCATCCTGCCGCTGACCTCGGACGGGCGGGCCGCAGACGCGGCGGGGCCGCATCCCCGAGAGGATGCGGCACCCGACCGGAGCAGAGCGGCGGGAGCGGCGCTCACGCGGCGCCCACGCCGGTCAGCTCCTGGTGACGAGCCAGGCGCAGCTGGATGACTCCGGCGCGCACCAGCCGGTTCGCGCCGATGACGAGCAGGATCGCGCCGGTCGAGGCGACGAGCGCGCCGAATCCCATCGATCCGGCCCAGACGTCGATGCCGATGCGCACGGCGATGAGCGCGAAGAACAGCGCGGCGCCGACCCAGCCGGTGCGGGTCTGCCACTCGATCGCCTGGCCGCGACGATCGACGACGTGGCCGTCGACGTTGCGGAAGCGCGTGATGACGCCCATGACGACGCCGATCGCGAGGCTCAGTGCCAGCTCGAGCAGCAGCAGCCCGAGGCCCTGCGCGGTGAACGCCGCGGCGGGCGTCGACTTCACGAGCAGGCCGAGGCCGACGACGCCGAGGATGGCCGGCATGAGCCAGTTCGAGCGGGCGGTGAGGTTCTGCCAGGTCGACTGGCGATAGCCGATGTACACGACGAGCGCGAGGCCGAGGGCGATCGAGATGAGGTTCTGAGCGGTCATGAGTCCACTGTCGCGACCGGCGGCGCGCGGCGGATCGGCCCGAGGGTGGGCACCCGGGTGGAGATGAGAACGATGCGGGTGGAGAGCCTGCACGCTCTCCACCCGCCTCGCGTCACCCGTGTCGGGTGGGATGCGACACGGGGCACCACCACGAGCCCGCGCCGCATCGAGTCGGCGATCTCTATCCGAGCTTCGAACCGAACACCTGAGCCGCCACCACCGGACGCACCGCCTTCTCGAAGGCGCGGTCGGCGAAGTACGACTTGAGCTTGTCGTGGCCGAGCTCGTTGAAGATCGCGGCCATGATCATCGACTGGTCGAGCGACAGGTACCGCTCGGCGACGCGATCGGACTTCACCGCGACGGCGTCGTAGAAGCCGCCGGGGCCGTAGGCGCCCAGCTTGTTCTTGATCCCGTCGAGGTTGGTCAGCGCGGCCTTCTTGTCGTAGGGCAGCGCGAGGAACGCGGCGTGCGGGGTGACGACGCCGTCGCCGAAGGCCGGCGTCGGGTTCGTCGCCTCGCGGCAGCCCTCATAGCCGAGGTCGACGTCGGTGCGCTCCTCGTCGGACGTGTAGCCGTCGCTCTGCATGCCGATCGCGTCGACGCCGTATTCGCGGTAGCCGCCGGCCGGGTCGCTGGCGGGCGAGAAGCCCCAGTAGCCGTAGCCCGCCTCATCCAGCCCGTGATGGATCTGCGCCTTCACGGTGGCCGGGTGGTTGACGCCCCAGCTGCGCGGGCCCCACTGCGCCTCGGGAACGAACAGGTCGGGCATGAGCGCCTCGAACATGCTGCCGCCCCAGGCGGGCACGAGCTGCATGCCGTCATAGGAGTAGGTGCCCTCGTAGACCTTCGTTCCGCTGTAGTCGCGGATCACGCCGGTCGGCTTCTGCTCCTGCCAGCCGAAGTCGCAGCCCTGGTCGGGCATCGTGCGGTAGGTGCCGTAGTAGTCCTTCGCGGGGATCTGGCCGTTCGCGATGCCGACATAGGTCGCGATGCGCGCCTCGCTGACCGTCGTGTCGTACCAGTGGCAGGTGTAGTAGACGGTCGTGCCGCTGCCCGTGTAGTCGCCGGGCACGGTGCAGCCGTCACCGGGAGGCGCATCCCAGAAGCCGCCGCGGTTGAGGCCCAGTGCCGGGTCGATGCCGGGCTTGGATGCGGCAGCGGCCTTGTCGTGGAACCAGGAGAAGTCCATCGACGAGTACAGGGCGCCCGCCTGCTTCTTCAGCGCGGGGTCGGCGTTGCCGACCACGCGGAGCGCCGCGGCGAGCCAGCCGTTGTCGACGGTGGAGAGGAAGGGGTAGACGACGGATCCGTCTTCGGGCCAGCTCGTGAGCTTCGCGCCGGTGGTCGGCGAGTACCAGTTGTAGAACATGCCGCTGCCCTGGTGCCGCTCGAGGGTGCCGAGGGTCTTCAGGGTCGTGGCGAGGCGCGTGCGCGCATCCTTGCGGTCGATGATCCCGAGGTCGCGCGCGGCGACGGTCGACCAGAGGTAGCCGCCGATGTTGGTCGGACTGGTCTCGGCGCTGGCCTTCGTCAGGTCGCCGGTGACGTTGTCGGCGGGGAGGCCGGTGGCCTTGTCGGTCATGGCGTCCATGGAGCGCCAGGTGTCTTTCGCGTACTGCAGGAAGGTCTGGTCGTCGGCGGAGGCGTGTCCGCCGCCGGGCCCGTGGCCGGGTCCGCCGGGTCCGCCGGGTCCTCCGCCGTAGCCGCCGGCGTTCGCCGCGGCGGGGGCCGCTATCGCGATGCCGAGGGCGGCGATCGCGGCGAGCGGGGTGAGCAGTCGGGTCGAGCGTCTCATCGGGAACTCCCTTGTTCTCGGATCTCGTGCACCCATTCCACCGCGAAAACCTGACGAGCGCAAGGTTTTCATTCGCGACGCCGTCGGATCACGCCGTGCGACCTAGGCTGTGCGGGTGGCGAGACAGATCGAGGAACCGCCGCTGCCGGGCATCGTGCTCGACAGCGGACTCTGGGCCGAGGTGCGCCCCGACCGCTGGAACGACGGCGCCTACGAGCTCGTCGTCGACGGCACCCCGCAGTCGCACGTGCACCTCGAGCAGCCCGAGGAGCTCTTCTTCGAATACGTGCGCCGCATGGGCCACGTGATCGACCAGCTGCCCGCCGGACCGCTCACCGCCGTGCACCTCGGCGCCGGCGCGCTCACGCTGCCCCGCTACGTCGCCGCCACCCGGCCCGGCTCGCGCCAGCAGGTGCTCGAGCTCGAGCGCCCCCTCATCGACCTGGTGCGACGCGAGCTGCCTCTGCCGAAGGATGCCGCCATCCGGGTGCGCTACGGCGACGCCCGCGCGACGCTCGCCAAGCTGCCGCCCGCGCTGAACGGCACCGTCGACCTGCTCGTCGTCGACGTGTTCGGCGGCTCGCGCATCCCCGCGCACGTCACCAGCGCCGAGTTCTACGGCGAGTGCGCCGCGCTGCTCGCCCCCGGAGGCGTGCTGCTCGCCAACATCGCCGACGGCGCCGGTCTCGCCTTCGCGCGTGGCCAGGCCGCGACCCTCGCCTCCGTCTTCGCCGACGTCGCCGCGCTCGCCGACACCCAGATGCTCAAGGGGCGCCGCTTCGGCAACGTCGTGCTCGCCGCATCGCCGAGCGAGATCCCGCTCGAATGGCTGCCGCGCCTGCTCGCCGGCGGACCGCATCCGGCCAAGGTCGTGCACGGCCGTGAGCTGAAGGACTGGATCGCCGGAGCCGCCGTCGTGAGCGACGCGACCGCCATCCCCTCGCCGCCGCCCGCCCGCAGCATCTTCGAGGTCAAGTGACGGGCTCGCATCCGCGCTCGTCCTCGCCCTCGCCCAGCGCGACGAGGCCGCGGTTCAGCACCGCGCGCTACCGTCGCACCATGGCTCGACGCATCCAGGCCGCGCTCGCCGTGGCGACCCTCGCCGGCCTCGCCCTCAGCGCCTGCGCCCCCACCGACCCCGCTCCCGCCAGCCCCGCGCCGACTCCCCCGGCCACCACCGCCCCCGCCGGATACACCGTTCCGACTGGCGAGCCGACCGTGCTCGCCAGCGGCCTCGACACCCCCTGGTCGATCGTGCGGCTCAGCACCGGCCAGACCCTCATCAGCGAACGCGACAGCGGCGAGATCGTGCAGGTGCGCCCCGACGGCAAGGTCGCGTCGATCGGCAAGGTGCCCGGTGTCGTGCACCAGGGCGAGGGCGGACTGCTCGGCCTCGCCGAGCACGACGACGGCGGGATGCGCTGGCTCTACGCCTACATCACCACCCAGAACGACAACCGCATCGTGCGCATGCCCCTCGGCGACGAGCTCGGGCTGGGCACACCCCAGATCGTGCTCAAGGGCCTCGCGAAGGCCTCCAACCACGACGGCGGACGGATCGCGTTCGGGCCCGACGGCCTGCTCTACGCGACCGTCGGCGACGCGGGCGAGCCCGCCCGGGCGCAGGACCGCACCTCGCTCAACGGCAAGATCCTGCGCATGACGCCGACCGGCGGGGTGCCCGACGGCAACCCCTTCGACAACTCGCTCGTCTACTCGATCGGCCACCGCAACCCGCAGGGCCTCGCCTGGGACGCGAGCGGCCAGCTCTACGCCGCCGAGTTCGGGCAGGACACCTGGGACGAGTTCAACCGAATCCAGCCCGGCAAGAACTACGGCTGGCCGATCGTCGAAGGCCAGGGCGGCAAGCGCGGCTACGTCGACCCGCTGCTGCAGTGGAAGACCGACGACGCCAGCCCCAGCGGACTCGCCTACGTCGGCGGCACCTTCTATCTCGCCGCGCTCAAGGGCCAGCGGCTCTGGTCGATCCAGCCCGACGACCTCGGCCGAGGATGGACGCAGGCGACCGGCGCCGTCGGAACAGCCTGGTACGAGGGCGAGTACGGACGCATCCGCGACGCCGTGCCCGGCCCCGACGGCACGCTCTGGATCATCACGAACAACACCGACGGCCGCGGCTCGCCGAAGTCGGGCGACGACAAGCTGCTGCAGGTGAGCCTGACCGCGCAGGGCGCGGGCTGATGGCCGACCTCGACCGCGTGCGGCGCTGGGCCGACGCCCTGATCGCGCTGCACCTCGATCCCGCCGTGTGGACCTTCGCCTTCGACTCGGCGAAGACCCGCGCGGGGCTGTGCGACTACACGCACAAGCGCATCAGCGTCTCGCGGCACCTCGCCGGGCGCTTCGACGACGACGAGATCCACCAGGTGCTGCTGCACGAGGTCGCGCACGCGCTCGCCGGCCCGCGCGCCGGGCACGGTCCGCGCTGGAAGGCGACCGCCGCCGAGCTCGGCTACGTCGGGTCGCGCCTGCACAGCGGCGGCGTCGCCGAGGAGCTGGCGCCGTGGATCGGCACCTGCCCGGCCGGGCACACGCACTACCGCTATCGCAAGCCCACCCGCGAGCTCTCGTGCGCGAAGTGCTCGCGCCGCTACGACCCGCGCGCGGCGATCGTCTGGGTGCGCCGAGAGGAGCTGGATGCGCGTCAGGCGGCCGCCGCATCCGTGTCCGGAGCGGCGACCGCCTGATCACCGCGGCGCGCGGCCGCGGCGGGAGGTCTCAGGTCAGCTGACCTGGACCTCCTTCCAGAAGGCGACGTAGCCGGCGATGTCCTTGCCGACGCGCTGCTCGGCGGTCGGGAAGGGGTGCGGGTAGGTCCAGGCGCGGTCCTGCAGCCACTCGTCGCCGCTCTTCACGAAGAAGTACTGGCACTCGCCCTTCCAGGGGCAGGTGTAGGGCGTGGGGCTGTCCTTCAGCAGGTCGCGGTTGACGCTGGCCGGCGGGAAGTAGACGTTGCCCTCGATGTGCAGGACGTCGGCCTCGTCGGCTTCGGCGACGACGACGCCGTTGATCGTGGCGGTGGGCATGGGCGCTCCTCAGGTCGTGGGCGGGGGCGCGATCGCGCCTCCGCTGATCGGAACGCTACGCGCGCCGTGCGCCATTCCGCCGGATGGTGCCGACCGTCGGGGCTCGCGCTCAGCTGCGGGCGAGGCGGGCGGTGACGGAGGCGCTGATCAGGTGGCGGGTGGCGTTGCGGAGCGAGCCGTAGCCGGCGCCGGCGACGGCCGCCTCCGGCGAGCAGTGGTCGATGCCGAGGTCGGCGAGGCGGTCGATGATCGCGCCGGCCGCCAGCAGGTCCTCGACGGCGAAGCGCAGCGCCCCGGCCTCGGCCGGCTCGCCGGCGGCGACGACGGCGATCGAGACGCGGTCGCCGCGCTCCTCCTGCTTGCGCAGCACGAGGTCGCCGATGCGCTCCGCATCCTCGACCCGGGCGGTCTCGAGGCCCGGATGCGCGGGGGTCTCCTGCTCGCCGAGCTGATCGACCCAGACGAGTACGTCCGCGTCGGCGAGTGCCGCGGCACCGGCCCGGCCCCCGTCGAAGCGCACCTGGTAGGTGGCCTGGGCGGAGGGATGCGAGGTGACGGGCGCACTCATGATGCCGAGGCTACCGACCTCACGGCGACGCCCCGCGCGCCGACGACGCGGGAGGTCACCCCGCCGACGGCGCCTCCGCCGGCACGAGCTCGGACGCGCCCATCGCCGCGGCGACGAGGGCGAAGTCGTGCGCGCTGAGCTCGACGAGCCCGCGCCGCAGGGCGTAGCCCCAGTTCGGCTTGCTCGTCAGCTCGAGCTCCCCCGCCAGCTCGGCGATCGGCACCGAGCGCACCCCCTCGACGTAGTCGACCCGGCGACGCCACATCGCCTCGGGCGACTGCCAGGGCGCCCCGTCGGAGACCACGCCGATCGCCGTGAACTCCTTCAGCGCATCCCCTTCGGGGTAGGCGGTCTTCGGCGAGTAGTAGACGAGCCGATCACCCGGCTCCATGCGGCGCAGGCCCGCGGCCGCACCGTGATTCGTCTGCGCGATGCCCATCGCGAGCCCGCGGTGCACGTGCTCGCGCTGCACCACGCCCATCCAGTACCTCATCGGCCGCCTCCCGTTGCTCGCCTGCCGCGAGTGTGGCGCGCACCGCCGACATCCGGTGGAATGGACCGGGTGAAGGTGCGTCTGAAGTTCGAGCTGCCGTGCACGATCGACGAGGCCTGGGACCTGGTGCGCTCGCCGGGAGCCCTCACCGCGGTGTCGCGTCCCTGGCTCGCCTTCGACCCGGTCGAGTCGGCCAGCCTCCCGGACAAGTGGGAGCAGCGCGCCTACCCGGTCGAGGTGCACGCGCTCTTCGGGCTCGTGCGCGTCGGCGAGCAGACGATCGACGTGAGCTTCCGCGAGAAGGATGCGCTGCGGGTCTTCGTCGACGACGGCGGCCCGACCGCGGGCGCGCTCACGCTCGTCACGCGGTGGCGGCACCAGATGGCGATCGCGCCCGGCCGCGACGGCGCGACGCTCTTCCGCGATCAGCTGAGCTTCTCCGCCGGGGCCGCGACGCTGCTCGTCTGGCCGGTGCTCTGGGCGTTCTGGCAGTGGCGCGGGCGCGGCATCCGCCGGCTCGCGACGCGGATCGCGCGCGACGGCGCGGAGTGAACCTGCCGTTCGGCCCGTCAGCCTGATAAGGTCTACAGGTTTGCCGCCATTGAAGCGGCACTCGCGTCGTAGAACGCATCCCTCTCCGGACAGCACCACCGTCCGGGATCACCGACCAGGTCGGCGCCGATCCCGCACGTCCGGATGACATCGCAGAACGGCGCAACGCCCGGCCCGGCCTCCGCCGGATCATTCAGGGCGTCCGTTCACCATCGAAAGCAGTAACACCTCTATGTCCACGGACTTCAGCACGCTCGGCGTGCCCTACCCGCTGATCGAGGCCCTCGCCAAGCAGGGCAAGACCAGCGCCTTCCCCATCCAGGCCGACACCCTGCCCGACACGCTCGCCGGACGCGACGTGCTCGGCCGCGGCCGCACCGGCTCGGGCAAGACCCTGGCCTTCTCGATCCCGATGGTCGCCCGCCTCGGCACCCGTCTCGCCGGCGGCGCCCGTCGCCCCGGTCGCCCGCTCGGCCTCGTGCTCGCGCCGACCCGCGAGCTCGCGACCCAGATCGACGCGACGCTCAAGCCGCTCGCCGAGGCCTACGGCCTCACCACGACCACGATCTTCGGCGGCATCAACCAGAAGCGCCAGGTCGAGGCGCTGCGCGCCGGCGTCGACATCGTCGTCGCCTGCCCCGGTCGTCTCGAAGACCTCATGAAGCAGGGCTTCGTGCACCTCGACGCCGTCGAGGTCACCGTGATCGACGAGGCCGACCACATGGCCGACCTGGGCTTCCTGCCCGGCGTGACCCGCATCCTGTCGGCGACCGGCAGCGAGGGGCAGCGGATGCTGTTCAGCGCCACGCTCGACAACGGCGTCGACAAGCTCGTGCGCCGCTTCCTGCAGAACGAGGTGCTGCACTCGGTCGACGAGGCCACCTCGCCGGTCGCGGCCATGAGTCACACCGTGTTCCGCGTCGAGAGCGCCGAGGGCAAGACCGAGCTCGTGCAGAAGCTCGCCTCGGGCACCGGCAAGCGCATCCTCTTCCTGCGCACCAAGCACGCCGCCAAGAAGCTGGCGCAGAAGCTGACCGCCGCGGGCATCCCGGCCGTCGACCTGCACGGCAACCTCAGCCAGCCGCAGCGCGACCGCAACCTGGCGGCGTTCGGCGGCGGGGATGTGCGCGTGCTCGTCGCGACCGATGTCGCCGCGCGCGGTGTGCACGTCGACAACGTCGAGCTGGTCGTGCACGTCGACCCGCCGATGGAGCACAAGGCGTACCTGCACCGCTCGGGCCGCACCGCCCGCGCCGGCGCCGAGGGCGCGGTGGTCACGATCGCGATGCCGAGCCAGATGGACGACCTCAAGAAGCTGCTGCGCAAGGCCGCGATCCAGGTCGAGCCGCAGACCGTCACCGCCGCCTCGCTCGAGGTGGATGCGCTGGTCGGCGCCGTGGCCGAGTACGTCAAGCCGGCCCCGAAGCCGGAGCGCCAGCAGGGCGGCGGCGGTCGCTCGACCGGCGCGAACGCCCAGCGCAAGCGCGCGCTGCGCGAGGAGCGCGACGGCCAGGGCGGCGGCCGTGGCGGTCGCGGTGGACGTGGCGGCTCCGGCCGTGACGGCGGCCGCGACGGCGCGGGCCGCAGCGGCGACATCGTCGGCTCGGGTCAGGGCCGCGGTCGCGGCCGTGGCGCCGGCGCCGGAACGGGCGCGAAGGCGGCCGCGGGCGAGCAGCGCCGCGACCGCTCGGGTCGCCCCGACGGCGTGCGCTCGGGCGAGAGCGCGCCGACCAAGACCCAGCACGCCCGTCACGAGGAGGCCGGCCGCGCCGGCGTCTCGAAGCGCCGCACCGGCCGTCGCGCCGGCGCCGCCGCGGGCTCGACCGGGGGCTCGAAGCTCATGGTCGGCTCGGTTGTGCGTCAGAACGGCGGAGGCCGCCGCTCGGGTCGTTGACCCGCGCAGCTCCGACGAAGGCCTCTGATCCGCTGGATCGGGGGCCTTCGTCGTCATCCGCTCCGGGCTCCCCGAGGCGGACGGCCGGGCGGGTCGCGTCAGGTCAGATCCTCGCGTCCTTGACGCTCTGGTCGAGCACGTCGTAGTAGTAGTCGGTCGCGGTGCAGACCGCGACATGGTCGCCGTCAGCCCAGCCGTCTTCGTCGGGGGTCCACGCCCAGCTCTCGAGCGACGAATCCGAGTAGGGGATGCCGACGTAGTCGGTGAGAGCCTGCGAGCAGAGCGCCCGCGAGAGCTTGTCGACCTTGATGTCGCCCGGGTAGTCGACGCCCTCGAGGGTCACGAGCGCCGTGACCTCGTAGTCGTGCTCGTCGGAGCAGTCGACGATCGCGGTCTCGATGTCGTCATCCGGCTCGAGGAAGCAGTCGCCGACCTCGAGCTCGTCGAGGGCGGTGTCGTAGTCGGGGTCGACAGAGCCGCCGGAGCCCGGCGCGCCGCCGCCGCCGAGGGCACGGCCGAGGTCGCGGGCGGTGTCGATCAGCGCGCATCCGCTGAGGGTCGTGACGAGCGTCGCGGCGGCCAGGGCGGCGATGAGGATGCGGGCGGGGCGCACGGCGGGTCCGTTCGATCAGGGCGAGCTGACGGGTGAGGCGTCAGCGCGTGGTCGGCGGGCTGATCCGCCGACGGTGAGGGAACAGTACGTGAGCACCGCCCAGGAGCGGAAACATGAGCGCGACCCCAGTCCGGGGCGCGGCGCTCACACCCGCAGGTCGAGCCAGCCGACCTCGGCCGGGCTGAGCTCGATCGCGAGCGCGGCGAGCGACGACCGCGTCTCGTCGAGCGTGCGCGGGCCGATCAGCGGGAAGGTCGGGAAGGGCTGCGCGAGCACGTAGGCCAGCGCGATCGCCGTGGGGGCGACCCCGCGCCGCGCCGCCAGCTCACGCGCGCGACGCAGTCGCTCGAAGTTGCCGTCGCTGTAGTAGCAGCGCACCAGCTCCGCGTCGCTCGTGTCGGCCGGGTCGGCGCGGGCGAAGAAGCCGCGCGCCTGCGACGACCACGGGAACAACGGCGTCTGCGTGCGCTCCAGCCACTCCTTGGATGCCGCATCGGTCGCGTGCTCGCAGCCCTCCCACGGCACGTCGAGCGCCTCGGCCAGACCGAAGTGGTTGCTCAGCACGGTGAAGCCGCGGCGGCCGTTCGCCTCGGCGTAGGCGCGGGCGGCATCCATGCGCACGGTCGTCCAGTTCGAGCCGCCGAAGGCGCCGATGCGGCCCGCGCGCCAGTGCTCGTCGAGCACGTCGACGAACTCGCCGACCGGCACCTCGGGGTTGTCGCGATGCAGGAAGTAGAGGTCGGCGCGGTCGGTCTGCAGCCGGTCGAGGCTCTCGTGCAGCTGACGGCTGACCGACTCGGGGTCGCAGTGCGGGGTGTGCGCGCCCTTGACGATCAGGGCGAGCTCGTCGCGGATGCCGCGCTGCCGCATCCACTCGCCGACGAGCCGCTCCTGGCGGCCCCGGGCGTAGACCCACGCGGTGTCGAACACGGTTCCGCCGTGCTCGACGAAGTCGTCGAACATGACGGCGGCCTGGCGCAGCGTGGTCTGGTTGTCGGCGCCCATCACGAGGCGCGAGAGCGGAACCCGCACCCCCTCGACGCTCGCCATCGGCATCGTGCCGCGGCTCGCGCGGCGCAGCGGCTCCCCCGCGACGGGCGCGACCGGGGCGTCGGCGCGCTCGCTCGCGTAGACCGCGCCGATGCCGTGGCGCCAGCGCTGCTCGAGCTGCGCCATCGCGCTGCTGTGCTGCCAAGGCACGAGCGGCGACTCGATCGCACCGGCCGCCGCGGCCTCGGCCAGCGCATCCGCCTCGCCGGCGTACTGCGCGAATGGCGGGAAGATCAGCTCCTGCTCGGGGGCTCCGGGCCGCTGCAGCACCGCGGGCACGGGGCGATCGGGATCGGGCGTCCACGGGTCGGGCAGAGTGAGGATGCCGGCCTCGCCGACCACGCGCACCTGCGACTCGAGCGCGATCGACACGGCGCATTCCAACTGGGCGGTCAGCGTGAGGCCGTCGTCGTCGGCCGCCGGCAGGGCGACGGTCAGCGCCGCCCACCGGTCGACGCCGTTCTCGTCGGCGTGACCCGCCGTGTCGACGCGCGCCGCGGCGAGCGCCGCCGCATCGAGGCGGAGACCGGCCGCATCCGCCACCAGGGTGAACGCCGACAGCGTGTAGCAGCCGACGTCGAGCACCCCACCGCCGGCCAGCTCGGGCAGGGTGATGCGCGAGGGCTCGTCACCGGCTGCGAAGCCGAAGCGAGCGGACACCGAGAGGATGCGGCCCAGCTCGCCGCCGCGCAGCATCCGCTCCAGCGCCCGCCACTGCGGATGGGCGCGGTGCATGAACGCCTCGAGCAGCACGACGCCGTTCTCGCGGGCCGCCTGCTGCACGGCCATCGTGTGCGCCGGATCGGCGGTGAGCGGCTTCTCGACCAGCACGTGCTTGCCGGCGCGCGCCGCGCGGATCGCCCACTCGGCGTGCTGCGGATGCGGCGTCGCGACGTAGACCGCATCCACGGCCGGGTCGGCGAGCAGATCGGCGTAGGAGCCGTGCGGAACCGGCACATCGTCGAACTCGGCCGCGAACTCCCGCGCCCGCGCCAGGTCGCGGCTCGCGATCGCGACGAACCGGCCCGTCGTGCTCAGCGGCAGCTGCCGTGCGAAGGCGCGGGCGATGCCGCCGGCGCCGATGATCCCCCACCCCACTGTGTCGGTCATGGTCACCAGCCTAGGGAGCGCGCCCGCCTCCGCGTCGGAGCCGAGCGGCTCGCCGAGCGGTCGCGCCGGTCGGACCATCGGCCATCGGCACCGCAGGGAGAGCCGGCCGCTCGACGGGGTGGCTGGCTCTTCGCGTCGACCGGGATGCGCGAACTCGCGGCGTGCACCCGGACGCGAGATCTCGTGGGCGCTGGCCAAGCTGATAAACAGCTGAGTTTCTGTGCCATACTCATCTCCGCGCGCAGGCGCGCCCCCTCCGAAAGCGGTATCAGGGACCGCGAGAACGGCACATCATCGTGAAGAAGATCACCACCGCGGGCTTCGGTCTCGCGCTGGCGGCGGCGCTCGTCGCCGTTCCGCTCGCGACCGGCGCCGCCGCCGCCGAGACGGTCGCTCCGGCCGGTGGCGACGTGGCCGCGAACGGCCCCGCCGCGAGCTCCTCCGGCGAGACCTCGGACCCCGCCGCGGAGCCCGCAGATGAACAGCAGGACGCGGCCGAGCCCGACACGGGCCAGCGAGATGGCGCTGAGCCCGACTCAGCCGCGTCCGGCGCCGGCGGCGCGGCCTCGAACGATGCCCCGCCGACACCGAGCGCCGCCGCGGCCTCGCCCGCCGCGGGCGACCTCCCGACTCCCGAGGCGGTTCGCGCCGACGTCTCCGCCCTCAAGCCCGAGACGACCACGTTCGTATTCGTGAGCTGGCGGCGCCCCGCTGAGCCCACCCGCTTCCGCGTGACGGCGACCCTCGACCGCGATGGCACCTCGACGACGCAGGAATTCGACGAGCCCGCCTTCGACGAGAACGGGCAGTGGGACGCCTACGAGACCGTTCCGGTGCACGCCGTCTGGGAGTTCGGCGACACCTTCACCGTGACGGTGCGCGCCATCAGCGCCGACGGCACCCAGGAGGGCCAGTCCGTCACCGTCACCGCCGCGGCGCCGATCTCCGACGGCCCGACGATCACGTCGGTCACGACATCGGGTCTGCACTCGCCGTCGGTCACGGTCAGCTGGGAGCACGTCATCGCCGTGCACCCCGAGCTCGTGACCGGCTACATCGTGTCGATCGGTCCGCCGCCCGGGTCCGGCCTTGACAGCGACACCTATGCGGATAAGTACATCGAGGTCGGGCGCGACGTGCGCACCGCGACGTTCAGCACACTCGACATCTCCCGACGCGACCAGGATCCGATTCTCGACCAGCCGATCCAGAACGCGACCGAGTACTGGGTCTGGGTGTCGCCGCTGACCGAGGGCGGGGCGTACGCCGGGTACTCGGCCAGCGCTTCGGTCACCACTCCGGCGGTCCAGACGCCGGCCGCGCCCGCGCAGCCGACCGGCGACACCCGCGGCGTCACCGCCAGCGTCAAGGACGGCAAGATCACCGTTCAGGGATCGGCCGTCACGGCCGGATCCTGGTACTTCGGCTACGCCTTCTCGACGCCGGTGGCACTCGGATGGGCGCAGTCAGCCGCTGACGGCACGGTCACCTTCGACCTGACGGCCGCGAAGCTCGCACCGGGTTCGCACCACCTCGCCCTGGTCGGCAATGACGGCACCATCGTCGGCACCGTCGCATTCACGGTGAGCGGCGGGGCGGTCGCCGGCGCCGCAGTGACGAGCCTGGCCTCGACCGGAATCGACGCCGGCCTGCCGACGGGCGCGGCTCTCGCGCTGCTGATCGCCGGCACCGCGCTGCTCGTCGTGCGCCGACGTTCCACGTTCCACCGCTAGATCGAGACCCGTCCGCAACACCCGTCGACGCTCCCGAGCGACACATCAGCGGCCCCCGGGCGGCGTTGAAGGCCGGTCGAATCCCACCGACGGCGACCGGCGGCTCCCGTACCCCGAACAGGGGTGTACGCCCGGGAAGAACGACAGTGGTTGAATTCGCGAAACAGGGTCTTCCTCAGCTTAGTTGCTGGCCCTGAGCAGGGCATTCCCGCACCTGAATACGTCCTCGGATCGGCGACACGTCGCCAGATTGGCATCACCGTGAAGAAGACCTTCCGGGGCTTTCTCGGTCTCGGGCTCGCCGCAGCCCTGGTCACCTCGCCGCTGGTCGTCTCCGGCGCCTCCGCCGTCGACGATGAGAGCCCGACGTCGACGACGGCGACGGCGACGGCGACGGCGACCGCGACCGCGACCGCGACCGCGACCGCGACCGAGCATCCTGCCGGCACCGGCACGCCCGGGAGCATCGCGCCCGCCGAGCCGACGCCCGGCGATCAGCCCTCGTCGGACGCATCGTCTGCGCCGCTCGCCGCCGACGCATCCTCACCCGACGCGTCGGCCGCTCCGGTGACGACGCCGTCGGCCCCGCGCTACCTCAACTCGTTCTACGACAAGGCGGGTTGGCTCATCAGCATCGCCTTCTCGCCGTCGCCCTCCGACGGCGGAGCGCCGATCACCGACTACCGGCTGACGGTGACCGGGCCCGGACTGCCCGACGGAGCGACGACCTACACCGAACGGATCGACCCCGCGACCGTCTATCCCACCGCCGGCGAGTTCGGCGAGTACTGGAAGGTGGTGGGCGCGCGCCTCACCTTCGGGGCGCACTACGACCTCACCGTCGACGCCAGCAACGACGGCGGCGTCACCTGGGGACCGGCCGCCACGTCGACCGCGGACGCCCCTGCGACTCCCGACGTCGAGATCACCTCGGCGAAGGCGACCGGGCACAAGACGGTCTCGGTCACCGTGAACTGGCGGCTCTCACTCGACGAGCCGTCGCAGCTCACCGGATTCGTCGTCTACCTGCTGGAGAAGCCGGGTGACGGATCCGTCAGATTCCGCGCCGCGAGCCGTACCGTGGGAGCCGACATCCGATCGGTCACCTTCGACAGAGTCGGCGACCACCCCTGGGACAGCGACTCCGGCTCGGTCGACGAGACGCTCCCGCTGCCCAACGACGCCCGGTTCTCGGTCGCGGTGATCCCCCTGGCAGGTGAGCTGCGCACCGGCGACGGGGACGGCCGTGACATCGCGACTCCGTCGTCCACGCCCGCGGCACCGGCACAGCCGACCGGCGCCAGCGGCGGCGCGAGCACGACCGTCGCCGACGGCAGGATCGTGGCGAAGGTCCCGGCCGCGAAGGCCGGTGACTGGGTCTTCGGCTACGCGTTCTCGAGCCCTGTCGCGCTGGGCTGGACCCAGGTCGCCGCCGACGGAACCGCCACCTGGAGCCTCGCAGGCGCGAAGCTCGCGGCCGGCACCCACCACCTCTCGGTGCTCAGCGACGACGGCGCCGTGATCGGCACTGCGGCATTCCGCCTCGCGTCCGGAACCGGCGTCACCGAGCTGGCCTCGACCGGATCCGACGCCGCCCTGCCGCTCGGCGCCGCCGCCGTGCTGCTGTTCGCCGGCCTGGCGCTGATCGTCGTGCGTCGCGCGCGTGGCGCCCGCAGCGCTGCCAACGGGGGCTGAGCCGCACCGGGTTCGGCGCCACCGCACTGAGCGAGGGCCGGTCATCCACTCGGATGGCTGGCCCTCGTCGTCGCCGCGGCGAACACGCCGCCGCGAGATCGCTCAGCCGAGCACGCCGACCGAGGCCAGGGCCGCACGCAGCAGGGTGCCGCGACCGCCCTCCATCTCGGCGTGCACCTCGGGCGACGAGGCCTCGGCGGGCGTCATCCAGGTCAGCTCGAGCGCGTCCTGGCGCGGCTCGCAGGTGCCCGTGACCGGCACGACGTAGGCCAGCGAGACCGCGTGCTGGCGCTCATCCACGAAGGCCGACAGGCCCGGGATGGGGAAGTACTCGGCCACCTGGAACGGCACCGGACTCGGCGGCAGCTGCGGGAAGGCCATCGGGCCCAGGTCCTTCTCCAGGTGGCGGAAGAGGGCGTCGCGCAGGGTCTCGCCGTACATCACGCGTCCGCTGACGAGGGTGCGGGTGATCTGGCCGACGTCGTTCGCCCGCAGCAGCACGCCCACGCTCGTCACCACGCCGAGGCCGTCGACGCGCACCGGCACCGCCTCGACGTAGAGCAGCGGAAGCCGGCGCCGGATGTCGGCCAGCTCGACGTCGCTCAGCCAGGCCGAGTTCGGCTCCGGCTCGCTGGCGCCGTCGCCGAGGCCGTCGTCGGGAGTGCCGGGTCGGTCGGGGGTGCCCACGTTCGCCATACACAGATCGTACGGATGCGGAGGCGCGGAGACGTGCAGGGCGCGGGATGCGTCGCGCGCATCCTCTCGTCTCCTCCCGGCGCCCGGCACGGCGTCGCCGGCACGACCTAGGGTCGACAGCGTGACGAAGCTCGAGATCGATCGCGACGCCGCGCTCTGGAGCACCCCCGAGGCCGAGCGCGCCGGCCGCCCGCTGCTCGTGCTGCTGCACGGCAAGGGCTCGCACGAGGGCGACCTGTTCGGGCTCTCGCCGCACCTGCCGCTGAACGTGACCGTCGCGTCGCTGCGCGCGCCGATCGCCGACGGGCCGGGATTCTCGTGGTTCGCGCGCGGCGGCTACACACCGGGCGACGTCTCCCGCGAGGTCGCCGACGCGGCGGCGGACGCGGTGCTCGCCTGGCTCGACGCCGAGACCGACACGAGCGCCGGCGTCGGGCTGCTCGGCTTCAGCCAGGGCGCCATGGTGTCGACCCAACTGCTGCGGCAGGAGCCGCGCCGCTTCGACTACGCGGTCGCGCTGAGCGGCTACGTGCCGCGCGAGGAGCACGACGGGGATGCGCGACTGCGCGAGCTGCCGCCGCCGGTGTTCTGGGGTCGCGGCGACAGCGATCCGGTGATCCCGTCGGCGTCGGTCGAGTGGAGCATCCCCTGGCTCGCGACCCACACGACCCTGACCGAGCGCGTCTACCCGGGGCTCGGGCACGGCGTCGCGCCGCAGGAGCTGGCCGACATCTCCGCGTTCATCGCGGCACGGGTGGGCTGAGCGGGCCTTCGCTCCCAGCGACGCAGCTGGGTGCGGAGTGAGCAGCGCGAGCACGTGTCGGCGGCATTCGCCAGGATGTGAGCATGCCCGAGAAGCGCGAACCCGCCGACGCTGACCGCGTCGCGGTGCTCGACCGCTTCTCCCCCGCGACGCGCACCTGGTTCGCGGGCGCGTTCCGTTCGCCGACGGCCGCGCAGGCCGGCGCCTGGACGGCGATCTCCTCGGGCTCGAACGCGCTCGTCGTCGCGCCGACCGGCTCGGGCAAGACACTCTCGGCGTTCCTCTGGTCGCTCGACCGTCTCGCATCCAGCCCGCCGCCGGAGGATCGCCGGCACCGCACCCGCGTGCTCTACATCTCCCCGCTGAAGGCGCTCGGCGTCGATGTCGAACGCAACCTGCGCGCCCCGCTCGTCGGAATCACCCAGACGGCCAAGCGCCTCGGCGAGACGCCGCCCACCATCACGGTCGGCGTGCGCAGCGGCGACACGACGTCCGCCGACCGGAGACTGCTGCAGCGCGAACCCCCGGACATCCTCATCACGACGCCCGAGTCGCTCTTCCTCATGCTCACGAGCGCGGCGCGCGAGACGCTGACCCAGGTCGACACGGTCATCCTCGACGAGGTGCACGCCGTCGCCGCGACCAAGCGCGGCGCCCATCTCGCCGTCTCGCTCGAGCGCCTCGACGCCCTGCTCGAGAAGCCGGCGCAGCGCATCGGGCTGTCGGCGACCGTGCGCCCGCGCGAGGAGGTCGCGCGCTTCCTCGGAGGCACCGCGCCGGTCGAGATCGTCGCCCCGCCGATCGAGAAGACCTTCGACCTCAGCGTCGTCGTGCCCGTCGAGGACATGACCGAGCTCGGCGTGCGCAGCGCCGATCCGGTGGATGCCGGGCCCGGCGAGGCGGACGAGACGGGTCTGCAGAGCGCCGGCTCGATCTGGCCGCACGTGGATGCGCGCATCGTCGACGAGGTGCTTGCGCACCGCTCGACGATCGTCTTCGCGAACTCGCGCCGCCTGGCCGAGCGGCTCACGGCCCGGCTCAACGAGGTCTACGAGGAGCGGCTCGCTGCGGCCGCGGGTGCGGCCGAGTGCGAGGCGGGATCGGCCGATCGGCCGGGCGATGCCGAGTCCGGCGCGGATGCGGATCCCGTGCCGGCCGGCGTCGCCGTCGCCGAAGCCGCCGCCGCGGTCGAGGCCCGGTCGCGCGCCGCCGCCGAGGTGCGCACCCGCGCCGCATCCGTCTCGACCTCCCGGCGATTCCCCGCCGAGGCGGTCGGCGGCTCGGGCGTGACCGGCGCCTCCACCCAGCTCGCGCCGGGTCAGTCGGTCGGCGAACTCGGCGACGACGGTCCGGTGCTGGCTCGCGCGCATCACGGCTCGGTGAGCAAGGAGCAGCGCGCCGTGATCGAAGACGACCTGAAGTCGGGTCGGCTGCGCTGCGTCGTCGCGACGAGCTCGCTCGAGCTCGGCATCGACATGGGCGCCGTCGACCTGGTGATCCAGGTCGAGTCGCCGCCGAGCGTCGCGAGCGGCCTGCAGCGCATCGGCCGCGCCGGGCACCAGGTCGGCGAGATCTCGACGGGCGTGATGTTCCCGAAGCACCGCGCCGACCTGCTGCACACCACGGTCGCGGCCGAGCGGATGCGCACCGGGCTCATCGAGGCGCTGCAGGTTCCGCAGAACCCGCTCGACATCCTCGCCCAGCAGACCGTCGCGGCGACGGCACTCGACGAGCTCGACGTCGAGGAGTGGTTCGAGACCGTGCGGCGCAGCGCGCCGTTCGCGACGCTGCCGCGCAGCGCCTACGAGGCGACGCTCGACCTGCTCAGCGGCCGCTACCCGAGCGACGAGTTCGCCGAGCTGCGCCCGCGCATCGTCTGGGATCGCGTGGCCGGCACGATCACCGGGCGTCCGGGAGCGCAGCGCCTCGCCGTGACGAGCGGCGGCACGATCCCCGACCGCGGGCTCTTCGGCGTCTTCATCGTCGGCACCGAGGACGGGGCGCGCCGCGTCGGCGAGCTCGACGAGGAGATGGTCTACGAGTCGCGCGTCGGCGACGTCTTCGCGCTCGGCGCGACGAGCTGGCGCATCGAGGAGATCACCTCCGACCGGGTGCTCGTCTCCCCCGCCTTCGGGCAGCCGGGGCGGGTGCCGTTCTGGAAGGGCGACGGTCTCGGCCGCCCCGCCGAGCTGGGCCGCGCGATCGGCGCGTTCACGGCCGAGCTCGCCGCGGAGAGCAGCGGCGGATTGAGCTCGCGTCTCGACGAGGCCGGGCTCGACGACTGGGCCGTCGGCAATCTGCGCGCCTTCGTCGCCGAGCAGAAGCAGCACACCGGCACGGTGCCGACCGACAAGACCCTGCTCGTCGAGCGCTTCCGCGACGAGCTCGGCGACTGGCGGCTCGTGCTGCATTCCCCGTACGGCATGCCCGTGCACGCGCCGTGGGCGCTCGCGGTGACGGCGCGCATCCGCGAACGGCTCGGCGTCGACGGCTCGGCCATGGCCGGCGACGACGGCATCGTCGTGCGCCTGCCCGACACCGACGCCGATCCGCCCGGCGCCGAGCTCTTCGTCTTCGAGCACGACGAGCTCGAGCAGCTCGTGACCGACGAGGTCGGCGGGTCCGCGCTCTTCGCCGCGCGCTTCCGCGAGTGCGCCGCCCGCGCCCTGCTGCTGCCGCGCTACAACCCCGGCCGCCGCTCGCCGCTCTGGCAGCAGCGCCAGCGCAGCGCCCAGCTGCTCGAGGTGGCCCGCAAGTACCCGAGCTTCCCGATCATCCTCGAGACCGTGCGCGAGGTGCTGCAAGACGTCTACGACCTCCCCTCGCTCGCGACCCTGACGAACGACATCGCCCAGCGACGGGTGCGGCTCGTCGAGGTGCAGACCGAGAGCCCGTCGCCCTTCGCCCGCACGCTGCTCTTCGGCTACGTCGCCGCGTTCATGTACGAGGGCGACAGCCCGCTCGCCGAGCGTCGCGCCGCCGCGCTGAGTCTCGACCCGTCGCTGCTGGCCGAGCTGCTCGGGCGCGCCGAGCTGCGCGAGCTGCTGGACGAGAAGGTCATCGGGCAGACCGAGTCCGAGCTGCAGCGGCTCGCCGACGACCGCAAGGTCAAAGACGCCGAGGGACTCATCGATCTGCTGCGGCTGCTCGGGCCGCTGACGACCGCGGAGCTGGCCGCGCGGACGCGGGCACCGGAGGCGGACGACGGCGAGAGCGGATCCGACTCTGGCTCCGGCGCTTCCGGCGGCAGCGGCGGCGGGCTGGATGCCGCGGGCATCGAGTCCGCGATGGTCGCCTTCGCCCGGGCGAACCGCGTGATCCGCGCCGGCATCGCGGGCGAGGAGCGCTGGGCCGGCGTCGAAGACGCCGCCCGCCTGCGCGACGCGATCGGCGTGCCGCTGCCGATCGGGGTGCCGAGCGCCTTCCTCGACCCGGTGCCCGATCCCGTCGGCGACCTGGTCAGCCGTTACGCGCGCACCCACGGTCCCTTCACGGTCGCCGAGGCGGCGGCCCGCCTCGGGCTCGGCGTCGCCGTCGTGCTGGATGCGCTGCGTCGTCTCGGCGCCGATCGCCGCGTGGCCGAGGGCGAGTTCCGTCCGGGCGCGAGCGGAACCGAGTGGGTCGACGCCGAGGTGCTGCGCCGCCTGCGCAGCCGCTCGCTGGCGGCGCTGCGGCAGGAGGTCGAGCCGGTCGCGCAGGACGCGCTCGCGCGATTCCTGCCCGAGTGGCAGCACATCGGCCGCCGCGGTTCCGGGGCGTCCGGCGGACTGCGCGGAATCGACGGGCTCGTGCAGGCCATCGATCAGCTGGCCGGCGTCGCACTGCCCGCCTCCGCGTGGGAGAGTCTCGTGCTGCCGGCGCGGGTGCGCGACTACACGCCCGCCTGGCTCGACGAGCTGACGACGACGGGCGAGGTCGTCTGGTCGGGCAAGGGCGAGCTCTCGGGCGGCGACGGATGGGTGGCCTTCCACCTCGCCGACACGGCTCCGCTCACGCTGGCCGAACCCGGCGAGTTCGACCGCACGCCGCTGCACGACCGGCTGCAGGAGATCCTCGTGATGGGCGGGGCGTATTTCTTCCGTCAACTCGCGACCGCGGTCGGGCCGATCGACGGGCAGCCGGTCGACGACAAGGATCTGGCGACGGCGCTCTGGGACCTCGTCTGGGCCGGGATCGTCGGCAACGACACCGTCGCCCCGCTGCGCGCGCGGCTCGGCGCGAGTCCGGTGCGCTCGCGCTCCGCGCCCCGCGCGCGCGGCTACCGGGGGCGCTCGAAGTACGGCGCCGCCCGCGCGGCCGCGGCGGCGATCGCGATGACGGCGCCGCCGACGCTGAGCGGGCGGTGGAGTCTGCTGCCCGCGGCCGAATCCGACAGCACCATCCGGGCCACCGCGATCGCCGAGCAGCTGCTCGAGCGGCACGGCGTCGTGACGCGCGGCGCGGTCGCCGCCGAAGGCGTGCGCGGCGGCTTCAGCACGGCGTACCGCGTGCTGTCGAGCCTGGAGGAGACCGGGCGCGTGCGCCGCGGCTACTTCGTCGAGCAGCTCGGCGCGGCCCAGTTCGCGACCCCGGCGACCGTCGACCGGCTGCGCAGCTTCAGCCGCGATCCCGATGACGAGACGCCGCCGAGCGCCGTCGTGCTCGCCGCGACCGACCCGGCGAACGCCTACGGCGCCGCCCTCGCCTGGCCCGAGGGGCACACGAACCACCGCCCGGGTCGCAAGGCCGGGGCGATGGTCGTGCTGGTGGATGGACGGCTCGCGATCTACGTCGAGCGCGGCGGCAAGACGGTGCTCACCTTCGGGCTGCCGACCTCGGCGGGACCGGCCTCCGCGCGCGGATCCGCCTCCGGATCCGCCTCCGCCTCCGCCTCCGCCTCCGCCGACGCGGATGTCACGTCCGGCGCGTCGGCGTCGAGCACCGCCGACGCCGACACGTCACGCCTCACGGTCGCCGCGCACGCGCTGGCCGACACGATCCGCGCCGCGGGCGGCACCCTGCGCGTCGAGAAGATCGACGGCGACTTCGCCGTCGGCACGCCTCTCGGCGACGCCCTCGGGGCCGCCGGCTTCGCGACCACGCCGCAGGGCCTGCGGCTGCGCGCATGAGCCGCCTCGGCGGATGCCGCCTGGGCGTCGGAGGCCGCGATGCCCGAGGGTGACACCGTCTTCCGCGCCGCACGCGAGCAGAACCGCGCCCTCGCCGGACAGATCCTGACCGCATCCGACTTCCGAGTCCCCCGGTTCGCGACGGCCGACCTCAGCGGCGAGACCGTGCACGAGGTCGTCGCCCGCGGCAAGCACCTGCTGCACCGCATCGGCGACTACACGCTGCACACCCACCTCAAGATGGAGGGCATCTGGCGGGTGTACCGGCACGGCGAGAAATGGCAGCGTCCGGCGCGCCAGGCCCGCGTCATCCTCAGCACCGCCGACCTCCAGTCAGTGGGCTTCGCGCTCGGCATCACCGAGCTGATCCGCCGCGACGACGAAGACGCGACGGTCGGCTACCTCGGACCCGACCTGCTGGGCCCCGACTGGGACGCCGCCGTCGCCGAGCAGAACCTGCGCGCCGACGCCGCACGTCCCGCCTTCGTCGCCGTGCTCGACCAGCGCAACCTCGCCGGTCTCGGCAACGTCTACGCGAACGAGCTGCTGTTCCTGCGCGGCATCGACCCGCATCGGCCGATGGGCGAGGTGGATGGTCTGCCCGGCCTCATCGACCTCGCCCATCGCCTGATCACGGTGAACCGCGACCGCCAGGAGCGCGTGACCACGGGCGACATGCGCCCGGGCCGGCGCACCTGGGTCTACGGCCGCCGCGGTCGCCCCTGCCTGCGCTGCGGAACCCGCATCCGGCAGGGCGAGCTCGGCGCCGACGAGCTCACCGAGCGCGTCGTCTACTGGTGCCCGCGCTGCCAGACCTGACGTCCCGCTCAGGGCACGGATCGAAGCCCGAGTCCGGGCTCGCACTCAGGCCAGGGCCTGCTCCAGGTCAGCGATGAGGTCACGCACGTCCTCGGTACCGACCGAGAGGCGGATGAGCCCGGGGACGATCCCGAGTCGCCGGTTCAGCTCCCCGTCGAAGGACAGGTGCGTCGTGGTCGCCGGATGCAGCGCCATCGAGCGCACGTCGCCGATGTTCGTCATGTGGCTGATCAGCCGCAGCCGCTCGAGCACGCGCGCCGCGCCCGCTTCGCCGCCACCGACCGTGAACGCGAACACCGAGCCGGTGCGTCCGCCGTACAGCCGCTGCGCGAGCTCGTGGCGGGCATCCCCCGGCTGGCCGGCGTAGTCGACCGACACGACACGAGGATGCGCGCGCAGCCACTCCACGATCGTCGCCGTGCTCGCGAGGTGGCGCTCCATGCGCAGCGACAGCGTCTCGATGCCCTGCGCGACGAGGAAGGCGTTGAACGGCGACAGCGACGGCCCGATGTCGTTCACGACGGCCTCGCGGGTCGTGACGGCGTAGGCGCGGCGCCCCGCCCGCTCGAGCGAGGAGCGGCGCCCGCCCGGCGCCGTGGTGATGAGCGGATACGGGCGTGACGCGTTCGCCCAGTCGAAGGCGCCGCCGTCGACGATCGCCCCGGAGATGACGGCGCCGTGCCCCGTGAGGAACTTCGTCGACGAGTGCACGACCACGTGGGCGCCGTGCTCGAAGGGCCGGATCAGGTACGGCGACGCGATCGTGTTGTCGACGATGAGCGGCAGCCCGTGCCGCTCGGCGACGCGCGCGAGCAGCGGGATGTCGACGATGTCGTTCTTCGGGTTCGGGATCGTCTCGGTGAAGATCGCCTTCGTGGCGGGCGTGATCGCGGCATCCCAGGCGGCCTCGTCGTCCGGGTCCCAGACGTAGTCGACGCCGACGCCCATGCGCGCGAAGCTGCGGCCGAAGAGGATGCGCGTCCCGCTGTAGATGCTCGCGCTCGAGACGAAGCGGTCGCCCGACTGCACGAGGGCGAACAGCGCGGCGGTGATCGCCGCCTGACCGGAGGAGACCAGGATCGTGTCGACGCCGCCCTCGAGCGAGCTGATGCGCTGCTCGGCGACGCGACCGGTCGGGTTGACCTGACGCGAGTAGATGAGCCCGTCGTTCTCGGCCGAGAAGCGGCCCTTGGCGTCCTCGAGCGAGTCGAACCAGTAGCCGGCGGTGAGCGTGATCGGCGGGATGCGCGCCCCGGCGACGGTGTCGCGGTACTCGCCGGCGTGCACCTGGCGGGTGTCGAAGCGCCACTCGGGCACGGCGTCGGCGGCGCGATCGTCGGTCGTCGGGTCGGCCGCAGCGTCGGTCATCGGGTCTCCTGAGTGGGGATGCGGGTCGGGCCCGAGGCGGAGGCTGCGGGGCGGGAAGTCCGCTGGTGCCGGCGAACCGCATCCGCGATCGCGATCACGGCCTGCTCGAGGATCGGAGCCGGCATCGCGAACACGAGTCGGGCCCAGCCGGCGAAGTCGCGCCCGCAGAGCGCCCCGTCGGTGAGGGTGACGCCGGCCTCATCGCGCAGGAAGTCGGCGAGCGGCAGCGGCAGGCCGAGGTCGCGCAGGTCGAGCCAGGCGATGTAGGTCGCGTCGGGCACACGGTAGCCGACCTCGGGCAGATGCTCGGCGAGCAGTTCGGCGAGCAGCCGCCGGTTTCCGTCGAGGTAGTCGACGACCTCGCCCAGCCACGCGCGGCCGTCGCGATAGGCGGCGGTCGTGGCGATCACGCCGGGCGTCGCCGCCCCGTGCATGACCGCGAAGCCGAAGCGCTGGTACGCCGCCTCGTCCTCATCGTTCGAGGTGATGAGCTGCGCGGTCTTGAGGCCGGGGATGTTCCACGCCTTCGAGGCGCTCGTGCCGGTGATCGTGTGGCGGGCGGCGGCATCCGAGATCGAGGCGTAGGGGATGTGCTGCTGCCCCGGGTAGATCAGCGGCGCGTGGATCTCGTCGGCGAAGACGCGCCCGCCGTGCCGCTCGACGACCTCGCTGATCGCGAGCAGCTCGTCACGGCTGAGCACGACGCCGGTCGGGTTGTGCGGATTGCACAGCACGAGGGTGCCGGCGCCGGCGGCGAAGGCCGCGTCGATCGCCTCGAGGTCGTGCTGCCAGCGGCCGTCACGCACGACGCCGTCGACCTGGATCACCTCGCGGCCGAGCGTCGGCGGGTAGGTGAGGAAGGGCATGTAGGCGGGCGTCGGCACGATCACGGCCGAGCCGGGGGCGCTGAAGTCGCGGATGACGACGCCGAGCGCGGTCATGACATCGGAGACGTGGTGGATGCGGTGCGCATCCACTCGCCAGCCGGAGCTGTCGGCCAGGTAGTCGGACGTCGCGGCGGCCATCTCGTGTGCGCTCGACGGCGAGAGGTAGCCGAGCACGCCGGCCTCGATCGCATCGTGGAGCGCCGCGGTGACGGCGGGGGCGGTGCCGAAGTCCATCTCGGCGACCCAGGCGCCGATCGTGTCGGGGTGCAGGCTCCACTTGCGGCTCGTCGGCGTGACGAGGCGGTCGCGCGGGATGCTGTCGAAGGGGCTCGCCGGGCGGGTGCGGCGGCTCAGTCCTGACATCGCCGCGCCTGTCCGGTCGGGAGGTCGGTGCTGCGATGGCCGAGGGCGAGCGGGATGCGGCGGCGAGCGCGGGGGCGGGAACGCACGAGCATCACCGCAGGCTAGCCCGGGCCGCGCCCTCGGCTGCCGACGCGGGTAACACGGCGTCACCGCCTCGACCGGGCACGCGCACGGATGCGGATGCGCGGTGCTCAGGCCGCGGCGGGCACGACGGCCGCCGGGTCGGGCGGGGTGACCGGGGTCTCGCCACCGGTGCCGCCGGTGCCGCCGGTGCCGCCGGTGCTGTCGCCCGGGGTCGTGCCGCCGCCGGTGTCGCCGGGGGTCGTCCCGCCGCCGGTGCCGCCCGGCGTGCCGGTGCCGCCCGTGCCGCCCGTGTCGCCGGGTGTTCCCGTGGATCCGCCGGATCCCGTGGCGCCCGAGCCCGAGCCGGTGCCGCCGTCTCCGGTCGATCCGCCGCCCGTGCCCGTGCCGCCCGTACCGGTTCCGCCCGTACCGGTTCCGCTGGATCCGGTTCCGCCGGATCCGGTTCCGCCGGATCCGGTGCCCGTGCCGCCGGATCCCGTGCCGCCCGTGCCCGGCGCGGTCGTCGACGGGGCGCTCGGCCGGGTCGACGGGGTCGTTCCCGCAGCCGCCCCGGCGCCGCCGGCGCCCGCGGAGCCGCCGCGGTTCGACCCGGCGGCATCGCGGGATCCGCCTCCGCCCGCTCCGCCACCCCAGGGCACCCCGGGCCAGATCGGCGCGGTGAGTCCGGGGATCGCCGGCAGATCGCCCGGCGCGGGCAGCACGCCGGGGATCGCGCTCTCGCTGCCGGTCGCCGCCTCGACGCTCCCGCCGGCGACGCCCTGCGACGGCGAGGCCGTGATGCGCGGGGCGCTGCCGGGTCCGAGCGCCGCCATGGCGGCGCCGCTGCCGAGCAGCAGCGTGGCCGCGAGGGCCGTCGAGAACACGAGAGGACGCGAGCGTCGACGCCGCCAGCCGAGCGGCACGGGCCCGCCGCCGACGCCCTGGTCGCCCGCGGCGATGCGGTCGAGCAGCAGCTCGCGACGTGGCTCGAGGTCGGCGGTGTCGCCGATCGCCGAGCCGGCAGCGGCGAGCGCGCGCCGCAGGTGCTCGTCGTTGCTGACGATCATGCCGCGACCTCACTCGGTGATCGACCGTCGGATGCGGGGGCGGCGGTCGGGTCGACAGCGGGGTCCGCGGCCGAGCGGGCGGTCTCGTCGGGTGTCGGGGCGGCGGCCGCGGCGGAGGTCGCCCGAGGCGGGAACACCGCCGCGCGCATGCGCTGGAGCTCCTGCGAGACGACCGCGGCCGGCACCCCGATCCCCTCGCCGATCCGCTCGATCGAGAGCCCGAGCTGGTAGCTGAGCACGCCGACCTGACGGGCTCGCAGCGGCAGGCCGCGCATCCGCTGCAGCATCCGCGACTGGATGACGAGAGCGGGGTCGGCGGCATCCGCCGGGTCGGTGTCGGCGCGGGTGGTCGCTGACGGCGCCGTGGTCTCTGCGGGCGCAGTGGTCTCTGACGGCGCCGTGGTCGCTGCGAGCGCGGCGCTCTCCGTGGTCGCGACGGGCTCGGCGGGCTCCTTCCGGACCTCCCCGTGCCGCTCAGCCCGGCGCTGTTCGCGCGCCAGCTTCTCGGCCCGCTCGCTGGCGACCACGACGACCCAGGCGATGCGGTTCTCGATGACCCGAGCGGGAGGGCGCTGCACGAGCCCGACGAGCACGTCCTCCACGGCCTGGCGGGCGAGCTCGCGGTCGCCCGAGATCACGCCGACGGCGCTGACGGCCCGACGGAAGTCGGCGTCGAGGAACTCGTCGAAGTCGAGGGTGGTGAACGCGGGCACGGGCATCCTTCTGGCCCGGCCGCATTCGGGTCGCCTCCGGGATGAGTGCATCGTGCCCCCTGTTCGGGGGTGCAGGCAAGTCGGATGAGCGAATATCACCCCGAACGTTTTCGTCGAGGCGCGGGCCGGGGAGCGCGCGGGTCCTGACGACGAGCTCACGTCGGCGGTGGATGCGAGACTCGCCGCATGGAGTTCGAGTTCGAGGCGCAGCTCTGGCGCTGGGAGGTGCGGCGCGAGGACTGGGGCTTCGTGAGCGTGCCGCCCGAGGCGTCCGAGGAGATCCGGGAGCTCGCCGAGGTGCTGCCGCCGCGCGGCTTCGGCTCGATCCGGGTGGAGGTCATGATCGGCGCGACGCGCTGGCGCACCTCGATCTTCCCCGACGGCGACGACAGCTACTCGCTGCCGATCAAGGCCGCGGTGCGGCGCCGGCACGGGCTCGAGATCGGCGACACGGCCACGGTGCACCTGACGATCCTCGACGCGTAGTCGGTCCGACGCGTAGTCGGTCCGACGCGCAGCCGGTCCGACGCGGGTCCGATCCCGACGCTGCGCCGACCCCGCTGCGAGGCCGTCCCCGACCCCGACGCCGTCGGCCCCGTCGCGCCCCGAGGATCAGGCCGTGCTGAGCCCCGCCCAGTCGGCCGCGTCGAGTCCGTCGCGCGGAACCGCCGCGAGCAGCTCGCGCGCCCGCACCGCATCGCGGCCCGGCGCCTCGCGGTAGGCGGCACGGTAGTCGCGCGAGAAGTGCGAGGCGCTGCGGTAGCCGACCGCCGCCGCCGCTTCGGCCGCCGTCTCGCCGCGCACGATCATCCGTCGTCGCGCCTCGCCGAGCCGGCTGCGCTTCTGGTACTGCAGCGGCGACATCCCGGTCACGGTCGCGAAACGACGACCCAGGGTGGATGCGCTGACGCCGACGCGGGCGGCCAGCTCGTCGAGCGACCAGGGCCGGGCGAGCTCGTCGACGATGAGGGCGACGGCGCGGCTGACCGTGTCGGCGTCGGGGGTCGACCCGGCGGCGAGGATCCGCGGCGCCTGGTCGCTCTGCAGCAGCCGCAGCACGACCTCACGGGCGAGCAGCGGCGCGAGCACCGGGATGTCCTCGGGCCGGTCGAGCAGGCCGAGCAGCCGGGCGACGGCGTCGGCGAGCTCGGGGGTCCAGGTGCCGAGCCGGTCGGGCGTGCTGCGCCCGGCCGCCGGATCCGCCGCCGCCGCCTCGCCCGCGCCGCCCGCACCGGTCGAGCGGGTCGCCCCGCCCGCACCGGCCGCGATCGTGCCCGAGCTCGTGCTCGTCGCGACGAGCGGCGCGACCTCGGCGATCACGAGCGGATCGAGCCGCCACATGACGGAGCGGAAGTCGCCGTCGGGAGCCTCGACGACCCCGGCGACGACCGGCAGGTCGACCGGCGTGACGAGGAAGCGCTCGCGGCCCCAGATCGCGTCGTGCGCGCCGATGATCGAGCGCTTGCGCCCGCGCAACGCGAGCGAGAGCGAGGGCGGGTAGGTCTGCGGCAGCATCCCGGTCGGGCGGTCCACGCCCGACAGCCGCAGTCCGAGCGCGGCGGCGTGCGGGCTGTCGCGACGGCGGCCGGCCAGGTCGGCGGCGCGGTCGAGGCTCGCGCGGATCTCTGGGTCGAGGGCGCGCTCGACCGCGTCGGAGTCGTCGGCCGCGCCGACGACTCCGATGCCGTCGCCGCCGGAGTGCTGCTGGTCGCTCACGGGATCAGTCAAGCACGACGATCTGCCGCGCCATCGGCTGCGGGGCGAGCACGCCGAGGATCGGCAACGACCTGACGTGATCGGGCAATCGCGAGCCCGTCCCGACGACGAGAGTCGGATGACCGAACAGCTCGCAGAAAGAGGACGCCCGATGAGCGACACCACCGCCCCCGACACCGCTTCGACCTACATCCACGACCCCGCCGCCGGCCTCGACGCGCTCCCCCGCGACGAGCGCCTCGCCGGACGCACCGCCCTCGTCACCGGCTCGTCGAGCGGCATCGGCGAGGCGATCGCCCGCGTGCTCGCCGCCTCCGGCGCCCGCGTCGCCGTGAGTGGGCGCGACGCCGCGCGCCTCGAGCGCGTGGTCGACGCGATCACCGCCGCCGGCGGCGAGGCCGTCGCGATCGAGGCCGACCTCACGGCCGAGCCCGCGCAGCTGCGCGCCGCCGCCGCCCGTGCCGAGGAGGCGCTGGGCGGCCGGGTCGACATCCTCGTCAACAACGCCGGCGTCTACCCCGGCGGCCCGACGCCCGACCTCGCCGACGATGCCCTCGCTGCGCTGCTGAACACGAACATCCGCGCCCCGCACGCGCTCGTCGCGGCGCTCGCGCCCGGCATGATCGAGCGCGGGCACGGCGTGATCGTCAACACCGGATCGTGGATGGCGCGGGTCGGCGTGCCGTTCATGGCGGCGTACCCGGCGACGAAGGCCGCGATCGAGCAGCTCACGCGGGCCTGGGCCGCCGAGTTCGGGCCGCGCGGCATCCGCGTCAACGGCGTCGCTCCGGGAGCGACGGCGACGCAGGGCAACGCCGCCTCGGTCGACGCCCTGCTCGCGATGACGAGCGCCACCGTGCTGGGGCGCCCGGTGCAGCCGATCGAGATCGCCTATGCGGTGCGCTGGCTCGCCTCCGACGAGGCGGCCGCGGTGCACGGCATCTCGCTCGACGTCGACGGCGGGATCGCGGCGACGCGACTCAGCTGAGCGGCGCGCGTGCGACCCGGTCGCGGCGCGTCCGACGCGGCATCGCGGACCGCGGCCACGGCGCGGACCGACGCAGCATCGCGGATCGCGGTCGCGCATCCCCTCGCTCCGATGCGGGCGGGCGGATGCGCGGCTCGGCTCACACGGGCCGAGTCGCGCGCGGCTGTCGAAAGCGGTCGCTCAGCCCCAGGCGCCGACCGGCGCCTTGACGATGTCGACCGGGCGGGTGCTCCAGTGCGCGCCGTTCGCGTAGTGACTCGACGCCCACGGCGAGGCCCAGATCGCGGCGGCGGTCACGTCGGCGGAGGCGCCGGACTCCATGCCCGCGACGATGCCCGGGTAGCGGCCGCTCTTGATGTTCTCGGCGCAGTAGCGGGCCGCCTCGACGAGGCTGACGTAGCTGCCGAGACCGGATCCGCCGCCCGACCCGAAGCCGTTGTTGAGCGGGTTGTTGCGGTTCCACCAGTTGTTCGTGCCGTTCTCCTGGCGCATCCAGCGCAGCATCACGGTCACGTTGGCGTCGGTCTGCTGCCAGCCGCCGAAGAGCAGCACCATCTTCGCCCAGTCGGCGTTCGTGCCGCTCTGCTTGAGGGTGTCGATGCCGGCGGTGGCCATGACCACGTCGCGCGAGACGTCGTTCGCGGCCACGTCGTCGTCGACGGTCAGCGCCGACTTGAGCTCGTCGGTCGTGCGGATGTCGCCCTCGGCGATCGCGGCGGGCGTGCCCGGCGCGGCCTTCAGGTGCTTCACGGCCGCGTGCGCGCCGACGGCGGGGGTGACGGTGAGGCTGGCGACGAGCGCGGCCCCCATGAGCACCTCGACCATGGCGCGACGGCGCAGCGAGACGTTCGGAGTGCCCCCGACGCGCGGAGCGGAGGCGGCGACCTGCGGGGTCGACGAAGCGGACCGGGAACGGCCGTCAGTGAGTCGATGAGATGAGCGGGTCATGCAGCCGTCGACGATAACAGAGGGTTCTGGCCGCCGTCACGCCCCGATTCCCAGGGTCGCCCGATCGAGGTGACGCCGATCGCGGGGAGTCGGCAGCGCCCGCGGCGTCCTCGACCAGGATCGGCGTCACCGTCGTCGACGGAACTCAGAGGCCGGCCTCCTCGGCGCGGAGGTGGGCGAGGGCGGTGCGAGCCGCCGTGCGCACGTGCGCCGCGCAGAGCGCCGAGGCGGTCTCGTCATCCCGCCGCTGGATCGCCTCGACGATGCCGCGCAGCTCGCGCACGACCTGCAGCGGGCGTCCCTTCTCCGACAGCGAGGTCGCGCGCAGCGCCTGCACGCGCACCTGGATGCTCTCGAGCAGCTGCTGCAGCGCGGCACTGCCGGCGCCCTCGACGAGCACGACGTAGAAGTCGTCTTTCGCCTTGAGCAGCTCGCGGATCGTGGTGTGCTCGTTGGTGACCTCGTCGAGCTCGTCGACCGTCGCGACCAGGCGGTCGACCTGATCGTCGGTGGCGCGCTCGACGAAGCGGCGCACGATGAGCGACTCGAGCCCGGCCCGCACCTCGTAGAGGTCTTCGGCCTCGGTCAGCGAGGGGGCCGAGACGACGGCGCCCTTCTGCGGCACGACCGTCACGAGGCCCTCGGTGGCGAGCTCGCGGATGGCCTCGCGCACGGTCGTGCGCGAGACGCCGAGCCACTCCATGAGCTCGCGCTCGACGAGGCGCTGGCCTGGCTGCAGCTCGAAGTCGCGGATCGCCTGGCGCAGGCGGCCGAGCACCTGCTCGCGCAGGGGGGCCGCGATGCGTCCGACCGGCTCGAGGCCGGCGACGACGAGCGAGTTGGCGGGGGTCATGGACGGGCTCGATTCGGGTGAGTGATGCTGTTCGGCAATCTAGCCTCCCTCAGTGCTCCGACGCGGATGCCGCGTCCGAGATCCAGCGCGCGACCTCGGTGTGGTCGGCGGTCGGCTCGAGCGCCTCGGCGGCCTCGGCCCAGTGGGCCACGGCCTCGTCGGCGAGTCGGTGGTAGGCGCCGGTCGACTCGGTGAGCCCCTGCGCGATGCGCATGTCCTTGAGCATGAGACGCAGGCCGAAGCCGGAGTCGTAGCCGCCGGGCAGGATGAAGTTGGGCCACTTGTTGTCGGTCGAGCCGCTGCGTCCGCTGGCGGCGTTGAACACGGCGAGCATGATCTCGGGGTCGAGGCCGAAGCGCTGACCGGCGATCATGACCTCGCTCGTCGCCCAGAGGTGGGTGGCCGAGAGCAGGTTGTTGAGCGCCTTGAGCGCGTGGCCGGAGCCGACGGCGCCGGTGCGGGTGACCTTCCCGAGCACGCTCAGCACGACCTCGGCGCGGTCGACCTCGGCGCTGTCGCCGCCGGCCATGATCGCGAGGGTGCCCCGCTCGGCGCCCTTCACCCCGCCCGAGACGGGGGCGTCGACGAGCGGGATGCCGTGCCCGGCCAGGCGCTCGGCGAGCGCCTGGGTGGCGAGCGGCTCCGAGGAGCTCATGTCGAGCAGCAGCGTGCCCGGCGCGAGCGCGGAACCCGAATCCCCACCCGCGCCGAGCAGTTCGTCGACGACCGCGGTGACGATCGCCGAGTTGGGGAGCATGAGCAGCACGACGCCGGCGCCGGTCACGGCCTCGGCCGCGGTCGCGCATCCGGTCGCCCCGATCGCGGCGACGCGCTCGACCGCACCCGGGGCGACGTCGAAGCCGCGCACCGGGAAGCCGGCGTCGACCAGCCGCGACAGCAGGGGGAAGCCCATGTTGCCGAGGCCGATCACGGCGACGGTCGGCTGCTCAGCCATTCGAGGCCGCCGGCTCGGTCGCGGCGTCGGCCGGCGCGTCGGCCGGGGTCATGGCGCCCATCTCCTCGATCACGCGCTCCGCGACGCGGAACGACTCGAGCGCGGCGGGCACGCCCACGTAGATCGCGGTCTGCATGAGCACCTCCTGGATCTCCTGCACCGAGACGCCGTTGTTGATCGCGCCGCGCACGTGCACGCCCAGCTCGTGGGTGCGGTTGAGCGCGGTGAGCATGGCGAGGTTGATGAGGCTGCGGGTCTGACGCGGCAGTCCCTCGCGGGTCCACACGGCGCCCCAGCAGTACTCGGTCACGAGCTCCTGGATGGGCCGCGAGAAGTCGGTGACCTGGCCGAGCGAGCGCTCGACGTGCGCGTGACCGAGCACCTCGCGGCGCAGCTGCAGGCCGGCCTCGTAGGTGTCGGCGTGGGTGTCGTCGGGGCTCATGAGGGGTCCGTTCGCTGGGGTTCGGTCGTGTAGTCGGCTTCGTCGACGGCATCCGCCCAGACGGTGGGGCCGAGCGACACGGCGGTGTGGGTCATGAAGGAGTCGGGAGCGGCGCCGTGCCAGTGCTCCTCGCCGGGCGAGACCCAGACGACGTCGCCGGGCAGCAGCTCGACCACGGGACCGCCGGCCGACTGCGTCACCCCGCGACCGGCGGTGACGAACAGGATCTGGCCGTCCGCGTGGTGGTGCCAGTGCGTGCGCGCACCCGGGCGGAAGCTGACGTCGTTGATGGTCACGCCGTCGGTTCCGGTCATGGTCATGTAGTTGTCGACCTGGCCGGTGAACTGCGAGCCCTTCTTGGCTCCCAGTCCGACGCGACGGTCGGCGGTGACGTGCTTCATCGGGTTCCTCCCTCGGGGCTGGTGGCGGCATCGGCACCCGGCAGCGGCAGGTGCAGCCGCACTCCCCCGGAGACGTCGCCGATCGCATCCACGACCGTGTTGCTGATCTCGTCGGCGCGGCCGCTGGCGATCGCGAGCCCGAAGGCCGCGACGGGTCCGGAGGCGTGCAGGCCGGCGACGCCGAGGTCGGCGATCAGCTCGGTGTAGAGCTGCACGTCCTTCATCATGAGCGTGTTCGTCAGGCCGCCCTTGAGGTAGTCGCCGTGCACGATCTTCGGGAAGCGGTTGAGTGTGGCGAAGTTGACGCCCGAGCTGGCGTTGAGCACCTCGAGCAGCGCATCCAGGTCGAGTCCGGCCTTCTTTCCGGCGACCATGACCTCGGCCGTGGCCGACAGGGCGACGGCGTTGAGGAAGTTGTTGAGCAGCTTCGTCACGTGACCCGAGCCGCTCGCGCCCATGTGCACGACCGTCGTGGCGATGTGCGCGAGCACCGGCTGGATGCGCGCGAGGGCGTCCGCGTCGCCGCCCACCATGAGCGTGAGCGTGCCCTTCTCGGCCGCGGCCGCTCCGCCGGAGATGCCCGCGTCGAGGTAGTGCGCGCCCTTCGCGGCGAGCTTCTCGGCGATCGCGCGGGTGGATGCGGGTGCGGCCGTCGACAGGTCGACGACCACCTGGCCCTCGCGCACGTTCGCGAGCACGCCGTCGTCGCCGAGCACGACCGCCTCGACGATGCGGCTGTTCGGCAGCGACAGCAGCACGACATCCGACTCGCGCGTCACCTGGGCGCCCGACGCGGCGACCGTGGCTCCCGAGGCGTCGAGGTTCGCCTGCTGGGCGTCGAAGCCGAGCACGTCGACCCCGCCGCGCAGCAGCGAGCCCGTCATGCGCCCGCCCATGTTGCCGAGCCCGATGAATCCGACTCTCAGCTCGCTCATTCCGCGGCCCCCTTCCAGTCGTCGCCGTACAGCGCGGTGTCGACGGCGGAGTAGTCCCAGGCGCCCGCCCCTCCGGAGGGGCGCACGGTGTTGACGATGGTCGCACCGCCGTCGGCGGAGACGACCTGCCCGGTCACGTAGGCCGAGTCGTCGCTGAGCAGGAACGCGACGACCCCGGCGATCTCCTCAGGGCGGCCGGCGCGGCGCAGCGGCGTGGTCTCGGCGCGGCGCTCCATGTCGTTCTTGCCGCCGGAGGTGCCGGCGGCGGCCGCGAACAGCTCGGTCGGCACGATGCCGGGGGCGACGCCGTTGACGCGGATGCCGAGCGGCCCGCCGTACATGGCGGCGCCGTGGATGAGCCCGACGACGGCGTGCTTGCTGGTCACGTAGGGCAGCAGGTCGGCGCTGCCGGTGAGGCTGGCGATGCTCGCGGTGACGGCGATCGTGCCGCGCGTCTGCGTGCGGCGGAACTCGCGGAACGCGGCGCGCAGGCCGAGGAACTGGCCGCGCACGTTCACCGCCATGACCTTCTCGAAGTCGGCGACCTCGAGTTCGGGCAGCGCGGTGAATCCGCCGAAGATGCCGGCGTTGAGGTGGTGCAGGTCGATGCCGCCGAAGGCCTTCAGCCCGGCCTCGACGTAGGACTCGACGCCCTCCTCGGTGGAGATGTCGGCGGTGACGGCGATGGCGTCGGTCGGCAGCGCGCCGACGAGCTCGTCGACGGCGGCGCCGTCGAGGTCGACCGCGACGACGCGGGCGCCCTCCGAGGCCAGTCGCTGGGCGCTGGCGCGGCCGAGGCCGCTGCCCGCTCCCGTGACGACGGCGATGCGATCAGCGAAGCGCATCCGCTGCTCCCTTCTGATCGGGGTGGGTGTCGGCGGCGGGCGCCGCCGGGGTCGCGGGCAGCTCGCCGATGACGGCGGCGTGCTCGCCGAGCGCGCCGACTGCCCGCGGGAAGCGGTCGAGCGTCGACGGGTCGTGGCCGGTGACGACGTGCGCGACCTCGCCCGCGGCGAGCGCCTCGCGGATGAGCCGGAAGGCGTCGTACATGGCCGGCAGCTCGGCGACGGAGGTGAACGGCATGTCGCGCTCGTACTCCTCGTAGTAGTGCACGGCGTCGCTGGCGAGCAGCACGGTGCCCTCGCTCGTGTCGACGAGCACCATCGCCTGACCGGGCGTGTGGCCGCCGACCTCGATGACGCGCACGCCGGGGGCGTAGTCGAGCTCGCCGCCGAAGAAGTCGATGCGGCCGGCGTCGCGCGCGGCGACGAGGGCGGCGATCTCGGTGTCCTCCACCGAGTGGTGGAAGAGCGTCTGGTGGCCGTTCGGGCCGGTCCAGAAGTCGAACTCCTTCTTCGCGAGCAGGAAGCGGGCGTTCTCGAACAGGGCGATGTTGCCGATGTGGTCGAAGTGCCCGTGGGTGAGGATCACCTCGGGCGCCGTCGCCGGATCGACATCCGCCAGCGCGAAGGCCTCGTGCGGCTCGAGCAGGAAGGTGCGCTGGCGGTTGCCGCCGCCGAGGCGCGAGAAGCCGGTGTCGACGACGATCTCGCGCTCGCCGTCGCGCAGCACCCAGAAGAAGTAGTCCATCTCCAGGTCGCCGTCGGGCTCGCCGTAGAGCGGGTAGTTGAGGTAGACGCCCTCGCGGGTGGCGTGCCGTGTGCCGTAGCGCACGATCGTCACCTGCCAGAGGTGCTTCGGCTCACTCGGCATGGCGCAGCTCCCAGATGCGGTCGGCCGCCCTCAGGGCGAGGGCCTGGATGGTGTGGGTCGGGTTGACGGCGGCGCCGGTGGCGAAGCTCGACCCGTCGACGATGAACAGCCCGGGCACGTCGTGCGCTTGGTGGTCGGCGTCGACGACCGAGTCGGTCGGGTCGGAGCCCATGCGCGCGGTGCCGAGCAGGTGCCAGCCGAGGATGCTGTCGAAGCCGAGCACGCGCACCGAGTCGGCACCGGCGGCGTAGGCGAGCTCGGTGGCCCGCTGGATGCCGTGCGCGCCGAGCTTCTTCGAGTTCTCGCTGAGCGTGTAGTAGGTCTTCACGCCCGGCAGGCCGAAGGCATCCAGGTCGTCCCAGTCGAGCTCGACGCGGTTGTGCGCCTCGGGCTCGTCGTCGCCGCACACCCAGATCGTGGCCTCGTGGTTGAGGTGGTGCTCGAGCGCGGCGTGGTGGCCCTCGCCCCACGGCGCCGTCTGCAGGGCCGTGTTGAGCGGCGAGTAGCCGCGCATCGCGACCATCGCGAAGCCGCGCAGGTGGTCGTTGTCGGGGTCGGTCTCGTAGAAGTGCCGCGACGAGACCGTGCCGCCCCAGGCGCCGCGGTCGGCGTCGGTGCGCTCGGGGAAGTGCGCGATGACCATGGTCTGCACGTGCGGCAGGAAGTTGCGGCCGACCTGGCCGCTCGAGTTGGCGAGGCCGTCGGGGAAGCGCTCGGAGGTCGACATGAGCAGGAGGCGCGGCGTGCCGATGCCGTTGCCGCAGATCACGACCGTCTTCGCGCGGATCGTGCGCACGACCCCGTCGGCGTCGTAGTACACGGCGCCGTCGGCGTGCCCGTCGTCGTCGATCGTGACCTCGCGCACGCGGGCGCTCGTCACCAGGTGGGCTCCGGCATCCAGCGCCTCGGGCCAGTAGGTGTTCGACGGCAGCGACAGCGCGCCGCTCGGGCAGCCGAAGGCGCAGAAGCCGCGGTTCACGCAGGCGGTGCGGCCCTTGTGGTCGACCGAGAGGATGGCCTGCGACTGCGCCCAGTAGTACCAGCCGAGCTTCTCGAAGCCGTCGATCCACTTGTTGCCGATCGTGCCGATCGGAACGGGCGGCAGGGCGAGGTCGTGGCGGTCGGGCGCGGTGGGATCGCCGGCGAGGCCGCTGACGCCCATCTGCTGCTCGTTGATCTCGTAGTAGGGCACGAGGTCCTCGTAGTCGATCGGCCAGTCGACGCCGAAGCCGTCGAGGCTCCGGGTCTTGAAGTCGCTCGGCATGAGGCGCCAGAAGTGTCCGCCGTAGCCGACGGCGCTGCCGCCGACGGCCGAGTACATGTAGACGTCGACGGGGTTCTCGCCGAGGTTCGTGACCGGGTAGTCGGCAGGGCCGCGGCGCTTGCCGGGGCTCGCGTTCCAGTAGTGCCGGCCGCGCACCTCCCAGTCGCGATGCGCCTTGGGGATGTCGGCGTCGTCGATCCAGTCGCCCTGCTCGAGGCAGACGACCTGCACGCCGCGGCGCGCGAGGCTCCACGCGACGGCCGCGCCGGCGGCACCGGCGCCGATGACCAGCACGTCGGTCTCAGGGATGGCACCCGCGGTGTCGTCCGAGGCGCCGGCCGTGCTGGTGGCGTCCGCGACGCCCTCCGCCGCGCTCACGAGGCCGCTCGCACGTTGACGGGGAACTGCTTCACGCCGTCGAGGCGCTCGACCGGGAACGGCGCGAGCGGAGCCCCGTTCACCGTGCGGCCGATGTCGAAGCCCGTGCGCTCGGCCACGACCGCGAGAACGCGCTCGTGCCGGTAGTAGGCCTCGTACGTCAGCTCGAGCACGAGGGCGAAGGCCTCGGCCGTCCGCTCCTCCTTCTCGAGCGCGGTGAGCACCGCGACGACCTGGGCCGGCTCGAGCCCGGCCAGGGCGGCGCCGTGCTCGGCCCGCGCGACGACGTCGGCCCGGTCGAGAGCGGCGAGCAGCAGCGGACGCAGCTGGGGCGCGGTGAAGACCACCGCATCCACGTACTCGACGGTGTCGAGCTCGGCCGCATTCGGCCAGTGGTCGTCGCCGGGGATGAGGCGGCCGACCCAGGCGGTCAGAGTCACCTGGCGGCGCGGGTCGAGCACGCGGATGCCGTGCTCGCCGGGGGCGACGTAGGTGCGCCCCATGAGCTTCTCGAAGCGGCTGTGCGTGTCGGCGCCGCCGCGGGAGTCGAATGCCATGAGGGTCCCCTTATCCGTTCCGTCGCCGGCTGTAGGCGTCGAGGGCCACCGCGAAGACGATGATCGCGCCCTTCATGACGGCCTGGCTGTTGGTGTCGAGGCCGATCGAGTCGGAGACGTTGGTGATGCAGGCGATGATCAGCAGTCCGATGCCGGTGCGCCACATCGCGCCCTCTCCGCCGAAGAGCGAGGTGCCGCCGATGACGACCACGGCGATCGAGTCGAGCGCGATCGTGCCGCCGAGGTCGGCCTGGCCGACGCCGACGCGCGAGGCGATGATGAGTCCGCCGATCGCCGAGCAGATGCCGACGACCGTGTAGGTGATGATGCGCAGCCGGTCGACGCGGATGCCGGCGAGGCGCGCGGCCTCCTGGTTGCCGCCGATCGCGTAGAGCGACTTGCCGTAGACGGTGCGGCTGAGGATGAACGCGCCGAGGATGAACACGACGATGAACAGCCAGGTCGCGTTCGGCACACCGAGGAAGCTGCCGAGGCCGAGCTCTTCGAAGCCCTCCTTGTTCACGACGATCGGGGTCGACTGCGAGTAGATGTACGCGCCGCCGCCGAATACCGACGAGGTGCCGAGGGTCGCGACGAAGGCGTTGACCTTGAGCTTCGTGACGAGCAGGCCGTTCACGAGGCCCATCGCGAGGCCGAGGATGAGCGCGATCAGCACGGCGGCCGGCAGCGGCAGCTTGTTGGCCATGTCGGCGTAGAGCACCGCGGTGGCGGCGTAGATGGCGCCGACCGAGAGGTCGAAGCCGCCCGCGATCATGACCATGGTCATGCCGACGGCGATGATGCCGAGCGGCGCGTTCTGCGACAGGATCTGGCTCAGGTTGCCCGGGTCGAGGAACCCGGGGTAGATGATCTGGGCGCCGATGATCACGAGGATCAGCACCCACACCATGCCGAAGTGCAGGAAGATGTGCGCCGCGACCTTCTTCGCCGAGCGGGGCTCGACCGGCTGCTCGGGCCGGTTCAGGGCGACGGTGGCCGAGTCGGCCAGGTTGGTCTCAGGCACCGGTGGCCTCCTTGTCGTGGTGGCCCTCGCCGAATGCGGCGGCCAGGATGGCGTCGACGTGCACGGGGTCCGTGCCGCGGATGAGCTCGTCGACCGCGCGACCGTCGCGCAGCACGATGATGCGGTCGGCGACCGCACTCACCTCCTCGAGCTCGGAGGAGGCGATGATGACGCCGATGCCGTCGGCGGCGAATCGGCGGAGGGCCTTGAGGATCTCCTCCTTGGCGCCGACGTCGACGCCGCGGGTGGGCTCGTCGGCGAGCAGGATCTTCGGCGCGAGGAAGCGCCAGCGCGCGAGCAGGAGCTTCTGCTGGTTGCCGCCCGAGAGCGTTCCGGCCTTCGCCCCGAGGCGAGCCGGGTCGAAGCCGAACTCGGTCACCAGCTCGGCCGTGCGGGCCTTGAGCTGCGCGGTCGACATGACCCCGGCCGTGGCGACCTTCGAGTAGCGCGCGATGGCGATGTTCTCGGCGGCCGTCATCCCGAGCACGAGGCCCTGGTTCTTGCGGTCCTCGGGGATGAGCGCGACGCCGGCGTCGAGCGCGGCGCGCGGCGTCTTCGGCCAGCGCACCTCGCTGCCGCCGATCCGCAGGGTTCCGGTCGACTTCGGCTCGAGGCCGGCGAGGCAGCGCAGCAGGGTCGTGCGGCCGCTGCCGACGAGTCCGCCGAGCCCGACGATCTCGCCGGGGCGCACGTCGATGGCGATGTCGTAGAGCAGGCCGGGGAGCGAGATCCCGGTCGCGATCAGCGGCTGGTCGTCGCGGCGCTCGTGCACCGTGACGCTCGTGTCGACGCCGTTCTCGTCGACGTCGCCGGCGAGCTCGGCCTTGACCAGGCCGCCGGCCTCGCCGAGCATCTCGTCGACGATGCGGGTGCGGTCCCACTCGGCGACAGGACCCTGCTGCACGACGCGGCCGTCGCGCAGCACGGTCACGTGGTCGGCGACGTCGAGCACCTCCTCGAGGTTGTGCGAGACGAAGATCATGGTGACGCCCTGGCTGCGCAGCTCCTTGACGAGCCGCACGAGCGCGACCCGCTCGGTGTCGCTGAGGGCCGCCGTGGGCTCGTCGAGCAGGATGATCTTGGCCTCGGCGACGAGGGCGCGCATGATCTCGAGGATCTGCTGGTCGGCGACCGACAGGCGCCGCGCCATCTGGCGCCCGTCGATGCGCACGCCGAGTCGGCTGCACAGCTCGAGGTAGCGGCGGTGGATCTCGCGGCCGCGCACGACGCCGGCCGAGGAGGGCGTCATACCGAGGAAGACGTTGTCTTCGGCGCTGAGGCCGGGCACGATCGTCAGCTCCTGGTAGATCGCGACGAGGCCGGCGGCGCGCGACGCGGTCGGCTCGCCGGGCTTCGGCTGCACGCCGCCGATCGTGACGGTGCCCTCGGTCGCGGCGACGCGGCCGGTGAGCACGCCGATCAGGGTCGACTTGCCGGCGCCGTTCGCGCCGACGAGGGCCTCGACCGTGCCGGCGGGGATCGTCAGGTCGACGCCCTTCAGCGCGCGCACGCCGCCGTAGGTCTTGACGACCCCGTCGACGACGATCGCGGGGGTGGATTCGGCGCTCATGCGGAGACCTCCGTGCTGTCGGTGCCGGTGCCGTGCGTGCCGGCGCTGTCGTCGCTCGGCGGCGTGCCGATCGGCAGCGGCGCCGTGTCCGGCGTCGCCCGGTAGATCGCGCCCCGGGCGCGCACGGCGCTGGTGACGTCATCCAGGTCGTCGTCGAAGACGATCGGGATGACGCTGCGCTTCTCGTAGCCGACCCGGCGGGCGACGTCAGCGTCGAGGAAGTAGGCGGCGGTGATCGCGTCGGCGAGCGCCGGGAATTCGGCGGGCGGGGTCGCGGCGAGGCTCGCGAACTCGGCGGGCAGGGCCCGGCCGTCGTCCTCGCGGGCGGCGAGGTCGCCGAGCGCCGTGCGCACGGGCGCGAGCAGGTCGGGGCGCACCGAGAGCACCCGGTCGATGCCGGTCGAGGCGACGTGCCCCGCCGAGCCGGTCGGCATGTCGACGCCGTCGACGCCTGTGCCGGCGGGGATGAGCACGTCAGCGACACGGCCGAGCAGCTCGCGCTCGGCGTCGCTCAGCGGCGGAAGCTCGCTGGCGGGCAGCTGGTACGACATCAGGCCACCTCCTGCTGACGGCGCTCGGCGATCGCGTGCTCGGTGGCGCGCAGCGCGAAGGCCGCGATCGTCGGCGTCGGGTTCATTCCCGACGAGGTCGGCCAGGTGCTGCCGTCGACGATGATCAGGTTCGGGATGTCGTGGCTGCGGCCCCACTCGTCGACGACCGAGGCGCTCGGGTCGACGCCCATGGTGGCGGTGCCGAGGATGTGCCAGCCGGTCTCGCGGATCATCGGCGCGACGATCGTCTCCTTCGCGCCCGCCTCGATCAGCGACTCCTGAGCCCGCTCGACGTTGAAGGCGAGCAGGTCCTTCGTGTTCTGCGAGGTGGTGTAGATCATCTTCGCCGCGGGCAGTCCGACGTTGTCGGTGCGGCTCGGGTCGAGCTCGATGCGGTTGTGCTCTTCGGGCAGGTCTTCGGCGACGATGCCCCAGGCGACCGAGTGGCCGAGCCGGTCAGCGACCGTGCGGTGGAAGTCGTCGCCCCAGATCGGCTTGCCACCCCAGGGGAACGCGGCGGTCATCGCCTGCGGTCCGCCGGTCGGCGTCACGTTCCACTTCGCGCCGCGCACGAAGCCGCGGCGGCGGTCGGTCTCGTAGAACTCGAGCGAGTAGATCGGCTGACCCCAGACGCTCTTCCACGGGTCGAACTTCTCGTCGAAGACGCCGACGACGGTCGCGAAGGGGTGCATCATGAGGCGCTTGCCGACGAGGCCGGACGAGTTGGCGAGGCCGTTCGGGTTGCGCTTGTCGGCCGACATCTGCAGCAGGCGCGGGGTGCCGACGCCGTTCGCGGCGAGCACGACCACGTCGGCCTCCTGCCGGCGCTCGACGCCGTCCTTGAGGTAGACGACGCCGGTGGCGCGGCCGCGCGCATCCACCTCGACCCTGCTGACGGTCGCGCCGGTGATGAGCTGCACGCCAAGCTTGAGCGCGTCGGGCCAGTGCGTCACGTCGGGCGACCCCTTGGAGTGGTTCGGGCAGCCCCACATGCAGGCGCCGCGCTGAACGCAGGCGCCCTGGTTGCGGTAGTCCTCGGTGGCGATCGCGTTGCTGCCGGGCCACCAGTGCCAGCCAAGGCGGTCGTGCGCGGCGGCCATCATGCGGCCGGCGCGGTTCATCGGGCCCGGGCGCATCGGGTAGGAGGTGATGTCGGGGAAGGCCGTGTCGCCCGGGTAGCCGGAGACGCCGAAGTCGGCCTCGATGCGGTCGTAGTAGGGGGCGAGGTCCTCGTAGCTGAAGGGCCAGTCGTCGGCGACGCCGTCGAGGGTGCGCACCCGGAAGTCGGAGGGCATGAGGCGCATCCAGATGCCCGCGTACATGACCGCGCTGCCGCCGACGCCGTTCCAGATGAGCGGGTCGACATCCGACTCGCTCGTGTCGATCGGGTAGTCGGCGGGCGCCTGGCGCACCTTCGGCAGCGGGTTCCACGGCTTGCCCGCGCTGAGCTCGAGGTACTCGTCGGCGACGTGCGAGGTGGAGTAGTCAGGCCAGGTGCCCTGCTCGAGGCAGACGACCCGGAAGCCGGCCTCGGCGTAGCGCTTGGCGGCGACAGCCCCGGCGGGGCCGGCGCCGACGATCACGACGTCGGCGCGCTCGCCGCGCACGGCGGGGGCGGTCAGGTTGCTGGCGGCCATCAGAGGGCTGCCTTCGGGGTGAGGATGCGGCGCTGCATTTCGGTGACCTTCGCGGTGGTGAGCGGTCGGTGGAGCGGTGGTGCTGGATGAGCGGTGGTGCTGGTGGTGCTGCGCTGCGGCGGAGCCGCGGTGCTGGCGCGCCCGGGGCGGGGGTGGATGAGCATCCCCGCCCCGGGGCGTCTCAGTGCGTCACGATCAGTACTCCGGGTCGAACGACTTCGCGTCGGCCGGGGTCAGGATCTGCACGCCGGTCTTCGCGGCCTCGCCGGTCAGCTCGGCGCCGTCGTTCGGCAGGTAGCTGGTGACCTTCTCGCCGGCGAACGCCGCGGCGATCGCCTTGACCGACTGGGCGGCCATCGTCGAGGGGTAGTAGGGCGACGAGCCGGCGAGCGTGCCGTCGCGCAGCTGCTCGATGGCCCACTTCGAGGCGCCCTTGTCGTAGAGCTTCACCTTGCCGTCGAGCCCGGCGCCCTTGAGCGCCTGGTAGGCGCCCTGGGTGACGTCGGAGTTCGCGGCGCTGAACACGACGGTCGTGTCGGGGTTTGCCTTGAGCAGCGGAGCGAGCTTCGCCTGGCCCTGGTTGAGGGTGTAGTCGGTGTCGACGGTCGAGACGATGTCGAAGTCGGGGTACTTCTTCTTCATGGTCTCGATGGCCTTCTCGAGGTTCTTCGTGACGCCGAAGAGCTTCGGTCCGCTCAGCGCGATGACCTTCTGCGGGCCGGGGTTCTCCTTGGCCATGTGCTCGATGTAGCCCTCGAAGACGGTCGAGGAGTCGGTGCCGCCGATGTAGTTGAGGGTGCCGGGCGTGTACTGCTCTTCGCCGACCTTGAGTGCGCGACCGCACAGCGGCACGGCGATGACCGAGACGACGACGCCCTTCTTCGGGGCGGTCTGCGACATGATCTTGCACATGATCTCGTCGTTGATCGGGTCGATGATCATGGCGTTGAAGCGGTTCGACTGCAGGGCGTTCTGCACCTGGTTGAACTGCGTGGTGCCGTCCCACTTGGCGTCGAAGACGGTGACCTTGGCGTCCTTGATCTTCGCGACCTCGGCCTTGACCGTCGAGGTCGACGACTGCAGCCAGGCGTTGTTGACGCTGGGGGCGAAGTAGGCGAGGCGGATCGGGCCCTGCACCGAGACGGAGGTTCCGCCGGCATCCACGGTGACCTTCTTGCCGGTCGCGGCGGAGGTTCCCGAGGAACATCCGGCCACGAGCCCGACGAGTGCCGTCGCGAGGGCGATCGCGGCGAGCGTGCGTCGCTTCATGAATAACTCCCTTGTTATCTGCTGACGTGCCGTCGCGTCGTCGCTCGGGCAGTCCGAGCGACGGGGGCTGAGTTCGCGGTGCTGTGGTGCTCGGGTGAGACGCCATCCGTCGCTCGGTGCGGTGATCGTACGACAATCCGACAATCTTGGTCAACTGCGGGCTGAAGACCCGGAAAACGAGTTCCAATCACCCTCAATTTTGTGTGATCGTATGACGAAGCAACTCACCACGGTCGAGGAGTCGAAGATGACCTACCGCCCCGAAGTCCACCCGCGGCACGTGCGCGTGCTCGCCTACGCCGAGGCGCGCGTCGTGCTCGACGCGGCTCTGGCCGAAGCCGAGCGCATCGGCGTGCCCGCCAGCGTCGCCGTGCTCGACGCCGGCCGCGAGCCGCTCGCCTTCGGCCGGCAGGACGGCGCGGGTCTGCTCACCGGCGAGGTCGCGACCGGCAAGGCGTTCACCGCGATCTCGCTCGGAACCGCGTCGGGCGACCTGTCCGTCGCCGCCAACACCGGCGGCGACTTCGCCGCGCTGCACCACGCGACCTCCCGCAACCTCGTGACCTTCGCGGGCGGCTTCCCGCTCGTCGACGCCGAGAGCGGGAACCTCGTCGGCGCGATCGGCGCGAGCGGCGGCAGCCTCGACGAGGACATCGCGATCGCCCAGGCCGGTGTCGCCGCGTTCCTGGAGCTGGCCCGATGACCGCCGCCCTCGCTCCGCGCGGACCGCGCATGGACGGCCGCCGCGTCGTCATCACCGGCGCCGCCGCCAACATCGGCGCGGCGACCGCGCGCCTGCTGGGCGCGGAAGGCGCCTCCATCGTCATCGGCGACCTCGACGACCGCGCGCAGCTCGTCGTCGACGAGCTCGTGGATGCGGGCGTCACCGCGACCTTCGTGAAGACCGACGTCTCGAACGGCGAGAGCATGCAGGCGCTGCTCGCGGCCGCGAACGAGTTCCTCGGCGGCATCGACGTGATCATCAACAACGCCGGCGTGCAGCGCTCGAGCGCGATCAGCGAGATGAGCGAGTCGGACTGGGACCTGCACATGAACGTCAACGCACGCTCGTGCTTCCTCGCCGCGCGCTACGGCGTGCCCTACCTGCGCGAGTCGGGCCGCAACCCGGCGATCGTCAACATGGCGTCGGTCGGCGGCTACAAGGCTCCCGCCGGACTCAGCGGGTACTCCGCCTCCAAGGGCGCGATCATCGCCTTCACCCGCACGGTCGCGACCGAGCTCGGCCCCGACGGCATCCGCGTCAACGCGATCGCGCCGGGCTGGGTCGACACCTCGTTCAACGACCCGATCGTCGCGCACATGGGCGGCAAGGCGGTGCAGGATGCGCAGGTCGCCGCGGGCGTGCCCCTCGGCCGTCAGGGCCGCAGCGACGAGATCGCCGAGGCGTTCCTCTTCCTCGCCTCCGACGCGTCGACCTTCATGACGGGGCAGACGATCGTGATCGACGGCGGCGCCAGCTAGGCGCGCTTCCCGAGAGCGCGGGCGCAGCGCGGCTCGCCGGGGTCAGCCCGCGGCGTCCTCGCGCAGCGCGGGGCAGGTGCCGCCGTGCCGTGCCGCGAGCTCGTAGTGCCACATCTCGTTCGCGTAGATCTGGCAGAGGCCGAACTCCTCGGCGTGCGACTGCATCCACAGCGTCGTCTCCCAGGGGCCGATGTCGACGGCCGAGCCGCTGACGTGAGCCGAGTCGCGGGGCGTGGCGACCCAGCGCCGGGCCTCCTGCTCGCTGCCGTAGTGCCGCACGGCCGTGTCGAAGAGCCACTGCTGGTAGCGCTCGCTGCGCCAGCCGCTCGTGAGCACGAGGTCGTGGCCGTCCTCGACGGCCGCCGCCGCAGCCGCCTGGATGGCCGCGCGCAGGTCGGGGTCGAGGTTCGCCACAGCGGGCACGCTCTCGTCGTCGACCGCGACCGAGTCTCCCGTGGCGATGTAGCCGTCGGCCGCGGTGGGCGATCCCGTCCACATGCCGCCCGAGGCGAGTCCGCCCGACGGAGCCGAGGGCAGCACCCGCTGCACGGTCGGCGCGAGCGCGCCGCGCACACCGGGGATCGCCACCGCGGCGATGACGAGCGCCAGAACCAGCAGGATGAGCGCGAGCGCGAGAGCACGGGCTCGTCGCGTCGCGCGCGAGAGGTGAGGGCGGGCCGGCACCGGGCGGGCCGACGACGGTGCGGACACGGGCGCGGTGGGCGGCGCCCAGGCTCCGGGCAGGCGATGCAGGGCGTCGGCGGGCGGATGCGGGGCGCGGGATTCAGGTCTCATGCCAGCCAGAGAACCGCGGCGGATGTTGCGAGGGCGTATCGCTTTCCGCATACGCCGGCGATATGCACACCCGCCTACGCTCGGCCTATGCGTGTGCTGGTGGTCGAAGACGAGCTGTACCTGGCGGAGGCGATCCGCGACGGTCTGCGGCTCGAGGCGATCGCCGCCGACCTCGCCGGCGACGGCGACCGCGCGCTCGAGCTGCTCGCGATCAACAGCTACGACGCGCTCGTGCTCGACCGCGACATCCCCGGCGTGCACGGCGACGAGGTCGCCCGGCGCGTGTCGTCCGAACCCGGCGGCCCGCGCATCCTCATGCTCACGGCCGCCGACCGGCTCGACGACAAGGTGTCGGGGTTCGAGCTCGGCGCCGACGACTACCTCACGAAGCCCTTCGCCTTCCGCGAGCTGGTGCTGCGGCTGCGCGCGCTCGCCCGGCGCCCGGCCGAGGCGGCGCCGCTCGTGCTCGAGCGGGCGGGCGTGAGCCTCGATCCCTTCCGCCGCGAGGTGTTCCGCGCGGGCCGACACGTCGCCCTGACCCGCAAACAGTTCGCGGTGCTGCAGGTGCTGCTCGAGGCGGGCGGCGGCGTGGTCAGCGCCGAGACGCTGCTCGAGCGCGCCTGGGACGAGAACGCGGATCCCTTCACGAACGCGGTGCGCATCACGATCTCCTCGCTGCGCCGCCGACTGGGCGAGCCGTGGGTGATCGAGACCGTGGCCGGCGTCGGGTACCGCATCGCCGACGAGCCCGAGGCGACGCCGTGAGTGCCCGCCTCAAGCTGACCCTGAGCTACGCCGCCTTCCTCGCGGTCGCGGGCGTCGCCCTCGCGGCGCTCCTCTTCTACCTGCTGCGCTTCGTGCCCGATTCGAGTGTCGAACTCGCCGCCGGCTTCGCGCCGAGCCGCGGCGACCTGCTGCGCGCGCTCTGGCCGCGGCTGCTGCAGGTCGGCGCCGTGCTGCTCGTGGTCGGCTTCGTCGGCGGCTGGTTCCTGGCGGGACGCATGCTGAAGCCGCTGCGGCGCATCCACGACGTCGCGGTGCGGGTGGATGCCGGCTCGCTCGACGACCGGGTGCGGCTCGGCGGCGCCCGCGACGAGTTCCGCGAGCTGGCCGACACGCTCGACGGCATGCTCGACCGGCTGCAGGCGGCGTTCGAGGAGCAGAAGCGCTTCGCGGCGAACGCCTCGCACGAGCTGCGCACCCCCTATGCGATCTCGCGGTCGCTCATCGAGGTGGCGCTCGCCGACCTCTCGGGCACGGACGTCGAACGGCTGCTGCGCCGCCTCGACGACACGAATCGCCGAGGCGCGGAGGCGGTGGAGGCGCTGCTCGCGCTGGCCGCGCTCGAGCACGCCGGCGCGCTCGATCCGGAGCCGGTGGATGTGGCGGAGCTGACCGGCGAGGTCGTCGGCGAGCTGCGCCCGGTCGCCGAGAGCGGCGGCGTGACCGTCTGGACGAGCCTGGGCGAAGGCGACGTCGACGGACGCGAGGCCCTCGTGCGTCAGCTGGTCGCGAATCTGGTGCTCAACGGCATCCGCCACAATCTGCCGGTCGACGGGCGAGTGGATGTCGGCACGCGCACGGCCGCCGACGGCGCCGTGGAGCTGCGCGTCGTCAACAGCGGCCCCGTCGTGTCGCCCGAGCTCGTGCCGACGCTGACCGAGCCCTTCGTGCGCGGCGCCGGACGGGTGGCGCAGACCGCGAGCGTCGCCCCGGTCGACGCGACGGCGCCGCCGCCGCATCTCGTGCCGGAGGGCAGCGGTCTCGGTCTCACCCTCGTGGCGCGCATCGCCGCCGTGCACGGCGCGCGGCTGGCCATCACCGCACCCCCGACGGGCGGGCTGGATGTGCGGGTGCTCTTCCCCGCGCCGAGCGGCGCGGCCGCGGCGACGGATCCGACCGAGACCGCGGGCCCCGGTGCGGTCCGTGGAAACGGCCGCGATGCGGTCCATGGGGACGGATCCGGCGCTCCCGACCGAGGAGGAGCGCGATGAGGTTCTCGATCCTGCACTGGGGCTCGATCTTCTTCTACCCGATCTGGGTCGGCCTCGCCGCGATGAGCGTCGTGATCGGATCGGTGCTGCTGCGCCGCGGCGAGCGCGGGCGTCTGGCGCTGGTCGGCATGGCCGGGATCGTGCTCGTCTTCGTGCTCGGACTCACGCTGCTGCCGACCGGGCAGTGGACGAGCGGCCAGTTCTGCTCGCTGCGCCTGACCGCGCCCGACCTGCTCAGCGCCGAGCCGTTCTCGAACCTCGGGCTCTTCGTTCCGCTCGGCTTCTTCCTGGCGCTCGCGACGAGGATGCCGATCATCTCGGTCGCCGCCGGCTCGCTCGTCTCGGCCGGCATCGAGGCGACGCAGGCCTACGTGACCGCGATCGGGCGGGCCTGCGACGCGAACGACTGGATGCTCAACACGGCCGGCACGCTGGTGGGCGTCCTGCTCGCCGTCGCGGTCTCGGTGGTCGCACGACGCTCATCCGCGCGCACCTCTGCTGCCGGCTGATCCGCCGGCGTCCGCGCCGATGACAGAGCGGCCGGGCGCCCCTGCACCCGGCCGCTCCTTCTGACGGCGGCTTCAGTCGTCCCGGCCGGAGCCGCCGCGTCCTCCGTGACCCGAGTCGTCGGATCCGCCGCTGTGGTGGCCGGCGTCATCCGAGCCGCCGCTGTGCGAGGAGCCGGACCCGGACGATCCCGAGCCGGAGGACCCGGATCCGGAGTTACCCGAACCGGATCCGGAGTTCGAACCCGGCGCGGGCGCCGGTGCGGGGCGGTCTCCCCCGTGGTCGTCGCCGACGTCGTGGCCGGCCCCGTCGTCCTGACCGGAGTGGCGCGGCAGATTGTCGTCACCGACGTCGTGGCCGGGGCGCTCGTCCTGGCCCGAGTGACGCCGCAGGTCGTCGTCGCCCGGCTCGGCCGAGGCCGATCCCGAGGGTCGAGGGCTCGAGCTCGGGCTCGTCCCGTCGTCGCTGCCGTGGTCGTCGACCACCGACGAGGGCACGGTGCCGAGCTGGTTCGTGGGCACCGCGTTGAGGGTCGCCGCGTTCACGGCGACGCCGCCGGCGGCGATGGCCAGCACTCCGGCGGCGATGCCGGCGATGGCGAGCTGCTTCTTCATGTCGCGGATCTTCATGTCGTTCACGCTAGGGACGCGCCGTCGAAGACGGGCCCCGCGGACATCCAAGAAACGTCCAAGATCGCGGGATGCCGCTCCCCCGCTCTACGACACGAGCGCCGCGACCCCGGAAGATGAGTGTCATGCGCGCCCTGCTCGTCGAAGACGATCCCTCGCTCGCCGACGGCATCGTCGACGCCCTCGCCGGCTCCGCGATCGTGACGCGGCACGTCGGCACCGGGCGCGAGGCGCTGGCGGCCATCGCCGACGACGCCCCCGACATCGTCATCCTCGACCTCGGCCTGCCCGACATGGACGGCACCGATGTGGCGCGCGCCGTGCGTCAGGCGGGCGAGACGCCGATCATCGTGATCAGCGCGCGCAGCGCCGAGCTCGACCGGGTGCTCGCGCTCGAGCTGGGCGCCGACGACTACCTCGTGAAGCCCTTCGGACTGCGGGAGCTGCTGGCGCGCATCCGCGCCGTGACCCGGCGTGCGGCTGCGGCATCCGCGCTGGCCGAGGCGGCCGCCGCAGTGCCCGGGATGGACAGCGCCACGGGTGCGGACGGCGCCGCGGGCGCGGATGTCGCCGCGGGCGCGCCGGACCTCGGCCCACTCGCGATCGACGAGCGAGCCCAGCGCGTCACGCTCGACGGCGCCCCGCTGCACGTGACGCCGACCGAGTTCGAGCTGCTGCGCCACCTGGCGAGCGATCCGGGTGCGGTGCGCCGTCGCGCCGACATCCTGCGCGACGTCTGGCACACCGAGTGGTTCGGGGCGACGAAGACGCTCGACGCGCACGTCGCGGCGCTGCGGCGCAAGCTCGGATCGCCGGAGTGGATCCAGTCGGTGCGCGGCGTCGGATTCCGCTTCGAGGTGCCGGCCGGCGGCGCGGATCCCACCGCCGACGCGGAGGGATCCCGCCCATGATCCGCCGCATCCTCGCCGCCCTGATCGCGGTCGTCGTGATCGCGCTGCTCGTGCAGGACATCCCGCTCGCCAGCTACCTGCGCGAGACCGAGGAGGCGCGACTGACGACGGCGCTCGAACGCGACGCGTTCGTTCTCGCCGGGCGTTCGAGCGACGCGCTCGACGGCGACAGCGACGACGCCGCGTCGCTCGCGGCCGTGCGCAACCTCGCGAGGCAGTACGCGGCCGACAGCGGGGCCCGGCTCGTGATCGTCGACGCCGACGGCGTCGCCGTGGCGACGAGCGACGAGGGGGATGCGGCGGTCGGCGAGTCGTACGGCTCGCGCCCCGAGTTCCGCACGGCGCTCGGCGGCAGCCCGACCTCGGGCGAGCGCTCCTCGCAGACGCTCGGCGGCGAGCTGCTGTTCGCGGCCGTGCCGGTGATCTCGGGCGACACGACGGTCGGCGCCGTGCGCGTCAGCTACGACGACCGGCAGGTGACCGAGGCCACCTCGAGCAAGATCTGGAGCCTCGCCGTCGTCGGCATCACGACCCTGCTGCTGGCGGGCGTGATCGGCTTCATCCTGTCGCGCTCGATCACGCGGCGACTGCGCCTGCTGCGCCACGCGACCGAGCGCTTCGCGCGGGGCGACCGCGCCGTGCGGGCCGACGCCGAGTCGGGCGCGCCCGAGGTGCGCTCGCTGGCCGGCTCGTTCAACACGATGGCTGCGCGCATCGACGATCTCATCGCCCAGCAGCGCGCCTTCGCGGGCGACGCGTCGCACCAGCTGCGCTCCCCGCTCACGGCCGTGCGACTGCGGCTGGAGCACGCGCGCGAGCTCGTCGGCGTCGACCCCGAGGGGGCGACGCAGCGCCTCGACGTCGCCGAGGCCGAGCTCGACCGTCTGGACGAGCTCATCGAGGGGCTGCTCGTGCTGAGCCGCGCCGAGGATGCCGCTGCGGTCGAGACCGTGGACGCGGGCGCGATCGCCCGTGAGCGCGTCGAGGCCTGGCAGGCCCTCGCCGAGGAGCGCGAGAGCGTGATCGAGCTGGACGGGGCGGCGGATCCGCTGCTCGTCTCGGCCGTGCCCACCGCCGTCGACCAGGTGCTCGACAACCTCATCGACAATGCCCTGCGCGCGGGCGGGCCGGGCACGCGCATCCGGGTCTCGCTCGCTGCCGCCCCCGATGATGCGGACGCCGTCGACCTGCACGTGATCGACAACGGCCCCGGCATGACAGCCGAGCAGCGCGCTCGCGCCTTCGACCGCTTCTGGCGGGGACGCAACGACGACCTCGGCAGCGGACTGGGGCTCGCGATCGTCGCCCGCCTGGTGCGCGCCTCGGGCGGCGAGGCGACCCTGCACGACGCCGTCGGCGAGGATCTCGGACTCGACGCCCGCGTGCGCTGGCGCCGCCCCTGACACCTCTCGTCCTCCCGCACCCGCACCCGCCACTCCTCAGGACCGATCGGTCGATGGATTGGCGCGGGGCGGGCGGCCTAGGCGTCGCCGATGTCGCGCAGGATGCGGGCGGCGCGCTCGAGCACGGCGCGGTCGTCGTCGGAGAGGTCGGCGAGGATGCGGTCGAACCAGGCGTGCCGCCGCACGCGGTCGACCGCGGCGATCTCGGCGCCGGCTTCGGTCGGCACGATGCTGACGCGGCGGCGGTCGCGGGCGTCGGGCTCGCGGCGCACGAGTCCGAGCTGCTCGAGCCGGTTGACGGTCTGGCTGATCGTCGAGAGCGCGACGCGGTCGCGATCGGCGAGCTCGCTGAGCGACTGCGGTCCGGTCGCGGTGAGCGCCGCGAGCACCTCGGTCGCGCTCTCGCCGAGGTCGCCCTGCGCGCGCAGGCTGCGGAAGCGGCGGTAGATCACGGCGACGCTGCGGCGCAGCTCGTGACCGAGCTCGCGCACCTCCGGGTCGATCGGCGGAGCGCCGCCGCCGGCTTCGGCGGCGCGCGCGGCCGCCGCGTGCTCCCGCTCGAGCGCGGCGCGTTCGACCTCGCTGCGGTGCGTCGCGTCACGACTTGATTCCCTGCCCACGATTGCTTAGCATAACGAAGCAGTTTTACTTCGTATACCTAAGGAACAAGCGGATGACCGTCACCACCCTCGATCCGACCGTCGCCCTCGTCGCCATCGACCTGCAGAAGGGCATCGCCGTCGACCCGCGCGCGCATCCGGTCGCCCCGGTCGTCGCCAACGTCGTGGCCCTGCTCGACGCCTTCCGCGCGCGCGAGCTGCCCGTCGTGCTCGTCAACGTCACCGGCGGAACCGGCGTGCGCACCGACCGCAGCGCGGCGCAGGCGGCCGCCGCATCCTCCTCCGCTGCCGGGCCGTCGGGCCCGCGCACGTTCCCGGCCGACTTCGCCGAGCTGATCCCCGAGCTGGATGCGCACGCGAGCGACATCCTCATCACCAAGCAGACGGTGGGCGCCTTCACCGGAACCGACCTCGAGGCGCGCCTGCGCGAGCGCGGCGTGACCCAGCTCGTCGTCGTGGGCATCGCGACGAGCGCCGGCGTCGAGTCGACCGTGCGCGCGGCCGCCGACCTCGGCTTCCACGTCAGCGTCGCGACCGACGCCTGCACCGACACCTCGATCGCCGGCCACGAGGCCAGCGTCAGCGCCGGACTCCCCCGCTTCGCCGAGACCGGCACCACCGCGGAGGTGCTCACGCTGCTGCCGGCGCTCGCCCGATGACCGCCCGCGAGACAGCGGCCCACGACGTCACCGCACCCGACGCCGCACCGAGCCACGGAGCCGGAACCGGCGCTGCCGCCGACACGCGCATCCCGCGCCGGCTCTACGCGCCGCTCATCATCGGCACGATCCTCAACCCGATCAACTCCTCGATCGTCGCCGTCGCCCTCGTGCCGATCGCGGCCGCCTTCGGAGTGCCGGCATCCCAGTCGGCGTGGCTCGTGACCGGGCTCTACCTGGCGACCTCGGTCGGGCAGCCCCTGGCCGGTCGGCTCGTGGATGCGCTCGGCGCGAAGCCCGTCTTCCTCGTCGGCGCGGCACTCACCATGCTCGCCGGCGTCATCGGAGCGGTCGCTCCCGCGTTCGGCTGGCTCATCGCGGCGCGCGTGGTGCTCGGCCTCGGCACCTGCGCCGGCTACCCCTCATCGATGTCGATCGCCCGCTCGCGCACGACCGACCCGACCGCGAAGGGCGCCCGCACCCTGTTGACCGTGCTCGCCGTCGCGACGCAGACGGTCGCGGTGATCGGCCCGACGCTCGGCGGCGCGCTCATCGGCGTGGGCGGATGGCCGGCGGTCTTCGCGATCAACGTGCCGCTCGGACTCCTCAGCCTCGTGCTCGGCGCGCTGTTCCTGCCGTCCGCGACGCGCACGGCATCCGCAGCGCCCGCGACCTCGGCAGCGCCGGATGCTCACAACTCAGGAGAAACGCGGCCAGGTGGAGCGTTCGCCTCGTCTGAGCACGGATCTCCTGAGTTGCGTCGGGCTGGGCGGGCGACTCGCCGCGCACCCGGAGCGCCCGACGCGGACGCGAGCGGCGGCTCCGCGACGCCCGCCGCACCGCGCCGCCGCATCCGCCTCGACCTGCCCGGCCTGGCGCTGTTCATCCTCGCCCTGCTGCCGCTGCTCGTCGTCATCATGGAGCCGACCGCGGGCCTCACCTGGATGCTGATCGTCGCCGTGCTCGCGGGCGCCGGCTTCGTGCTGCGCGAGCTGCGCACGACAGAGCCGTTCATCGATCTGCGCATGATCGGCGGCAACCGGGCCCTGCTGTCGACGTATGTGCGCGCGACGCTGACGGCGCTGGTCAGCTACACGTTCCTGTACGGCTTCACCCAGTGGCTCGAGCACGCGCGCGGTCTGTCTCCGGCGGCGGCGGGGCTCATCCTGCTGCCGACCTTCGCGATCGCGATCGTCGTCTCCGCCCTCACCGGACGGGTCGCGCGCCTGCGCCCGAAGCTCTCGGTCGCGGCGGCCGCGCAGCTGATCAGCTGCGTGATCATGCTGTTCGCGAGCGCGCAGAGTCCGCTCTGGATGCTGGTCGCAGCCGCCGTCGTCATGGGGGTCTCGCAGGGCCTCGCCAACGTGACGAACCAGCAGGCGCTCATCGCCGTCGCGCCGGCCGCCCAGATGGGGTCGGCCGCCGGCATCATGCGCACCTTCTTCTACTTCGGCGCGATCCTGTCGGGCGCGGCGACGGCGCTGTTCTTCGGAGCGGCCGCCGACACCGACGGCCTGCACCGGGTCGCGATCGTCTCGATCGCCGCGAGCTCGCTGCTGCTCGTGCTCACCCTCGTCGACCGCTCGCTGCGTCCGCGCGTGGCCGCGCCCGTCCCCGCTCCCGCGACGGCGCCGTCTCCCTCGGACGCCTGACGCTCCGGCTCGCTCCTTCCCGCTCCTCTGTCGGGTCGACACGGTCGACGGCGATCGGGGTCGGGGTCAGGGTCAGGGTCGGGGTCGGGGTCGGGGTCGGCCCATACCGCGGATACTGGCGCCCCGCGCCGCCGCCAGCGCCGGTGGCGACGCACCCCGCGCTCGGCAGTATCCGCACCTCGCTCGGCAGTACCGGCGAAGACCGTCCGAGCCGAGCCGAGCCGCGGCGCCGAGCGTCCGGGCGCCGAACCGCCTCCGTCCCCACGATCCGTCGTCGAACACGCGACCGGAAGCGCGACCTGCGAGCGCTTTCGACTCGAGACGTCTCGCTCAGGCGTCCGCGGATACTGCTCACGGCGCACCCCACGGCCGCCGGTCGCCCCCGCTTCCCCGCTCGCCAGTATCCGCGAGCTCGGGCCGAGCGCGTGCACGGAAGCGGCTCGTCGAGAACGCCGCGGCACGATGCGGCTCGACGCAACCGCCGAGACGCCGCTGCGCACGCAGCCGCCGAGCACGCCGCCGCGGGCCCGCGCCGCCGCCCCTCACTCCATCGTGTCGAGGATCTTCACCAGCAGGTCGAAGGTCGTGAGCGGGTTGATGATCGCGAAGCGCACGACCGGCTCGCCGTGGTGCGAGCTCGGCACGACGAAGCCGATCTGGTCGTCGAGCAGCTTCTGCGACCAGCGGTCGTAGTCGGCGAGGGTCCAGCCCTCGCGGCGGAAGACGACGATCGACAGCTGCGGGTCGCGCACGAGCGACAGCGACGGTCGGGCCGCGATCTCGTCGGCGATCCGCCGGGCGAGGCGGATGCCGTGGTCGATCGCCGCGCGGTAGCGCTCGGTGCCGTGGGTGGCGAGCGAGAACCACATCGGCAGGCCGCGGGCGCGGCGGGTGAGCTGGATGCCGAGGTCGGACGGGTTCCAGTCGGCGGCGTCGGTCAGGGTGTCGAGGTACTCGGCGTGCTGGGTGTGCGCACGCAGCGCCTGCGCCGGGTCGCGGTAGATCAGAGCGCACGCGTCGAACGGCGCGAACAGCCACTTGTGCGGGTCGACGATGAGCGAGTCGGCGTGCTCGACTCCGGCGAAGACGGGGCGCATCCCCTCGACGAGCATCGCGGCGAGGCCGTAGGCGCCGTCGATGTGCAGCCACACTCCGCGAGCACGCGTGACGGCGGCGACCGACGCGATGTCGTCGACGATGCCGAAGTTGGTGGTGCCGCCGGTTGCGACGACCGCGAAGACCGCGTCGCCGAACTCGTCGAGCGCGGCTTCGACGGCGTCGCCGTGCAGTCGCCCGTCGTCGCCGGTGGGCACGCCGACGACATCCACGTCCATGATCTCGGCGGCGGACTTGATCGACGAGTGCGCCTCGCTGCTGCACACGACGACCCAGCGATCGGGGCGCGCGCGGCCCTCGTCGGCGAAGCGGCGGCGGACGACGTCGCGCGCGGCGACGAGCGCCGAGAGGTTGCCGATCGTTCCGCCCTGCATGAAGACGCCGCCGGCCCCCTCGGGCAGCCCGAACTCGGCGGCGAGCCAGTGCAGCACCTCGTTCTCGGCGTACACCGCCCCGGAGCCCTCGATCCACGAGCCGCCGTAGACGGCCGAGGCCGACACGATCACGTCGAAGGCGCTGGCGGCCTTGCTCGGCGCCGAGGGGATGAAGGCGAGGTAGCCGGGGTGGTCGGTCGTGAGGCAGGCGGGGGCGAGCACGTTCTCGAACACGGCGGTCGCGCGGCGAGCACCGATGCCGTCGGTCGTGATCGTGCGGCCGGCGAGGCGGAAGAGGTCGCGCTCGGTCATGGCCTTGTCGAGCGGGATGTCGGTGCCGAGCGCGCGGCGCCGGGCGTAGTCGAGCACCTCGTCGACCGTGTCGACGGTCTCGGGCAGGATCGCGTGCATCCGCGCGGCGGGGTCGGTGCTCGTGAGATCGGCCGGATCGGTCATGGGTTCTCTCCCGGGTGGTGGTCGGAGCGAGGATGCGCGGAGCGCGACGCCGGGTCGGCGTCGCCTCCGGCACTGAGGGCTGAGGGGTCGGCGCCGAGCAGCGCCGCGGCGACGCGCAGGGTGAGCGCGCGCCGGTCGGGCGCCGCCTGCCAGCGTACGAGCGAGTGGGCGTTGAGGCCGTCGATGAGGGCGAGCAGCTGCCAGGCGACCGCGTCGGCGTCGCCGGACGCCCCCGCGGCGAGGTCGAAGGACCCCTTCGCGATGCCGTCGGAGATGACGCCGGCGATCATGGCCTGCCAGGCATCCATCTGCTCGCGCACGGCCGCGGCGAGCGCCGCGTTGCCGGTGCCGAGCGCCCAGCCCTGCACCCAGACGAGCGTGACGTCGTCGCGTCCGCCGTCGAGCACGGTGTCGATGAGCGCTCCGACGCGGCGGGCTGCCGCCGGCTCGCCGGCGAGCAGCGCGGTGACCTCGTCGAGCTCTTCGGCGACGATCACGGCGAAGGCGGAGGCGACGAGCTCGTCCATCCCGTCGATGTAGTGCGAGACGAGTCCGGAGGCGACGCCGACGCGGGCGGCCACGGCGCGCAGGGTGAGCGCGGCGAGTCCCTGCTCGAGGGCGAGCTCGCGGGCGGCGCGCTCGATCTCCGCGCGGCGCTCGACGGGCGACTTGCGGGTGCGGGGTGCTGCGGGTGTTGACGTCATCGGCTCTCGTCCGTACTCTGCCCCATATTGATCGCTTGATCAATACCCGGTCCGAGACCCACCGGATCGACAGTCCGGCGGACGGCGACGACGCCTCCGCCGCCCGCAAGCCGAGGAGACCCCCATGACCTGGCGCATGCCGGCCGAGACCCACCCCCACGAGCGCAGCTGGATGGCGTTCCCCGTCGCCGGTCAGACCCTCGGCGACACCGCCGCCGAGCGCGAGGAGTGCTACGCCGCCTGGACCGCCGTCGGCCGCGCGATCGCCGAGTTCGAGCCGCTCACGATGGTCGTCGACCCGAGCGAGACCGCCCGCGCCCGCGACCTGCTCGGCAGCGGCGTCGAGCTGCTCGAGGCCCCGCTCGACGAGTTCTGGATGCGCGACTTCGGCCCCAGCTTCGTGCTCGACCCCGAGCGCCCCGGCGTGCTCGGCGCGGTCGACTGGGTCTTCAACGGCTGGGGCGACCACGAGTGGTCGGACTGGGCGAAGGCAGCCGAGATCGCCCGCCTCATCGCGAGCAGCACCGGCGCCGAGCTCATCAGCTCGACGCTCGTGAACGAGGGCGGCGGCATCCACGTCGACGGCGAGGGCACCGTGCTGCTGACCGAGACGGTGCAGCTCGACCCGCGCCGCAACCGCTACGCCGACAAGGCCCGCGTCGAGGCCGAGATGCTGCGCACGATCGGCGCGACCACCCCGATCTGGCTGCCGCGCGGCCTCACCCGCGACTACGACGAGTTCGGCACGAACGGCCACGTCGACATCGTCGCGACCTTCCCCTCCCCCGGCCGCGTGCTGCTGCACGAGCAGCGCGACCCCGAGCACCCCGACCACGAGGTCTCGCGCGAGATCCGCGCGGTGCTCGCCGACGCTCGCGACGCCGCCGGGCGCGCGCTGGAGATCATCGACCTGCCCGCGCCGACGCAGATCCGCGACGAGGAGGGCATCGTCGACTTCAGCTACGTCAACCACTACGTGCTCAACGGCGGCGTGATCGCCTGCGGCTTCGGCGACGAGAAGTCGGATGCCGAGGCGCGCGCGATCCTCGCCGACGCCTACCCGGGCCGCGAGGTCGTGACGGTGGATGCGCGGCCGATCTTCGCGCGCGGCGGCGGCATCCACTGCATCACCCAGCAGCAGCCGGCGCTCGAGCCGGTCGGCGCGGGTTCGGGTGCCGGCACCGTCGCGGGGGCCTGAGCCGATGAGCGACCAGACCACGCCGCCCGCCGAGGACCGCGCCGCCGAGGACCCGGCGACCGCCCCCTTCGACGTCGCCGAGACGAGCATCGCCGAGCTGCGCGCCGCGCTCGAGAGCGGCGTCGTCACGAGCGTCGAGCTCGTGCGCGCCTACCTCGCCCGCATCGACGCCTACGACGGGCCGGACACCGCGACCGCGCTCAACGCCGTCGTCGTGCGCAATCCCGAGGCGCTCGCCGACGCGACCGCGTCGGATGCGCGCCGCGCCGCGGGCGAGACGCTCGGACCGCTCGACGGCATCCCCTACACCGCGAAGGACAGCTACCTCGTGCGCGGCCTCACCGCCGCGGCCGGCAGCCCCGCCTTCGAGCACCTCGTCGCCCAGCGCGACGCCTTCACGATCGAGCGCCTGCGCGGCGCCGGCGCGATCTGCCTCGGACTGACGAACATGCCCCCGATGGCGAACGGCGGCATGCAGCGCGGCGTCTACGGCCGCGCCGAGAGCCCCTACAACGCCGACTTCCTCACCGCCCCCTTCGCCTCCGGGTCGTCGAACGGATCCGGCACGGCGACGGCCGCGAGCTTCGCCGCCTTCGGTCTCGGCGAGGAGACCTGGTCGAGCGGGCGCGGCCCGGCATCCAACAACGCCCTCTGCGCCTACACGCCCTCGCGCGGCGTGATCTCGACGCGCGGCAACTGGCCGCTCGTGCCGACCATGGACGTCGTCGTGCCGCACACCCGCACGATGGCCGATCTGCTCGAGGTGCTCGACGTGATCGTCGCCGACGACCCCGAGACGCGCGGCGACCTGTGGCGGGCGCAGCCGTGGATCGCGATCCCGGCTGCCAGCAGCGTGCGGCCGGCGTCGTACGTCGCGCTCGGCTCGGTCGCGCGCGCGACGACGCTCGCGAGCACGACGCCGGCGTTGAACGCGTCGACGGAGGCGAAGAGTTCCGCCGGCGCCGGCCCGCTCGCCGGGGCGCGCATCGGCATCCCGACCATGTACCTCGGCACGGATCCGCTCGCGGGCACCGCCGAGAACCCGGGCATCGGCGGCCCGACCGGGCAGCGCATCCAGGCCCGCGCGAGCGTCGTCGCCCTCTGGGAGGCGGCCCGCCGCGACCTCGAGGCCGCCGGAGCCACGGTCGTCGAGACCGACTTCCCCGTCGTGTCGCGCTACGAGGGCGACCGCCCCGGCGCGACGACGATCGCGACGGCCGGCCGGGTGAGCGCCGCCTACCTGAAGCGCGAGATCGTCGATCTCTCGGCCTGGGGCTGGCACGACTTCCTGCAGGCCAACGGCGACCCCGCCTTCGACTCGCTGGTCGGCGTCGACGGCGCGCGCATCTTCCCGCAGCCGGCGGGGGCGCTGCCCGACCGCTACACGGGCTTCGACGACGACATCGCCGACTACCCGGGCTGGGTCGCCGAGCATCCCGAGGTTCGGAGCTTCCTCGACATCCCCGAGCTCGAGGCGGGGATGCGCGGCCTCGAGCAGACGCGCCGCGACGACCTCGAGGCGTGGCTCGACGAGCAGGGTCTCGACGCGGTCGTGTTCCCCGCGGTGAGCGACGTCGGCCCCGCCGACATGGACGTGGATGCCGCCTCCGCCGACCTGGGCTGGCGCAACGGCGTGTGGGTCGCGAACGGCAACCTCGCGATCCGGCACCTCGGCATCCCGACCGTGACCGTGCCGATGGGCACGATGGCCGATATCGGCATGCCGGTCGGGCTCACCTTCGCCGGCCGCGCCTACGACGACACCCGGCTCCTGCAGCTCGCCGCCGCCTTCGAGGCGACGGGTGACCTGGCGACCGGCGACCTGGCGACGGGCGGCACGACGACGGGGCCCCGCCGGACCGAACCCGGCAGGACCCCGCGCCTTCTCCCCGAGGGGGACTAGTTCGAGTACACGCGCACGTAGTCGACCTTCATCGACTGCGGCATCTGCGTCGTGCCGTCGGGGTAGCCGGGCCACTGCCCGCCCACGGCGACGTTGAGGATGATGAAGAACGGCTTGTCGAAGACCCACGGGTTGCCGTTGGTGTCGGCGGTCGTCCGCGTCTCGTAGACGTTGCCGTCGACCGACCACGAGATGCGTCCCGGCGCCCAGTCGACCGCGAAGGTGTGGAAGTCATCGGCGAACGACCAGCCCTGCGGGTGCTGGTAGGTGCCGGTCGGTCCGGCCGCGCCCGAGTAGCCGGGGCCATGGATCGTGCCGTGCACGCGGTGCGGCTCGTAGCCGACGTTCTCCATGATGTCGATCTCGCCCGAGTTCGGCCATCCGACGCTGCCGATGTCGTCGCCGAGCATCCAGAACGCCGGCCAGATGCCCTGGCCGCGCGGGATCTGGATGCGGGCCTCGACCCGGCCGTACTGCGGCTGGTACTTGCCAGCGGTGGTGAGTCGCGCGGAGGTGTACGAGCCGTCGCCCTCTTGGCGGGCGGTGATGACGAGATTGCCGTTGCCGTCGAGCTCGGAGTTGGCGCGCGAGTCGGTGTAGTTCTGCAGTTCGCCGTTGCCCCAGCCGCCTCCACCGGTCTCGAAGTTCCAGACGTTGCCGTCGGGCGCCGAGCCCGCGGGACCGTCGAAGTCCTGCGACCAGACCAGGTTCTCGGCGTGCGCCTTCGGTGCGTTGGCGGTGCCGCTGACGGCGGATGCGGCGCCGACGGCGAGCACGGCCACCCCGGCCGCGATCGCGAACAGCGCGGGTCGACGGCGCCGAATCGCCGTCGATCTCGTGGTGCGAATCATCATCGATCCTCTCCTGCGGTCTCTCCCCGAGACCGCGGTCTTCGCACGGGGTGCGCAGTCGAGGTCCGCGCCGCGCGAGCCGGACTCCGTCGTCCGACGGTTCGACTGTAACCACTTCGGGGGTCAAGTCGCACCCCGCTACCGCGCCCTGAAACGTTGAAACCCCTGTTCAGAACCCTTTGCGGAAAGTTTGCTCAGAGCCTTTACGAACAGGGGCCTCCACGACAGGACGCGAGCGCGAGCCGGAACTCAGGCCGCGCTGCGCTCCGCGAGCGGACGGCGCCGCAGCGCGGCATCCAGCACCTCGGGCGCCTGGTAGCTCATGTCGAGGCGCGTGACGTCGGTGCCGGGCGCGACGATCGCGTCGATCGCATCCAGGGTCGCGTCGTCGAGCCGCACCTCGCTCGCGGCGAGCAGATCGTCGAGCTGGGCCTCGGTGCGCGGTCCGATGATCGCGCTCGTCACGCCCGGGTGCGCGACCACGAAGCCCAGCGCGAGGTGCGTCAGCGAGAGCCCCGCCTGCTCGGCGACGGGGATGAGCTGCTCGATCACGTCGAGACGGCGCTCGTCGCGCAGGTACGAGAACGGCATCTGCGAGCGGTGAGTCTCGATCGGCTGACCCTTGCGGTAGCGCCCGGTGAGCTGGCCGCCGCCGAGCGGGCTGTAGACCAGCGTGCCCATGCCGTACTTCTGGGCGAGGGGCAGGATCTCGCCCTCGATCGAGCGGTTGAGGATCGAGTAGGTCGGCTGCTCGGTGCGGAAGCGCTCGAAGCCGCGGCGCTCGCTCATCCACTGCGCCTCGACGATCTGCGAGGCGGGGAAGCTCGACGTGCCGATCGCGCGCACCTTACCCGAGCGCACGAGGTCGGTGAGGGCCGAGAGGGTCTCGTCGATGTCGACGCTCGGATCGGGGCGGTGCACCTGGTAGAGGTCGATGCGGTCGGTCTGCAGCTTGCGCAGCGAGTCCTCGACGGCGGTCATGATCCAGCGGCGCGAGTTGCCGCGCCGATTCGGGTCCTCGCCCATCGGGCCGTGGAACTTGGTGGCGAGCACGACGTCGTCGCGGCGGCCCTTCAGCGCGAGGCCGACGACCTCCTCCGAGTCGGCGTACATGTCGGCGGTGTCGACGAAGTTGATGCCCGCGTCGAGCGAGCGGTGGATGATGCGGGTCGCCTCGTCGCGGTCGGCGGTGCCGAAGCTGCCGAGCGTCATGGCGCCGAGCGCGAAGGGGCTGACCTTGATTCCGGTGCGGCCGAGGGTGCGGTGCTGCATGGGTGTTCCTTCACCTGGAGTGGATGCGATCCGGCGGGCTATCATCGGATAACCGGAACCGCATTCCGGAACTATACGGAACGTGGTTCCGTTTTCGCAAGGAGCCCCATGTCCGCATCCCCTTCGACGTCCGCGTCGAGCGCGCCGACGTCGGCGCGCCGCCCGCGCGCCGACGCGCAGCGCAACCTCGCGACCGTCGTCGCCGCCGCGAAGGAGGTCTTCGCCGAGAGCGGCGTAGATGCGCCGATGCGCGAGATCGCGGCCCGCGCCGGGGTCGGCGTCGGCACGATCTACCGCCACTTCCCGCAGCGCTCCGACCTGGTCAAGGCCGTCTTCACGACGGAGGTGGATGCGGCCGCCGCCGACGCCCCCGCGATCGCCGCCGCGCACTCCCCCGGCGATGCCGTCGCCGCCTGGCTCGTGCGCTACACCCGCTTCGTCGCGGCCAAACGCGGCCTCGGGGCAGCGCTGCACTCCGGCGACACCGCCTACGCCGCCCTGCCCGACTACTTCCTCGGCACGCTCGGACCGGTGCTGCGCGACCTGCTCGACAGCGCCGAGGCGGCGGGCGAGATCCGGTCGGGCACAGAGCCGGAGGACCTGCTCGTCGCCGTCTCGCGCCTCAGCTCAGGCCAGGACGCCGCCCAGTCGGAGCGTCTCGTGCACCTGCTCGTCGACGGCCTGCGCTACGGCGCCGCTCGCTGATCTCTCCCATCACGGAGCGCCCGAGAACACGACGAAGGGCGACGCCGACGCTGGAGCCACCACACTCAGCGTCGGCGCCGCCCTCCGGCGACCCCGATCGTCAGATCAGGATCTGCAGCGGCGACTCCACGATCGACGCGAAGCGGTCCAGCCACCGGGCCGCGACGACGCCGTCCACCGGACGGTGGTCGACCGAGAGGGTCACCGTGACGACGGTGCCGGCCACGATCGTCTCGCCGTCGTCGGCGACGACGGGCTGACGGCGTGCGGCTCCGACGGCGAGGATGCCCGCCTGCGGCGGGTTGATGATCGCGGCGAACTCGTCGACGCCGAACATGCCGAGGTTGCTGATCGCGAGGGTGCCCCCTTCGAGCTCCGACTGCTGCAGTCGGCCTTCGTTGGCGCGCGCGACCGCATCCTTGATCTGGGCCGACAGGGCCGAGAGCGAGAGCGATTCGATGCCGCGGATGGTCGGGGTCACGAGGCCCTTCGAGCTCGCGACGGCGACGGAGATGTCGGCGGTGTCGAAGCCGACGACGGCGTCGTCGGTCCAGATCACGTTCATCTCGGGCACGTCGACGAGGGCGCGTGCGGCGGCCTTGACGAAGAGGTCGTTGACCGAGACGCGCGTCTCCTGCCCGTCGTTCACCTGGGCGCGCAGCGCGAGCAGCGCGTCCACCCGCAGGTGGCGGGTGAGGTAGAAGTGCGGGGCGTTGCGCTTGCTCTCCTGCAGGCGGCTCGCGATGACGCGGCGCAGCTTGCTGTGCGGCGTGGCGGTGCCGCCGGCGGGGACGGCGACGGGCGAGCTGGATGCGGCGGGCGCGCCCGGCCCGGACGCGGCAGCGGGAGCTGAGGTCGGCGCCGACGCTCCGGCCGCGGCGGCCGCCTTCACGTCGTCGCGCAGCACGCGCCCCTGCGGCCCGGAGCCGGCAATCGCGCTGAGCTCGACGCCCAGCTCGACCGCGAGTCGGCGGGCGAGCGGGCTCGCGAAGATGCGCGCGCCGGCAGGACGCGTCGGAGGCGCAGCAGCGGCGGGCGCCGGAGCGGCGGCGGCAGCAGCAGCAGCAGCGGGCGCCGGAGCGGCAGCCAGGACCGGAGCGGGCTCGACCGCCGCCGGCGGAGCAGCGGGAGCCGCAGCGGGCTCGGGTGCGGCGGGCGCCGGCGCGGCGGGCGCCGGAGCCGGCGCGGCGGCAGCCGCTCCCCCGCCGAGCTGGGCGACGAGCTCCTCGGCGGCGGCGGCATCCTCACCCGGTGCGAGCAGCACCGCGATGGGGTCGCCGACCGGGACCATACTCCCCGACTCGACGAGCAGGGTGTGCACGACGGCGTCGTCATCCACCTCGATGTCGACGACGGCCTTCTCGGTCTCGACCGAGGCGACGGCGGTGCCCTTCGACACCGTGGCGCCGCTCTCGATCAGCCAGCCCTCGAGCGCGGCCTCGTCGGAGTCGGCCGAGACGCCGGGCATGCGCAGCAGACGTGCCATGAGTCGTTTCCTCTCTCGGTCGGGTTCTCAGACGATGCCGCGGATCGCCGCGACGATGTCATCGGTGGAGGCCAGGGCGGCCGCTTCGAGCACCTTCGAGATCGAGGGCGACGACTCGGAGCCGCTGACGCGGGTGACGGGGGCGTCGAGGTAGTCGAAGTAGCGACGCTGGATCTCGTCCGACAGCCAGCCGCCGTAGGAGGTGCCGGCGGCGCCCTGCTCGACGATCACGACGCGGTTGGTCTTCGTGATCGACTCGCCGATGGCATCCCAGTCGACGCTCGCCTTGTCGAGCCAGCGGAGGTCGATGACCTCGCCGTCGACGCCGGTCTGCTCGACGGCGTCGAGCGCGCGCTGCACCATCGAGAGGTAGCTGATAACGGTCACCTCGGATCCGCTGCGGCGGATCTCGGCCTTGCCGAAGGGCAGCAGGTAGTCGAGGTCGATGGGCGCCTTGCCGACGGTCTTGTAGAGGTCGGCGTCGTGCTCGAGCACGGCGACCGGGTCCTTGAGGCGCATGGCCGTGTTGAGCAGGCCGACGTAGTCGAGCGGGGTCGAGGGGGCGATGATGCGCCAGCCGACCGAGGTGGCGAGGATGCCGGCGGGGTCCATCGAGTGCTGCGAGCCGTAGCCGGTGTTGGTGCCGATCTTGATGCGCATGATCAGCGGCATGTCCGACTGGCCGCCGAACATGTGCCGCGCCTTGCCGATCTGGTTGAACAGCTGGTCGGCCGCGACCCAGAGGAAGTCGGCGTACATGAGCTCGATGACCGGGTAGTAGCGGCCGTCCATCGCGACGCCGCCGGCGAATCCGGTGAAGGCGTTCTCGCTGATCGGGGTGCCGAGGGTGCGCGCCGGGAAGTCGTCTGCGAGCCCCTTCGTCGCACCGCGCGAGCCGCCGGAGAGGCGGTGGATGTCCTCACCGAGGGTGATGATCGAGTCGTCCTGCGACATGCGGCGGTGCATGGTCTCGGCGATCACGTCGACGAACTTGGCGTCGCGCAGCTCGCTCTCGGCGAAGTCGCTCGCGTTCTTGACCGTGAGGCCCTCGAACGACGGGATGTCGCCGCGGATGCCCTCGTTGATGCGCGAGGTGTCGGGCCAGAGCTCGGTGCGGATGCGCAGCGAGCCGGGCTTGCCGTTCGGGTCGGCCTCGACGACGCGGTCGCCGATCTCGGCCATGGTGCTCTTGACCCGGGTGCGCAGCTCCTTCGCCTCGTCGGCGGTGAGGATGCCGCGGCGCACGAGGTGCGACTCGACGAGCAGGATCGGGTCGCGGTCGCGCCACGACTGCTCCTCTTCCTTCGTGCGGTAGCCGAAGGCGCTCCCGGGGAAGGGACCGTTCTGGTGGAAGTAGCGGTAGGTGTCGGCCTCGATGATGGTCGGGCCGCCGCCGGCGCGCATGTGCTCGACGGCCTGCTGCGTCGCGAGGTAGACGGCGAGCGTGTCCTGACCGTCGACGCGCCAGCTCGGGATGCCGAAGCCGAGTCCGCGGCCGGAGAGGCGGGCTTCGCCGGTGGCCTCGTTCACGTTGGTGGAGACGGCGTACTGGTTGTTCTCGATGAAGAACGAGACCGGCACGTCCCAGGCGGAGCTGAGGTTGAAGCTCTCGAGCACCGAGCCGATGTTGACGGCGCCGTCGCCGAAGTAGCTGATGGCGACGTTGTCGGTGCCGGCGTGGCGGTCGGCCCAGCCGAAGCCGACCGCGAAGGGCACGGCGCCGCCGACGATCGCGTTGGTGCCCATGGCGCCCGCGTCGATCCACTGCAGGTGCATCGAGCCGCCGCGGCCGCCGCAGTAGCCGTCCTTGAGGCCGGCGATCTCGCTGAGCGCGCGGTAGAGCACGTCGCGCACCTCGGGCGTGAAGTCGGCCTTCGCGTCGAAGCCGGCCGGCTGCACGTGGCCGAAGGCCTTGGCGAGGAACTGGTGGTGGCCGCGGTGCGAGCCGTTGATCTGGTCGGCGCTGACGAGCGGCAGGGCCGAGCCGACGGCGCCGCCCTCCTGGCCGATCGACGAGTGCGCGGGGCCGTTGATGAGCTTCTGGCCGGCGAGCTCGAGCACGTACTCCTCGAACGCGCGGATGAGGTGCAGCTGCACGAGCATGGTCTGCAGCAGCGCCGGGTCGGCGGCGTCCCAGTCGGCCTTGGTGGTCTTCAGCTCGACCCACGGGGCAGCGGGCTTGAGCGCGGTGGTCTTGGGCATCGATCCTCGCCTTTGATGAATCCGGGTCGCGGCTCGTGGTGGCCCCTGAGTCCGGAGCATCCGTTGGATATGCTGACCGGACCGACGGGGTCGCCGCGTGCGTTAACAGTACCGTACAACTCTATACATGCATACCTATCACCGGGGGTGCATGCCGACGACGATGAGGTCGCCGGCCACACGGGGAGGGAGAGGTGCCATGAGCGATGTGCTCGACCGCAACTCGGCGACGCCGCTGTACGTCCAGCTCGCCGACGTCATCCGCGACAAGATCAAGGGCGGGGAGTGGGTCCCCGACCAGAAGATCCCGTCCGAGAACGAGTTCAACCAGCTCTACGGCATCAGCCGCATGACCGCCCGCCAGGTGCTCAGCCGCCTGGTGGACGAGGGGCTCCTCTTCCGCGTGCAGGGCAAGGGCACCTTCGTCTCGCACCAGAAGATCTCCACACGCTCGCCCTCCTACATGGGCATCCGCGAGCAGCTCGAGCAGCAGGGCTACGCGACCAGCACCGAGATCCTCAGCGAGCAGATCGTCACGGCCGACGCCCGCGTCGCCGAGGCGCTCGGACTCGACGAGGGCGCCGAGGTCTACCAGATCCGCCGCCTGCGCCGAGTGGATGCGACGCCGCTCAGCCTGCACGTCAGCTACGTGCCGAAGGAGCTCGCCCCGCAGGTCATCGAGCACGACCTCGCCTCGCAGCAGCTGTGCACCGTGCTCGAGCGCGAGTACGGCCTGGTCATGGCGCAGGTCTCGGAGACCCTCGAGGCCGAGAGCGCGACGAAGACGCTGTCGAAGCAGATGGAGGTGCGCCTCAACGCGCCCCTGCTGCTGCTCGAGCAGCGCATCGCCTCGCCGAAGGGCGCGAAGTTCGAGTTCACGCGCATCCACTTCCGCGGCGACATGGTGCGACTGCACTTCACCTACGAGCACTGATCCGGGCGGCTCGGCCGCTCCACACGCGAATCGGGCGCCCGCTCCCTGGCCGGGGAGCGGGCGCCCGATGGCGTTCGCGGCGGATGCGGCGCGGCTCAGCGCGCGGCGGCTCCGGCGCGCGCGGTCTGCAGCAGACGTTCGATGCCCTCGAGCTCGACCAGCGGGTAGCCGTCGCGGGCGTCGTAGCCCGCGAGCAGCTCGGCCGGCACCCCGGCCTCGCCGAGGCTCGAGACGACCGTGGTCGCGGCGGGGAAGTCGTCCTCGCCGGTGAAGTGGCTCACGGTGACGATGTGCGCGAGACCCGCCGCGGCGGCCGCGGCGGCGCCCGACTGCGAGTCCTCGACCACGACGACCTCGTCGGCGGTGCGGCCGAGCTTCTCGATCGCGAGCAGGTAGATGTCGGGCGCGGGCTTCTTGGCGGGAACGATGTCGCCCGCGAAGACGCCGGCGATCTGGGCACGGCGCTCGGGTCCGATGACCGAGGTGAGCACCGCATCCACGCTGCGCTCGGCCGAGGTCGACGCGACCGCGACCTGCCAGCCGGCGTCGAGCGCCTCGCCGATCAGGCGGGCGACGCCCGGGCGGCCGGGCAGAGCACCGGCCTCGACGAGCTCGACGTAGATCGCCGACTTGCGCTGGTGCGCGGCGGCGATGCGCGCATCCAGCTCGTCGCCCGAGCCGAGGTCGATCTCCGGATGCTGCGCCAGGTACGCCTTGAGCCGCTCCTTGCCGCCGCCGATGCGCAGCAGCGGGCCGTACTCCTCCGCCGTCCACTGGAAGCCGAAGCCGAGCTCGTCGAAGGTGCGGTTGAAGGCGACGAGGTGGCCGTCGAGCTCGGTGTCGGCGAGGACGCCGTCGCAGTCGAGCACGAGGGCGCGTCGCGCGTCGCCGCTCACGCGGTCACCGCCGCAGCGGCCTTGCCGGCCGAGCGGAACAGCGTCGCGTTCTCGGTGATGACCTCGCCGACGGCGGCGCCGATCTGGTCGAAGAGCTTCACCGGCTCCCACTTGCCGCTGCGCTCGGCCTCGGCGAGGTGATCGCGCGCGGAGTGCATGTAGGCGAGCTTGAGCTGGGTCGAGATGTTGATCTTCGACACGCCCGCGTCGATGAACGCGGCGAACTCCTCGGGCGACAGCCCGGTTCCGCCGTGCAGCACGATCGGGATGTCGGTGAGCGCGGCGAGCGAGCGCACCCGGTCGACGAGCAGCACCGGCGAGGCCTTGTAGAGGCCGTGGGCGGTGCCGAGCGCCGGCGCGATGAGGTCGGTCTGCGTCTCGGCGGCGACGCCGACGAGCGCCTCGTCGGAGTAGTAGTGCACGTTCGGGTCGTCGCTGCCGACGCCGTCTTCGACGCCGACGATGTTCTCGATCTCGCTCTCGACATCCACGCCCGCGGCGTGCGCCTCGGCGGTGACCTCGGCGGTCTCGGCGCGGGCGGTCTCGAAGTCGCGGTCGCTCGCGTCGAAGAGCACCGACGACCAGCCGTGGGCGATGGCCTCGGTGATGACGGCGCGATCGGGGCAGTGGTCGAGGTGCAGCGCGACCGGCACCGAGGCCTCGTCGGCGGCGGCGCGGGCCGCGTCGGCGAGGGTGCGGGCGCCGAAGTACTTCACGGTCTTGACCGAGGTCTGCAGGATGATGGGCGACCCGGCGGCGTCCGCGGCGCGCACGGCGGCGGCGATGGAGATGCCGTCGACGATGTTGACGGCGGGAACGGCGTATCCCCCGGCCCGCGCATCGAGCGCGAGCTGCTTGGTGCTGGCGAAAGCCATGAGCGGCTCCCCTTCTGTGATCGGCACGGCCGGGCGACTCTGCCCGATCTCGTTCTGTACAAGTGTTAGCAAGTGTATACGTCTTAAGACAAGTTGGATGACGCGGCGCGGCGAGCGCGGCCGACGTCCTCCGACGTCACACGCCGCCGCCCGCCTCGGCCGCGACCGTCAGCACGCGGTCGAACAGCGCGTCATTCCAGCGGCCGGCGAGCAGCAGCAGGTCGGCGAGCGTCATGCGATCGCGCATGAACGGCAGCGCCGACAGCGCCCACCGGGCCCGGGGCGGCAGCACGGGCGGATCCAGCAGCGCGAAGCGGGTGCTCGCACCCCAGAGCTCGAGCGCATCCACCGCCTGCTCCGGCGTGCCGAGCAGCCGTTCGATCGCCGCACGGTGCTCCTCGCGATCGGCGAAGAAGCCCGACACCGACCACTGCGCCGCGTGCCAGCGCTCGAACTTGCGCTCGACGGCGCGCAGGCACTCCTCGCCCAGCGCACCGCTCGGATCGACCGGAAGCCAGGCGGCGAGCACGCGCTCGCGCAGATCGTCGGGCACGCGCAGCGACGCCGGGTCGACGTCGAGGATGCGCACCTCGTCGAGGGCGACCCGCCAGAGCGCGGCCGAGACGACCGTGGCGACGCCGACCTGGGCGCCGTGCAGGTCGTGCTCCACACCCTCGGCCATCGCGGCCATGTCGAGCACGTGACTGAACAGGTGCTCGCAGCCGGAGAGCGGGGCCGTCGAACCGGCGTCGCCGAGCACGAGCCCGCCGATCGTCAGCGTCTCGATCAGACCGTCGACGCGGTCCGCCTCGCTCGCGGCCGGGTCGGCCATGCGCGGGGCGGCGTCGATCGTCGGCCGCACGAACTCGTCGTGGAACCCGCCGTTGTCGAGGCCGAGCGCGCAGGCCAGGTACCAGTCGGCCGGAGCCGTGTAGACGGCCACGGCATCCCCGACGCCCGAGCGGGCGAGACGCGACGGCGCGGCGGCCACCACCTCGGTGTCGATCACGAGCACGCTCGGCCACGTCGTCGGCAGGGTGCGCTTGGCGCCGCCCTGCACGAGCACCGAGAGCGGGTCGGCGAAGCCGTTCACCGACAGCGCCGTCTGCACGGCGACGAGCGGCACGCCCAGCTCGTGGGCGACGGCCTTGCCGAGGTCGGTGATCGTGCCCGAGCCGAGCGAGAGGATGAGCGCCGCACCCTGCGAGCGCCGCACGGCATCCGCCAGGGTCGGCTCGTCGAGTGCGATGCCGTGCGCGCCCTCGGGCACGAGCACGGTCCAGCGCGGGTTCTCAACGGCGAGCGCGCCGAGCACGACCTCGAGCGCGTCACGGTCGGAGCGGCCGGTCGCCGCGGCGTCGCCGGCCACGACCGCCTTGCGCGGCGGATCGGTCAGCACGGCGACCCGCCCGCCGGGTGCGAGCTCGGCGACGAGCGCGCCGACCCCGTCGAGCACCCCGGCGCCGACGACGAGCCGCATGGCGCCGCGCGACAGCCGCTCGGCCGCCTCGGGCAGCGCGTGGATGCCGGCGGGCGAGGTTCCGGTCACGCCAGGCATTCTGCGCCGTCCTTCACTCGGGTCCCCGCTGTTCCCAGCGGCGACAGAAGATCGTCGATGCGGTCGAGCACGAGATGCGGGCGCTGCTCGACCGGCGCCTCGGCCAGCATCCGCTCGTCCGTCTCGCCGGTCAGCACGAGCGCCGCCGTCGTGCCGGTGTTGTGGGCGAACATGATGTCGGTCGCGAGGCGATCGCCGACCATCACGGTCGTCGCCGGGTCGAGCCCGGTCTCGGCGCTGATGATCTCGAGCAGGTCTTTCGAGGGCTTGCCGAAGACGGCCTCGCACTCGATCTGGGTGCCCGCCGTGATCGCGGCGGTGATGCACGCGGCGTCGGGCTCACCGCGCCCGCCGGGGAACGGACAGAACCGGTCGGGGTTCGTCGTCACCAGGCGGGCGCGGTGGTGGAACCACAGCGCGTCGAACGCGATCTGCAGCTTGCGGTAGTCGAAGGTCCGATCGTAGGAGCTGACGACGAGGTCGATCCGCTCCGGGTCGTCCGAGATCTCGATGCCGGCAGCGCGGAGGGCGTCGTGCAGCGGCGCCTCCCCGATGGGGAAGACGGCCGCGTCGGGCATCGTGCGGCGGATCCAGCTCACGGTCGCGACGAGGCTCGTGTAGACCTCCTCGGGCGGCGTGGGCAGGCCCAGCCGGGTGAGCTTCTGCGCGTAGTCGTCGGGCGACTTGGTCGGGTTGTTGCTGCAGAACAGCACCCGCTTGCCCGCCGCGCGCAGCCCCCGGATGAGACGCTCCGCACCCGGCAGCAGCGCCTCACCCAGGTAGATCGTGCCGTCGAGATCGAAGACGTACGAATCGAACTCCCGCATCACGCCGCTCCGGCAGCCGCTCTGGTCGCGCTCTGCAGGCGGTCCCACACGGGCGACATCGACGAGCGGATGTCGCGGTAGACGCCGAAGAACTCGTCGTAGAGGGCGGTCTTCTTCAGGTCGGGCTCGTACTCGCGCACGACGTGCACGGTCGCGTCCGCGCCCTCCTCGTAGGAGTTGTAGACGCCCGCGCCGACTCCGGCGACGATCGCCGCGCCCTTCGCGCCGAACTCGGTTCCGGCGGGCACCTCGATGCGGCGTCCGAGCACGTCGGCGAAGATCTGGCTCCACACGGCGCTGTTCGCGCCGCCGCCCGCCATGCGCACCGTCTCGACATTCGTCGGGATGGCATCCAGGCAGTCGCGGATGCCGTAGGCGACGCCCTCGTAGACCGCGCGCAGCAGGTCGGCGCGGTCGTGCGTGCCCGAGATGCCGCTGAAGGAGCCGCGGGCGCTGGGACGCACGAAGGGCGCCCGCTCGCCGCCGGGGGCGAGGTAGCCGTGGAAGATCACGCCGCGCGAGCCGACCGGGGTCTTGAGCACGCGCTGGTCGAGGTGGTCGAACACGTTCGCGGAGTTGGCGGCCTCGGCCTCCTCACGGAACGGGGCGCCGAACTCGCGCAGGTACCAGTCGAGGTTCGGCGTGCACGAGTTCATGCCCATGGCGCGGATCCAGGTGTCGGGGCCGTGCGGGATCATCCAGCCCACGTCGTCGGGCAGGTAGCCTGCCGAGAGGTCGTCGGTGCAGACCGTGACGATGCCGGCCGTGCCGATGACGGCCATGCTGTCGCCGGAGCGGGCGACGCCGACGCCGAGCGACGAGGCCGTGATGTCCATCTGGCCCTTGTAGACCGGGGTGCCCTCCTTGAGGCCGGTCACGCCGGCCGCGGCCTTGGTGATCGTGCCGGAGAGGTCGGTGGGCTTGCGGATCTCGGGCAGCACCGAGGCGATGCCGTCGATCCCCCAGATCCTGTTGACGTCATCCGACCAGGCGCGCTTCGCGACGTCGATGCCCGAGAGGCTCGCGTCGGAGGGGTCGGTGGAGAGGTCGCCGGTGAGGTTGAACTCGATCCAGTCCTTGCACCAGAGGTTCACGGCGCCGTCGACGAGCTCGGGCTGGTTGAGGGCGCGCCAGCGCAGCAGCGCCGAGGCGGTGCCGGCGTAGGGGCCGGTGCCCGAGATGCCGAACTGGCTCGAGACGGTGCCGTTCGCGTACCAGTCGTCGATGATCTCGCCGGCGCGGCCGTCGGTCCAGAGGATGGCGGGGCCGCGGGGCTTGCCGGTGCGGGCGTCGACGAGCCAGCTGCCGTCGCCCTGGCCGGTGACCGAGATGGCGACGATCTGCTCGGCGCGCACCGGTCCGTTGGTGAGCGCGTCGCGGATGGCCGCCGCGGCGGCCTGCCAGACCTCGTCCATGTTCTCTTCGGCGAGGTGCGGCTGGGGGTTGGTGATCGGCACGTTGCGAGCCCCGCGGCTCAACTCATTGCCGGCCTCGTCGAACACGGCGGCCTTCAGAACCGAAGTGCCGGCGTCGATACCGAGGATGTATGCGGTCACGTGCGAATTCCTCTCCGTTGAGGTCGCGCGGGTCGGGAACCCGCGACAGTGGAGACAACTATATACAGGTATGTACTCTGGGGAAGAGGGCTAGAGAAGTTTCCTCCGCGCGATGAAGGGCGAACCCATGCGAGCACTCGTGAAGCACGACTCCTCCCCCGGCGCCGTGGGCGTTCAGGACGTGGCGGAGCCCGCACTGCAGCCGGGTCAGGTGCTCATCGAGATCGCCTTCGCCGCCATCTGCGGCACCGATCGCCAGGCCCTCGACGGATCGCACGACTTCGGCGTCGTGCCGCGCATCCTCGGGCACGAGGCCTCGGGCATCGTGCGCGCGCTCGCGCCCGACGTCGACCGCGCCGACCTCGCGATCGGCACCCGGGTGACGGTCGAGACGGATGCCGTCATCTGCGGCCGCTGCGAGTACTGCCGCGGCGAGCAGTACAACCGCTGCCCGAACCGGCGGGGCATCGGCACGACCGCCGACGGCGCGATCGCCGAGCTGCTCGCGATGCCCCAGCGGGCCGTGCACCCCCTCCCCGACGAGGTCGGGCTGCTCGAGGGCGCGCTGACCGAGCCCCTCGCGATCGCCGTGCACGCCGTCGTCGAGCAGAGTCCGTCTCTCGCCGGCCAGGTCGTCGTCGTGATCGGACCCGGCGCGATCGGCCAGCTCTGCGCGCAGGTCGCCCGCGCCGCCGGCGCCACGGTCGTGCTCGTCGGCCGCAGCCGCCACGCCGACGCCCTGCGCCGCGGCGCCGCGGCCGGGGCGCGGACGGTCGACGCGGAGAGCGAGGACCTCGCGGCCGTGATCCACGAGCTGACCGGCGGCCTCGGCGCCCACACCGTGTTCGAGTGCAGCGGCGCCCCCGAGACCGTGGACGAGAGCGCGCAGCTGCTGCGCCGCGGCGGACGCCTGGTGCTCGTCGCCTTCTTCCGCGGCGCGCCGCCGGTCGATCTCGAGCTGGTGATCAACCGCGAGCTCGAGATCGTCGGCTCCCGCGGAAAGCGCCCGTCGAGCTACCGCACCGCGCTGCGTCTGATGAGCGAGGGCCAGGTGGATGTCGGCTCGCTCGTGACCGCCGTGCTCCCGCTCGAGCAGTGGGAGGCGGGCCTCGGCCGCGTCGGCGGCGGCGAGAAGGTCGTCTTCCGCATCGCCGCCGACGCCGACGATCAGCTGGCCTTGGCCCAGCCGCGGGTCAGCTCGCGCGCCTGACGCCACCCGGCGTAGAGCGAGTCGGCCTCGTCGCGGCTCATCTGCGGCTCGAAGACACGGTCGGCCTTCCACATGCCCTCGAGCTCGTCGAGGTCCTTGTAGATGCCGGTCGACAGCCCCGCGAGCAGCATGGCGCCGAAGATCGTCGCCTCCGAGTTCTTCGGGCGGGCGACCGGGATGCCGAGGATGTCGGCCTGCAGCTGGCACAGCAGGTTGTTCTTCACCGCTCCCCCGTCGACGCGCAGCTCGGGGATCTCGAACTTCGAGCCCTGCACCGCCGCATCCACCAGGTCGCGGGTCTGGTAGACCATCGACTCGAGCGCCGCGCGGATGACGTGCAGGCGGTTCGTGGCGTTCGACATGCCCACGATCACGGCGCGCGCGCTCGGATCCCAGGTCGGCGCCGCGAGCCCGGTGAACGCCGGCACGAGGTAGACGCCGTCGGAGTCGTGCACCTGGTCGGCGTACCACTCGCTGTCGGGCGCGGCGTGAATGAGCTGCAGGTCGTCGCGCAGCCACTGCATCGTCTTGCCCATGGCGTAGACGACGCCCTCGGTCTCGTAGGCGAGCTGCCCCTGGATGTTCCAGGCGGCGCTCGGCGTGAGCCCCTCGGGCCGGAACGGGGTGGCGCCGTTGTTGATGTTGAGCACGCCCGCGGTGCCGTAGGTCATCTTGACTTGGCCCTGCTTGAACGCCGCCTGCCCGAAGAGACCGGCCTGCTGGTCGCCGAGGTTCGCCGCGATCGGAACGGGCGCGCCGAACGTCGCCTCGATCGTGCCGAAGTGGGCGTCGGAGGGCAGGATCTCTGGCAGCATGTGGCGCGGGATGCGCATCTCGCGCAGCAGGTCGTCGTCCCAGTCGACCGTGTCGAGGTTCATGAGCATGGTCTGCGAGGCGTTCGACGGCTCGGTCACGAACGACTGGCGGCCCGTGAGGTTCCAGATCAGCCAGGTGTCGACGGTGCCGGCGAGCAGCTCGCCCTTCTCGGCCCGCTCCTGCGCGCCGGGAACGTTGTCGAGGATCCAGCGGATCTTGCTGGCGGCGTAGAAGGCGTCGGGCACGAGGCCGGTGCGCTGCTGGATGAGCTCGCCGAATTCGGAGTCGACCCACTGCTGCACGATGCCGTCGGAGTGCCGCGAGGCCCACACGATGAGGTTGAAGATCGGGCGGCCGGTCGCCTTCTCCCAGACCATGGCGCTCTCGCGCTGGTTGGTGAGGCCGACCGCGGTGAGCTGGTCGGGCGTGATGCCGGCTTCGCGCAGCGCGGCGCGCATGACCTCGAGCTGGGTGTTCCAGATCTGCATGGGATCGTGCTCGAGCCAGCCCGGGCGGGGGTAGATCTGGGTGAGCTCGCTCTGGCCGAAGCCGAGCACGTTCGCGTTCTCGTCGATGACGAACGCGCGGGCGCTGGTCGTGCCCTCGTCGATGCCCAGGATGTACTGCGTCATGTCGTGTCACTCCATCGTGTCGGGTGCGGTCGGGGAGGCCGCGGGTGTCCGTCCCTGGTCATGCCGCGGGGCGGGTGCCGTGTGTGTCGGCGCCCGCCCCGCGGTTCGTGGTGTCAGGCCACTCCGGCCTTCTTGGTCCAGCCCTTCGTCAGCTCACGAGCGGCCTGCCATCCGGCGTACATCGAGTCGGCCTCGTCGCGGCTCATGTGCGGCTCGAAGACGCGGTCGACGGCCCACTTCGACTCGAGCTCCTCGAGGCTGGCGTAGACGCCGGTCGAGAGTCCGGCCAGCAGCATCGCGCCGAAGATCGTCGCCTCGGAGTTCTTGGGACGGATGACGGGGATGCCGAGCAGGTCGGCCTGCAGCTGGCAGAGCAGGTTGTTCTTGACGGCTCCGCCGTCGACGCGCAGCTCGGGGATCGTGAGGTCGCTGCCGGCGAGCGCCGCCTCGACCACGTCGCGGGTCTGGTAGACCATCGACTCGACGGCGGCGCGGATGACGTGCAGGCGGTTGGTCGCGTTCGACATGCCGATGAGCGCGGCACGCGCGTGCGGGTCCCAGGTCGGCGCCGCGAGGCCGGTGAAGGCCGGCACGAGGTACACGCCCTCGGTGCTGGCGACCTGCCCGGCGTACCACTCGCTGTCGGGCGCGGCGTGGATGAGCTGCAGGTCGTCGCGCAGCCACTGCATCGTCTTGCCCATCGCGAAGAGCACGCCTTCGATCTCGTAAGCGGTCTGCCCCTGCACGCCCCAGGCGAGGCTGGGGGTGAGTCCCTCGATGCGCTGCGGCGTCGGTCCGCAGTTGATGTTGAGCACGCCGGCGGTGCCGTAGGTCATCTTGACCTGGCCCTGCTTGAACGCCGCCTGGCCGAAGAGCCCGGCCTGCTGGTCGCCGAGGTTCGAGCCGATCGGCACGTCCGCGCCGAACGTCGCCTCGAGGCTGCCGAAGTTCGAGTCGCTGGGCACGATCTCGGCGAGCATCCGCTTCGGGATGCCGTAGTGCCCGAGCAGCTCGTCGTCCCACTGCAGCGTCTCGAGGTTCATCATCATCGTGCGCGAGGCGTTCGAGTAGTCGGTGACGAACGACTTGCGGCCGGTGAGGTTCCAGATCAGCCAGGTGTCGACCGTGCCGGCGAGCAGCTCGCCGGCCTCGGCCCGCGCCTGCGCTCCGGGCACCTGGTCGAGGATCCACCGGATCTTCGAGGCCGTGTAGTAGGCGTCGGGGATGAGGCCGGTGCGCTGCTGGATCAGGTCGCCGAGACCCTGGTCGACCCAGCCCTGCACGACATCCACCGAGTGGCGCGAGGCCCACACGACGGCGTTGTAGATGGGGCGGCCGGTTTCCTTCTCCCAGACGATGCCGGTCTCGCGCTGGTTGGTGAGCCCGGCGGCCGAGAGCTGGTTCGGCTCGATGCCGGCGTCGCGGAGCGCGGCGCGGATGACCTCGAGCTGCACGTTGAGGATCTGCATCGGGTCGTGCTCGATCCAGCCGTTGCGCGGGTAGATCTGCGTGAGCTCGGCCTGCGCGAAGCCCTTCACATCGGTGTTCTCGTCGATCACGAAGGCTCGGGCGCTCGTGGTTCCCTCGTCGATTCCGAGGATGTAGCTGACCATGTCTCTCACTTCGTCGTGGTTGAGGCGGAATCGTCGTCGATTCCAGTCGGGCTGGCGGGGTCGTCGTCGACCCCGCGGGGAGTGCTGAGCACACCGTAGGGCGAGTGTGCCTGTATAGGCAAGTATTGCTGAGTACAACCAAGCGAGGCTAGGCTCCCTCGCAATCGGCCCCGGCTCCCCGCCGCGGGCCTGCTCTGCGCCGCCGGTCACCCGTCCGGCAACGGCACCACAACGACGTGATGTTTCAGGAGTTCTTCAATGGAGATCAGTCTCATCGGTATCCTCGCCGCCGCCGGCGGCGGGTTCTTCGGCGCCGCGATCGGCGCCCTTCAAGCCTTCATCTTCACCGGGTTCATGGTGCTGGCCGGGGTCGTCGCTCTGATCGCCGACCCGAAGTCGAGCGTGCTGGGCGACATCGCCTTCGGCCCGGCCTTCGGACCGCACATCGCCTTCGCCGGCGGCGTCGCGGCGGCCGCCTACGCGGCCCGCAAGGCGCGGATCGACATGGTCGGCAAGGACATCGTCACGCCGCTCGCGAAGTGGGCCAGCCCCGACGTGCTCGCGATCGGCGCGATCTTCGGCGTCGGCGGCTACTTCGTGCAGAAGCTGATCGCGATCATCCCGTGGTTCGGCTCGCACACCGACTCGGTCGCCGTGACCGTCGTCATCTCGGCCCTCGTCGTGCGTCTCGTCTTCGGCAAGAAGGGCCTGTTCGCGAAGAACGGCAGCGGATCCTCCGGCTGGGCCGCCTACTCGCCCACCGACGAGGGCCGCTGGATCGAGGGCCAAGAGCGCTTCGTGCCGAACACGGTGCTCGGCATCTTCGTCGGCCTGCTGGCCGCCTTCGTCTCGCTGTCGCTGCTGCAGGCCCTGCCTCAGCTCGCCGGCAACGCGCAGGTCTTCATCTTCGGCATCTCCGCGGTCTCGCTGACCTTCCTGGCGATGGGCCTGCCCGTCCCGGTCACGCACCACATCACGCTGCCCGCCGGTCTCGCCGCCGTCACCTTCCTGCCGATCGTCGGCGACCCGGCGATCGCCATGATCATCGGCATGGTCGCCGGCGTTCTGGGAGCCTGGGCAGCGGAGTTCTTCTCCCGCCTGTGGCTGGCCCACGGCGACACGCACATCGATCCGCCGGCTGCGGCGATCTGGCCGGTCAGCACCCTCGTGCTGGCGCTCGGCTCGGTCTTCGCCGCCACGAGCTGAGCAGCACCGCACGAACCACAGCACCACCGCACCACCCGCACCACCCGCAAGGAGCAACGCACACGATGGGGATGCCCGCATGCTGAACGCCGAAGGACTCGACCGCGTCCGTCTCGTCGCCCTCGACGTCGACGGCACGATCGCCGGAGGCGATCACTCGGTCAGCGACCGGACCGCCGCCGCGATCCGCTCGCTGGTCGACCTGGGCATCCCCGTCGTGCTGCTCACCGGCCGCTCGAAGCCGAACACCCTCGCCGTCGCCCGCGAGGTCGGTCTCGAGGCGACCGTGGCCGCCAACAACGGCTCGGTCATGTTCGACACGGTCACCGGCGAGAACGTGCGGGTCGCGCTCATGGACCCCGAGCAGGTCGGCCGGGTCGCCGACCTCGCCGCCGAGCTCGACCTCGAGCTCACCTGGTGGACGACCGACGAGATCTTCGTCGACGCCGACGGACCCGTGAAGAAGCAGCTGCACGAGCTCGGCGAAGACGACATCCTCATCGGCGACCCGGCGAGCTTCGACCGCGAGGGCATCGCGAAGATCATGCTCTTCGGCCCGGCCGACCGGCTGGATGCGGCGAGCGCCCGCATCGACGCGGTCGCGCCGGGCGGAACCCGGTCGATGGACGTCTTCTACGAGTTCGTCGACCCGGCCGCCAACAAGTGGGCCGCCCTGCAGGTGCTGCTCGAGCGCTTCGATGTCGACCCGCAGGACGTGCTCGGGCTCGGCGACGGCGGCAACGACGTCGTGTGGCTGAGCCGCATCGGGCATCCGGTCGCGATGGGCAACGCCCGACCCGAGGTCGTCGACGTGGCGCGCTGGCGCACCGGACACCACGCCGAGGACGGCGCCGCCGAAGCGCTCGAGCTCACGGCCCAGCGCATCGCCGAAGCCCGCGCGCGACACTGACCCGGTCGGCCCCGCGCCGCATCCGCCTCGCGCTTCCGCAGTAGAGAGAACAGGAACACCACCGCCATGCCGAACGACCTGCACGCCCTGCCCGAGGCGATCGACCGCGACGACTACCTCATCGCCAGCTACGCGCTGCGCATGCCGGCCGGCGCCGACGTGCTGAAGAAGGTCGAGGGCTTCGCGGTCGGGCAGACGATCGGCACCTGGCTGCCGGTGCCCGGCGTGACCGCCGAGATGCGGGCGCGGCACGAGGGCCGCGTGGTCGGCATCCTCAGCGCCCCCGCACCCGACATGGTCGGCGGCGCCGACAGCCACGACGGCTACACCCACTGGATCGTGCGCATCGCGCTGCCGCTCATCAACTTCGGGCCCTCGATCCCGATGATGCTCACCACCCTGCTCGGCAACGACTCCTCCACCTCGGTCGAGGCGAAGCTCGTCGACCTCGAGCTGCCCGAGTCGTTCGTGCGCCGCTTCGCGGGGCCGAAGTTCGGCATCGCGGGCCTGCGCGAGCTGACCGGCGTGCACGACCGCCCCCTGCTGCTCAACATGATCAAGCCGTGCGCGGGTCTGCCGCCCGAGGCCGGCGCCGAGATCTTCCACCAGACCGCGCTGGGCGGCATCGACCTGATCAAAGACGACGAGCTGATCGCGAACCCCGAGTACTCCCCCGTCGTCGAGCGTGTGCGGCTCTTCACCGAGCGCGCCCGTCAGGCCGCCGAGGTCACCGGCGTCGAGACCCTCTACATCCCCAACGTCACCGACCGGCCCGATCGGATGCTCGACACGGCCCGCCGGGCCGTCGATGCGGGCGCGCGGGCGGTCATGGTGACCTACGCGACCGCGGGATACGGCTCGCTCGAAGCCCTGGCCGAGTCGGTCGACGTGCCCGTGCTCGCCCACTTCGCCGGCGCCGCACCGTACTTCGAGGGCGAGACCTCGGGCATGAGCGCGCCGATCGCGACCGGACTGCTGCCGCGCCTCGCGGGCGCCGACCTCGCGCTCGTGCTGAGCCCGTACAGCGGCTACCCGATCCGGCAGCTGCAGTACCTGCGCATCACGCAGCAGCTGCAGCTCGCGCGCCCCGGCCTCAACCCCACGATGCCGATCATCGGCGGCGGCGTGCATCCGGGCACCGTCGAGCGCTACCTGCGCGAGCTGGGGAACGACATCATCCTCGGCGCCGGCGGAGCGATGCAGGGCCATGCGGGCGGACCCGCCGCGGGCGTGCGCGCGATGCGCCAGGCGATCGACGCGGCCGTCGCGGGCGTGCCGATCGCGACCGCCGCCGCCGAGCACGAGGAGCTGGGCGCGGCGATCGCCGCCTGGGGCGTGCTCGACTGAGCCGCCGCTGAGCGCGGTGGATGCGGGCGGGCGCCGCCCGCGCATCCGCCTCGCCCCTTCGAGCCCGGGCCGGGCGCGCGAGTCCAGATCGTGCGCCCGGCCCGTCCTCGCGCACCGATGCCCGTGACTGCGCGCTCAGGACGTGAGCGGCACCTCGGCGATCACCACGTCCGAGTCCATCGGGATGGCGCCGAGGATGCGCGGATCGCCATCGTGCCACTCGACCGCGACACCGGCGGACCGCAAGCCGCTCACGCTGAGATCGACGCGCAGCAGTGGCAGGGTGAGGTCGGCGTAGCGCGCCGCGACGACCTCGGCGACCCGCTCGGCCACGACGGCGCGGATGTAGCCGACCGCGTCGATCGGCACCCCGCGGGTCGAGACCTCGTACTCGCCGAATCCGCGGCTCATCTCCCAATCGTCGGCGATGGCCACGTGGCAGATCACATCGGGTTGCATGACACCTCGCAATTATTGATACGGCCTAGTATCAATAACGCTAGCATCGCAGCATGACCCAGCGTTCGATCGGCAAACGCGGCCGCCCGACCCCCGCCGAGCGCCGGGCGCGCGACGCCCGCATCCTCGACGCCGCATGGGAGCTCCTCCTCGAGCGCGGCTTCGCGGAGGTCAGCCTGGATGCGGTGGCCGCGCGGGCGGGAGTCACCAAGCGCACGCTCTACACCGCATTCGGCGACAAGCTCGCCCTGCTGCACGCAGTCGTGCGCCGGCAGCACAGCTACGCCGGAGCGGGCGACGAGACGGGTCAGGCGGACGCGCTGCCGCCGGCCGACGCCGCCGCTCCGGATCCGGTGGAGACCGCTGTCGCCATCGGCGGCGCGCTGCTCTCGGACGAGGCCGTCGCCCTCCATCGGCTCATGATCTCCGAGGCCGGCCGCTCCCCCGAGCTCGCCGCCGAGTTCCACGAGGCCGGCCCGCTCGCCGCGCAACAGCACCTCGTCACGGCGGGGCTGACCCCGGACCAGGCCGAGACGGCCTTCACGCTGCTGCTCGGCGAACTGCACCGGCGTCGACTGCTCGGCCTCGACGCGGCGCCCTCGCCATCCTCGATCCGCACCCGAGCCGCCCATGCGGTCGCCACGGCCCTCGCCGCGCACCCGCACCCCTGACGCGACCGCATCCCCGACGTGTCCGCACCGCCTGACGCGACCCCGCTCCTCGCGCACCCCGTCGGCGCACCCAGGATCGATCGGTAGCAACGCGCCGATCGACCGGCACGAGAGTCGCGAGCGGGACGGGATGCGCCGCGGGCAGGAGTGCGGTCAGGCGCGGTGCTCGCGCACCTCGGCGATCGTCGCGAGGAAGCCGTGCGGGTCGACGCCCGCGCGCCCGAGGAACACCCCAGCGGGGATGCCGTCGAGACGCCCCGACGCGCGCCCCTCCGCGGCGATCGCGGCGAAGGTGCCCGGCCCGGCGCTGCCGCCGTAGAGCACGCGCGACTCGCCGCTGCGCTGCGCGAGCAGGGCGCGGATGCCGGCGACGACGCCGACGATGTGGTCGGCCGGGGCCGGCTCGGCGGCGCCGATCACCCAGGTCGGCTCGTAGGCGACGACGACCGGGGCGTCGTCCGAGACGTCGCCGAAGGCGGCATCCAGCTGGGGTCCGATCACGCCGGCCGGGTCGTGGCCGCGCTCGGGCTCGCCGACGACGAGGATCGGCGCGATGCCGTGCTCCGCTGCGGCGCGCGACTTGGCGCCGAAGTCGTCGGGCGTCTCGCCGAAGTACTTCACCCGCTCGGGGTGCCCGACCATCGCGAAGCGCGAGCCGAGGCCGCTGAGCAGCTCGGCGCTGACCTCGCCGGTGAAGGCGCCGACGGGATGCCGCGACACGTCCTGGCTGCCGATCAGCACGCCGAGCGGGCCGAGCGCGCGGATCGCGTCGGGGATGATCGGGAACGGGAGGCAGGCGAAGACGCCGTCGCCGCGCTCGGGGTGGGCGGCGAGTCCTTCGCCGACGATGCGGATCCACTCGACCGCGGCGGGCGCCGTGAGGTAGCTCTTCGGGCTCGCTCCGACGAGGGTCGTCGGCAGGCTCGAATGCTGAGTCGCGGGCTGAGCAGCGGGCGTCGTTCCGGGCATCGTCGGCCTCCTCGCCGGGTCGGATCGCTGGGGAGCCTAACAGTCGGACGGCCGCTTGTGTAATGCTGTATATACATCTTGGGTGCACCGCCGTTCCCGACGGCGCCACCACCGCGACGCCGCACTCGGCGCCGCCGCACACACAGTCGACCTCGACGAGGAGAGAGACCGATGAACGCCTTCGCCCGAGCCGGCGCCGAGCGCCTGACCGCCGAGACCTACGACCTGCTCGTCGTCGGCGGCGGCATCAACGGCGTCGCCATCGCCCGCGACGCCGCCCTGCGCGGCCTGCGCACCGCGCTGATCGAACGGGGCGACTTCGCGATCGGCACCAGCTCGTGGAACAGCCGCCTCATCCACGGCGGGCTGCGCTACCTCGAGCACGGCGAGATCCCGCTCGTCTACGAATCGCTGCACGACCGCGAGCGCCTGCTGCGCATCGCGCCGCACCTGGTGCAGCCGCTCGAGTTCGTCGTGCCGCTCTACCAGCACAATCACCTGCCCGGATGGATGTTCCGTGCCGGCGTGCTGCTGTTCGACGTGCTGTCGACGGGCAAGTCGGTTCCCGGCCACCGCGGCATGAACCTCAAGTCGGTCGCGGCCGAGCTGCCCGGCCTCAGCCGCGACGGACTCGGCGGCGCGGTGCACTACTACGACGGCCAGGTCGACTTCCCCGAGCGGCTCGTGCTCGAGACGGTGCTCTCAGCGGCGCGCGCCGGCGCCGACGTGGCCAACTACGTCGAGGCCGTGGCGATCACCCGCGGCGCCGACGGGCGCACCGTCACCGGTGTGACCGCCCGCGACATCCACGCCGACCAGACCTTCGACATCTCGGCGAAGGTCGTCGTCAACGCGGCGGGGCCCTGGGTGGATGACCTCGGCGAGGCCGTCGGGCTCGGTCGCCAGATCGGCGGCACGACCGGCACCCACATCGTGGTCGACGCCTTCCCCGGCGCGCCCGACGCGTGCATCTACTTCGAGGCGCGCGCCGACAACCGCGCGATCCTGGTGATCCCGTGGAACGGCCGCTACCTCATCGGCACGACCGACGACCGCTTCGAGGGCGACCCCGGCGAGGTGCGCGGCACGGTCGAGGAGGCCGCCTATCTGATCAGCGAGACGAACCTGCTGATCCCCGAGGCCGCGCTCACGGTCGACGACGTGCTGTTCAGCTACACCGGCGTGCGCCCGCTGCCCTACCGCCCCGGTGTGAAGCCGGGGGCGATCCCGCGCAGCCACCTGCTGGTCACGCATCCCGAGGCGCCGCAGCTGGTGTCGGTCGTCGGCGGCAAGCTGACCCCGCACCTCAGCCTGGGCCGGCAGACGGTCGACATCGTCGCGAAGCTGCTGAAGCGCACCCTCGGCACGTCGCCCGCTGCGGGCCAGCAGCTGCCCGGCGCCTTCGCGGGAGCCTGGGATGACGCGGCGAGCGCCGCGGCCGCCGTGCGCGCGAGCCTCCCCTGGCGCGGCGCCGTCGCCGCCCGCCTGGTCAAGGTCTACGGGGCGCGGGCCGCGGAGATCGCCGCGCTGGCCGCGTCCGATCCGGCCCTGGCCGAGACGATCGGCGAGGGCCGCAGCGAGATACCCGTCGCCGAGGTCGTCTTCGCGATCCGCGAAGAGGGCGCGACGACGCTGACCGACATCGTGCAGCGCCGCACCATGGTGGGCCTCGAGCCGGGGCTCGGCCTCGACGTCGAGCACGCCGTCGCGCGCGCCGCCGCCGAGGAGCTCGGCTGGGACGACGACCGCGTCGCCCGCGAGATCGCCGAGCACCACGTCTACGTCACGCGCCTGCAGGGCGGCGTCGCCCGCTACGCGAGCGCTCCCGCGGCGAACGACCCCGGGCCTGGCGCGACCGGCGGCTCGACCGACGGCGCGACGTCGAAGAACGACCCGGCCTCGGCCGCGGCCTGATCGGAAGGACCCCATGCCCCACTACGACGTCGTCATCCTCGGCGCCGGTCCCGGCGGCTACGTCGCCGCCGTGCGCGCCGCGCAGCTCGGCCTCACGGTCGGCATCGTCGAGCAGCGCTACTGGGGCGGGGTCTGCCTCAACGTCGGCTGCATCCCCTCGAAGGCGCTGCTCACGAACGCGAAGCTCGCGCACACCCTCGCGCACGAGAAGAAGCTCTTCGGCATCACGGGCGAGGTGACCTTCGACTACGGCGTCGCCTTCGACCGCAGCCGGGATGTCTCGGGCGGCCGCGTCAAGGGCATCCACTATCTGATGAAGAAGAACAAGGTCGCCGAGCATGAGGGCCGCGGCGAGTTCACGGATGCGCACACGCTGCGCGTGACCGCCGCCGACGGCGCGACCTCGACGATCACCTTCGACAACGCGATCATCGCGACCGGTGCGCGGGTGCGCTCGCTGCCGGGCGTCGCGCTCCGCGGGCGCATCGTCAGCTACGAGGAGCAGATCCTCGACCGCGACCTGCCGCGCTCGATCGTGATCGTCGGCGCGGGCGCGATCGGCATGGAGTTCGCGTACGTGCTGAACAGCTACGGCGTCGAGGTCACCGTGGTCGAGTACTTCGACCGGGTGCTGCCGAACGAGGACGCCGACGTCTCGAAGGAGCTGGCGAAGCAGTATGCCGGCTACGGCATCCAGGTCGTGACCTCGGCCACGGTGCAGAGCGTCGACGATCTCGGCGACCGCGCCCGGGTCGTGGCGGAGGTCGGCGGCGAGACCCGCACCTTCGAGGCCGACCGCGTGCTGGTCTCGGTCGGCTTCGCCCCGAACGTCGAGGGCTACGGCCTCGAGTCGACGGGCGTGGCGCTGACCGAGCGCGGTGCGATCGACATCGACGAGCGGATGCGCACGAGCGTTCCGCACATCTTCGCGATCGGCGACGTGACCGCGAAGCTGCAGCTCGCCCACGTGGCCGAGGCGCAGGGGATCGTCGCGGCCGAGACCATCGGAGGGGCGGAGACCGTGCTGCTGGGCGACTACCGCGACATGCCGCGCGCGACCTTCACCTCGCCGCAGGTCGCGAGCTTCGGGGCCACCGAGGCGCAGGCCCGCGCCGAGGCCGAGGGCCGCGAGGTCGTCGTCTCGACCTTCCCCTTCGTCGCGAACGGCAAGGCGCACGGCCTCGGCGAGCCGGTCGGCTTCGTCAAGCTGATCGCGGACGCCGAGACGCTCGAGCTGCTCGGCGGGCACCTCATCGGTCCCGACGTCTCGGAGCTGCTGCCCGAGCTGACGCTCGCGAAGAAGTGGGAGCTGACCGGATGGGAGCTCGCGCGCAACGTGCACACGCATCCCACCCTCTCCGAGGCGCTGCAGGAGGCGTTCCACGGCCTGACCGGCCACATGATCAACCTCTGAGTGTCAGCGCCCCGCCGAGCGTCGCAGCGCGTCGGCGGTGCGCAGGCTCAGCGCCATGATCGTCAGTGCCGGGTTCGCGGCGAGGGCGCTCGGGAAGACGGAGTTGTCGCAGATCCAGAGGTTCGGCACCTCCCAGCTGCGACCCTCGGCATCCACGACCGAGTCGCCTGGGTCGGAGCCCATGCGCGCGGTGCCGATCGTGTGGGCCGTGCGGTCGAGCACGATCGTCTCGCGTGCCCCCGCCGCCTCGACGAGCGCGACCATGGTGCGGATCGCGTGGGCGCGGAGGCGCTTCTCGTTCTCGCCGGCGCTGAAATCGACGCGCACGCGCGGCAGACCGTCGGCGGCGATCTCGTCGCTCAGCGTGAGGCGGTTGTCGTCGCCAGGCAGGCACTCGGCGTTGATGCCGACGCCGGCGAGGTGACGGTAGTCGCGCATCCACCGCATCAGCTCGGCGCCGCGCAGGCCGCCTCCGCGCGCGAGCGTCGTCGCGAGGGTCTGGGGCTGCACGCCGAGGCTCTGGATGAGGTACCCGCCGGCGAAGTCGGCATCGGACGGGCGCAGCAGATCCTCGGTGATGATCGACGAGGGATACCCGCGGTAGGCGCGCATGTCCTCGTCGTAGCGCCCCCACACCTGAGTGGCGCCGTGGGCGAGGAAGTTGCGGCCCACCTGCCCGCTGCCGTTCGCGAGACCGGTGTGCAGCAGCAGGCGCGGCGTCTCAACGCCTCCCGCCGCCAGCACGAGAGCAGCCGTGCGCTGGCGGCGCAGCTCGCCATCGCGACGGTAGACGACCGCACTGACGCGGCCCCGCGCATCCGTCTCGATGTCGACCACCATCGCGCCGGCGCGGATCTCGGCGCCGCGGGCGACCGCGAGCGGCAGGTAGCTCGTGTCCATCGTGACCTTCGCCCCGGTGCGGCAGCCCTGGTGGCAGGTGCCGGCATTGACGCAGGCGTGCCGGAGACCCCAGTGCTCCTGGTCGCGGTCGCGGGTGGCGACCGCGACGGGTCCGTCGGTCGCCGTGATGCCGAGGGCCTCGGCCCCGCGCAGCATCGCCGTGGATGAGGCGTTGCGCGCGACCGGCGGCATCTCGTAGCGGCGCGAGGGATCCCAGGGGTAGCGCTCGGGGCCGGAGATGCCGACGAAGCGCTCGACCTGCTCGATCCAGCGGGTCAGCTCGGCGTGGGCGATCGGCCAGTCGCGGCCGACGCCGCTCTCGCCGCGCAGCCGCAGATCTCGCGCATCCGGCCGCGGGGCGAAGGCGCCCCAGTGCAGCATCGAGCCGCCGACTCCGCGCCCCGAGTTGTTCGGACCGAAGGCTGTGGCGTCGGCGCCGCCGCTGAGTCGGTCGTCCATCCAGTTGATCTGCTGGGCAGCGAGCATCTCGTCCGGGGTGTGGTCACGCGGCTCGGTGTTGTCGCCGGCTTCGAGGGCGACGACGCGGAGACCGTGCGCGGCGAGGGAGGCGAGCAGCGGAGCACCGCCGGCCCCCGTGCCGACGACAACGACATCCGCGATCTCGTCATCGGAGTAGGTGCGCTGGTGGTCGAGCCTCATGCCTCGGCTTCCGTCGTCGATCGGCTCGCGCCGTTGGTGATGCCGGGCGGCTGCACGCCAGGGGATGACACGGCGGGGTCCGGCAGCGGCTCCCAACTCTCGGCGCGATCCGCGCGCAGCTCGGCGAAGCCCGACTGCCGGCCGGTGTCGCCGCCGGTGGCGACGCCGTCGAATCCGATGAGCGCCATGGTGGCGGGGTGCGCGAGCCACTGTCGCGCCAGGTCGACCGCCGCGTCCTCCAGCCAGGCTTCGAGGTCGCCGTCGCCCAGCCGGTCGAGTGCCTCCCCGCGGGCGTCGGCATCCGGGATGCGGGCCCAGTCGGCGAGCGCGTCGAGCCCGCGACGGTAGGCCTCGGGATCGGAGGGCGCGTCCGCCGGACGCCAGCCGTCGCCCACGCCGGTCGCCAGCTGAGCATCCACGCGGGCGGCGAGGTCGATCGCCGGACCGGGCTGCGGCACGAGGTGGTCGGCGAGCAGCCGGAGACGGCCGAGCTGCTCGGTGTCGAGCACGGTCGGCGCGTAGTCGGGGTCGTCGGCGAGGGCGCGTGCGGCGAGCGCCGCACGCGTGCGCGAGGTCGTCCTGGCCGAAGCGAGCACGCGCCCGAAGTCGCTCGGGACGGTCGGGCCGAGCCCGGCGCGTTCACGCCAGAAACGGCGCACCTCGGCGGCAAGCGCCGCGGGCTGCTCGATCGGGATGAGGTGGGCGGCGTCGGCGATCTCCCGCACCTCGGCGTGGGCGAAGTGCGGAGCCGTGAGCCGGCGCTGCGCATCGGCGTCGAGATCGCCGTCGGCGGCGCCGGCGAGGATCAGCGCGGGAACCGGCAGCGGGCTCTTGAAGTCGGACCCCGAGACGGCGACCGACCAGTCCTCCTGGCTTCCGCGATCGAGCCACGCCCGCCAGGCTTCGGGATTCGCTCGGTGCACATCGTCGGTCGCGCGGTCGAGTTCGGGGCGCGGCAGGGCGTCGTGATCGGCGGCGTCGGAGTCGGCCAGATCCGCCAGCACGAAGCTGCGGGCATGCAGTTCGCTGACCGCGCCGGCCCCGGCCCAGCCCTGCATCGCGAGGCGCCGTCCCTCATCCATGGGCTCCGGAGACGGCGGGGACGACGCCACGAGCACCACACCGGCGAGTCCGAACAGCGGGGTCTCGCCGCGGAGCGTCCGCGCGGCGACGACGGTCGCGATCTTGCCGCCCATGCTGTGGCCGAGCAGCATCCACCGTGCCGGGGCGATCGTCGCGATGCGCTCGACGACCGAACGCGCCATCGCATCCACGTCGGTGCCGACAGCGGTCCCCTCCGCATCGGAGAGATCGCCGAAGCCCGGCAGGTCGAGGCCGACGACGTCGATCTCGTCGGCCAGCTCGGCTCGCAGCGCGTCGAACTCGCGAGCGCTCGAGCCGAGCGAGTGCAGCGCGAACAGAGCAGGGCGCCCGGGGTCGGCGTCCGCCGACGGTCCGGGCGCCGTGGCGTTCAGTGACGCTCCTCAGAGCGCAGGGCGAGCCCGAGCGCGAAGAAGGTCGGCGCCCAGTGACCCACGAACAGTCCCCAGCGGTCGGACTGCGCACGGTCGTCGCCGGGCTTGGCCCGTGACGCGAGCCAGGCGAGGAGGCTCAGCGCGATCGATCCGAACCCGGCGGCAAACGCCCACTCGCTGCGGATGCCGCCGCGGTGCAGAGCGCCGATGGGGTCGAGCGGTCCGGCCTGGGCGGCTTTCTTGAGACGCTTCTTGGCGTCACGCTGGATGCTGCTCATGGTTGTCCTCTTCTCGTCGTTCGATGGATGCGGCTCAGGCCGCCGCGAAGGCGGTCACGAGCTCGCGGGTGAAGTCGTCCAGGTCGTCGGGATCGCGTGAGGTGACGAGCGTCCACCCGGCTTCGCGGTCGACGTGCACGCTCTCATCGACCCAGGTGGCGCCGGCGTTCGTCAGGTCGGTGCGCAGCGAGGCGTAGCTGGTAAGGGTCTTGCCGCTCACCCTGCCCGCCTCGACGAGCGCCCAGGGCCCGTGACAGATCGCGGCGACCGGCTTGCCGGCCTCGACGAAGTCCGACACGAAGGCGATCGCGTCGCTCTCGAGACGGAGCGAATCGGCGTTGATGGTTCCTCCGGGGATGATCAGCGCGTCGAAGTCGACGGCGTCGGCTGCGCTGACGGTCAGATCGGCGGTGAGGGTCTGGCCGGGGTCCTTATCGCCGACGAGCGTCGCGACGTCGCCGGAATCGACGGCGACGATGACGGCCTGGCCGCCCGCGTCGATGACCGCCTGACGGGGGCGGACCAGCTCGTCCTGTTCGATGCCGTAGTTGGTCACGACGATCGCGATCTTCTTGCCGTGCAGCTGCGAGGAGTCGGTCATGGAAGCCTCCGATGGGTCGAGATCATCCGGGTGGCGATGCGGATCGCACCAGTCCGGGGAGTCGCGAGCGACGCTACGAGCGCTGCGGCGGTGCCGGTGCTCGTTCCCAGCGGGCGCGCATCCGACGGCCACCTGACACGCACCCGGTGCCGCTGCACCGCGCGGAACCCGACCGTGACCCGACCGCCGCCTGTGCGCGGGCAGGGATCCCGCCCGCGCCCTGGCGCGGAGGCGTGGGATGACTTCCACGACCTGCAGACGACAACGGAAGGAGCGACTCATGAGCGACCAGAACCTGCCCGCCGGAGCGAGCGAAGGACCGGACGAGGAGCTGGAGAACAGCGAAATCGCACCGCATGGCACGCCGAGCTCGGTGCCGGGTGACGACGGCAGCAGCGGGGTGCCCGGCGCGGACGGCGACGGTGTGCAGGGCACCGACCCCGATGTCGTACCGGACGGCTCGGCGCCCGACACCGAGGGTGACGACGACCCGACCTCGGGCGGCGCCCCGCAGAGCTGAACTCGCCCCATCGCGACAGACGAACGTCCCGGTCGGATCGGCCGGGGCGTTCGTCTGTCGTCGAGCATTCAGGGCGTGATCATGCCGCCGTTCACATTGAGCGTGGCGCCGACCGTGAAGCTCGACTCCCCCGATGCCAGGTAGACGTAGGCGGGCGCGATCTCGGCCGGTTGCCCGGCGCGGCCGATCGGCGCCTCGCTCGATCCGAACTCGGGCAGGCTCTCGGGGTCGACGCCCTGGGTGACCTGCAGCACCGACCAGGTCGGCCCGGGAGCGACCACGTTGACGCGGATGCCGCGCTCGATCAGCTGCTGCGCCATCCCTTTCGAGAGGTTGTTGATGGCGCCCTTCGTGGCGGCGTAGTCGAGCCGGTCGGGTGCCGGCGAGTAGGCCTCCGCGGACGCCGTGTTGACGATCGTCGATCCGGGCGCGAGATGCGGCAGGGCGGCCTTGACGATCGCGAAGGCGGCGAAGACGTTGGTACGGAACGTCGCCTCGAACTGCTCTTCGCTGAGGTCGGCGATGTCGGGCACCCACAGCTGGCGTCCGGCGACGTTGACCACCGCATCCAGACCGCCGAGCTCCTCGACGGCGCGCGCGACGAGCTCGGCCGGAAAGCCGCGCTCGCTGAGATCGCCCGGCACGCCGACGCCGATGCGTCCGGCGGCGCGGATCTGCTCGAGCACGTGATCGGCGTCGCTCTGCTCCTCCGGCAGATAGCTGATCACGACGTCGGCGCCCTCGCGCGCGTAGGCGATCGCCACCGCCCCGCCGATGCCCGAGTCGCCGCCGGTGATCAGGGCCTTGCGGCCCGCGAGCCGTCCGGTGCCGCGGTAGGTCTCCTCGCCGAGGTCGGGAACCGGATCGGCCTGCGACTGCAACCCCGGCTCGGGCTGCTGCTGCACGGGCGGCGAGATCACCGGGTAGGCGTGACGCGGGTCGATGAAGCGGTACTGGTCGGACATGCGGGTCTCCTTCACTCGCGGGCGGGATGCGACGGCGTGATCAGCCCAGATCACGGATCTTGATGGCGGCGTCGATCAGCGCGAGATGGCTCAGCGCCTGGGGGAAGTTGCCGCGGAACGCGCCGTCGACCGTCACCATCTCGGCGAGCAGGCCGACGTCGTTCGCGTCGCCGACGAGCGAGTCCATGCGCCCGCGCGCCTCCGGCACCCGGCCGACGCAGGCGAGGGCCGCCGTCGCCCAGAAGCCGCAGGCGACGAAGGGATGCTCCTCCTCGCGCATGCCGGTGTAGCGCCAGAGCCGACCGCCGCCGGCGCCGAGCTCGGCGTCGATCGCGTCGATCGTGCGCGACATCCGCTCGCCGCGGTCGAAGCCGCTCGGCGCGTGCAGCAGCACCGACGCGTCGAGCTCGCTCGAGCCCGGCCACATGGTGTACGCGCCGCGGCGCTCGTCCCAGCCGTGCTCGTCGATCCAGCAGCGGATGCGCTCACGCTCCGGCTCCCAGCGGTCGCGACGGTCGACGATCTGGCCGCGCGCGGCGAGGTCGATCGCGGCGTCGAGCGCCTGCCAGCAGCCCATCTTCGACGAGGTGTAGTGCCGCGTCTCGGGCAGCTCCCACATGCCGCTGTCGCGGCTGCGCCAGCGGTCGCAGACCCGGTCGGCGATGTCGGCGAGCAGCTCGCCCGTGGCGATGTCGAGCGAGTTGCCTTCGGCCTCGGCGATGTAGGAGCGCACGATGCCGAAGAGGTCGCCGTAGACGCCGAGCTGCAGCTGCGCGCCGGCCGGGTTGCCGGTCACGACGGGACCGATGCCGTTCCATCCTGCGGTGTCCTCGTGCTCGGTTACCTCGCCATCCACGCGCCCGTCGAGCCGGTAGAAGATGTGCAGATCGGGCGCGGAGGCCTTGATCGAGCGCAGCAGCCACGACAGGGCGGCGTGCGTCTCCTCGCGCAGGCCGAACTGCACGAGCGCGCCGACCGTATACGCGAGATCTCGCACCCACGCGAGGCGGTAGTCCCAGTTCTTCTCCCCGGCATCCCGCTCCGGCAGCGAGGTCGTGGCCGCGGCGGCGATGGCGCCGGAGGGCGAGTGGATGAGCAGCTTCAGCGCCAGCGCGCTGCGTTGCACGGCATCACGCCAGGGCCCCTCGTAGGCGAACTCCGTCGACCAGGCGCGCCACGCGGCGATCGTGCGATCGATCGCGTCCCCCGCACGCAACGGGTCCGGCTGGTGCAGCGGCTCGTCGTCGGTGGCCGAGAGGCCGAGCACGTGCACCGATCCCGGCGAAGTGCGGAAACGAGCTCCGATGGCGTCGGTCGGCGAATGATCGACCGGATCCGGTGCGCCGACGTTGCCTGTCACGATGCCGACCGACAGGTCGCCGGCACGGATGATGCCCCGCTCGGCGTCGCGGTCGTCGATCCACGGTGAGCGCGTGCCGAAGGCGATGCCCGGCGCGACGCGCCACTGCATGACCACGCGACCCTCCACACCTTCGACCCGCCGCACGAGCTCGGCCCAGGGCAGGCGTCCGGCGACGCCGGTCACGAGGGCGTCGCGCACCCGCACGACCCCGTGCTCGGTCTCGTAGCGGGTCTCGAGCACGTTCGTGTCGGGAACGTAGCGGCGCGTCATCCGGTGCTCGGCCACGGGGGCGAGCTCGACGCATCCGCCGTTCTGCTCGTCGAGCAGCCGCGCGAAGAGGGGCGCATCGTCGAGGCCGGGCAATGGCAGCCAGTCGATCGTGCCGTGACGGTCGACCAGCGCAACGGTGCGGCCGTCGCCGAGCGCGGCGTGATCCTCGATCGGGGCGGATGGCGGCGGTGCGGACTCCGATGCCGGGCCTGTCGCCCCGGCACCGTGTCGTCGCGCGTCCCGGCTCGCGCTCACGGGCGGATCGCGCCGATGAGCTGATCACGCGTGGCGGGTGGATCGGCGAGCAGGGCCCGCGCCGCGTCTGTCCGGTCCTCGACCGCCCAGAGCAGCACGCCGACCGGCTTGCCACCGTCGTCGAGGTAGTAGACGACCGCCTGCTCGTCTGGCGTGATCCAGTCCTCGACGGTGTCGAGTTGGGCGTCGAGCGCACCGACGGCCTCCCAGCGCACCCCGAACACCTGCGAGTACAGGAACGGCGTGTGCTGATACGTCTCGTCGGCGCCCGCCATCGCACGCCCGGCGGCGCGGCCGGACTCGGTGGCGTGGTCGACGTGCTCGACGCGCGTGCGACCGAGGATCGCGTCGGGGTAGAGCGCGATGTCGCCGGCCGCCCACACGCTCTCATCGGCGGTGCGGAGGCGCGCGTCTACCACGACGCCGTCGTCCACCTCGAGTCCCGATTCCTCGGCGAGCGCGATCGCCGGCGCGACGCCGAGTCCCGCCACCACGAGGTCGGCGCCGAGAGCGCTGCCGTCGTCGAGGTGCACGGCCAGCGCATCGCCGTCGAGGGCCACCTGCTCGACGCGGCGTCCGCCGCGCAGCGATACGCCGCCGTCGACGAACAGCTTCTCGTAGATCGTCGCGACGGCGGACGGGAACGTCGATCCGCCCAGCACCTCGTCGGGGTGCACGAGCGTGACCCGCGCCTGGTTCTGCACGAGCGCAGCCGCCAGCTCGGCGCCGATGTAGCCGCCGCCGACCACCACGACGCGCGCACCCGGCGAGAGCTCGCCGCGTAGGCGCAGGTAGTCCTCCGCCGAGCGGAAGTGGATGATCCGCTCGTCATCCGGCGCATCCAGTTCGTGAGGCACACTGCCGGTCGCGAGCAGCAGCCGGCCGTAGCCGAACGAGGTGCCGTCATCGGCGGTCACGGTCTTCTCGGCGCGATCGAGGCCCGTGACCCGTATGTTCAGGCGCAGCGTGGCACCGGTGTCCTCGACGGTGTTGAGAGGAACCTGGTCCCACTCGAAATCGGGGTCCGTCCACAGTTTCTTCGAGAGCGCCGGGCGCGTGTAGGGCGGGTCGACATCGGCGCTGAGGATCCCGATCGAGCCGTCGTCGTCCAACTCGCGGATGCCGCGGGCGGCGGCATCCGCGACCATCCCGCCGCCGACGATGAGGTAGTCGAAGCGCGTGTCAGCCATGCGCGCCTCAGGCCGACGGCGTGCGGTTCTCGGCGCTGACCATCCAGGCCAGCTGCTCGAGGCGTTCGATGATGCCGTGCAGGATGTCGGCGCTGGTCGGGTCGGCATCATCGACCGTGTCGTGCACCTCGCGCATCGTGGCGACCGTGGCCTCGAGGCGCTGCGTGATCAGGTCGACGGTGTCGGCCGTGTCCACCTCGCCGTGCGGGTAGTTCGGCAGCGAAGTGGTCGCCGCGATCGTGTCGCTGCGCCCGTCGGGCACGGCGTGCAGCGCGCGGAGGCGCTCGGCGACGGTGTCGCTGAACTCGCGGGCGTCCTCGACGATCTCGTCGAGCTGCAGGTGCAGGTCGCGGAAGTTCTTGCCGACCACGTTCCAGTGCGCCTGCTTGCCCTGCAGGTGCAGCTCGATCAGGTCGACGTGCACGCGCTGCAACGAGGCGATCAGCTCGTCCGAGGCGGTGAAGCCGTGCTCGGCGTTCTCGCGCCGGCTGCTGCGGGCGCCGGCGTCACCGGGGGCTTTCGCCGAGTGGGCGTTGTCCTGGGTCTGCGTGGTCTTGTCGAGGGTGTCGGTCATGATGACACGCTCCTTCCGAGGTCGATAGCGGCCACGTTAGGAACCTGTCGACGTCTCGAAGCCGGTCGGCCAGCGGGCACACAGTCGGCGCGCATCCCGTGTTGTGGTTCGGCCGCGGTGGTCCGGCGAGTCGCCGTGCCAGGTGACCGGCGGTCGTGCGTCCGCTGGGAGTAGATGCGCGGCCGCGGGCGCTGCCGCCTACCGTCGCCGCCATGACCGACCCCACTCCGACCTCCGCCGGCGCGAGCTCGACCCGCACCCAGTTCACCTTCACCGACCCCACGAAGCTCTACGCCGACATCGACACCCCCGAGCAGTATCAGGAAGGCGCCGGCCTCGACCGCGACCTCGTGCAGAAGGCCGACCTCGGCGAGGAGAGCTACCGCGGCAGCGGGCGCCTCACCGGGCGCAAGGCGCTCATCACGGGCGGCGACTCGGGCATCGGCGCCGCGACGGCGATCGCCTTCGCCCGCGAGGGTGCCGACGTCGCCATCTCCTACCTGCCCGAGGAGCAGCCGGACGCCGAGCGCATCGCCGGCCTCATCCGCGAGGCGGGACGCACCGCCGTCACGATCCCCGGCGACATCAAGGAGCTCGAGTTCTGCCGCGAGCTCGTCGAGCGCTCGGTCGCGCGGCTGGGCGGGCTGGACATCCTCGTCAACAACGCCGGCAAGCAGCAGAACCGCCCCGACCTCGAGGACATCAGCGATGAGCAGCTCGACGAGACCTTCCGCACGAACATCTACTCGATGTTCCGCATCACCAAGGCGGCGCTGAAGCACCTGCCCGCGGGCGCGACGATCGTGAACACGACCTCGATCCAGGCCTACTCGCCGTCGCCGAACCTGCTCGACTACGCGTCGACGAAGGGCGCGATCAACAACTTCACCAAGGGTCTCGCCGCCTCGCTCGCGCCGAAGGGCATCCGCGTCAACGCCGTCGCCCCCGGTCCGATCTGGACACCGTTGCAGACGGCTGGCGGCCAGCCGCCCGAAAAGCTGCCCACGGTCGGCGAGGGAACCGGACTCGGCCGCTGGGGCCAGCCCGCCGAGCTCGCGCCCGCCTTCGTCTTCCTCGCCTCGCCGGAATCGAGCTACGTCGTCGGCGAGACCCTCAATGTCAACGGCGGGATGACCACGCCGTGATCGTCGGGCGCCGGGCGACCCGACGCCAGGTGCCTCAGCCCAGGAGCTCGTCGCGCAGGTCGGCCACCGAGTCGGCCACGCGGCGAGCTCCCGCCTCCGTCAGCTCGTCGCCGCCGATGCCGCCCGTGCGCACCGCGAGCGCCGGAACCCCCACGCGGCCGGCCGCGATCACGTCCCACACCGCGTCCCCGACCATGACCGAGTCGGCGGCGCTCGCGCCGCCGCGCTCGAGCGCGACCTGGATGATGCCCGGATGCGGCTTCGCGGTGTCGACGTCGTCGGCGTTCGTGGTCGAGATCACGCCGGTGTCGACGAGGCCGGTCAGGTCGAGCACGTCGACGAGGATGCCGAGCTCGTCCTCCGGCGCGGAGGTCGCCAGCACGACGCGGACCCCCGCGTCGAGCAGTTCGAGCACCGTCTCGCGCGCACCCGGCAGCGGGCGCAGCCGGTCGACGCTCGCGAGGTAGGCGCGCTTGTGCCCGGCGGTCGCGGCATCCCGTCCCGCCTGGTCGACACCGGGCAGCAGGTCGTCGAGCAGAGCTTCCGAATCCATGCCGATCGACCGGTGCACGCGCCACGCGGCGGCCGGGTGCCCGACCGCCTCGAGGCCGCGCATCCACGCGTCGACGTGCAGGTAGTTGGAGTCGACGAGGGTGCCGTCGATGTCGAAGAGCACCGCGCGCGGCTCAGACACGACGCCACCCGTGCGACGCGAGGTGCGAACCCGCCTGCGGGCCCATCTGGTTCATCCCTCCGTCGACCGTCCACGATGCGCCCGTGACATACGACGCGGCGGGTGAGGCGAGGAAGGCGACCACGGCGGCGATCTCGTCCACGTGCCCGGGGCGGCCGAGCGGGATGCCGGGGCGGGCGACCTCGTAGGGGTTCTCCCCGCCCGACTGCGACATGTCGGTGGCGATCTCGCCCGGCGCGACCGAGTTCGCGGTGATGCCGTGCTCGCCGAGTTCGAGGGCGAGCGTCTTCATCAGCCCGCCGAGCCCGTGCTTCGCGGCGTCGTAGGCCGAGCTGCCGACGCGCGGCTGGGTCTCGTGCACGCTCGTGATCGCGATGAGCCGACCGGGCACGCGGTGGTCGGCCATGTGCCGCGCCGCCCGTTGCAGCACCGAGAAGGCGCCGTCGAGGTCGGTCGCGATCGTCGTGCGCCACTCGTCCCAGTCCATGTCGAGGAAGGGCGTGCCGCCGCCGGCCCCGGCGTTGTTGACGAGCACGTCGACGCCGCCGAGCTGATCGATCAGACGGTCGATCGTCGCCAGCGCCGACTCGCGATCGGTCACATCGAGCCGCTCCACGATCGCGCTCGACCCGGCCTCCTCGACCTGTCGGGCGGTCTCGAGGGCGCCCTCCTCATCGCTGTGCCACGTCACGCCGACCCGCATCCCCGCTCGAGCGAGGTGCACGGCGACCGCTCGGCCGATCCCCGAGTCCGATGCCGTGACGATCGCCGTAGTCGGACGGAACTCGCGGTGGTCGATGCGGAAGGAGTCGGGTGCGTCGGAGCGCTGGGGGCTGTCGGTCATGCGGGTGACGGTAGGCACCGGCCGCCGCCGAGCGCCGCCACGCGCGGGCGCCTCTCAGGCGATGACCGGGCGGCACAGAGGCGGCGGCACGTGATGTCGGACGACGGTCAGCTCAGGCCGGCGGCGTCCCGTCGCTCGAACGGGGCCGCGGCGGGCGTCGTCACTTTGATGCGCTCGATCGTGCGTCCGCCGCCGCGCGGTTCGGGCAGCAGCTGCAGACCCGAGGCCGACGTGGCGTGCTGGCTCAGCAGATCGACCCAGCGCGGATTGATCTGCGGCTCGCGCGCGCCGTAGAACTCGAAGCGCAGCGGAATCGACGGGTGAAGCCAGACCGAGGTGTGGCCGCTTCCAGCACCGGCCGAGTATTCCCAGGTGAAGAGGAAGCTCTCATTGCGGCGCAGCTTCGCCACCATCACGGTACGCAGATGCGCCAGCACCCGGTCTTCGAACTCGACGGTCAGGGGCGGTGCACCGTACAGAAACCGCCCCACCCACGTCCCCTCGACACCGTGCCCGCCAACCGAACCCCCTGACTGTGCCAGCCGCCGCCGCGACACGGCAGGCCGTAGCGAGCGACAGCGGTCCGCGATTAAAATCCGCCCTGCGCACTCGCTGGCAGTCGTGCGGACGTCGAATCGCCCGCGCCACGCTGGAGTCACGGACGCGTCGCGATCCCGACCGTCTCGGCGGAGGATCGACGAGCGCACCGACCTCGTCACCCTGCGAACGGAGGTTCACAGATGGGTCGCTTCAGCTACGACAACTCGCTCAGCGTCGATTTCGACGACCGGGTGCTCGCTCACCTGCAGGTGGTGATCGGAGCGAAGCTGCGCCGCGGAGAGTCGTTCCACTTCACCTGGATCGACGATGAGGCCTCGGGCGACGGCCGCACCACGGTCTGGGTCCACCCGCACGCCAATCTGGTCTACAAGTACTTCGGCAAGCGCGCCGCGGTGCTGAACCGGGCCTGGATCGACGCGCTCATGTTCACCGCGAACTCCGTCAGCGGGCTTCATCTCATGGCCGAGCCGCCCGACCGCGAGACGCGGGATCGCGGCGACGACCTGGGCTGACTCCGGGCGCTCCCGAGCCTGCCGCCGTCGCACGGGTCCGGCTAGCGTCGAAGCATGGTGCAGAGCCTCGAGCTGACGCTGGACGCCGCGAGCGACGCCGCCGTGAGAGTCGAGTGGGATGCGCTGGCCGCCGCCGGCCTGCCGAGCCAGGCCGCGCACCGTCATCCCGGCAACCGCCCGCACGTGACGCTGCTCGTGCGGCCCGCGTTCGACCGGCCGCCGCTCGCCGATCCCGCCCTCGCGCCGGTTCTCGCCGGGCTGCCGCTGCCGCTCCGGCTCGGTGCCCCGGTGCTGTTCGGCCGCGGCGAACGCCGCGTACTCGCTCGCCTCGTCGTGCCGAGCGCCGAGCTGCTCGGACTGCACGGCGCCCTCCATCACGCCATGGGGCCGGGCGATGACGCACCGAACACGACGCCGGGCGAGTGGACGCCGCATGTGACGCTCGCCCGCCGCATCCCGCTCGACCGGCTCGGCGAAGCCCTCGCGGTGCTCACCCGGCTCGATGAGCACGTCGAGGGCGGGAGCGAGCCCATCACCGCCGAGCCGATCGCCGCCGTGGCCGAGTCGCTGCGCCATTGGGACGGCGACGCGCGGGTCGTTACCCCGCTCGACTGACGCGGTCCGCTCGGGGTGCCCACGACGCCTGCGACGTCCGAGCCGCCCGCGCCACCACGACCCGCCCGGGCCCTCCGCCGTGGGCTCAGGTCTCCTCGATGCTGATGCCGTCGGACCGCACCGCGATGCGGTAGCTCGGCAGCCGCAGCTCGGCGACATCCACGCCGACAAGCGGCCGTCCGCAGCGGGTCGCCGCCGTCGTGGCCTGACCGACCGCGAGCTCCACGGCCATGTAGCAGTCCCCGCCCGACGCCGTGGTCGTCATCCAGAGCCGCCAGGCCGGGGCAGCAGCGCCTCGCTGCGGATCGGGCTGGGACGAACCGATCAGCGACCAGTCGTTGCCGACCTCCGCGACGATCCGGCCGGTGGTCGGGTCGACATCGACCGACGACCCGACGCCGTCGAGGCGCACGACCGCGGGATCGTCCGCGTGTCCGCCGCGCGTCGACGAGCCCGGGCTCGGGCTTCCCGCATCCCGCACCGCCGAGTTCTCCGCGTCTGAGTTCGCGGACGCGGACGACGCGCCGGACGGATCACCGCTGTCGACCGGGCCCGAACGTGGGGCCAGCGTGACGAACGCGATCGCGACGAGAGCGGCGGCCCCGGCCCCGCCGAGCATCCCGAGCCAGAACGGCCCGCCGATCCGCATCCGCCTCGATGGGACGAGCTCGGCGTCGATGTCGGCGTCGATCTCGGCCTCGCTCGGAGGCCGTCCGGCGGTCGCGGGGTCCCGTCGCTGCGCCTCGAACGCCGCGCGCAGCGCCTCGACGTCGGCCGCGGTCGCGTCGCGGCGGAACGCTGCAGCGGTCAGCTCGTCGAGTGGGGTCGCGGCGCGGGACTGTCTCACACCGGCAAGCATGCCCGGATCCCGACACGACGCAAGGTTCAGCCCCGCTCGGCTGAGATCAGCCCTGCGGCCCCGGCACCGCCGGCGCGACTCCGATCTCCGACCCGGACGAGTTGGCCTTCACGGTGACGATGTACGCCGGCAGATTCAGCTGCACCTTCTCGTCGACCCGGGATCCCGAAACGCAGCTCGTCACCGCCGTATCGACGTCGTCGTGCTTCTCGACGGCCATGTAGCAGCGAGCGGCGCCGCGGGTGGTGGTCGCCCACACCGCCCACGCGGGGCCTCCGGGCACCGGGCCGTGCTGGTCATCAGCGATGCCGTAGCTGAGCAGCTGCCAGGTGTTCTCGATGCGGGCCGCGTATCCCGAGGTGCTCGGGCCGGGGATCACGCCGACGCCGTCCGCCTGGTGCGGCAGGGCGCCCGGCGGAGTGCCGACGTAGGCGTCGAGCGGCGGGGCGCTCGGCGAGGTGTCGGGCACGACGGCAGGGTCGGCGCCGTGCCCGCTCGGCGCGCCGTCGCCCTCCGAGGCATCGTCATCCGCAGCACGCGGCCCCGACGTGCTGCCGCCGGTCGCCGGCGCGGAGGAGGCGCCGTCGGCCGGCGTTGCGCCGGCCAGCGACACGAGGGGATGCCCGGCGACCGCCGGCACCACGAGCGCACCTCCCGCCGCGATCACTGTGAGAGCAGCCCCGCCCGCGACGCCGAACCAGAACCGGCGCGAGCGGAGACCGGCTCGGATGCCGCCGCTCGGCTCCGCAGCGGCCGTGCTCGTCGCGTCCCCGGAGGACGCGCCCACCGGGCCGCGCCCGCTGGACTCGGCGCTTTCGCTGACCTGGCCGCCCTCGCTGCCCCGGTCGCCCGCGCCGCCGCTCTCCGGCCCGGCGCTGCTGGCCCGCTTCGACGCCCCCTGCCCGATCGCCGACCTCAGCGCCGCCACATCCTCGGCCGTCGCGTCGCGGCGGAACGCCGCTGCCGTCAGAGCCTCGATCTCATCGCGTCGCCGCCCTCGCGCATCTCCCATTCCGCGAGACTGCCTCACGATCGATGCCGCGACAAGCTCCTCGGCCGTGTCGTCAGTGGTGCGCGCCGAGCTCCACGAGCAGCACGCCGCCGATGATGAGTGCGACGCCGAGGCCCATGACCCAGGAGAAGGGCTCCTTGAACAGGATGCGGCCGGCGAGTGCCGTCAGCGCGACCCCGACGGCCGTCCAGATGCCGTAGGCCACACCGACAGTCATGCCCGACTGCAGCGTGAGCGACAGCATCGTGAACGCGAGCGCGTAGCCGACGACGACCGGCGGGATCCACTTCCAGCCGTGGTGCGCGGCCATGCGCAGCGACAGCGTGCCGCCCACCTCGAGCACGATCGCCAGGGCCAGGAAGAGAAAGCTCACGACTCCGCCCCGGCGATCTCATCGGGCGACGTCGCCGCCGCGCCGCTCGCCCGCTCGCGCTCCGCACGCTGCCGTTCCGCGCGCTGCGACCCGATCTCGACCACCAGCACGCCCGCGATGATGAGCGCGATGCCGCCGAGCATGGTCGGCGTCAGCGGGTCGCCGAACAGCACCGCGCTGAGCACGGCGGTGAGGGCGACGCCCGAAGCACCCCACAGTCCGTAGGCGACGCCGAGCGGCACACCGCGGCGGAGCACCTGCGGCAGCAGCAGGAAGGCGCCGAGGTAGCCGGCGGCGACGAGCACGAACCATCCCGGATTCCGCTGTGCCGCATCCAGCGCGAGGGTCGCCGAGACCTCGCAGACGATGGCGCCGGCGAGCAGCAGCCAGCGCGTCATCGGGTCGGGGTGGACGGGTCGAGCACCCGCCGATCATAGTGACGCCCGGCGACGCGGAATCGACGCCGCCCTGCGCGCCGCCGCCGAGTCGAGGCCGCCGATCGGACGCCTACAACGCGCCGCCGACCGCCTGGACGAGCTGGATCAGGTTGCCGCAGCCGTCATCGAGCACGGCGATGCGCACCGGCCCGGCGTCCATCGGCGGCGTCGGGAACTCGACCCCGAGCGCCGTCAGCCGCGCGTGCTCGGCGTCGAGGTCGTCGACGGCGAGCTGCAGCAGCGGGATGCCGTCGGCCTTGAGCGCGTCGCGGTAGGGCTTGACGGCGGGGTGCCCCGCGGGCTCGAGCAGCAGCTCGGGCCCGTCGGGACGCTCGGGGGACGCGACGGTGAGCCACGCGTCGGTCCCGATCGGCACATCCTGTCGCTTCTCGAAGCCGAGCACCTCGGTGTAGAACCGCAGCGCGGCCCGCTGGTCGTCGACGAACACGCTGGTCAGCTCGATGCGCACGGGCCATCACTCCTCAGGTCGATGGCCCCAGGCAAACACGAACCGCCGACGTGCGCCAGACCCGGCGGACGGGTCGGCCGACCCGGCGGGTGGGCGGGTCGGCCGAGCCGGCGGGCGGGCGGGCGGGCGGCAGCAGGCCGCGCCTCAGCCGCGCAGCCCGAGCACCCCCGCGATCGCCCGCAGCGTCTCGAGCGGCTCGGCGACCGGCTGAACCTGCACGCACACGTGGTCGGCGCCGGCCTCGAGGTGCGCGCGCACCGCCGTCGCGATCCGCGCGGTCGAGCCATGCACGACGATCTCGTCGACGAGCCGGTCACTGCCTGCCCCGTCGGTGTCGGCCCCCGTGAACCCGGCACGCTGCATCGAGGCGACGTAGTTGGCCTTGTTCAGGTAGCCGGCGAGGAACCGGCGAGCGGTCTCACGGGCGCGCGCGGCATCCTCGTCGAGCACGACCGTCTGTTCCGGGGCGATGAGCGCGCCCGCGCCGAGCGCGGCCCGCTGCTCGGCCGACTGGCTCGGCACGGTCAGATAAGGATGCGTGCCCGCGCTGCGCTCGGCGGCGAGCGTGAGCGACTTCGGTCCCATCGCGGAGAGCACGCGGGCCCCGACCGGAACGCCGCCCGCGTCGAGCACGTCGAGGTAGGCGCCCATCGCCGCGAGCGGACGCACGCGCTCGGGCGTCGCCTCGCGGTGGCCCGAGCCGATGCCGAGCAGCAGACGCCCCGGATGCCGCGCCTCGATGCGCTGCCACGACGCGGCCAGCTCCTCGGCCGACGACTTCCAGATGTTCACGATCCCGGTGGCGACGACGATGCGCTCGGTCGCGTCGAGCAGCGCCTCTGCCGCCCGCAGATCGGAGGGCGGCGAACCGCCCAGCCAGATCGCGCCGAAGCCGAGGCCCTCGATCTCGGCGGCGAGCGCCGCATCCACGTCGGCGGCGCCCCGCCAGACTCCGACCTCGCCGATGCGCTCGCTCCAGCTCACGATGTACCCCCTCCGGCCGCCTGCATCCGGGTGCGCAGGGGCCTCTTCCACGTTAGGGCGACAGCGCATCGCGCCGCTGTGAGCGGAAGGCGAGCCCGCGAGCCGACGACCGGCCGTACCTTCACGAAACCTGAATCAGCTAGTTAGCCGTTTGACTAGTTTGTCTAGCTACTTATATCGTCGACCCCGTCGAAAGGACGACGACCATGACTCTCGCCACCGAGCGCACCTTCGCAGCGCCGACACGGCTCACGCAGCACGTCGGGCGCAGCACCACCCCCGCGACCCTCGTTCCCCGCCGCAGCGGCGACACCGGCATGATCATCGCGAGTGCGATCGCCGGTCTCGCGGCCGCCACCTCGGCCATCGTCGGCCTGATCCTCATGGTCGGCTGATGAGCAGCACCGACTCGCGCACCGCGACCGCCCGCGTCGCCGCCGACCGCACCACGCTCAGCGCCATCGGCCGGCTCACGGTCGCCGCCTGGCAGCTCGAGACCCTGCAGGCGAACGCGCTCGCCGCCCACTCCACCGAGAACGCCGCCGCCTGGCGCGGCTGGGACGAGAAGGTGCGCCAGAGCCTCGATCACTTCGACCGCATCCGCGGCTCCATCGCCCGGGCCCGCCAGGTCGGCAACAGCGTTCCGGTGCAGCTCGACAACGGCGCCGTGGTGCCCGCCGACGCCGCCTACTTCGACCGGATGACCGACCGCCTCGCCAAGCTGCACCGCATCGGACTCCTGCACGGCTACTCGGTCGTGCCGGTCGCTTCCGACTCCCCCTCCGCCTACGCCACCGCGGTCTGACCGCGGACGCCCCCGATCACCACCCCGCACGAAAGGACCCCCTTCCCATGAGCTTCATCGCCTTCCTCATCCTCGGCCTCATCGCCGGAGCCATCGCCAAGCTGATCCTTCCCGGCAAGCAGCCCGGCGGCATCCTGCTCACCCTCGTGCTCGGCGTCATCGGCGCCATGGTCGGCGGCTGGATCGCCGGCTTCTTCGACGCGAACGTCTACACCAGCTTCTTCTCGCTCAGCGCCTGGATCGCCGCCATCGTCGGCGCGATCGTCGTGCTGCTGGTCTACGGCCTCATCACCGGCCGCAAGGGCGCCCGCGCCTGATGAGCGCCGCCGAGACCATCGGCGCCCTGCCGCCCACCGAGCCGATCGACATCAGCGAGCTCCTCGCTGCCGAGGCCGGTACGACAGCGCTCCAGCACTGACCGCCGGCGAACGGCCCGGTGGATGACGGATCCCGTCGTCCACCGGGCCGTTCGCCGTTCGCGGTCACGGCGCCGCGAGAGCGTCCGCGGATCGGATGCGCCGGCTCAGCGCGCCCGCGGATGCGCTGTCACGTAGGCGTCACGCAGGCTGTCGGCCGTGACGAGCGTGTAGATCTGGGTGGTCGCGACGTTCGCGTGGCCGAGCAGCTCCTGCACGACGCGCACATCGGCGCCGCCCTCGAGCAGGTGCGTGGCGAAGGAGTGCCGCAGCGAATGCGGAGAGAGCTCCACGTCGAGCTGCGCACGCTCCGCCGTCGCCCGGATGATCAGCCACGCGCTCTGCCGCGACACCCGCGCGCCGCGCGCGCCGAGGAACAGCGCCGGGGTCGCCGCTCCACGCCGAGCCAGCTCGGGCCGGGCCCGCACGAGGTAGGCCTCGATCGCCGACCGCGCCATCGAGCCCACCGGCACGACCCGCTGCTTGCCGCCCTTGCCGAACAGGCGCACCGCATCCGCCGCGCCGTCCGGCCCGACCAGGTCGTCGACATCCAGCCCGACTGCCTCGCTCACCCGGGCGCCCGTCGCGTAGAGCAGCTCGAGCAGAGCGCGGTCGCGCATCCGCACCGGATCCTCGCCTTCCGCCGCGGCGAGCAGGCGCTCGATCTGCGCGTAGGCCAGCGCCTTGGGCAGCCGCGAGGGCAGTTTCGGCGCGGGCACGTCGCGTGCCGGGTCGTCGTCGAGCACGCCCTCGTCGACCAGGAAGCGGGCGAAGCCGCGGATCGACGAGAGGATGCGGGCGAGCGATGACGCCGCGGGCGCGGGCGTGCGCTCCCGCAGCGCGAGACTGTGCGCCGAGATCGCGGCGGCCGTCAGCAGCTCGGCCGGATCCCCCTCCCCCAGCGCGTCGAGAAACGGCGTCAGGTCGCGGCGGTAGGCGGCGACGGTGTGCTCCGAGCGGCCCCGCTCGATCGTGAGGTGACGCAGGTAGCGCTCGAGCTGCCGCTCCAGCGCGGTCGGGCGACGCGGCGGGGCGTCGGCGGCCACGGCAGCGGGGCTGTCGTCGGTGGCACCGTCGGCCTCGGGTTCGTCAGCCGCGGCGGGCATGGGCGGTCAGCACCGCGATCTGCAGGATCGAGTTGCTGAGGCGCCCGGCCAGGATCGCCTGCACGACCTCATCCATCGGCACCCAGCGCCGCACGATCTGCGCCTCCTCCTCGCCGCGGTCGAAAGCTGCGATCGAGCTCAGCCCGCGCGCCAGGTACACGCGCAGCAGCTCGTCGCTGCCGCCCGGCGTCGTGTGGAAGGTCGCAAGCGGCTCCCACTCGGCGGCCGCGAGATCCGTCTCCTCGGCGAGTTCACGGGCAGCCGCCGTCTGCGGCTCCTCGCCCTCGATGTCGAGCAGGCCGGCGGGCAGCTCCCAGTCGCGGGTGCGGATCGGATGCCGGTACTGGTTGATCAGCAGCACCCGGTCCTGCTCGTCGAGCGCCAGCACCGCGACGGCGCCGGTGTGGGCGACGAACTCGCGCGTCAGCTCGCCGTCGCCGAAGGCGAAGCGCTCGCGCTTCACATCCCAGATGTGCCCGTCGAACACGGTCTCGCTCGACACGATGCGCGCCGGGTCGGGCAGGTCGGCCAGCTCGCCGGTCTCGAGGCGGGTGCGCAGCGCATCCAGGTCGGTCGAGTCGCTCATCGTGCCTCCGTGCTGTTCGCGAGCCGCGCGTCGTGTCGCGCGGAGTTCGGGCGGTGGATGCCGACGGCCCGCTCCCGGTTCACCCGAGGCGGGCCGTCGACGTGATCTCAGGTCAGGCGTCGACCTCAGCGGTCTGGGCCTCGCCGGTCTGGCCCTGCGCGGCGGCGGCGCCGTTCTCGGCCTCGGCGACCTCGAACAGCCGCGAGGCGCGCTGGCGCTCGAGCGCCGCGCCGACCAGCCCGCGGAACAGCGGGTGCGGACGGTTCGGGCGCGAACGCAGCTCGGGATGCGCCTGCGTGGCGACGTAGAAGGGGTGTACCTCGCGCGGCAGCTCGACGTACTCGACCAGGGTGCGGTCGGGCGAGATACCCGAGAACACGAGGCCGGCCTCGGCGATGCGGTCGCGGTAGGCGTTGTTGACCTCGTAGCGGTGGCGGTGGCGCTCGGCCGCGGTGGTCGCACCGTACAGCTCCGACACGATCGATCCCTCGGTGAGGTCGGCGTTGTAGAGGCCGAGGCGCATGGTGCCGCCCAGGTCGCCGCCGGCGATGATGTCGACCTGCTCGGCCATGGTCGCGATCACCGGGAACTCGGTGTCGGGGTCGAACTCGGTCGACGAGGCGCCGGGCAGCTCCGCCTTGTGACGGGCGTACTCGATGACCATGCACTGCAGTCCGAGGCAGAGACCGAGGGTCGGGATGCCGTTCTCGCGGGCGAAGCGCAGCGCGCCGAGCTTGCCCTCGATGCCGCGCACGCCGAATCCGCCGGGCACGCAGATGCCGTCGACGTCGCCCAGCAGGCGCTCGGCGCCCTCGGGCGTCTCGCATTCGTCGGACGGGACCCAGCGGATGCTGACCTTCGCCTCGTGCGCGAAGCCGCCGGCGCGCAGCGCCTCGGTGACCGAGAGGTAGGCGTCGGGCAGGTCGATGTACTTGCCGACGAGGGCGATCGTGACCTCGTGCTTGGGCTCGTGCACGGCCTTGAGCACGCCCGACCAGTGGCTCCAGTCGACCGCGGTCGCCGTCGAGAGGCCGAGCTGCTCGATGATGTAGCCGTCGAGGCCCTGGTCGGTCAGCATCGTGGGGATGTCGTAGATCGACGGCACGTCGATCGCGTTGACGACGGCGTGCTCCTCGACGTCGCACATGAGCGCGATCTTGCGCTTGTTCGACTCGCTGACCGGGCGGTCGCTGCGCAGCACGAGCGCATCCGGCTGGATGCCGATCGAGCGCAGCGCGGCGACGGAGTGCTGGGTGGGCTTGGTCTTCTGCTCGCCCGAGGCGCCCATGTAGGGCACGAGCGACACGTGCACGAAGAAGACGTTGCGGCGGGTGAGCTCGTGGCGGATCTGGCGGGCGGCCTCGATGAAGGGCTGCGACTCGATGTCGCCGACGGTGCCGCCGATCTCGGTGATGATCACGTCGGGGGCGGGGGTGCCGTCCTCCGGCGGCACGGCCTGCAGGCGCATGCGGCGCTTGATCTCGTCGGTGATGTGCGGGATGACCTGCACGGTGTCGCCGAGGTACTCTCCGCGACGCTCCTTGGCGATCACGTTCGAGTAGATCTGGCCGGTGGTGACGTTCGCGGCCTGATCGAGGTCGATCCCGAGGAAGCGCTCGTAGTGACCGATGTCGAGGTCGGTCTCGGCGCCGTCGTCGGTCACGAAGACCTCGCCGTGCTGGAAGGGGTTCATGGTGCCGGGATCCACGTTCAGATAGGGATCCAGCTTCTGCATCACGACGCGCAGTCCGCGCGCGGTGAGCAGATTGCCCAGACTCGCGGCGGTGAGGCCCTTCCCGAGGGACGAGACGACACCTCCGGTCACGAAGATGTGCTTGGTCGTCTGCCGCTCCGAGTTGTTCACCACGGGTTCTCAGCGTATCCCACTGCGCGGCTTCGCACTCGCCCGGATGCGGTCGGTCTCGATCACGATCCGGTCGCGACGCCGCGCGCTCGGTCTTCCGGCGCGCTCGGTCTTCCGGCGCGCTCAGCGTTCCTGTGCCGCCGCCTCGGCGACCTCGAGCAGCTCGCGCGCGTGCGCGAGCCCCGAGTCGGAGTCGGCGAGTCCGCTGAGCAGGCGCGCCATCTCCGAGAGCCGCTCTTCGCCGTCGAGGGCGCGCACGTCGCTCGCCGTGATGGCGCCGTCGGTGCTCTTGACGACCGCGAGGTGGTTCGTGGCGAAGGCGGCGACCTGCGCGAGGTGCGTGACCACGATCACCTGCGCCGAGGTCGCGAGCCGCTGCAGGCGGCGCCCGATCTCGATCGCCGAGGCGCCGCCGACGCCGGCATCCACCTCGTCGAAGACGAAGGTCGGAACCGGGTCGCTGCCGGCGAGCACGACCTCGATCGCGAGCATCACGCGCGAGAGCTCGCCGCCTGACGCGCCCTTGGCGATCGACCGCGGCTCGGTTCCGGGATGCGGCTGCAGCAGGATCGCGACAGCGTCGCGTCCGCTCGTGCCCAGCTCGCGCTCGGTCACCTCGATGTGCAGTCGCGCATCGGGCATCGCGAGCGCGGCGAGCTCGGTGGTGACGGCGGCAGCGAGCTGCTCGGCGGCCGTGCGGCGCAGCGCGCTGATCGCGTCGGCGAGCGCCTCGACCTCGGCGAGGCCCTCCTCGGCCTCGCGCCCGAGCTCGGCGATGCGGTCCTCGTCGCCGTCGAGCTCGAGCAGGCGCGTGCCGCCGGTCTCGGCGAAGTCGACGACGTCGTCCACGGTCGGGCCGAAGCGGCGGGCGAGTCCGCCGAGCGCCGCACGCCGCTCCTGGATCGCCTCGAGCTCGCGCGCCGAGTCGCCCTCGAGCGAGGCGAGGTAGGTCGAGAGCCGCGCCGACAGGTCGCTCAGGCCGAAGGACAACTCGGCCGCCGACTCGCCGATCGCGGCGAGCTCGGGGTCGTGAGCGCCGCCGCGTTCGAGCGCACGTCGCGCCGCCTCGATCAGCGCGACGGCATCCGTCCCGCCGTCGATCTCCTGCGAGGAGATGGCCTGCTGCGCCTCGCTCGCGGCGAGTCGCAGCTCCTCGTGATTGGTCAGCCGCTCGGCCGTCTCGGCCAGCTCCTGGTCCTCCCCGCGCTGCGGGGCGAGCGTCTCGATCTCGTCGAGCGCCGCACGCAGGTCGACGGCTTCGCGGATGCGGCGATCCCGCTCGGTGGTCAGCACGTCGAGCTCGGCGCGGGCGCGCTGCCAGCGATCGAATCCCGCACGGTAGTCGTCGAGCTTCGCGGCCAGCTCCGGGCCTGCGTGACGGTCGAGCGCCTCGCGCTGCGCGGTCGCCGACGTGAGCCGCAGCTGATCCGACTGGCCGTGCACGACGACCAGCCGTTCGCCCAGCTCGCCCAGCACGCCGACGGGAGCCGAGCGGCCGCCGACGGTCGCGCGACTGCGTCCCTCGCTCGACACCGAGCGGCTCAGCAGCAGCTCGCCGCGGCCGTCGATGACCTCGTCGAGGTCGCCGCCGGCGTCGCGCACGCGCTCGGCGACCGGGCTCGGATCGGCGACGCTCCAGCGCCCCTCGACCACGGCCGCGCCGGCGCCGCTGCGCACACTGCCGGCATCCGAGCGGGCGCCGAGCAGCAGCCCGAGGGCGGTCACGACCATCGTCTTGCCCGCGCCGGTCTCGCCGGTGAGCGCGGTGAACCCGGGACCGAGTGGCAGCACGGCCTCGCGGATCACCCCGAGGTCGCGGATGGAGATCTCCTCGATCACGCCGGCGCCTCCTCGCTGTCGGGTCCGCGCCATCCGGTCACCGGCAGGGCGAACTTGCCCACCAGGCGATCGGTGAACACACTGTCGGAGAGGCGCGCCAGACGCACGGGCTCGGGCGAGCGCTTGACGACGACGCGCGCGCCCGGCGGCAGGTCGAAGGTGCGGCGCCCGTCGGCCCAGATCACGCCGGCGCCCGCCGAGCGCTCGAGCAGCTCGACCGCGAGCGCCGAATCCGGCCCGACCACGAGCGGACGCGCGAACAGCGCGTGCGCCGACAGCGGCACCATGAGCAGCGCGTCGACGCTCGGCCAGACCACGGGCCCGCCCGCCGAGAAGGAGTAGGCGGTCGACCCCGTCGGCGTCGACATCACGACGCCGTCGCAGCCGAAGGTCGAGAGCGGACGCCCGTCGACCTCGACGGCGACCTCCAGCGAGCGCTCGCGGCTGGCCTTCTCGACCGAGACCTCGTTGAGCGCCCATGTCTCGTAGACCACCTGGTCCGACTTCTTCACCCGCACCCAGACCGTCATGCGCTCCTCGACCGTGTAGTCACGCGCGAGCGCGCGCCGCACGGTCTCGGTCAGGTCTTCGCGCTCGGCCTCGGCGAGGAAGCCGACGTGCCCGAGATTCACACCCAGCAGCGGCGCCGAGCCTCCCCGCGCGATCTCGGCCGCGCGCAGGATCGTGCCGTCGCCGCCGAGCACGATCACCAGCTCGAGGTCGCCGATCGCGACGTCGCGACCGAGCAGCGCGAGCTGGGTGAGCGTCGGATCCGCGGCACGCAGATCCGCCTGCTCGTCGTCGGACACCACCGGCGTGATCCCCGCATCGATCAGCTGTCGGCAGACGAGCAGGCCCGCTTCGAGCGAGTCGGCACGCCCCGTGTGAGCGACGACGAGGATGTGGCGGTCGGGCATCCGGGCTCCCTCCGGCTTCGGCGGTGTCAGTCTGAGGAGGCGCGCGCCGCCCCGAGGGAGAGGCCTACGGGAGAAGCGCGATCGCCTCGTCCCATTCTGTCGGATCGGCACCCGCTCCCGCGGTCCAGTGCACGAGGTACTCCTGATTTCCCGACGAACCCACGACTGGGGAGGAGAGGACTCCGCGCGCGTCGAGACCTGTCTGCGCGGCGCTCGCGAGCACGGCGCGCAGCGCCGCGTGACGGGCCCCGCGATCGCGGACGATCCCCTCTTTCACCCCGCCCTTGCCGACCTCGAACTGCGGCTTCACGAGCAGCAGCAGGTCGGCGTCGGGATGTGCGACCGCGCGCAGGGCGGGCAGCACGAGCGCGAGCGAGATGAAGGACAGATCGCCCACGATGAGGTCGGGGCGCTCGGGTCCACCGGTCAGCTCGGCGAGCCGCGCCGCGGTCAGCTCCCGGGCGTTCTCGCCCTCGACCACGACGACGCGCTCGTCGGCGCGCAGCGCGTTGACCAGCTGCCCGTGACCGACGTCGAGCGCGGCGACGCGCCGCGCCCCGCGTTCGAGCAGCACCTGCGTGAAGCCGCCCGTCGACGCGCCGACGTCGAGCGCGTCACGTCCGCCGGCATCCACGCCGAAGCCGTCGAGCGCCGCGAGGAGCTTGTGCGCCGCCCGGCTCACGTAGCCGTCGTCGCCCTCGACCTCGAGGGCGGATGCCGCATCCACCTTCAGCGAGGACTTGTCGGCCGGCCGCCCGTCGACCCGCACCCGCCCCTCGGCGATCGCCGTCTGCGCGGCGCCGCGCGAGCGGGCGAGACCGCGGCGCACGAGCTCGGCATCGAGACGGATCGGCGCAGCAGGCGGTGTGCCGTCATCACCGGCGCCGTCCCGGCCGTCATCCACGCGGGCGTCGCCGACCATCAGTGACCGCGCGGGGTGTCACTCGCTTCGAGGCGCGTGCGCAGCTCGTCGTGGATCTGCGTCAGCGCCGCAGCCCGGCTCTCGAGCGGCTGGTCCTCGATGACCCGCAGGCGCGACAGCAGGCCGTCGCCGCTTCCGGTCACCTCGTCGGCATCGCGATCCGCACTCTGCCGGGTCGCGTCGGGCTCCGAGGAGTCGGGCACGGCCAGCTCGGGCGATGCGGAATCCGGACGATCCGCGCCCGCATCCTGTACGCCAGGCGAGTCCGGGGCGTCCGCTGTGCTCGACGCCGCCGCACCGTCGCGGGTGTCGGCGCCGGTCGCCTGCTCGTCGGAGTCGCTCATCATGCCGAATATAGCCGCGAGTGCCGGATTCGCCGGGTCAGCTGTAGAGCGCCGCGTCGACGTCGAGCGCGTAGATCGGCTTGCCCGATCCCCACACCGCCGCCGTGCCGGCGCGGATGTTGTCGACCTCGCTGCCGCGCTTCGTCAGCGTGACCGCGCTGCCGTCGAGCACGACCTCCGCGTCGCCGCTGCGGTGCTTGACGACGCCGCCGAGTCCCTTCTTCACGATCTGCTCGGGATACGGCTGCGCGAGCTCGCGCAGGTCGCCGAGGATGAAGTCGGGGCGCGAGTCGGCATCCGCGGGCAGCAGCTGCTTCGCCCGGTCGATGCCCGTGAGGACGTGCACCGAGCGCAGCCCCGCGCGGTTCGCGCCGATGATGTCGGTGTCGAGACGGTCGCCGATGAACAGAGCCGACGTCGAGCCGAAACGCTGGATGGCGGCGTCGAAGATCGCGCGCTCCGGCTTGCCCGCGACGACGGGCAGACGCCCGACCGCCGTGTGCACGGCCGACACGAGCGTGCCGTTGCCCGGGGCGATGCCGCGCGCGACGGGGATCGTCCAGTCGGTGTTCGTGGCGACCCACGGGATGCCGCCCTCGGCCTCCGGCGTCTTCAGCGCGAAGGCGGCCTCGGCGAGGTCCTTCCAGCCGACCTCGGGCGCGAAGCCCTGGATGACCGCCGCGGGCGCGTCGTCGGCCGACCGCGTGACGGTGAACCCGGCCGCCTCGACGACGCTGGTCAGCCCCTCCCCGCCGATCACGAGGATCGTGGATCCGGCGGGCGCGAGCTGCTGCAGCAGCACGATGGCCGCCTGCGGCGAGGTCACGACGTCGTCGGTCGCGACCGTCAGCCCGAGCTCGCTCAGGTGACCGGCGACGCTCTCGGCCGTGCGCGAGGCGTTGTTCGTGACGTAGCCGACCTTGACGCTCGCCTGCGCCGCGTTCAGCGACTCGACTGCGTGCGGGATCGCTCCCGCGCCCTTGTAGACGACTCCGTCGAGGTCGGCCAGCACCAGATCGATGCCGTCGAGCGGCGTGGTGGATGCGCGGCTCACGCCGTCTCCCCCGTCGCGTCATCGGCCCTCGCCGACGCGCGCTTGCGCGTGGACTTCTTCACGGGGGTCGCTTCAGCGGTCGCGCCCGCTTTCGCCGCGGCCTTGGCCCTGGTCGTGGTCGTGGCCCGAGTGCGGGGCTTCGCCGCCGGCGTCGTCGGCTCGTCCGCCTCGGCAGCCGTCGCCTTCGGCGCGGCCTTCGCGCGGGCCGGCTTGGAGGCAGGTGCCGACTCCGCAGTCTCCTCGACCGCGGACGCCTTCTTCGCGCGGCTGCGCGGCTTGCTCGCCGGCTTCGCTTCCACGGTGCCCTCGACCGAAGATGCCTTCTTCGCCCGGGCACGGGGCTTCGCCGCCACCGGCTCCGCCTCGGTCGCCTCGTCGGCCGTCGCCGTCGCGCGGGCACGGGTCTTGGCCGCCGGCTTCGGCTCCGCAGCGGGATCGGCCGCCTCGTCGCTCACCGCAGCGGCCTTGGCTCGGGTCCGCGGCTTCGGCGTCACGGTCTCGGCGTCAGCCGCATCGGCCGCCTTCGTCTTCCGCGTGCGCGCAGCAGCGGCAGGCTTCGCCTCCGCGTCGGCAGAGGTCTCCTCCTCCGTCGCCACGGCAGCCTTTCCGCGCGAGCGCTTGGCCGTCGGAGTGGATTCGACCTCTTCCTCGACCGGCGTCGCGGTATCCGCGTCGATGCCCTGCACCGCAGACCGGGAGTCGATCTCTGCGACCGCCTCGCCGCTCACCGGCTCGCCGTCGACGACGTCGGCGCCCGTGGTCGGCACGACGTCATCCGAATCGGTCTGGTTCGCCACGTCATCGTCAGCCGGTCCAGCCGCCTCGACAGCATCCGACTCGTCGTCGTCGGACGGCCACTCGATCTCCTCTTCGACGATCTCGACCGTGCCGTCGTCCGCTGCTTCTTCGAGTGCTTCGCTGGCGTAGGCCGAGCGCTGGTACCACTCCTCCGCCTCCTGGCTGCGGCCGAGTTCCTCGAGCACGATCGCATAGGCGTCGAAGAGGTCGGGGCTCCAGCTGAACGCGCGCCGCGGGTCGAGCTGAGGGATCTCGAGCTCTTCGAGCGCCTGCTCGGCCTGACCGAGATCGAGGCGTGCGCCCGACATGGCGATGGCCAGGCTGACCTGAACCGGCACGCTCAGCTCGGAGCGCTCGACCGACCGACCGAGTTCGAGCGCACGCTCGGGGCGGCCGACTCCACGCTCGCTGTCGACCATGAGGGCGATCTGGTCGTTGCTGCCGCTCAGCCGGCGGTAGGTGCGCAGCTCGCGCAGCGCGAGAGCGAAGTCGCCGATCGCGTATGCCGTGATCGCCACCGACTCGCGGACGACGGCGATGCGTCCGGCTCGACGACCGGCCGACAGGGCGTGCTTGTGCGCCAGTTCGGCGTCGTCGTCGATCAGACGGCCGGCCATGACGAGGTGCTTCGCCACCCAGTCGGCGTTGTCCTTGCTGAGGGTCTTGAGCTCAGCACGCGCGACCTTGTCGAGTTGGTTGGCCGCGACGTCCTCGGGGATGAACGGATCGTCGTGGCGCGTCGTGCCGTCCTCGCCGATCCCCCCGCGGAATCCGCGACGGTCGTCGTCGCGGCGCGGGCGGTCGCCGGAGTCCGGACGTCCGCGATCCCAGCGCTGACCACCGTCACCATCGCGACGCGGGCGGTCGCCGTCGCGGCCGTACGTCCGCCCACCGCGATCGCCGCCGCGGTCGAAGCTGCGGCCACCACGGTCGCCGGAACCCGAGCGATCGAAGCCGCGACGCTCGCCGTCGCCCGAGCCGCCGCGATCGAAACTCCGTCGCTCACGATCGCCCGAGCCACCCCGGTCGAAGGTACGACCGCCACGATCACCGGATGCACCGCGGTCGAAACCGCGCGATCCGCGACCACCGTCGCGACGGTCGAAAGAACGGCCGCCACGGTCGTCAGCGCCGTTTCGATCGAACCCGCGGGCTCCGCGGTCACTCGCGTCCCGTCGGTCGAAACCACTACCACCGCGGTCACCGCCCGAGGGACGGTCGAAGGAGCGCCCGCCTCGATCACTCGAGCCGGCGCGACCGAACCCGCGCCCACCACGCTCACCGGAGCCACCGCGATCGAAACCACGGCCACCGCGGTCGCCACCGCCGCTGCGGTCGAAACCACGCCCTCCGCGATCGCCACCGGCCGCGCGGTCGAACGAGCGGCCGCCCCGATCGCCGGAGCCACCTCGCTCAGATGAACGGCCCTGCCCGTCACGACCGGCACCGCCGTCGAAGGCACGACGCGGTCGATCACCGTAGCCGTCACCAGAACGCCCACCACGATCGCCGCCAAAGGACCCACCGCCCCCAGAACCGTTGCGGTCGAAAGAACGTCCTGCGCGGTCGGCTGAGCCGCCGCGGTCGGAGCGACGAACGCCGCGACCGCCGTAGCCACCGCGCTCCGACGATCCGCGCGACCCCGATCCATCGCCACCACGGTAGGGACGACGATCGGAGCTGCCGCCGCGATCCCCACCGCCGGCACGATCATCACGTCCGTACCCGCGCGAGCCACTGCTGGCGCCACCGCGAGAAGAGCCGCCACGAGGCCCGCGATCCGCCGGCCGGTCGTTGCCGTAGCGCGAACCACGATCGCCGCTCGAACCGCGATCGCGATCGTTGTCGCGTCGCTCGCGACGCTGCTCGTCGCGGTCTCGGTCGTCCTGGTCGCTCATCTCGACTCCTTCTGGTGGGTACCGGCAGTCGACAACGAGCTTCCGGCGCGCTCCTTCAAGGAGCATGGTGCCTTAAACAGAAAATGGCCATCCAGAATCCTGGATGGCCATTTCCCGAAAGAAGTCCGGCGGTGTCCTACTCTCCCACGAGGTCCC
>NZ_VHQG01000005.1:0-557 GCF_006517435.1 Schumannella soli
CTCGGCGGTGCGAAGAACCACATGCTCGTCCTCCCCGACGCGGACCTCGACCTCGTCGCCGACAGCGCGATCAACGCCGGCTTCGGCTCCGCGGGCGAGCGCTGCATGGCCGTGAGCGTGCTGCTGGCGGTGGAGCCGGTCGCCGATGACCTGATCGAGAAGATCACGGAGCGCATCTCGAAGCTGCGCATCGGCGATGGCCGCCGCGAACCCGACATGGGCCCCTTGGTCACGGAGGCACACCGCGACAAGGTCGCCTCCTACATCGACATCGCCGCCGCGGATGGCGCGACGGTCGTCGTCGACGGCCGCGGCATCGACGTCGACGGCGAGAAGGACGGCTTCTGGCTCGGACCGACCCTGCTCGACAACGTCCCCACCACCTCCCGCGCGTACACGGAGGAGATCTTCGGACCCGTCCTGTCCGTCGTCCGCGTCGCCTCGTATGAGGAGGGTGTGGAGCTGATCAACTCGGGTCAGTTCGGCAACGGGACCGCGATCTTCACCAACGACGGCGGCGCCGCCCGCCGCTTCCAGACCGAGATCCAGGTCGGCAT
>NZ_VHQG01000005.1:671-392866 GCF_006517435.1 Schumannella soli
AAGAGACCACAGGAGCACCACATGACCGGCAGCACCCGCTGGCTCCACCGACGCGGCGACCTCGCCCGCGACGGCTGGGAGTCGGTCGTCGACGACACCCTCCCCGGCTGGCAGCACACCGGCCTGCGGATCGGCGTGCTCGACGGCTCCACAGCGCTGGAGCTGCCCGCTGGCGCCCTCGAGCGGATGGTGGTTCCGCTCGAGGGCGCCCTCACCGTCACGCACGACGGCGGTGAGGATGCCGAGGGCCCGACCGGTGCGCAGAGCACCATCGAGCTCGCCCACCGCATCGGCGTCTTCCACGGCCCCGGCGACGTCGTCTACCTCGGCGTCGGCGTGACCGCGACGATCAGCGGCACCGGTCGCGTGGCCGTCGCCGAGGCGCCCGCGACCGAGCAGATCCCGGTGCAGGTCATCCGCGCCGCCGACGTGCCCGTCGAGCAGCGCGGCGCCGGCGCCGCCAGCCGCCAGGTGCACAACTTCGGGGTTCCCGGAGGCCTGCGCGCACAGAAGCTCATCGTGTGCGAGGTGATCACGCCCAGCGAGAACTGGTCGTCGTTCCCCGCGCACAAGCACGACCAGGCGATCCCCGGCGTGGAGTCGCGGCTCGAGGAGATCTACTACTTCGAGTCCGACGTCGCGCGCGGCCTCGCCCGTCCCGAGCAGTCCGATCCCTTCGGCCTGTTCGCGACCTACAGCTCACCCGCTGGTGAGATCGACATCGCCGGACTCGTGCGCACCGGCGATGTCGCCCTCGTCCCCTACGGCTACCACGGCCCCGCCGCCGCAGCCCCGGGCTACGACCTCTACTACTTCAACGTCATGGCCGGCCCCGACCCGGAGCGCGTCTGGAACATCACCGACGACCCGGCGCACGGCTGGATCCGCGGCACCTGGAATGGCCAGGAGCGCGACAGCCGCCTGCCCTACACGAGCGCCCCCGTCGGCGACGAGCCCGGCGCGGCCGACGCGGCCGGCTCCGCCGCCGACGCCAGCACGACCACCACCAGCACCACGGAGAACGGACTCTGATGAGCACGACCCCCGCCCGCGGCGAGACCCGCCGCATGACCGTCAGCCAGGCGCTCCTCGAGTTCCTGGCCAACCAGTGGACCGTCGACGTCGACGCCGACGGCACCGAGATCCGCGAGCGCACCATCCCCGCCGTCTTCGGCATCTTCGGTCACGGCAACGTCGCCGGAATCGGCCAGGCGCTCAAGCAGCTCAACGTCGAGCAGCCCGACCTGCTGCCCTACCTGCAGGCGCGCAACGAGCAGGCCATGGTGCACCAGAGCGTCGGCTACGCCCGCATCCACCGCCGTCGCGGCACCTACGCGAGCGCCGCGAGCGTCGGCCCGGGGGCCGCGAACCTGCTCACCGGCGCGGCCCTCGCCACGACGAACCGGATGCCCGCCCTGCTGCTGCCCAGCGACACCTTCGCGACCCGCGTCGCCGACCCGGTGCTGCAGCAGATCGAGGCGCCGCACGACACGAGCATCACGGTCAACGACGCCTTCCGTCCGCTGTCGCGCTTCTTCGACCGCGTCGACCGCCCCGAGAAGCTGTTCTCGATCGCGCTGCAGGCGATCCGCGTGCTGACCGACCCGGTCGAGACGGGCGCCGTCACGATCGCCCTGCCGGAGGACGTGCAGGCCGAAGAGCTCGACGTGCCCGTCGAGTTCCTGCAGCCGCGCGAGTGGCACATCCGCCGCCCGCTGCCCGAGGCGGGTCCGCTCGCCCGCGCCGTGGCCGCGATCAAGGCCGCGAAGAACCCGATCGTCGTCGCCGGCGGCGGCGTCATCTACTCCGGAGCCGAGCAGGCGCTGCAGGCGCTCGTCGAGGCCACCGGCATCCCCGTCGGCACCTCGCAGGCCGGCGGCGGCGTGCTGAACTGGGATCACCCGCAGTACCTGGGCGGAATCGGCGCGACCGGCACCGCCGTCGCGAACCGCATCGCGGCGACCGCCGACGTCGTGATCGGCATCGGAACGCGCTACAGCGACTTCACCACCGCGAGCCGCACCGTGTTCCAGAACCCCGACGTCGTGTTCGTGAACGTCAACGTCGCGAGCTTCGACGCCTACAAGCACGGCTCGCAGCTGCCCATCATCGCCGACGCCCGCGAGGCGATCCGCGCCCTGCAGACCGAGCTCGCCGACTACACCGTGCCCGCCGAGCTCGCCGAGCGCATCCAGACCGAGAACGCCCAGTGGGATGCGGCCGTCGACGCGGCCTTCCAGCCGAGCGGACTCGACCTGCCCGGCCAGCCCGAGATCATCGGCGCCGTGCAGAAGGCCTCCGACCCGCAGGACGTCATCGTGCAGGCCGCCGGCTCGCTGCCGGGCGACCTGCACAAGCTGTGGCGCGTGCGCGATCCGCTCGGCTACCACGTCGAGTACGCCTTCTCGTGCATGGGCTACGAGATCGCGGGCGGGCTCGGCGTCAAGCGCGGCGCCCTCGCCGCGGGCGAGGATCGCGACGTGATCGTCATGGTCGGCGACGGCTCGTACCTGATGCTGCACACCGAGCTCGTGACCGCGGTCGCCGAGGGCATCAAGATCATCGTCGTGCTCATCCAGAACCACGGCTACGCCTCGATCGGCCACCTCTCGGAGACCGTCGGGTCCGAGCGCTTCGGCACCTGGTACCGCGAGTACGACCCGGCGACGCGCAACTTCCAGGGCGAGCAGATCCTGCCCGTCGACCTGGCGATGAACGCGCGCAGCTACGGCGTCGACACGATCGAGATCGAGCCGGGCGCGGATGCGATCGAGAAGCTCGGCGAGGCCCTCGCCGTCGCCAAGGCGAGCGAGCGCTCGACCTTCATCCACATCAACTCGAACCCGCTCATCTACGCGCCCGACGGCGAGGGCTGGTGGGATGTGCCGGTCGCCGAGGTCTCGACGATCGAGAGCACCCAGCAGGCGCGCGCCGAGTACGTCGAGCAGGTGAAGGCGCAGCGGCCGCTGCTCGGCTGAGTCTCGGGGCCGCCGCGGTCTGATCGCCGCGGCACCGGCACCGGCACCGGCGCCGGCACGGGCGCTGCCGCGGGCGCCGCGGCCGAACCCGGGTGCATCGCGCTTGGCCGCTGCGGGAGGATGTTCCCGTGGCTCTCTTCGGTCGTCGTCGGCGCGTGAACGTCGGGCGGTACGTGGCGCCGGATCCGACCGTGCCCGCCCCGGTCGAGCGCGTCGTCGAGGAGGGCGTGCTCATCATCGAGACCGCGGTGCGCATGTCGGTGAAGAACGCCGTCATCCTCAGTTCGCTGCGCGACCGCCTCGACCTCGACCGCACGTCGCTGCGACGCCACGCGGCCGATGAGCTGCGTGCTGCGGCCGCCCACGAGCTCGAGTCGCTCGAGCGGGTGCGCGCCGCGGCCGCGGCCGCCGCCGGCAAGCCGAAGCCGCGCTACGTCGGCGACGTGAAGGGCGTGGGCGAGCCCATCGACGTCGCTGCTGAGCGGGTGCGTCCCGCTCTCGCGGAGCGGCTGCGCGAACTCGCCGCTGACGAAGCGCACCTGGATGCACTGGTCGAGCGGGCGCGCACCGAGGCCTGGTCGGAGATCGCGGTCTCCTTCGAGCGCCGCGCGCTGGCTCTCACGGACGCTGAGCAGCGCGCCGTCGACGACGGTGCCGGCGCGGCCGGCCGCGACGCGCGCCTCGCCGAGTTCCTCGAGCTCGACCTCGGCCCCGCTCTGCGCGCGGCCGAGGAGCAGGACGAAGAGGAACCGGCCTAGCGGCCACAGCGCCGTCGATGTCGAGCTATCGGTCACGGTGCCCGTCCGTCGACCTACCGGTCACGGTGCTCATCCGTCGACCTACCGGTCGACCAGCGTCACCTCGAAGGAGTAGAGGTCGGGACGGTACGAGTGGTGGCCGAACTCGATCACGCGGGCGTTGTCGTCGTAGGCGGTGCGGTCCATCGTGAGCACAGCCGAGTGCTTCTCGAGCTCGAGCAGCTTCGACTCCTCGTTGGTCGCCGAGCGGGCGCCGATGCGCTGCCGGGCGACGCGGATCGACACCCCGCGCCCGCGCAGCAGCTGGTACATGCCGTGCTCGGTGAGCTGCTCGGCGGTGATGTCGGCGAAGTCCTCGGGCAGGTAGTTCTCGAGCAACGCGAGCGGCACGTCATCGGCGAGCCGCACGCGGCGCACGTGCAGCACATCGGCGCCCTCGGCGATCGCGAGACGCTCGGCGATCGCGGCGTCTGCGGGCACGACCTCGTGCAGCAGCAGCTGGGTGCGCGGAGTGCGTGACGAGGCGGCGAGATCCTCGAACAGGCTCGTCAGCTCGACCTTGCGGGTCACCCCGCCGTGCACGACCTGCGTGCCGATGCCGCGGCGTCGCACCAGCAGCCCCTTGTCGACGAGCTCCTGGATGGCACGCCGAATCGTCGGACGCGACAGCCCCAGACGGCTGGCGAGAGCGATCTCGTTGTCGATGCGGGATCCGGCCGACACGGTGCCGTCGGAGATCGCGCGCTCGATGCGGCTCGCCACCTGGTAGTAGAGGGGCACGGGGCCCGAGCGGTCCATGTCGAGGAACAGGGATGCCGGGAGGGTCGGGTCTGCGTCCATGCAGCGGCCACCTCACCTTCGTCGTGACTTTGTGGGGACATTATCACCTGGCCGCGCGCGGTCCCCGGTGACGCGTCGCGGTGCGGTCAACGGCTCCGCTATTGTCAGCATGTCCTGACATGAGACCCGAAGTCGGAGAGACCATGAGCGTCGACGCCATCACCTTCCGCACCCGCAAGTGGGTGCGACCCGAAGATCTCAACGCCAACGGCACTCTCTTCGGCGGCAGCCTGCTGCGCTGGATCGACGAGGAGGCGACGATCTACGCCATCCTGCAGCTCGGCAACCACCAGGTGGTCACCAAGTACATGTCCGAGATCGAGTTCGTCTCCTCCGCCCGCCAAGGCGACATCATCGAGATGGGCCTGCGGGCGACGGCCTTCGGCCGCACCTCGCTGACGATGCGCGCCGAGGTGCGCAACATGATCACCCATCGCAGCATCCTCACCGTCGACCGTGTCGTCTTCGTCGGCCTCGGCGACGACGGCCGGCCGACGCCGCACGGCTACACCGAGATCACCTTCGACCGCGACCGCATCCCGCCGCAGACGGCCTAGCGGCGGCGGGGGATGCGCCCCGGCGCTCACGCGTCGAACGTCGTCGGCCCGTCGACCACCGGCACGGCCTGCCAGGTGCGGCTCACCGCGGTCGCCTCGGCCGCATCCAGGATCGCCGCCGCCGACCAGCCGTCGGCGACCGACGGGGCCAGCTGACGCTGCTCGGCGATCGACCGCAGGAACAGCTGCGCCTCGATCGTCTTGAGGTCGTCGAAACCCATGCTCGTGCCGGCGCCGGGCTGGAATCGGCTGAACTCGCCCATGCCCGGAGCGGCGTACACGGTGCGGTAGCCACCGGGGCCCTCGGCGAGCTGCAGCTCATTGAGGCGCTGGAAGTCCCAGCGCAGCGACCCGGCCGTACCGTAGACCTCGAGGCGGTACTCGGCGTGCGGCCCGACCGCGATGCGGCTGGTCTCGAGCACGCCGATCGCCCCGTTGTCGAAGCGCGCGAGCGCGGCGGCGTAGTCCTCGTTCTCGACGGGGGCGCGCTCGGCCGAGGCGTCACCGCGGCTGAAGTGGCTCGCGGCGCCGGCCGCCGGCACGGGCCGCTCGGCGATGAAGGTCTCGGTCACGCCGCTGACCTCGGCGATGCGGCCGACGACGTACTGCGCGAGATCAGCGCCGTGGGCGAGCAGGTCGCCGAGCACGCCGCTGCCCGCCTGCGCGCGCTCGAAACGCCAGGTGCGGGCGCCGTCGGGGTCGGAGGAGTAGTCGGCGAGCAGGGCGACGCGCACGTTCGTGATGCGGCCGAGGCGGCCCGAGCGCACGAGCTCGCGGGCGTGGGCGACAGCGGGCGCCTGCCGGTAGTTGAACCCGACCGAGGTGAACACACCGGCCTCGACGGCGCCGCGGGCGATGTCGGCGGCCTCATCCACGGTGCGGCCCATCGGCTTCTCGATCCAGAAGTGCTTGCCGGCCGCGGCTGCGGCGAGCGCGACCTCGCGGTGCAGGAAGTTCGGCGAGCAGATCGACACCGCATCGATGCGCGGATCGGCGAGAACCTCGCGGTAGTCGGCGACCGCCTCCGCGTAGCCCAGCGCGGTGGTCGCGTGCTCGCGCCCGCTCTCGACCGGGTCGGCGGCGCTGACCAGGTCGACGTCGATGCCGAGCTCGGGGTAGTGCCGGGCGACCTCGGTGTAGGCGCGCGAATGCAGGCGGCCCATCCATCCGACCGAGACGAGGCCGATGCCGATGCGGGTGCGTGAGTTCACGTTGTTCCTCCGATAGCAACGGTGATATTCGGGATGCCGGGTGCGAGATGCACGACAGGCGAAGCGCATTCGGGAGCGCGTGGCGGGGCGGGCCGAGAGGTCTCGCGGCGGCTCCGCGTCAGCAGACTACACGCGGTTGACAGTATGTGAGGACAAATGCTTGACAAGCCCCTCTCGCGCAATCCACACTCTCCCCGTATCGACAGCGACGTCGCCCCCGGAGCACCGGCAGCGACTCATCGAGCCCCGCCGTTCCCCTTGGGCGGGATTCCCGAGAGAAGGAATCACACACCATGAAGAAGCTCCTGGCCAGCATCGGCATCGTCGCCGCTGCCGGCATCCTCCTCACCGCGTGCACCGGCACCGGGCAGGAGAACGCCGGGACGGTCGACAAGAAGACCGACCTCACCTACGCCGTCGTCACCCACTCGGGTCCCGGCGACGCCTTCTGGGACCGCGTGAAGTCGGGCGCCGAGCAGGCCGGCAAGGACTACGGCGCGAAGATCAACTACAACTCCGACCCCGACCCGGCCAAGCAGTCGCAGCTGATCGACAACGCGGTCGCGCAGAAGGTCGACGGCATCGTCGTCTCGATGGCGAACCCGGATGGCGTGGAGGCGAGCGTCAAGAAGGCCGTCGCCGCGGGCATCCCCGTCGTCACCATCAACTCCGGCATCGAGCGCTCGAAGGAGTTCGGCGCCATCACGCACGTCGGCCAGAGCGAGACCGTCGCCGGCGAGGAGGTCGGCAAGAAGCTCAAGGAGGAGGGCTGGAAGAACGCCCTCTGCGTGATCCAGGAGGCCGGCAACGTCGGACTCGAGGAGCGCTGCAAGGCGACCGCCTCGACCTTCGGCGGCACCCTCGCGAACCTCCAGGTCGACGGCACGAACGACGCCGATGTGAAGGCGACCATCAAGTCGAAGCTGCAGGCCGACCCGACCATCGACGGCGTGCTCACCCTCGGCGGCCAGTACGCGATCGACGCCGTCGGCGCGGTCGACGAGTCGGGCAGCAAGGCGAAGGTCGCGACCTTCGACCTCTCGGAGGATGTCGTCTCGAACATCGAGAGCGGCAAGATCGTCTTCGCCGTCGACCAGCAGCCCTACGTGCAGGGCTTCCTCGGCGTCACCGCCCTCTACCTGAAGTCGATCAACGGCAACGACATCGGCGGCGGACAGCCGGTCTACTCCGGCCCGGCCTTCGTCACCAAGGAGAACGCCGCGCAGGTCGCGAAGTTCGCCAAGCAGGGAACGCGCTGACGCGTCCCCTCCATCTGATCCGGCCGGCCGCTCACCGGCGGCCGGCCGGATCACCGGAAAGGAAACACCTCTCGTGACCACGACCGACCTCGTCACTGTGGCGAATCGCAGATCCTTGGATCGCAGCCGTCTCAAGCGACTGTTCACCCGACCGGAGATCGGCGCGCTCGTCGCCGCGATCGCCGTTCTCGTCTTCTTCTCCGTCTACACCGGACAGTTCTTCTCGCTGCCGGGCGCGGGCGTCTGGCTCGAGTCGGCGTCGACCTTCGGCATCATGGCGGTCGCCGTCGCGCTGCTCATGATCGGCGGCGAGTTCGACCTCTCCTCCGGTGTCATGACCGGCTTCACGGCCCTCATCGTCGGCGTGCTGACCACGCACTACGGCCTCAACATCTGGGTCGCCGTCGTCATCGCGCTGATCGTCGCCCTCGGCGTCGGAGCCCTCAACGGCTACCTGGTGATGAAGACGGGGCTGCCCAGCTTCATCGTCACCCTCGGCACCTTCTTCGTGCTCGCCGGCATCGACCTGGCACTGACGAAGGTCATCACCGGGCAGGTCTCGATCCAGGGGATGACGCAGGTTCCGCTCTACGACAGCATCCAGCCGGTCTTCGGCTCGTCGGTCGAGATCGGCGGCGGCAACTTCTACGTCTCGGTGCTGTGGTGGGTCGCGGTCACGGTCGTGGCGACCTGGGTGCTGCTGCGCACGCGCGCCGGCAACTGGATCTTCGCGGTCGGCGGCGCTCAGACCGCGGCGCGCCAGATCGGCGTGCCGGTGCTGAAGACCAAGATCGGCCTGTTCATGACGACGGCCGGCGCGGGTTGGCTGGTCGGCATGATCTCGCTGTTCCGCACCTCGACGGTGCAGGCGAACACGGGTGTCGGCCAGGAGTTCATCTACATCATCTGCGCCGTCGTCGGCGGCTGCCTGCTGACCGGCGGGTTCGGCTCGGCGATCGGTGCGGCCCTGGGCGCGTTGATCTACGGCATGACCTTCCAGGGCATCACCTTCGCCCAGTGGGACACGAACTGGCTGCGCACCTTCCTCGGCGCGATGCTGCTGGGGGCCGTGTTCCTCAACCACTGGGTCCGCATCCGAGCCGGGGGAGGTTCCCGATGAGCACCGAAGCTCCCGCGGCTGCGCCGCAGACGCCGACGGCGTCGGCCGTTCCGCTGATCGAGGCGAGGGACATCGGCAAGCGCTACGGATCCGTGCGCGCGCTCGGCGGCGTCTCGACGGTCGTCAAGGCGGGGGAGGTCACCTGTGTGCTCGGCGACAACGGCGCCGGCAAGTCGACGTTCATCAAGATCCTCGCCGGCTCGCACCAGCAGAGCGATGGCGAGCTGCTGATCGACGGCACCCCGACGCATTTCTCGTCGCCGCGTGCGGCGCTGGATGCGGGCATCGCGACCGTCTACCAGGATCTGGCGGTCGTACCGCTGATGCCGGTGTGGCGCAACTTCTTCCTCGGCTCGGAGCCGACGACGGGAGCAGGGCCGTTCCGCAAGCTCGATGTCAAGCAGATGAAGGCGACGACCTTCACCGAGCTCGACAACATGGGCATCCGCCTGCGCGACGTCGACCAGCCGATCGGCACCCTGTCGGGCGGTGAGCGTCAGTGTGTGGCAATCGCCCGCGCCGTGTACTTCGGCGCTCGCGTGCTCATCCTCGACGAGCCGACTGCCGCGCTCGGCGTGAAGCAGTCGGGTGTGGTTCTGCGCTACATCGCCCGGGCGCGCGACCGCGGTCTGGGTGTGGTGTTCATCACGCACAACCCGCACCACGCTTACCCGATCGGCGACCGGTTCATGCTGCTGCAGCGCGGTGAGAGCCTGGGCACGTTCCCGAAGTCGGAGATCTCGCTCGAGGAGCTGACGGGCATGATGGCCGGCGGTGCCGAGCTGGAGACGCTGGCGCACGAGCTGGCCCGGTCGGGCGGCAGCGCGGCGGAGGTCGCGCGCGAGCTGCGGGCCGAGGTGGATGCGCTGCCGACCGACACGGCGTCGGCCCAGTCGCCGGCCGAGTCGCCGGCGGCAGCGGCAGCGTCGGCGGAGCCCGACGCGCGCTGATCCGAGCCGGGTGGCCTGAGCCGGTGAGCATCGGCGGGGAGGCGGACGGCGCGTCCGTTCGGCTCTCCGCCGGTCTCCGGCATCCCCGCGTTCAGCTCAATTTGTTAGAACATACGCACATAAATTGATCCTGTGGAGATCACCATGACCCTCAGCGAGACCGCCGCCGCGGCCGAACTCCTGCCCCTCGCCCGTGCCGCGGCGACCACCCCCACGGCGCTGTGGAACGACTCCGCCGACCCCGACGAACTGCGCCGCTCGATCGGCTTCGGCGCCGTCGGCGCCACCTGCAACCCGGTCATCGCCTACACCGCGATCAGCGCGCACCCCGACGTCTGGGGTCCGCGCCTCACGCAGCTCGCGGCCGAGAACCCCGCCGCCGGCGAGAGCGAGCTCGGCTGGCTCGCCGTCGAATGGCTGTCGAAGGATGCGGCCGAGCTGCTGTTGCCCGCCTTCGAGGCCAGCGGCGGCCGCAACGGCCGGCTCTCGGTGCAGACCGACCCGCGCCTCCACCGCGACGCGAAGGCCCTCGCCGACCAGGCCGTGCACTTCTCGCAGCTCGCGCCGAACATCATCGTCAAGATCCCGGCGACCGAGATCGGCATCCAGGCCATCGAAGACGCCGCCTACCGCGGTGTCAGCATCAACGCCACCGTCTCGTTCACCGTGCCGCAGGCCGTCGCCGTCGGCGAGGCGCTCGAGCGCGCCCTCGACCGCCGCGCCGCGGACGGCCTGGAGGAGAAGGAGTTCGGCCACGTCGTCACGATCATGGGCGGCCGCCTCGACGACTGGCTCAAGTACACGGTGCAGCGCGACCGCATCCTCATCGACCCCGGCCACCTCGAGTGGGCTGGCGTCGCCGCGCTGAAGAACGCGTACCGCATCTTCCGCGAGCGCGGCTTCCGCTCGCGCATCCTCTCGGCCGCGTTCCGCAACCACCTGCAGTGGTCGGAGCTCGTCGGCGGCGACCTCGTCGTCTCGCCGCCCTTCGACTGGCAGGTGCGCATCAACGAGAACCCGCTCAGCGCCGAGTCGCGCATCGACGTGCCCGTCGACCCCGCGATCATCGAGGAGCTGATCGAACGCGTGCCCGACTTCCGCCGCGCCTACGAGCCCGACGGCCTCGCACCCGCCGAGTTCGCCAGCTTCGGGGCCTCGGCGCGCACACTGCGCCAGTTCCTCGACGCCGATGCCAAGCTCGACGCGCTGGTGCGCGACGTGCTCGTGCCCGAGCCGCGCTGATCCGCGGCGCCCCGCCGACATCTCCTGACCCCGCACTCAGCAGAAGGAACACCATGACCACCGCCCCCGTCCGCTTCGGACTCATCGGAACCGGCCGCATCGGCCAGGTGCACGCCGCCAGCATCGCCGCGTCGGCGAACGCCGAGCTCACCTGGATCGCCGACCCGATCGTCGCCGGCGCCGAGGCCGTCTCCGCTCGCTTCGGCGGTCGCGTGACGACCGACGCCGGCGAGGTCATCGCCTCGGGCGAGGTGGATGCGCTGCTCATCGCCTCGCCGACGCCCACCCACGTCGACCTCATCGCCGCGGCCGTCGCCGCCGGAATCCCCGCCCTGTGCGAGAAGCCGATCGACCTCGACATCGCCCGCGTCGAGGCGCTGCGCCCCACCGTCGCAGCGGCGGGCGTGCCGGTCGCGCTCGGCTTCAACCGCCGCTTCGACCCCGCCTTCGCCTCGGTGCGCGCCCGCGTCGCCGCGGGCGAGATCGGCGAGCTCGAGCAGCTGTCGATCATCAGCCGCGACCCCTCGGCCCCGCCGGCCGCCTACGTCGCCGTGTCGGGCGGCATCTTCCGCGACATGACGATCCACGACTTCGACATGGCCCGCTTCTTCCTGCCCGACATCGTCGAGGTCAGCGCCGTGGGCGCGACCCTCTTCGATGACGGGGCCCGCGAGCACGGCGACTTCGACACCGCCGTCGTCACGCTGCGCGCCGCCAGCGGCGCCGTCGTGTCGATCAGCAACTCGCGTCACTCGGCCGTCGGCTACGACCAGCGCCTCGAGGCTTTCGGCGCGCGCGGCTTCCTGCAGGTCGCCAACGCCCCCAGCAGCCTGGTCAGCTTCTCGGGCGCCGAGATCGTCGAGGCGAAGCCGCCGTACGAGAACTTCTTCCTCGAGCGCTACTCGGCCGCCTACGCCGCCGAGCTCGAGGAGTTCGTCAAGCTCGTGCGTGGCGAGGCCTCCACCAGCCCCACCTTCGACGACGGCCGTGCCGCCCTGCTGCTGGCGGATGCCGCCCAGCGCTCGGCGACCGAGGGCGTCGCCGTCGCGGTCGACCTGGGCTGAGCGCCGTGAGCTACCGTCTGGCCGCGTCGGCCGAGATGCTGTTCCTCGAGCTGCCGTTCGAGGAGCGCGTTCGGCGCATCCACGATCGCGGCTTCGAGGTCGAGATCTGGGACTGGAGCACGAAAGACCTGCCCGCGCTCGCGAAGACCGGGGCGACGTTCTCGTCGATGACCGGATATCTGCGCGGCGACCTGCTCACCGACGACGGCATCGCCGACCTGCTGGCCACGGCCGCCGAGTCGCTGCAGCAGGCCGAGATCATCGACGCGCCGCGCCTGAACCTGCACGGCACCGGGCTCGACGGCGACGGCCAGGCGATCATCCCGAAGGAGGCCGTGAGCGGTGCGGACTGGCTGCGCGCCGCCGACACCCTCAGTCGGGTCGCCGAGCTGGGCGAGACGGCCGGGCGCGTGTTCACGCTCGAGAACCTCAACCTGCCGGTCGACCACCCGGGCGTGCCGTTCGCGCTCGCCGCCGACACGATCGCCCTGGTCGAGGCCGTCGACAGCCCCGCGCTGCGACTCAACCTCGACCTGTACCACGCGCAGATCGGCGAGGGGAACCTCATCGAGCTCGTGCGCCGCGCCTTCGGGTCGATCGGCGAGATCCAGGTGGCGGATGTGCCCGGCCGCCAGGAACCCGGTACCGGCGAGATCCGCTACGAGGCCATCGCCGCCGAGCTCACCCGGCTCGGCTACGACGGCGTCGTCGGGCTCGAGGGATGGGCGAGCGGCGACAGCGATGTCGCGCTCGACTCGTTCCGGGCCGCGTTCGCCGGCTGACGCCCGCCGGCTGACGTCCCGCCGCATCCACCACCCCTTCAGCACCTCTTTCGAAAGTCAGGACCACCCGATGACGGATGCCCTCACCGCCCGTGTCGCCGGAGCCCCCGTGAGCTTCGGCGTCTTCGAGATGACCCCGGAGGGCGCCGACACGGTGACCGCCGACCAGCTCGTCGACACGCTCGCCGAGACCGGGTACACCGGTGTCGACCTCGGCCCGATCGGCTACCTCGGACGCGGCGCCGAACTGCGTTCGCGCCTCGAGCGCGGTGGGCTCGAGCTCGCGGGCGGATGGGTGCAGCTGCCGTTCAGCGACGACGAGGCCTTCGCGGCGTCGCTGCCCCAGCTCGACGACGCGCTGCGCGTGTTCGCCGAGGCGGCGGAGACGGGACCCGAGCGGCTGCCGCTGCCGACGCTCGCCGACGACGGCTCCGCTCCGCGCCGGCAGGCGCCGGGTCGCGGCGCCGAAGTCGACCCGCTCGCCGACGAGGCCTGGGCGCGACTGACGGGCAACGCGCAGATCGCCGCCGACCGGGTGCGGGCGGCGGGATTCGAGCCGACCTTCCACCACCACGCTGGCACCTTCGTCGAAGACCCGGCCGAGATCGACCGCTTCCTCGCCGCTGTCGACATCGACCTGACCCTCGACTCCGGCCACCTGCTCATCGGCGGCGGCAACCCGGTCGCGGCGGTCGAGCGCTGGGGCGACCGCATCAACCACCTGCACCTCAAAGACGTCGACCGCGCCGAGCTCGCGCGCGTGCTCGCGGCGGGCGGCGGCATGCGCGAGGTGTGGTCGTCGACATCGTTCGTCGCGTTCGGCGAGGGCGACATCGACCTGGCGGCGATCCTGGATGCGGTGCGCGAGCGCGGCTTCGACGGCTGGATCGTCGTCGAGCAGGATGTGCTGAACGGCCCGGGCGTGTCGATCACCGACTTCCTGGCCCAGCGCAGCCGCGACCAGGTCGTCAACCGGCAGGCGCTGCGCGCCTGGGTCTGATCCGGCGCAGGTCGGCCGGGCCTGTGGATGGTCTCCGTCGGCATCGGCTCGAGCTACGGAGCCGGTCAGGCTCTCGACGCCATCTCGACGTTCTTCTTCATCCGCACGATCGCGTGGCCGTGGATCCTCGCGGTCGCGGCCGTGGTGGTGCTGATCATCGACGTCGTGGGGCTGCTGACCTGAGTCCCGCCTCCGCGACGTCCCGGGGGAGCGCCCGGCCGGCCGCGGAGTAGTGTCGCCACGGCGCCGGCGCACAGCCGACGCGTCCCGCACGCCGAGGAGGCCCGCATGATCCGTCTCGCCACGATCGGCACAAGCCAGATCACCCGCACGCTCGCCCGCGACGCGGCCGGCGTCGACGGCATCCGCGTGTCGCACGTCGTCTCACGCGACGTGGCGCGGGCGCACGAGTTCGCGGGCGGGCTCGCCGAGCTGGCGCCCGCCGAGGCGGCGCCGCAGGCGACGGGCGACCTGGATGCGCTGCTGCGCTCGGGCGACATCGACGCGGTCTACATCGCGAGCCCCAACAGCGTGCACGCCGGCCAGGTGCGGGCGGCGATCCGCGCCGGCATCCACGTGCTGGTCGAGAAGCCGGCCGTCACCACGGCCGCCGAGTGGCGCGAGCTCACCGCCGCGGCGCGCACCGCCGGCGTCGTGCTGATCGAGGGCATCCGCACCGCCTACGACCCCGGCCTGCAGGCTGTGCGTGACCTGCTGCCGCAGCTCGGCGCCGTGCGCCGCGTCTCCTTCGGCTACGAGTCGGTATCCAGCCGCTACGGCAAGGTGCTGGCCGGCGAGCGGATCAACATGTTCGACCCCGAGCTCGCCGGCGGCGTGCTCTACGACCTCGGCGTCTACGCGGCGCATCCGCTGATCGCCCTGTTCGGCCTGCCGCGCGAGGTGCGCGGCTCGAAGGTGCAGGTCGCCGTGCGCGACGACAGCCCCGGCGTCGACGGCGCCGGCGTCGCGATCGCGAGCTACGACGGCTTCGACGCCGACCTCAGCTACTCCAAGATCACGACGTCATCGCGGCCCAGCGAGATCCGCGGCGAGCTCGGCACGCTGCAGATCGACCACATCGCCAGCCCGCGCGTGCTCACGCTGCAGCTCGCCGGCGCCGACGACGTCGTGCACGAGCTGCCGATCGACGGCCCGCAGCACGCCCTGACCGGCGAGATCGAGCGCTTCGTCGAGCTCGTGCGGGGCGGGGATGCGGCGGCGGCCGAACCCGACCAGCTCGCCACCGAGCGGACCCTGCGCCTCATGGATGCGATCCGCGCCTCCTGGGGCGCCGGAGCCGTCGCACCCTGAGCCTGGCCCTGCTGAGCCCGGCCCTGCTGAGCCTGAACCTGCCGCGCCGGGCTGCGTCGTCGACGCCGTCGCCGGCAGCTCAGTCGCGCGCGACCGCGAGCCCCATCCACCGCGCGAAGCGATCGATCTCGGCATCGACGTCACGTCGCACGTCGGCCGCGAAGGGCTCGTCCTCGTGGATCGCGTGCACCCGCAGCAGTCCGGCGTCGCGATCGGAGCGCGCATCCACCTTGCCGATGAGCCGGTCGCCGCGCAGGATCGGCAGCGCGAACGCGCCCCAGCGCCGCGTGCGCTTCGGCTTGTACATCTCGAGCGTGTAGTCGAACTCGAACAGCCGGGCCACGCGCTCGCGGTCGCTCAGCAGCCGGTCGAAGGGCGAGAGCAGCACGGTGCGCTCCGCGAGCTCGGCGTCGGCGCCGGCGCTGCGCAGCTCGTCGAGCAGCTCGACATCGACCCGCCAGCGCCCCGGCACGTCGTCGATCGTCGCCAGCTCGCCGACCTCGCGGTGGAAGCCGTGCAGCTCGGTCGGCACGATCGCGATGCTGTCGCGGGCCACGCCGAAGGCGCGCATGAGCTGCGCGCTGCGGATGCGCCGGGCCTCGTCGAGCGGCGTCGCGGCGACCGAAGGGAACACGTTCTGCGCCAGATCCCAGACCCGCAGCCGTCCGACGCGGCCGACGACGGCGAGCTCGCCCGCGCCGTGCAGGCACTCGAGCATCTTGGTGACGTTGCGATCGTTCGTCCACCCCGACGACGGCCACGGCACGACCGACTCGTCGGGCACCTCGCGGGAGGTCAGCGGACCCTCGTCGCCGATGCGGTCGAGGATGGTGCGCCGGAACCCGTCGTTCGCCTCCACCCAGTCTCGGGCGCCGGCCCGCTCGAGCCAGCTGCGCATCCCGGCGAGGTAGAGCCCCAGATCGCGCATCGGCCGGAGCACCCAGTTGCGCTCGAACAGCCGACCGCTCGCCAGCGCGCGGGCGAGCTCGTCGGCGTCCGCGCCTGGTCCGAGGCGGGTGTAGGCGACATGCTCCGCCGCCGGAGCGACGATGCCCGTCAGCTCGACCCGCAGCCCCGCGACCGCCGTCGCGAGCTCGACCACGTCGGCGGGAGCCGAGTCGAGGTCCGCGTCGAGGCGCGCGCCCCGCACGGCCAGCCGTCGTGCTTCCTGCTTGCTCAGTCGCAGCGCCATGCGGCGACGCTACGCGTTCTCAGGCCATCCGAGGGTGCCCGGGTATCATCGAGCACTTGCCTTCCGTCGAGCGCGGCATCGTGCCCGCCGCGGAATCCGGATGCTCGATCACCGCATCCGCCGCACGCACCCACCAGCTCACCGCCCCAGCCGACCGACTGAGAGGACCATCGCCATGAGCGAGTCCCGCCGCGACCGGAGCACCGGCTCCGCCTCCGACGCGCCCGCGACGGCCATGAACCACGGCCGGCTCCGCCGCTCCCGCCTCGGCAGGAGCATCGCCGCCTTCACCGCGATCTCGCTCGCGGTCGTCATGGTCGCGGGCGTCTCGCTCGCCGCGATCGCGTTCTGGCGCATCCAGAGCAACGTCACCGCCAACGCCGTCGACATCGGCGAGAAGGGCGAGAAACTGCCGCAGATCGGCGACTTCAAGGGCGGGTTCAACATCATGCTCGTCGGCGTCGACAACGACCCCTCGCAGGGCAACGTCTACGGCAAGCGCGACGGCACCCTCAACGACGTCAACATCCTGCTGCACGTGTCGGCCGACCACACCTCGGCGACCGCGGTCAGCCTTCCGCGCGACCTGGTCGTGCCGATCCCCTCGTGCACGTCGGAGGACGGCAAGTCCAAGAGCTCGGCCATGTCGGGCCGGCCGCTCAACGAGGCCTATTACTACGGCGGCCTCAAGTGCGTCACCGACACCGTCTCCGACCTGACCGGGCTCGAGATCCCATTCGCGGCGGTCATCACCTTCCAGGGCGTCATCGACATGTCGAATATCGTCGGCGGCGTCGAGGTCTGCGTCGACGGGCCGGTGCACGACAAGTTCACCGGGCTCACCTTCCCGGCGGCCGGCAAGTACACGATCCAGGGTGTGCAGGCGCAGCAGTTCGTGCGCAGCCGGCACGGCGTCGGCGACGGCAGCGACCTGGGCCGCATCAGCTCGCAGCAGGTGTTCATGTCCGGTCTCGCTCGCAAGCTCACCAGCGAAGGAACTCTGAGCGACCTCGGCAAGCTGTATCAGATCGCTGAGGGCGCGTCCGAGCACATGAAGCTCTCGACCTCGCTCGCGCAGCTCGACACGATGGTGTCGATCGCGAAGGCCATGCGCAACATCCCGCTCGACCGCATCAACTTCATCCAGTACCCCGGCGACACGGGCGGCGACGGCATCTACAAGAACAAGGTGCGGCCGAACAAGTACCAGGCGAAGCTGCTGTTCGACGCCCTCAAGGCCGATCGTCCGGTGCAGCTCGACGCCGACTCGCTCGACACCGGCTTCGACGGCTCGGTCGCCGACCCCGACACCCCGGGTGCCACGACGCCGCCGTCGACCGACCCCTCGGCGCCCGCCTCGGGTGCGCCGAGCGACGGCGCCTCCGACGGACCCGCGATCCTCACCGGCATCAAGGGCCAGTCGGCGGCGCAGCAGACCTGCAGCCACGCCAACAACTGACCGTCTGCGGCGCGTCCCCGGCGCCCCGGCGGCGGCGTCGGCGGCGACGCCCGGATGCGGGCGTTCAGTTCCGGCCCCGTCGTACGGTTATGATGGCCGAGGCGATTCGCCAGGAGACGTCGCATAGTCCGGTCGAGTGCACCACCCTGCTAAGGTGGAGTCCCCGCAAGGGGACCGCGGGTTCAAATCCCGCCGTCTCCGCACAGATCATCGAAACCCCCTGCTGAGCAGGGGGTTTCGTCGTTCACCGGCGAGTTGCTCGAGTCGGGAGCGACAGCGCCGCCGGATGGACGCTCTCCGTCTGCAGCAGGTCGACCCGGTGGGCGCCGCAGGAGGCGCAGCGCACGTAGGCCACTGTCCCCTCGCTCGTCCGGTGGATCGAGTCCGTGATCCAGCCGTGCTCGTGAGGGCGGGCCGAGCGCGGATCGCCGGGCGCGGACGAGGTCTCCGTCGGTCGGGCGTCGGCTGAGGTCGCGGTGGTGCTCATGCTGCAATCGTGCTGTCATGGTCTTATGCATCTCAACCCTTACGGCGAGTACGCGGTGCTGCTCGCCGCATCCCTCGCCGACGACTGGCCCGACGACGTCGCCGGCATCGAGCGGCGCACGCGCGACTTCGGCATGACGATGTCGTTCCGCATCGCCGCGACCGAGCATGCGCGCACCCGCCGGATGATCGACGACTGGCTGCGGGTCGTGGATGCGCCGGGCGAATCCGATCGCGCCGCCGAGCTGAACGCGCAGATGGCCGCGCTCGCCGCCTACCCCCGCCTCACCGATCACGACGGCGAGGGCTGGCACCTGCACTACCGCGACCTCGACCAGTCGCTCTCGCACGTGCTCGGCGCCGTCATCGCGGTCGGCACCGCCCTGCACCTCACGACCCGCGGCATGCACCGGCTCGGGCGGTGCGCGGCCGGCAACGACCCCGGCGATGACTGCCGCAACGTGGTCGTCGACGTCACCCGCAACGGCCGCCAGCGCTACTGCTCCGTGCGGTGCGCGAACCGCGCCGCGGTGCGCCGTCATCGGGCGCGCACCGCACTCCGCGGAGCCGCTGGCTGACGCCCGTTCCTGCCCGCTTGGGAGCGAGTCATCCGCCGGATGTGATCGATCGCGCCCGCTCCGTTCCGCTTGCCGAGCGATCCTCCGTCGTTCCTGAAGAAGTTTCCGCCACCCCTGGACAGGGGGTGAGGGCGGGCGTACATTTCCGCTCAAACGGTTTGATCGCCAGGGGGGTGGATGACCGTGGATCAGGGATGCGCCTCACCAGCGCTGCGTAGCACGGGGGCCCCGCAGGGGGTCCTCCGCACGCTTCTTCTTGCCCTCCTGGCCATCGCCGGAGCCGTGCTTGGCGTGATGCTGAGCTCCACGACAGCCCACGCGGATGAGGCCGTTCCGGCCCCTCCGCCCGCCGCGCCGGCCGCTCCCGCGACATCCTCGTCGCCGGGGCTGCTCGGTGCCGTCGGCGGTCTTCTGAACGCGGTCGTCGAGCCCGTCGGGCAGACGCTGCACACGGTCGTCGGCGCACTCACCCCGACCTCGCCCGCACCGGCCCCCGCGGCCCCGGCGCCGGTCACCCCCGCGGTTCCCGCGGCACCGGCTGCGCCCGCCGCTCCGGCCGCGCCCGCATCGCCCGGCGCACCGGCTTCGACGCCCGTGATCCCGGCCCAGAACGGCCCCGCGACGACCGCGCTCGGCGCGGCATCCGCTCTCTCCGGGCAGGGCGCCGCGGCCGCCGATCAGGCCCTCGCCGCGGCCTCCGGCATCCCGGCGCTCGCGCCGATCACGACCCCCGTCGCCGACCTCGTCGACGGCGTTCCGGCCCTGCTCTCGAGCCACCTCACGAGCCTCCTCGTCGGCCCGCTCGCCGGGGCTCTCGACTCCACGCTGACGAGGCTGCCGCTGCTCGGCGGCACCGTGCAGGGCCTGCTCGGATGCGCCCCGGTCAGCTCGCTGACGACGCCCGTCACGGGCCTCGTCGACGGGGTCACCGCCGACGTCGGAACCCTCGTCGCGCCCGTGCTCTCGCCGGTCGCCGACGTCGTCCGCGACGTGGGCGGCGGTGGCGTCACCCTGCCGACCGCGCCCGGAATCCCGGGCGCCGGCGGCACGAGCGTCCCGGCCGAGCCGGTCACCCCGACCCCGGCGGCGGACACGACCGCCGCCTCCGCCGACGCCGCGCTCCACCTGAAGCTCGCCCCGGCCGGCACGACGGCAGCCGGATCCGGCTCGGCCGAAGCTCCGCTGCTCGACCCGGCCGGCCTCGTCATCCACGGCTCGCCCGCCGCCCTCCCCGGCGGCTCGGGCGGCGCGACCACTTCGGCAGTCGGCGGCGCCTCCGCCGCCACGCTCGCCGACGTCGCCGCCTCGGCGCACCTGGTCCTCCTCGACCTCGGCGCCCGCTACCTCGACGACGACGACCTCCCGTCGACGCCGAACTTCGACACCGACTCCTCGCCCGACTGACGCCGGACGGCAGCCGCGCCACGTCCCACCTCGCGGCACGCGTCCCCTCAATCAGTCACGCACGGAACCGCTCATCTGGGATGCGGTTCCGGCTAGGCAAGGAGTTCCCTCTGATGAACAGAATCGTCTCCAGAGGACTCATGGGAGTCCTCTTCACCGGCGGCCTGATGGCCCTCGGCTGCGGCGTCGCGAACGCCGCGGAACAGCCCTCCACCGACGGCACGGGCAGTGTCGCCGGCGGAACGCAGGCCCTGATCGACATCGATCTGCCGATCGACCTGTCGGGTGTCTCGCTCTCCGTGCTCGGCGACTCGTCGTCGACCGGATCCACAACCGCACCCGCCGCCCCGACTCCGGCTGCGCCCGCCGCACCCGCGACGCCTGCAGCGCCCGCCGCTCCGGTCACCTCCGGCAGCGACTCGCTGCTCGGCGGATCGCAGGCCCTCGTGAACGCGGGCGTGCCGATCACCGTGTCGGGCAACAGCATCAGCGTCGTCGGCGACTCCGCGTCGAGCGGGTCGACCACGTCGGCCGCGCCCGCCCCGGCACCCGCCGCCGCCAGCACGGACGGCAGCGACGGCACCGCCTCGGGTACGCAGGCGCTGATCGGGCTGAACGTGCCGATCACCGTCTCGGGCAACGCGATCAGCGTGCTCGGTGACACCGGATCGTCGGGAGCGACGACCGGCGCCGCGACCGACCCGGCCGACTCCGACAGCGCCGACGGCACCGCGGGTGACGCCGCGACGACGGGCTCCGGCGCGACGACCTCGGGCTCCGACGGCATCCTCGGCGGCACGCAGATCGTGCCGAACGTGGGCGCCCCGGTCACGGTCGCGGGCAACGCGATCAGCCTGCTGGGCGACAGCGCCACGAGCGGTTCGACGGTCGGCTCCACGACCGGCGGATCGGGCTCCAGCGCCGCGGCTCCGTCCACTTCGGGTGTGGACGGCATCGCGGGCGGCACGCGGGTCGTTCCGGACGTCGCCGCTCCGGTGACACTCGGCGGCAACGCGATCAGCCTGCTCGGCGACAGCACCGCGATCGACTCGTCGACTGCGGTCGGCGCCGGGTCGGGCTCGGATGCGGGTGACACGACGGGCACCGCCGGTCCGGTCATCACCTCGGGTGACGACGGCATCCTCTCCGGCACGCAGGTCGCCGGTGACGTCGCGGCTCCCGTGACGCTCGGCGGCAACGCGATCAGCGTGCTCGGTGACAGCGCCACGAGCGGTTCGACGGTCGGCTCCACGACCGGCGCGACCGGGTCGGGAACGGGCGGCTCCACGGCCGCCCCGACCACCTCGGGCTCGGACGGCATCGCCGGCGGAACCCAGGTCGCGCCCAACGTGGGCGCTCCGGTGACGCTCGGCGGCAACGCCATCAGCGTGCTGGGTGACAGCACGGCGACCGACTCGGCCACCGCGGTCAGCACGGGCTCCGGCTCGGGCGCGACCGACGGAACCGGCACGACGGCCGGCGCCGGCGCATCCACCTCAGGCGGCGACGGAGTGCTCTCGGGCACCCAGGTCCTCGGCGACGTCGCGGTTCCCGTGACGGTCGGCGGCAACGCGATCAGCGTTCTCGGCGACAGCGCCACGAGCGACTCGTCGGTGACGAACACGACCGGATCCGGCACCACCGGCACCGCGGGCGAGGGCACCGGCACCGCCGGCGGCCCGACCACCTCGGGCTCGGACGGAACCGCCTCGGGCACGCAGGTCGTGCCGGAGGTCGGCCTGCCGATCACCGCGAGCGGCAACGCGATCAGCGTCGTCGGCGACAGCACCTCGACCGGCTCGGACGTGACCGGCGGCATCCCCGCCGGTGACGGCAGCACCGGCGGTGCGACCACCGACGGCAGCGGCGGGATCGCCGGGGGCACGCAGATCGCCCCGATCCTGCGCTTCCCCATCCTGATCGGCGGCAACGCCGTCTCGGTCGTCGGCGACTCCACCACGGAGGACACCGGCACCTCGGTGATCGAGGGAGGGGACCCGACGGACCCCACCGATCCGACGGACCCGGTCGACCCGGGTACCCCGACCGTCCCCGGTGATGGCGCCAGTGGCGACGGGAGCGGCAACGACGGATCCGGTGCCGGCACCGGCATCGTCGCCCAGGCCGACGGCGTGCGTCAGCTCGCCTCGACCGGCGTCGGCGGCGCCGAGATCGCCCTGACCGCGGTTGCCCTGCTGCTCGGTCTCGGAGTGATCCTGCTGATGGTGGGCGTCGCCCGCCGCCGCAGCGCCTGATCCGAGCGGATGCCGCGCCGGCCGCGCACGGGGTCGCACCCCGCGGCCGGCCGGCATCCCTCACCGCAGACACACCACGTCGCGGGCCGCACTCGCCCGTGACGTGGTTGCTCGCCCGACCGCCTGGGAGCGGTCGGGTCGGCCGCGGCGACGGATCTGAGGGGACTCCAGCCGCGGCTTCGGGGGAGCGCCGCCGGGCATCACGGAGCGGGTCGACGATCGGCCCGTGAGTCCGGCGGCGCACTCGGAACCACGACGAGCGCTCGGGGGAGTGCGAGTCAACCGGATCCCACGCACTCGGGGGAGTGCATCCGTCGGCTCCGCAGATCCGCTCGGGGGAGCGGATGCAGCGCCGCCCGCGCTCGGGGGAGCGCACGAAGAGGATCTGCGGGAGGGGTTACCACCCGGCGCGCCGCACGCGAAGAGGGCATTCGCGGCGCGTCGGCCGGAACCCCTCCCGCAGATCGGGATCGGCCGGGTCGACCGGATGCGCGGGGGCGCGTCGGTCGGCTCGGCCGATCGGCGTGCCGGCACCGGCGTCACTGCACTGCGGCGCTGGGCACCGGGGCAGCGGGCGCTTGTCGCTGCGCGCGCGGCGCTCGTCGTCGCGCGCGATCCTTCCGCTCCGCACGGGAGAACGGGTGCGCCACTCGAGCACTTCGTATACGATCTGTAATACGAAATCGAGCGAAGGGGCTCCGGGATGACGGCGACGCCAGATCAGACAGCCGGCGACAGCGGCGGCGCGGCCGCTGCCCGTGCGACCTCCGCCGACGCGATCGATCCCCGCTTCGCCAGTCTGCCGCAGCGGCCCGGAAAGATCATCGCCGTCCACCTCAGCTACCCCTCGCGGGCCGACCAGCGCGGTCGACGTCCCGCGGATCCCTCCTACTTCCTCAAGCCGTCGAGCTCGGTCGCCGCCTCCGGCAGCGACATCGAGCGGCCCGCCGGCACCGAGCTGCTCGCCTTCGAGGGCGAGGTCGCCCTTGTCATCGGAACCACAGCGCGCGATGTCACCGCCGCCGAAGCCTGGGACCACGTCGGCTGGGTCACGGCCTCGAACGACTTCGGCGTCTACGACCTGCGTGCGAACGACAAGGGCTCGAACGTGCGCTCGAAGGGGCGCGACGGCTTCACCCCGATCGGCCCCGATCTCCTCGATGCCCGCGTGGTCGACCCCGACGCGCTGCGCGTGCGCACCTGGGTCGACGGCGAGCTCGCCCAAGACGACACGACGCGCGACCTGCTGTTCCCGCTCGCGCAGATCGTGGCCGACCTGTCGCAGCACCTCACCCTCGAGGTCGGCGACGTCATCCTCACCGGCACCCCCGCTGGCTCGTCGGTCGTCGCGCCCGGCCAGACGGTCGAGGTCGAGGTGGATGCGCCGACCGCGCCCGGCGCCCCGAGAAGCGGCCGGCTGGTCACCCGGGTCGTCGCCGGAGCGCACGAGTTCGACGCGAGCCTCGGCTCGCTTCCCGCGGTCGACGACACGCAGCGCGCCGAAGCCTGGGGCTCGCGGGAGGCGGCGGGGCTGCCGGCCGAGCAGCCGGCCGCCGCGACGGCGGGCGCCGGGGCGAGCGCCGCATCCGCCGCCCGCCCGTCCCTCGACCCGAGCCTGCGCGAGCGCCTCGAGCGCACCCCGGTCGCGGCCCTGTCGGGCCAGCTGCGCAAGCGCGGCCTGAACAACGTCACAATCGACGGCGTGCGCCCGCTGCACCCCGGCGCGAAGCTCGTCGGCGTCGCGACGACGCTGCGCTTCGTGCCGAATCGCGAAGACCTCTTCGCCAGCCACGGCGGCGGCCAGAACGCGCAGAAGCGCGCCTTCGACGCCGTCGGCGCGGGCGAGGTCATCGTGATCGAGGCTCGCGGCGAGGCCGGTTCGGGCACGCTCGGCGACATCCTCGCGATCCGCGCCCACGCCCGCGGCGCCGCCGGCATCGTGACCGACGGCGGCGTGCGCGACGTCGACGCCGTCACGGCCGTCGGCATCCCCGTCTACACGCGCGGCGCGCATCCCGCCGTGCTCGGCCGCAAGCACGTGCCATGGGATGTCGATGTCACGATCGGCGTCGGCGGCACCACCGTGCAGCCCGGCGACGTGATCGTCGGCGACGCGGACGGCGTGATCGTCATTCCTCCCTCCCTCGTCGAGGAGGTCGTGGATGCGGCCCTCGCCCAGGAGGACGAGGACGCCTGGATCGCGGCGCGCGTCGCGGAGGGGCATCCCATCGAGGGCCTCTTCCCGATGAACGCCGCCTGGCGCGCGAAGTACGACGCCGAACAGCAGACCCCCGCCGGTCACAAGAACGGAGCCTCCCGATGAGCGCAGCCCCCGCCGAGGTCGGCAAGTCGGAGACCGCCTACCGCTGGCTGCACGAACGCATCTCCCGCCACGAGTACGGCCCGGGTTACCGGCTCGTGCTCGCGCCGATCGCCGATGAGCTCGGCATGAGCGTCGTGCCCGTGCGCGAGGCGATCCGCCGGCTCGAGGCCGAGGGCCTCGTGACCTTCGAGCGCAACGTCGGCGCGCGCGTCGCGGTCGTCGACGAGAGCGAGTACGTGCACACGATGCAGACGCTCGGGCTCGTCGAGGGCGCCGCGACCTCGCTCTCCGCGCCGAGCCTGACAAGCGCCGATCTCGATCGCGCGGCCGAGGTCAACGACCGCATGCGGCACCTGCTCGACCACTTCGACGCGCACAGCTTCACCGTGCTCAACCAGCAGTTCCACTCGGTGCTGTTCGAGCCCTGCCCGAACCCGCACATCCTCGACCTCGTGCATCGCGGCTGGTCGCGGCTGTCGGGCATCCGCGACTCGACCTTCGCCTTCGTGCCCGGTCGCGCGCAGCACTCCGTCGAGGAGCACGAGGTGATCCTCGACCTCATCCGGCAGGGGGCGGATGCGCTCGAGATCGAGCTCGCCGCGCGCAACCACCGCTGGAAGACCCTCGACGCCTACCTCGCGGCCCGCCAGGCCGCGCACTGATCCCGCGGCGGACGCCCCGCTCGCCGCCTGCCGACCCCGACGCACTGACCTGTCGCACCGACCCGTCACGCTCACTCTGGAGATGACCATGACCGACACCGCCACGACCTTCGTGCACGTTCCCGCCGACCTGCCGACGCGCATCCAGCACTACATCGACGGAGCGTTCGTCGACAGCGTCGACGGCGACACCTTCGACGTGCTCGACCCGGTCTCGAACGAGACCTACCTGCAGGCCGCTGCCGGCAAGAAGGCCGATATCGATCTCGCGGTCGCCGCCGCGCGCCGCGCCTTCGCCGAGGGGCCGTGGCCGAAGATGCTGCCCCGCGAGCGCGCGAAGGTGCTGCACCGCATCGCCGACCTCGTCGAGTCGCGGGATGCTCGCCTCGCCGAGCTGGAGAGCTACGACTCAGGACTGCCGATCACCCAGGCGCTCGGCCAGGCCCGTCGCGCGGCCGAGAACTTCCGCTTCTTCGCCGACCTGATCGTCGCCCAGGCCGACGACACCTACAAGGTTCCCGGCCGCCAGATCAACTACGTCAACCGCAAGCCGATCGGCGTCGCCGGGCTCATCACGCCGTGGAACACGCCCTTCATGCTCGAGTCGTGGAAGCTCGCCCCGGCGCTCGCCACCGGCAACACCGTCGTGCTGAAGCCGGCCGAGTTCACGCCGCTCTCGGCATCCCTCTGGGCCGGCATCTTCGAGGAGGCGGGCCTGCCGCAGGGCGTCTTCAACCTCGTCAACGGCCTCGGCGAGGATGCGGGCGACGCCCTCGTCAAGCACCCCGACGTGCCGCTCATCTCGTTCACGGGCGAGTCGAGCACCGGGCAGCTGATCTTCGGCAACGCCGCCCCGTTCCTCAAGGGCCTCTCGATGGAGCTCGGCGGCAAGAGCCCCGCCGTCGTCTTCGCCGATGCCGACCTCGACGCGGCGATTGACGCGACCATCTTCGGCGTCTTCTCGCTCAACGGCGAACGCTGCACGGCCGGATCGCGCATCCTCGTCGAGCGTCCCGTCTACGACGAGTTCGTCGAGCGCTACGCCGCGCAGGCGAAGCGCGTGAAGGTCGGCCACCCGCAGGACCCGACGACCGAGGTCGGCGCGCTCGTGCACCCCGAGCACTACGACAAGGTCGTCAGCTACATCGAGATCGGCAAGACCGAGGGCCGCCTCGTCGCCGGCGGCGGACGCCCGGCCGGCTTCGAGACCGGCAACTACGTCGAGCCGACCGTCTTCGCCGACGTCGCGCCCGACGCGCGCATCTTCCAGGAGGAGATCTTCGGCCCGGTCGTCGCGATCACCCCCTTCGACACCGAGGAGGAGGCGCTCGAGCTCGCGAACGGCGTCAAGTACGGCCTCGCCGCCTACATCTGGACCAATGACCTCAAGCGGGCGCACAACTTCTCGCAGGCCGTCGAGGCCGGCATGGTCTGGCTGAACTCGAACAACGTGCGCGACCTGCGCACCCCCTTCGGCGGCGTCAAGGCCTCCGGCCTCGGGCACGAGGGCGGCTACCGCTCGATCGACTTCTACACCGACCAGCAGGCCGTGCACATCACGCTCGGCGCGGTGCACAACCCCACCTTCGGCAAGCAGGGCGCCGCGGCGCACTGAGCGCGCATTCCGCCTCCCACCTCGAACCACCCCGACCCAAGGACTCACCGATGAGCAACCACGCGGGCAAGACCCTCACCTCCTCCGGCTTCTACGTCAGCCAGGAGGCGCCCATCCACTCCGACAACCCGATCGCGATCCCCACCGCGCCGGCGCCCGACATCCTGCGCTGCGCGTACATGGAGCTCGTCGTCACCGACCTGGCCGCCTCGCGCGAGTTCTACGTCGACATCCTCGGCCTGCACGTCACCGAAGAAGACGACCAGGCGATCTACCTGCGCTCGACCGAGGAGTTCATCCACCACAACCTGGTGCTGCGCCTCGGCCCCGTCGCCGCGGTCGCCGCGTTCTCGTACCGGGTGCGCAGCGCCGAGGATCTCGACCGCGCCGTCGCCTTCTACACCGAGCTGGGATGCCGGGTCGAGCGCCGCGAGGGCGGCTTCACGAAGGGCATCGGCGACTCGGTGCGCGTGACCGACCCGCTCGGCTTCCCCTACGAGTTCTTCTACGGCACCGAGCACGTCGAGCGCCTGTCGTGGCGCTACGACCTGCAGATCCCCGGCGAGCTCGTGCGCCTCGACCACTTCAACCAGATCACGCCGGATGTGCCGCGCGCGGTCGGCTTCATGCAGAGCCTCGGCTTCCGCGTGACGGAGGACATCCAAGACGGCGAGGGCGTCGTCTACGCGGCGTGGATGCGGCGCAAGCCCACCGTGCACGACACCGCCATGACCGGCGGCGACGGCCCGCGCATGCACCACGTCTGCTTCGCGACGCACGAGAAGCACAACATCCTCGCCATCTGCGACAAGCTCGGCGCCCTGCGCCGCTCGGACGCGATCGAGCGCGGCCCCGGCCGACATGGCGTCTCGAACGCGTTCTACCTCTACCTGCGCGACCCCGACGGGCACCGCGTCGAGGTCTACACGCAGGACTACTACACGGGCGACCCCGACAACCCGGTCGTCACCTGGGATGTGCACGACAACCAGCGCCGCGACTGGTGGGGCAACCCGGTCGTGCCGAGCTGGTACACCGACGGCTCGCTCGTGCTCGACCTCGACGGGAACCCGCAGCCGGTCATCGCCCGCTCGGACAGCTCGGAGATGGCGGTCACGATCGGCGCCGACGGCTTCTCGTACACGCGGGCCGGCGACGAGAAGGATGCGCTGCCGGCGTGGAAGCAGGGGGAGGGGGCGGCTGTGTCGGGCTCGGGCTCCGCTCCCGAAGCTCCGCCTGCGCCCCAGGAGTTCAAGCTCGGGAACCAGCTCTGACATGGCCGGCGCGCTGAACCCCGAGACGCTCGCGCAGATCGCCGACGAGCTGGCCGCCGCCGAGCGCGACCACACGCTCATCCCGCGCATCACGGCCCGCTGGCCCGAGGCGACGATCGACGACGCCTACGCGATCCAGGGCGCCTGGCGCGACGGACGCCTCGCCGCCGGACGCCGCCTCGTCGGACGCAAGATCGGCCTCACCTCGAAGGCGATGCAGGCCGCGACCGGCATCACCGAGCCCGACTACGGCGTCATGTTCGACGACACGGTCTGGCAGAGCGGGTCCGTCATCCCCTTCGACGACTTCTCGAACGTGCGCATCGAGGTCGAGCTGGCCTTCGTGCTGAAGGCGCCGCTCGAAGGTCCCGATGTGACGCTGTTCGACGTGCTGCGCGCGACCGAGTACGTGACCCCGGCGCTCGAGGTGCTCAACTCGCACATCGAGCTCGAGGGGCGCACGATCGTCGACACGATCAGCGACAACGCGGCCTACGGCGGGCTCGTGCTCGGCGGAGCTCCGGTCGCTCCGGATGCGGTCGACCTGCGCTGGGTCTCGGCGCTGCTGTTCCGCAACGAGACGATCGAGGAGACCGGCGTCGCCGCGGGCGTGCTCGGGCATCCGGCCTCGGGCGTAGCGTGGCTCGCGAACAAGCTGCACCAGCACGGAGCGCGCCTCGAGGCGGGCGAGATCATCCTGGCCGGATCGTTCACCCGGCCCGTGTGGATCTCGCGCGGCGACAGCGTGCTCGCCGACTACGGACCCCTGGGGACGATCTCATGCCGCTTCCTGTGACCTCGCTTCCCGCGACCTTCCGCGAGCGGCTGGCGTCGGCCGCGGGCTCGGGCTCGGACTCTGCTGGCAACTCGACCGGTCGCGCGCTCGCCGGCATCTGGGTGTGCTCGGGCAGCCCGCTCGTGGCGGAGATCTGCGCCGGATCCGGTCTCGACTGGACGCTCATCGACATGGAGCATTCGCCCAACGGGCTCGAGTCGGTCGTGGCGCAGCTGCACGCGGTCAGCGCCTACCCGATCACCCCGGTCGTGCGTGTGCCGTCGCTGGATGCTGTCGTGATCAAGCAGGTGCTCGACCTCGGCGCGCAGAACGTGCTCGTGCCGATGGTGTCGTCGGCGGCCGAGGCCGCGCAGGCCGTCGCGGCCGTGCGCTACCCGCCGCGCGGCATCCGCGGCGTCGGCAGCGCGCTCGCCCGCTCGGCCCGCTGGAACCGCGTCGACGACTACCTGCAGAACGGCGACGAGCACGTGTCGCTGTTCGTGCAGATCGAGACCGCGGCGGGTGTGGAGGCGGCGGCCGAGATCGCCGCGGTCGACGGCGTGGACGGCGTCTTCGTCGGACCCAGCGATCTCGCCGCGTCGCTCGGCGTGCTCGGCCAGCAGACGCATCCGGATGTCGTCGCCGCCGTGACGCGCACCTTCGACGCCGTGCGCGCGGCCGGCAAGCCGGTCGGCGTGAACGCCTTCGTGCCCGAGCAGGCGCAGGACTACATGGATGCGGGCGCCAGCTTCGTGCTCGTCGGCGCCGACACGGCGCTGCTCGCCCGCGCCTCCGAGGCGCTCGCCGCGCGCTGGGCGCCCGCCGGCGGCGACGCCTCCCGCGCCTCGTACTGACCGCCCGGACGGGTCGCCGCCTCGGTCACGTTCTCACGCGCTCTGCGGACACATCGGCTGCTCGGCGGCGGTCCGGGGTTGGCATCGCGCGCGCGATGAGCTAGTCTCGCCCAGATGACAGCGCTGTCATAGTGGCCCGTCCCGCAGCGCTCAGCCCGCCCGCTCTGGAAGAGGACCTGCCGTGCGCCCTCACGACTCGATGACCGCGACGATCTCGTCTCCGGCTCGCTCACGACGCCTCAGCCGCCTTCTGGCGGGCGTCCTCGCCATCGGCCTCGCCGGCTCGCTCCTCGGGCTCAGCGCCGCCCCGAGCGCCGAGGCTGCGCCGACAGGTGCCCGCTACGGCGCCCCGGACGACATCGCCGCCGACTACTACGGCGCGCTTCTGCGCCACACGCGCTGGACCGAGACCGTCTGGGATTCGACGGCGGGCGTCTATCAGCTCAAGGACTTCAACTTCGCCGTCGTGCTCGGCAACGCGGTGCTGCTCACGCACGGCGACTACGACGCGACCGTGACCGGCGTACCGAAGGAGACACTGCGCAGCAAGACGCTGGCGACGATCAAGCACTACGCCGCCGTGAACCGCTTCGTCGACGCCAAGGGCACCTGGGGCAAGCAGCTCTTCTGGGACTCGACCTTCCAGTCGTATTTCCTCGATGCCGGGCGCCTGCTCTGGGACCAGCTCGACGCGACCACACAGCAGAACCTCCGCACCATCGCGGTCGGTCAGTCGCGGTACACCGCTGACCTCGAGTACGGCGACGACCCGCGCTCCGGCAGCTGGACGACCGACTGGCCGACGGGCAAGTACCTCGGCGACACGGCACAGGAGGAGACCGGCGTCTACACGCAGGCGCTGGCGCCCGGACTCGCCTGGGCGCCCGACGACGCGGATGCCGGCCGATGGGCCGAGCAGCTCGCGACCTACGGCCGCAACGCCGCCGGCCAGCCCACCGCCGACCGCAACAACCCCGCGATCGTGGCCGGGGCGCCCATCTCGAGCAACACGATGCACACCATCCACGACACCTACCTGGTCGAGAACCACGGGTCGTTCGGCCCGCACTACCAGTCCGACATCTGGCGCTCCGGCGGTCGCAACGCGATCCAGTTCCTGCTCAACGACCAGCCGCTGCCCGAGATCCTCACCCGCCAGCCGAACTCGGCCGAGCTGTGGGAGTCGATCAAGATGATGATGTCGAACCAGGGCGAGCCCTTCATGCCGATGGTTCCCGACCGCGAGTACCTCTACGGGCGCGACGTGCTGCCGCTGGCGTTCCTTGGTCAGGTGCAGCGCGACCCCGACGCCGTGCGCGCCGAAGCCAACCTCGCCGCCGCGCTCGAGGACTACCAGGCCTACGCGCCGGTCGACCGGCTGGCGAAGTTCTCGGGCGAGCCCAAGTACGAGCCCGAGGCGCGCGCCGAGATCGCCATCTCCTATCTGCTGCACGTGCACGCGGCGCAGTCGAAGGAGGGTGTCGTCGTGCCGACGCCCCAGGCCGACTTCTTCGCCCGGCTGACCGGGGTGCGCGATTTCGGCTCCGTCCCCGGGCTCACCGTCCAGCAGACCGCGGGTGCCTGGGCCGCGGCATCCAGCCATGCCGGCTTCGTCAAGTTCCCCTGGGTTCCCGGTCATGACTCCTGGCTGTTCGACGTCTCGGGAGCGACTCCGTTCCTCTCCCCGTCGACCTCGGCCGCGGTCGCAGCCCGGTCGACGCAGGTCTACACAGCGCCCCGCGACGGATTCGAGGGCACCGCATCGGTGTACGGATTCGCCGACCATCGGGCCGGCCAGGTGACGCTGCCGACCGGCTCCGCCATCTACGCCACCAGCGGCGGGGGAACCGACGATGCCAGCCTGACCGTGCGCAACCTGAAGATGGGCGGCTACTCCGGCCTCGATGGAACGCGCGACTACACGACGGCGGAGGGCGCCTCGACCGCGTCGCTGCCGGTCAAGCGACCCGCCGATGCGCTCGACGCGAAGGCGGCTCGGGTCGACGACCTCGACATCGCGCCGGTCTCGGCTCGTTACGTCCGGATGCTCGGACAGCAGGGCAACCCCACCTACGGCTACTCGATGTACTCGTTCCACGTCTATGGCGACGATCCGGCGTCGAACGTCGACCTCGCCGCCGGCGCGGCTGCCCGTGCCTCGAGCGAAGACGCCGCCAACCGTCGCACCGCCTCGACCGTGACGGACAAGGACGCCAACAGCCGCTGGGCGGTCTCGACCGCGGACCGGACCCGCTCCGACTCATGGATCCAGGTCGACCTCGGTTCATCGCAGCGGATCGGTGCGGTGCGCCTCGCCTGGGAGGCGAGTGCCGGATCGCGCTATCTCATCCAGACGTCTGACGACGCACAGTCCTGGACGACCCGCACCGCCTACGGCAAGTCGGCCGCCGACGCCAACGTGGCGCGGCTCGACACGGTCGACCTGACCCCGCCCGGTTTCGCCGCCCCGGCGCCGGTGACGACCCGATATGTGCGGATGCAGGGCGTCACCGGTGACAGCAGCTACGGCTATTCGCTCTACCACCTTCGCGCCTTCACCCCACAGGGCGTGGATGTCGCGGCCAAGCGCACGGCGACCGCGTCGAGCGCCGACCCCACCAAGCCCGCATCGGCAGTGACCGACGGCAGCCCGAGCACGCGCTGGGCGGTCGCGAGCTCGGAGCGTTCGCGTTCCGACTCGTGGGTGCAGGTCGATCTCGGCGCGCAGCTGGACATCGCTCAGGTGCAGCTCGGCTGGGAGTCGGCGGCGGGACGGGAGTACCGCATCCAGACCTCGCTCGACGGGGTGACGTGGCAGGATGCCGCCGACTTCCGCTACACCGGCGACCAGGTGCTGAGCAGCGCCGGCGGCTGGATCGACGTCGACGGCAAGGCCGGCTTCGTCGTGCGAGGATCGGACGCTCCGATCACCGTCTCGACTGAGAATCCGGAGCAGAACGTGCTGCGCCTCGCTGACCGCGCCGGCGGCCCGACCGCCCCCTTGCTGGTCGAGATGATCCCGGGCGACGCGGCCGCGACCCGCGCCAGAGCGGCCGCCGCGGCGCCGACGAGCGATACGGCCGGTGTGATCGCGAGCGCGCTCGACGGCTACCTCTCGGTGTTCAACCTCACGGGGTCGGACGCGCGGGCGGTCATCACGGTTCCGCACGGCGCCGGCGCGATCCCGTTGTTCGCCGGCACCCAGACGGTCGGGGCGGCCAGCAGCGCCGTCGAGGTCTCGGTTCCGGCCGGATCTGCCGTCGTGCTCTCGCCGCGGGCGACGATCGAGACGACCGCCGCGCGGGCTCGGGCGCTCGCCGCCGGTGCGAATGCGGTGACCGCATCGGTCTCGGACGCGCGCAGCGTGCGAGTGCAGTCCGCCGCGCCCGTCGAGGTCGTCGTGACGAACCTCGAGACCGGCTCGAGCCGTGCGGTGTCGCTGACCAGCGAACCGCAGGACCTCGCCTTCGAGAACGCGACGGCGTTCCCGGTTCCCGACCTCGCCCTCAGCACCCTCACCTTCCCGGCTTCGGTGCTTCCGGTGGGGATGACCTCGCCGGCGCTGGCGGTCGACGGTGATGCCTCGACGGCGTGGCGCCCCGGCCCCGACGGTCGCATGGTGACCGATCTGGGCGCGATGCGTCAGTTCGGCGCGGTCGTCACGGACTGGGGCGGCGATGAGGCTCCGGCGGCGACGATCTCGGTCAGCGACGACGGACTCACCTTCCGCGATATCGGCACGGTGCCGGCCGGTCGACGATCGGGCACGGTCGACGGTCTCGCGACCGCGCGCTACGTCGCGCTGTCGACGTCGTGGAGCGAGGGTGACGCCGACCTGACCGCACTGCGGGTGCTCATCCCGCAGGCGCCGGCATGGACGTCGACGGCGCTGCCCTCGGCGAAGGTCGGCGACGCCTTCGTCGGCCAGCTGGGCGCGGTCGGCACGCCGTCGCCCACCTTCCGACTCGTGGCGGGCGCGCTGCCAGACGGCCTGCGACTCGACGAGAGCACCGGTCGGATCAGCGGGACGCCGACCGCCGCGGGCGACTTCGTTGTGACGATCGGCGCGCAGAACGGGGTGGGCGACGAGACGCAGCGCGACGTCGCGATCACGGTGGCCGCCGCGGACGTCGATCCCGGCCAGCCGGGCGGCGGCCAGCCGGGTCAGGGTGCCGGATCGGGCGGCACCGGCGATTCGGGAGGATCTGGCGGCGTCGGCGACGACTCGGGCGGCGGCTCCCTCGCGAACTCGGGTGTGAATGCGGCGCTGCCGGGTCTGATCGGTCTCGCTCTCGTGATCGTCGGCATCGGGCTGGCGTCGTGGCGACGAGCCCGGGTGCGGCGCGGGTGATCGGCCGGGCGGGAGGGGGTGCCCTTCCCGCCCGGGCCCGGCGCGTGCGACGCTCGTCGCATCCCCCGACGAAGGAGTCGCGATGCCGCACTACCTGATCTCGTTCCCCGGCTCGGCGATGCAGATCGGCGAGGAGGATTTCCCGATCGTGGTCGAGGAGTCGCATGCCGCGGTCGCCGCGGCGCAGGAGGCGGGTGTGCTCGTCTTCGCGGGTGGGCTGGATGAGGCGTCGCTGCTCGTGCGCGTCGCCGCCGACGGCAGCGAGCAGTCGGGTGCCTACCCGCAGACGGGCTCCCTCGCCGGCGGATTCACCGTGATCGACGTGCCGACTCGCGAGGATGCGGTCGCCTGGGCCGCGCGCATCGCCGCGGCCTGTCGCTGCGACCAGGAACTGCGCGTCTTCGCCGACGGCTCCGCGACCTGACCCGCGTTCGCGGTCGAACTCAGCTGAGCGGGTCGAGGATGTCGAAGGCGGTCATGCCGCCGAGCACGTGCACCTCCCACATCCGCACGACTCGACGGGCGTCGCCGGTCTCGAGCGCTTCGGTCAGCGCATCCACCAGCATCGTGTGGTTCTCGACGAGCATCTCGCCGCGCCCCCAGGTCTCGATATCGCTGGCGAGCAGGGCGAGCCGGATCTGGTCGGTCAGGTCGTCGTAGCGGGCGGCCAGCCGAGGGAGGCGTGCGAGTCCGACGACGGCGCGGTGGAAGGCGGCGTCGGCGGCGGCGGCCGCGGCGGGATCGCCGGTCGCCGCAGTGAGCTGCGCGACGTGCTCGGCGAGCGAGTCGATCGAGTAGCGGTGCTGCACGATCGTGCGCACGGCGAGGGTCTCGTCGGCGAGTCGCAGGCTCGCGAGCTCGGGGATGTCCTCCGCGGCGAGCAGTGAGATGCGGTACGAGCGGTTGGCCGACTTCTCGACGAGTCCCGACTGCTCGAGTCGGCGCAGGGCCTCGCGCACGGGGGAGCGGCTGATGCCCATCTGCTCGGCGAGCACCGAGTCCTTGAGCGGCTCACCGGGTCGCAGCTTGCCGGCCACGATCAGGGCGCGGATCTGGCCGTGAGCCCGATCGACGAGGGATGTCGTGGTGATCGACTCGAAGATGCCGGTGGCGTCGTCGGTGACCGCGTCGTTCATGGCGTCAGCATACGCCGAAACTCGTTGATCGTAGATTGTCGACAGAATGCGATCGACACTGCTACTGTCCGACTGCCGCCGACGATGACGGCCCGCCGCCCCCGGCGGAAGAATCTTCCGAGAGCAAAGGAGCTCCCGTGACTGAAACGATGCCTCCCGGCACCGCGAACCCCGGCGGTCCCGGCGGCGATCCCGCTTCCGTGGTCGTCAAGCCCACCCGACGTCAGTCGGTCCGCTCCGCGATCGCGGTCGGCTTCGGCTCGGCGATCGAGTGGTACGACTACGGCCTCTACGCCTTCGTGGCGGGCCTCATCATCGCCCCGCTGTTCTTCTCCGGCGCGACCGGCGCCGTCGGACTGCTCGCCTCGTTCGGCACCTTCGCGGTCGGCTTCGTCGCCCGCCCCATCGGCGGGCTCGTGCTCGGCGCGCTCTCCGACCGCTGGGGCCGTCGCCCGGTGCTCATGCTGTCGATCCTCATGATCGGCATCGCGACCACCCTCATCGGCTGCCTGCCGCCCTACGCCTCGATCGGCGTCGCGGCGCCGATCATGCTGGTGATCCTGCGGCTCATTCAGGGCTTCGGCGCCGGAGCCGAGCTCGCCGGCGCGATCACCATGGTCAACGAGAGCGCCCAGCTCAAGCGCAAGGGCTTCTTCTCCTCGCTCGCGATGGCCGGCGCCGGCGCCGGCGGTCTGCTCGCGCTGATCATCTTCACGACCTCGAGCACGGTGCTCGGGCCGGAGGAGTTCAGTAGCTGGGGCTGGCGCATCCCGTTCCTGTTCAGCGCCGTGCTGACGATCATCGGCGTCGTGATGCGGCGCAAGCTGCACGAGTCGCCCGAGTTCGAGGCCGTCGAGCGCGAGCGCAAGGCCGGCCTCGTGCGCGAGGCACGACGCAACCCCTTCGTCGCCTTCGCCCGCGCGTTCAAGGCCAGCCCGCGCAACTGGATCGCCGGCTTCCTCATCCCCTCGGGGCTCAACGTGACCGGCTACATCGTCACCGCCTTCGGCATCAGCTACCTCGTCGGAACCGTGGGCCTGCCCCAGAACCAGGCGCTATTCGTGAGCTTGTCGTGCTCGCTCGTGATGCTGATCTTCGTCGCCGTCTTCGGCGCGGTGAGCGACCGGATCGGGTCGAAGAGGGTCATCTACATCAGCGTGATCGGAGCGGTCGTCTGGGTCGTGCCGTACTACCTGATCCTCAACACCGGCAATCTCGCCTTCATCATCGTGGCGAGCGGCGTGATGCTCGCTCTCGGATGGGCGGCGGGATCGGCGGCGCACACCGTGCTCATGCCCGCGTTCTTCAAGGCCGAGTTCCGATCCGCCGGTCTCTTCTCCTCGCGAGAGCTGCAGGGCGCCCTCATCGCCGGGCCCGCGCCGCTCATCGCCACCGCGATCGTCGTCGCGACCGGCGGGGCGCCGTGGGGCGCGGCGGGGCTCATCATCGTGGCCCAGCTGCTCACCCTCGTCGGCGTGCTCATCGCCAAGCCCTGGGTCAGTGCGGCCGAGAAGGCCGAGACGCCCGCGCTCGCGGGAATCACCCCGCGCGAGGACTGAACGCCGCCTCGATCCCGACCCGACCCGGCGCCGGTCGGCCGATCCGGCCGGCGCCGATCCATCTCGAACACCCACGCCTGAGGAGGGCAGACCTGTGAACAAGGTCGTCATGACGAACACGATGGTGCCGATCACCGCCGAGGACCTGAAGGCCTTCGACGGGCTCGACGTCGACTTCCAGATCATCGAGGGCACGACCGAGCAGGCGCTGCTCGAGGGCACGCGCGATGCGGATGCGGTGATCATCCTCGCCGAGCAGTTCACCGAGACGGTGATCGACAACCTGCAGAGCTGCCGCTCGCTCACCCGCTTCGGCATCGGCTACGACACGATCGACGTGCCCGCGGCGACCGCGCGCGGAATCTGGGTCACGAACGTGCCCGACGCGAACTACCGCGAGGTCGCGGTGCACGCGATCGCGCTGGCACTGTCGGTGACCCGGCGGCTGCCAGCGCTGGATGCGGGCATCCGCTCCGAGGGCTGGGCGTCGTCGTTCTTCCCCGGCGTGCGCCGCCCCGACGACCAGGTGTTCGGGCTGCTCGGCCTCGGCCGCATCGGGCGCCGCGTCGCGACCATGGCGCAGGCGATCGGCTACACCGTCGTCGCCTTCGACCCGGTCGTCGCGGCCGCCGACGCCGCCGAACTCGGCGTCGAGCTGCTGACGAAGGATGAGGTGATCGCGCGCGCCGACATCCTCTCGATCCATGTGCCGCTGATGGAGTCGACGCGGAACATCATCGACGCCGACGCGCTCGCGCACATGAAGAAGGGCAGCGTGCTCGTCAACGTCTCGCGCGGCGGCCTCATCGACGAGTCCGCCCTCGCCGACGCGCTGCGCAGCGGCCACCTCTTCGGCGCCGGCATCGACGCCTTCGGCAACGAGCCGCTCGAAGCCGACAGCCCGCTGCGCGACCTCGACAACATCATCCTGTCGCCGCACGCCGCGCACTGGAGCGAGGAGTCGTGGAACGAGACCCGCCGCAAGGTGCTCGAAGAGGCCGCCCGGGTGCTGCGCGGCGAGCAGCCGCGCAACCCGGTCAACGACATCCGGCGCGAGACCGCGGCGTAGACGGGAGCGGTCATGCCGAAGTACCCGCCGCTGCGGCGGCGCATCCCGCAGCCCTCCGACATCAAGCCCTTCCTGCGCATGAAGTCGCGTCGCGGCCTCACCCGCGCCGAACGCCGCGTCGCCGATGCGCACACGATCGACGACCTGCGGCGCATCGCGAAGCGGCGCACCCCAGCCGGTCCCTTCCACTACGTCGACGGCGGCGCCGAGGGCGAGATCAGCATGCGCCGGGCGCGGGAGGCGTTCGACGACCTCGAGTTCAACCCGACGATCCTGCGCGACGTCAGCGAGGTCGACACCACGACGACCGTGCTCGGCAAGCCGAGCGCGCTGCCGTTCGGCTTCGGCCCGACCGGCGGCACGCGGATGATGTACGCGGCCGGCGAGCCGGCGGTCGCCCGGGCGGCGGCGCGCGCGGGCATCCCCTACGGCCTCTCGACCGTCGGCACGACGTCGATCGCCGACTTCGCGGCGGCGGCGCCCGGCGCGCGGCACTGGTTCCAGATGTACCTGCTCAGCGACCGCGACCGCTCGCTGCGGATGCTCGCTGACGCGGCCGCGCACGGCTTCGACACGCTCGTCGTCACCGTCGACTCGGCCGTCGTCGGCAACCGACTGCGGGACGCGCGCTACGGCATGTCGTACCCGCCGCAACTGACGCCGAAGACCTTCCTCGACGCCTCGTACCGGGTCGAGTGGTGGACGAACCTGCTGACGACCGAGCCCTACCGCTTCACCTACGAGGAACCGGATCTGCCGCGATCGCAGCTCACCGCGGTGAAGGGCTTCACCGACAGCTCGGTCACCTTCAACGACCTGGCCTGGATCCGCGAGGCGTGGACCGGTCCGGTCGTGCTGAAGGGCATCCAGACCCTCGACGACGCCGTGCGCGCCGCCGACGCCGGGGTGGAGGGCATCGTGCTCTCGAATCACGGCGGACGCCAGCTCGACCGCGCGATCCCGCCGCTGCACCTGCTGCCCGCGGTCGCGGCGCGCGTCGGCGACTCCACCGAGGTCATGCTCGACACCGGCGTGCGCACCGGAGCGGATGTCGTCGCCGCGATCGCCCTCGGCGCGCGCTTCGTGCTGCTCGGCCGCGCCTACCTCTACGCGCTCATGGCCGGCGGCGAGGCGGGTGTCGACCGGGCGGTGCAGATCCTTCGTGCCGAGGTGCGCACCACCATGGCGCTGCTCGGCGTCACCTCGATCGACGAGCTCTCGCCCGAGCACGTCACCTTGATCTCGCGCTACTCGCGCATCACCTCGGCCCCCGAACCGGAGACCGCGATCGCGGCGCCCCCGCGCGCCCGGAAGGCAGGAACACGATGACCGCAGCCGCCCATCCGATGACCACCCGCTGGGATGCCGGCGAGCCGGCCCTGCTCGCGACGGCGATGGTGCCGAGCACCCTCGTCGCCGAGTCGATCCAGCGCGGCGGGGTCGACGGGGTGCTCTTCGACATGCAGCACGGGCACATCGACGTGCAGTCGCTCGTCGGCCTCTGCCAGACGGTGGGGAACCTCGGCGGCACGCCCTTCGTGCGGGTGCCGTCGGCGGATCCGTGGATGATCATGAAGGCTCTCGACGCCGGCGCCTTCGGGATCGTGTGCCCGCTCGTGAACACCCGCGAGGAGGCGGAGTCGCTCGTCGGCGCCTGCTTCTACCCGCCGCTCGGCGGTCGCAGCAACGGCCCGACGAGACCGTGGGCGTACGGCCCGACCGACGACTTCCACACGACGGCCAACGACACCGTGCTGCCCTTCGTGATGATCGAGACCGAGCAGGGCATGGCGAACCTCGACGACATCTTCTCGGTGCCGCGTCTCGCCGGCGTCGTGATCGGGCCGAGCGATCTCGCCGGAACGCACGGCTACGGCTTCCAGTTCGACAGTCACGACGAGCGGGTGCTCGAGAACTACCGCCGCGTGCTCGATGCCGCCCGCCGGCACGGTCTGCGCGCGGGCATCTTCACCGCCGACCCGGCCTACTCGCGCGAGATGGTCGCGCTCGGCTTCGACTTCGTGCTGCAGGGCGGAGACCTCGGCACGATCGGCGCAGCCACGGCGGCCGGGTCCGCCGCGTTCCGCAGCGGCGACGCCGGGGGAGGTGCGCCAGCATCCGGACCCTACGTGCGCTGAACGCCGAACGGAGGCCGGGACCGATCGTCGCGGTCCTGGCCTTCGCCGGCATGGGCGCCTCGTTCATGCAGACGATCGTGCTGCCCATCCAGCCGCGCCTGCCCGAGCTGCTCGGCACCAGCCGCGACGACGCCGCCTGGGTGATCACGGCGACCCTCGTCGCGGCGGCCGTGTGCACGCCGATCGCCGGGCGGCTCGGCGACCTCTACGACAAGCGCCGCATCGCGATGGCGCTGCTGCTCATCCAGGCCGCGGGCGCGCTGCTGGCGCTGTTCTCGGTATCGCTCGCGCCGATGATCGTCGCCCGGGCGCTGCAGGGCGCGGCCGTCGGAGTCATCCCGCTCGGCATCTCGATCCTGCGCGACGTGCTGCCGCCGCAGCGCCTCGGCGGCGGCATCGCCCTCGTGAGCGCGACGCTCGGCGTCGGCGGCGCGCTCGGGCTGCCGCTCAGCGCGGTGATCGCCGAGAACGCCGACTGGCACGCGGTGTTCGGCGTCGCCGCCGGACTCGCGCTGCTGTGCTTCGTCCTGTTCGCCCTCGTCGTGCCGGTCAGCACGCTGCGGGCCGAGGGGCGCGTGGATGCCGTCGGCATCATCGGTCTGGCGATCGGGCTGGTGGCGGTGCTCATCGCGGTATCGCGCAGCGGGGAGTGGGGCTGGGGCGACCCGCGCATCCTCGCCCTCGGTCTCGGCGGCCTGCTGGTGCTGCTGCTCTGGGGTGTGTTCGAGCTGCGGGTGCGCGATCCGCTCGTCGATCTGAGAGTGAGCGCGCGCCCCGCCGTGCTGCTCACGAACCTGGCCTCGGTGGCCATGGGCTTCGCGCTGTTCGCGTCGAACGTCGCGTTCCCCCAGCTGCTCGAGCTGCCGCCATCGACCGGATTCGGGCTCGGGCTGCCGCTGCTGACCGCCTCGCTGGCGCTCGCCCCCGCGGGCCTGACGATGATGGCCATGTCGCCGCTCGCCGACCGGCTCGAACGCGCGCACGGGCCGAAGCCGCTGCTCGCGTGGGGCGCCGCGGTGATCGCGCTCTCGTACCTCGCCGCGCTCTGGCTGCACGACGAGCTGTGGCAGATCGTGGCGATCAACGTGCTCATCGGCGTGGGCATCGGGCTGGGCTACGCGGCCATGCCGGCTCTCATCATGCGGGCCGTGCCGCCGAGCGAGACCGGCGCGGCCAACGGGCTCAACGCGCTCATGCGCTCGCTCGGCACGAGCACCGCGTCGGCGGTGACCGGCGCCGTGCTCGCCGGTTCGGCGACGGCGGCCGGACCCAGCGAGCAGGGGTTCCTGACCTCGCTCGTGCTCGGGCTCATCGCCGCGGTGGCGTGCCTCGGCGTGTCGCTCGCGATCCCGTCGGCGCGGCCGGCGGGGCGCACCGCGCTCGACGGCGGGGAGTTCGGGCCGGCGTGACCGGCGCCGTGCTCAGCGAACATCCATACCGCTCAGCGACCACCCACGCCGCGGCGGGAGGATCGGGGCATGACGCTCTTCGACGTGGAACCCCGCACCCTCCCGATCGCCGGCGACGGCCCCTCTGCCACCGCCGAGCGCTTCCCGGTGCGCCGGGTCTACTGCGTGGGGCAGAACTACGCCGACCACGCGCGCGAGATGGGCTCCGACCCCGAGCGTCAGGCCCCCTTCTTCTTCAGCAAGCCCGCGGATGCCGTCTACGCCGCGGCCGAGGGCATCCCCGCCGCCGAGGGGTTCGACGGCGTCGAGGCGGGCACGACGCCGTACCCGCCGCGCACCGACGACTTCCACTACGAGGTCGAGCTAGTCGTCGCGATCGGCGCGGCCGCGGATGCCGTCACGCCCGAGTCGGCGCTCGACGCCGTGTGGGGCTACACGGTCGGCGTGGATCTGACCCGCCGCGACGTGCAGGCTCAGGCCAAGAAGAGCGGGCGGCCCTGGGATCTCGCGAAGGGCTTCGACGCCTCCGGTCCGGTCGGCGAGATCGTGTCGCTCGAGCGCATCGGGCAGCACCCGGTCAGTGGACGCATCCACCTCGACGTCGACGGCGCGACCCGCCAGGACGGCGACCTCGACCAGCTCATCTGGAGCGTGCCCGAGCTGATCTCCCGCCTCTCGCACGAGGTCGTGCTGCGCCCCGGCGATCTGATCTTCACGGGCACGCCGGCCGGCGTCGGCCCGCTGGAGCGCGGTCAGCGCGTGCGGGCCGAGGTCGCCAGCGTCGGCGCGGTCGAGTTCCGCGTGGTCTGAGCCGCCTCACTCACCAGGGGACGACGCCCGCATCCTCGAAGAAGCCGCCGCGGGGGCCGTCGTCGGGCAGCGTCGCCAGGCGGACGGCGGTCGCGGCGCCCTGCTCGGGCGTGCGGTCGCCGGCGAAGCCGTTGAAGTCGGTCGCGACGAGTCCGGGGCAGGCGGCGTTGACGATGATCGCGGTCTGCTCGAAGGCCCGTGCGTACTGCACGGTGAGCGAGTTGAGGAATGTCTTCGTCGGCGAGTAGAGCGCCATGATCGGGCCCGGGCGGCGCTCGAGCGAGCCCATGCTGCTCGAGGCGTTGACGATGCGCGGATGCGGCGCTCGCCGCAGCAGCGGCAGCAGCGCGTTGGTCACGCGGATCACGCCGTAGACGTTGACGTCGACGACCCCGCGCAGCTGATCGAGGTCGATCGCGGTCGGGTCCTGCTGCCAGGTCGTCGGATCGAACGGACCCGAGACGCCCGCGTTGTTGACGAGCACGTCGAGGCGGCCGAAGCGATGCTCGATCTCGGCGGCCGCGGCGGCGACGCTCGCGTCGTCGGTCACGTCGAGGCGCACGCCCTCCGCATCCAGGCCGCTCTCGCGCAGGCGGACGACCGCCGCGGACCGGGCCGCGGCGTCGCGGGCGCCGACGATCACGCGCAGACCCTGCCGGCCGAGGCCCTCGGCGATCGCGAAGCCGATGCCCTTGTTGGCGCCGGTGACGAGAGCGACACGGGCGTCGGCGGCGGGCGCGGCGGGCGAGGCCTCGGGCGAGTCGGCGGCGGGCGAGCTGGATGCGGGTGCTGCGGGGGACGGGTTCGTGCTGTCGGTCATGCGCTCATGCTCCGCCCGACCGACGCCGCGCGTCCAAGACCGATCGAGTGCACGCCGATACTCCACGGGTATCGACCCGGCGCAGGGCCCGCTCCCGGGGCTAGCCTCGCCCCGTGCACGATCTGGAGACCCGCGAGCTGCGCTACTTCGTCGCCGTGGCCGAGGAGCTGAATGTCACGCGCGCCGCCGAGCGTCTCGGCATCGCGCAGCCGCCCCTGTCGCGGGCGATCCGCCAGCTCGAGCAGCGGCTCGAGGTGCAGCTGATCGACCGGGTTCCGAGCGGCATCCGCCTCACGTCCGCGGGCGAGGTGCTGCTGCGCGAGGCTCGCGCGGCGCTGCAGGCCGTCGGCGCCGCGGCGCTGCGCACCCGTCGCGCCGGCGTCGAGGCCGAGACCGGCGATCGCGTGCTGACCCTCGCGACCAAGGCGGGGTCATCGCACGAGCTGCTGCAGGCGATCCTCGACGCGAACGAGGCCGCCGGGCAGACCCGCATCGAGGTGCTGCTCTGCGAGATCGGCGAGCAGGCGACACTGCTGCGCGAGGGCGCGGCGGATGTCGCGATCATGCACCGCCCCTTCGACGACCTGGCCGGCTTCGAGACGGCCGACCTGCTGACCGAGCCGCAGGTCGCGATCGTGCCGAGCTCGCATCCGCTCGCCGCCCGCAGCGAGGTCACGCGCGAGGAGGTCGCGAACGTTCCCGGACTGCCGATCGCCCGCTGGCCGCGGCTCGACGGCAGCTACCCCGAGGGGGACGGGCCCGAGGTGCGCTCGCAGACGCAGCTCGCCCAGCTCGTCGCGCTCGGACGCACGCTGCTCGTGATCCCGCGCTCGAGTCGAGCGTGGCAGTGGCCCGAGCACACGGCCGTTCCGGTGGTGGATGCGCCGCACTCGACGACCCTGCTGGCGTGGCCCCACGGCCACGGCTCGGCCGACGTCGACCGGCTGGTCGCGACGGCCGAGCGGGTCGCCGGGCTCGCGGTCGCGCTCGGGTGAGCGGAGGCCGGGCCCGCCCGCCCGCCGGCGAACGCGCCGCGCGACACGGTGTCGGCCGTGCGTGCCGGCAACGTCGCATCACGCGGCGGCCGCTTCGAGGAGCCGACGCTGTGCCGCCGCGACCGTCCGCGCGGCAGTCCCCCTACACGTCGCTCGTGACGAGGTCGTCGCCGACGCGCTGCGCGCTCGACGCACCCGGCTCGGTCGAGCCCGCGACCACGGGCGCCGCGATCGGGTACGCCCGCCATGACCCCGACGCGGGGCGTGCCCCGGCGAGGTGCTCGGCGATGCGGACGACCTGGTGGCTGTAGCCGAACTCGTTGTCGTACCAGACGTAGACGACGACGTGGCGTCCGTCGGCGACCGTGGCGAGGCCGTCGACGATGCCGGTCTGGCGGGCGCCGAGGAAGTCGGTCGACACCGCATCCGGGCTCTCGACGTAGCCGACCTGGCGGCGCAGCGGCGAGCGCACCGAGGTGACGCGGATGAGGTCGTTGACCTCGGCCGCCGTCACCGCGCGCGACAGCTCGAGGTTGAGGATCGCGATCGACACGTCGGGGGTGGGCACGCGGATGGCGTTGCCGGTCAGCTTGCCCTCGAACTTCGGCAGCGCCTTCGCCACCGCACGAGCGGCGCCGGTCTCGGTGATGACCATGTTGAGCCCGGCGGCGCGGCCGCGGCGGTCGGCCTTGTGGAAGTTGTCGATGAGGTTCTGGTCGTTGGTGAAGGAGTGGATCGTCTCGATGTGTCCGCGCTCGACGCCGAGGGCGTCATCCAGCACCTTGAGCACCGGCGTGACCGCGTTGGTGGTGCACGAGGCGGCCGACACGATCTGCGCATCCCCGATGCTGTCGCTGTTGACGCCGTGCACGATGTTCGGCAGGTCGCCCTTGCCCGGTGCGGTCAGCAGAACGCGGGCGATGCCGGGGCGCTCGAGGTGCTGGCGCAGGCCCGCCTCGTCGCGCCAGCGGCCCGTGTTGTCGATGAGGATCGCATCCGAGATTCCGTGGGCGCTGTAGTCGACCTCGCGCGGGTCGTCGGCGTAGATGACCTGGATGAGCGTGCCGTTCGCGAGGATCGTCTCCGCGTCGTGGTCGACCGAGATCGTGCCCTCGAAGGGGCCGTGGATGCTGTCGCGGCGCAGCAGGCTGGCGCGCTTGACGAGGTCGTCGTCCGAGCCGCGGCGCACGACGATCGCGCGCAGGCGGGGCCCGCCGCCGCTGCCGGCGTGGTTGATGAGGATGCGGGCCACGAGACGCCCGATGCGTCCGAAGCCGTAGAGCACGACATCCCGCCCGGCGGTCTGCGCGACGATCTCGTCGGCGCTCGGGGCGGGCAGCTCGCGCGCGAGGAACTCGGCGAGCGTCAGCTCGGGCTCGGCCGTGCGCGCCTCGCGGTGGTCGGCGAGCAGGGCGGCGAGGTCGACCGAGAGCCCGCGGGTTCCGGCGTCGAGCAGCGCCTCGGCCAGCTCGACGGTCTTGTCGAGCGGGATCTGGAACGCGTCGGCGTGCCGCCCGAAGCGGTGCGCCTTGACGACGTCGATCGCCGAGAGATTGATCAGCCGGCGCCCGTAGAGCGAGGTGACGACGCCGCGCTCGCGGTGCAGTCGGCCGAGCAGGGGGATGAGGCGCTCGGCCTGCGACTGGGTGTCGGCCCAGGAGAGGAGGGCCTCGTGACGGGCGGAGGGAGTGGATCGCTGCATGACGGTGGGTACGCCTTCGGGGTCGGTGGGATCGTGTCCCGGCCCCGCGGTGGCGACGCGGCCGTGTACGTCTATTCTGCCGCGCGCATCCGCTCGAGCCAACCCGACGGCGCTCGATCGCCGAGGGGCGAGCGGCCGGACAGGGGAGCGCGCATCCCCTCGCCTGGATGTTCACCCGACGTTATTCGTAATCACTCAAAACACCCGACTAGGGTCGACGGCATGGACGACCTCGCAGTGCGCACCGAGCCGGCGGCCGACGCCGACGCGGCCGCGCTGCGATCGGCCGGGCTCAAGGTCACCCGCGGCCGGCTGGCCGCTCTGCGCCTGCTTCAGCGGATGCCGCACAGCGACGCCGAGACTATCCACCGCCACGCGGTGACCGACGAGCCCACCCTCTCGGTGCAGTCGATGCACAACGTGCTGACCGACCTCACCAGGGCCGGACTGCTGCGTCGCATCGAACCGGAGCGCTCCGCCGCTCTGTACGAGCGCCGCGTGGGCGACAACCACCACCACGTGGTCTGTCGCGCGTGCGGCAAGGTCGCCGACGTCGACTGCGTCGTCGGGCACGCCCCGTGCCTGGCGCCCAGCGACGCCGGAGGCTTCGCCATCGACACCGCCGAGGTCGTCTTCTGGGGGCTGTGCGCCGACTGCCGGTGACGGGGCGTGCCGGTGACTCCGCACCGGTTCGCGCCGCGATCGACGACGGGATGCGCATCCCCACCGCCCCTGCCGGGTTCGGCCGGCAGGAGCTCGCTCCGAATGAAACGAGAGACACACGTGACCGACGCGAAGACCACGACCAACTCCGGCGCCCCCGTCGCCAGCGACCAGCACTCCCAGTCCGTCGGGCCGGACGGCGCGATCGCGCTGACCGACCACTACCTGGTCGAGAAGCTCGCCCAGTTCAACCGCGAGCGCGTGCCCGAGCGCGTCGTGCACGCCAAGGGCGGCGGCGCCTTCGGCTCGCTGGTCGTGACGCACGACGTCTCGCAGTACACGCACGCGGCGCTGTTCCAGCCGGATGTCGAGACCGAGCTGCTCATCCGCTTCTCCACCGTCGCCGGCGAGCAGGGCAGCCCCGACACGTGGCGCGACCCGCGCGGCTTCGCGGTGAAGTTCTACACGAGCGAGGGCAACTACGACCTCGTCGGCAACAACACGCCCGTCTTCTTCATCAAGGACGGCATCAAGTTCCCCGACTTCATCCGCTCGCAGAAGCGCCTGCCCGGCAGCCACCTGCGCGACAACGACATGCAGTGGGACTTCTGGACGCTGCAGCCCGAGAGCGCGCACCAGGTCACCTGGCTGATGGGCGACCGCGGACTGCCGAAGAGCTGGCGCCACATGGACGGCTTCGGCTCGCACACCTACCAGTGGATCAACGCCGCCGGCGAGCGCTTCTGGGTCAAGTACCACTTCCGCACGAAGCAGGGCAACGAGTTCCTGCCGCAGGACGAGGCCGACCGTCTCGCCGGCTCGGACGCCGACCTGCACATCCGCGACCTCTACGACGCGATCGAGAACGGCGACTTCCCGCAGTGGGATCTCAGCGTGCAGGTCATGCCCTACGACGAGGCCGCCGGCTACCGCTTCAACCCCTTCGACCTCACGAAGGTGTGGCCCAAGAGCGACTACCCGCTCATCCCGGTCGGCACGGTCACGCTGAACCGCAACCCCGAGAACTACTTCGCCGAGATCGAGCAGGCCGCCTTCGCGCCGTCGAACTTCGTTCCCGGCATCGCGGCCAGCCCCGACAAGATGCTGCAGGCCCGCATCTTCAGCTACGCGGATGCGCACCGCTACCGCGTCGGCACCAACCACGCGCAGCTGCCGGTCAACGCCCCGAAGAACGAGGCGCACAGCTACTCGAAGGACGGCGCCTCGCGCTTCGGCTTCGAGCACCCGAGTGTGCCGGTGTACGCGCCGAACTCCTTCGGCGGACCGCACGCCGACCCGGCCGCCCACGGCGACGACCGCGGCTGGCAGAACGACGGCGAGCTCGTGCGCTCGGCCGCGACCCTGCACGCCGAGGACGATGACTTCGGCCAGGCCCGCACCCTCGTCAACGAGGTGCTGGATGACGCGGCCCGCGAGCGCCTCGTCGGCAACATCGCCGGGCACGTCGGCAAGACGACGATCCCCGACATCCGCGAGCGCGCCCTGCAGTACTGGGACAACGTGGATGCCGAGCTCGGCCGCCGCGTGCGCGAGTCGGTCGCCCCGATCGAGAACCCGCGCGAGACCCTCGTGCCGGCTCCGGTGCCGACCCCGGCGGGTCCCGCCCAGGGCTGACGCTCCCGGCTCCTTCTCGTGAGTTGCCCGCTTCCGCGGCTTGTCGTGCGTGACATTCCGCGGAAGTGGGCAACTCGCGTCCTCCGCCGAGTTGCCCACTTCGGCCGGGTTCTCGTCTCGGAAGCCGGCAGAACTAGGCAACTCATGCTCTCCGAGGCGTGAGGGAGCCGGATGCGCGGCTCGACCTCCCCGGAGGCTCGGGCCGCGCATCCATGTTCGTGAGGGGTCGCAAAGGCCCCTCGCGGACCCCGATTCGAGCCTTCGACGGGGCCTTTGCGACCCCTCACGGATCTACCCGGAACTCGGGGCACTCGGGGGAGTTCGGCTCAAGCGCCGAGCGGACGCGGGGTGCGCGGGGGAGCGGCGGCGAGCACGTGGTCGGCGAGGCCGTAGTCGCGGGCGGCGCTCGCCGTGAAGACGCGGTCGTGGTCGGTGTCGGCGCGCAGCGTCTCGACGGTCTGGCCCGTGTGGTCGGCCAGGATCTGCTCCATCTCCCCGCGCTGGCGCACCACCTCATCCGCCGCCAGGATCAGGTCGGGGATCGCCCCGCGGCCCTGCGCCGCCGGCTGGTGCAGCACGACCCGCGCGTGCGGCAGCACCGCCCGCTTTCCCGCCGCGCCCGCCGCGAGCAGCGCTGCGCCCACCCCGACCGCCTGGCCCACGCAGGTCGTCGCGACATCCGGCTGGATGAAGCGCATCGTGTCGTAGATCGCGAGCATCGCGCTCGGGTCGCCGCCTTCGCAGTTGATGTAGAGCTGGATGTCGGTGTCGGGGCTGTCGGAAGCGAGGTGCAGCAGCTGCGCGATGAGCGCGTTCGCGACGCCCGCGTCGATGCCGGTGCCGAGGTAGATGATGCGCTCGGTGAGCAGGTGCGAGTAGACATCCATGATGCGGTCGCCGCGGGAATCCCGGGCGATGACGTTGGGGATCGTGTAGGTGCTCATCGGGTGACCTCCGCGCGGAACCCGGTCACCGCGGCGCGGTCGCGCTCGCCCGGACGGAACTCGTCGAAGCGCGTCACGATCCGGTCGATGAAACCGTAGTCGAGCGCCTCCTGCGCCGTGTACCAGTGGTCGTGCAGCGAGTCGTCGAACACGCGCTCGCGCGGCTGGCCGGTGTCGTCGCTGATGAGTCCGAGCACGGTGTCGCGGGTGTGGCGCAGGTCGTGGGCCTGCAGCTCGACGTCGACCGCGGCGCCGCCGATGCCCGACGAGCCCTGGTGCAGCAGCACGCGGGCGTGCGGCAGGGCGCGTCGCTTGCCCTTCGTGCCGGCCGAGAGCAGGAACTGCCCCGCGCTGTAGGCGATGCCGAGCACGAGCGTCGACACGTCGTTCGGGATGGCGCGCATGACATCGCGGATCGCCAGCATCGACGGCACCGAGCCGCCGGGCGAGTGGATCCAGAGGTCGATGTCACGCGTCTCGCTCTCGGTCGCGAGGGCGATCAGCTGGGTCGCGAGCAGCGTGCCGTTGTCGTCGTCGAGCACGCCGTCGAGCACGAGCACGCGCCGCTCGTAGAGTTCGCGCCGCACGGCCTGGTCGAACACGGGGATCTTGTTCTCGGTCATGGCTCCACCGTGCGCTCGAGCGGGTGCCGCTGTCGCCGGAATCTGCCGTGCGCAGATCTGCTGACAGCAGAGCCCTCCGCAGCCGACATTTGTCAGCACAAAGTCGCTAGCGTGGATGCGCGGCGCCCGCTCACGATGCGGCGTCGCGATCACATCCAGTCGAGGAGGACCCCGATGAGCGACGCGCTCGCACCCCGCACCCTGAACGACGGCCACAGCATCCCGGCGATCGGATTCGGCAGCTACCCGCACCACGGCGAGGACAGCGACGAGATGGTCACGAACGCGCTCGACCTGGGCTACCGCCTGATCGACACCGCGCTGCGCTACGAGAACGAGGTCGAGGTCGGCGCGGCCGTGCGCCGCAGCTCCGTTCCGCGCGACGAGATCGTCGTCACCTCGAAGCTCGCCGGGCGGCACCACGGTCGCGACGGGGCGCGTCAGGGCGTCGCCGACTCGCTGAAGAACCTCGGGCTCGAGACGATCGACCTGTTCCTCATCCACTGGCCGCTGCCGAAGCAGGGCAAGTTCGTCGACACCTGGAAGACGCTCGTCGAGCTGCGCGACGAGGGCAAGCTGCGCTCGATCGGCGTCTCGAACTTCACGCCGCAGCACCTCGAGCAGATCATCGACGCGACCGGCGTCGTGCCCGCAGTCAACCAGGTCGAGCTGCATCCCGCGTTCACGCAGACAGAGCTGCGCAAGGTGCACGACGAGCTCGGCATCGTGACCGAGGCGTGGAGTCCGCTCGGCCGCGGCACGGGCCTGCTCGACGAGCCCGTCATCCGCGACGCCGCCGAGAAGTACGGGGTGACGACCGGGCAGATCGCGCTGCGCTGGCACGTGCAGCAGGGCATCGTGCCGATCCCGATGTCATCGAACCCCGCGCGCCGCGCCGCGAACCTCGAGCTCGCCGGCTTCGCGCTGACGGATGACGAGGTCGCCGCGATCTCGGCCCTCGACCGCGGCCGCATCTGGGGCCAGGACCCGGACGAGCACGAGGAGTTCTGACCCTCGCCGCCCCGACGCGGCCCGGCGCCTGACGCGGATACTGGCGAGCGGCGCACCCGGAGCCCTGGGCGGGCTCGGGTGGGCCGCTCGCCAGTATCGCGTGGCGTCTCGCCAGTATCGGGGCCGGTCAGGCATCGGCGGGTGAGGACGCGGCCGTCGACGGTCGTCCTCGGGATGCCGCGACGCGGACACTGGCGAGCGGGACCGCCGCGCGCCCCGGGCTGCTCGTGCCGACGCCTCGCCAGTATCGCGTGGCGTCTCGCCAGTATCCGCGCGTCGCCGGGGGCGCCCGGGCTAGAGCAGCGGGGGCTCGGGCTCCTCGTCGCGGTCCATGACCACGAGGTTCGGCATCGTCGTCGTGATGAGCGAGCCGTCGGTGCGCTGCATCCCCTCGAGGTCGCTCGTCGACGGCTCGCCCGTGAGCAGCGCGCCGTGGTGCTCGAGCGACACCGTGACCGGGGCGTCGGCGCGCACCGACACGGCGGTGCCGCGCACGAACACGTCGGCACCGCGGCCGGTCTCGACGGTGAACGTGACCGACTCCCGCGCCACGCGCACCCGCAGGCGCGAGCCGCGCAGCGTCAGCGGGAACTCGATCGCATCCCACTCGGCCGGCAGGCGCGGGTCGAACGAGATCCGCCCCGCGTGGTCGCGCATCCCCGCGAAGCCGTAGACGAGCGCCGTCCACACCCCGCCGGTCGAGGCGACGTGGATGCCGTCGCTCGTGTTGCGGTGCAGGTCGGCCAGGTCGACGAACGCGGCCGAGTAGAAGTACCGCAGCGCGAGGGCGTTGTAGCCGACCTCGGCGGCGACGGCCGACTGCACGACCGCCGACAGCGTCGAGTCGCCGGTCGTGAGCGCGTCGTAGTACTCGAAGTCGCGGCGCTTCTCGTCGGCCGTGAACTCGTGACCCTGCAGCAGCAGGGCGAGCACGACATCCGCCTGTTTCAGCACCTGGTGGCGGTAGATCACCAGCGGGTGGAAGTGCAGCAGCAGCGGCCGCTGCGAGTCGGGGGTGTTGTCGAGATCCCAGACCTCCTTCTCGAGGAAGGCCTGGTCTTGCGGGTGGATGCGCATGCCGGCGTCGTAGGGGATGTGCATCGCGTCGGCGGCGGCATCCCAGTCGAGCACCTCGTGCTCGCCCAGCCCGAGCCGCGCGACCATGCGCGCGTAGGCGTCGACGTCGGTCGCCTTGAGACGGGCGACGGCGGCGACGGCGTCGCGCAGGTTCGCCCGCGCCATGACGTTCGTGTACAGGTTGTCGTTGACGACGGTCGTGTACTCGTCGGGCCCGGTGACGCCGTGGATGTGGAACGCGGTGTCGCCGTTGCTGCGCCAGAAGCCGAGGTCGGCCCAGAGGCGGGCGGTCTCGACGAGGATGTCGACGGCGCCCGCGGCGAGGAAGTCCTCATCTCCGGTGGCCGACACGTACTGCTGCAGCGCATGCGCGATGTCGGCATCGATGTGGTACTGCGCCGTGCCGGCCGCGTAGTACGCGCTCGACTCGAGTCCGTTGATGGTGCGCCACGGGAACAGCGCGCCCTTCTGGTTCATCTCGGCGGCGCGGTCGCGGGCGGCCGGCAGCATCCCCTCGCGGAAGCGCAGCGCGTTGCGCGCCGCGATCGGGCGCGTGTAGCTGAGGAAGGGGAGCACGTAGACCTCGGTGTCCCAGAAGTAGTGCCCGCCGTAGCCGGACCCGCTGACGCCCTTCGCGGCGATGCCGCCGCCGTCGGTGCGGGCGCTGGCCTGGATGAGCTGGAACAGGTTCCAGCGCGTGGCCTGCTGGATGTCGGCGGCGCCCTCGACGACGACGTCGGAGTTCTGCCAGAAGTCGGCCAGCCAGCCCTGCTGTGCGGCGTAGTGCTGCTCGAGGCTGAGCTCGTTCGCGCGGTCGAGGGTGCGGTCGCAGCGGTCGGCGAGCTCGCGCACGGGCACGCCGCGCGAGGAGTGGTAGCTGATGCGCTTCTCGAGCTTGATCGGCACGTTCGCCTGCGCCCGCACGCGGAAGACCTGCTTGGCGATGTCGTCGTTGACGCTCGAGGTGTGATCCCACTCGTTCTCGGTGACGAGCACGTGGTCCATGGCGGCGGCGATCGTCATGCCCGAGTTGGTGGTGCGGTAGCCGAGCAGCGAGCGGTGCTCCTGTTCGCGCGCGAGGCGCGGCTGCAGCACGCGCTCGGTGAACGCCTCGCCCTTGCGCGGGTCGAAGGCAGTCGCCGCGGCGGCGCCGTTGTGGAACTCGTCGACGCCGTCCTGTCGGTTCAGCAGCTGGCTCGAGAGCAGCACGGCGGCATCCGCATCCAGCAGCGTGACCTCGTACTCGACGATCGCGAGGTGGCGCTCGGTGAACGACACCATGCGGCTCGAGCGGATGCGCACGCGCTTGCCGGTGGGCGTGCGCCAGATGAGCTCGCGGGTCAGACGGCCGTCGCGGAAGTCGAGGCGGCGGCTGTAGCGGTCGAGGTCGGCCTCGGTGAGGATGAACGGCTCGTCGTCGACGTAGAGCCGCACGACCTTCGCGTCGGGCACGTTGACGATCGTCTGTCCGACGCGCGCGAAGCCGAAGGCCTCTTCGGCGTGACGGATCGGCCAGGTCTCGTGGAAGCCGTTGATGAAGTTGCCGTGCGTGTCGGCGTCGCGGCCCTCGTCGAGGTTGCCGCGCAGGCCGAGGTAGCCGTTGCCGACCGCGAACAGGGTCTCGGTGCGGCCCTGGATGCGCGGGTCGAAGCTGGTCTCGACGAGCGCCCAGTCGTCGAGGGGGAAGCGCCCGCGGTCGAGCGGGTCGTGGGGCTCGGTGAGCTGCATCAGCGGTGGTCTCCGGTGCGGTGGTGGTGGATGCCGGCGGTGCTGCGGCTGGGCCAGGTCAGAACGTAGTTCATCGAAGTTCTTCGGCGGACTCGGCGGCGGACGATCCGGCGGCGGACGATCCGGCGGGGACCGCGGCGACGTCGGCCGCGAGCTCGCCGAGGTCGGGCACGACGAGGTCGGCGCCGTGCTCGATCAGGGCCTCGGCTCCGACGCCGCGGTCGACGCCGAGCACGAGCCCGAAGTCGCCGGCGCGGCCGGCCTGAACGCCCGACTCGGCGTCTTCGACGACGACGCAGTCGGCGGCGGTGAGTCCGAGGCGCTCGGCGCCGGCGAGGTAGGTGTCGGGGGCCGGCTTGCCGGGCAGGCCGTCGCGCGCGGCGACGGCGCCGTCGACGACGATCTCGAAGCGGTCGGCGATGCCGGCGGCGGCGAGCACCGCGGGGGCGTTGCGCGAACTGGAGACGACCGCGACCTGGTAGCCCGAGTTCTGCGCCGCATCCAGGAAGGCGATCGAGCCCGGGTAGGCGGCCACGCCGTGCTCGGTCAGCTCGGCCGTGAAGAGCGCGTTCTTGCGGTTGCCGAGACCGCCGACGGTCTCGAGTTCGGGAGCGTCATCGACCGTGCCCTCGGGCAGCTCGATGCCGCGCGACGCGAGCAGGTCGCGCACGCCGTCGAAGCGCGGCTTGCCGTCGATGTGCCGGAAGTAGTCGGCCTCCGTGTACGGCGCGACGCCGCGTGCCTCGAGCTCGGCCGTGAAGAGCCGCGACCAGGCGCGGCGGTGCACCTCGGCCGTCGGCGTGAGCACGCCGTCCAGGTCGAAGAGGAAGGCACGCACGGTACTGAGTCGCGAGCGGAACATGAGACCCCTTTGTGGTGGATTCGCGTCCGCTCGTCGCGCGTCCGCACTCCGAGCGTAGAACCGTCAGGGGGTCGGATGCACGTCCCCTGTGCGGTGAACACTCGGACGGGGCACGCGGCGCATCATGTGGTCATGGCACACAACGCAAGCGGCAACCAGTCCGGCGACTCGGCACAGACCTGGGACTCGGTCGATTCCGGCCAGTCGGATGACATCGAGAACGCCCTCACCGGCCAGGGCACGAGCGACCGGGAGATGGTCGCCGAGTCCCAGCGCACCGAAGCAGACGAGCGCGAGGACGACACCCCCGAGATCAGCTGAGGGCTGTCCTCGCCCGCACATACGACAGCGCGCATCCTCGCTCCGCGGCATTGCTCCGAGGCGAGGATGCGCGCTTGCGCTGCGGGGCGAGGTCAGCTCGCGGTGGTGTCCACGCCGGCGTCCGTCTCGGCGTCGCCGTCCTGCGCAGCGCGCACGTCGAGCGCCCAGATCACGCCGAAGCGGTCGCGCAGCTGACCCGCGAGCGGCGACCAGGCCGAGGCGCCCAGCGGCTGGCGGATCTCCGCTCCGTCGACCAGCCCATCCCAGATCGCGGTGATCTCGTCGGCGTCGTCGCCGCTGAGGTAGACGTAGAACGCGTTCTCGCCCTGGTCGTAAGCCTGGTGCGGCCACACGTCGAAGGCCATGACGCGCACGCCGCTCGGGGTCTCGACCTGACCCCAGACGATGCGGTCGGCCCACGCCGGATCCTGCGAGGCGCCCATCTGGCCGTAGGTCATCATGACCGGCGCGACGCCGAGGGCGGTGCCGTAGAACTCGAGGGCCGCGCGGGCGTCGCCGTTGAAGTTGAGGTGCGGGGTGGTCGTGATCGACATGTCGTCTCCTGAGCTGAGGGGATGAAGTCGGGCGCGTCGGCTGGCGACGCATCCGGTTGAGCGGCCACCGGCTGGCGACCTGAGGAGACTCTCTCGCCAGATCAGGCCAGATCCTGACCGCAACTTCGACGAGAATCGAGAACATGACCGATCCCTCGTCGCGGATGCTCGAACTGCTCTCGCTGCTGCAGGTGCGCCGCGAGTGGGCGGGCGAGGTGCTCGCCGAGCGGCTGAACGTGAGCCCGCGCACGGTGCGCCGCGACGTCGACCGGCTGCGCGAGCTCGGCTATCGGGTCGAGGCGGCGCGCGGTCCTGCGGGCGGCTACCGGCTCGAGGCCGGATCCGACCTGCCGCCGCTGCTGTTCGACGACGAGCAGGCGATCGCCGTCGCGCTCGCGCTGGCGGTCGCTCCCGCCTCCGGCGCCGACATCGCCGAGGCCGCGACGCGGGCGCTCGCCACCGTCCGGCAGGTCATGCCGGCCCGACTGCGCGGCCGAGTGGATGCCGTCGCCGTCACGCCGACGACCGCGGGCACGGCTGTCGACCCGGATGTGCTCGTCGCCGTGAGCGAGGCGACCCGCGCGCACGAGGTGCTGCGCTTCGACTACGGCTCCGCATGGGGAGAGGCGGCCGAGCGACCGGCACGCCGGGTCGAGCCGCACGCCGTCGTCGCGCGGAACGGACGCTGGTACCTGCTCGCCTGGAACGACGAGGTCGGAGACGCGGGCGACTGGTCGACCTTCCGCATCGACCGGATGCACCCGCGCGCGCCGACCCGTCTGCGGTTCGCGCCGCGCGAGATCCCAGGCGGCGATCCGGTCGCCTTCCTCGCGGCGCGATTCCGCGGGTCGAACGTGGATGCGGGGGCGAACTCCGGCGCGACCTCCGGCTGGCCCTGCGTCGGCACCGCCGAGGTCGCGGCGCCGGCGCGGCGGCTCGCGCCCTTCGTCGGCGCCGACGGGAGCGCCGGAGGCGCCGGCGCCTCCGGCGGAGACGCCGACACGGTTCTCATCGAGATCGACGAGAGCACCTCCCGGCTCACGCTCGGCTCCTGGTCGTGGCGCGCTCTCGCGGCGCGGTTCGCGGGGCTGGATGCCGAGTTCCGCATCCAGGGCCCCGCCGAGCTGAGCGCGGCCGCGCGCGAGCTCGCCGCGCGCCTCGCGGCTGCCGCCGAGGGTTAGAAGCGCTCGGGACCGGCGGCGCCCGCGGGCTGCACGCGCAGCCAGGCGAGGTGCCGCGGCTCGAGCACGATCCCGCCGGCGAGGCTCACGACCCGGCTCGTGATGAGCTCGGTCGCGATCGGCGTGAAGCCGCTGAGCACCTCGGCGCTGATCTCGGCATCTTCGTCGCCGAAGTTCGCGAGCACGAGCACGGTCGAGCCAGCGGACCCGGTCGACCCGGTCGCGTCCGGGCCGGCGGCGTCGCGGTCGGCGATCGCGGATGCGGGGTCCGCCGTGCGCTGGAACGCCAGCACGTGCGGCGAGCGGGCGTCGAAGGGCAGCAGCGTCGTGCCGGCCAGTTCGGGCGTCGCCTGGCGCACCTCGATGAGGCGGCGCATCCAGCGGTGCAGCCAGCCGGCGACGGTGCGCTCGTCGTCGCGGCTCGCGTAGGCCTCGGCCGGGTACTCGGGCCGATTGACCCAGCGGCTGTCGCTCGCGCGCTCGGGGTCGTCGGCGTAGCCGTAGTCGTTGAGCTGGCCGACCTCGTCGCCGAGGTAGATCAGCGGAACGCCGCCCGTGCTGAACGCGATCGCGTGCGCGAGCACGACGCGCTGCACGCCCGCTGGGTCGCGCGCCTCGACGCCGGCGAGGGAGGCGGTGGTGCCGGCCACGCGGGCATCCCCGGTGCGCGGGTTCTCTTGAAAGAGCACGCCGCGCGCGAAGCTGCCCTCGAAGCGGCCGGAGTAGAACTCGTTGAGGAAGCGGCGGTGGGCGCCGGCGTCGATGCCGAGCTCGGCCGCATCCTCGTCGGCGAAGGTCCAGCCGATGTCGTCGTGGCCGCGCACGTAGTTCACCCACGCGGTGCCGTCGGGCAGCGCGTGCCGGCGCTCGAGCGCCTGCCGCAGCAGCCGCGGGTCGCGCGTCGCGAGCGCCTCCCAGGTGAGCGCCATCTGCAGCGGGTTGTAGCTGAGGCGGGCCTCCTCGGTCGAGATGTAGTCGACGACCTCGTCGGGATGCACGATCGCGTCCGACAGGAACACCACCCCCGGCGCCGCGATCGCGAGCACCGCGTTGAAGGCCTGCAGCAGCAGGTGCGCTTCGGGCAGCGACTCGCTCGGGGTGCCGAGCCGCTTCCAGATGAAGGCCACCGCATCCATGCGCAGCACGTCGACGCCGAGGTTCGCGAGGAACAGCATCTCGCCCGCCATCGCACGGAACACGGCGGGGTTCGAGTAGTCGAGATCCCACTGGTAGTGGTGGAACGTCGACCAGATCCAGCGTCCGTCGGGCAGCTGCACGAAGCTGCCGGGGTGGTCGTCGGGGAAGATCTCGCGCACCGTCTGCTCGTACCGATCGGGCAGCTCGCGGTCGGGGAAGATCAGGTAGAAGTCCTCGTAGCCCGGCTCGCCGGCCACCGCCTTCTGCGCCCACTCGTGGTCGCTCGCGGTGTGGTTGAAGACGAAATCGAGCACGAGCGACATGCCGGCCTCGTGCAGTTCGGTCGCCGTCGCGCGCAGATCGGCGATCGTGCCGAGCGCGGGATCGACCTCGCGGTAGCTGCTGACCGCGTAGCCGCCGTCGTCATCCCCCTCGGGCGTGCGGAACAGCGGCATGAGGTGCAGCCAGCCGAGGCCGAGTTCCTTCAGGTCGGGGATGCGGGCGCGCATCCCCGCCAGGTCGCCGGCGTAGCGGTCGACGTAGGCGACGCCGCCGACGAGCCGGTTGTCGGCGAACCACGGCTGCTTCGGGGCGCCGGCGGTGACGCTGAGGGTGTCGGAGGTGCCGCTGTCGGCGTGCGACTCGGACGGCAGCTCGCGCTGGGCGTCGCGGTCGCGCAGGGGCTGGGCGCGCGCATCCCAGCTCTCGCCGGCGATGAGGATCGTGTCGCGCAGCGCCTCGAAGGCGTCGGCGCGGTCGCCGTAGAGGCGGAAGAACAGCGCGTGCAGGCGCGGGAAGTGCTCGTCGAGGCGGCGATCGAATTCGCGGTCGCCGCCGAGCAGCGCGTCGCGGATCGTGTCGAGGTCGCGGGCGGCATCGGCGTTCAGTGCGGGCATGTCGATCCTCCTTCCGGCACCGTCGTCGGTGTGCTCAGCCTATGACTCAGCCGTAGCGCAGCCCGTTCGGCGGGCCGGGGCTGGCGGATGCCGGTGTCCGGCTGGTAGAGGAGGGGGCGCGAGCGCGGGGCTCCGTTCCGAGCGCGCGGTGTCGTCGCCCCGCGCTCGGAACGGAGCCCCGCGCTCGCGCCGCTCCCGCGGGTAGCGTCATCCGCATGACCTACGTCGCTCATCCCGACCGCTACGACGCGATGCCGTACCGCCGCACCGGACGCTCCGGTCTCGACCTGCCGCTGCTGTCGCTCGGCTACTGGCACAACTTCGGCGACGACCGCGCGTTCGAGTCGCAGCGCGCGATCGCCCGCCGCGCCTTCGACCTCGGCATCACGCACCACGACCTGGCGAACAACTACGGCCCGCCCTACGGCGCCGCCGAGGTCAACTTCGGCCGGCTCATGCGCGAGGACTTCGCGCCCTACCGCGACGAGATGGTCATCTCGACGAAGGCCGGCTGGGACATGTGGCCCGGCCCGTACGGTCAGGGCGGCGGCTCGCGCAAGTACGTGCTCGCCTCGCTCGACCAGTCGCTCGAGCGCCTGGGACTCGACTACGTCGACATCTTCTACTCGCACCGACTCGACGCCTCCACGCCCCTCGAAGAGACGATGGGCGCACTGCACACGGCCGTGCAGCAGGGCAAGGCGCTCTACGTCGGCATCTCGTCGTACGACGCGGAGCGCACGCGGCAGGCGGCGGCGATCCTGCGCGACCTGGGCACGCCGCTGCTCATCCACCAGCCGTCGTACTCGATGCTGAACCGCTGGATCGAGACCGAGGGCCTGCTGGATGCGGCGGCCGAGGTCGGCGCGGGCGTCATCGGCTTCACCGCGCTCGCCCAGGGCCTGCTGACCGGCAAGTACCTCGACGGCGTGCCCGCCGACTCCCGCGCCGCCGCGGACAAGTCGCTGGATGCGGGCGTCATCACGCCCGAGCTCGTCGCCCGTCTGAACGGGCTCGCTGCGATCGCTTCGCGCCGGGGTCAGTCGCTCGCGCAGCTCGCCCTGACCTGGGCGCTGCGCGACGAGCGCGTCACCTCGCTCGTGATCGGCGCCTCGCGCGTGGAGCAGCTGGAGCAGAACGTCGCCGCGCTGCAGAACCTGTCGTTCACGGAGGCGGAGCTGGCCGAGATCGACGCCTTCGCCGGCGACACGGCCGGCGTCGACCTCTGGTCGGGCGCCCGCGTCGGCGACGTCTGAGGTCGCGCCTCCGGCCACTCGACGCGCCCGGCCCCGCGCGGGCGGGCTCTCGTGGTCACGAGCACCCCTCCGGCGCTGTTATAGTCGTCAGGTTGCTTCGCGGCTCCGGCCGAAGAGGAACATGCGCCCGTAGCTCAACGGATAGAGCATCTGACTACGGATCAGAAGGTTGGGGGTTCGAATCCCTCCGGGCGCACTCTGGTTGAGACAGAGAAGAAGCGGGTCACCTTCGGGTGGCCCGCTTCTTTCGTCTCCGCCGCCTCGGACCCGCGGGCGAAGACCGCTGCGCGACCGCCTCAGCCGAGGTGGCGGGCGATCGCGTCGGCCGCGCCGCGCACCCGTGCGCCGATCGCGGTGACGTCGCGCTCGCCGATGTAGACCACGGCGACGGCCACCGGCGTGCCGCCCGCCGGGGCGAACGCGGCGGCCACCGAGGAGAGGCCGGGAACGACCTCGTCGCGGGTGAAGGCGTAGCCGAGCCGGCGCGCCGCGGACGCCTCGACGCGCTCGCCGTCGTGCCCGCCGACGGCGATCCACTGCGGCTCGGTCAGCATCGCCTGGATCGCGACCCCCGGCGCTCCGCGGTCGAGAGGATGCCGGCTGCCGGGGCGCTGGGCCACGGCGGCGACGGCATCCAGCGGCGACGCCGTCGCGAGGGTGACGCACTCTCCTCGATCGAGCACGACGAGGAACGAGGTCATGCCGAGGTCTTCGGCCAGGCGGGAGAGCTCGGGCGCCGCCGTCGCCTGGAGATCCGGTGCGACGCTGCGCGCGAGCGCGGCGAGCCCGGCCCCGAGCTGGATCCTGCCGCCGGCGTCGCGCACGAGGAAGCCGTGAGCCTCGTGGGTCCGCAGCATGCGGTAGGCGATCGAGCGGTGCAGGCCGAGCATCGACGCCAGCTCCGTGATCGTGAGGCCCGGGTTGTCGGCGAGCGCTTCCAGCATCCGCAGTCCTCGGTCGAGGGTCTGGGACGGCGAATCCTGTCGGGCGTCGGGCATGCGCGTCGACCTCTTTCTCGTGAGCGGGCTCCGCGGTACAGTATGACCTATAAACGGACAAGGCGTTCGATATAAGAACGCCGGGTCTGAAGCCAGCCCGACGATGACGTCACAGGAGAGCTCGATGCAGTACCACCACCGCGGATACATCTCGGGAGACCCGAGGATCCAGCCCGCCGCCGGCCGGGGGATCGAGCGGCCCGACGAGCTGCCGTCGCAGACGGATGTGCTCATCGTGGGCACCGGCCCGGCCGCAGCGATCCTGCTCGCCCAGCTCTCCCGCTTCCCCTCGATCGACGTGCGGGCGATCGAACGGCGACCCGGCCGGCTCGAGGTCGGCCAGGCGGACGGCATCCAGGCGCGGTCGGTCGAGACCTTCCAGGCATTCGGCTTCGCCGACGAGGTGATCGCCGAGGCGTACCGCAACGTCGAGATGTGCTGGTGGAAGCCCGCGCCCGATGACCCGTCGAAGATCGTCCGCGTCTCCCGCGCCGCGGACGATGCCACCGGACTCAGCGAGTTCCCGCACATCTACGTGAATCAGTCGCGCATCCTCGACTACTTCCTGCGCGACGCCGAGCGCGCACCCGGGCGCGCGACGCCCGACTACGGCATCGAGTTCGTCGACTGCCGCATCGATGCCGAGGCCGAATACCCGGTCGAGGCGCGCGTGCGGTACACCGCCGGCGAGCGGGTCGGCGAGGAGCGCACCGTGCGGGCGAAGTACCTCGTCGGCGGCGACGGCGCCCGCAGCGCCGTGCGGTCCGCGCTCGGCCGCAGGCTCGAAGGCGAGGCGGCGCTGCACGCCTGGGGCGTCATGGACGTCATGGCGAACACCGACTTCCCCGACTTCCAGGTCAAGTGCTCGATCCAGTCGCACGCCGACGGCAACATCCTGCTGATCCCGCGCGAGGGCGGCTACCTCTCGCGGATGTACGTCGACCTCGGCGAGGTCGACGAGAACGACGCCGGCGCCGTGCGCTCCACCTCGATCGAGACGATGATCGAGCGGGCGAACCGCATCCTCGCCCCCTACAGCCTGGATGTGCGGGCCGTGACCTGGTGGTCGGTGTACGAGGTCGCGCACCGCATCGCCGACGGCTTCGACGACGTTCCCGCCGAGCTGACCGGCACGCGGGCGCCCCGCGCGTTCATCATGGGCGACGCCTGCCACACGCACTCCGCTAAGGCGGGACAGGGGATGAACGTCTCGATCCAGGACGGCTTCAATCTCGGCTGGAAGCTCGCCGCGGTGCTCGAAGGACGGGCGCCGGAGAGCCTGCTCTCGACCTACGCGTCGGAGCGCCGCGTGATCGCCCAGAACCTGATCGACTTCGACCGCGAGTGGTCGGAGATGGTCGCCCGGCCGGTGGACTCGTGGGAGGACCCGGCCGCGCTCGAGGACTACTACAACTCCACGATCGAGTTCCCGGCGGGGTTCATGACGCAGTACGCGCCCTCGCTCGTCACGCTCGACGACGCCCACCAGCAGCTCGCGCCGGGCTTCCCGGTGGGCAAGCGCTTCAAGTCGGCCGAGGTCATCCGCCGTGCCGATAACCGCTGGCGCCACCTCGGACACACGCACGAGGCGGATGGTCGCTGGCGCGTCTACGTGTTCGCCGACGACGCACCGGCCGCGCCGACCGGCACGCCGACCGCCGACTTCGCCGCGTGGTGGTCGAGCGCGCCCGAGTCTCCCCGCGTGCGGTTCACCCCCGGCGACGGCGACGACGACGCGGTCTTCGACACGAAGGTCATCTACCCGCAGGACTACGCGACCTTCGACCCGGCCGACGTGCCGACCGCCTTCAAGCCGGTCAGCGTGCCCTACGGCCTCGAGGACCTCAATCAGATCTTCGCCACCGGTCACGGGCGCGACATCCACCGGGATCGGGGGATCGGGCCGGCGGGCGCGATCGTCGTCGTGCGCCCCGACATGTACGTCGCGGCGGTGCTCCCGCTCGACGCCCGAGCAGAGCTCGCCGACTTCTTCGCGGGTCACATGATCGAGCCGCAGCACCGGGAGCGGGCGCCGTTCATCACGACCGTGCACGGCAGGGTCGCGATCTGAGCGGCCGCTGAGAGGGGAGGTGCCACGACAGGCGCCGCGCCCTCGCCTCGGGTGCGCATGTCGACGCCTCAACGCACCAGCAGGTACAGCGCTCCGACGACGGTCAGCGCCAGCACGATGCGGGTGAACTGGGTCTGGGTGAGGCGGCGGGCGAGCCAGCGGCCGCCGAGGGCGCCGAGCAGCACGGCGGGCGCGAGGCAGAGCACGAGCAGCGCCGACGACCAGCTGAGCAGGCCGAGACCGATCACGATCGGCAGCTTCGCCAGGTTGACGACGGCGAAGAACCAGGCGGACGTTCCGAGGAAGGTCAGCACGTCGAAGCGCAGCGCCAGGAAGTACAGCGACATCACCGGGCCACCGGCGTTCGCGACCATCGTCGTGAAGCCGCCGAGGGTGCCGAAGGCGATCGCCTCGGCGCGGTGCGCGCGGGATGCCGTCGCGAGCGTGGTGCCGGATGCGCCGGCCGAGCCGCCCGAGCCGTCCGCGGCGCCTGAGACGGAGCTGGCGGACGCAGCGCTACCAGCGGCGGTGAGCGCGACCCGCGACCGCCGCCGCGACCACAGCGTGATGCCCACGAGCAGCAGCAGGATGACGCCGATGACCTTGCGGGCAACGCCGTCATCCACCAGGAAGAGGAAGATCGCGCCGAGGGCGATGCCGGCGACGACCATCGGGATGAGTCGCACCAGCAGTCGCCACTCGGCGTGACGGCGGTAGCTGAGCAGCGCGGTGACGTCGCCGACGATGAGCAGGAGCAGCAGGCACGCGGTCGCCTCGCGCGCCGGGACGACGGCGGCGAAGATCGCCACGGCGACGGTTCCGGCGCCCGCGGTGGCCGTCTTCGAGATGCCGACGACGAGGGCGGCGACGACGAGCAGGGCCCAGCCGGCCGGCGCGAGATGCTCCACCGTGCCGCCTTCCCGTCGATCCGTGCGCCGCCCAGCCTGGCACGGCATCCCGGCATGGTGACACCCCTGCGCCGCGTTCGTCAACCGGTTGCCATCCGTCCCATGCGACAGCCGCGGACAATACGACGTTGTCTCGCGCTGTCAGCGGTCGCGGGCTTCGGCGCATTTTGGCAACCGCTTGCACAACTCGGATCACCGCCCTACAGTGATGGCCACGGCCACCCGAGAGGGGTGGCATCCCCGATGCCGTGGAAAGCGATGTGAGGCGACGATGACGACCCCGACCTGGACGCTCTCGGGCTTCGGCGATGAGATCGACCCGGACCCGGCCGTGCAGGTCGCCGTTCTCAAGGCGCTCGGCGCGAACCACATCGAGGTGCGCAGCGCCTGGGGCGTCAACGTGGTCGATCTCGACGACGAGCAGCTCGCCCGCCTCGCCGACATCCTCCAGCAGGCCCGCATGGGCGTCAGCGCGATCGCCTCGCCGATCGGCAAGGTCGACATCGCGCTCGACCCCGAGCTCGAGGTCGTCCGCCTGCGTCGCATCATCCGCGTCGCGCAGGCGCTCGGCACCGACCGCATCCGCATCTTCAGCTTCTTCCGCGCCGAGGGCGTGGGCGTCGACGAGATCCGCGAGCCCGTCATCCACGCGCTCAAGCTGCTCGCCGCCGAGGCCGCCTCGGCCGGCGTCGTGCTGCTGCACGAGAACGAGAAGGCGATCTACGGCGACACCCCCGAGCGCGTGCTCGACCTCGTCACCTCCGTCGACTCGCCCGCCCTGCGCCTCGCCTGGGACAGCGCCAACTTCGTGCAGGTCGGCGTCGCGCACCCGCACGACGAGGGCTTCGCCCAACTCGCGCCCTACATCGACTACCTGCAGGTGAAGGATGCGCTGACCGCCACCGGCGAGGTCGTTCCGGCGGGGCAGGGCGACGGCCAGGTCGCCGACACCATCCGCGCGCTGCGCGACCGCGGCTACACCGGCTTCGCCTCGCTAGAGCCGCACCTCGCTGCCGCGCACGAGCTCGGCGGCTTCTCGGGGCCGACCGCCTTCGGCGAGGCCGGACGCGCGCTCGCGAAGATCCTCGACGCCGAGGGGATCGCGACACGATGAGCGACATGAGCGAGACCAGCACCAGCGGCACCACCCCCAGCGCCGACAGCGACACGAACGTCGCCAGTACCGCCCACATCCGTGCCGCCGTCATCGGCTGCGGCGACATCTCCGCCGTGCACCTCGCCGCGATCGCCGCGCGGCCCGGAACCCGCCTGGTCGCGATCGCCGACACCGACGCGGGCCGCCGCGAGGCCGCATCCGCGACCCATGCCGTGCCCGGCTTCGCCACGCTCACCGAACTGCTGGATGCGGTCGAGGTCGACGTCGTGCACGTCACGACTCCGCACTCCGAGCACGCGCCGCTCGCGATCGAGGCCCTCCGCCGCGGCGTGAACGTGCTGCTCGAGAAGCCCTTCGCGCACAGCCTCGAGGCCGGCCGCGAACTGGCCGACGCTGTCGCCGCACCCGGCGCCGGCAAGCTCGCCCTCTGCTTCCAGAACCGCTACAACACCCCGGTGCGCGCGCTGTTCGACCGCCTGCGTTCGGGCGAGCTCGGCGCGATCCGCGGCGCCGTCGGCACGGTGCTCTGGCACCGCACCGCCGACTACTACCGCGACCGCCCGTGGCGCGGCACCTGGGCCGGCGGCGGCGGCGGACTGCTGATGAACCAGGCCATCCACACCCTCGACCTGCTGCAGTGGATGCTCGGCCCGGTCGAGCAGGTCAGCGGCAGCGCATCCACCCGCTCGCTCGGCGACGTGATCGAGGTCGAGGACACCGCCGAGATGGTGCTGACCCACGCCGGGGGAGCGCAGAGCGTCTTCTTCGCCACGCTCGCGAACAGCCGCAACGCGGCCATCGAGATCCAGCTCGAGACCGAGCACGCCGTCGCGACGCTGCGCGGCGACCTCACGATCGAGTGGGCCGACGGCCGCGTCGAGACCGTCGCCGAGCCGGTCACCGCGACCGGCGAGCGCTCGTACTGGGGCGTCTCGCACGAGCTGCTGATCGACCACTTCCACTCGACGCTGGCCGACCCCGAGCCGTTCTGGATCGGCGTCGACGCCGGCCTCGACACCCTCACCACCATCAACGCGGTCTACGACGCCTCGTTCCCCGATCGAGCCGCCCTCGCCGCAGTCAAGGAGACAGCAGAATGACCGACCAGGTCCGCCTCGGCATCGTGGGCTACGGCGCCCAGGGCTCGATGTACGCCCGGCTGATCCGCGAGGGCGCGGTGCCGAGCATGGTCATCGGCGCGATCGCCGACATCGACCCCGACAAGCGCACCGTCGCCGGCGAGGCCAACCCCGGCGTGCCGATCCACGACAGCTTCGACGCGCTCGTCGCGAGCGGCGACGTGGATGCGGTCATCACGACCGTGCCGCACTTCCTGCACCCCGAGATGGGCATCGCCGCTCTCAACGCGGGCCTGCATGCGCTCGTCGAGAAGCCGGCCGGCGTGTACACGAAGCAGGTCGCCGAGCTGAACGCGGTCGCCGCGTCCAAGCCCGAGCTGACCTTCGCGATCATGTTCAACCAGCGCAACAACCCGCTCTACCGCCGCCTCAAGGAGATCGTCGACGCGGGCGAGATCGGCGACATCCTGCGCACCAACTGGCTCATCACGAACTGGTGGCGTCCGCAGGGCTACTACGACCAGAGTGAGTGGCGCGCGACCTGGGGCGGCGAGGGCGGCGGCGTGCTCGTCAACCAGGCGCCGCACCAGCTCGACCTCTGGCAGTGGATCTGCGGCGTGCCGAAGTCGGTGTTCGCCAAGGCCGCCTTCGGGTACCGCCGCGACATCGCCGTCGAAGACGAGGTGACCGCGCTGATCGACTACGGCAACGGCGCCACCGGCGTCTTCGTCACGGCGACCCACGACATCGTCGGAACCGACCGCTTCGAGATCCTCGGAACCCAGGGCAAGATCGTCGTCGAGGGCAGCAAGACCGCCACCGTGACGCGTCTGAACAAGCCCGAGATCGAGCTCAGCGCCGGCATGGACATGAGCGACGTCATGCGCCTCTTCATGGGCGAGTTCGACCCGACCGAGCTCTACACGACCGAGGTCATCGAGTTCGAGTCCGCCTGGGGCGGGCAGCACGCCGGCGTGCTCGAGAACTTCGCGCAGGCCATCCTCACCGGCGCCGAGCTGCTCGCTCCGGGCAGCGAGGGGATCAACGGGGTGCGGCTGGCGAACGCCATCCACCTCTCCGCCTGGACCGGGCGCGAGGTCGCGCTCGACTCCGACCCCGACGTGTACCTGGATGCGCTCAACGAGCACATCGCCGAGGAAGGGAAGTTCCCGACCCGGGCCTGAGCTGACGGGCGGGTCGCGACGCCGCGGCCCGCCCCGCTCCCCGAACGCACCGCGACCGGTCCGCGACACCGCACGGACCCGGTCACGGCGATCCGTCGCGCCCCGGCGCGATCCCGCGCGCCCCGGCGCGCACCGCACGACAGCACCACCGGCTCCGCCACCGCACCGCCCGAACACGGCACGACCGCATCACCTGCACAGCACCACAGGAACACCGAACCACCGCCATCCCGGCACCCCTGCACTGCACTCGACGATGAGACACACACAGGAGAGACGATGAAGTTTCGCAAGATCGTGACGGGCATCTCCGTCACCGCCGTCGCGGCGCTCGCCCTCGTGGGCTGCGCCCCCGGAGGCTCCGGCGACGGCTCCGCATCCGCCGACCAGACGCTCACGATCGGCGCCCTCGCCGACATCACCGACTGGGATCCCGCGCAGGCTCACGTCGGCCACGCACTCCAGCCCTACCAGGCGCCCTACGACACGCTCATCCTGCGCGAGCCCGACGGCAAGCTCTCGCCGATGCTCGCCACCAAGTGGAGCTACGACGACAGCCTCACCAAGCTCACCGTCGACCTGCGCGACGACGTGACCTTCAGCGACGGCGCGAAGTTCGACGCGGATGCCGTGGTCGCCAACTTCACGCACTTCCAGAAGGAGAACGGCCGCCAGGCCGCCCAGCTGGTGAACCTCGACAAGGCCGTCGCCACCGACGAGGACACCGTCGAGGTCACGCTCAAGCAGCCCGACCCCGCGTTCACCTACTTCCTCAGCCAGGCCGCCGGCCTGATGGGCAGCCCGAAGGCGCTCGACGGCGACGCGATCGGCTCCGACCCGGTCGGCACCGGTCCCTACGTGATGGACAAGAAGGCCTCGGTGGCCGGATCGCAATACGTCTTCACGAAGCGCAAGGGCTACTGGAACCCCGACCTGCAGAAGTTCGGCGGCGTGACCTTCAAGATCCTCATCGACGTCACCGCCCGCACCAACGCGCTCGTCTCCGGCCAGGTCAACGCGACCCTGCTGGACGCCCGCAGCGCGTCCCAGGCCGACGGCGCCGGCTTCACGCTCACCAAATCGCAGGTCGACTGGGGCGGACTCCTGCTGCTCGACCGCGAGGGCAAGCTCGCCCCCGCTCTCGGCGACGTGCGCGTGCGTCAGGCGATCAACTACGCGCTCGACCGCAAGGCGCTCGTGAAGTCGCTGCAGGTCGGCTACGGCACCGCGACCGCGCAGCCCTTCGGCCCCGCATCCGGCGCCTACGACAAGTCGCTCGATGACGCCTACCCCTACGACCCCGCCAAGGCCAAGAAGCTCCTCGCCGAGGCCGGCTACGCCGACGGCTTCACGCTGACCGTGCCGGGCATCGCGTCGTTCGAGGCGATCTACGCGGCCGTCGGCCAGCAGCTCTCCGAGGTCGGCATCACGCTGAAGGCCGACCCGGTGCCCGACCAGGAGATCGTCAACAAGATCGCCGGCGGCTCGTTCCCGGCGGCCTACTTCCAGCTGTTCCAGGGCGAGGCGTGGGTCGCGATCAACCAGATCATCTCGACCAACGCGCTCTACAACAGCTTCGACAGCATGACCCCCGAGCTGCAGGAGCTGATCGACGAGGTGCAGGCGGCCCCGACGGCCAAGGAGGGCGACGCGGCGGCGAAGAAGATCAACGAGCTCGTCGTCGACCAGGCCTGGTTCGCGCCGCTGTACCGCCTCGACCAGCTCTACTACACCGACAAGACGGTGACGGTCGTCGCGCAGACGCAGATGGCCGTCCCGTCCATCTACAACTACGCCCCCGCCGGGGCCAAGTAGGTCCGATCCGCATCGCGGGGGCGAGGACGCCTCCTCGCCCCCGCACCGGATCTTCGACGAAGGAGTCGACATGCTCAGCTTCACGCTCCGCCGCCTCGGCGCCGGCGCGCTGCTGCTCGTGGTGATCAGCGCACTCGCCTACGTGCTGATGTTCGCCTCGGGCACCAACATCGCCCGCAACATCCTCGGCGAGACCGCGACCGAGGATCAGGTCGCCCTCAAGCAGCAGCAGCTCGGGCTCGACCAGCCGCTCTGGCAGCGCTACCTCGGCTGGGCTGGGTCGGCGCTGACCGGCAGCCTCGGCCGCTCGTGGTTCGGCTCCGAGCCGGTCGCGCAGACGATCGCGACGCGCCTGCCGGTCACGCTGACCCTCGTGCTCACCGCGATCGTGCTGACCGCGATCATCGCCCTCGCGCTCGGCGTGCTCGCCGCGACGAAGCGCGGCTGGGTCGACAAGCTGCTGCAGGTCTCGGTGGTCGTGGGGGATGCGATCCCCGGCTTCGTGCTGGCGATCATCCTCGCCTTCGTCTTCGCCATCCAGTTCAAGCTCTTCCCGGCGGTCAGCACGATCACGCCGAACGCGCCCGCGAGCGCGTGGCTGCTGTCGCTGACCCTGCCGGTGCTCGCGATCGTGATCAACGCGGTCACCTCCAGCGCGCAGCAGATCCGCAGCGCGGTCATCCGCCAGTACGAGCGCGACTCGATTCGCACCCTCCGCAGCCGCGGGCTCGGCGAGGGCGAGATCCTGTTCAAGCACGTGCTGCGCGGCGCCTCGCCGGCCGGACTCACGGTGCTGAGCCTGCAGTTCATCGGCATGCTCGGCGGCGCGGTGATCATCGAGAAGCTCTTCGCGATCCCCGGCATCGGCAACCTGGCCGTCACGGCCACCCAGCTCGGCGACGTGCCCGTGGTGATGGGCGTCGTGCTCTACACGGTCGTGATCGTCGTCATCGTGAACCTGCTGGTCGATCTGCTCAACGGCTGGCTCAACCCGAAGGTGCGTGTCGCATGACCTCCGCCACCCGCAGCGCCGGACAGACCGGCGAGGTCGTGCGGCCGAACACGCTGCGCCGACTGCTGCGCAACCCGCTCGGCCTGATCTCGATCATCGTGCTCGGCGTCCTGCTGATTCTCGCGATCATCGGCCCGTGGATCGCGCCCTACAGCCAGACCCACGCCGACATCGCGGCGTCGCTCGCCGGACCGTCGGCCGACCACCTGCTCGGCACCGACTCTCCCGGTCGCGACGTGCTCAGTCGACTGCTCTTCGGCACGCAGCTGACGATCTTCTCCGGCCTGCTCTGCGCAGCCGTCGCAATCGCGATCGGCCTGCCCTCGGGTCTGCTCGCCGGCTACTACGGCGGCTGGTTCGACTCGGTCGCCGGCTGGGCCGGCAACATGCTCATGAGCCTTCCCGGAATCGTCGTGCTGCTCGCCGTGCGCGCGGCGCTCGGGCCGTCGGTGTGGATCAGCATGATCATCTTCGGCGTGCTGCTCAGCCCCGGCTACTTCCGGCTGACGCGCACGGCCGTGCAGTCGGTGCGCAACGAGCTGTACGTGGATGCGGCCCGCGTCGCGGGCCTCTCCGACGGCCGCATCATCGCGCGGCACATCTTCTCGGTCGTGCGGGCGCCCATCATCATCCAGACCGCGATCGTCACCGGCGTCGCGATCTCGATCCAGGCGGGCCTGCAGTTCCTCGGACTCGGCGACCCCGGCGAGGCCAGCTGGGGCGCGATGGTCAACGAGGGCTTCAAGAACATCTACGTCGCCCCGGGGCTGATCGTGCCGCCGATCGTGATGATCGGCCTGACGATCGGCGCGCTCGTGCTGCTCGCCAACGCGCTGCGCGATGCGCTCGAAGACGGGCAGAAGGTGTCGCGCAAGCGGCGGCTGACCGACATCGCGACCGGCGCCGTGACCATGGCGATGCCGGTCGTGAAGACGGGCGGCTCGGCCGAGCGCACGGCCGCACCGGCTCGCGGCAAGCGCGCCGCCGCCACCGTCGAGGCCGGCACCGAGCACCACCTCGTCAAGGTCACAGGCCTCGGCGTCGGGTACCCGCAGGCCGACGGCAGCACGAAGCACGTCGTCGACGACGTCAGCTTCCACGTCGACCGCGGCGAGGTGCTCGGCATCGTCGGCGAATCGGGCTCGGGCAAGTCGCAGACCGCGTTCTCGATCCTCGGGCTGCTGCCCGACAACGCCGAGATCATCGCCGGCAGCATCCAGTTCGACGGCAAGTACACCGTCGAGCCGGGTGACACGAAGGTCGACCAGGCGCGGGTGCGGCCGCTGCGCGGCAAGCGCATCGCCTACATCCCGCAGGAGCCGATGTCGAACCTCGACCCGAACTTCACGATCGGGCACCAGCTCGCGCGGCCGCTGCGCGTGGTGATGGGGATGTCGAAAGCGGCCGCGAAGGCGCGCGCGATCGAGCTGCTCGGCCTGGTCGGCATCGTTGACCCGGCCCGCACTTACGATCTGCACCCGCACGAGATCTCGGGCGGCATGGCGCAGCGCGTGCTCATCGCCGGGGCGATCAGCTGCGAGCCCGACCTGATCATCGCCGACGAGCCGACCACGGCCCTCGACGTGACCGTGCAGGCGGAGGTGCTCGACCTGCTGCGCGGGCTGCAGAAGCGCATCGGCATGGGCATCGTGCTCGTGACGCACAACTTCGGCGTCGTCGCCGACCTCGCCGACCGGGTGCTCGTCATGCAGGCGGGTCACGTGGTCGAGAGCGGCGACGTGCGGCAGATCCTGCGCGATCCCCAGAACCCCTACACGCGGATACTGCTCAGCGCCATGCTCGAAGGGAAAGAGCCCATGACGATGCTCACCGAAGTCGGCCGCGAGCGGGCGGGGGCCCGGGCATGAGCGCGGCGCAGGGCGCGGGCGCGGCGCCGGCGACGACGGCGGCCGCCGCGAGCGGGGCGGGTGGGATCGGCTCGGCAGCGCAGTCGCTGCTGACCGTCGACCGGCTTGAGGTCGCCTATCCCGGTCGCGGATTCCGGGCGAAGCCCGCCCGCATCCTCAAGGGCGTCTCGATCGAGATCGGCGCCGGGCGCACGCTCGGCCTCGTCGGCGAATCCGGCTCGGGCAAGACCACCCTCGGCCGCGCCCTGCTGGGACTCGCGCCCGTCACGGGGGGTCGCATCACCTTCGACGGCAGGGATGCGACGCACGCCTCGCGCTCCGAGCGCAAGCGCCTCAGCCGCGATATGCAGGTCGTCTTCCAAGACCCCTACACCTCGCTCAACCCGGCGATGGAGGTCGGCGCGATCCTCGCTGAGCCGCTCGTCGTGCAGGGCATCGGGGGAACGGAGGCGAAGAAGCGCATCGCCGAGCTGCTCGACCAGGTCGGGCTGCCGAGCGACAGCATCCACCGCCTGCCGCGCGAGTTCTCGGGCGGGCAGCGGCAGCGCGTCGCGATCGCCCGCGCGCTCGCCCTGCGGCCGAAGCTGATCGTCTGCGACGAGCCCGTCAGCGCGCTCGACCTGTCGACGCAGGCGCGCGTGCTCGACCTCTTCCTCGCGATCCAGCAGGAGACCGGGGTCTCGTACCTCTTCATCTCGCACGACCTCGACGTCGTGCGGCACATCAGCCACGAGGTCTCGGTGCTGTTCCGCGGCGACATCGTCGAGCACGGGCCGGCCGAGCAGGTCACGCGCGACCCGCAGCATCCGTACACGAAGCGGCTGCTGCTGGCGTCGCCGGTGCCCGACCCCGACCGTCAGGCCATGCGACGTCGGGAGCGGCGCGAGCTGATCGACGCGGAGGCGGCCGCGGACGGCACGGCTGCGGAAGCGGGTCCGGGCGGTGCAGCGGACGCTGCGGACGCGGCGTCGGCCGGGCACGGCCCGCACGGATCGACGACGACGACGGCGGCGAGCGCCCGACCGGGCGGAAGCGAGCGCTCGGATGCTCTCCGAGGCTGAGGGGGGCACTGCCAGTACACCGGTCGCGCCCGACTCCGCGGATAGCATGGGGCGTTCGCGTCCGGAGCGGAAAGGGAGGCGCATGTCGAACGCCGACGGCCCGCGCCGAGGACCCGGATCCGCCCCGACGATCTACGACGTCGCGAAGCTCGCCGGAGTCAACCCGTCGACCGTCTCGCGCGCGCTCAACTCGCCCGGACGCATCAACGCCAAGACCGAGGCCCGCGTGCGCGCCGCCGCCGAAGAGCTGCGCTACCGGCTCAACCCGATGGCCCGCGCCCTGCCGACGGGCAAGACCGGCACGCTCGGCCTCATCCTCAGCGACATCACGAACCCGATGATCGCGGGCATCGTGCGCGGCGCCCAGCAGGCCGCCGCCGAGCACGGCTACACGCTCGTGCTCGCCGAGTCGCAGGAGGACAGCGAGCTCGAGGGCACCGCCGCCGACCGCATCCTGCGCAGCGTCGACGGCATCGTGCTCGCCGCGAGCCGCCTCGACGACGCGCAGATCCAGCAGTTCGCCGACGAGCGGCCGCTCGTGCTCATCAACCGCGACTCCGACGGCGTCGACTCGGTCATCGGCGACGTCGAGCCCGGCATCGACGAGGCCGTCGCGCACCTGCATCTGCTCGGGCACGACCGCATCGTCTACCTGTCGGGTCCGACGCAGTCGTGGATGAGCCGGCACCGCGCCGAGGTCATCCAGGCGGTGGGTGCGCGCCGTGGCGTCGCGATCGACGTGGTCGGCCCGAACCGGCCGACGCTCGACATCGGACCCGAGGCCCTGCCGCGGCTCGTGGCGGCCGGCGCGACCGCCGTCATGGCCTACAACGACGTCATGGCGATCGGCCTCATCCGCGCGGCCAGCCATCAGGGGATGGTCATCCCCGACGACCTCAGCATCGTCGGCTTCGACGACGTCTTCGGCGCCGACTTCACCTCGCCGCCGCTGACGACCGTGCAGATGCCGCTGCTCAACCTCGGCGATCTCGCGGTGCGCCGCCTGCTCGCGAAGATCGACGGCGACACGGCCGCGCCGAAGATCGAGCCGCCCGTGTCGCGGCTCATCATCCGCGGCTCGTCGGGGCGCGCCCGCGTCTGACCCGCGCGGGGTGCGCCGTCGTCGCGCCCGGCCCCTCCGCATCCGCACCGCACGCGAAAGGGGCGGCGACCACGTGGTCGCCGCCCCTTCGTGCGCGGTCGGGCGGGCCCGACGCGGTGCGTCAGAACAGGTCGGCGAAGCCCATCGCGACCAGGTTGTCGTGCGAGGTCTGCAGGCAGTCGAAGACGTCGCGGCCGTACAGCTGGTCCTGCTCGACGAGCAGGTACTCGGCGCCGGCGGCGATGCTCGCGGGGATGATGCCCTTCCAGTCGAGGTTGCCCTCGCCGACCTCGGCGAACTGCACCGACGAGGTGAAGAAGCCCATGAATCCGACGTGGTCGCCCTTCTCGAGCAGCTCGAAGGCCTCGCTCGGCAGCTGGCCGATCCGGTAGTCCTTGAGGTGCACCATCTTCACGCGACCGGCGAAGCGCTCGATCGTGCGCTGCGGGTCGACGCCGCCGCGCTGCAGCCAGTGCGCATCCAGCTCGATGCCGACGGTGGGGGAGCGGTCGGCGATGATGTCGAGCGCGTAGCGCCCGTCGTACTTCGCGAACTCGACGTGGTGGTTGTGGTAGTAGAGGTGCAGGCCCTGCTCTTCGAGGCGCTGCGCGTAGCCCTCGGCGGCGTCGCAGAAGGCGTGCAGGCTGTCGAGGTCGGCGAGCGCGCCGAGGGGCATCATGCCCATGCGCACCATGCTCGCGCCGAGGCGCTTCGTGTCGGCGACGATCTTCTCGAAGTCGGTCTCGAGGGCGTCGTTGGCCGCGGTCGACTTGTCGAGGCTGGCCGAGGTGGAGGAGAACTCGAAGCCGAGCTCGTCGCGGGCGCGCACGAGCTCATCCACGTTCTCGGTCGTCAGGGGGATCTGCGAGATCTCGATCGCGCGGTAGCCGATGTCGCGAACCCGCTGCAGCGTCGCGAACGCCCCGCGCTCCTCGATGCTGCCCTTGAGCATCATCGCCTGAACTCCGATCACTGCCACGTCGGCCTCCTCGCCATGTCGTGCGTGCGCACGCCGCGGTGGTGCGGCGTCGCAGGGCCAGTCTGGACTGGTCGCGACCATTTTGGCAACCGGTTGACAAAATCGACGCGACTGCGCTTCACTTCAACCGTGCCGATGACGCTGCGACTCGATCCCGACCGACTGCTCCCCGCCGACCCCGCGACCCGCGAGGTGGCCCGGAGCCTCTACGCGTCGGTCGCCGAGCTGCCGATCGTCTCCCCGCACGGCCACGTCGACCCGCGGCTCATCTTCGACGACCAGCCGTTCCCGAACCCGGCCGAGCTGTTCATCCGCTACGACCACTACGTCACCCGGCTCATGCACGCCGCCGGCGTCGAGCTCGCCGACCTCGGCATCCCGGCCGCCGACGGCCGCCCGATCGCCGAACCGCGCCAGGTCTGGCGCACCTTCTGCGCGCACTGGGGCCTCTACGCGGGCACCGCCTCGGGCTACTGGCTGCAGCACACCTTCGCGACGCTCTTCGACATCGACGAGCACCCCTCGGCCGAGAACGCGGATGCGCTCTACGACCGCATCCAGGCCGCGCTCGAGACGCCCGAGTTCCGCCCGCGCGCGCTGTTCGCCCGCTTCGGCATCCAGGTGCTCGCCACCACCGACGACCCGCTCGACGACCTCGCCGTGCACGCCGCGCTCGCCGCCGACCCCACCTTCACCGGACGCGTCGTGCCGACCTTCCGCCCCGACGGCTACATCAACCCGCTCGCTCCCGGCTACGCCGAGAACGTGCGCGCGCTCGCCGCGTGGGGCGACTACGAGGTGGATGACTACGCCGGCTACCTGCGTGCGCTCGAGCGCCGCCGCCGCCACTTCGTCGAGCACGGCGCCGTCTCGGCCGACTTCGGCGTGCCGCAGCCCTACACGATCGACCTCGGCGCCGAGCGCGCCGCGACCCTCTACGCCGAGGCGGTCTCCGGCTCGATCTCCGACGCAGACGCCCGCGAGCTGCTCGGCCACATGCTGCTCGAGTCGGCCCGCATGAGCGTCGCCGACGGACTCGTGATGACCATCCACCCGGGCGTCTTCCGCAACCACTCCAGCTCGACCTTCCAGGCCTACGGGCCCGACACCGGCCACGACATCCCCGTCGCCGTCGAGTACGTCGAGAACCTGCGCCCGCTGCTCGAGCGCTACGGCAACGACCCCGACCTGCACCTCGTGCTGTTCGCGATCGACGAGACCGTCTACTCGCGCGAGATCGCGCCCCTCGCCGGCTTCTACCGCTCGGTGTACATCGGCGCGCCCTGGTGGTTCGTCGACGCGCCGGATGCGGTGCTGCGCTTCCGCGCGGCCGTCACCGAGACGGCGGGCTTCTCGCGCGGCTCGGGCTTCATCGACGACACCCGCGCCTTCCTCTCCATCCCGGCCCGCCACGACATGTCGCGCCGCCTCGACGCCGCCTTCCTCGCGCGCCTCGTGGTCGAGGGCCGCATCGACCGCGCCGCGGCCGAGCAGATCGCGGGCGACCTCGTCGTCGCCCAGCCGACGAAGGTGTTCAAGCTGTGAGCGGCGCGACCGAGGTGGATGCGGTGGCCGAGGCGGCTGAGCCCGCTGAGCCCGTCAGCATGGCCGCCGCCGGCGCCGCATCCGTTCCCGCTGCGGGCGCAGCATCCGCCCCAGCTCCCGCGCTCTCCCGCGCCGCCCTCGCCGCGGCCGGGCAGCCGCTGCCCGTCGCTCCGGTGCGGATCGTGCACCTCGGCCTCGGTGCCTTCCACCGCGCCCACCAGGCCTGGTACACGGCGCACGCCGACGACGCCGCCGACTGGGGGATCGCCGCCTTCACCGGGCGCAGCCCCGACGCGGCCGACCAGCTGCGCCCGCAGGACGGCCTTTTCACGCTCATCGTGCGTGACGAGCACGCCGACCGCGCCGAGATCGTGCCGAGCCTCGTCGAGGCGGTCTCGGGCGACGACCTGAGTCGTCTCGTCGAGCTTCTGAGCGCACCGAGCACCGCGGTCGTGACGCTGACGATCACCGAGCCCGGCTACCGCAGCCGCCCCGACGGCTCGCCTGACCTCGACGACCCGGCCGTCGCCTCCGACCTCGCCGAGCTGCGCGGCGGCGGACGCCCCGCGACGACGATCGGCCGTCTGGTCGCCGGACTGGATGCGCGCCGCTGGGCCGGCGCCGCCCCGATCGCGATCCTGCCCTGCGACAACATCCCCGACAACGGCCGCTTCGTGCGCGCCGCCGTCGTCGGCCTCGCGGAGGCCGCCGGACTGTCGGAGACGGCTGCCTGGATCCGCGACGCGGTGTCGTTCGTCGCCACCTCGATCGACCGGATCACGCCGCGGTCCACGCCCGACGATCGCGCGACCGCGGAGACGCTCACCGGCTGGGCCGATGCCGCGCCGGTCGTGACCGAGCCCTTCCACGACTGGGTTCTGCAGGGCGAGTTCCCGGCGGGCCGCCCGCACTGGGAGGCCGCCGGCGCCCGCTTCGTCGACGACATCGAGCCCTTCGAGCGCCGCAAGCTGTGGCTGCTCAACGGCGCCCACAGCCTGCTCGCCTACGCCGGACTGCGCCGCGGTCACGAGACCGTGGCGCAGGCCGTCGGCGACTCGGTGCTGCGCGCCCAGGTCGAGGCCTTCTGGGATGCGGCCTGCCGCCACCTGCCCGACGGGCTCGACCTGCCCGCCTACCGCGCGGCCCTGCTCGAGCGCTTCGACAACGCGCGCATCGAGCACCGCCTGGCCCAGATCGGCCAGGAGGGCTCGGCGAAGCTGCGCGTGCGCGCGGCGCCGGTGCTGCTCGCCGAACGGGCGGCCGGGCGGGATGGCGCGGCCGCGATCGCGGCGCTCGTCGCCTGGGTCGCGCTGCAGCTCGAGGCGGCGGCTCCGCCGGACGCCGCCGAGGAGGCGCTCGCCGCGGCGCGCGCCTCCGACTCGCCCGTGTTCGAGCTGCTGCGGCTGCTCGATCCGGCGCTCGTCGACGACCCCGCGATCGTCGCGGCGGTCACCGAGGGCGTCGCCGACGCCTGAATCGACGCGGATGCGCCGTCGCGCGCATCCGCGTTTTCTCTCTCCATCTGGCAACCGCTTGCCAAAATCCACCGATTCTGATTCACTCGACACGTCTTCCGACACGGGATCACCCGACCCCCACGCGATGACGCGGACGCAATGGCGCGAAAGGGAACGACAGCAATGACCACCACGACCGAGCAGGCCGCCACCGGGCAGGCCGCTCCCCGCCGGCTCAGCGCTCTCACGCTCGCCGGCTACGGCGCCGGCGATGCCGCGAACAACCTCGCCTTCACGACCGCGACGATGTTCCTGCTCGTCTACTACACCGACGTCGCCGGAATCGGCGCGGCCGCCGCCGGAACCCTGCTGCTCGTCGTGCGCGTCTTCGACGCCTTCGCCGACGTCTTCGCCGGCCGCATCGTCGACCGCACCTTCTCGAAGCGCTTCGGCAAGTTCCGTCCGTTCCTGCTGTTCGGCTCGCTGCCGCTGCTCGTGCTGAGCTTCCTCACCTTCAACGTGCCGCAGATCGGCGAGACCGGCATGCTGATCTACGCCTACCTCACCTACGCGGCGCTCGGCCTGGCCTACAGCCTCGTCAACATCCCCTACGGCTCGCTCGCCGGCGCGATCACGCAGACCTCCAAGGAGCGCGCCAAGCTCTCGAGCGCCCGCACGATCGGCGCGGCCGTCGTCGGCGCCTTCCTCGGCGTGGCGATCGCCCCGCTCATCACGCCCGACAACGACCTGCAGTCGATCTTCACCTTCATGACGCTCGGCTTCATCGTCGTCGGCTTCTCGCTCTATCTCTTCACCTTCTTCACGGCGAAGGAGACGGTGCGCCGCGACGTCGCCCGCATCAGCACCAAGCAGAGCTTCGCGGTCATCAAGAGCAACGTGCCGCTCGGCCTGCTCTGCGCCGCCTCCTTCGTCTTCCTGACCGGGATGCTCGCCATGAGCAGCGTGCAGCTCTACTACCTGCGCGACGTGCTGCACGCCATCGGCCTCTACCCGGTGATCGCCGTCGTGCAGATCGGCGGCACCCTCGGCCTCGGCGTCATCATGCCGACGATCGTGCGCCGCCTCGGCAAGCGCACGGCCTTCCTCCTCGGCGCGGTGATCGTCATCACCGGTGGCGCCGTCGCCTTCTTCTCGCCCGCCTCGGCCGGCGTGACCGGCTTCATCGGACTGCTCATCTCGACGCTCGGCGTCTCCTTCGTCGGCATGCTGCTGTGGGCCCTCGAGGCCGACACGGTCGAGTACGGCCAGTGGAAGACCGGCGTGCGCGGCGAGGGGATCATCTACGCGGTCTTCTCCTTCACCCGCAAGACCGGTCAGGCGGTCGGCGGTGCGCTCGCGGCCTACGCGCTCGCCATCGGCGGCTACGCCGCCGGCGCCGCGCAGCAGAGCGAAGGCGCCGAAGTGGCCATCCGCTTCGCCGTGGGCGCCATCCCCGCCGTCGCCGGCATCCTCGCCTTCATCATCATGTTCTTCTACCCGCTCACCGACGCCCGCCACCGCGAGATCGTCGCCGAGATCGACGAGCGCGGGGGCGTCAGCGACCCGTCGCTCTCGACCGCCGCGTTCGTCGCCGGATCCGACGACGCGAACGTCACCGCGCTCGGCGCCTCCGACGCATCCACCTCGTCGGCCCCGGCCGGCACGCCCGCCAACCCCAGCAAGGAGTCCCGCTCGTGAAGATCGAATCCGCCGAGGTGCTGGTCTCCAGCCCCGGCCGCAACTTCGTCACCCTGCGCATCACCACCGACACCGGGGTCACCGGCCTCGGCGACGCGACCGTCAACGGCCGCGAGCTCGCCGCCGCGTCGTACCTCGCCGACCACGTCGTCCCGCTGCTGATCGGCCTGGATGCGCACCGCATCGAAGACACCTGGCAGTACCTCTACCGGGGTGCCTACTGGCGTCGCGGACCCATCACGATGGCCGCGATCGCCGCCGTCGACACCGCCCTCTGGGACATCAAGGCGAAGGTCGCGGGCCTGCCGCTCTACCAGCTGCTCGGCGGCCGCAGCCGCGAGGGGCTGCTCTGCTACGGCCACGCGTCCGGCGCCGACCTGCCCGAGCTGTTCGACTCGATCCGGCACCACCAGGAGGAGGGCTACCGCGCCATCCGCGTGCAGACCGGCGTGCCGGGCCTGCCGAGTGTGTACGGCGTCGCGTCGAGCGCGAACGCCGCGCAGGGCGGCATGGGCGTCACCACGCGCTACGATCACGAGCCCGCCCGTCCCGGCGAGCGCCCCGTCGAGGAGTCGTGGGACACGCGGGCGTACATCCGCCATATCCCGACCGTCTTCGAAGCGGTGCGCAACGAGTTCGGGCCCGAGATGCCCCTGCTGCACGATGCCCACCACCGTCTCACCCCGATTGAGGCGGCGAAGGTCGGCAAGCTGCTCGAGCCCTACGACCTGTTCTGGCTCGAAGACGTGACCCCGGCCGAGAACCAGGCCGTGCTGCGCCGCGTGCGCGAGCACACCACCACGCCGCTCGCGATCGGCGAGGTCTTCAACTCGATCTTCGACTACAAGGACCTCTTCGAAGAGCAGCTCATCGACTACGTGCGCAGCCCCGTCACGCACGCGGGCGGCATCACCGCGCTGCGCCGCATCTTCGACTACGCGTCGGTCTACCAGATCAAGTCGGGCGTGCACGGACCCACCGACGTCTCGCCGGTCGGGCTCGCCGCGGCCATCCACCTCGGCATCGCGATCCCGAACTTCGGCATCCAGGAGTACATGAAGCACTCGGATGCGACGCACGAGCTGTTCCGCCCCTCGTACACGTTCGAGGACGGCATGCTGAAGCCCAGCGAAGCCCCCGGACTCGGTGTCGACTACGACGACGCGGTCGGCGCCGCGCACGCCTACGCCCCGGCGTACCTGCCAGTCGCGCGCCTGCTCGACGGGTCGATGCACAACTGGTGAGCGGATGCGCGGCGCGGTCGGGGCGGACCACCGACGGCTCGACCGCGCCCCGCGCCCGACTCAGGAGCATCGCGCCGAATCGGCCGGCCCATCCACCACACCTCTGACCGTCAGGAGCTGACATGACGAACCCCGCGACACCCGGAACGCCCGCGGCGCCGTCGATCGTGGTGATGGGCGTGCAGGGCTCGGGCAAGTCGACCGTCGGCCGGCTGCTGGCCGAGCGGATCGGCGTCGAGTTCCTCGACGGCGACGACCTGCATCCCGCCGCCAATAAGGCGAAGATGGCCGGAGGCGAGCCGCTGACCGACGAGGATCGCGTGCCCTGGCTGAAGGCGATCGGCGCGAGTCTGGCGTCGGCGCGGGAGGACGGCCGCACGATCGTCGTCGCCTGCTCGGCGCTCAAGCGCTGGTACCGCGAACTGCTGCGCGCGAGCGACGACGAGCTCGCGTTCCTCTGTCTCGACGGCGACGCCGCGCTCGTCGCCGAGCGGCTCTCGCACCGCGACCACGAGTTCATGCCGCCCACGCTGCTGGCGAGCCAGTTCGCGACGCTCGAACCGCTCGCCGCGTGGGAGGTCGGCATCACGCTGCCCGTGACGCTCGCGCCCGCCGAGCTCGTCGAGCGCGCCGTCGCGGAGCTCGCCGCGCGCTGAGCTCGCCGATTCGTGCCGAATCGTCGTTCTCGGCTGCCCAATCCGACGATTTCGCACGAATCGACGGCCCGCGGCGCTGAACCGCCGCCCCGCCGCCGGGCGTCCGCACGCCTGAGGGGGCCGCGGTCGCCGGCGGGGCGGTATCGGAGCGAGGGGCTGCGTCTAGAGCCGGTGCCCGGCGTCGCGCAGCGTCGCCTCGGCCAGGTCTCGCGAGGCGGAGGGGACGAGCAGCAGATCGCTGTCGAACGTCGACACGACGAAGACGGGGCACGACGCCGCGGCGAGTGGTTGCACGAGCGACGCGACGACCCCGGTCAGCCCGAACGGGATCTCGCCCGAGACGTACCAGCCGACCCATCCGGCGTCGCGTCGGTGGGCGGGGGCATCGGGCGCAATCGCAGTCGAGGTCACGATCGACAGTTCGCGCTCTGTGCGGGTGATCGACACGATCCCCTCAGCCGTGAGCAACTGCGGCGGGATCGCCGCTGCGGCGTCGAGCCGGGTGATGGTGAACTCGTTCTCGAGTGCGTCGAGCTGGACGGTGGGCGAGGTCATCGAAGACCCTCTCGCTCGCGCGGAAGGCGGGGAGACGCCCCGCCGCGATCGATCGCGCAGAGTCAGCCTGCCACAGCGGCGGACCGCCGGGTGACGCGCGCGTCAGCCCTCGAGCACCCGCGGCCGGTCGACGAACTCGATCACGACGCCGTTCGGGTCGGTCACCGAGCCGACTCGCCCGATCCCGCCGGCGGCCGGGCGCGACGGTCCGTCCGGCTCACCGCCGTCGGCGACGAGCCGGGCGAGCGCGGCGTCCACGTCGTCGACGACGAGGGCCAGGTGGTGCAGTCGCGCGCCGTCGTGCACCTTCGGCAGCAGTTCGACGACATCCTCGCCGTGGTGCAGGTAGGTGAGCGTCGTGTCGAGCGACGGGATCGGGGTCTGGCGGGCGACCGCCATGCCGAGGCCGTCGCGGTAGAACGCGAGCGAGCGGTCGTGATCGTCGGCCTGCAGCGCGACGTGGTCGATCGCGTGGATGTGCGGATGCGGCGTCGTCCCGCTGCGCAGCGGCAGGTCGCGCTGCAGCAGCTCGATCCACACCCCATCGGGGTCGAGCACGAGGGCCTGACGGCCGACGCCCGATCCGGTCGCCCTCGGTTCGACCGTGACGACGGCGCCGGACGAGCGCAGCCGCTCCACATCGCCGTCGAGGTCGTCGCTGAGGAAGCCGAGGTGATTCGCCCCGGCGGGTGCGGCGTCGCCCGCGAACTCGATCAGCTCGACCAGGCCCTGAGCGAGCTGCAGATAGGCGATACGCATCCCGGAGGCGGCGACCTCGGCGCTCCAGACCGGCCGCGCGCCGAGCAGGTCGACGTAGAAGGCGACCGAGCGGTCGAGGTCGGCGGTCACGATTCCGAGGTGGTTGAGTTCGTGGATCACGGTGGCTCCTCGTCGAGTCGGCTGATGGGGTGGATCGGTGGTGGGGTGTCGGTGCCGGGTGGATCGGTGCCGGACCGGTCGGTCAGCCGGCGGGGCCGACGATGTCGACCGGCCGCCCGGTGGCGGCCGAGCGGTAGATGGCCTCGATTACGGTCAGCGTGGCGACGGCGTCGGCGATCGTGACGCGGTGGCGGCGGCCGAGACGGATGTCGTCGGCGAGCGCCGCGTACTGGCGGGCGTGGCCCGACGCATCCACCGTCGCGTCGAGACTGAGCTCGGGGTCGGGCGCGTCGACCTGATTCGCGGTGCCGTGCAGGCCCATGTCGCCGACCTCGGCGCCGGCGGCCGCGGTGGCGCCGAGGCCGTGGCCGTCGTCGCCTGTTCCCGCTCCGGCGAGGTGCAGGCAGCGCAGCTCGCCGTGTTCGATGATCGCGCTGCCGCGCGTGCCCATGATCTGCAGCCGTGCGGCGAGGCCGGGATACGCGGCGGTCGTGGCGTGCACGGTCGCGAGCGCCCCCGAGCCGAACTCGACGAGCGCCGTCAGCGTGTCCTCGACCTCGATGCGCTCGTGGGCGAGCACCGCGCTGCGGGCCGTCACGCGACGGGCGGGGCCGAGCATCCAGACCAGCAGGTCGAGCGTGTGGATGCCCTGGTTCATGAGCGCGCCCCCGCCGTCCTGCGCCCACGTGCCGGGTCATGGCGACCGCACCGGCTCCGACGATGGCGACGCCCCGGCGCACGGCGGCCGAGCGATCGTCTGGGGGCATCGTCGTCCTGTCTCGTCGGATCCCGATCAATCGATTGCCATGGTCCGGGGCCCTGATATCGCTCTGCTTCAACCCCACGCTAGCGAAGGAGCTCTCCGAATGGCAAGCGGTTGCCATGCGTGATGCCCTTCGGCCGCGGGTGTCGGCACGTGCGTTCCCACGCCCGGGCCTCCGCAGCCCTCGCGCGGTGCGCGTCCGGCGTGGGAGGGTCGAGGCGAGGCCGTCGCCGGCTTCGCCGTCTCCGCACCCGAGCGGGATCCCCGAGGCAAAGGAGCCCGATGCCCCTCGTCGCCGGTGTCGACTCATCGACCCAGAGCTGCAAGATCGTCGTGCGCGACGCCGAGACGGGCGCCGTCGTGCGCACCGGTCGTGCCGCGCATCCCGAGGGCACCGAGGTGCATCCCGAGGCGTGGTGGGAGGCGCTGCTCGCGGCGGTCGCCGACGCCGGAGGCCTGGATGACGTCGCGGCGATCTCGGTCGGCGCGCAGCAGCACGGCATGGTCGCGCTGGATGCGGCGGGCGCGGTCATCCGCCCGGCCCTGCTCTGGAACGACACCCGCTCCGCCAGAGCCGCAGCCGACCTGATCGCCGAGTTCGGCGCCGACGAGCTCGCGCGGCGCACCGGCAGTGTTCCGGTGGCGTCGTTCACGGCGACGAAGCTGCGCTGGCTGCGCGACGCGGAGCCCGAGAACGCGGCTCGGGTCGCCGCCGTCGCGCTGCCGCACGACTGGCTGAGCTGGCGGCTGCGCGGCTTCGGCGGCGCGGGTTCCTCCGGCGACGCGGGTTCCGGCGACGGGCTCGCCGAGCTCGCGACCGACCGTTCGGATGCGAGCGGAACCGGATACTGGTCGCCGACCTCCGACGACTGGGACCGCGACCTGCTGGTCGCCGCCCTTGGCCACGAGGCGCGGCTGCCGCGGGTGCTCGCCCCGCACGGGTCGGCCGGCGTGACGGCCGCGCATCCGGGCATCCCGGCCGGTCTCGTGATCGGACCGGGGGCGGGCGACAACGCGGGTGCCGCGCTCGGCCTCGACGCGCGCCCCGGCGACGTGGTCGTGTCACTCGGCACCTCCGGGACCGTGTTCGCCGTCACCGAGACCGTCGTGACCGACACGGCTGGAACGGTCGCGGGCTTCGCGGATGCCTCCGGCGCGTTCCTGCCGCTCGTCGCGACCCTCAATGCGGCGCGCGTGCTCGACGCCGTCGCCCGCGTGCTCGGCGTCGATCACGCCGAGCTCGGCCGCCTCGCGCTGACCGCCGAGCCCGGCGCGGGCGGCCTCGTGCTGCAGCCGTGGTTCGAGGGCGAGCGCACCCCGAACCTGCCCGACGCGACGGCGAGCATCTTCGGCCTCACGCTCGCCGCGACGACCCGCGAGAACCTCGCGCGCGCGGCGATCGAGGGGATGCTGTGCGGCCTCGCCGAGGGACTCGACGCCGTGCTCGCGCAGGGCGTGGAGGCGTCGCGCATCCTGCTCATCGGCGGTGCCGCGCAGAGCCCCGCCGTCGCACGGATCGCCGCCGAGGTGTTCGGGCGCCAGATCGTCGTGCCGACCCCGGGGGAGTACGTCGCGGCCGGCGCCGCGGCGCAGGCCGCCTGGGCCCTCACCGGAACGCGCCCGTCGTGGTCGCCCGAGATCGCGACCACGGTCGAGGCCGCCGACGCCCCGGTCATCCGCGAGCAGTACGCGGCGCAGCGTCGCTGAGCGCGTCAGTCCGCGTCCAGCTCGGCGATGAGTCGCAGCGCACCCGCGCGGGCGGCGTCGCTGCGCTCGGCCGCCGCATCCACCTCGTTGAGCAGGTTGTGCCCCATGGCGATCGTCAGCACGCCGTACGCGACGCGACGGCAGTCGGCGGCCGGGCTCTTCGGATGCTCGCGCTCCAGGAGCCGGGTGAGTGACTGCTCCATCCCGCGGTAGGCGGTCACGACGATGCGGTGGATGTCGGGGATGGTGCGTCCGGCGTCCATGAACGCGTTGGCGGCGGCGTTCTCGCTGCCCGGTTCCGCGAACTCGCCGAAGAGGTAGTCGAGGGCGCCGGTCGTGTCGGCGGCCGAGGGGACGAGGGGCGCGCGCCGCTCGAGTTCGGCGACGTCGAGGTCGGGCTGCTCGAGGGCGGTCTCGCCGAAGTAGAACACCCGGGCGGCGTCGGTCAGCAGGGCTTCACGATTGCCGGCGAAATGGCGCATGTGACCGCGGGCCATTCCGGCGGTCTCGGCGATCCGCGCGAGGGTCGTGCCGCCGACGCCGTCGGCAGCCATGCACTGGACGGTCGCGGCGATGATCTGCCGACGTCGCTCGAGCGAGCGGGATGGCTGGGCCACGGGCACCTCCTCGGCACGATTCAAACACGACCATTGCGCTTTCTAGTCACGAATGACTAACTTGGCCCGCATGATCCTGACGAACGCCCTGGTGCGCACCTCGGATGCCGCCCTGCCGCTCGCCGACACCGTCGTGATCGAGGGCGACCGGATCGTCTTCGTCGGCACCCGTGCTGACTGGGAGGCGTCGGGATCCGCCGCTGCCGCTGCCTCCGGTCACGAGATCGTCGACCTCGACGGGCGCACCGTCGTACCCGGCCTGATCGACGCGCACGCGCATCCCGGGATGGTCGCCAAGAGCCTCTGGCATGTGCGCCTGCCCTGGACCGAGAACGTCGACGAGATCCTCGCCTTCGTACGCGACTACGCCGTCGCCCATCCGAAGGAGGAGGCGCCGTTCCTCTACTTCGAGTACTACCCGAGCACGGCCTTCGGCGACGACGAGCCGACGCGGCAGCTGCTCGACACCGCCGTCAGCGACCGGCCCGTGCTGCTGCAGGACTTCAGCGACCACGAGCACTGGCTCAACAGCCGCATGCTCGAGCTCATGGGCGTCACGCGTGACACACCCGATCCGGTCCCCGGCCTCGAGATGTTCGTGCGCGACGCCGACGGCGAGCCGACCGGAGTCGCCCGCGAGCAGGTCTACCGGCACTTCCTCGAGCCGATGTACGAGGCGATCGGCTGGCGTCCGCCCGAGCAGGTCACGCCCGAGCGCGTCGCCGAGTTCTTCGGCTTCATGACCGAGAGCGGGGTCACGTCTCTCTTCGAGGCCTTCATCGACGACGAGCAGTCGCTCGCCTCCGTCGCCGAGCTCGACCGCCGCGGCGAGCTGAACATGGTCTACGAGGGGGCCCTGCGGTTCATCAACCGCAGCGACCTGCCCGAGGTGATCGACCGTCTGAAGACCTGGCAGGCGCGCTACGGCAGCGAGCGGGTGCGGGTGCGCACGCTCAAGCTGTTCTACGACGGCACCAACGAGAGCGGCAACAGCGCCGTGCTGAGTCCGCTCGAGGGCGCGGATGCCGGCGGCGCCTTCGGTCAGATCGCCTTCGACGACCGCGAGCTCACCGAGTGCCTGCTGATCGCCAACGCCGCCGACGTGGATGCGCACATCCACCTGGTCGGCGACCGCGCCTTCCGCTCGGCCTGCGACGCGGTCGCCGCCGCGCGCCAGCGGTGCGCGGGCGACGGCACGGAGTGGCGCATCCAGGTCGCCCTGGCTCACTGCGAGCTCGTCGACCCGGCCGACATGGCACGCCCGGCCGAGCTCGGCATCATCGTGAACTGGACCCCGCACTGGTCGGGCGGCTACTTCGGCGAGGAGGCGCGCACTCACCTCGGCGACGAGCGCTGGAACCGCATGTACCGCTTCGGCGAGATCGCCGCCGCCGGCACGACGCTGACCTTCGCGAGCGACGTCGTCACGAAGTACGAACTGCACCGGGGCGCGCCGCTGTTCGGCATGCAGGTCGCCGCGACGCGCGTCGACCCCGAGTATCCGCTCGACGGCGAACGCTACCCGGGTGGTGTGCGCCCGCATCCGGACGCCGTGCTCCCTGTCGAGCTGCTGCTCAAGGGCTACACGATCGACGCGGCGAAGCAGCTGCGCATCGACGACCGGGTCGGCTCGATCGAGGTCGGCAAAGTCGCGAACCTGACCGTGCTCGCCGACGACCCGGTCGCGGTCGACCCGGCGGCGCTCGCCGCGCTGCGGGTGGATGCGGTGCTCTTCGAAGGCCGCGTCGTCGCCGGCGCTCTGCCAGGACGGGACTGACGGGCGTCCCGACCGGGGCGTCCGAGGTGAACATGCAAGGAGGCACGAGCACATGACGACAGTGGAGCAGGGGCGCCCGGCCCCGAAGCTGCGACGAGTGCTGACCCTGCGGCTGCTGGTGGTCTTCGGCATCGCCTACCTCGCGCCGACCGTCGTCTTCGACCAGTTCGGGGTGACGACCGAGAAGACCGGCGGCATGCAGGCGCTCGCCTTCGTCATCACCACGATCGCGATGTTCTTCACCGCCTACAGCTACTCCCGCATGGTCAAGGCCTACCCGCGCGCCGGCTCGGCCTACACCTACGTGCAGCGCTCGGTGAACCCGTGGGTGGGGTTCTTCACCGGCTGGGTCATGCTGATCGACTACCTGCTGCTGCCGATGATCTGCTACCTCCTGCTCGGCATCTACATGCACGACGTGCTGCCGATGATCCCGGTCGCCGTCTGGGTCATCGCCGCCGCGGCGTTCGTCGCGGTGTTCAACATCATCGGCGTGCGCGCGGCCGGTCGGGTGAACTCGGTCGTCGTCGTGGCGCAGGTCGCGTTCAGCCTGGTGCTCGCGGTCGTGCTCGCGGTCGTCGTCGCCCAGGTGAGCGGTCCGCTCGGGCTGTTCGACTCGCGTGCCGTCGTCAACCCCGACACCTTCGACTTCGGCAAGGTGCTCGGCGGTGCCGCGGTGCTGGCGACGTCGTTCCTCGGGTTCGATGCCGTGTCGACCTTCGCCGAGGAGACGGTCGAGCCACGCAAGACCGTCCCTCGAGCGGTGATGCTGGTCAGCGTCGGAGCGGGCGTCGGGTTCTCGGTCATCTCGTACGTCATGAACCTCGCCTGGCCGACCGCCTATCGCGACATGAAAGACCCGAACGTCGGCATCCTCGAGCTGTTCCAGCACACGGGGATCGAGTGGATCAAGGTCCCGTTCCTCATCGTCGACAACGCCTCGAGCCTCGTCTGCGCGATGGCGGCGCTCGCCGCGGTGTCGCGCATCCTCTACGGCATGGGACGCGACGGCGTGCTGCCGCGGCGCGTCTTCGGCCGGCTGAGCCCGCGCTTCCAGACGCCGGTGTTCAACATCCTCATCACCTCGGCCGTGTCGCTGACGGCGATCTTCTACGCCGACGACCTCTTCGGCGCGGCGTCGCTGATCAGCTTCGGCGCGATCACCGGCTTCGTCTTCGTGAACTACTCGGCGATCAGCCACTACTTCATCCGCGGTCGTCAGCGGCAGGGGGCGGATGTCGTGCGCAATCTCGTGCTGCCCGGCATCGGCGTGATCATCAGCGTCGTGCTCTGGTTCGGCATCGACATGGACGCCAAGCTGCTCGGCCTCGCCTGGCTGGTGCTCGGCGTGATCTACATCGCGATCCGCTCGAAGGGATTCCGGGTTCCGCCCACCCCGATCGATCTGGACGAGACCGGTGCGCTGGACATGACGGAGCGCGACGCGGCGCGCGGCTGATTGGCGGTGGTGCCGACGTTCCGCGGGATGCGCCCTCAGGCTGCGGAGCCGGCCTCAGCCGTCCGCGCCGTCGTGCAGCACTGCCGCGAGCTTGCCGAGCGCCGCGGTCGCGGTGACGAGCGCGGCGCGCTCCTCGGGTGAGAGCACCGCGTGGGCGGCCTCGTGCAGCTCGGTGGAGCGACGGCGGCGCAGCTCGACGATCGTCGCCGAGCCCGCCGGGGTGGTCATGATCAGCACCCCGCGCGCGTCCGCCGGGTCGGGGGAGCGCGTCACGAGGCCCTGCTTCTCGAGGTCGGCGACGGTGGCGCTCATCGTCTGGTGGCGCACTCGGCGTCGGCGGGCGAGCGTCGCGATGCTCTGGGGACCGTCGCGTTCGAGGAAGCCGAGCGCCTCGATCTGACCGTCGGGCGTCGACTCGGTGCGGCGGATCGCGCGCACGCTCTCGCCGATCGAGGCCCGGAACGCGTCGGCCTGGTCGAGGGTGAAGTCGCCGGCGCGCTGTGAGTCGCCCGCCTCCGCTCGCTCGGTCATCCGCTCATCCTGCCGCACGCGTCATTTATACAGTCAGACTGTATATAGTGCGAGCCATGGAACTCACCAAGCACACCCACGCCACCATCGTGCTGAGCAACGCGGACCGCAGCCTCGTGATCGACCCCGGCTCCTACACCCCGAACTCCGCCGAGCTCGTCGCCGCGACGACCGCCGTGCTGATCACGCACGACCACCCCGACCACTACGACGCCGGCATCCTCACCGCGGCCCTCGCCGCCCAGCCCGAGCTGCGCGTCTGGGCGCCCGCGAACGTCGCCGCCGAGCTCACCGCGGCGGGCGCTCACTCCGATCGCGTCACCGCCGTCGGTGCGGGCGACAGCTTCGACGCCGCCGGATTCCCGGTCGAGGTCGTCGGCGGAACGCACGCCGTCATCCACTCCGACATCCCCGAGATGAGCAACGTCGGCTACCTCATCGCCGGCGACGTCTACCACCCGGGCGACGCGTACTTCGTGCCGTCGGCGCCGGTCACGACGCTGCTTGCGCCGACCTCCGGACCGTGGGCGAAGCTCGGCGAGCTCGTCGACTTCGTGCGCGCGGTCAAGCCGGTGCGCGCCATCCAGATCCACGACCTCATGCTCAGCGACGCCGGCAAGGGCTCCTTCGCCCAGTTCGCGCAGCAGCTCACCGGCATCGAGCTCGTCACCCTCGCCGACGGGCAGAGCATCACGCTCTGAGCCGGCGGTCAGCGGTCGTCTCCGCGGCGCGACGGCTCAGCGCGTGCCGCCGCCCACTGTGTCGGCGGCCTCGCGGATCAGCTCGCGGATGCGGTCGTCGAACTGGTCGAGCTCGCGCAGCGAGTAGCGATGCATCGTGATCTTCTTCGTCGTGGCGAAGGCGGTGCGCGGCGCCGGGTCGTCGACCTCGCGCAGCAGCTCGACTCCGAGCTCGAGGTAGTGGCTCTTGATGTACGCGGAGGCGAAGGAGCGCCGGCGGGCGTAGGTCACATCCGCCGAGTGGATGCGCTCCTCGACCCCGTCGAGCGAGCGGCAGAAGTCGCGGAACGCGGTGAGCTTCGCGAGGTCCTCGTCGTCGAGCCCGCGGGTCAGCCCACTCCAGGTGCCGTCGGCCATCGTCTGCTCCTGTCGCTCATGTGTCGAGGGGAGTTCGTGCCTCCGAGTCGGTATGACGTCGCGATACCGACGCGAAGGCACGAATCCGGACCATCTCGCAGCGACGGCGGGTCAGGGGAGCGTGTGACCCGCCGCGGTGAAGAGGCGGTACCACTCCTCGCGGCTCAGGTCGACGCCGCCGCCGGCGGCCGACTCGATCACCCGACCCGGGTTGGTCGTGCCGAGCACGGTCTGGATGTTCGCCGGGTGGCGGGTGATCCAGGCGACGGCGATTCCGGTCGGCGTCACGCCGTGCGCGGCCGCGATCTCGTCGAGCGCGTCGTTGAGCTCGGAGTAGTTCTCGCGGTCGCCGATGAAGACGCCGTCGAAGAAGCCCTTCTGGAACGGCGACCACGCCTGCAGGGTGATGTCGTTCAGGCGGGCGTGATCGAGCATCCCGTTGTCGCGGTCGATCGACTGGTCGAGCTTCACCATGTTCGCGGCGATGCCCGACGCGATGATCGGCGCGTGCGTGATGCTCAGCTGCACCTGGTTGTAGTCGAGCGAGACGTTCAGCGAGCGCTTCAGCAGGTCGATCTGCAGCGGGGTGTGGTTCGAGACGCCGAAGCTGCGCACCTTTCCGCTCTGCTTGAGCGTGTCGAAGGCCGCGGCGACCTCGTCGGGCTCGACGAGGGTGTCGGGGCGGTGCAGCAGCAGCGAGTCGAGGTAGTCGGTCTTCAGCGCGGCGAGCGACTCGTCGACGGTGGTGAGGATGTGCTCGCGCGAGAAGTCGAACATCCCGGGCCGGATTCCGACCTTGCTCTGGATGATCACCTTCTCGCGATCCGCGGCGCTCACCGCGCCCGCGTCGCCGAAGCGCTGCTCGCACTGGTGGCGCGAGCTGCCGTAGATGTCGGCGTGGTCGAGCATGTTGATGCCGTTGTCGAGGGCGGTGCGCACCAGCGTGCGGATCTGCTCGTCGTCGAGCTCGCTGATGCGCATGAGGCCGAGCACGACGGTGGATGCCGGCTGGGCCAGGTTGGGCAGGTCGAGGGTCTTCATGCGCCCATCCTGTCGGCCCGGTGCCCGCCGCCGCCGGGGCTCGGAGGTTCTCGCCAGTTCGGCGGCGCTCACCAGCCCGTCGTCAGCGCCCGGTCGAGCATGTCGACGAAGTAGTCGGCTGAGTCGACGGTGAGGCAGAGCGGCGGCTTGATCTTGAGCACGTTCTGGAAGTCGCCGGTCGGCTGCATGATGACGCCGAGCTCGAGCAGGCGGTCGCAGATCGCGGCCGTCTCCTCGGTGGCGGGCTCGAGGGTCTCGCGCGAGCGCACGAACTCGAGCCCGAGGTAGAGGCCCGAGCCGTGCACGGGGCCGACGATCTCGTGCGTCGAGGCGAGCGCGTGCAGGCGTGCGGCGAGATGGGCGCCGACGACCCGGGCGTTCTCCTGTAGCCCCTCGGCCTGGATGATGTCGAGCACGGTCATCCCGATCACCGACGACACCGGCGATCCGCCCGTCGACGAGAAGAAGTAGCCGCCGGTGCGGTAGCGGTCGGCGACGGCCTTCGACGTGACGACGATGCCGATGGGATGCCCGTTGCCGACCGACTTGGCGACGGCGACGATGTCGGGCACGACATCCTGCTGCTCGAAGCCCCAGAACCACTCGCCGAGGCGGCCGAATCCGACCTGCACCTCATCGGCGATCGCCAGCCCGCCGAGCTCCCGCACGGCCGCGTAGACCTCGCGCAGGTACCCGTCGGGCAGGGCGACGCCGCCCGCGTTGCCGAAGTAGGTCTCGGCGATGAATCCGGCCGGGGCGTGACCGGATGCGGCGATCTGGCGGATGCGCTCCACGGCCTCGGGCGCGTAGCGGGCGGCGTCGGCGCCGCGGTGCGTTCCGCGGAAGCTGTTCGCTGCGTCGACGGTATGCACCCACGAAGGCCGCGTCGCGAGCGCGTTCGGGTTGTCGGCGATCGAGGTCGAGACGGCATCGCTCGCGTAGGTCCAGCCGTGGTAGGCCTCGCGCATCGCGATCACGTCGCGGCGTCCGGTCGCGGCCATCGCGAGGCGGATCGCGAGGTCGGTCGCCTCCGAGCCCGAGTTGACGAAGAACACCGTGTCGAGCTCGTCAGGCAGCAGGGCCGCGACGCGCTCGCCGTACTCGACGATCGCGCCGTAGTTGAAGCGCGAGTTCGTGTTGAGCAGCTCGAACTGCCGGCTCGCGGCGTCGGTGATGCGCGGATGCGCGTGCCCGACCGAGGTCACGTTGTTGACCATGTCGAGGTAGACGCGGGCGTCGGTGTCGACCAGCAGCTCGCGCCAGCCGCGCTCGATCTGCGGCGGGCGCGCGTAGTAGTGCTCCTGCACCTCGGCCAGCACGCGCTCGCGCCGGTCGAGGGTCGCGGCGTCGCGGGCGGATGCCGACGCGGCGGCGAGCTCGTCGAGTCGAGCCCGCACGGGCTCGGCGAGCGCGAAGGCGGTCGTCGGGTCCCCGACGAGGGCGCCCCAGCCGACGAGGTAGCCGGGCTCGACGAGCTGCGGGATGGATGCGGGCGCGTCCGCCCAGCGCAGCGTCGCGGTGACCTCACCGCCGGGCACGACGAGGTCGTCGGCGGCGACGGGCGCGGCCTCGCCGGAGCCGGTGATGACGGGGGAGCCGATCGGGGAGTCCGCGGTGGCGTCGGCGTCGGAGGAGTCGGGCGAGGACGCCGGGGACGTTGCGCGGGGGCCGGCTTCCCGGTCGACGCCGACGTGATCGGGCGACGCTCCGAGCGGCGCGCTCGCGAGCGACAGCGTCACCCCGCCGGTCGTCAGCTCGACGGCGCCGGGAACGGCGCGGGCGGAGATGTGCGCCGGCAGGTCGCGCAGCACGAGGTTGCGGCTCAGCCAGAGGTGGGCGCCCGTCGGCGCCGTGGCGGGGGAGGCCGGCGTGCGCAGCGGCGCCCCGGCGAGACGCGGCCGACCGGCCGGGACGATCACGGCGCCGACGGTGCTGGCGCGGGCGCTTGCACTGATCGCACTCGCGTCGCCCGTGGCACCGCCGCTCATGCCGCCCGACGATCCGACCGCGCTCGCCGCATCCGCTCGTCCGCCGCGCACCGCCGCCGCGATCCCGCGCAGCAGCGCGCCCTCGTGCGTGAACGCGCCGCGGTCGTTGACCTCGCTCGTGGTGCCGGCATCCAGCATGACGACGGCCTCGCCAGGCGGCACGAGCGAGAAGAGCTCGGCGGCGGGCCAGCCGGGCGCCGGCGCGAGCGGCAGCCCGAGCGCGTGCCGGATCGTGCGCGCCATGACCGGCAGCGGCACCGACAGCGCCTGCGTGAGGATGCGGTGCTCGCGGTCGAGCGCCCCGCTCGCGTAGGCGTTGTCGTCGTCGAGGCGCACCTGCGCGCGTCCGCTCAGCACGAGCACGGCGCCGCGCAGCACGACGAGCGGCCAGAGCGCATCCGCCTCGTCGGGGCTGAGCGGACGCAGCGCGTGGAACGCCCGGATCGCCGGCAGCGCCGACAGCGGCGTCGCGCCGTCGTGGTGCAGCAGCGACGACACGGTCGTGGCGAGCTCGCCGACCGACCACGAGTCGAGCACGTCGCCGAAGTCGATGATCGCGTCGGGCAGGGAGCCCGGCGCATCCGGTCGCAGGATGTTGTCGTCGGTCACGTCGAAGTGGCCGAGCTGGCGAGGAAGCCGGTCGGCGAGTGGCGCGAGCGCGGCGGCGGCGTCGCGGGTGGCGGCGAGCACCTCGGCGCGCACGGCCTCGTCGGGCTCGGCCGGCGCGAGGGTGTCGATCACGCGGGTCGCGTGGCGCAGATCCCACTGCAGCACGCGCGCGGAGGCGGGGTGCTCGACGTCGGCGAGCGCGAGCTGCACGCGGGCGGCGAGCTCGCCCATGCGGGCGGCGGTGCGCGGGTTCAGGTACCCGGATCCGGTGAGCGTCGACCCGGCGACGAACTCGATCACGCGGGCGTTGAGCCGGCCCTGGCTCGTCTCCCACCAGCCGGAGCACGCGCCGTCCGGACCGTGCACGAGCCGGGGGATGCGCAGCTCGGGCGCCGCAGTCGCGACCCTCTCGGCGGCGAGGGTCTGCAGCTCGATCTCGGCATCGCTGAACACCGGATTGCTGAGCTTGAGCACGCCGAGCGGCTGCGCACCGGCACCGGCTCCGGCCGCGTCGCTCGGCCACACCAGGAAGTTCTGGTCCTGCTGGCTGCCGAGCGACTCGGCCCGCGCATCCAGCCCGAACTCGCTGCGCAGCAGCCGCTCCGCTTCCTCAGCCGGAATCGTCGGGGTGGCCAGCTCGACGTGCTCGAAGTAGTCGAAGAGGGGCGCGCTCATGCGCCCATCCTGGCGTCTCGCGTCGGATGCGCGGAAGCCGCGGCGTGCACCGGCGTGCGACATCGACGCGGCCTACGCTGGCGGGCGTGAGCCCACGTCGTCTCGCGCCGGGTCAGGTCGCGCGCATCCATGTCCACGACATCGCGAGCGGGGCGGATGCGGTGGTGCACGAGAGTCGCGAGGTGCTGTTCGAGGCGCCCAACTGGGCGGGGGAGGCCGACGGCGGGGTCCTGCTGCTCAACGGCGACGGGGTGCTGTGGTCGCTGATGCCCGAGCCGGGGTCGACGGCGCAGCGGATCGCGCACGAGAACCTGCCGCCGATCAACAACGACCACGTGCTCGACCCGCGCGGCGGCGCGATCTTCCTCTCGGCCGACGACGGGCACATCCACCGCGCCCCGATCGCGGGCGGCCGGGCCGAGCGCGTGACGAGCGAGCCGGGCGTGCACCACTTCCTGCACGGGGTGAGCCCCGACGGTGAGCGGCTGGCCTTCGTGCGGATGCGCGACTTCAGCGAGCCGGGACGCCTCGCGATCGTCGCGAGCGAGCCGGGCGGCAGGGGCGACGGCGCCGGCGGCGGCACCACGATCGTCGACACCGGCCCCGGCCACCTCGACGGCCCCGAGTGGTCGCCCGACGGTGCGTGGATCTCCTTCAACTCCGAGCGGTGGGCGAGGCGACCGGGCCACGCGCAGCTGGCACGCATCCCCGACCCGCTCGCACGGGCGAACGCCGCCGGCGACGAAGCCCACCCCGTCGGCCCCGACGACGTCGAACGGCTGCTCGCCACCGACACCGTCGACTGGTTCCCGCACCTCGCGCCCGACGGCCGGCACGCCGTCTACCTCGAGTTCCCGCCGGGCACGACCGGGCATCCCGCCGACCTCGAGGTCACGCTGGTCGTCGTCGACACCGCCGACTGGTCGACGCCGCTCGCGCGCATCCCGCTGCCGGGCGGACAGGGCACGATCAACGTGCCCAGCTGGGCGCCCGACTCCGGTCGCTTCGCCTACGTCAGCTATCCCTGCGCATGACCGGGCAGGCTCGCCGGCCGTGCGAGGCGCTGCGATCATCGACGGTCGCGTCGGGCTCATCACCGAGTTCGACTCCGTCGGGTTGATGCTGGTCAGGGCGGTGGTGCGGCGGCACGCTCGAGAGCGTCGGCGCTCAGCCGCTCAGCCGCTCAGGTGCTGAGCCGCTCAGGCGCTGGCCGCTCAGCCGTCCTGCCGCACGTGGACGAGCTGCACGCCGCCAGCCGTGATCGCATCGGCGATCGCCGGGCCGAGCTCGGCGGCCGACGCCGCCCGGCGGCCGGTCGCTCCGAACGCGTTCGCGAGGGCGACCCAATCCGGCTGCACCAGGTCGACGCCGACGGGCGCGATGCCGCGGTCGATCTCGTTCTGGCGGATCTCGGCGTAGCCGCCGTTGTCGACGCAGACGATCGTGAGGTCGAGGCGCTGCTCGACGGCGGTGACGAGCTCGTTGACGCAGAACATCAGCGCGCCGTCGCCGATGACCGTGACGACCGGGCGCTCCGTCTGAGCGACTCGCGCGCCGATCGCGGCCGGCAGTCCGTAGCCGAGCGTCGCGTAGGTGGGCGTATACAGCAGGGAGTGCGGCTGCGACTGGCGCAGGACGTTCGCCAGCGCGAGGTAGACGATCTGCGACGAGTCGCCCGCGACGATCGTGTCGTCCGGCAGGGCCGCCGCGATGTGCCCGGCCAGCTCCGCCGTCGCGGGCAGGGCCTCGTGGGTCTCGGCGGCGATCCGCTCGCGCAGGGCGTCGAGCTCGTCGCGGGTCCAGTTCGACGGACTTGTCGACGAGCTCGAACCCGGATCGCGACCGAGCTCGGGCGCGTCGAGCTCGGCGGTCAGCGCCTCGTCCAGCCGCGCGAGCACCGCTGCGGCATCCCCCAGCACGCCGACCGTCGCGGGGAGGTTCTTGTGCAGCTGGCCCGCGGAGATGTCGATGCGCACGACTGATCCGCGGGGTCGCAGTGCCGGCGCCCAGAGCTCGGCCTCGCCGAGCTTGGAGCCGATGACGATCAGCACGTCGGCGCCCTCGGCGGCGTCGCGCGCGGCCGCCAGCCGGAGGTTGGATCCGAGCGAGAGCGGATGGTGCTCGTCGAGCACCGCCTTGCCGTTCAGAGTCGTCACGACCGGGGCGCCGAGGCGTTCGGCGAGGGCGGTCACCCCGACCGCGGCGGCCGCGGAGGCGGTACCGCCGCCGGCGACGATCACGGGACGGTCGGCCCGCGCGATCAGCGCCGCCGCCGCGCGCACATCCCGCTCGGCCCCGCTCACGGCCGCCGGTGCGGCGCGCGCGGCGCGGTCCCCTGCGGGCACCCCGGCGGGGGCTTCGAGCAGATCGAGCGGGATCTCGATGTGCACCGGCCGCGGACGGCCCGAACGGAACAGCGCGAAGGCGTCGTGCACCGCATGCACCGCCTCCGCGGCGGTGAGCACGCGACGCGACCACTCGGCGACGGCGCCGGCCATGGCGCTGGCGTCCTTCGTCTCGTGCAGGGTTCCGACGTCGGCGAACTCGGCCCCGCGGGCCACGCCGGGCGAGATCACGATCATCGGCCGCGACTCGCAGAACGCCGTGCCGATCGCGCTCATCGCGTTCTGCAGTCCCGGCCCGGAGGTCGTGATGACGACGCCCGGCAATGCGGTCTGCTGGGCCCATCCGTCGGCCGCGTAGCCGGCGCCCTGCTCGTGCCGGCTCGTGACGACGCGGATGCCGAGGTCGGCGAGCGGTCGGTAGAGCTCGAGATTGTGGGTGCCGGGGATGCCGAACACCGCGGTCACGCCGTACGCGCGGATGGTCTCGAGCACCGCCCGCCCGGTCGTGTCGGAGTAGTCGGGAGTCGCGCTCATGCGACTGACCCTGCCGCCGCACCGGCGAGAACGTTCGAGCCGGCTCCGGCGTCGGGTCCGCCGAGTCCCCCGTCCGCGCGGTGCCGTCGCACTCCGGCGATCCAGGTCTCCTCGACCCGGATGCTCCCGATCCGCTCGGCGGGAACCGCCAGCGGGTCGTCGCTCAGCACGGCGAAATCGGCGTACTTGCCGACCTCGAGTGAACCGAGATCGCCTTCGCGGCCGAGCGAGATCGCGCCCTCGAGCGTGTGCCCGCGCAGTGCCTGGCGTGCCGTGATGCGCAGCGCATCCGGTCCGAGCTTGTGGCCGCGCCGGGTGACGCGGGTGACGGCCACCTGGATCGCCTCGAGCGGGATCGGCTCGGCGACCGGGGCGTCGGAGGAGATCGTCACGGGCACGCCGGCCGCGAGGAACTCGCCGAGCGGGTTGAAGCGCTCGCCGGGGGTGCCGATCGCCTCTTCGACGCCCTCGCCCCAGTTGTAGTAGTGCTGGGTCTGGTTGACGGGACGGATGCCGCTGGCCGCCATCCGCTCGATCTGCTGCGACGTCGGCAGGCCGCAGTGCTCGATGCGGTGCCGGGCGTCGGCGTCCGGGTGCTCGGCGAGCGCCGTCTCGATCGCGGAAACGACCATCTCGATCGCGTCGGGTGACTGGGCGTGGGTCGCGGTCTGCAGCCCGGCGGCGTGCGCCTTGCGGATCAGCTCCGTGTAGGCGGCGGGTTCGTGGTACAGCTGGCCGGTGCGGCAGGGATCGCCGACATAGCCGTCGGGGAAGTACGCGGTCCAGCCGCCGAGCGTGCCGTCGGCGTAGAACTTGATGCCGGCGAAGCTCAGATGCGCGTTGCCGAACTGGCCGACGAGACCCATCTCGAGCGCCTCGTCGAGCAGGTGCGAGAGCAGGTACATCGACACGCGCAGCGGCAGTCGCCCCGCCTCGGCGAGTCGGAGGTACATGTCGAACTCGCGGCGGGTGACCTGGGCGTCGCCGATCGCGGTGACGCCCCCGGCGAGGAACCGTCGGGTGGCCGCGTCGAGCTGGCGCAAGTGCTCGTCGGGCTCGTCGGCGAGGTGGAAGTTCGGGCCGTGGTGGCCGATCTTGACCCCGTGCAGTCCGGTGAGGATGTTGCAGGCGGCGTCCGACAGCTCGCCGGTGAGCTCGCCGTCGGCGTCGCGGAAGAACGCTCCGCCGTCGGGATCGGGGGTGTCGCGGTCGATGCCGTTGAGCTCGAGGGTGTGCGAGTTGACGACGCCGCCGTGGCCGGAGGCGTTCATCAGGTAGACCTCGCGATCGCTCGCCACCGCATCCAGCTCGAAGCGCGTGGGGTGGCGCTTCTCGGTCAGGTTGCGCTGCTCGTAGCCGTAGCCGCGCACGGGGCGCCCGGCGGGGGCCGCGTGCGCGGCGGCCGAGAGCAGGGCGACGATCTCCGGGATGCTGCCGGCCTTCTCGGGCCCGCAGTCGACCCAGGTCATCATCTGCCCGTACATGAGCGGATGCGCGTGCGGGTCGACGAAGCCGGGCACCACGACACGGTCGCCCAGGTCGATGCGCTCGGGGTCGAGCCCGCGCCGTCGCGCCTCCTGCTCGCACTGGGCGAGGTCGCCCACGGCGAGCAGCCGTCCGGCGTCGAAGAGCAGCGCCGTCGCGGTCGTGTCGCTCGCGTCGACCGTGTGCACCGCACGCGCGGTGACCAGCTGCGCGCGGGTCTGCTCGGGTCGGTCGAAGGGGGCCAGTCGTCTCATGCCAGCTCGTTCGTCGTGGTGTCGGTGCGCGGGGTCAGGGAGGCGGTGACGGGCGCCTCGTCGGAGTGCTGCGGTGCGAAGCGGGTGCAGACGGCGGCGATCGCGGCCATGCCGACGAACATGCCGACGACGGCCCAGACGCTGCCGGTCCAGCCGACCAGCTGCGTCGCGAACCAGGGCGAGAACCCGGCCCAGAGCGCCGCTCCGACGCCGTAGGAGAGCGCGATCGACGTGTAGCGCGCCTGCGGGCGGAACATGCCGGCGAGGATCGCCGCGATCGGCGCGTAGGTCGCGCTCATCGCGATGCGCACGAGCGAGGCGAGCAGGAAGACGAGCGGCTCGATGCGCCCTGGCATCAGCAGCAGGAACGGCGCGAAGGTCAGCACCGAGGTGATCAGGCCGATGTACATGATGGTCTTGCGACCCCACTTGTCGCCCAGCCAGGCGATCGGCAGCGTCACCAGGAACTCGATGAACGACGCGACGGTCATGGCGTCGAGGATGAACGACTCGCTGAAGCCCACACTGTCGCCGGTCGCGTAGGCGGTCGCGAAGGTGGTGGCGAGGTAGTAGCCGCCGGTCGAGATCGGCAGCAGGCCGATGCCGAGCAGGATCGGCAGCCAGTTGACCTTGAGCGCGAAGGCGAGCGGGGTCGACTGCTGGCGGCCTTCGACCTTCTCGGTGAACACCGGCGACTCCTCGACGCGCCAGCGCACCCAGAGGCCCACGCCGATCAGCACGATCGACAGGATGAACGGGATGCGCCATCCGCCGTCGCGGATGAAGTCGTCGCCGCCGCGTGCCATGATCGCGAAGATGCCCGAGGCCAGCAGCGCGCCGGCCGGGTTGCCGAGCTGCGTGAATCCGCCGTAGAAGGTCTTCGACTTGGCGGGCGCGTGCTCGACGCTCATCAGCACGGCGCCGCCCCATTCGCCGCCGACGGCGAGGCCCTGCACGGCACGCAGCACGATCAGCAGGATGGGCGCGGCGATTCCGACGTTCTCATAGGTCGGCAGGCAGCCGACGAGCACGGTCGAGGCGCCCATCAGCAGCAGGGTGATGACGAGCGAGACGCGGCGCCCGAGCTTGTCGCCGATGTGGCCGAAGAGGATGCCGCCGATCGGGCGCACGAGGAAGGCGACGGCGAAGGTGGCGAAGGCCGCGGCGGTCTCGGCGAGCGGGTCGTCGCTCGGGAAGAACAGCGGGCCGAACACGAGCGCCGCGGCGGTCGCGTAGACGTAGAAGTCGTACCACTCGATGGTGGTGCCGACGAAGGCCGCGATGCCCGCGCGGCGGGCTCGTCGGTGGTCGGTGGTCATGACCGCTCCTTTGCGGTTGGTGCCGGGATGCGTCGGAGACTAGGAGCGATGCCCGCCGCGGATCAAGCGCAGATCTTCGGCACGACGAGTGTCGAACCGGGATTTCGTCCGCTCAGTTCGCCAGAACGGCCTCTAAAGTCATTTCAGAGCGCATTGCCGCCGATCTTCTGATTCGTCGCCGGTGCGCTTCCGGGTATTTCGCCGATTCCGACCAGGAGGATCCGCCGTGGACTTCGACGCCGAGCTCATCCGCGCGCTGCAGGAAGACGGCCGCGCCAGCATCCAGTCGCTCGCGGCCCGGCTCGAGCAGCCGCGCTCCGCCGTCTCGACCCGGCTGCGCCGACTGCTCGACGACGGCACGGTGCGCGTCGTGGCCGCCGTCGATCCCGCCCTGCTCGGTCAGCACGTGCTCGCGCACGTCTCGATCCGCACCCGCGACGCCGTCGAATCGGTCGCCGGTCACCTGCGCGGCCTCGACTCGACCGTGCTCGTCTCCGCCATCGGCGGGGCGCACGACCTCGTCACCGAGGTGCGGGTCAGCTCGATGACCGAGCTGCACGACGAGCTCGCGCTGATCCGGCGTCTGCCGGGGGTGGTCGCGATCAGCACGCTCATCTACGCGAGCGTCGCCAAGGGCTTCTTCGTCTCGGACTACACCGGCGATCTCGCGATCGACGACACCGATGTCGCCCTCATCGAACTGCTGCAGCGTGACGGCCGGGCGAGCTTCCGGGCACTCGGTGAGACTGTGCGGCTCTCGCCCTCGGCGGTCGCCGCGCGGGTGCTGCGGCTCGTCGACGGCGGCGTGATCAAGATCAGCGCCGTCGAGGCGCGCGGCCTCGCACACCGGCAGCTGTCGATGGGCGTCGGCCTGTCGATCACGGGTGACGACGGCGCGGTGATCGAGAGTCTGCGTTCCTGGCGCGGTGTCGACTTCGCGGCGTTCACTCTCGGCCGCTTCGACGCCGTGGTCACCCTGGTCGAGCCCTCGGCGGGGGCGCTCTACGAGCGACTCGAGCAGATCCGCGCGCTCCCGGGCGTCGACCACGTCGAGGCCTGGCTGCATCTCGCGGTGCTCAAGGAGGACTACACGAGCGGCGCCGGCTTCTCGGGCTCGCGCAAGGCCTCCTCGTAGGTCTCGCGCAGCAGGGCCAGGTGCACCCAGGTGCGTCCGCGCCGCACGGCGGGATGGCTGAGGATGCGGTCGAGGGCGGCGTGCAGCCGCCCGCTGTCGTCGTCGGCGACCGTGCCGATCACGTCGAAGCGGCCGAGCGCGCGCGACAGGAACTCGATGCCCGCTTCGCGCGCGAGAGCGTCGAGCAGATCGCCGTCCGCGCCGCGGGTGCTGAGCCCGAACCCGGCCGACAGCCGACGGTCGCCGGAGGTGCGGTCGGTGAGCACCCCGATGCGGATGGCGTTGCCCTCGAGCAGCCGCAGGCAGCGCTGGCGGGCGGCCGCGGGGGAGAGGTCGGCGACGGCGCCGAGGCGAACGAAGCTCGCTCGGCCGTCGCGACGCAGCTCGCGGATCAGAAGCCGGTCGACGGCATCCGGCTGGTGGGTCAGCGCCGCCGAGCGCGACGGCAGCAGCGCGTCGATGACGACGTCGGTGTAGACGCTCGTCTCGGTCTGCACGACGCCGGGGAGCTCGCGCACCAGGGCGAGGTCGTCGTGCAGCGCGGCGAGATCACTCTGCCGCAGTTCGGCCACGACGCCGGGGTCTCCGCCGACGAGGGAGACGAAGTTCGCCGACGGGATGCGCGCGATGCGCTCGGCGACCGCGCGCGGCGAACCCTCCGTGGTCACCGACACGTGGCCCAGTGCGGTCTCGCCGGTGAGGGCCGGATGCGGACCCGCGACGACGCGCACGGTGCCGGAGCCGAGCAGGCGACTCAGCCGCGCCGCCGCGCTCGCACGGGTCATGCCGGTCGCCCGTGCGAGCTCGACGGCTCCGGCGCGCGGCGCCCGGCGGAGCATCGCGATGAGGCGCGCATCCGAGATCGTCGTCGAATCCGTTTCGGCTGCGCCAGGCGTTCGGAAAGCTTGCTGTTCGTCGCCGCTCACGACATTCAGCGTACCGAGTGTCGATCTCATCGAGCAGATCGATCGCCAGCGACATGTTCTGGTGATCCGTGTGCGTTGCGGGCCGACATCCACGGGGCTATCGTCACCTCGCCGACGACGAAGCCGACCCGAGGAGCCGACGATGAGCAGCGACCCGAGCGCGACCCCCGCGCACGATCCGACCCCGGCGCCCGACCCCGCGCCGACACCCGGCCCGACGACCGCCGGCGCCGCGCGCGTCGAGACCGGCGGCCGCCTCGGCCCCGTCGACTCCAGCCTCACGCCGCGCTACGCGGGGGCCGCGACCTTCGCGCTGCTGCCGCGCATCGACGAGGTCGAGCGTGCCGACATCCTCGTCGTGGGGGCACCCTTCGACGCCGGCGTCAGCTACCGTCCCGGCGCCCGATTCGGCCCGGCCCATGTGCGCGAGGCCTCGCGCCTGCTGCGGCCCTACAACCCCGCCCAGGATGCGGAGCCGTTCGCGCTCGCTCAGGTCGCCGACGCCGGTGACATCGCCATCAACCCCTTCGACCTCGGCGAGGCCGTCGCGCAGGTCGAGGCCGCAGCGCGCGCGCTCGGCGCCGGCGGTTCGCGGCTGATGACGATCGGCGGCGACCACACGATCGCGCTGCCGCTGCTGCGGGCGGTCGCCGCGCAGCACGGGCCGGTCGCGGTGGTCCACTTCGACGCCCACCTCGACACCTGGGACACCTACTTCGGCGCCCCGATCACCCACGGCACCCCGTTCCGGCGGGCCTCGGAGGAGGGTCTGCTCGACCTCGGGGCCTGCGTGCACGTCGGCACCCGCGGCCCGCTCTACGGCCGTGTCGACCTCGACGACGACACCCGCCTCGGCTTCCAGCGCATCACCTCCGATCAGATCGAGCAGAACGGGCTCGCGGCCGGCATCCGGCGCATGCTCGACCGCGTCGGAGACCGCCCCGTCTACATCAGCGTCGACATCGACGTGCTCGACCCGGCGCACGCGCCCGGCACCGGCACCCCCGAGGCAGGTGGCCTGACCAGCCGCGAGCTGCTCGCCATGCTGCGTTCCTTCGCCGGGCGCCACGTGGTCGGCGCCGACGTCGTCGAGGTGTCGCCCGCCTACGACCACGCGCAGCTGACCGGCATCGCCGCGTCGCACGTCGCCTACGAGCTCGTCACCGTCATGGCCGGAGCCCGATCGTGAGCGCGGCGGAGGGCGCACGCAACGCCGCCCCCAAGGTCACCGAGGTCGAGATCCACGGGATCGACACGATCCCCGATGCCGATCGCACCTCGGGCTGGACCGACCTGCTGCGCATCCAGTTCGGTGGGGCGAACACCTTCGCCACGATCCTGCTCGGCACCTTCCCGATCGTGCTCGGCCTCTCGTTCTGGCAAGCCGTGCTGGCCACGGTCGCCGGCGTGCTGGTCGGAACCCTGTTCCTCGCGCCGATGGGGCTGTTCGGCCCGCGCACCGGCACCAACAACGCGGTGTCGTCGGGCGCCATCCTCGGTGTGCGCGGCCGCATCGTGGGCTCGTTCCTGTCGCTGCTGACGGCGATCGCGTTCTACTCGATCTCGGTCTGGGTGTCGGGGGATGCGGTGGTCGGCGGCTTCCAGCGCCTGCTCGGGGTCGCCGACTCGCCCGGCCTGCGCACCGTCATCTACGCCGTGATCGGGCTCGTCGTCATCGTCGTGGTGGTCTTCGGATACCAGTTCATGCTGCTCGTGAACAAGATCGCCGCGGTGGCGAACACGGTGCTGATCCTGCTCGCGATCGTCGCCTTCGCCGGGGTCTTCGACGCCGGCTACGACCCCGGCCCGAGCGCCTACGCGATCGGCGGGGCGTTCTGGCCCACGTTCATCGCGGCCGCGCTCATCGTGATGGCGAACCCGGTCTCGTTCGGGGCGTTCCTCGGCGACTGGTCGCGCTACATCCCGCGCGAGACGCCGCAGCGCAAGGTGCTGCTCGCCACCGTGCTCGGCCAGCTGCTCACGCTGGTGCCCTTCCTGTTCGGCGTCGCGACCGCGACTCTGGTCGTCGGCTCGAACGACTACGTCGTCGCCCTCGTGCAGTCGTCGCCGCTGTGGTACGCCGTCCTGCTGCTCGTGGTGGCGTTCATCGGAGGGCTCTCGACCGGAACCACGGCGCTCTACGGCACCGGCCTCGACTTCTCGTCGGTGTTCCCCGGCATCTCGCGGGTGCAGGCGACGATCGGCATCGGCGTGGTCGCGTTCGCCTTCATCCTCATCGGCCGTCTCGTGTTCGACCTGCTCGGCGCGGTCAACGCCTTCGTCGGCGCGATCGTGGTGATGACGACGCCGTGGATGGTCGTGATGACGATCGGCTACATCGTTCGACGTGGCTACTACGACCCCGCCGACCTGCAGGTGTTCAACAAAGGCGGCATCGGCGGCCGTTACTGGTTCCGCTCCGGTGTGAACGCCCGCGGCTTCATCGCCTGGATCGGCGGCGCCGCGGTCGGCCTGCTGTTCGCGAACTACCCGCCGATCATCGTCGGACCGCTGTCGGGTCTCGGCGGGGGCATCGACCTGAGCCTCGTGCTCGGCGTCGCGACGGCCGCGGTGCTCTATCTGCTGACGCTCTGGATCGCGCCCGAACCCCGCTACGTCTTCGGGCCCGCGGGCCCGCGCGGTGTGCGCTCGGTCGAGCGCGAGCTGCCGCCGGTCGTGCTCGACTCCGGCTCGGCGGCGGCGCGGGCGCTGGCCCGGCGCGAGGCGAAGCTCGCGGCGCGGGCGGAGGAGGCGGCGTGACCGCCGGCGACCCGCGCACCGGGGCCGACGCGGTGACGACGGCCGGTGCCGCATCCGCACCGCAGTCGGCGATCGACGCGATCATCGCGGCGTTCGGCGATCACCGGCGCGACGACTACTTCGCCGGCTTCGCCGCGGACGCGACCTTCGTCTTCCCGACGAACGAGCTGCGCCTCGAGTCGCGCGCCGAGTACGAGGCCGAGTGGGAGCGCTGGGAGCGCGAGGACGGCTTCCGGGTGCTGCGCTGCGCATCCACCCGCCGCCGATTGCAGCTGCTGGGCGACGACATCGCGGTCTTCAGCCACGACGTCGAGACGGCGCTCGCCGATGGCGACGGCGAGATGGTCTCGCGCGAGCGCGAGACCATCGTGGTGCAGCGCCGTGAGGGCGTCTGGCTCGGCGTGCACGAGCACCTGTCGCCACATCCGGCCGACTGACCCGGCCGACGGGCTCGCCGATACCGCCAGGACATCGGCGAGCCCGTTCGGGCCGCGACCTCCGCGCGCGGTCGACCGCCCGGCTCAGCAGCGGGCCACCTCGGCGGCGCGACAGACCTCCGCGGCCGTCACCTCGCCGATCGGCCTCGCGGCCGCGGCGTCGAGCACGGCGGAGCGCAGCGCGGACTGCGAGCGGAGGAAGCGCGAGTCCATCGGCGCGCGCCTCGACCCGGAACGACGACGGCCCGCCCCCGCCGAAGCGGGATGCGGGCCGTGCGCGGACGGGCGATCGGCCAGGCGACGCGATCAGCCGCGCGGGCCGGCCGCCTTCTCGTCCGTCTCCTCGATCGCCAGCTTGTTGAAGCCGGTGACGGGCTGGTTCTCGTCGAAGCCCTGCGGCTGACGACGGAAGCCGCGGGTGATGATCAGCAGCCAGACGAAGCCGATCGCAGCCCAGACGACGCCCGCGATGAGGGCGTCGGCGTGCAGCTGCGTCCAGAGGATGCCGGTGAGCACCATGGCGATACCGGGGAGCACGATGTTGGTGAACACCTGGCGCGCGCCCTCGACCTGCTTCTTGCGGATCGCGAAGTGGAAGATCACCGACAGGTTGACCGCGGTGAAGGCGATCAGGGCGCCGAAGTTGATGAACGCGGAGACCAGCTCGAGGTCGAGGCTGATGGCGAGCAGACACACGGCGCCGACGAGCACGACGTTGAAGATCGGGGTGTGCGTGCGGGCGCTGACCCGGCCGAAGACGGCCTTCGGCAGCACGTTGTTGCGTCCCATCACGAGCAGCATGCGGGCGACGCTCGCGTGCGACGCCAGCCCGGAGGCGACGGCCGCGACGAAGCCGGCGCCGACGAAGAAGGCCTGGAAGACCGGGCCGCCGACGATGAGCCCGATCTGCGGCAGCGGGTCGTCGGTGAACTCGCCGAAGGGCTTGTTGTCGGGGAAGCGCAGCTGCGTGAAGTACGACGCGACGAGGAAGATGAGGCCGCCGAGCAGCACCGTCAGCAGGATCGCCTTCGGCATGATCTTGGTGCTCTTCGCCTCTTCGGTGTACATCGTCACCGCGTCGAAGCCGATGAACGAGAAGCACACGACGGTGGCTCCGGTGAGCAGCGGTCCGAGCGAGACGCCGTCGTGCGTGAACGGCGTCGAGCTCACGATGGTGCCGGCGCCTTCGCCGTTCGTGAGCTGGCCGACGACGATCACGACGAAGACGATCATCACGACGAGCGCGGCGACGAGCAGCACCATGTTGACGTTCGACGTGCTGCGCATCGAGTAGGCGATGATCCCGGTCGCGACGACGGCGTAGATCACGACGGTCAGCCAGGCGGGGAAGTCGGGCCAGAGCTGCTCGACGTAGAGGCGGATGATGAGCGCGTTCACCATCGGCAGCAGCAGGTAGTCGAGCAGCGACGACCAGCCGACCATGAAGCCGATGTTCGGGTGGATGGACTCCCGGACGTAGGTGAAGGCCGAGCCGGCGCTGGGGAAGACCCGCACCATCTTCCCGTAGCTGATCGCCGTGAGCAGCATGATCACGAGGGCGATCACGTACGACGAGGGAACGGCGCCGTTCGTCTGCTTCGACACGATGCCGAAGGTGTCGAACACGACGGTGGGGGTCATGTAGCCGAGGCCGAGTCCGACGATCGCGAAGAGCCCGAGGCTCCGCTTCAGCGTGGGGCCGGACTGCGTGGCTGCGGGTGCGCTCACTATCAGAGCTCCTCTCGGGTGGTGTCCGCTCCCGGGGGTCCGAGCGGCGGTGCGAGAACTCGCCGCACGCTACCGAGGCGCGCATCGGCGAGGCGACGGACATTCTGTCCTGGTTTCGGCATCCACTCGACGTTGTGTCGGGCGGCGCGCCGGAGATCGGGGCGGATGCCGTGATCCGGGGCGCAGGTCGGCGGTGGGAGTATGGCTCACGTGACGACCCCCGCCCCGCGCGCCTCCCGCTCCGGCAGCGACGCCGCCGACCGTGCCGAGCCGCGCGCCCTGCGCACCCGCGTCGCGGTGCTCGACGTCGTGCGCGAAGCCCTCGGCGAGATGCCCCTCGGAGAGCTGACCGTCGCCGAGATCTGCCGCCGCGCCGGCATCCACCGCGTCACCTTCTACGGTCACTGGAAAGACGTGGATGCCGCCGCCGCCGACGCGCTCACCGACGTGATCGACGGCATCAGCGCGATCGACGAGCAGGCCATCGCGGCGGCCGGCGACGCGCGGTCGCTCGCCGCTCTCTATGAGGACACGCAGCTCGAGCTGCTCGCCGAGTTCGCCGAGCACCGCGACGCCTACCGGCAGATGGCCGAGTCGCCGCTGTTCGGGCGCAAGCTGCGCGAGATGCTCGGCCACCGCGCCGAGCTCGCGATCGCGGCGCTCGTGCGCACCGGCGTCGAGGTGCCGGGCGTCGCGTCGGGGATCGCGGCCGCGCAGCTCTCGGGCGGGATCGCGGCGGCGACGCTGCTCTGGCTGCGCTCCGATGCGCCGGACGGCCCCGTCGACCTCGCCGCGACCGCCGCCGAGCTGGGCGCGCAGCTTCCCGTCTGGTGGCCGCGCGCCTGAGGGACGACGGCTCGCGTGGGCTGTGCACAACATGCTCGCTGTGACGGCGACCCGGATACCGTCGCACGGGTGAGATCTCGATCCGCTCGATCCGTCTCCGCAGTCGTCGGTCCTCTGCTCGCGCTCGGCGTGGTCGGACTGCTCGCGGCCTGCGACCCGGTTCCGCTGGATCCGCCGAGCGACGCCGACCGCGATGCGGTCATGGATGCGGCGACGGCGGCGATCGAGGCGGACGGGCTCGATGTGATCGTGAGCGGTTTCAGCGTCGGCGGTGAGGGACAGGAGCCGCCCGGGCAGCGCGACGATCAGGGGGCGCTCGACGCCTCGAGTATCCGATTCGACGGGATCGACCGCACGATCACGACCGCGTACATCAGCTGTCGTGGAGCGGACGGCGACGGCGAAGTGACGCTCGAGGAAGGCCGAACGAGCATCGGCTACCGATTCCGGTGCTCGCGTGACGGCACGACCGATCGGATCTCCGACGATCTCGATGCCGGCACGGGGCGTTTCGTCATGCGCGTGACACGCTCGCCCGCGGGCACGGTCTGGGCGATCGTCGTCGGTGGTCCACCGGGCCCCGACGCGTCGCCGTCGGCGGCACCGCCGACCCCGTCCGCGTCCGTGCTGTCTCGTGGGTGGCCGCAATTGCACGCGGCACGCCGATCCGGGCGTGCATCCGTGGCCACCCTCGCGTGACGGAGGGGCGGACGCGGCGCGGGCCGGGCGTCGAGGGGATCGCGAGGGTCAGGCGCTCGGCAGCTGGAAGATGCGCTCGGTCGCGAGCTCCGCGGCGATCGCGTCGCGGGCGCGCGCGGCCTCGGCGAGGGCCCCGTAGTCGGCGGACACCTGGTCGGCGTCGACGAGGTCCATCACCCGCTCGACCCGCACCCGGAAGGCGAGCCCGTCGACGCTCTCGCCGATGAACTTGATCAGCAGCGGACTGTTCGACCGGCGCACGAACAGGTCGAAGGTGGGGAACACGAGCGAGCGCAGCGTCTCGACATCCCGTTTCGCGATGCCGGAGCGGATGCGCTTGATGTCTTTCTCGATCTGCTTCACGTCGGCGTCGTCGAGGCCCAGCGTGCCGAGGCGCACGCCGCCGCCGTAGATCGCGCCGAGCGCGTGCATCGCATCGAGCGCGTCGGCCGGGGTCGGGCTGGCGACGCGGGTGAAGCGGTTCGGCTCCATCTCGATGAGCCCGCGACGGGCGAGCTCGTTGATCGCGTCGCGGATGGGCGTGCGCGAGACGCCGAGCCACGACTGCAGCTCCTTGTCGTTGAGCGACTCGCCAGGCTGCAGCGTGCCGTCCATGATCGCGTCACGCAGTCGCTCCAGCACGACGTCGCGCAGCAGAGAGCGCTGAGCGGATGTGGCGGTGGCGTCGCTCGGGATGGGCATCGATGCTCCTGACCGATCAGCCTGAAATTCTGACCTTCCGGCATTCTGTCTGCCATCGCCGGCCGGTGCAACCGGTCGAACGGATGCACGTGTGCCGGGCCGCGACCCCCGTCGCGACCCGGCATCCCCGAGAGGCCGGACCCGCCCCGCGGGAGAAGCGGAGCGGGCCCGACTGGATCCGGCGACGCGCGGGAGATGCGGTCATCCGGACCCGACCCGGATCGCCGACGCGGGGAGACGCGTCGCATCCGGGGGTCTGTGGTGGCCGACCGGCGAAAGGGGGGAGCCGGTCGGCCGGAGGTCAGCGGCTCAGGCCGCGACCGGCTCGTGCGCGGCGGCCGACGACCAGCGCGGCGAAGCCGAGGGCGACGGCGGCGAAGGCCACGAGGGTGAGGGATCCGGCGTGCTGGCCGACGCCGGTCTGGGCGAGCGCGGCGGGGCGGTCGGCGCCGGATGCCGTGCGGGCGACGACCGGCGCGGTCGCGGCAGTGGGGCGGCCGTCTGCAGCGGCGTCGACGGGTGTCGCGACATCGTCGCCGACGCCCTGGCCGGGCAGAGCGGTGCCGTCGCCCGGTGTCTCAGGGTCGCCCGGGTCGACGATCTGCTCGAGGCTCGCATCCACCGTGATGTCGGCGGTCGCGGCGGGCGACGCCGCACCCAGGTTCCACTGCACGGCGCTCACCGTGGTGATGCCGTCGGCGAGCGGCCGAGACGGCGCGAGCGACCAGGTGCCGTCGTCGGCCACCGCCACGCGGCCGAGCTCGCCCTCGCTGTCCGACAGCACCAGCTCGGCGCCGGGGTACCCGGTGCCGCCGATCGGCGCGCTCGGCGCGACCGCATCGGCGGACGCCGTGATCGCGGGCGCGGGGACCGCCGTCTGGTAGTTCCAGGTGGTGCTGGTCGGCGCGCCGACGTTGCTGTAGACCGCGGGGTCGAAGTCGAACGACATGGAGACGCTCGAGACCGATCCGGGGATGGATGCGCCGCTCAGCTGGTACGTCGCGTAGAAGTTGCCGTAGCGGGCGGCGCTGCTCGATGACTGGATCGCGAACATGTTCGACGTGGTCAGGCAGTCGATCGCGCTGCCGTCGGCCGCGAGCGCGCAGACCGGGTAGCGGGTGCCGCTCGCCGAGACGTAGCGGATGGTGCCCGTCGTGAACGTCGCGTCGCCCTCGGCCCGGAAGTGCAGTCGCGCCGAGTTGGCGCTGATGCCCACGGTGCCGTTGTTGCGCACCGTGAAGCCGGCCTCGGCCGTGCGGCCGGCGGGAGCGCTGACGGTCGTGCCGCCGCTGTAACCGGCGAAGTCGATCGTGCGCGCGGCGGTGATCTGCGCGGCCGGCGGCGCGTCGGTTGCCGGGGCCGGTTCGGTTGCCGGCGCCGGGGTGGTAGCCGGGGTCGGGTCCGACGCCGGGACCGGAGCCGGATCGGCGGACGGGGACTGCGCTGCCGGCGGCGCCGCGGTGTCGCCCGTGTCGTCGGCGGGGAGCGCGCTCGTCGTGTGCTCAGAGCTGTCGAGCTCGCTGGCATCGAGCTCGCTCGCGGAGGCCGTTAAGGCCGAGATGAGGGCGAATCCGATGCCGAGGGCGACCGTGACGATGACGGCGACCACGACCGTGAAGACCGACCGTCGCTTGCTGCGCATGAGGGGGAGTCCTTCGTCCGCTTCCGGTCGTTCCGTAATGCGAGACTAAAATATCAGAACGCCACCAAAATGCAATACTGAAATTTCATGCGAAGACGAGGGGATGGATCGGTGGTCCCGCGAGGATCGCGTGACATCCGGTCCGCGAGGCCGAACTGGCAGAAGTCTGCGAATCTGACCGAACGGTCAGGAGCTGACCGATCGGTCAGTTAGCGTCGCCGGGTGACCACCGCCCTCGAACTGCAGACCATCGCGCTGCGCGAGTTCACCTCCGCCGGATACGCGGGCACCAGCATCCAGCGCATCGCCGACCTCGCGGGCGTCTCGAAAGCCGCCGTGCTCTATCACTTCGCCTCGAAGGAGGAGCTGCTGACCGCGGCGATCGAGCCGGCGCTCGACGAGATCGAGGTCGTGCTCGAACGGCTGCTCCGCGCCGGAGACCAGGCCGACGAGCGGGGCGTGCGCGCCTTCGTCACCGAGTTCGTCGACTTCCTGCTGCGGCGTCCGCTCGAGGTGCACCTCTTCATCAACCAGTCCCGCTCGCTGCGCGAGATCCCCGCGATCGCCCGCGCCGAGGGGTTCATGACCGGCATCGCGCAGTACTGCCAGGAGCGCCTCGACGACGAGGAGGATCGCGTGCGCGTCGCGATCGCCCTGGCCGGCTCGGCCTACGCCGTCGCCGCCTCCCGCGACTATCAGCCGCCGACCGTCGGCGACGAGCCCACCGCATCCACCGGCTTCGAGGGTGAAGCCGTGCGCACTTCGCTCATCCAGGTGATGACCGAGATCCTCGCGCCCACCCCGATCGCCCGACGGAGCTGAACCCATGGCCACCCTGCTCTACCGCCTCGGACGCGCCTCCTATCGGCGCCCCCTGCTCGTGCTCGTCATCTGGCTGCTCGTCATGGGCGGCGCGCTCGGCGCCGGCCTCGGCCTCGGCGGCAAGACCGACGAGTCGTTCTCGATCCCCGGAACCGAGGCGCAGAACGCGATCGACCGACTGGATGCTGTGTTCCCGCAGGCCGGCGGCGCGAGCGGTCAGGCGGTCGTCTCCGACGCCGACGGGCTGGAGTCGGGCGCGGCGAAGACCGCCGTCGAGGATCTCGCGAAGCAGCTCGGCGAGGTGAAGGGCATCGCGCAGGCGGTGAGCCCCTACAGCGAGTACGCCTCGGGCGCGATCAGCGACGACGGCACGACCGCCCTCATCCAGCTGCAGTTCGACGGGCCGCAGGCCGAGATCGAGAAGAGCACCCTGACGAAGCTGATCGACCTCGGGGATGCGGCGAAGAGCGACGGACTGACGGTCGACTTCGGCGGGCAGGCCTTCCAAGACCAGACCGTGTCGATCAGCCCGACCGAGGGCCTCGGCGTGCTGTTCGCGGCGGTCGTGCTGTTCGTGACCTTCGGCTCGTTCCTCGCGGCTGGGCTGCCGCTGCTCACGGCCTTCGCCGGGCTGGGCGTCTCGATGGGCGGCATCCTCACGGTCGCGGCCTTCGCGCCGGTGTCGAGCGCGGGCCCGATGCTCGGGCTCATGATCGGCCTCGCGGTCGGCATCGACTACGCGCTGTTCATCGTGTCGCGGCATCGCCAGCAGCTGGCGCGCGGCATGGATCCGGAGGAGTCGGCGGCGACCGCCGTCGCCACGGCGGGCAGCGCGGTCGTCTTCGCCGGCCTCACCGTCGTGATCGCGCTCGCGGGACTGCTCGTCGTCGGCATCCCCTTCCTCGCCGTGATGGGCATCGGCGCGGCGGCCGCGGTCGTCACGGCGATGCTCGCGGCACTCACGCTGCTGCCCGCGATCCTCGGCTTCGCGAAGGGCCGGCTCGCACCGAAGCCGGGCTCGCGAACGGCCCTGCGCCTCCTCGGAGACCCGGCCGAGAACGCGCACCACGGCGCCCACGAGAGCGCGGCTCCGGTGGATGCGGCGAGCGCGCCGGTCGCGCCGGCTGCGGCGACCGCGGCCTGGGCGTTCCCCGCGCCGGACCCCGCCGACGCGCGAGAGCCGGCGGCGTCAGCCGACCCGGCGCACAGCGAGCCCGCGCATGCGGCGTCGGTCTCCGCTGGCCTCCCGGCCGCCTCCGCGCATACCGACCCCGCATCCGCCGCCGAGCCGAAGCCCGCCCGCGCCCCGCGTCGCCCGCTCGGCGAGCGCTGGGTGCGCCTGGTCACGAAGGTGCCGGCGCTCGCGATCGTGCTGGTCGTCGGCATCCTCGGCACCGCCGCGATCCCCGCCGCCGACCTGCAGCTGGCGCTGCCGAACGCCGGTCACGACCCGAAGGACACGACCTCGCGTCAGGCCTACGACACCGTCACCGAGAAGTTCGGCGCCGGCAAGAACGGTCCGCTCGTCGTCGTGCTCGACATCACGCAGACGAACGACCCGCTGGGCGACCTGAAGAAGATCGGCGACCGCCTCGCCGAGGTGAAGGGCGTCGACAGCGTCGGCACCGGGGTGCCGAACGAGACCGTCGACACCGGCATCATCCAGCTCACCCCGACGACCGGCCCCGACGACCAGCGCACCGCCGAGCTCGTGCAGCGCCTGCGCGACCTCGCTCCCGAGATCGAGAAGAAGTACGGCACGCCGATGCAGGTCAGCGGCGCGACCGCGGTGCAGATCGACGTCTCGAACCGGCTCGACAGCGCACTGCTGCCCTTCGGCATCCTCGTCGTCGGACTCTCGGTCGTGCTGCTGGCGATCGTGTTCCGCTCGATCGTCGTGCCGCTCAAGGCGGCGGCCGGGTTCCTGCTCTCGGTGCTGGCCGCGTTCGGCGTGGTGGTGGCCGTGTTCCAGTGGGGATGGGGCGCCGAGCTGCTGCACACCGAGCCGGGCCCGATCCTCAGCTTCATGCCCGTGCTGCTCATGGCGATCCTGTTCGGCCTCGCGATGGACTACGAGGTGTTCCTCGTCTCGGGCATGCGCGAGGACTACGTGCACGGCTCCGTCGGCAAGCCCGATGCCGAGCGCAAGCAGATCGCGAAGCGCGCCGTCGTCACCGGCTTCCGCGGCGCCGCCCGCGTGGTGACGGCCGCGGCGCTCATCATGTTCTTCGTCTTCGCGGCCTTCGTGCCCGAGGGGATGGGCGTCATCAAGGTCATCGCACTGGGGCTCGCGGTCGGCATCGCCGTCGACGCCTTCCTCATCCGCATGACGCTCGTGCCGGCGGTCATGGCGATCGCGCACCGGCACGCCTGGTACCTGCCGAAGTGGCTCGACCGCATCCTGCCCGACGTCGACATCGAGGGCGCGAGCCTGGCGGTGCACCGTGCCGACGCCCGCTGGGCCGAGGGCCGCACGGCCGCGATCGAGCTGGATGCGCTGGTCGCCGCACCGGCGTCGCAGCCGGAGGCCGGACGCTCGGTCGTGACCGCGAGCACCGACCTGAGCGATCACGGCGAGCACGCGGGCGATCGTCCGGTGACGCCGCCGGTGTCGCTGACCGTGCCGCGCGGCGGGATCGCCGTCGTCGCGGGCGAGGATGCGCGGCGCCGGCTGCTCGCCGCGACCGTCGCCGGGCGGGTGCCGGCCGTCGCGGGCCGCGCGCTCGTCGCCGGACGGACGCTGCCGACCGAGGCCGCTGACGTCGCCCGCCGCGTCGCGCTCGGCGACCTCGCCGCGGCCCGGCTCGAGGCCGACGCGACCGTCGGCGAGCTGATCGGCGACCGCATCGCCCTCGCGCCGCGTCGCCGTGGCGCCGGCTCGGTGCGCCGCCGCACGGCGGACGCGATCGCGCGCCTCGGCGCCGCCGGCACGACCGTGCGCGACGCCGACCGGCTCAGCGGGCTCGACCCCGAGCAGCGGGCCGACGTGCTCGCCGCCGCCGCGCTCGCCGAGGGCACGCCGATCGTGCTGCTCGACGTGGGCGACCTCGACGCCGACGCCGCCACACGCGTCGCACTTGTGGCCGCGGCGCTCGCCGAGCCGGAGACGACGCTCGTGCTGGGCGTGCGCCCCGGCATCCGCCTCGCCCTGCTGGGACGCACCGCGCGACCCGTCACCGAACTCGATCTCACCCCGGAAGGAGCCGTGCTGTGAATACTGCGTCGCACCGTCCGGCCGATCCGGCCGGCATGAGCGCCGATCGTCGATCTCGCGTCGACCGCGATCCCGAACTCGACCTCGCCCCGGAAGGAGCCGTGCGATGAGTCGCCCCGACCTCAACTCCTCGCCCTTCGAGAGCGACCCCGCCCGAGGACGTCGACGCGGCCGTGCCGCCCTGCTCGTGATCGCGGCGCTCGTGCCGGTCGCGCTGACGGCGCTGTTCGTGTCGGCGCTCGGCGTCGGCGGCGTCGGCGGCTCTGACGGCACCGACGGCGCGAAGACCAGCAGCGCGAAGAACGACTCCGCGCGCATCCCGGCCGCGATCGTGAACGACGACGAGATGGTCACCACGACCGCCGCCGACGGCACCGAGACCCCGGTGCTCGCCGGGCGTCTGCTGGTCACGCAGCTGACCGACCCCGACTCGGATGCGACGGCGGGCATCCGCTGGACCGTCACGAACGACAGCGACGCGAAGAAGATGCTCGCCGACGGCGACGTGCAGGCCGTGCTCACCATCCCGAAGGGCTTCTCGAAGGCCGTCGTCTCGCTCTCGAGCGGCACCCCGACGGTCGCGCCGCTGAAGCTGCGCACCGACGACGCGCACTCCTACCTCTCGGGCGGCATCGCCGGGCAGGTCGGCGACGGGCTCGCGTCGGCGCTCGGCACGCAGCTGACCGAGCAGTACATCCAGGGCCTGTACTCCAGCGTCGGCTCGCTCGGCACGGGGCTGCAGCAGTCGGCCGACGGCGCGAAGAAGATCGCCGACGGCGCCGGTGCGGCGAAGAGCGGCGCCGACCAGTTCACCGCCGGGCTCGCGAAGTACACGACCGGCGTGAGCCAGCTCTCGACCGGCCTCGGCAAGCTCAAGACCGGAGCCTCCGGGCTGTCGTCGGGCGTCGGTCAGTACACCGGCGGCGTCACGCAGCTCTCGCAGGCGCTGACCGCCGCGAACGCGCAGCTGCAGGCGAACCCGCTCGACCCGACCGCCCGGGCGACCGTGGATGCGCTCACCGGCCAGCTCGCTCAGCTCGCCGCCGGCGGGGGTCAGCTCGCGAGCGGCGCATCCCAGCTGTCGTCCGGCGTCGCCCAGAGCGCGACCGGGGCGGCGCAGCTCGCCCGCGGCGGTGGCTCGCTGAACGAGGGCGCGACCGGGATCGCCGGCGGCATCGCACAGCTGCAGACCGGCGCGCAGCAGCTCAGCGACGGGCTCGCCGACGGCGCCGCGAAGATCCCCGCGAGCGACACGCGCCAGGCGAAGAAGAGCGCGGAGATCGCGGCGAACCCGGTCAAGGTCACGGTGTCGCGCGACCACGAGGTCACCGAGGCCTCGCAGATCGTCGCGACCACGGCCATCCCGCTCGCGCTCTGGATGGGCGCGCTCGTGCTGCTGCTCGTCGGCCCGAGCCTCGGCCGTCGCCTGCTCGCCAGCTCGGCCCCGGTCACCCGCGTGGCCGGCGCGCTGCTGTCGAAGCCGCTCGTCGTCGCGCTCGTGCAGGGCGCGACCGTCGCGGCGCTGCTGCACGCGGCGCTCGGGGTTCCGTGGGACCGGATCGGCGCGACCCTGCCGCTGCTGCTCGTGACCGCGGTCGCGTTCGCGGCGCTGCACGGGCTGCTGTCGGCGCGCTTCGGACGCGCGGGCGGCGTGATCTCGCTCGTGCTGCTGGCTGTGCAGCTCGCCTCGACCGCGGGGCTGTGGCCCGTGCAGGTGCTCGGCCAGCCGTTCCAGGCGCTCAGCCCCTACCTGCCGTTCAGCGCCGCGGTGTCGGCGCTGCAGTCGGCGATCGCCGGCGGACCGACCGCGCCGATCGCAGGAGCACTCGCGGTGCTCGTCGCGCTCGCGGTGCTGTCGCTCGCGCTGACGCCGCTGGCCGTGCGCGCCCGTCGCCGCCGCGCGATCCTCGCCCTCGTGTAGCCCCGAAGCCGCCCGCGCGGGTCAGCTGCGCGGGCGGGGGAGCGGGGTGAGCGCACCGACGTCGTAGCCGGTCATCCACGCGCTCGCGTGTTCGGTGACGACATGGCGGAACAGGAAGCCGAGCATGACCTCCTGGATGCGCCGGCCCACCGGTCCGGGGATCTTCGTGCTGCTCGACCGCGCCGCCGTCGCCACGATGCGCTCGACTCTCCGACGACGCTGCGACGCGTACGCGGCGAACGCCGCGGAGAGCGTCGCCGGGTCCGTATCCGCCCTCGCGTCGCGCAGCGCTCGCACGAGCACGACCGCGTCCTCCAGTGCCATCGACGCGCCCTGTCCGGCGCTCGGCGAGGGTGCGTGCGCCGCGTCGCCGATCAGCACGGCGCGTCCGCGCGACCAGCGGGGCACCCTCGGCAGGTCGTAGGTGCTGTCGCCGGCGAGCTCGAGGCGGCCGTTCGCGATGAGTCGAGCGGCCGGGCCGGCATCGCCGGCGACGAGACGGCCGAGCCGTGCCCGCCACTCGGCCTCGCTTGTGCTCGCCCGCACGTCTCGCGCGATCTCCGGCTCGGGCACGTTGACGAACCAGACGACGTCACCGTCGGGGCTGGGATGCGCGCCGACGAAGGCCCCGGATCCGAAGGTGAAGTGCCAGGACTCGGCCGGCAGGCTCGCGGCGAGCTCGGGGTCGTGCGTGATGCCGCCGAAGTTCGTGAGCCCGACGTAGCGGGCCGCCGGCGCGCCCGGGTCGATCCAGCTGCGGGTGCGCGAGCGCACGCCATCGGCGCCGATCGCCAGGTCGGCGGTCAGCTCGCGGCCGTCGGCGAGGCGGACGGTGATGCCCGTTGCATCCGCCGAAGGCCCCTGCTCGCGCATCTCCTCGACCACGGCGCCGTAGCTGATCGTCGCGCCGGCCGCCGCCGCCTGCTCGGCCAGCACGGTCGCGAGCCGTGAGCGCTTGAGGGTCAGGCCGACGCGTCCGTCGGGTCGCGCGATGCCGAGGCTGAGCTCGCCGAGCAGGCGGCCGTGGGCGCCGAACATCCGGTTCGCCCGCGTGGGGAACCCGGCCGCGAGGACCGGCTCGAGCGCGCCGAGCGACTCGAGGGCGGTCAGCCCGTTGGGGGCGAGCGTCAGATACGAGCCCTCGTCGGCGTCGGCGGCCGGGCGGCGCTCGAGCACCTCGGCGTCGATGCCGACGCGGGCGAGGGCGAGAGCGGTGGCGGGGCCGGCGACGCCGCCGCCGATGATGAGCGCCTTCATGCGGGTATCCTTCACGAGTCAGTACGAGATTCGAATATTTCGACATTCGAAAGGTATGCGCATGGCCGACGATCGTCAAGCCCGCGTCTTCGCCGTCGGCACGGCCATGCAGCGCTACCAGCGCAGCGTGCAGGCCTTCGACGACGAGGTCGGCCGTCGGCTCGGGCTCGGCCCGGCCGACCTGCGCTGCCTCGACTGGCTCGCCGACGGACCCAAGACGGCCGGCCAGCTCAGCTCGGGCACCGGGCTCCGTCCCGCTGCGACGACCGCGCTCATCGACCGCCTCGCTGCCCGCGGTCTGGTCGAGCGCATCCCCTCCGAGACCGATCGTCGCCGCGTGCTCGTGCGCATGACCGAGCAGGGCCAGCGCGAGACGGCGGCGTTCTACTGGCCGCTCGTCGAAGAGGGGCAGGGCCTCATGGATGCGCTCGGCGACGCCGAGCTCGAACTCATGCGCACCCACCTCGAGGCGATCACGGCGCTGACCGATCGGCACCGCGCGCGCCTCACGGAGGGCGGCTGACCCCCTGCGCACGGGACGAGCACCCGGGGCGCGTACTCTTCCGAGGTGCGGTGCGACTACTTCGATGCGGGCGTCTGCCGCGCGTGCACCCTCATGGGCGTGCCCTACGCTCAGCAGCTCGTCGACAAGCAACACGCCGCGGAGCAGACGCTCGCCGAGCACACCGGCCTCGCCTGGCTCGACCCGGTCGCAAGCCCGGAGAGCGGCTACCGCAACAAGGCGAAGATGGTCGTCGGCGGCAGCGTCGCGAACCCGACCCTCGGCATCCTGGATGCGGCGCAGCGCGGCGTCGACCTCCGCGGCTGCGGAATCCACGACTCCCGGCTGACCGCCGTCATGCCCGCGCTCGCCGACTTCGTCGGAACCGCTGGACTCGCGCCCTACGACGTTCCCGCCCGCCGCGGCGAGCTGAAGCTGCTGCTCGTGACCGTCTCGCCCGACGGCGAGCTGCTGCTGCGCTTCGTGCTGCGCTCGCAGGAGTCGCTCGCGCGCATCCGCAAGCACCTGCCCGCCCTCCGCGCCGAGCTGCCCCAGCTGCGTGTCGTGTCGGCGAACCTGCTGCCCGAGCACCGGGCCGCGATCGAGGGCGAGACCGAGATCCTGCTCGGCGACGAGCAGATCCTGCCGATGCGACTCGGCGCGCTCGAGCTGCACCTGCGGCCGCAGGGCTTCTTCCAGACCAACTCGCACGTCGCCGAGCGCCTGTACGGGCACGCGGGGGAGTGGATCGCCGACCTCGACCCGTCGAGCGTGTGGGACCTCTACTGCGGCGTCGGCGGCTTCGCGCTGAGTGCAGCGCGCGCCGGGCGCGCGGCCGCGGACACTCCGGTCGGCGGCCCCCGCGGCGTGGATGTCGCAGGAGGCCCGCGCTCGGACGCCCGCCCGCCGCGCGACGTCGTCGGCATCGAGGTGAGCGCTGAGGCGATCGCGGCCGCGCGATCTGCCGCGGTCGCGAGCGGGATCCCGGGAGTGCGCTTCGAGGCCGCGGATGCGACCACCTGGGCACCGGGGTCGGCGCGCTCGGCCGCGCCGGGGGCGACGGCATCCCCCGCGCTGACCCCGCCCGAGACCGTGATCGTGAACCCGCCGCGGCGCGGGATCGGACCGCTCGCCGACTGGCTCGAGCGCACGCCGGAGGTGCGGTCGGTGGTCTACTCGAGCTGCAACGTCGACTCGCTCGCCCGCGACCTGCGCGCGATGCCGTCGTTCACGGCGCGCGAGGGGCGGGTGCTCGACATGTTCCCGCAGACCCCGCACTCCGAGGTTCTCGTGCGTCTCGAGCGCTGACCGTCCCCGGTCTCCGCGAGCGTGCGCGGTCTGCATCCGACACGGGCCGATTCCGCCTGCGGAGCACGTGCTCTCGCGGAGCCCACGGGCCGCGCCTAGGCTCGGGAACGTGACGTTCCCCGAGCCGCTCGCCCTGCCCGCCGACGACTGGATCGGATGGCTCGACGCCCACGTCGACGCCGACCTCGCCGCCTCCGCGACCGCGCTCGTCGCTCTGCGCACCGCCCCGCCGAGGGACGCGCTCGCCGTGCTCGAGCTCTGGAACGACTCGGATGCCGCCCTCGGCGACGCCGACTCGATCACCTCCCTGCTCAGCGAGGTGCACCCGGACGCGGCCGTGCGCGAGCGCGCCGAGTCACGGCAGCAGGACGTCGCCAAGGCCCGCACCGCGCGCGGCCAGGACGCCGCCGTCTTCGCGGCCGTGCGCGACGCGGACGCGACGGGTCTCGCCGCCGACGACAGCGCGGATGCCGACAGCGCCGCCGCCCGCCTCCACGACCGCATCCTGCGCGACTACCGCCGCTCGGGCATCGACCGCGACGTCGCCACGCTCGCCCGCCTCGCCGAGATCGACGAGCGCACGACGGTTCTCGACCAGACGTTCTCGCGCGGCATCCGCGACGACGTCCGCTCGATCCGGGTCGCGGCCGAGCAGCTCGACGGGCTCCCGGGCGACTGGATCGACGCGCACCCCGCCGGCGACGACGGCCTCGTCGAGGTCACGACCGATTACCCCGACTACGTGCCCTTCCGCACCTACGCCCGTGACGGCGACGCTCGCCGCGCGCTCGTGCAGCAGTACCTCACGCGCGCCTGGCCCGAGAACGACGCCGTGCTGCGCGAGCTGCTGGCCCTGCGCGACGAGAAGGCGCGCCTGCTCGGCTACGACGGCTGGCCCGACTACGACGCCGAGGTCAAGATGATCGGCAGCGGCCCGGCGATCGGCGACTTCATCGAGCGCCTCGCCGAGATCTCGGGCGACGCCGCCCGGCGCGACTTCGACGAGCTCCTCGCACGACGCCGCCAGGACGAGCCGGATGCGACGGGCCTCGACGCCGCCTCGAACACCTACTACTCCGAGCTGCTGCGTCGCGAGCGCTTCGGCGTGGATGCGCAGGAGGTGCGCCGCTACTTCGACTTCACCCGGGTGCGCGCGGGCCTGCTCGACGTCACCGGCCGCCTCTTCGGGCTCGAGTACGCACCGGTCGCCGACACGACCTGGCACGAGGACGTCGCGAGCTGGGACGTGCTCAAAGACGGCGAGCGGATCGGCCGCATCCACCTCGACCTGCACCCGCGCGAGGGCAAGTACAAGCACGCCGCCCAGTTCGACCTCGCGGCCGGCATCCGCGACCGCCGCCTGCCCGAGGGCGTGCTGGTCTGCAACTTCCCTCGCGGACTGATGGACCACGACCAGGTCACGACCCTGTTCCACGAGTTCGGCCACCTGCTGCACCACGTGCTCGGCGGCGACCAGCGCTGGGCTCGTTTCAGCGGGGTCGCGACCGAGTGGGACTTCGTCGAGGCGCCGTCGCAGATGCTCGAGGAGTGGGCATGGGACGCCGACATCCTGCGCGGCTTCGCCCTCGATGCCGACGGCGAGCCGATCCCGGCCGACCTGGTGCGGCGGATGCGCGAGGCCGACGAGTTCGGAACGGCGCTGTACGTGCGCACCCAGCTCTTCTACTCGGCGCTCTCGTACGAGCTGCACCGCGCGCTGCCCGCCGACATCACGGAGCGCCTGGTCGAGCTGCAGGGGCGCTACGACCTGTTCGGCTACGTCGAGGGCACGCACATGCACGCCTCGTTCGGGCACCTCGGCGGCTACAGCTCGGCGTACTACACGTATCAGTGGAGCCTCGTGATCGCGAAGGACCTCTTCTCGGCCTTCGATCCGAGCGACCTGTTCGCCGAGGAGCCGGCGAGCCGGTATCGGGATCGCGTGCTCGCCCCCGGCGGCCGTCGCGATGCCGCCGACCTCGTCGCCGACTTCCTGGGCCGCCCCTTCGACGAGCGCGCCTACGGCCGCTGGCTCGCGGGCGAGTGAGGCGATGAGCGACGACGGGCGCGCCCGCGCCGCCGCGGCGATCTCGAGCGAGGGCCTCGACTACCTCAACTGGTACGAGTCGCGCACCCCGCGCCCATACGAAGCCGGGATCGTGCCGGTCGACGGTGGATGGCGCGTCTACGTGACCGACGAGCGCGCCGCGTGGGAGGACTACAACCCGGTGGTGCACGCCGACGAGGACGCCGCCCTGGATGATTTCCTCGTACGTCTCCGCCGGATGAACCGCATCGTGGCGAGCCGTTCGCAGCAGGGCCCGCTGATCCGCTGACGTCGCGGACGGTGTTACGTCGGATTGCGTCGGCGACAGGCAGAGCTCCCGCGCGCGGTTAGCGTCGGAGCGATGCCCGCACCCGACGACGCCACCACGCCCGCGCCGCCCGCCGCACCCGCTGCCGCCGCCCACGACGACACGATCGTCGGCCTCGCGACCGAGGAGCGCCGCTTCGCCCCGACGGCCGAGTTCGCCGCGGCCGCGAACGTGACGGCCGCCGACGCCGCGTCTCTGCGCGCCGCCCATGCCGCCGATCCCGTCGCCTACTGGGAGCAGCACGCGCGTCGCCTCGACTGGCACACCCCGTGGACGACCGCGCACCGCCACGAGCCGACCGACGGCGACAGCATCCCGAGCACGAGCTGGTTCGAGGGCGGACGCCTCAACGTCGCCGTCAACGCGGTCGATCGGCACGTGGATGCCGGCCACGGCGACCGCGTCGCCTTCCACTTCGAGGGCGAGCCCGGCGATCGCCGCAGCCTCACCTACGCCGAGCTGCAGCGCGAGGTCGCGAAGGCCGCCAACGCGCTCACCGAGCTCGGGATCGATAAGGGCGACCGCGTCGTCGTCTACCTGCCGGTGCTGCTCGAGACCGTGATCATCACGCTCGCGATCGCCCGCATCGGCGCCATCCACTCGCTCGTCTTCGGCGGCTTCTCGGCGGATGCGCTGCGCTTCCGCGTCGAGGACACGGCTGCGAAGCTGGTCGTCACGACCGACGGGCAGTTCCGTCGCGGCAAGGCCGTTCCGGTGAAGGCCGCCGTCGACGAGGCCGTCGCGGGCGTCGACTCGGTCGAGCACGTGCTCGTGCTGCGCCGCACGGGCGACCAGACCCCGGACATCCCGTGGGCTCAGGGCCGCGACGTCTGGTGGCACGACACCGTCGACGTCGCCCCCGACATCCACGAGCCCGAGTTCTTCGACGCCGAGACGCCGCTGTTCATCATCTACACGAGCGGCACGACCGGGAAGCCGAAGGGCCTCGTGCACACCAGCGGCGGCTACCTCACCCACGCGAGCTGGACGTTCTGGTCGGTCTTCGACGCGAAGCCCGAGACCGACGTCTACTGGTGCACCGCCGACCTGGCCTGGGTCACCGCGCACAGCTACGTGCTCTACGGCCCGCTCACGAACGGCGTCACGAGCGTCATCTACGAGGGCACGCCCGACACCCCCGATCGCGAGCGGCACCTCGAGATCATCGAGCGCTACGGCGTCACGACCTACTACACGGCGCCGACGCTCATCCGCACCTTCATGACCTGGTTCCCGGATGGGCTGCCGGCGTCGCGCGACCTCAGCAGCATCCGCCTGCTCGGCTCGGTCGGCGAGGCGATCAATCCCGAGGCGTGGGTGTGGTTCCGCGAGCAGTTCGGCGGCTCTCACGCGCCCATCGTCGACACCTGGTGGCAGTCGGAGACGGGCGCCGCGATCCAGGCGCCGCTGCCCGGCGTCGACGTGCTCAAGCCCGGCTCGTCGCTGCGCGCGCTGCCCGGTTTCGCCACGAGGATTGTGGATGCGAGCGGCGCCGAGGTGCCGCGCGGATCCGGCGGCCTCCTCGTGGTCGAGGGCACCTGGCCCGGGATGTCGCGCACGGTCTGGGGGAATCCGGAGCGCTACCGCGACTCCTACTGGGCGCGCTTCGCCGCGCAGGGCTTCTTCCTCTCCGGCGACGGCGCGAAGTACGACGCCGACGGGGATGTGTGGGTGCTCGGCCGCGTCGACGACGTCATCAACGTCTCGGGCCACCGCCTCTCGACGATCGAGATCGAGTCGGCGCTCGTCGCGCATCCGCGGGTCGGCGAGGCCGCCGTGGTCGGCGTCGCCGACGAGCTCACCGGCGAGGCCATCGCCGCGTTCGTGATCGCCAACGGGGATGCCGACCCCACCGAGCTGCGTGCCCACGTGCGCCGCGCGATCGGCCCGGTCGCCACTCCGAAGCACCTCTTCCTCGTGCCCGACCTGCCGAAGACCCGCAGCGGCAAGATCATGCGCCGACTGCTCGTCGACATCGCCGACGCCCGCCCGCTCGGCGACACGACCTCGCTGCAGGATGAGACCGCGCCCGCGCGCATCCAGGAGGTCGTCGCCGCAAGCCGCTGAGCGCGACGCCCTCCGCGCCGCCCTGCGCCGTCCGCCGGGCGCCGCGCCCGCACACGGCTACCCGCCACCAGTCGCTCTGTTGCGTCGTGTGTCGACCCGATTCGACGGGCGGGGCGTCGACGCGCACGATTGCCGCATGACCTCTCCCGACACCACCGGTGCGCGTCAGATCCGCTTCAACGCCTTCGACATGAACTGCGTCGCGCACCAGTCGTCGGGCCTGTGGCGTCACCCCGACGACCGCTCCGACACCTACAACACCCTCGAGTACTGGACCGAGCTGGCGAAGCTGCTCGAGAAGGGCACCTTCGACGGCATCTTCATCGCGGATGTGCTCGGCACCTACGACGTCTACGGATCGAGCAACGAGGCCGCGATCCGCAACGGCGCCCAGGTGCCCGTCAACGACCCGCTGCTGCTGGTGAGCGCGATGGCGCTCGTCACCGAGCACCTCGGCTTCGGCGTCACCGCCGGCACGGCCTACGAGCATCCCTATCCCTTCGCCCGTCGCCTGACGACGCTCGACCACCTCACGAAGGGCCGCGTCGGCTGGAACGTCGTCACCGGCTACCTGCCGAGCGCCGCCCGCAACATGGGGCACGACGACCAGCTCGAGCACGACGACCGCTACGACCACGCCGACGAGTACCTCGAGGTGCTCTACAAGCTGTGGGAGGGGTCGTGGCAAGACGACGCCGTCGTCAAGGACCGCGAGCGCGGCATCTTCACCGACCCGGCGAAGGTGCACGAGATCGGGCACCAGGGCAAGCACTTCACGGTGCCCGGCATCCACATCTCCGAGCCCTCGCCGCAGCGCACCCCGGTGATCTACCAGGCCGGCGCCTCGTCGCGCGGCATCGGCTTCGCCGCCGGCAACGCCGAGGCGATCTTCGTCGCCGCGCCCTCCAAGGAGGTGCTGCGCTCGACGGTCAGCAAGATCCGCGACGCGCTCGAGGCCGCCGGCCGCGACCGCTACTCGGCGAAGATCTACACGCTGCTGACCGTCATCACCGACGCGACCCCCGAGAAGGCCCAGGCCAAGCTCGAGGACTACCTGCAGTACACGAGCGCCGAGGGCGCCCTGACGTTCATGTCCGGGTGGATGGGCGTCGACCTGTCGCAGTACGAGCTCGACGAGCCGGTCGGCAACGTGAAGTCGAACGCGATCCAGTCGGTGCTGACGAACCTGCAGCAGGAGAAGGATCTCGGCCGCGAGTGGACCGTCGGCGACCTCGCCCGCCAGGGCGCGATCGGCGGACTCGGGCCGTTCATCGTCGGCTCGGGCGAGCAGATCGCCGACGAGCTGCAGTCGTGGGTCGACGAGACCGACGTCGACGGCTTCAACCTCGCCTACGCGATCACCCCCGGCACCTTCGAGGACATCGTCGAGTTCGTCATCCCGATCCTGCGCGAGCGCGGCGTGTACCCGACCGAGTACCAGCCGGGCACCCTGCGCCAGAAGCTGCACGGGCGTGGCGACCGCCTGCCCGAGGAGCACAAGGGCGCTTCGTTCCGCTACCGCGCCGGCGACGCCGAGACCTCCGACGACGTGGATGCGGCTGCCGAGCCGGTCGCCGCGCAGGTCTGATCCTCATCCTCGCGGCCCGGCCGCACCCGACCACCAGGAGCGCACCATGTCAGGTCTGAAGATCGTCGCCGTGAGCGGAAGCCCGACGGCGCCGTCGCGCACGACGGCGCTCGTCGACGACGTGGCGCGCAACGTCGCCGAGCAGGTCGACGGCGAGGCCCGGCTCATCGAGCTCGCTCCGCTGCTCGGCGGGCTCGGCCAGGCGGTGTGGCGCGACCAGCTCGACCCCGTCGTGCAGGAGGCGCTGGATGCGGTCGAGCAGGCCGACGTGCTCGTCGTCGGCTCGCCCGCCTACCGGGCCAGCTACACGGGCCTGTTCAAGCTGTTCTTCGACCACATCGGCCAGTACGCGCTCGTCGACAAGCCCGTGCTGCTGACCGCGACGGGCGGAAGCGACCGGCACGCGCTGCTCGTCGAGCACCAGATGCGGCCGCTGTTCGGCTTCTTCCAGGCGCACACGCTGCCGCTCGGCATCTTCGCCAGCGAGGCCGACTTCGAGAACTACCGGGTCATGAGCGACGACCTGCGCGCCCGCATCGATCTGTCGATCCGCCGCGCGCTGCCGTTCATCCGCGCGGGCGCCGCCGACCGTGACGCGCTGGCCGGCGCCTCCCGCGCCGACGCCTTCTGACCCGGGCTCCTGCAGGATCGCGCGGCGATCCTGGTCTCGCCGCGCGAGATCGTGCGGCGCGAGCGAGATCGTGCGGCGATGAGGGCGTCCCCCGCGGTCAGAGGTAGCGCGAGAGGAACACGCGCAGCAGGTCGTGCGAGGCGCTGACGTCCTCGCGCCCGGCGCGCTCGAGCACCGCATCCAGCTCGTCGGGTTCGAAGTAGCCGTTCTCGCGGTAGATGCGCACCCGGTAGGCGAGGTCGTCGAAGGCCAGCTCGGGGTGGAACTGCGTCGCGTACTGGTTCTCGCCCACGCGGAACGCCTGCACGGGCGCGTTCTCTCCCGTCGCGAGCAGCACCGCGTGCGACGGCAGCGCGCTGATCGCCTCCTTGTGCCCGACGTAGGAGTGGAACACCTCGGGCATCGCGCCGAACACCGGGTCGGCGCGGCCGGCCTCGGTGAGGCGGATGGGGATCGCGGCCACGTCCTCGCCGTACTGCCGGTCGATCACGGCGCCCTCGTGCCGACCGAGCGTGCCGACGCCGTAGCAGGCGCCGAAGAAGGGGATGTCGCGCTCGAGCACCCGGTCGAGCATCCGCTGCAGCTCGGCCTCGACGCGCTTCTGGGTCGCGCTCTTCTCGTGCTCCGGGTCGGTGACCGTGAACGGGCTGCCGGTCACGACGACCGCGGCGAAGTCGGCGGCGTCGAGCGCGTCGAGACTGGCCAGGTCGGCGCGGTGGTGGTGGATGCGCTCGGTCGGCACCCCGCCGAAGCTCGAGATCGCCCGCACCTCCGCCGCGAGCGCGGTCTCGTCGTCGCGCGAGGTGATGACGAGCACGGAGGACATGCGCCGAGCCTAGGACGCGGGGCGTCGCGGGGCGCCTCGGAGCGTCGCGCGACGCAACACAGCGTGTTCTGCGCGGCGCGTGGTCGAGGGCCGCTCCGCCGGTGATCTCGTGGCCGTCGCGCTCGCATCGCCGCGGTGGCCCCCGAGCGAGGGACGCCCCGGAAACAGTGCGATAACGGTGCCGTTCTCAGGGCCTGCACCCCTCGACCGAGCGTTCTGCCGTCCGGTAATATCACGAGGCCTGCGTCATCCGCGCAGCACCCGCCGCCTCCCACGAAGAAGAGCATGGCTGACGATTCGATCTCCCTGAGCCGCGACGCGGCCGCCCGCCCCGACGGTCCGTCGTGGTGGTACCCCGGCGCACCGGCCGGCCGCTCCGCCGCCGATGAGGGCCGTGAAGTCGAGGGAAACACGCGGTACTCTCGCGGCATGGATGCTCGGGCCGTCGCCTCGGAGCTCACCGCACGTCTGGCGCAGCTCGGCATCGGGCACACCGTCGAGGTCGTGCAGGGGGCCCAGGCCGATGGCGTGCTCGTGCGCAGCCCCTACGCCGAGCCGGTCACCGTCGTCGAGAACGACAGCCGTTTCACGCTCGTCGCCCGCGGTTCCGACGGCGGAGCGAAGCTCGTCGACACCGAGCTCGCCGCCGAGGCGCCGGTCGAGCTGCTCGCGCTCTACCTCGCCTTCCACTCGCTCTGGGCGATGAAGCGCACCGTCGACCGCCACGGCCCCGAGGCCGTCGCCCGGCGCATGCCGAACCTGCTCACCCACCAGCAGCTGGTGATCACCTTCATCGCGGCGTCGCTCACCTCGCCCGAGGACGGCATCCGCACCTACGCCACCGGTCTCATGACCACGGCGACCAACATGCTCCGCGCCTGACGCGCGCCCGGGCCGAACGAGAAGAGCCCCGCGACCGTGAGGTCCGGGGCTCTTCTCGTCGATGCGAGCGCAGCGCAGCGCGGTGCGCGCCTCAGGCGGCGGCCGGCTCCGGCGTCGGCTCGAGGTCCTCGGCGGTGATGCCGCGCGCCTCGAGCGAGTTCTCGACGATCGTGAGGCCGTCGAGTCCGGGCAGGCGGGCGATGTGGGTGTCGATGCCGCGCACGAGCTTGCGGCCCTCGGATCCCTGGAACAGGTGTCCCATGACGTGCTTGACCTCGTCGGGCTCGGCGATGGTCGAGCCGACCGGACCCCAGAACTTGCGCAGCGCGAAGCGGGCGATCACGCGGGCCTTCTTGCTCTTCGCGAGGCGCTCGCGGGCCTGGGTGGCGTAGAAGGCGACGTGCTTGGTCTCCTGCTGCGCGATCCGCTTCAGCAGCTCGGCGAGCACCGGGTGCTCCGAGCCCTCGAGCGCGGCGAGGCGGTGGTAGGCGGCGTTGGCCGACCACTCGTTGGCGGCGCCCCACGCCATGTGCACGGCGGCGAAGTCGAGGCCGATGAGGTTCGAGCCGAACGACTGCTTGATCGGGTCGAGGCGGTCCTTGAATCCGAGCTTGAGGCGCTTGGCCTTGAGGGCGCTGTAGTCGACGTGGATGCCGTGGCGCTCGAGCACCGCGGCGAGGGCCTCGCCGTGCCAGAACTCCTCGCGGTTCCACATCGTCATGAACGCCGCGATCTCGGGCTCCTTGTGCGACGGCGTGGTGAGCATGTCGCGCAGGTAGCAGACCGTGTGGTACTCGACGTCGCACATGTAGCGCAGGCTGCGCAGCGTGTGCTCGGGGAGGGGATTGCGCTCGAACTCGTCGAAGTCGAGGTCGGCCCAGCCGACGGCGTCGCTGGCGCGGGTGTACTTGACGATGTCGAAAGCCATGCGCGGTGCGCGCACCCTACTCGGGGGTGCGCTCTCCTTCCTCGGCGGGCGAGTCTGTGGGCGAAGCGGCGGCAGCGGGAGCGGCCGGTGAAGCGGATGCGGCAGCAGCCGCGGCGGGCGTCGCAGCGGAAGCGGTCGACGCCGAAGCCATCACATCACGACTGGCCTCAGAACCGCCCGACTTCCACTTGACGATCCTCCATGCTCTTCGGAGCGCCTCGCGGGAGAGTTCGGCGTCGGGGTTCACGGCGGTGACGTTGCCGACGAGCCCGAGCCATCCGAGGTCGGAGTGGTTGTCGCCGTAGCCGTACGACTGGCTGAGGTTGATGCCGTGCTCGTCGGCGTAGCGACGCAGCCAGGCGCCGCGCGCCTCATCCACCAGCGGAGGCTTCGCCAGATAGCCGGTGAGCACGCCGTTGCGCTCGTGCATGGTCGAGCCGACGACCTCGTCGAAGAGGTGCTCGAGCGGGGCCGCGAGCAGGCCGATCGAGCCGGTGACGAGGATGGTGCGGTGCCCGGCGGCGCGGTGCTCCTTGATGCGGGCGATCGCGTCGGCGCTGGTGTGGCGGCGCATGGTGTCGGCGTAGCCGCGGCGCACGATCTTCTCGAGGCGCTCGACGGGCATGCCCGAGTAGCGGCGCAGGAAGGCGCGGATGAACTCGCCGCGGTCGCGGCGCTCGGCGCGCAGGTAGCCGGGCACCGATCCGAGCAGGCGGGCGACCTCGCCGGGCCAGGCGGCCTTGCGGAAACCGGAGGAGCGCACCCAGAGGTACTGCTCGACGATGTTCGAGTCGACGACGGTTCCCTCGAGGTCGAACACGGCGACGACGTCGCTGCGCTCGGGCAGGGCCTTGGGCGTCTGCGGGCGGTTCGCGATGCGCGTGGCCGCCTGCTTGCGCCGGCGGTAGGCGTTCGTCATCTCGGTGATCGCCGGGAAGTGCACGTTCTGCAGGTAGTCGTCCCAGTCGATCCGCTCGACGTCGAAGCCGCGGTCGTCGCGCAGCTTCGCCGGCAGGGCGGCGTTGAGGGCGCGCGTGTTGCGGTCGTCGAAGATGATCTCCGACTGCACGTAGGCGCGGTACAGGTCGGTGAAGTTCTGCAGTGTCTCGATGCCGGCCTTGGTCTTGGCCAGCTCGGCCTGCCACTCGCGGGTGCGGTCGGTCGAGGGGATGCGCGAGATCGCGAGCTCCTGCAGGCCCGTCCAGCGCTTGGCGAGGGCGAGGTCGCGGGCGACCTTGCGCTCGCCCGGGAACTTCCAGTTCGGCACCGTGACGTGCCCGTCGCCCTTCGGCATCGGGTGCTCGGTGTAGTAGTGCCGCACGTTCTCGAACATGCGGTGGAACGGGATGGGGTTCGAGGCGCCCGAGGCGACGTGGAAGTACTCCGGCTCGCTCTTCGGTGCGGGGTTCGCGGCGGCGGCGATGATCGCGTTGACCACGAAGTCGACCGGGATGAGGTCGAGGATGCTGTCGGGCAGACCCGGGAACTCGGGCAGCTGGCCGCGGCCGTAGGCGAGGATCAGCGGGTCGGCGACCTTGAAGCCGTCGATCCAGCCCGGGAAGGGGTGCTGGAAGGCGCTCTCGATGATCGTGGGGCGCACGATCGAGAGGGTGTGGCCGGCCTGGCCCCACATGGTCTCGGCGGCGCGCTCGGCGAAGGCCTTGGTGAGCGTGTAGACGTCGGTCCAGCCGAGGCTCTGGGCGCGCATCCGGCCCGCGGAGACGAGCTCGTCGTTGACCCACTCGACGCGGGAGGCCTCGGCGGCGGCGGCGACGGCCTGCGGTCCCTGCTTGCCGTGTTTGGCGCGCGCGGCGGCGATGAACTTCTGCAGCACCTCGGGCCGGCGCGAGGCGAGCTCGACCTCCTTCGCGGTCTGCCGTGCGGCCTCGAACTCGGCGCGCCAGTCGACGTCGTGAACGAGGCTGGCCTCGGGGGCGATGCCCTTGCGCAGACCGCCGACGTAGCAGGTGGAGACGTGCACGACGTGCGGGTCACTGCCGCTCGCGAGCACGGCCTCGTAGAGGCCGATGGCGCCGCCGACGTTGTCTTCGAAGGCGCGCTGGATCGGCGGGTCGAACGAGACCGACGCGGCCGAGTGGATGACGACATCCAGATCCGAGGGCAGCTGCGGGATCGAGGTGAGCCCGCCGTCGACCACCGTGATGCGAGCGGCGAAGGCCTCGGCCGCGGCCTCCTCGCCGACGGCCTCACGCCACTTCGAGAAGACGGGCTTCTTCAGCAGCTGGCGCACGCGGTGCTCGGCGCTCTGCGAGCCCTTGCCGCGGATCAGGACCGAGACCCGGGTGTCGGGATGCTGCGACAGCAGCCGCTCGAGCACAGCCTGTCCTACGAAACCGGTCGCGCCGGTGAGGAAGACGTGCGCGGAGCCGAGATCGGTCTTGGCGCGTTTCGGGGTCACGGAACCAACTTTGCTTCGATGGAGTTGCCGACACCGGTCATGCCGGGCAGTGCGGAGATGAGGGCGCCGATGCCGCGGGCCTCCTCGCGGCCCTCCGCGCCCCCGAAGACGATGCGCTCGAAGAAGCTGCGCTCTTCGGCGGGCCGCTCGACGGCGCCGATGGGCCACGCCGTTCCGAGCAGCTCGGTGCGCGACAGCCGCCGGGCCTTCGGCGACGCGGCGAGGCGGCGCTCCGCCTCCTCCTGGAAGAAGCGGAGGTGGCGGTCCTTCACCTGCAGCGCCGTGTCGACGACCGTCGACAGGGTGCCGGCGATCGACGAGAGACGGCGGTAGGCGGCCTGCGTGATCCACTCGTCGGCGAGGCCGGCGGTGACGTGGGCGGCGACGATCTGCGGTCCGGCGAAGTTCGCCGAGATCGCCCGGCGGATGGTGCCGCGGCGGTCGCGGCGCTCGCTCGCGGTGAGACGGTGGTGGCCCTCGTCGGCGGGGAGGTCCTCTTCGGCGCGGCTGGCCTCGAGCACGGCGTCGAGGGCGTCGGCGAGCCAGAACTTCTCGTAGGCCCAGGTGCTGAGGAAGGCGGTCACGCGCGCGTCCTTGTGCGTCGCGGTGACGAGCAGGTTGCGCATGCGGGCCATCGTCGAGCGCTCGAGGTCGCGCAGCACCCGCACCAGGCGGGCGGCGTCGGGCTCGAGCCCGTGCTTCTCGAACTCGCTGAGGTCGATCTCGTCGCGGTGATACCCCTTGGCGGTGCGAGCGAACTCGCTGACGTCGAACACCGTCGTCGCGGGGGCGACGGTCGTCGCCTCGTCGTTGGTGGTCATGAATCCGTCCGCTTTCCCGCGCGCAGGCGCGTACTCACGCAATTGGCCCGACCCGTATCGTAACGGTCATGGTCACTGCTCTGGTCACCGGCGGCACCTCCGGAATCGGAGCCGCCTTCGCTCGCGCCCTCGCCCGCCGGGGTTCCGACCTCGTCCTCGTCGCGCGCGATGCCACGCGCCTGGAGGAGATGGCGGACGAGCTGCGCGCTCTCGGGCGGCAGGTCGAGGTGCTGCCCGCCGACCTCTCGAACCGCGCCGACGTCGACCGCGTCGCCGCGCGTCTGGAGGATGCGGAGCGCCCGATCGAGGTGCTGGTCAACAACGCCGGCTTCAGCGTGCACACCGCGCTCACGTCGCGCGCGGTCGAGGATCATGACCGCGCGTTCGAGGTGATGGTGCGCGCCGTGCTGGTGCTCGGCGGCGCCGCCGGCCGGGCGATGCGCTCCCGCGGCCACGGCCGCATCCTCAACGTCTCGAGCACGGCCGGCTTCGTCACGATGGGCGGCTACAGCGCGATCAAGGCCTGGGTCACGAGCTATACCGAGGGGCTCGCGAATGAGCTGCACGGCACCGGCGTGACCGTGACGGCCCTCTGTCCCGGATGGGTTCATACCGAATTCCATTCTCGTGCGGGCATCGCCAAGTCCAGCATTCCGAACTTCCTCTGGCTCGACGCCGAACCCCTGGTGGAGACGGCTCTGCGCGACGCCGCACGCGGTCGGGTGATCTCTCTGCCGAGTGTTCGGTACCGCCTGCTCATCTGGTTCGCCCGGCACCTGCCGAAGAGCACGATCCGCGCGGTCTCCCGCAAGATTTCGTCCGGGCGCCGCGATAGTCTGAAGGAATGACCGCAGGCGGATGCGTCCGCCCCGCAGTCGAGAGAGGACGCCGATGGCAGCGATGAAGCGCGATCGCTTCACCTCGCGACCCCAGGCCGTGGCCCGGTTCGTGGCGCAGCGCCTCATCCTCAAGCCGGTCGTCTGGACCGTCACCGACGTGACGGTCATCGGCCGCGAGAAGGTGAAGAAGCTCGACGGCTCGTTCGTCGTCGTGGCGAACCACTCCAGCCACCTGGATGCGCCGCTCATCATGGGCGGTCTGCCCTGGAAGCAGGCGCGCACCCTCTCGACCGGCGTCGCCGCCGACTACTTCTTCGACGTGTGGTGGCGCCGCGGCCTCACGAAGCTCTTCTTCAACGCCTTCGCCGTGGAGCGCGCCGGCGGCCAGCGCCGCGGCGAGAGCGCGAAGGTGCTCGTGCAGCGCGGCGTCTCGCTGCTGGTGTTCCCCGAGGCGACCCGCTCGCGCAACGGCGGCCGCACGCTCGGCGCCTTCAACCCCGGCGCGGCCGCGATCGCCCGCTCGGTGGGCGCGCCCTGCGTGCCGATCGCGCTCATCGGCGCCGGACTCGCGCATCCCCGCGGCTCGAAGTGGCCCGGGCCCGGCCGCATGCCGGTCGGCATGGTCGTCGGCGACCCGATGAACCCGCGCGACGACGAGAGCGCCGCCGACTTCATGGAGCGCGTGCGCGACGAGATCGCCCGCATGATCGTGGCCGAGCGCGACGCCATCCTCGGCGCCGAGGTCGCGACCGAGCTGCACGGCATCGCCCCGGGCGTCGCTCCTCTGCCGCCGACACCCAAGCCGGCGAAGGCCCCCAAGCCGCCGAAGAAGTCGAGGCTGCGCAAGCCCTCGAAGACCACGACCCCCGAGACACCCGAAGGGACCGCTCGATGACCGACGTCAAGCACATGAAGTGGTGGGGATGGGGCGTCGACGGCGTCGCGTTCCACCACGAGGACAAGCCCGGCTTCGCGCCCTTCGTGAAGAAGGCGGTGGGGCTCGACCTGTGGACGGCCGAGCGCACCGAGAAGCCCGACTTCGCCGATGTGCAGGTGGCCGACCCGATCGCGCCCGCCGCGCTGCTCGCCGAGCTGAAGACGGCGGTCGGCGACGAGAACGTCACGACCGACAAGCTCGACCGCGTCGTGCACACCTTCGGCAAGAGCCTGCGCGACCTGGTGCGCATCCGCGCCTTGAAGATCGACCGCGCGCCCGACATCGTCGTCTACCCGGGCGACGAGGACGCGGTGGCCGGCGTCGTGAAGGCCGCCGTCGCGGCCGGTGCGGTGCTGATCCCCTTCGGCGGCGGCAGCAACATCGCCGGCAGCCTCGAGCCGCACGCCGACGAGACGCGTCCCGTCATCTCGGTCGACCTCGGACGCCTGCGCCTGCTGCTCGACATCGACGAGGACTCCGGCCTCGCGCGCATCCAGGCCGGCGCCCTCGGCCCCGACCTCGAGGCGCAGCTCGCCGAGCGCGGCTGGACCCTCGGGCATTTCCCCGACAGCTTCACCCACTCGACCCTCGGCGGCTGGATCGCGACCCGCTCGAGCGGCATGCAGTCGGACAAGTACGGCGACATCGCCGACATCGTGCGCGGCTTCCGCGTCGTGCGTCCGAACGGCACGCTCGTGATCCGCCCGATCCCGAGCGCGTCGACCGGCCCGAGCGTGCGCGAGATGGTCGTCGGCAGCGAGGGCCGTCTCGGCATCATCACCGAGGCCACCGTGCAGGTGCACCGCATCCCCGAGAAGCGCGTCATCCACGCCTACTTCTTCAAGAACTGGAACCACGCCATCAAGGCCATGCAGGAGATCTCGGAGAGCGACGCCGCGCCGAGCATCACCCGCGTCTCCGACGGCAACGAGACCGGCTTCTCGCTCGCGACGAGCAAGGAGTCGAAGGGCGTCTCGAAGTTCGTGCAGGACTCGCTGTTCTCGTTCCTCGAGGGCCGCGGCTGGAAGCCGGGCGAGGTCTGCCTGTCGTTCATCGGCTTCGAGGGATCGCCCGACCACGTGAAGCGCACGAAGGCGATCGTCGACAAGATCGTCAAGCGCAACTCGGGTCTCGGCGTCGGAACCGGCCCGGGCGTGCTCTACGACCAGAAGAAGTTCGACACCCCGTACCTGCGCGACTTCCTGCTCGACATGGGCGCGGCGGGCGACGTGTCGGAGACGGCGGCGCCGTGGTCGAAGCTCGTCGGCGTGCACGACGCGGTGTACGCGGCGGCGAACGCGGCCTACGAGCAGATCGGCCGCCAGGGCTGGATCATGTCGCACCTCTCGCACTCGTACCACTCGGGCGCGTGCCTCTACTTCACCTTCGCCTTCGTGATGGGCGACGAGGACCCGCTGGGCGAGTACGACGTCGTCAAGAGCGCGATCCAGCAGGCGTTCATCGACGCCGGCGGCACGATCTCGCACCACCACGGCGTCGGCCTCGAGCACGCGCCGTGGCTTGAGCAGGACATCTCGACCGAGGGCGTCGCCGTCATGAGCGGGCTGTTCTCGTCGGCCGATCCGGATGGGCTGTTCAACCCGCGCAAGATCGTCGTCTGATCGAGGTGTCGACCTCACGAGCCCGCCGCCGGATGCGCTCCGACGGCGGGCTCGCGGCGTCCCTGCGCTCGGTCCCCCGGATAGGGGACAAATCGGGGTGCATATTTCCTGTGTGCCGCCTGGGTCGACACCTGCTGCATTGCTAGCGTGATCGAGATGCCTGCCTCCTCACCCCTGAATCACCCTCAGCAATGACGCGCCGGGTGATCGCGGTCGGCGATGTCAACCACGACATCCTCGTCTCACCGCACCACACGGTCCGACCGGCGTCGGACACCCCCTCGACCGTGCGCTTCCGGCCCGGCGGCAGCGCCGCGAACACGGCGGCCTGGCTCGCCTCGGCGGGCGTCGCCGTCGACCTGGTGGGGGCGATCGGGTCGAGCGACTTCGACCGCTACGTCGCCGAGCTCGAGGACTGCGGCGTCACGCCGCACCTGCAGCGCGAGATCGGCGTGACCACCGGCACGATCATCATCATCGTGTCGCCGCGCGGCGACGACCCCACGATGTTCACCGAGCGCGGCGCGAACGCCCTGCTCTCGCCCTCCGCGGTCACGCCCGAGCTGCTGTCGACCGCCGCCGCCGTGCACCTCAGCGCCTACAGCTTCGTCGACGGCTTCGGCGTGGCCGGCGCGCGCGACGTGATCGACCGGGCGAGCGCCGCGGGCGTGCCCGTCGTCGTGAACCCGAGCTCGGCCGACTACATCCGCGACTTCGGCGTCGACGCCTTCCGCACGGCCGCGCGCGGCGCCTCCGTGATCTTCCCGAACCTCGAAGAGGGCGAGCTGCTGACCGGCGAGACCAGCCCCGAGAGGATGATCGCCGCCTTCCACGAGCTCGCCGAGACGGTCGTGCTGACCCTCGGACCCGACGGCGCGATGGGGCAGCACCGCTCGGGCGCGCCCGTCGTCCGGGTGCCGGCGCCCAAGGTGCGCGTGGTCGACCCGACCGGAGCCGGCGACGCCTTCGCGGCGGGATTCCTCACCTCGTGGATCGAGCGTCCCGACCTCGACTCGGCGATGACGTCGGCCGTGCAGCTCGCCGCCCGGGCGATCATGCTGATCGGCGGCCGGCCAGGGGTCTGAGCCGCGTCCGCCGGCGCCTGCGTCGCAGAAACCTGTCCGGATAACCCCTGAATGACCCCCGTTCGGGGGTCGTGATTCCCCTAGGGTGTCCACGGCGGCAAGGGAGCCGCCGGCAGCGAACGTGCTGTCACGAGAGGGGAGACCTCGTGAAAGACACCACCATCCACAGATCAGCGAGACGTGCCGAGGGTGCGAGTCGCGCATCCCGTGCCCGCGGACTCGCGGTGATCGCGGCCGCCGCGGTCGGACTCGGCGGGGTCCTGACCCCCGCGCTCTCGGCGCAGGCGCTCGACACCAGCGATACGCCCGACTTCGGCAGCAGCGTCAAGATCTACGACCCGTCGACGCCGACGTCGACCATCCAGGCGGATGTCGACGCCGCCTTCAACGCCCAGCTGCTCAATTCGGGAGCCCAGTTCGGCGAGCAGCGCTACACCTTCCTGTTCAAGCCGGGAGACTACGACCGCGTGTGGGCCAACCTCGGCTTCTACACGGCGGTCGCCGGGCTCGGCAAGAATCCCGACGACGTGACCATCCACGGCGCCGTCAACGTCGACTCCGGCTGGAACGCCGGCGACGAGAAGAACGCCACCCAGAACTTCTGGCGCTCGGTCGAGAACCTCGCGATCGTGCCCGAGGGGGGAACCGACCGCTGGGCCGTCTCGCAGGCCGCGCCGATGCGCCGCGTGCACATCCAGGGCAACCTGACGATGGGCCCCTCGAACCAGGACGGCGGCCAGGGCTACTCCTCGGGCGGCTACATCGCCGACAGCAAGGTCGACGGCACCGTCAGCTCGGGCTCGCAGCAGCAGTGGTACACCCGCAACTCCTCGCTCGGCGCGTGGGAGGGCGGCAACTGGAACATGACCTTCTCGGGCGTCGACGGCGCCCCCGGCAACGACTTCGACCGCAGCTACACGACGCTCGACACGACGCCGACGACCCGCGAGAAGCCGTACCTCTACATCGACGGCGACGGCAAGTACCACGTGTTCGTGCCCTCGCTCGCGCAGAACTCGCGCGGCGTCACCTGGCCGAACACCCCGGGCACCGATCTGCCGATGCGCGACTTCTACGTCGCCCACCCGGGCGACAGTGCGGGCACGCTGAACCAGGCGCTCGAGCAGGGACTCAACCTGTTCTTCACCCCCGGCACCTACCCCCTCGACGCGCCGCTGAACGTCACGCGCGCCGGCACCGTCGTCACCGGCATCGGCTTCCCGACGCTGACCCCGACGAACGGCAACGCCGTGCTGACCTCGGCCGACGTCTCCGGCGTCAACGTGTCGAACCTGGTCGTGGATGCGGGCACGCAGAACAGCGACGTGCTGATCCGCCTCGGCGAGACCGGCTCGCACAACGACCACTCGGGTGACCCGCAGAGCATCCAGGACGTCTTCGTGCGCATCGGCTCGAGCATCCAGGGCAACGCGACCACCACGTTGCAGGTCAACGCCGACGACACAGTCATCGACCACATCTGGGCTTGGCGCGCGGATCACGGCGGCGCCCCGACCGGCTGGAACGTCAACAAGGGAGCGACCGGCGTCGAGGTCAACGGCGACGACGTGCTCGCCACGGGCCTGTTCGTCGAGCACTACCAGAAGCACGAGGTGATCTGGAACGGCAACGGCGGCAAGACCGTGTTCTTCCAGAACGAGCTGCCTTACGACGTGCCCGACAACGCCTCCTGGCAGAGCCCGACGGGCGCCGGCTACGCGGCCTACAAGGTCGCCGACGGCGTGAGCTCGCACGAGATCTGGGGAGCGGGCGTCTACTCGTTCTTCAACGTGAACCCCTCGGTCGTCGCCGACCGCGGATTCGAGTTCCCCGACAACGGCGGCGTGCGCGGCCATGGCCTGTTCACTGTCTCGCTCGGTGACGTGGGCACGATCAACCACGTCGTCAACAACACGGGCGGACCGGTTCCGAACCCGGCGGGCAACACCTCGCCGAGCCGGGTGGCGAACTACCCGGGCTGATCCCGCCCCGATGCGGTGACGCAACTCAGGAGATCCGGCTCGAGACGGGGCGCACGCCTCGCCTCGGGTCGGATCTCCTGAGTTACGACGCGGAGGACACGGGATCCGGGATGCCGGAGCCGAACGCCGTCGCCGGCCGAGGTCAGCTGTTGCGGAGATGCTGGTACGCGTCGAGCGCGGCCTGGCGGCTCTGCTTCAGGTCGACGATCGGATCGGGGTACTCGTCGGTGCCGAGCTCGGGCACCCAGCGCTTCACGTAGCGGTCGTGCTTGTCGAACTTCTCGCGCTGCAGCTCGGGGTTGAAGACCCGGAAGTACGGCGCCGCATCCGCCCCGCTGCCCGCGACCCACTGCCAGTTGCCCGGATTGCTGGCCTCGTCGGCATCCACCAGGGTGTCCCAGAACCACGCCTCGCCGACGCGCCAGTCGACGAGCAGGTTCTTCACGAGGAAGCTGGCCGTGACCATGCGCACGCGGTTGTGCATGACGCCGCTGTGCCACAGCTCGCGCATGCCGGCGTCGACGAGGGGGATTCCGGTGCGCCCCTGCTTCCAGGCGTCGAGCTCGGCGGCGTGCGGCTTCTCCCAGGGGAAGGCATCCCATTCGGGACGGAAGCTGTCGCGGTGCAGGCGCGGCTGCTGGAACAGGATGCTGTGGTTGAACTCGCGCCAGCCGACCTCGCTGAGGAACTTGGCGCGGTTGCGCAGCGCTCCGCCGTCGAGGGGGCCGTGCAGGCGATCCCAGATCTGGATGGGGCTGATCTCGCCGAAGCGCAGGTGCGGGCTCAGGCCGCTCGTCGCGTCCACGGCCGGCTCGTCGCGGCGGTGGTAGTCGGCGAGGCGGTCTTCGACGAACTCCTCGAGCCGGTGGCGTGCGCCGAGCTCGCCCGGCTCCCACGTCTCGCGCAGGCCGCCGGCCCAGTTGGGATGCGTCGGCAGCAGGCCCCAGTCGTCGAGGCGGTCGCCGTCGGCCCGGTGTCCCTCGATCTCGCGCGGCTCGGGCACGGCATCGCGGAACGGCCGCTCCTGCGCGGCCTTCCAGAACGGGGTGAACACCTTGAACGGCTCGCCCTGGCCGGTGGTGACCTCCCACGGCTCGACCAGCAGGTTCGCCGAGAAGCTGGCGACCTCGATGCCGTCGTCGCGCAGGCGGGTCTTCAGCCGGGCGTCGATCTCGCGGGCGGCCCCGTAGCGGCGGTTCCAGAACACGGCCTCGGCGTGCGTCTCCGCGACGACCGCGGGGATGACGTCCTCGGCCGTGCCGCGCCGCAGCACGAGCGAGCCGCCGCGTTCCTCGAGCCGCTGCTGCAGGGCCGTGAGGCTGTGGTGCAGCCACCATCTCGTCGCACCGCCGAGCGGCCGGATCTCGCGGCTCTGCTCGTCGAGCACGTACAGCACGACGACCGGCCGGTCGCCGTCGACCGCGGCGCGCAGGGCGGGGTTGTCGGCCAGACGCAGGTCGTCGCGCAGCCAGACGAGGGCGGGATGCCGCGGACTCACGCGTCTCCGCCGGTGCCGGCCGGGCCGGTGCCGTCGGCTCCGGTGCCGTCATCCACGCCGGCGGGCGCGACAGCACCCGGGTCGTCGAGGTCGCAGGCCTTGTCGCCGTTCGCGACATCCAGGTCGGGCGGAGGCGGGAGCCGATCGAGGTCGGCCGGATTGCCGGGATAGCTCGCGCCGCGCAGTTTGTCGCTCAGTCGACGCAGCTGGGCGAGCTCGTCGTCGTCGAGCGACGACAGCATCCGGTCGGCGATGTCGCGCCCGTGCTCGGTGCCCACGCGACGGAACAGCGCGTAGCCGTCGTCGGTGAGCGTCGCGATCGTGCCGCGCGCGTCATCCGGGTCGGAGCATTTGCTGACGAGGCCGCGGGCGACGAGCCGGTCGATCAGCCGGCTCACGCTCGGCTGTGTCAGCAGCATGTGGCGGTTCAAATCGCGGATGCGCAGGGCGCGGCCGGGCGCGCGGGAGAGCGTGAACAGCACGTCGTACTCGGTGAAGCTCACGCCTTCGGGGAAGCGGGCGCGGATGTGGCGCAGCACACTCACCTGGGCCCGGTACAGCGACTCCCAGGCGGCGACCGCGTCGGTGCGGCGCATCGCTGCGCCCGCCGAGGTGGGTTCGGGTCGCTCGGTCATGCGACAACACTAGGGCGGCCCGCCGACGCGTGTTGCGCAGAGCCTGCGGTGTCAGGGCTGGCGCGGAGGATGCGGCGGGGCGAAGGTGCCCGGACATGATTCGAGGGCCGGTTCCAGAGGCGTGGAACCGGCCCTCTTCCCTTGCACCAAGAGTGTCCTGCAATCACATTCGTCCCGGTCGCCACAGCAAACAACCGGAACTCCTGCAATGTATAACGGCGAGGTAACGGCGCGCTAGTTACCAGACCGTTATTTTTGCTGGACGTTCGCCGAGCGTTGTTCCGGCGCCACCGATGAGCGCCGCCCACGGCCGCCCCGGGCGCTCTCAGCCCCGGTCCTCGCGAGAGAGGAGCGTGTCGATCGCGAGCTGCCTCTGGTCGGGGGAGAGATCCTCGTCGCGCAGGTCGAGCACGGTCGCGCCGGATCGCTGAGCCGAATCGCCCCGCTCGCGCGCCCAGCGCTCGGCCTCCGCGGCGGAGTCGAACCGCAGGAAGTCGCCGGCGTCGGTGCGGTAGGCCTCGACGCAGGGCAGCTCGGCCGTGCACAGCTCGGAGGTCGCCGCGACCGGCGAGATCGACTCCGATTGGGCGAGCAGGCTCCGCAGATCTCTGCTGTCGCGCAACCCCGGCAGCGCCACGGCGGCCGCGACGATGGCCACGGCGATGACGCCCGCGGCGACGAGCAGCGCCCGCCGCGGAAGTCGGGAGCGGACCTGAGGACGTGCGTCCACCGAAGTCGTCGTGGTGACCATCTGCATCCTTCAGCGTCGGCGGCGAAAGCTCCGATCAGTTCCGCACGCGGATCGCTCAGGTGCAACCCGGCCCGGGGGCTTCCCAGCACATCGTGGCGATAGCACCGACCTCTCCGGCCGGGACGCGGCATCTCACGCGCTCACTCCTGCCAGAGTTCGCCCTCCTCGCTGGAGACCACGGCGTCGATCGCGGCGAAGAAGCGCTCGATCGCCGGGGAGTCGGCGCCGCGGCGGCGCCTCTCGGATCGGCGGAGTGGGGTGTCACGGGTGAGGGTAGTTCGCGCCGGTGACACGGCGTCGCTCAGTCGGCGAAGCGCTTCACCGCGGTCGGGTGGATGACGATGCGCACGAGCGCAGAGCGGCGCCACTCGTCGACCACGGCGGCGTGCGCGGCATCCAGCTCGTCGCCCCAGTAGCGGTGCGCGAGCTTCTCGGCGAGCTCGCCCGCGCCGTCGTCGTGCAGGGTCACGTCCCCCTCGACGGCGACCCAGTGCTCGGGCTCGCCGATCGGCGTCGCCACGACCGCGGTCGCCCGCGGCACCGCACGGAGCCGCGCGACGCGGGCCGTCGTCGGCGTCGAGAACAGCTGGATGTCGCCCTCGGGCGTCAGGTCGAACCAGACCGGACGCGGGGCCGGCAGGCGATCGGCCTTCGCCACCGTGGCGACGTAGGCGTGCAGCGGACGGGAGAGCAGGGCGCGATCGGCGTCGGTCAGCATGCCGCCAGGGTAGGCGGGTGCTGCCGGGCCTCGCCGGATCAGTTCGGGGTGGGCTCGGTGCGGGCGTAGCGGCGGGCTCCCGCCTCGACCCCGGTGAACCGGAACGGACCCGTCGTGACGGCCGGGTTCTGCCGGGCCTCGCTCGAGGTCGACGTGGCGGCGTGCAGCTCGCGGTAGTCGTCGACCGAGATCGGCACGCGCGCATCCAGCAGGCCGGCGACCTGACCGGCGCGACGCAGCGCGCGGTACCCCGGCTTCACGATGCCGGTCAGCAGCTCGCCGACGCTGCCCGAGCCGTAGCTGAACAGGGCGAGACGGCGGCCGTCGAGGTCGTCGTCGAGGTCGAGCAGAGCCGCGAGAGCGAGGAAAACCGAGGCCGTGTACGAGTTGCCGGTGCGCCGGTTGTAGGTGAAGCCGGTAGCCAACTCGGTCTCATCGAACTCGGCGCCGACGTGCTTCGACCAGGCGCGGTGCGCCTTGAGCGCCATCTTCGTGAAGGGCTGGTGGTGCAGCCAGCGGTCGATGTCGGCCGGGGCGATGCCGCCGCGGTCGGCGAGGTCGTCCCACGACCCGAGCAGCGCATCCACGTAGGCGCTGACCGACAGGCGGCCGTCGACGAGAGCCGTCGAGCGGTCGTTCGGGCGCCAGAAGTCGTCGACGTCGGCCGAGAACAGACCGGATGCCGGCTCGATCTCGATCAGGTCGGGATCGGCGGCGACGAGGAACGCGACCGCGCCGGCGCCCTGCGTGGGCTCGGCGGCCGAGTCGAGGTCGTAGCGGGCGACGTCGCTCGCGATCACGAGCACGCGCTCGCGCGGATCGCGGGCGACGATGCCGAGCGCGGCGACGAGCGCGGCGGTGCCGCCGTAGCAGGCCTGCTTCAGCTCGACCGCGCGGGCGGTCGACGGCAGACCCAGCAGCCCGTGCGCGACGACCGCGGCCGACTTCGACTGGTCGACGCCCGACTCCGTCGCGAAGAGCACGGTGCGGATGCCGTCGGTTCCGTGCCGCTCGATCAGCGGCAGCGCGGCGGCGGCGCCCATCGTGACGATGTCCTCGTCGGCGGCGGGCACGCTGAAGGCGTCCTGCCCGAGGCCGACGTGGTACTTCGCCGGGTCGACGCCGTTGCGGGCCGCCAGGTCGTCGAGATCGAGCACGTGGTGCCCGGTCGCCACTGCGAGGTCGTGGATGCCGACGCGCACAGCGCCGGGTGCGACAGCGGGCACGCCCGCGCCGCCGCTCACGCCGCGCTCCCGCCGCGACGAGCCGCGCCACGCTCCATGGCGACGTGCGCGGCCATGAGCTCGCCGGGGTTGGTCTGCGCGGCGAGCAGTGAGATCTCGCCGCAGAGCACGCTCGCGGCGATGAGGGCAGCGAGGCGGCGGGCGTTCGCTCCCGGTTCGCGCTCCTCGCGGCATCCCAGCCGGTCGAGGGCGGCGTTCACGCCCGGCAGGTGCTTGCCGTTGCCGACGGTGCCGACGATGAGGTGCGGCAGCGTCGTCGAGAAGTAGAGGTCGCCGTCGCGGTTCTCGGCGTAGGTGATGCCCTGCGAGCCCTCGACGATGTTCGCCGCATCCTGCCCCGTCGCCAGATAGAAGGCGAGCAGCATGTTCGCGTAGTGCGCGTTGGCCGAGCGCAGCGCGCCCGCGATCGTCGAGCCCACGAGGTTCTTGCCCGTGTTGAGGTCGACGATGCGCTGCGTCGAGCTGCGCAGCGTGCTCTCGACGAGGGCTGCGGGGATGAGCATCTCGGCGACGACGCTGCGTCCGCGCCCGAGGATGCCGTTGACCGCGGTCGCCTTCTTGTCGCTGCAGTAGTTGCCCGAGATCGAGCCGTACTCCAGCTCGGGGTGCCAGGCGAGGATCGTGCTCAGCAGCGCCTCGGAGGCGGCGGTGACCATGTTGTGCCCAGACGCGTCGCCGGTGGTGAAGGCGAAGCGCAGGAACAGCAGGTCGCCCACGATCTCCGGGTGGATCTCGACGAGCTGGGCGAAGCGGCTCTGCGCGGCGACGACGGCGGCGAGCTCGTCGAAGCGCTGCTGCACGTCGATGCTCGCGAGGTGCGCGGCGCCGGCGCCCGGGGCGCGCAGCAGAACCGAGCGCGTCATCCGCTCGCCGACGACCGTGGCGACGATGCCGCCCTCGATCTGGCGCGACAGGCGCGCGCCGCGGCCGACCGACGGCCACAGCGGCGACTCGTAGGTCGCGAGCGGCACCTCGATCTCGCCCTCGACGGCGTTGCCGCTCACGCGGATCGGGCCGACCCAGCGGGTCGGGATGGGGGTGACGCGCTCGTCGTACTCGGGAGACGTACTCGCGGCGCGGTCGGACTCAGTGGTCATCGACGGATCCTTCCGGGGGATGCACGGAGAGAGTGAGGTGGCGGATGTCGTGCGACTCCCAGGAGCGCAGCATCCGGGTCAGGTCGGCGTCGGCGGGCGCGAGCACGATGCCGCAGTCGCCGCCGCCGGCGCCGGAGGGCTTGCCGGCCGCGCCCGCGGCCTCGGCCGTGTCGCACAGCCGGGCGAGCCGGTCGGTCTCGATCAGGGTGCCCGACTGCGCGCCGAGGCGCTGCAGCAGGCGGCGGGCGCGGCGCAGCGCATCCAGCGTCAGGTCGTCGTCGCCGTCGTCGAGCCCGCTGACGAGGTCGTCGACGCAGCCGCGGCTCTCGAGCAGGAACGCCGGGTAGTCGACGCCCGAGTCGCGTCGGCTGCGTCGCACGCCGCCGACGAGTCGTTCGGTCGAGGCGGGCGAACCGGTCCAGCCGACGAGCAGGCGCAGGCCATGCGGCGGGGCGAGCCGGGCGACGTCGAAGCCCTCCCAGCCGTCGCCGCTCAGCACCTCGCGCAGCGGCCGATCGTCGAGCTGGGCGCGCAGCGTCGCGCGGTTCGGGGCGCTGTAGCGGATCCAGCCGCCGAAGGTGCTCGCCGCGACATCCCCGCCCGAGGCGTTCGGGCTGACCTGGATCGTGGCGAGCAGCGCCAGCTTGAAGCGCTCGCGGGCGGTGAGGCCGAGCTCGTAGAAGCGGTCGAGGGCGTGCACGGTCGCCACGGTGACGGCGGCGGAGGAGCCGAGGCCGAACTTGCGGCCGCTCGCGTCATCCAGCTCGCTCGCGATGCGCAGGTCGTAGAAGCGGGCCGGGATGCCGAGCTCGCCGCGCAGCTGCTCGACCGTGCCGATCACGGCCATGACGTAGTCGTAGGGGTGGTGCTCGCGGTCGATCGTGAGACCGGAGTCGCCGCGCGTCCAGGTGAGCGGGATGAGGCCGTACTCGGGGGAGTGCACGCTGCCGGCGGCGTGGCCGACGCTCTCGCTGAGGGTGACCGTGAGGTAGCGGTCGACGGCGATGAGCACCGAGGGCTGCCCGGGCTCGACGACGGCGTACTCGCCGGCGATGAAGAGCTTGCCGGGGGCGCGGGTCTCGATCGTGCCGGGCGTCATCGCAGCGCCTCGCTGCCGTCGACGAGGTACGCGCCCGGCCCGGGCAGCGCGATGACCGGCTCGGCGATGCCGGCCTCGGCGGTCAGAGTCGCGGCGACCGCGGCGGCGTCCTCGGGGCGCGTCAGCACGACGACGTTCGGGCCCGCATCGGCCGTCGCGTACGCCTCGAGGCCGTGCGCGCGCATCCCGGCGACGGCGTCGAAGACGCGGGTGGAGGCGGCGGTGAGGTAGCGGATGGGCGGCTCGGAGCCCTGGATCACGGCGTGCATGCGCAGCGCGTTGCTCTCGGTGAGCTCGCCGATCCGCGTGACGTCGCCCGCCGCGCATGCCGCGACCATGAGCTCGAGGCTCGCCGCGGTCGAGGGGATCCAGGCTGGGAAGAACGGGGAGGTCGCGATCGTGCGGCGCATCGCCTCGCGGCTCGAGATCGGCTTCTCGCCCGCATCCACCGTCGCGATGACCATGGCGAGCGGGGGAGCGGCGACGGTCTCGCTGAACGAGGCGGCGTCGTCGCCGGCGTGCCAGATCGCGACGCCGCCGGGGATGCTGCGCGAGGCCGAGCCGGAGCCGCGGCGGGCCAGCCGGCTGAGATCGCGGGTGTCGAGGTCGAGCCCGTAGGTGGCGGCCGCGGCGGTCGCCAGGGCGGCGAACCCCGAGGCCGAGCTGGCGAGGCCGGCGCCGGTCGGCACGGTGTTCTCGCTCACGACGGCGGCCGGGCGGGTGTCGCCGGCCAGCTCGCGCACGAGGTCGAGGAACTTCGTCACGCGGGCCAGCTCGCCCTCGGTCGCGGCGCGGCCGTTGAGCTGGAGGGTGTCGCGGGCGGTGTCGTCGACCGTCACCGTCGTGCGCGTCGGGAACACGTCGAGCGTCATCGACAGGCTGCCGGTCGCCGGCAGCGACAGGGTCTCGTCGGCCTTGCCCCAGTACTTGATGAGCGCGATGTTGGGATGCGCGATGGCCGTGGCGCTGGTCATCTCTCGTCCTCCGGATCGGGCATGGTCGTGGGTGCGGCAGCGGGTGCGGTGCCGCCGGCGGCGTCGTCGCCCGAGGTGTTCGGCGCGACGCCCTCGACCGAGGTGGCCGGCAGCCGCACCGTCCAGGTGGATGCGGCTCCCGCCGTCCGCAGCGTGGCCGCCAGCTCCGTCGCGTGCGCGGCATCCGCGGCGAGGGCCAGCAGGCAGCCGCCGCGACCGCCGCCCGTCAGTTTGGCACCGAGTGCCCCGGTGGCGCGCGCCCTGTCGATCAGACGGTCGAGCTCGGCTGAGCTGACGTCGAGCTGCTGCAGCTCGGACTGCACGGCATCGAGCGTCGCGCCGAGGCCGATCGCGTCGCCGGAGGCGAGCAGTCCGCGCCCGGCTCCGGTCAGCGCGGCGATGCGGCCGACAGGCCCCTCGACGGCGGCGGGGTCGACCGCGTGCCGCTCGCGCACGGCGCCGACGGCCTCGCGGGTGCCGCTCGCCACGCCGGTGTCGGCGATCACGAAGGCCAGCTCGGCGCCGACCGACGTCGGCCGACCGACGCCGTGGTCGAACCAGATCGGCGCGGTGCTGATGGTCGTGCGTGCATCCAGCCCGCTCGCCGTGCCGTGGGCGATCCGCTCGCTCGCCTGCACGAGCGCGAACCGGGTCTCGGGGTCGAGCGTCGCGCCGAACACGGCCGCGACGGCGTCGACGACGGCGCCGGCGACCGCGGCGCTCGAGCCGAGTCCGCGGGCGACCGGGATGTCGCTGTCGATGCGCAGGTGCAGCGGCGGCGGCTCCGGCGCGGTGAGCGCGGAGCGCGCGGCGAGGGTCCCGCGCAGCGCGGCGAGCACGGGTTCGAGACGCTCGGGCGCGTCGGCGAGGGGTCCGGAGTAGACGCGGGAGTCGATCCGCGACTCGGCTCCGAGCGCGAGCGGTGTGACGGTCGCGACCACGCCGAGCTCGGCGACCGGCAGGGCGATCGCGGGAGCGCCGTAGAGCACGGCGTGCTCGCCGAGCAGGATCGTCTTGCCGTGGGTGCGCGCCGACCTGGGTGTCGGCGCCGACGACTCGGATCCCGACGAGGCGGGCGAGGATGCGGTGTCGGCCGCGCCGGAGTCGGCGCCGCGCGGGTCGGAGATATGGTGCATGGCGGGTTAGGCCAGCCTAATCCTCCAGGCTCCGCTCACGCCGCGCGGTCATCCCGCGTTCAGGGAGCATGCGGCCGGGCGCCGCGTCCGCCTCACTTCGTGTCGCGCGCATCCCAGGCGTACCAGTGGTCGTCGGCGCTGAAGACCTTCCAGTTGCCGCACTCGAAGCCGCGCGCCGGAACGTCGTCCGGCCACCAGGAGGCGTCGCCGTCCGGGTCGCCGCTGAGGTCGGCCGTGCGGCAGTAGTCGGCCGTGATGCCGCCGGTGCTGTCGAAGCGGAACCATGCGCCCGTCGTCTGCAGGTCGTAGCGCAGACGGATGTCGCGCGCATCCTCGGGCAGCAGCGCCGGCAGGCGGAACGACTCGTCGCTCTTCAACGCCGTCGGCATGTCGCGGAAGGCGACGCTCTCGCGTCCGTGCGGCCCCGCGATGTCGACGCCCGAGCAGGCGGCGAGGCCGAGGGAGGCGGCGACGCCGACCGCGAGCAGGCCGCCGGCGGTGAGGATGAGGCGACGCGGGGAGGGGGAGGTGCTCATGCCTCCACTTCAGCGGGCCGCGGCCGTCCGGGCGTCGACCCCAGGTCGGGTCGAGGTCGGCCTGCGGGACGATCCCGCCTCATCCTCGGGGAGGGGATCGGCGTGATCGAGCCGCCGCGGCTCAGGGCAGCAGCAGGAGCTTCCCGCGCACGTGGCCCGCTTCGCTCTCGCGGTGCGCATCGGCGGCTTGCGCCAGCGGGTAGGTGCCGGCGATCTCGACATCGAAACCGCCCTCGGCGGCGAGCTGGGCCGCGAGCACGACACCGGCGAGACGCAGCGCGTTCTCCTCGTCGGTGAGCGGGATCGGGCTTCCGCCGCTCCAGGCGCGGATGCCCCAGCCGGCCGCCTCGCCGCCCCGCACGATCGTGGCGATGCGGTCGCGGTCGGCGACGAGATCGAGCGACACCTCGATCGCCTCGTCGGTGCCGGCGGCATCCAGCGCGTGCGTCACACCCTGCGGAGCAGCCGCCCGCACGCGGTCGGCGAGACCCGGGCCGTAGGTCACCGGGATCGCACCCAGCGCAGCCAGACGATCGTGGTTGCGCTCGCTCGCCGTCGCGACGACGCTCGCGCCGGCGCGCACGGCGAACTGGATCGCGGCCTGGCCGACGGCGCCCGCGCCGCCGTGCAGCAGCAGCGTGTCGCCCTCGGCGACTCCGAGCGAGGCGACGGCCTGATAGGCGGTTCCGGTCGGGATGCCGAGGGCCGCCGCGTGGGTCCAGTCGAGCCCGGCGGGCTTCGGGAAGGTCTTGGGACCGGCCTTGGCGACGATCTCGGTCGCGTAGGCGCCGGCCGCGCTGAGCACGATGACCTCGTCGCCCACGGCGTAGCCCTCGACGCCCGGTCCGACCGCCGTCACCACGCCGGCGGCGTCGCTGCCGATACGGCGGGCGCTGCCGTCGGTCGGCGCCGGGCGCATGCCCGAGCGCAGCTTCCAGTCGATCGGGTTGACACCGGCGGCGCGCACCGCGACGACGACCCGGCCCTCGCCGGGCGTCGCATCCTCGATCTCGACGTACTCGAGCACCTCGGGTCCACCGTTCGTGCGGTAGACGATCGCGTGGGCCATGTTCGCTCCTTCGACGAGGGGATATTGCGGGGCGAGCGCGGGATCGCGCGCGGAGACGGATCCGGGTCAGCGCGCCGCGATCGGCAGCGGCTCGCCGTCGGTCGACGCGATCACGACGATCGTCGCGCCATCGACGCTTCGCAGCTCGGCGTGCTCGCCCGCGTCCCAGAGGATCGCGCCGCCGGCCGCGACCTCGGCGCCCTCCGGGCCCGCCACGACGTCGCCGGCCACGACGATCGACAGGCGCTCGCCCGGCTCGACCGCGCCCGACCAGCTGCCGCCGGCCTCCAGCCGCACGAGGCGGGTGCGAGTGCCGGTCTCGGCGAGTCGCCCCTCCTGAACCCCCTGGGCTCCGGGATGGACGCTGTCGCGCTCGAGCAGGTCGTGAAGGCGGATGAGTCGCACGGGACGATGCTAACCGCGCCGGCACGGAGCCGACGGGCGGGAGGAGCTCAGAAGATACTTCGACGACACCGATCTGGCGGGAAGTGCTCAGAAAATATCGGGCGACGGCGTCGACGCCCACCGGATCGCGACGTCGGCGTGACGGTCGAAGCGGTACCCCGAGCCGCGCACGGTGCGCACGATGTCCTCGAAGGCGCCGAGCTTCGAGCGCAGACGACGCACGTGCACGTCGATCGTGCGCTCGTTCGGCACATCCTCGTCCGAGCCCTCCGACCACAGGCTCGACAGGATCTCGGCCCGCTCGACCGTGCGGCCCTCCCGCAGCACCAGGAACTGCAGCAGCTCGAACTCCTTGTAGGTGAGCGGAGCCGTCTCGCCGTCGAGCACGACGCGCTTGCGCGAGATGTCGATGACGACGCCGCTGCGGGGCTCGGGGGCGGCCTCCGGCTCGGGGCGCGCCTTCTGCTGAGCCGACGGGTCCTGCAGCGCGCGGCGCACGACATCCACGTCGCGTCCGCCGGCGCCGGCCGGGGCGAGGGCGACGGCCGCGTAGGCCTCCGCCTCGGGGGCGATCTCGCCGAGCAGACCCTTGATGGCGCGCACGACTGCGCCGAGGTCGGTACCGGCGGCGAGGGCCTTGGCCTCGTCGAGCCCGATGTAGAGCGCGAAGCCGCGGGCCTCGGTGCCCTCGGGGACGGCGCGGACGCGCGCCGGAGTGCTGACGGGCGGCTCGGCGACCGGGCGGGGCACGGCGCGGAGACGGGGAGCGGCGGGGGTGGTGCGGAAGTCGTCGAGAGCGGCGATGGACATGGTGTCGAATCCTTCGGATGCCTGGGGCCCCGTCGGGGTGTCGATGTCAGACATGGGCCTCAGTGAGTGTGCGGTGCGGGTGCGGGGAACGGGTTCGCTCGGAGAGAGCGGAGAACCCGGGGGTCCCGATGCCGGCGGTATCGCTGCGGAGGCTGACGCTCGAAAGCGCCGCGCTCGAGAGCAGGGAGACGGTCATCGGCGGGACCCGGCGAGAAGGTCGCTGGTCAGGCACACATTCGACAGCACATGACCGCACGCACCGGCATCATCATGCCGGCATCCCCAGAGGCCTCGCGGGAGGTCAGGGTGTGCACGTTCGCGGTCATGAACGCAAGTTTCATGCACTCACGCAAGATTCGTCAACATCCGGCGTTATGGATCCTGGCCGCCGTGTCACAGAGCGTCACACAGCGGGTCGGAGCGGGGAGCTGCTCAGACGACGCCGTAGAGGCGATCGCCGGCGTCGCCGAGACCCGGCACGATGAAGCCGTTCTCATCGAGGTGCGAGTCGACCGCGCCGAGCACGACCGTGACCTCGCGGCCCGCGGTCGCCTCCTCGACGGCCTTCAGGCCCTCGGGGGCGGCGAGCAGGCAGACGGCGGTGACATCCTTCGCGCCGCGCGCCAGCAGGTAGTCGATCGCGGCGATGAGCGAGCCGCCGGTGGCGAGCATCGGGTCGAGCACGAAGCACTGGCGGTCGCTGAGGTCGTCGGGCAGGCGCTCGGCGTAGATGTCGGGCTGCAGCGTCTCCTCATTGCGCACCATGCCGAGGAAGCCGACCTCGGCCGTCGGCAGCAGCTTGACCATGCCCTCGAGCATGCCCAGTCCGGCGCGCAGGATCGGCACGACGAGCGGGCGGGGGGTCGCGATCGCGAGGCCCGTGGTCTCGGCGACCGGCGTGGTCACGGGGACCTCGACGACGTGCACGTCGCGGGTCGCCTCGTAGGCGAGAAGCGTCACCAGCTCCTCGGCCAGCGCGCGGAAGGTCGGCGAGGGCGTCGCACGGTCACGCAGCACGGTGAGCTTGTGGGTGATCAGCGGATGGTCGGCCACATGCACTCGCATAGGCTCAGGCTACCCGCCGCCGGAGACCTCCGGCACCGGCGTCGACGCGGCCCGCCGTCGCTCCGACGCCGTTCGGTGCGAGACGCGGGCGAGGAGCGCGCGTGGAGTCATCCCTCACCGTCTGGGAGCCGTGGATGCGCCGCGCCCTCGCCGAGGCCGCCGCGGCCGAGCGGCACGGTGACGTGCCCGTGGGCGCGGTGCTGTTCGACGGCGCCGGCGAGCTGCTCGCGACCGGTCGCAACGAGCGCGAGCTCACGACGGATCCGACCGCGCACGCCGAGGTCGTCGCCATCCGTTCCGCCGCCGCCCAGCGCGGGGACTGGCACCTCGAGGATGCGACGCTCGTGGTCACGCTTGAACCCTGCGTGCTGTGCGCGGGGGCGATCGTCGCGGCGCGCATCCCCCGCGTCGTGTTCGGGGCGTGGGATGAGAAGGCCGGCGCGGCCGGCAGCGTGCACGACCTGCTGCGCGACCGGCGCAGCAACCACCGGGTCGAGGTGCTGCCCGGCGTGCTCGAGCGGGAGTGCGGCGACGTGCTCGAGCGGTTCTTCAGCGCGAAGCGCTGAGCGTCCCGCTGAAGCGGCGCGACCCGGCGTCAGCCGGTCTGTCCGCGGGAGCAGGTCTGCTGCGACGCCGACTGCCCGGTGATGCTCGTCGGCAGTGCCACCGGGTTGCTCGGGTCGGTGGAGACCTCATCGCCGGGGGCGCCGGAGGCCGCGCCCGACGCGGGGGCGCTCGCCGCATCCGTCGGCGCCGGCGTCGCGGTGCTGTCGGTGCCGGAGTCGACTGCCGCGCCGCCGAGCTGGCCGGCCGCGACGGCCTGGTCGGCGGCGATCGCGTCCGTCAGGATCTTCGCGTCCCGCTTGTTGGCGATCGTCACGCTGATGTTGTTGATGTACGTCGGCGTCGACGGGTACTGCACGAAGGAGATGCGGTCGGCCGGGATGTCCTTGAGGGCGACGGCGATCGAGATCATCGTCTCGCTGTTGGCGAGCTCGGTGCTGAGCTGCATGTTGTCGGCCGCCGCCGTGGCGAGGTTGTAGAGCGTCGCCGGGTTGGTGAGGGTGTCAGCGCTCTTGATCTTGCGGATCAGGGCCGACATGAAGACCTGCTGGTTGCCGATGCGCATCAGGTCGCTGCCGTCGGGAAGGCCGTGACGGGTGCGCAGGAAGGCGAGCGCCTGGGCGCCCTGGATGGTGCTCTCGCCGGCGGGCAGGTCGAGGCCCGACTTGGGGTCGTCGATCTTGGTGGCGAGGCAGACCTGCACGCCGCCCACCGCATCCGACATGGCGACGACGCCGTCGAACTCGATCTTGGCGGCGTAGTCGACCTGCAGGCCGGTGAGTCCGGTGACGGCGGCGGCGACGCAGCCGAGCCCACCGCGCGAGAGCGCCTCGTTGAACTTGACGGCGCTCACGGCCGAGGCCTTCGAGCCGTTCTCGCGGGTGCAGGCGGCCTGCGGGCCGTAGAGGTCGCGCGGGATGCTCAGCGCCGTGACCGAGTGCGACACCGGCGAGATGTGCACGAGGATCGTGACGTCATTGAGGTTCTCGCCGCGGTCGCCGTAGGTGCTGTTGCCGCCGCCCGAGTCGCTGCCGACGAGCAGCAGGTTGACGGGGCCCGTGATGGCGCCGACCTTCGGGGGCTTCTGCCCCTCCTGGGTGATGCTGACCGCGTTCTTCGAGATCGTGCTCGTGACGCGGTAGAAGGCGAAGGCGGCGACGCTGCCGGCGCTGACGACGCCGACGGCGAGGGTCAGCGCGAGCAGGCTCGCGACCGTGCGCGCCGCGCCGCGGCGCCGCTGCCGGCCGTGCCGGGCGAGGGGGCTCGCGGTCGCGATCTCGTCGTCTCGTCTGCCGGCCACGGGGGAGACCGTAACAACGCGCATCCGCACGACGCCTGGGAACGCGCCGGAATCCGGCGTCTCGCCCCGCGCACTGGGGGCGCGGGGCGCGCCGCCGATGCGGCGTCGCGCGCGGCGGTCGTGGTCAGTCGGCCGACTTGATGATGATCCGGTCGGTCGACGGCGCATCCGCCGCCGACGGGATGTAGATGTCGGGCTCGATGTAGATCGTGCGTGCCTGCGGCACGGCCTCGCGGATGTCGGACTCGATCGTGTTGATCGCCGATGCGATCTCGGGCAGCCGGGTCGCCCGCGGCAGCGCGACCTTCGCCGCGACGAGCAGCTCGTCGGGGCCGAGGTAGAGGGTCTTCATGTGGATCAGCGCCTCGACCTGCGGGTGCGCGTTGAAGGCGTCGCGGATGCGGGTCACATCCTCGGGGTTCGCGCCCTCGCCGATGAGCAGGCTCTTCGTCTCGATGCCGAGGATGATCGCCACGACCACTAGCAGCAGACCGATGAGCAGCGTGCCGATCGCGTCGAAGACGCCGTTGCCGGTGAGCGCCGTCAGCCCGACGCCGAGGCCGGCGAAGACGAGACCGGTGAGTGCGGCGGTGTCCTCGAGCAGCACGACCGGCAGCTCGGGGGCCTTCGCGCGGCGCACGAACTGCACCCAGGTGCCGGTGCCCTTGAAGGGGCGCGACTCGACGATCGCGGTGCGCAGCGAGAAGCCCTCGAGCACGATCGCGATGGCGAGCACCAGCAGGGGCAGCCAGGCGTTCTCGAGCGGGTGCGGGTGCTGCAGCTTCTCGATGCCCTCGTAGATCGAGAACACGCCGCCGATGGTGAACAGGATGATCGACACGACGAAGGCGTACAGGTAGCGGGCGCGGCCGTAGCCGAAGGGGTGCTCGGCATCCGCCTTCTTCTTGGCGCGGCGGCCGCCGACGAGCAGCAGGATCTGGTTCGCGGTGTCGGCGAGCGAGTGCACGCTCTCGGCGAGCATCGAGCTCGAGCCGGAGAAGAGGAAGGCGAGGAACTTCACGAGCGCGATGCCGAGGTTCGCCCCCATCGCCGCCAGGATCGCCTTGCTGCCACCGCTCGCGCTCACGAACCGCACCTCGTCTCGTCTCGACAGTGCCCCCAAACCTACACTTGCGAGAGTGACTGATCTTCCTGCCATCGCCATCCTCGGAGCCGGTTCGATGGGAGGTGCGATCCTCAGCGGTCTGCGCTCTCCCGATGTGCATGTCGACGGCGGCATCCGCGTCACCAACCGCACCGTCGCGAAGGCGGATGCCCTCGCCGGCGACGGCGTGACGACCTACGCGCTCGAGCGCGAGCCCGACGGCAGCGCCCGCGCGCTGGCCGGCGCGAAGATCGTGCTGATCGGCGTGAAGCCGTACATGGTCGCTGACCTGCTCGACGACATCCGCCCGCACCTCGAGCCCGATGCGATCGTCGTGAGCCTCGCCGCGGGCGTCACCGCGGCCGCGATGGAGGAGCGCGTCCCCAACGTGGTGGTGCGCTCGATGCCGAACACCCCGTCGACCGTCGGACTCGGCGTGACCGGGGTCGCCGGCGGTTCCCGGGCCTCCGACGACGACGTCGCGCTCGTCGCCCGCCTGTTCGAGACGGTCGGCTCGGTCGTGGTCGTCGACGAGGACCAGATCGCGGCCCTCTCGACGATCTCGGGATCGGGCCCCGCCTTCGTGTTCCTCTTCATCGAGAAGTACATCGAGGTCGCGCAGCGACTCGGCTTCAGCGCCGAGCAGGCGACGACCATGGTCGAGGGCACCTTCCGCGGCGCGAGCGAGCTGCTGGCCGTCGCCGACGACGACGTGGACGCGGCCGAGCTGCGCCGCCGGGTCACGAGCCCGAAGGGCACCACCGAGAAGGCCGTCGAGGTGCTCGAGTCGGGCGACCTGGCCGACCTGTTCTTCCGCGCCTCGCAGGCCGCCATCCAGCGCACGCAGGAGATCGCCGAAGGCCGCTAGGCGCGCGGCCGGCGCCGAGCCGCTCGGGATGCGGTCGGGTCAGGTCGCCTGGGCGAAGCGCTCGATGTCTTTCGAGTTGCCGCTCGCGATGATGAGGTCGTGGTTCGAGATGACCGTCTCGGCGGTCGCGTAGGTGAAGTCCTTGCCCGGGCTCTTCACCCCGACGACCGTGACGCCGAACTTGCGGCGCACCTGCGAGTCGGCGAGCGTCATTCCGCGGATCGGCTTCGGCGGGTACATCTTCACGACCGCGAAGTCGTCGTCGAACTCGATGAAGTCGATCATGCGGCCGTTCACGAGATGCGCGACGCGCTCGCCCGCCTCGGCCTCGGGGTAGATCACGTGGTTCGCGCCGATGCGCGACAGGATCTTGCCGTGCGACTGGCTGATCGCCTTCGCCCAGATCTGCGGGATCTTGAGGTCGACCAGGTTCGCCGTGATGAGCACGCTCGCCTCGATCGACGAGCCGACCGCGACGACCGCGATCGAGAACTCCTGCGCGCCGATCTGCCGCAGCGCGTCGATCGACCGGGCGTCCGCCTGCACCGCGTGCGTGACGCGCTCCGACCACTTCTGCACGAGCGTCGCATCCTCGTCGACGACGAGCACGTCGCGGTCGAGGCGCGAGAGCTGACCGGCGGTCGCGGCGCCGAAGCGGCCGAGCCCGATCACCAGCACGGGGGCGTCCGCTGCGATCTTGTCAACCAACGATGGGCCTCTCTTCCGGTCGCTTGTAGAGGCGTCGCCGGGTCGACGACGCGAGCGCGGCGGCCAGGGTGACCGTGCCGATGCGCCCGAAGAACATGGTGCCCGCCAGGATCCACTGTGCCGGTTCCGAGGCGGATTGGGTGAAGCCCGACGACAGCCCGCAGGTCGCGAAGGCGCTGATCGCGTCGAACAGGATGTAGTCGAGCCGCTCATCCGGCGTGATCCAGAGCAGCAGCACGGTCGACACCGCGACGGTCGTCGCGCCCCACAGCACCACGCTGACCGCCAGGCGCAGCACGTCCGGCGGGATGCGGCGCTCGAAGGCCTCCATGTCGTCGACGCCCTTCGCCTCGGCGAAGGCGGCGAGGAAGAGGATCGCGATCGTCGTGACCTTGATGCCGCCGGCCGTCGACGCGGAGCCGCCGCCGACGAACATCAGCATGTCGACGACCATGAGGCTCGAACCGTCGAACTGGTGCATGTCGAGCGTCGCGAAGCCGCCCGACCTCGCCATCGACGAGATGAAGAAGCTCTGCAGGATGCGCTGGCCCGGATCCATCCCCTTCATCGACGACGGGTTGTCGTATTCGAGGAAGAAGAACAGCACCGCGCCGCCCACGAGCAGCAGCAGCGAGGTCACGATCGTCAGCTTCACGTGCAGCGACCAGCGCTTCGGCCGGCGGATGTTGCGGGCGAGCACGTAGATCACGGGGAAGCCGATCGCCCCGAGGAACACCCCGATCATCAGCACCGTCAGGAACCAGGGATCCGTCTCGTACGGCGTCAGCCCCTCGGCCGTCGGCACGAACCCGGTGTTCGTGAACGCCATCGCCGAGTAGTAGATCGACTGCCACGCGGCGCTCAGCGGGTCGACGCCCTGGATGAGCATGCGCGGGAACAGCAGCGCCGCGACGCCGAGCTCGATCACGAGCACGCTCGTCGCGACGGTGCGCAGCAACTGGCCGGTCTCGCCGAGGCGCACGGCCTGCCCCTCGGAGATCGGCCCCTTGCGCATGCGCAGCGGATTCGCGTCGCCGGCGGCGAGCAGTCGGGTGCGCAGTCCGAGCTTGCGGCTGATCACGAGGCCGAGGATCGACGCGAGCGTCAGCACGCCGATTCCGCCGATCTCGACGCCGATGAAGATCACCGCGTGACCGAAACCCGACCAGTAGGTCGCCATGTCGACCGTCGCGAGACCGGTCACGCAGATCACCGAGACGGCGGTGAAGACGGCGTCGATGATCGGCGGCGTCTCGCCCGAGGTCGTCGAGATCGGCAGCAGGAACAGGCCGGTGAAGATCAGCACGAGGATGCCGAACACCGTGATCGCGAAACGCGCGGGCGTCGACGCCGCGAAGTCCTCGACGCCTTCGCGCAGACGGAACAGCAGAGGGTCGCGCTGCACGGGCTTCGCGCGCATTCAGACCCCCGGCTCTCGGTCGATCGGGCGTCTCCCGGCGACGCGGGCCATGGTATCCCCGAGGGATGCCCGACTAGATTCGAGGCATGGCGGACATCTTCGACGTGGTGGCGGATCCCACGCGGCGGCAGCTGCTCAGCCGGCTGCTGCAGCTGGCGCCTCGCCCCGGAGTGGCGGGCGAGATCAGCGTCGGGCAGCTCGTGACCGAGCTCGGCATCAGTCAGCCCACCGTGTCGAAGCACCTCAAGACCCTGCGCGAGCACGGCCTCGTGACGGTGCGCGAGGAGGGGCAGCACCGCTACTACCGGCTGTACCCGGCCCCGCTCATCGAGGTCGAGGAGTTCGTCGGCCGCTTCGCGGAGCTCGCCGGCTACTCGGCCGCCGACCGCGAGCCCGACCCGCTGGCGGCCGTGCACGCGGCCTGGGCCGGCACCGAGGTCGGCAGCCGCATCGGCCGCGTCGCCGCGAACACCGCCTTCGGGGCGCGATCCGCGATCCAGGGCGCGCAGGAGCGACTGGGCGAGGCGCTGCCCTGGGCCAAGCGCGGCTGAGGCCGCTGCGGGGGCGTTCTCGCGGAGGTCACGCGCGGCACTCGCACTGGGGTCGGCCGCACACAGCCGGCACTGAGGGAAGCCCTAGACGCGCATCCTCATCAGCCCCTATGCTCACGCTCGAGCACTCCAGTCACACTGGTCACAGCGTGCTCGTGCTCCGGGTGCGCCGCACTCGCAGGAGCTCGACCGACCGCAACCACAGGGGCTCGAATGGCAGGGGATCTCTCCGACGTGCGCTTCCTCACCGTCGCCGAGGTGGCGGAGATGATGCGCGTGTCGAACATGACCGTCTATCGCATGGTTCACGCGGGCGAGCTGCCCGCCGTGCGCTTCGGCCGGTCGTACCGCATCCCCGAGTCGGCGGTCTCGTCGGCGATCGGCCTCGGCGACAGCCAGGTCGGCTGAGCGGTCGCAGCACCCCGCCGCCTCGGCTAGAATGTCGCGGTTGGCTTTTTTCCGAGGTTCGGTACGGACCTGGATGTCCGCGACCGAATGATTCGAGGTGAACTATGGGTTCCGTCATCAAGAAGCGCCGCAAGCGCATGGCGAAGAAGAAGCACCGCAAGCTGCTTCGCAAGACGCGCCACCAGCGTCGCAACAAGAAGTGACGACTCACTGAAGTCGTGAGGGCGTCGGACCGTGAGGTCCGGCGCCCTTCTTCGTGCCCGGGGTCGGGCGGCGGGATGCCCGGGTCAGTCGGCGGGATCGGCCGCCGCGGCCTCGCCGGGCTGACGGTTCTGCAGCGGCGCCGTCGGCGATGCGCGACGAGCGCTCTTGCGCACGGCGCGCGCCTCGCGCTTCACCCGCTTCTGCGCCTCACGCAGGCTCGCGGCCTTGAGCTGCAGCACCGGCCAGCTGTGCTCGGCGGCATGACGTTCGAGCGCCGCATCCGGGTTCACGACGATGCGGTTGCCGACCAGCTCGAGCAGCGGCAGATCGTTGCGGCTGTCGGAGTAGGCCCAGCAGTCCTCGAGGTCGGCGCCGATCGCCCCGACCAGCTCGCGCGCCGCGACCGCCTTGCGCTCGCCGTGCATCACGTGGCCGACGAGGCGACCCGTGTACTGGCCGTCGACGACCTCGACGCGGGTGCCGAGGGCTCCCGTGAGTCCGAGCCGTCGGGCGATCACGTCACCGACCTCCCACGGGGTCGCCGAGATGAGCCAGACCTCGTGGCCCTTGGCGATGTGCGCCTGCGCGAGGGCGACCGTCTCGGGCCAGAGCCGCGGGTTGATGCGGTCCTCCCAGATCGACTCGGCGAGGTGCGCGATCTCCTCCGGCGTCTTGCCGGCGACGAGCTCGAGCGCCCGCTCACGGGCCGAGGCCAGGTGCGCGTCGTTCTCGCCCACGCGCGTGAAGCGCATCTGGTGCCAGACGAAGGGGGCGATGTCGCGCCAGGTGATGACCTTGCGGCGGAACGCCTCGACACCCACGTGGAAGAGGCTCGTGCCCCGCATCAGCGTGTTGTCGACGTCGAAGAACGCGACGATCGGGCGGTCGCTCGAGGGCTCCGCGCCGGCCGGCGAGGTCGCTCCGGTCTCGTCGCTCATCGTCGGCCTAGTCTAAACGGGTGACGCGTCTGACCCTTGTCCGCAAGCCCGGATGTCACCTCTGCGACGACGCCCGTTCGGTCATCGATCGGGTGCTGCCCGAGTTCCCCGACGTCGAGATCGGCGAGCTGTCGATCCTCGACGACCCGGAGCTGATGGAGAAGTACGTCGAGGAGATCCCGGTCGTGCTGATCGACGATCGGGTGCACACGATCTGGCGCGTCGACGCCGACCGTCTGCGCACCGCCCTCGCCGCCGCCGGCTGAGCTCGTCGCTGACGGCATCCGCTGTTCAGGCCGCGTATGCCCACGGGGTCTACCGGTCGGGGATGCGGCGGGTCTCGTTTCAGCGGCAAGAGAGCCGCATCGGTGCGGCCCCGGTCGGATGGCGCGCTGGAGCTGAAAGCGGAGGCCATTTCTGGCCTCCGCCGCGACGCCAACGCCGATCGCCGTCCCGGCGATCGGGCCGTATGGGTGTCGTTCGGGGTACTCGGATCCGCCTCCAGCTCTCGAGACGTAGCCGACGGTCTCAACGGCGTCGGTTTCTCAGCACGATCCGCTGCCCTCGCTGTCTCAGCGGCGGTCTCGACGGTTTCTGCTGAGCAATCGCAGGTCACGGCCCCGTGAACGGGGGAGTGGACCGGGGTAGACCGATCGGGTGACCATGATGCGGTCATCCGATCGGAGGGGGAATCCGGATGCTTCGCTCACGTCTGCTCGCCAGGGTCGGTCTCGGCCTCGGCATCCTGCTCGCGATCGCCGGGCTCGCCGTCACGCTGTCGCTCGTCGGCATCGGCATCTGGCTCGAGACGCCCGCGGCGCCGAAGCCGGATGTCACGGTCGCGACGATCGGCCTCGTGCTCGTCGGCCTCTCGGGCTACGCGGTGTTCCGCGGCGGCTGGCTCATGCTCAAGGCCGCGCGGGTCGCGCTGCGCACGCCGCTGGCCGACTAGGAGAACGCTCGCCGCGGCCCGGACGGGCACGCCGTGAGGCACCTGGCCGATTACGGGCGCGCCGTCGGGTGCGCGGCCTAGCGTGGAGGCATGACCGAATCGCAGGCTCCGCTCCCGTTCCGTCCCGCATCCGCCGCCGCCCGGCCGCCGCTCGCGATCGTCGGCGCACACGTCGTGCCGGTGACGCGAGAGCCGATCCCCGGCGGCACGGTCGTCGTCGAGGGCGGACGCATCACGGCGATCGGCACCGCCGATCAGGTCGACATCCCCGACGGCGCGACGGTCGTGGATGCGGCCGGCCGCTGGCTCGTGCCCGGCTTCATCGAGGCGCACGGCCACGTGGGCATCCACGAGGAGGGCGTCGGCGTCGAGGGCAACGACACCAACGAGATGACCAACCCGAACACGGCCGGCGTGCGGGCGATCGACGCGATCGACATCGACGACGAGGGCTTCCGCGACGCGCTGCGCGGCGGCATCACGAGCATCGTCGTGAAGCCCGGCAGCGGCAACGTGATCGGCGGGCGCACGGTCGCGATCAAGAGCTGGGGAGGGCGCACGATCGACGAGCAGCTGCTGCGGCCCGATGTGAGCGTGAAGTCGGCGCTCGGCGAGAACCCGAAGCGCGTCTACGCCGGCAAGTCGCAGACGCCGTCGACCCGCCTCGGCGTCGCCTACGTGCTGCGTCAGGCCTTCGAGGATGCGCGGCACTACGCGGCGACCCGGGCCGAGGCGGCGACCGAGGGCAAGCCGTTCAAGCGCGACCTCGCCCTCGAGACCCTCGCCGCCGTGCTCGACGGCGAGCTCGTCTGGGATCAGCACGTGCACCGTCACGACGACATCGCCACGGCCATCCGCCTCGCCGAGGAGTTCGGGTACAAGCTCGTCGTCAACCACGGCACCGAGGGCGACAAGGTCGCCGATGTGCTGGCCGAGAAGGGTATCCCGGTCATCTTCGGGCCGATGTTCACGAGCCGCTCGAAGGTCGAGCTCAAGGACCGCGCGATCAAGAACCTCGCCGCCCTCGCCCGCGCCGGCGTGCAGGTCGCGATCACGACCGATCACCCGGTCGTGCCGATCGACTTCCTGGTGCACCAGGCCTCGCTCGCCGTGAAGGAGGGACTGCCGGCGCAGACCGCCCTCGAGGCGCTCACGATCAACCCGGCGCGCATCCTCGGCCTCGACGACCGCGTCGGCGCGCTCGAGACCGGACTCGACGGCGACCTCGTGCTCTGGTCGGGCGACCCGCTCGACGTGAACTCGCGCGCCGAGCAGGTGTTCGTCGAGGGCGTCGAGGTCTACGCCTGGAATGCCGAGCTCGGCTACGGACGCACGGTCGAGCGGGCGGAGCGCTTCGCCGGCTGACGTCGTCGCATCCGCCGCCTCCGCCGCCTTCGTCAGTCCGAGGGCCGCGGAACGACGAAGCCCCTCGCCGAGCGGATCGGCGAGGGGCTTCGTCTGTGTATCTGGCTGCGGCTGCGGGCGGCGATGCGCCCGCACCGGCTTACGGCTCCAGGCGGTTCGGGCCGCGGAAGAGGTAGATGACCTCGCGGATCGACGGCAGGCCGAGCAGCAGCATGATGACGCGGGCGAGGCCCATGCCGAAGCCGCCGTGCGGGGGCACGCCGTGGCGGAAGAAGTCGAGGTAGAACTCGAGCTCCTCCGGGTCGAGGCCCTTCTCCTTCGCCTGCTCGATCAGCACGTCGACGCGGTGCTCGCGCTGCGCTCCGGTCGAGATCTCGGCGCCGTTGTAGATGAGGTCGTAGCTCTTCGTGATCGAGCCGTCGCCCTCGTGACGCTGGTGGTAGAAGGGGCGGATGCTCGAGTCGTAGTCGGTGACGAAGACGAAGTCGGAGCCGTGGTTGGCCTTGACCCACTCGCTGATGCGGCGCTCCGCCTCGGGGTCGAGGTCGCCGTCGGCGCGCGGGATCTCGTAGCCGCCCTCGGCGACGATGCGGCGCACCTCGGCGAGCGGGATGCGCGGGAACGGCGCCGTCGGCACCTCGAACTCGACGCCGAACGCGGCCGTGATGGCCTCGCCGTGCTTCTCCTTGACCGCGGTCAGGCCGGCGATGAGCAGCTGCTCGTGCACCTTCATGACGTCGTCGTGCGAGTCGATCCAGCTGAACTCGCTGTCGACGCTGATGAACTCGGTCGCGTGGCGGCTCGTGAACGAGGGGTCGGCGCGGAACGCCGGGGCGATCTCGAACACCTTGCCGAAGCCGGCCGGCTGCGCCATCTGCTTGAAGAACTGCGGGCTCTGCGCGAGGTACGCCTTGGTCTCGAAGTAGCCGACCTCGAACAGCTCGGCGCGGCTCTCGGAGGCGCTGGCCATGAGCTTCGGGGTGTGGATCTCGATGAAGTCGTTGTCGATCCACCAGGTGCGCAGCGCGTGCTCGAAGGTCGTCTGCACGCGGGCGATGAGGTTCTGCTCGGGGCGGCGCAGGTCGAGGAAGCGCCAGTCGAGGCGCTTGTCGATCGACGAGTCGTCGGCGATGGGCGGCTCGGGGAAGGCGACGCCGGCGACATCCACCGAACCGATCTTGACCTCGAGCCCGCCGAGCTTGACGCGCTCGTCGGCCTTGAGCTCGCCCTCGACCGACAGGAAGGTGCCGTGGGTGAGGGCGGAGATCTGAGCGGCGATCGGGTCGTCGACGGGGTTCTCGCCCACGTCGGTGCGCGGGTGCACGAGCTGCACGGCGCCGGTCTCATCGCGCAGCACGATGAACTGCACCTTCTTCTGATCGCGCACCGTCTCGACCCATCCGGCCACACGGACCGGTCCGTCGGGGGTGGATGCGAGCTTCTGGACGAGGGTGCGTTCGGTCACGGGGGCCGAGTCTACTGAGCGCGCGCGACTCGCGCGCCCGGCGGCGTTCCTCGGCAGGATCGCCGCGCGATCCTGTTCAGACCGTCAGGCGGAGGCGTCGGCGACGACGTGCGCCAGGCGCTCGACGAACTCGTCGGCCATGCCGGCCTTGCGGCGCAGCTCGGCCTGCCGTTCGCGGGCGTCGTCGAGCCAGGCGGCGAGCGCGGCGGGGCGGCCCGGCGCATCCACCTCGTCGACGACGTCGAGCAGCTCGCCCATCTGCTCGAGGCTGTAGCCGAGCGGCTTCATGCGGCGGATGAGCAGCAGGCGCTCGAGGTCGGCGTCGGTGTACTCACGGAACCCGCCGACCGTGCGTCCGCTCGGCACGAGGAGTCCGATCTCGTCCCAGTGCCGCAGGGAGCGCAGCGAGAGGCCGTTCGCCTCGGCGACCTCGCCGATGCGGTAGGCGCGCGGCGCGGGAGAGCCGGGCTCGGCGTGCGCGCCGGGCACACCGGCAGCCGCATCCGGCTCGGCGAGTCCGCTCATGTTTAAACCTGACGTTACGTGAGGGTAGGGTCGAGGATGCGGCGCAACGGGGCGCGGCTCATCCGCCGTCACCGTACCGAACGGAGTCCCCGTGTCCGCCGCGCCCACCCGTGTGCTCGACGCCCTGCGCTCGCCCCGCCTGCTCACCCGCGAGGCGCTCGCCGGCCTCGTGACCGCCTTCGCGCTCATCCCCGAGGCCATCTCCTTCGCGATCGTCGCCGGAGTCGACCCGCGCGTCGGGCTGTTCGCGAGCTTCACGACGGCGGTCGCGATCTCGATCGTCGGCGGACGCCCCGCGATGATCTCGGCCGCCGCCGGCTCGGTCGCGCTCGTCATGGCGCCTCTCGTCGCCTCGCACGGGCTCGACTACCTGATCGCGGCCGTGCTGCTCGGGGGCGTCATCCAGGTCGCCGTCGGACTCGCCGGCTTCGCCAGGATCATGCGGTTCGTGCCGCGCAGCGTCATGGTCGGCTTCGTCAACGCGCTCGCGATCCTGATCTTCCTGGCGCAGCTGCGGCACCTCATCGATGTGCCGTGGGCCGTCTACCCGCTCGTCGCGGTCGGCGTCGCTCTCATCGTGCTGCTGCCGAAGCTGACCCGCGCGGTGCCGTCGCCGCTCATCGCGATCGTGGCGATCACGGCGACCGTCCTGATCGCCGGCATCCACGTTCCCACCGTCGGCGACGAGGGCGCGCTGCCCGAGGGGCTGCCCCTGCCCGGGCGGCCGAACGTGCCGCTGACCCTCGAGACCCTCGGCGTGATCGCGCCCTACGCGCTCGGCATGGCCGCCGTCGGCCTGCTCGAGTCGCTGCTGACCGCGCGTCTCGTCGACGAGATCACCGAGACGCGCTCGTCGTCGACCCGCGAGGCCTGGGGTCAGGGCGTCGCGAACCTCGTCACCGGGATCTTCGGCGGCATGGGCACCTGCGCGATGATCGGCCAGACGATGATCAACGTGAAGACCGCGGGCGCCCGCACCCGGCTGTCGACCTTCTTCGCCGGCGTCTTCCTGCTCGTGCTGGTCGTCGCGCTCGGCGGCGTCGTCGGGCAGATCCCGATGGCGGCGCTCGTCGCGGTCATGATCATGGTGTCGGCGACCACCTTCGACTGGCACAGCATCCGCCCGAAGGTGCTGAAGCGGATGCCGCTGGGCGAGACCCTGGTGATGGTCACGACCGTCGTCGTGGTCGTCGCGACGAACAACCTCGCGATCGGCGTGGGCGTCGGCGTGCTCGCGGCCGCGCTGATCTTCGCGCGCCGGGTCGCCCGCTTCGCGACCGTGCACCGCGACGCCCCGGAGCCGTCGGGCGACGGCGTTCTCGTGCGCTACCGCGTCGAGGGGGAGCTGTTCTTCGCGTCGAGCAGCGACCTCGTCACCCGCTTCGACTACGCCGCCGACCAGCTCGCCGTCGGCGCGAGCGGGGGCGCGACCGGCGATGTCGGCGATGAGGGCGCCGTGATCGACGGGGCGGTGATCGACGGGGCCGTCGAGATCGACCTCTCCGGCTCGCACATCTGGGATGCGTCGACCGTCGTCGCGCTCGACGCGGTCGCCCAGCGCTACCGCACGCACGGCATCGAGCCGCGCGTCGTCGGGCTCAACGCCCCGAGCGCCGCGCTGCGCGAGCGGCTCGGCGCGGTGCTGCCCGGGCGCTGAGGTCTGCTGTGGCGTCGCATAGCGGATGCTGGGGCGGGCGTCCAGTGCGGAACGCGTAGGATTCCGGCGTGCCCGCCGACCGCATCCACCTCGTTCGCCACGGTGAGGTGCACAATCCCGAGCGCGTGCTCTACGGCCGACTGCCCGGCTACCGGCTGAGCGAGCTGGGTGAGCGGATGGCCGATGCCGCCGCCGCGTCGCACGCCGACCACCCGCCGGTGAAGCTCTTCGCGAGCCCGCTCCAGCGCACGCAGGAGAGCGCCGCGCCCTGGGCCGAGCGCTACGGCCTCGAGATCGTCGACAACGCCGACCTCATCGAGCCCGCCAACCGCTTCGAGGGCACGAACGTGCGCACCGCCATCCGCGACCCGCGCAGCTGGCCGTGGCTCGTGAACCCCTGGCGTCCGAGCTGGGGCGAGGCCTTCTCGTCGATCGCGACCCGCATGATGCGCGCCGTCGACACGGCCTGGAACTCGGTCGACTCCGGCGAGGTCGTGCTCGTCAGCCACCAGCTGCCGATCTGGATGGTCGCCCGCACCGTCGCCGGCCAGCGCCTCGCCCACGACCCGCGCGCCCGCCGCTGCACCCTGTCGAGCATCACGAGCCTCGAGCGCCGCGACGGCCGCTTCGTGGAAGTCGACTATCAGGAACCCGCGCGAGACTTGCTGGCGCAGTCGACCGATCTGGGAGCCGTGTGAACGCCCGAACCCGCCCCGCCGCCCGCGTGACGCGTCGCCGCCGCATCCTCGTCGCCGTTCCGGCGCTCGCCGCGGCCGCCGCGCTCGTGCTCGCCGGCTGCACCGCGCAGGGCGACAGCCTGTCGAAGCAGTACCGCGAGAACGCGGGCAAGAACTACGTCTCCTCCGACGGGTCGACGCAGACCTTCAGCCCCGACAAGCGCAAGGACGCGGTGTCGTACGAGGGGACCACCCCCGACGGCGACACGATCACGTCGAAGAGCCTCGAGGGCAAGGTCGCGGTTCTGAACTTCTGGTACGCCTCCTGCGGCCCGTGCCGCATCGAGGCGCCCGACCTGAAGAAGCTGTCGGACGAGTACGGCGACACGGTCTCGTTCCTCGGCGTGAACGTGCGCGACGACGGCGCCACCGCCCAGACCTTCGAGAAGAAGTACGACCTCGCCTACCCGACCCTGCTCGACGCGGGCGACAACGAGGTGCAGCTCGCCTTCGCCGGCTCGGTGTCGGCCAACGCCGTGCCGACGACCCTCGTGATCGACCAGCAGGGGCGCGTGGCCGCCCGCTTCAGCGGACGCATCCAGAGCCCCGACGTGCTCAAGCAGATCATCGACGACACCGTCGCCGAGGCGAAGTAGTGGGCTCTCCCGGCGAGATCGTCTACAGCGGCGGTCTCTGGCTCGCCCTGCCGATCGCGCTCGCCGCGGGCCTCATCTCCTTCCTCTCGCCGTGCGTGCTGCCGCTCGTTCCTGGCTACCTCGGCTTCGTCAGCGGCGTCACGAGCGGCAAGCCGCAGTCGCGGGGGCGGATGGTGGCGGGCGCCGGGCTGTTCGTGCTCGGCTTCTCGGTCGTCTTCCTGCTCGCCTTCCTCGTGCTCGGCTCCTTCGGCACCTTCCTGCTGCGCTGGCAGGACATGATCCTGCGCGTCGCCGGAGTCGTCGTGATCTTGCTCGGCATCGTCTTCATCGGGCAGATCAGCTTTCTGCAGCGCACGATCAAGTCGAGCTGGCAGCCGCGCACCGGCCTCATCGGCGCCCCGCTGCTCGGCGTCGTCTTCGCCGTCGGCTGGACGCCCTGCATCGGCCCGACCCTCGTCGCCGCGCAGTCTCTGGCGCTGAACACGGGGGATGTCGGGCGCTCGCTGCTCATCGGCGCCGCCTACTGCATCGGGCTGGGGCTGCCGTTCCTGCTCGTCGCGCTCGGCTTCGGCTGGGTCGGGACGAGCGTGCGCTGGGTGCGCCGCCACATCCGCCTGGTCAACATCATCGGAGGCGTGCTGCTCATCGCGATCGGGCTGCTCATGGTGACCGGACTGTGGCTGCAGTTCACGACGAGCCTGGGGGCGGTGATCGACGACTATGTCCCCACGCTCTGAGAGCTCCGAGGATGACGTGACGCGCGACGAGACGGCGGCGGCTGCGGCGGCGAAGCCCGCGAAGGCGGCGAAGCCGGCCAAGCCCGCGAAGGCGGCGAAGCCCGCCGGCCGCTCGAGCGGCGACCCGCTGCGCCCCGCCGACTACATCGGCAGCGACGAGGAGGCGCCGGCGAAGCCCGCCCGCACCGCGCGCGCCGACACGGCCGGCGCCGACGACGCCCCGACGGCCGCGAAGCTCAACCCGCTCGAGTGGGTCCGCTTCTTCTGGCGTCAGCTGACCAGCATGCGCACGGCCCTCGTGCTGCTGCTTCTGCTCGCCCTCGCCGCCGTGCCCGGATCGCTCGTTCCGCAGCGCAGCGCCGACCCGAACGGCGTCATCCAGTACCAGCAGCAGAACCCCGAGCTGTCGAAGGTGCTCGACGCGCTGCAGGTCTTCGACACCTACACCTCGTTCTGGTTCTCGGCCATCTACCTGCTGCTGTTCGTCTCGCTCATCGGCTGCATCATCCCGCGCACGACGCACCACCTGAAGGCGCTGCGCACGAAGCCGCCGACCACGCCGGCGCGGCTCTCGCGCCTGGCCGCGCACCTGCAGACGACGGCGGACGCGACGCCCGAGACCGCGATCGACGAGGCCGCGAAGCTGCTCAAGCGCCAGGGCTACCGCGTCGAGCGCTACGACCGCCGCGGGCGCGTCAGCGTCTCGGCCGAGCGCGGCTACCTGCGCGAGACCGGCAACCTGGTGTTCCACACCGGGCTGCTGCTGATCCTGCTGCTGGTCGCGGTCGGCGGCGGCTTCATCTACACGGGCGAGAAGCTGCTCGTGCAGGGGCAGAGCTTCACCAACACCCTCTCCAGCTACGACACCTGGAGCCCGGGCCGCTTCTTCGACGAGTCGCAGCTGAACCCCTATTCGCTGCGCCTCGACGGCTTCGACGACAAGTACTCGGTCGACAAGCTCACCGGCGTCTCGCATCCCGAGGACTACACGGCGAAGGTCAGCACGCGCTCGCTCGACGGCACCTGGACCAAGCAGGAGATCAAGGTCAACGAGCCGCTCGCGGTCGGCGGCACTCAGGTCTACCTGCTCGGCAACGGCTACGCGCCGGTGCTAAAGGTGACGGATGCCGACGGCAACGTCGTGTTCGACGACGCCGTGCCGTTCCGCAGCCAGGACTCGAACCTCAAGGGCCTCGGCGTGCTCAAGGTGCCCGACGGACTCAAGAAGCAGGCCGGCTTCATCGGGTTCTTCTACCCGACCCCGGTCGAGACGACGACGGGCGGATTCGAGTCGGTCTACCCGGGCACGAGCTCGTCGAGCCTCGTGAGCCTGCAGATGTACGTGGGCGACCTCGGTCTCGACACCGGCGCTCCGGTGAACGCCTACGACCTCGACCTCGACAAGCTCACCCAGGTCGCCGGGCGCGACTCCGACACCGACACGCTGCAGATGCGCCTCGGCGAGAAGGCGACCCTGCCCGAGGGACTCGGGACGATCGAGTTCACCGGCATCAAGCGCTACATCGGCGTCTCGATCCACCACGACCCGGTGCAGGGGTACGTGCTCGCGCTGGCCGTGATCTCGATCCTCGGTCTGCTCATCAGCCTGTTCATCCCGCGTCGGCGCGTGTGGGTGGCCGCGACGACCGGTGAGGACGGCGGCGCCGTGCTCGAGTACGCGGCGCTCGCCCGCGGCGACGACCCGCGCCTCGACGACGCCGTGCTCGACATCGAGAAGCAGCTCGCGAAACGCCTGCGAGCCCGCGCGCGGGAGGCCGGGGACGGCGCGGCCTCCTGACGTCCGGCGCGCTCAGGGCGCGGGCGTAGGATCTCGCCCGTGGATTCCGACTCCCTCGCGACGCTCTCGCTCGTCGCCGTGTACTCCGCGATCGCGGTGTACGTGCTCGCCTTCATCGCCTTCGTGCTCGACCTCTCGGCCCGCAGCGCGCAGGCGCAGCGCCTCGACTCCGAGCGGGCGGCCCGCGCCGCCGACGCCGTCGGGGCGGATGCGCACAGCGGCCAGCTGGCGAAGGCCGGCGCCGCCGTGCGCGGCGCCGCAGCCGGAGCGACCGCCGCGACGGCGGCCGTGCTCGAGCGGGCGTCCGGCGCCGGACGCGGCGCGGATGACGACGACGAGGTCAACATCGGCAGCCGCTGGCAGCGCACCGGCCTCGCCCTGACGATCATCGCCTGGCTCATCCACGCGGCCGCGATCGTGCTGCGCGGTCTCGCCGCCGGCCGCGTGCCCTGGGCGAACATGTTCGAGTTCGCGATGACCGGCACCGGCATCATGGTCACCGTCTTCCTCGCCGTGCAGCTCTGGCGCGACCTCCGCTTCCTCGGCGCCTACGTCACCGGCATCGTCGCCCTGCTGCTCGGCCTCGCGACGGTCAACTTCTACGTCGCCGTCACCCCGCTGCCGCCGCCCCTGCAGTCGGCCTGGCTCGTCATCCACGTCTTCGTCGCCACGCTCGGCACCGGCTTCTTCGCCGTCGGAGCGGGACTGTCGATCATGCAGCTGCTGCAGGTGAAGCGCGAGGAGGGCGGAGCGAAGCGCATCCCCTTCCTGCGCACCCTGCCGTCGTCGGAGGCGCTCGAGAGCATGGCCTACCGCGTGCTCGTCGTCGGCTTCGCGTTCTGGACCTTCACCCTCATCGCCGGAGCCATCTGGGCCGAGCGCGCCTGGGGCCGCTACTGGGGCTGGGACACGAAGGAGGTCTGGACCTTCGTGATCTGGGTCGTCTTCGCCGGCTACATCCACGCCAGGGCGACGAAGGGATGGCGCGGTTCCCGCGCCGCGTACCTCGCGATCATCGGCTTCGCGGCCGTGCTGTTCAACTTCACGATCGTGAACCTGTTCTTCAAGGGACTGCACTCGTACTCGGGGCTCGACACCGGCATGTGAGTGCGGGCCGGGCGGTGTGAGCCGCTCGGGGCGGCGGGGACGTCTTCGGCCGGGTTCGCGCGCGACCTCGTGTGCGGGCGCGTGCACGCCACCTCGGGCGCAGGGACGGGACGTCGTCGCGTCAGCCGGCGTGGTGCCGGGCCGTTCGCCGGCCTGTCAGTGCGTCGGCTTGTCGCTGAGGTCGTCGTGCGGGGCGAGCAGCCGGATCTGGTGCTCGCGCAGGCTGCGCACGAGCGCCCGCACGCACAGCACGAGCGCCGCGATGCCGGCCGCGGCGAGCACGATCCCGTAGCCGCCGCCGGTCGCCGTCAGGGCGACGCCGCCGACGACCGCGAGGGCGCTCGCCAGCAGCACCAGCAACGGGAGCAGGTCGCCCCTCACGCGCGGCCTTCGCTCTGACGCGGATACTGCTCAGCTGACGCTGCGCGCTGCGGGTGACCGCGGTGATCCGCCTCAGCAGTATCCGCGGCGATCTCGCCAGTATCCGCGGAGGACGCAGCGGCGGCGCGGCCCTCGAGCTCGGCGTGGCAGCGGGTGAGGCGGGCGCGCCACCAGGCGTCGCGCTCGGGGGCGGCGGCGTGCGCCTCGAGCAGGCCGGCATCCACCTCGACCCGACGCACGGGGATCGAGCCGCCCTCGGCGCGCAGCGGCTCGCGCGTCACATCGGCGGCGAGCAGGGATGCGGTGCCGAGACCGCAGTCGTAGTCGAGCTCGGGCAGCGCGGCGGCCAGGTGCGCGCCCATCGCGAGCCCGACGCTCGTGTCGAGGGCGCTCGACACCACGGCCGGCACCCCGGCCTCCGCCACGATCCGCAACGCCGCGCGCACCCCGCCGAGCGGCTGCGCCTTCACGACGACGAGGTCGGCGGCGCCCTCGCGCACGACCGCGATTGGATCCTCGGCCTTGCGCACGCTCTCGTCGGCGGCGATCGGCAGATCCCAGTCGTGCAGGCGGGAGCGCAGCTCGGCCAGCTCGGGAACGGTCGCGCAGGGCTGCTCGAGATACTCGAGGTCGAAGGGGGCCAGCTCGTGCGCGGCGTGCTCGGCCTCGTCGATGTTCCAGCCGCCGTTGGCATCCAGGCGGATGCGGCCCTCCGGACCGATCGCGGCGCGCACGGCCCGCACGCGGGCGATGTCGTCGGCGAGCGTCTGGCCGCGCTCGGCGACCTTGACCTTGACCGTGCGGCAGCCGTCGTAGCGCGCGAGGATCTCGGCGACGCGGTCCGCGTCGACGGCCGGCATGGTCGCGTTGACGGGGATGCGGTCGCGGAGAAGGGCGGGGTGGTCTGGGGTGGCGTCGACGTCGCTCCAGCCGAAGTCGAGCGCGGCGGCGAGCCAGGTCGCGGCCTCCGCGTCGTCGTACTCGGCGAAGGGCGAGAACTCGGTCCAGCCGGCGGGGCCCCGCAGCAGCAGCGCCTCGCGCACGTCGATCCCGCGGAACCGCGTCGCGAGCGGCAGTGCCACGACGCGCGCCGCGGCGAGCAGCTCGTCGAGCGGGGGGAGCGCGGCGGCCCCGGACTGCGCAGCATCGGACATGCGAGTCAGTGTGCCACGCGCGCCCACCGCGCCGGAGTCCGGCCTGCGCGGGCCGGAGGGGGCTCGGGGCGACGGAAGTAGGCTGGATGCGATGAGCGATCAGCAGTCGAACGCGCCGGCGCCGCAGCCCGGTCACGAGCGCTACGCCGCTCCGCAGTTCACCGGGCCGCAGCCGCCGGTGGGCCCCGACGGGCTACCCGTGGCGCCGTCCCAGCCCGAGCAGGCCGGATGGGGGCAGTCGGTGCCGCAGCCTGCGCCCGCGCAGCCGACCCAGCCGCCGTTCTCGGCGGCGCCGAGTCAGCCGGGCGCTGTACAGCAGCCGGGTGCCCAGCCGCAGTTCTCCGCTCCGCCGAGCCAGCCAGGCCCCGCGCCCCAGTTCGCCGCACCTGCGGCGGGGCAGTTCCCGCAGCAGCCTTTCCCGCAGCAGGCCGCGCCCCAGCAGCCTTTCCCGCAGCAGGCCGCGCCCCAGCAGCCCGTGCCCCACCAGCCCGTGCCGCATCCGACCGCAGCTCCCGCGACGCCGGCGCGCGGGGTCACCGCGGTCGCCCCGGAGGGATTCGGGGTGCAGCCGGCTGCGCCGGCGCCCGTCGCCCCTACCCAGCACACCGGTCCCGCCCCGCACACCGCCCCCGTCCAGCGCACCGGCCCCGCCCCGGCGCAGTACCGCGCTCCGGAGGCGCCGCGGGCCCCGCTGCTGCAGGCGACGCCGCAGTTCACCGGGCCGCAGCCGTCCCTCGCATCCGGTACGGCCGTCGATCCGAGCGCGGACGCCGACGCGGCGACGAGCGCCGCGAAGCCGAAGCGCGCGACCGGAGTGATCGCCATCCTCTTCGTGCTCGCGATGGTGCTCGCTACCGTGATCGGCATCGGCGTCGCGGCCGAGTCGGCCACGGCCGCGATCGTGTGGTCGATCATCGCGATCGGATGCGGTGTCGCCGCGATCGCGGTCGGGCTGACGGCGACGATCCTCGGCCGGGGGCGCGCCCTCGGCATCCTCGCGATGATCCTCGGCGTGGTGCTCAACCCGCCGGTCGTCGCTCTCGTCACGAATCTGGGGAGCTGATGAGCGACACCGCCGACCCGAACGCCGCCGACCCGAACAGCGCCGACCCGAACGCCACCGACCGAAGCTCCGCCGAGTCGAGCGCCGCATCCGCCTCGCCCCGCTTCGTCTCCGACCTCTTCGACGCCGAGCTCTGGCGCGAGGTCGACGGCTTCGGCGACCTGACCGACATCACCTACCACCACGACACGACCGGACGCATCGCCCGCGTCGCCTTCGACCGCCCCGAGGTGCGCAACGCGTTCCGCCCGCACACGGTCGACGAGCTCGCGGCGGCGCTCGACGACGCCCGCCAGAACCCGCGCATCGGCGTCGTGCTGATCACCGGCAACGGGCCGAGCCCGAAAGACGGCGGATGGGCGTTCTGCTCCGGCGGCGACCAGCGCATCCGCGGCCGCGACGGCTACAAGTACTCCGATCAGGAGGCCGCGGTCACGCCCGAGGGGCGGGCGCGCGCCGGCCGCCTGCACATCCTCGAGGTGCAGCGGCTCATCCGCTTCATGCCGAAGGTCGTCATCGCGGTCGTTCCGGGCTGGGCGGCCGGCGGCGGCCACTCGCTGCACGTCGTCTGCGACCTCACGATCGCGAGCCGCGAGCACGGCCTCTTCAAGCAGACGGATGCGGATGTCGGCAGCTTCGACGCCGGCTACGGCAGCGCCTACTTCGCGAAGCAGGTCGGGCAGAAGTTCGCCCGCGAGGTGTTCTTCCTCGCGGAGACCTACGACGCGCAGCGGGCGCTCGAGATGGGCGCCGTGAACCGGGTCGTGCCGCACGCCGAGCTCGAGTCGACGGCGGTCGAGTGGGCGCGCACGATCCTCGGCAAGAGCCCGACCGCGATCCGCATGCTCAAGTTCGCCATGAACGCGACCGACGACGGGATGGTCGGCCAGCAGATCTTCGCCGGCGAGACGACCCGCCTCGCCTACGGCACCGACGAGGCCATCGAGGGGCGCGACTCCTTCCTCGAGAAGCGCGAGCCCGACTGGGCGCCGTTCCCGTGGCACTACTGAGCCGGGCGATCGCGCGCGGCGCGAGTCGGGTCTCGGTTCTGGGCGCTGTCCCCGAGGCACTGCTGAGCCCCCGCTCATGACCCGCCCGCTGCAGGTTCTCGAGCACGGCGCTGACGTGTTCGCGGCGCTGCGGGCAGCGCTCTCCGGCGGCCCCGCGATCCTGCCCCTGGCCGCGGGGGAGCGCGCCGACGCGCCCGCGCTCGCCGACCTGCCGGCCGAGGTCGAGCAGAAGGTCGCCCTCGTCGTGCAGACGAGCGGATCGACCGGCCGTCCGAAGCGCGTCGCGCTCTCGGCGGATGCGATCCTCGCCAACGCGGGCGCCAGCCAGGCCGCGCTCGGCGGACCGGGCCAGTGGATCCTCGCCCTGCCCACGCACTACATCGCCGGGCTGAACGTGCTCAGCCGCTCCCTCGCCGCCGGCACCGAGCCGGTCACCGTGCCGGGTGAGCACTTCACCGCGGCGAGCTTCGTCGCGGCGGCGCGCACGCTGAGCATCCCCGAGCGCTTCGTCGCCCTCGTGCCCGCGCAGCTGCAGACGCTGCTCGACGACCGGGCGGCGCTCGCCGAACTGCGGCGCTTCCAGCGGGTGCTCGTCGGCGGGCAGGCGACTCCCCGCGCGCTGCTGGAGCGGGCCGAGGATGCCGGCGTCGCCGTCTCACGCAGCTACGGCTCCAGCGAGACGAGCGGCGGCTGCGTCTACGACGGCGTGCCGATCGGCACGACCGCCGTGCGGATCGTCGACGGCGAGGTGCAGCTCGGCGGGCCGAGCCTCGCCGAGGGCTACCTCGGCGATCCCGAGCTCACCGCCGACCGCTTCGTGACCGACGCGGGCCAGCGCTGGTACCGCACGGCCGACGGCGGCCGCCTCGAGCCGCTGGGGGATGCCGCTACCGGGTCGACGTCCGGGCCCGCGCCCGAGAAGGCGTCCGATGTGGCAGCGCGGCTCGACGTCGCAGCGCCGTCCGCCGCCGCGCCGGCCTCCGCATCCGCCCTCGTGCGCCTGGTCGTGACCGGCCGCCTTGATGACGTGATCATCTCCGGCGGCGTCAAGGTGGCGCTCGCGGCGGTCGAGCGAGCGCTGCGCGAGCTTCCGGGGCTGACGGATGCGGTGGTCGTCGCCGCCGCGGACGAGCGCTGGGGCGAGGTCCCCGTCGCCTTCACCGCCGCGGCCGCCGAACTGGTCGACGACGCCGCGCTCGCGGACGCGATCGCCGAGGTGGGGCGTCGTCTGGGGGCGGCGTCGCGTCCGCGCGTGATCGTGCGGCGTGCACCCCTGCCGCTGCTGGCGAGCGGGAAGCCGGATCGTGCGGCGCTGCGCCGCGAGGCCGCCGCGCGCTGACGCGTCGCCGCCACTCGGCCGAGCGCCGCGCGATCTCGGCGGCGCCGCACCATATCGTGCGGCGAAGCCAGGATCGCCGCGCGATCCTGCACCGAGCCCGGGGCGGAGCTCGTGGGGGTCATCGACGCACCGCCTAGGATTCCCCTCGTGGCACGACCGAAGCAGCAGCGCATCGACCCCCGCAAGCTCGACGACGCGATGAGCGACTCATCCGCGAAGACCCCGCCGGCCCCGAAGGGCAGCGCCTCGACCGCGAAGAAGGGCGGCGCGACGCCGAAGGCGAACGGCGGCGTCACGAAGACCCGCCGCACCGCCGCAGGCCCGGCCTCGGCCGCCGCCCGCGCCGGGCGCGCCGAGAACAGGGAGGCGCGGGGCGCCGTGACCGCGACGGCCGTGCGCCCCAGCCGCAGCGGACGCCCCGGAGGGCCGCTGCCCGGAGCCCCGTCGGCTCGCAAGGCCACCGTCGGCGACTGGATCGGCGGAGCCCGCCCGCAGACCCTCGCTCTCGCGATCGCGCCGGTCGCCCTCGGCACCGCGATCGCCGGGCTCACGGCCGGCGGATGGTCGCAGCACTGGGTGCGTGCCCTCGCCTGCCTCGTCGTCGCCCTCGCGCTGCAGATCGGCGTGAACTACGCCAACGACTACTCCGACGGCGTGCGCGGAACCGACGCGGTGCGTCAAGGCCCCGCCCGTCTGGTCGGCTCGGGTCGCGCGAAGCCCCGCACGGTGCGCAACGTCGCCTTCGTGTTCTTCGGCATCGCCGCGCTGGCGGGTCTGTTCCTGACCTGGCGCAGCGGCCAGTGGTGGCTGATCGCCGTCGGCGCGGTCTGCATCGTCGCCGCCTGGTTCTACACGGGCGGCAAGCGTCCGTACGGCTACAACGCGCTCGGCGAGCTGTTCGTCTTCGTGTTCTTCGGCCTGGTCGCGACGGTCGGCACGATGTTCGTGCAGGTCGGCACGGTCGTGCCGGAGGCGTGGATCGCGGGCGTCGCGGCGGGGCTGTTCGCCTGCGCCGTGCTCATGGTCAACAACCTGCGCGACCGCGAGCAGGATGCGAAGGCCGGCAAGCGCACGCTGGCGGTGCTGATCGGCGATCTGCCGTCGCGCATCGCCTTCGCGGTGCTGCTGCTCGCGCCGTTCGGGATCAACGTCTTCTTCCTGCTGCTCTTCGACAACGCGCTCTACGTCTTCTTCGTGCTGATCGCGGCTGTGCCGGCCGTGGTCATCACGCTGACCGCGAAGACGTCGAAGGAGCTGGTGCTGGCGCTGCGCCTCAGCGTGCTGAGCTCACTCGCCTTCGGGCTGGCGCTCGCCGCGGCGATCTCCTTCTGACGCCGGCGCGGTCGCCGCGTCGGACGCGGGCGTCGCGGCCGCCTCGGACGCCGGGCCCGCCGCATCCTCGACATCGTCCTCGGCGTCGTCTTCCACCGACTCGTCGGTCGCACGGCGCGGCTTCCGGTTCGCGAGCTGCGTCGCGACCGCGTCGCGCTGCCCGCGGAAGAAGATGACGCCGACGCAGAAGCCGACGACCGCGGCGATCAGCCCGGCCCACAGGTAGTGGAAGCCGAGCAGGAGGAGCACGGCGAAGACGAGGGCGAAGACGCCGACGCGGATGAGGGCGTAGCGCAACCAGGCGGGCATCCCCCCAGTGTAGGAACCCGCAGCAGGGAGTCCGCCCGGCGCCGCCGCCGGGCGGACTCACGCTCGACAGGCGGATGGTCCGGTCCCGCGGGACATCCCGGACGCCGCTCCCATGGGCGCCGCGTAGGATGCGCCCATGAAGTTCTACGCCGTGCTGACGATCCTCTCGATCGTGCTCGCGGTGGCGGCGATCGTCGATATCGCCCGGATCGAAGAGAACCGGGTGCAGCACCTGCCGAAGTTCGTGTGGATCGTGATCTCGATCCTGCTGAGCATCGTCGGCCCCCTGCTGTGGTTCCTCGTCGGCCGCGAGCGCTCTGCCGGTCGCGCCGCCCGCCAGGCCCGCGAGTCGGGTCACCCGGTCGGAACCGGCTCGCTGCGACTGACCCGTGTCGTCGCCCCGGACGACGACCCCGACTTCCTGCTCCAGCTGCGCAAGGAGCACGAGCAGGAGGAGCGCATCCGCAAGCTCGAGGAGAAGCTCGCCGAGCTCGACGATGACAGCAAGCCGAAGGACTGACGCGCCGGCGAGCGCGTTCGCGGCACGACTTCTGCGGGGCCTGATCGGCCTCGGCGTGCGCGATCTGGTTCTCTGCCCGGGTTCGCGATCGCAGGCGCTGGCGCTCGCCGCCGCCGAGTTCGAACGGGCCGGAGCCCTCACGCTGCACGTGCGCATCGACGAGCGCGGAGCCGGGTTCCTCGCGCTCGGTCTCGCGGTCGAGACCGGACGCCCGGTGCCCGTCGTCATGACGAGCGGAACGGCCGTCGCCGAGCTGCATCCCGCCGTGCTGGAGGCCTCGCACTCCGGCGTTCCGCTGCTCGTGCTGAGCGCCGACCGGCCCGCCGAGCTGCGCGGGCGCGGCACGAACCAGACGACGGTGCAGCCGGGCCTGTTCGGCTCTGCGGTGCGGGCCGCGTGGGATGTGCCGGCGCCCGATGCCGATACCGACATCGCGGGCGAGGTGGATGCGCTGGTCGCCCGGGTCGAGGCGGCGCTCGCCGCGCCGGTCGGCGGCGCCCGCGTCGCCGACCTCGACGGGGACGGCGCGGCGGCACCCGAGGGGACCGGCGTCGGACCGGGACCGCTGCACCTGAATCTGCAGTTCCGCGAGCCGCTGTCGAGCGCGCTCCCGGCGGAGCAGCTGCGGCTCGCGCGCGAGCTCGCCGCCGCGGTCGACGCCGACGTCGCGCCCGAAGCCGCAGCGCCCCGCGCATCCGCCGCAGCCCTCGTGCTGCACCCCGAGCCGGGCACCGTCGTGATCGCGGGGGCACGCGCGGGGGCGCGCGCCGAGCGTCTCGCCCGCGAGCTCGGAGCGCCGCTGCTGGCCGAGGTGTCGAGCGGAGCCCGCTTCGGACCGAACGCCGTGCCCGCCTACCGTGCGCTGCTCGACGAGCCCGGCTTCGGCGACGAGATCCGCCGCGCGATCGTGCTCGGCCAGCCGACGCTGAGCCGCCAGGTGCCCGCGCTGCTCGGCCGGTCCGACGTCGAGACGATCGTCGTGCGCGCCCCGGGGCGCGACGCCTATGACCCGCATGGCACTGCACGCATCCTCGACGGCTCGGCCGAGATCCTCGTCGAGGGCGAGCTGCCCGCCGACACCCGCGCCTGGGTCGGCCGCTGGGTCTTCGCCTCGCGCGCCCTGCTCGAGCAGCGCGCCGAGGAGGCCGGCGCGATCGATCCGCCCGCCGCGATCGACAGCACCGACTACCGCGAGCGCGCGGCGTTCGCCCGCTCGCAGCTCGAGCGGATGCGGCGCCCGGTCACCCGCGACGAGCTCGTCGGCGCGGTCTGGGCGGCCACCTGGCCGCACGACCGACTCGTGCTCGCGGCGTCGCGCCTGATCCGCGTCGCCGACGACACGGTGCCGGGGCGTCGCATCCGCGTGCACGCCAACCGCGGTCTCGCCGGCATCGACGGCACGGTCGCGACCGCGCTCGGCATCGCGGCGGCATCGCAGCGCCCCCCGCGCGGAGCAGGCGCCGACGACCCGGCGGCGCCTGCCGCTCGTGCCGCCGTCGGCACGACCCGGCTGATCATCGGCGACCTCGCGCTGCTGCACGACGCGGGATCGCTCGCGCTGCCGGCGGGGGAGTCGAGGCCGCGCATCCAGGTCATCGTCGGCGACGACGGGGGCGGCACGATCTTCGACGGGCTCGAGGTCGCGCGCTCGGCGGACGCGCAGCTCTTCGACCGTGTGCAGCTGACACCGCAGCCGGTCGACCTCGAGGCGCTCGCCCGGGCCTACGGCTGGGAGTTCCGCCGGATCGCGAACCGCGGCGAGCTGGATGAGGCGTTCACGGCGTCGCCGGGTCCGACGCTGATCGCGGTGCCGCTGACTCGCTGACCCGCTGACCCGCTGACCCGCGGTCGACAGACCGAGCGTTCCACCTTCGATCCTCACTCCGTACCCCGTCCGAGCGAGGCCGGCGAGGCCCTGCCAGCATCGAGATCGCGGGCAATCCGTTTCGCCCACGGCTCCGAACGGACTCTTCTGCCCGTTTTTCCGGTGCAGAACGCGCGTTCTTCGACGCGTGACGCCCATCTCGCAGTGCTGTCGGCATTTCGTACCCCGTTCGTACCCCGAACTTGTCGGAAGTCCCCCTGCATGGGGACTACGTAACGTACCCCGATCGACCGCACACTGAGTAAAACGTTTGCGGAGCGCAACCCGATTCGCGCCGCCGACGTCCGGATGCTCGGGCCCTGACCCGAAACCAGCCCCGAGCATCCGGGTCGATCAGGAACCCGACACCGAAGGCACACCATGCCCGCCCTCCGCAGCATCCCGCTCTCCCGCCGCGCCCGCGCGCTCACCGCCGCGCTCGTCGCCGGCGTCGTCGCCCTCGCGGCCGTGCTCGTCGCCGTCACCCCGGCGCACGCCGCCGGCACCCCGCTGCTCACCGACACCTTCACCACGAAGACTGTCGCAAACCCGTACTACGTCTACGGCGGCAGCTACACGCCCTGCCTCACGGTCACGGGCGCCGACAGTGCGCAGAAGCCCACCAGCTGCGCGGTCGGCCCGAACGACGCCAACGGCGCCGGAGCCCTGCGCCTGACGACCAACACCGGCAACCTGTCGAGCTACTTCCTCTACAACAGCCCGCTTCCCTCGCGCGCCGGCCTCGACATCCAGTTCACGCAGTACCAGTACGGCGGCAACGGCGCCGACGGCATCTCGTTCTTCCTGACCGACGGGCAGTACCAGCTGACGAGCGTCGGCCCGGTCGGCGGCTCGCTCGGCTACAACACCCGCGCCGGCGTCCCCGGACTCGCCCACGCCCTGCTCGGCATCGGTCTGGACGCCTGGGGCAACTTCCCGGTCGAGACGAACGACACCCGCACGGCCAGCACCTGCAACCAGAGCTACATCCCCGCGAAGAACGCCTCGGGCGGCACCGACGTCGTCAAGAACGTCATCGCCGTGCGCGGTCCCGCGGGCGACGTCACCGCCGCCGGAGGCTCGACCACCGGCTACTGCCTCCTCGCCCCGCGCGTGCAGCTCGCCTCGATCGCCGGAGCCCCGCTCGCGACGACCGCCGCGCAGACCCCGAAGCCCGCCACCCGCGGAACCGGCGTGCCCGTGCGCATCACTGTCGACCCGCCGACCGTCGCTGACCCGAAGGTGCGCGTCTATTGGAACTACAGCGCCGCCTCGACCACCCCGACCATCGAGGTGCCCGAGCCCGCCGAGCTGCTGGCCGCATCCACCTTCAAGTTCGGCTGGGCCTCGTCGACCGGCGGCTCGAACGACGTGCACGAGGTCAACGCGCTCAGCATCTCGACGATCAACCCGATCCAGCCCGGCGTCACCCCGACGATCTCGGCGCCGACGACGGCCGTCGCCGCTGACGGCGTCACGACGAGCGCGGCCAGCGCGGCACTGAAGTTCGCCGCGACCGACGGCCCCGCCACCAGCCCGATCTCTGTCACCGTGTCGCTCGACTCCGGCGCCTTCGCCGGCGCTCCCACCGGCACCCGCTGGAGCTGCCCGACGCCGGCCGCCGGCGCGACCTCGCTCGTCTGCACGTTCACCCCCGACACCTCGCTCGACGTGCCCGGCGCGACCACCCCGGCGCTCAGCATCCCCGTCACCTCGACGAAGAGTGGGGCCGTCAAGGTCACGGCCGTCGTCGCGGCGACGAACAACACGGTCACGGATGCGAATCAGCGCACCGCCAGCGCGAACGCGCCCTTCGCGCCGGTCGCCGAGAACGTCTCGGGAACGGGCGTCGCCGCGGCGACGAACCCGGCCGCCATGTCGCTGACCGCGTCGACGACCTCGAGCGCGACCACCGGATCCACCACCTACGCCGTCGCCACGAACCCGACGCACGGCACGGTCGTCGTCAGCGGCAGCACCCTGAAGTACACGCCGAACGACGGCTACAGCGGCGCCGACTCCTTCACGTACACGGCGACCGCCGACGGCCAGACCAGCGCGCCCGCCACCGCGAGCGTCACGATCACGCCGAGCAACGCCGCGACCAGCGCCAGCACCACGGCCGGCACCGCCGTCAGCATCGACCTCGCCGCGCTCAGCGCCGGCTCGTCGCTGAGCTACGCCACCCGCAACCCCTCCGCCGGCATCGGCCAGCTGCAGGTCACCGCGGCCGGCCTCGCCACCGTCACCCCGGCCTCCGGCTTCTCGGGCGACGCGACCTTCCAGTACCAGGTGACCGACTCGCCCGCGGGCGGCGTCAGCGGCTGGAAGACCGTCACCGTGCACGTCGCGCCGACCACGGCCGATGTCGCGCAGACGGGCACGCTGAACGCGAGCGGGGATGCGACGCTCGTCACCGCCGCGCCGGTCACCGCGGCCGCCGGCACGAAGACCTTCGCGCTCGTCGCGGGCAGCGCCTCCACCGGCGCGCACGGCACCTTCTCGATCGACGCCGCGACCGGCAAGGTCACCTACGTCGCCGCGAACGGAGAGAGCGGCGTGTTCTCGGTGCGCTACACCGTGACCGCCGACGGCGGCGCGAGCAGCGAGCACAGCGCCACCTTCACGGTGCGTCCCTACGCCGACGGCGTCAGCGCATCCACCCCGGCGGAGACCTCGATCGACCTGCCGAAGCCGGCCCAGAAGGGCAGCGACCTGCACTGGGCCATCACGACCGCACCGACCCACGGCACCGCCACGGTCGACGCCTCCACCGGCGTCGTGCACTACGTGCCGGCCGCCGGCTACTCCGGCCCCGACAGCCTCGTGCTGACCCCGACGAGCGGCACCGGCCCGAACGCCGTCGCCGGCGACCCGGTCACCGCGAGCGTCACCGTCACCCCGATCGCCCGCCCCGTCAGCGCGAACACGGTCGCCGCGGCGCACCCGAGCGCCGTCGACATCGCGATCGACGCCACCGGCGGCACGTCCGCCGTGCCGCTGAGCGTGTCGGCGACCACCTCGGACGCCCGCATCGCCTCGGTCAGCGTCGTGAACGGCGCCGTGCGCATCACGCCCGTCGACGGCGCGAGCGGCAAGCTCGTCGCCAGCTACTCGGTCAGCGACGGCACCAGCACCGCGACCTCCACCGCGACGCTCGACGTGACCCCGGTCGCCGCCGACGCCGAGTTCAGCCTCGACAACGGCACCGGCGCGAGCTTCGGCCTCCCCGCCCCGACCGGAACCGGCCCCGTGAGCTACACGCTCGTCTCCGGCACGGTCGGCACGATCAGCGGCTCGAGCCTCGTCGTGCCCACGCAGCCCGCCGGCACCAGCGGAGACCGCACCGCGACCTACACGGTCACGACCGACGGTCTCACGAGCGACCCGGCCACGATCACCGTGCACGTGCTGCCGACCGCGCAGTCGACCACCGTGTCGACCGACGCCGGCCAGGCCGTCACGACCGACCTGAGCGCGCTCAGCGCCGGCACCGGTCTGCACTGGACGGTCACGCAGCCCGCGACCGGCACCGGCTCGGTCAGCGTGACCTCGGCGGGCGTCGCCACCTTCACCCCGGCGACCGGCTACACCGGCACGATCAGCTACACCTTCACCCCGGTGGATGCGCAGCGCAACGCCGCGGCTCAGCCCGCGACCGTGACGGTGAAGGTCGTGCCCGTGCTCGCCGACCTCGCCGCCGAGACCACGCTCGACCAGGACGGCGTCGCCACGGTCAGCGCGCAGCCCGCGACCCAGCCTGGCTCGCCCGTCTACGAGCTCGTCGGCGGCGCCACCTTCGGCACCGCCTCCATCGACGCGAGCACCGGCGAGATCACGCTCAGCGTGGCCGACGGACACTCCGGCGTCTCGACGGTCGGCTACCGCGTCACCGCGGGCGGCCAGACCAGCGCGACCCAGCACGCCGTGTTCACGGTGCGGCCGACCGCGCAGGGCGTGAGCGGCGCCACGACCGCCGGCACCCCGAACGGCGCCGCCGTCGACCTGCCCGCTCCGGCGAAGCAGGGCACGGATGTGAGCTTCGCGATCACCGCGGGTCCGGCTCACGGCTCCGCCACGGTGAACGCGACCACCGGCGTCGTGCACTACGTGCCCGCCGACGGCTGGTCGGGCGCCGACAGCGTCACCCTCAGCGTCACGAGCGGCACCGGATCCTCGGCCGTCGCCGGCCAGGCGATCACCGCCGCGGTCACGACGAAGCCCGTCGCCCGCGACGTGCAGAAGGACGCCACCGCGACCGTCGCCGCGCAGACCGTCTCGGTCGCGGCCGACGCCACCGGAACCGGCCTCTCGGTCGTGCCCGCGGCATCCGCCGACCCGCGCGTGACCGGGGTGACCGTCGCGAACGGGGCACTGCAGATCGCCCTCGCGCCCGTCGCCAGCGGCACCATCGCGGTCGACTACACCGTCGCCGACGGCACCAGCTCGAGCGCGAAGGCCACCGCCACGCTGCACGTCGCCCCGGCGGCGACCGGTGACGAGCTCGCCGTGAACTCGGGCGACAGCGCGACGCACCAGCTGCCCGCCGCCACCGGCACCGCCCCGACCTACCGCCTCGACGAGGGCTTCGGCGACGGCATCCTCGCCACCGTCAGCGACAGCGGCGCGCTTACCGTGCACAGCACCGAGGGCCAGAGCGGCACCTTCACCGGCTCGTACATCGTCACCAGCGACGGCGTCGACAGCGCCCCGCAGACGATCACGCTGCACGTGCTGCCCATCGGCGCCGACACCACGCAGACCACGGCCGCCGGCCAGGACTCCGCACCGCTCGACCTCGCGGCGCTCTCGAAGGGCACGAGCCTGCACTGGGAGATCACCCAGCCCGCCGCCGGCGGCACCGTGACGATCGATCAGAGCACCGGCAAGGCCGTCTTCCACCCGGCGACCGGCTTCGCCGGCACCACGAGCTGGACCTACACGCCGGTGGACGCGCAGGGCAACCGCGCCGCCGACCCGCTGACGGTCGACGTGACCGTGGTGCCGACCGCCGGTGACGCCGCCGCGACGACGAGCCTCGACCAGCACGGCGACGCCGCGACCACTGCGACCCCGACCGGACTCGACTCGAGCGACGGCGGCACGAAGCACTTCCAGATCACGAGCGGCCCCGCGAAGGGCACCGCGACGATCGGCGCGACCACCGGCACGATCAGCTACACCGCGGCGAACGGCGTCTCCGGCGTCTTCACCGTGAAGTACACGGTCACCGAGGGCGGCGCCACGAGCGCCGAGCACACCGCGACGATCACGGTGAAGCCGTACGCGGCCGGCGTCACCGGCAGCACCACCGTGAACCAGGCGATCGAGCTGGATGCGCCCGTCACCATCGGCTCGCAGCCCTTCACCTTCACGGTGCAGTCGGGTCCGCAGCACGGCGCCGTCACCTCGCTCGACGCCGCCACCGGCCAGGTCGTCTACACGCCCGCCGACGGCTACGCCGGCGACGACGCGATCGTGCTGCAGCTGGCCGACGCGCGCGGTGCGAGCACCACGGTCACGCTGACCGTGCACGTGCACCCGGTCGTCGCCCCCGTCAGCGAGTCGGCCACGGCCTCGACCGACCCGCAGCCGATCCGCATCCCGCTCGCCGGCACCGGCACGATCGACCACTACGAGATCACCACGCCGCTCGCGGCCGAGCTCGGCACCGCGGTCATCGACGGCACCGACCTGGTCATCACCCCGGCATCCGGTGTGAGCGGACAGCTCCCCGTGGGCTACCGCGCCGTCGCCGGGCCGGGATCGAGCAACGCGAGCGCTCCGGCGACCGCGACGCTCACGATCGCGCCGGTCGCCCAGAGCGGCTCGATCACGGTCGCCAGCGGCGGCACCAGCTCGGCCGCGCTCGGCGCGCCCGTCGGCAGCGGACCGCTGACCGTCGCCGTCAGCTCGCCGCTGCCCGTCGGGATCTCGTCGGCGAGCGTCGACCCGGCCACCGGCCGCGTCACGGTCACGACCGACGACGACTTCAGCGGCACCGCGCAGTTCACCTACACGGTGACGAGCGGCAGCGGCGCGGACGCCGTCACGAGCGCCCCGGCCACCGTGACCGTCACGGTCGACCCAACCCTCGTGCCCGTCGCCCCGGGGACGACCACCGCCACGGCTCCCGGCGGCAGCGCGCACCCCGTGCACGCCACCCCGAAGGCCACCGGCAGCGGCCCGCGCACCTGGGCGCTCGGCAGCGACGTGCCCCCGGCGAGCGCCGGCACGACCGAGATCGACCCTGTGACGGGGGAGATCACCTTCACCCCGGCCCCCGGCTTCAGCGGCGGCGTCGACATCCCCTTCACCGTCACCGACGGCAACGGGGTCTCGAAGAGCGGCGTCTTCCACGTCGACGTCGACCCGCTCGCGGCGCCCACCGCCGAGGGCGGCCGCTCGCGCGGCATCGCCGGCGCCACGCAGAAGCTGACCCCGGTCAGCCCGATCGGCACCGCGCCCTTCACCTACCGCATCAGCACGCCGCCCACCGCGCAGCAGGGCATCGCGACGATCGACCCGGCCACCGGCCAGATCACCTTCGTGCCCGCGGCCGGCTTCGTTGGCGACGCCGCGGTGTTCTACGAGGTCGTGGATGCGAGCGGGCTCGCGAGCGCCCCCGCCGTCGTCGTCTTCACGGTCGACCCGGCGGCGCCGGCCGGCAGCGACACCGGCCTCGGCGGCGGCTCGGCCGTCGGCGGCGCGAGCACGACCCGCGGCTCGGGCCTGGCCTCGCTCGCCCACACCGGCGTCGACGGCATCCTGCCTCTGGCGCTCGGCCTGCTCGGCCTGTTCGCCGGCCTCGCGATGGTGCTGCTCGCGGTGCGCCGCCGCCGCGCCGAGCACGGCCAGGGCTTCGGCTTCGGCCGCAGCCCCGCTGGCGAGGAGGCGTGACGCGCTGACCTGCCGGGGAGCCGCTCGTCGGCTCCCCGGCCGCACAGACCGCGGGTCGGACGGAACGTCCCCTGACCGGCCGCCCGCATCCGGCTCCGCATCTATTCGGTGTGATGAGGAGCCGCAGGAAGCCCCTCCCGCGAGCGTTTCGGGCCGCGGAGAGGGGCTTCCCCCTGTCCCGCTGTGACCCGCCGGCGGCGTCGAGAGCGCGCGGTAGGTTCGGGGGCATGGCGCTCGAGATCCGTCCGACCGAGGAGTCCGACTGGGCCGAGGTGCGCGACCTGCGACTCGAGATGCTCGCCGATACCCCGATCGCCTTCGAGGAGCACCTCGAGGCGGCCGAGCGCCGCAGCGAAGAGGAGTGGCGGATGCGCGCCGCCCGCGGCTCCAGCGCGCTCAACGCCGTCACCTACGCCGCCATCCTCGACGGCCGCTGGGTCGGCACGATGGGCGTCTACATCCCGGCCGGCGGCAAGCTGCCCTTCCTCGTCGCCGTCTACGTCACCCCGCGCGAGCGCGGCCGCGGCCGAGGGGTGTCGGATGCGCTGCTCGCCGCCTGCGAGGACTGGGCCCGCCAGCGCGCCGACACGCTCGTGCTCGAGGTGCACGATGGCAACGCGCGTGCCCGCCGCTACTACGAGCAGCGCGGCTGGGTGCCCACCGGCCGCACCCGTCCGTATCCCTTCGACCCGGCAGCGAAGGAGATCGAGATGGTCAAGCGGATCTGAGCGGATGCGCGATACCGAGCATCCCTAGGCGATGCGCGAGGACGCCGCTACCGTGACGGCATGACGTCTGAGCTCGACACGCAGCTGCTGCGCGCATCCCACCCCCTCGACCTGGCCGCGATCGACACGAGCTCGACGCCGGGCTTCGACGGCGGCAAGAAGGCCGGCCGTGCGGCTCTGGAATCGGGGGAGGCGCGCCTCGCCGAGCTGCAGGAGAAGCTCTTCGCCGAGTCGACCGCCGACGGCACCCGCAGCGTGCTGCTCGTGCTGCAGGCCATGGACACCGCCGGCAAGGGCGGCGTCGTCAGCCACGTCGTCGGCGCCGTCGACCCGCAGGGCGTCGCGCTGCACGCCTTCAAGTCGCCGACCGACGAGGAGAAGGCGCACGACTTCCTCTGGCGCATCCGCAAGCAGCTGCCCGCGGCGGGCCGCCTCGGCGTCTTCGACCGTTCGCACTACGAGGACGTGCTCATCCACCGCGTGCGCGGCTTCTCGACGCCCGAGGTGATCGAGCAGCGCTACGGAACCATCCGCGACTTCGAGCAGGAGCTGGTGGATGCGGGCACGACCGTCATCAAGGTCATGCTGCACATCGGCGCCGACGAGCAGAAGCAGCGTCTGACCGACCGGCTCGCCGACCCGGCGAAGCACTGGAAGTTCAACCCCGGCGACCTGGACGAGCGCGCCTTCTGGCCGCAGTACATGGAGGCGTACCAGATCGCCCTCGACCGCACGGATGCCGACAGCGCGCCCTGGTACGTCATCCCCGCCGACCACAAGTGGTTCGCGCGGCTCGCGGTGCAGACGCTGCTGATCGAGGCGCTCGAGCGGCTCGACCTCGACTGGCCGGCCGCCGACTACGACGTCGAGGCCGAGAAGGCGCGGCTCGCGGCGAGCTGACTCGCGGAGGAGCGGGCCTAGCCGAAGGCCTCGACGATCGGGCGGAACTTCAGCGTCGTCTCGGCGAGCTCCCGATCCGGGTCGCTCTCGGCGACGATGCCGGCGCCCGCGTAGGCGGTGATCGTGCGGTCGGCGGCGATCTCGGCCGAGCGCAGCGCGATCGCCCACTTGCCGTCGCCGTCGGCGTTGACCCAGCCGACGGGTCCGCCCCAGCGCTGCCGGTCGAACGGCTCCAGCGAGCCGATCTCCGCCAGCGCGGCGTCGCGCGGCGTGCCGGCGACGGCGGCGGTCGGATGCAGCTCGCACACCAGGTCGAGGGCGGTCGAGCCGTCGGCGAGGGTGCCCTCGACGTCGCTCGCCAGGTGCCAGAGGTTCGGCAGCTTCAGCGTGAACGGCAGCTCGCTCGCGACGAGCGACGGCGTGTGCGGGCGCAGCGAGTCGAGCACGCTCTGCACGGCGAAGCGGTGCTCGTCGAGGTCCTTCTGCGAGGTCGCGAGGGCGACGGCCGCGGCGTGGTCGCTCTCCGCATCCGACCCGCGTCCGACGCTGCCGGCGAGCACGCGCGCGCTCACGGTGCCGCGCTTCACGCGCACGAGGGTCTCCGGGCTCGAGCCGATCAGGCCGTCGACGGCGAAGGTCCAGGTGTCGGGGTAGCCGAGCGCCAGCTCGGTCAGCACGCGGCGCAGGTCGGCGCCCTCGGGCAGGCGGCCCACTTTGTCGCGTGCGATGACGGCCTTGCTGAGCCCGTCATCCGCCTGGATGCGCTGCACGGCCGAGGCGACCGCGTCGCGGTAGGCGTCCGGGCCGAGGGCGCCCGGCTTGAACAGCAGGCGGTACTCGGCGCCCAGCGGGGTCGCGCCGACCACGTCGTCGGCGCCGTCGATGCGGGTCACCCAGCTGACGCCGTCGCGGCGACCCAGGATGACGCGGGGCACGATCAGCACGCTCGTGCGCGCGCTCTCGTCGGCGAAGCTGAAGGCGCCGAAGGCGATCAGGCCCGAACCAGAGAGACGCACCGGGTCGGTGATGGATGCGGCGGCGACGATGCGCTTCCACGCCGCGGCGGCGTCGCGGATGCGGTCGGGCCCGCGGAACTCGAGACGCAGCGCCTCGCCCAGCCCGGCGACGCCGTCGCCGCGGCGGATGAACACGAGCGGGTTCACGCCGTCGAGCAGCGGCAGCAGCGAGGGGAACTGGGCGACCGGGGTCGTCTCGACCCGGAGAGCAGGAACGGGCACCGCGGGATCGGTCACGCCCCGAGCCTACGCCCGAGCGTCGGGCGACTCCGCCCCGCGCACCCCTGTCCACCCTGGCAACGGGGCCAGATACGGGGTCGTCGGCCCAAGTAGGATGGACGATCGTGAGTCGAGCCGATCTGAGCAAGAACCCCGACGAGGTGTCGGGCATGTTCACCAAGGTCGCCAAGGGCTACGACCGCACGAACGCGCTCATGTCGTTCGGCAACGACAGCTTGTGGCGCATCGCCACCCAGAAGGCCGTCGACCCGAAGCCCGGCGAGCGCATCCTCGACATCGCCGCCGGCACCGGAACCTCGTCGGCCACCTTCGCCCGCAGCGGCGCCACCGTCATCGCCGCCGACTTCTCGCCCGGCATGATCGCGGAGGGACGCCGCCGGCACCCCGAGATCGAGTTCGTCGAGGCCGACGCCACGAAGCTGCCCTTCGGCGACGACGAGTTCGACGCCGTCACGATCAGCTTCGGGCTGCGCAACGTCGTGCACCCCGAGGTCGCCCTCGCCGAGATGTACCGCGTGCTCAAGCCGGGCGGACGGCTCGTGATCTGCGAGTTCTCGACCCCGCCGCTCGCCGTCATGCGCCTCGGCTACGACATCTACATGAAGCGGTTCGCGCCGACCATCGCGCGGCTCGCGAGCTCCAACCCGGAGGCCTACCTGTACCTCCGGGAATCGATCGAGGAGTGGCCCGACCAGGGCACGCTCAGCGGCTGGATCCGCGGTGTCGGGTTCACGCGCGTCGCCCACCGCAACCTCACGGGCGGCGTCGTCGCGCTGCACCGCGGCCGCAAGCCCGTCGACCCGGCCGTGCGCGCCTCCGCCGCCCGCCGCCGGGCGAGCCGACAGCGCGCCGGCACCGAATCATGATCGTGCGTGACGTGCACCGCCCCGCCGGGGCGGCCGCGTCGCGCCCCGAGTCAACCGAAGGCCAGAAGTGAACTCCACGCCCGTCGCCCGCCGTCGCGGCCTGAGCGCGTCGCTCGGCCTCGGCGAGAAGCTGTTCTCCTCGGCCGAGGAGCGCCGCTTCGCCGCCGCGATCGAGGACGGGCTCGAGAAGGTCGAACACGGTCTCGCCGAGCAGTTCGGCTACGCCGACGCCCTCGCCGACACCACCAGCCGCTACCTCTTCGAGGCCGGGGGAAAGCGCATCCGCCCCACCCTGGCGCTGCTCACCGCCCAGCTCGGCGAGGGCACGACGGATGACGTGCTCACCGGCGCGAAAGCCGTCGAGATCACCCACCTCGCCTCGCTCTACCACGACGACGTCATGGACGACGCCGACCTGCGCCGCGGAGTGCCGAGCGCGCAGACCGTGTGGGGCAACTCGGTCGCGATCCTCACCGGCGACCTGCTCTTCGCCCGCGCCGCCGCCCTCGTCGCCGAGCTCGGCACCGAGACCGTGAGACTGCAGGCGCTGACCTTCGAGCGGCTCTGCCTCGGCCAGCTGCACGAGACCGTCGGCCCGCAGGGCGACGAGGATGCGGTGGCCCACTACATCCAGGTGCTCGCCGACAAGACCGGCTCGCTCATCGCCGCCGCCGCCGAGATCGGCGTGCTGCACAGCGGCGCTCCCCAGCACTACCGCTCGGCGGTCACGGAGTTCGGCGAGCGCATCGGCGTCGCCTTCCAGCTGATCGACGACGTCATCGACCTCTCGGCCGAGACCGGAAAGACCGGCAAGAGCGCGGGCACCGACCTGCGCGCCGGCGTCTCCACCCTGCCGCTGCTCTATCTGCGCCGCGAGGCGCCGACGGATGCGGCCTCGGCCGAGCTGCTCGCGCGCATCGAGCAGTCCGCCGCCGACGACAGCGACGCCGGCGGCGTCGCCTTCGCCGCGGCGATCGCGGAGCTGCGCGACCACCGCGTCACCGCCCAGACCCGCGCCGAGGCGCAGCGCTGGGCCGACGACGCCGTGGCCGCGCTCGCTCCCCTGCCCGAGGGGCCCGTGAAGAAGGCCCTGACGAAGTTCGCCGAAGCGGTGGTGACGCGCTCGAACTGAGCTGCGCGCCGCATCCGCCTCGACCGACCTACCCAGAGAAGAGACACCACCGTGCCCAAGCTCCGCCTCGCCGTCATCGGCGCCGGCCCTGCCGGGATCTACGCCTCCGACATCCTGCTCAAGCACGAGCGCGCCTTCGACGTGTCGATCGACCTCTTCGATCACCTGCCGGCGCCCTACGGACTGGTGCGCTACGGCGTCGCCCCCGACCACCCGCGCATCAAGGGCATCATCAACGCCCTGCGCGACGTGCTCGACCGCGGCGACATCCGCATCTTCGGCAACGTGCGCTTCGGCGTCGACATCACGCTCGACGATCTGAAGAAGCACTACAACGCGGTCATCTTCGCGACCGGCGCCGTCAAGGATGCGCCGCTCGACATCCCCGGCATCGATCTCGACGGCAGCTACGGCGCCGCCGAGTTCGTCAGCTGGTTCGACGGCCACCCGGATGTGCCGCGCGAGTGGCCGCTCGAGGCGCAGTCGCTGGCCGTGATCGGCAACGGCAACGTGGCCCTCGATGTGGCGCGCATGCTCGCGAAGCACCCCGAGGACCTGCTGCCGACCGAGATCCCCGCGAACGTTTACGAGGGTCTGAAGAAGTCGCCGATCACCGACGTGCACGTCTTCGGCCGCCGCGGACCCATGCAGGTGAAGTTCACCCCGCTCGAGCTGCGCGAGCTCGGTGAGCTGCGCGACGTCGACATGATCGTGCACGAGGAGGACTTCGACTACGACGAGGCCTCCGAGGCGGCGCTGAAGACCAACAAGCAGGTCATGGTCATCGACAAGGTGCTGAAGCAGTGGCGCGCCCGCTCGGTGGGCGAGGCATCCCGCCGACTGCACCTGCACTTCTTCGCGAAGCCGCTCGAGGTCGTCGGCGACGACTCCGGCCGCGTCTCGGCGTTCCGGTACGAGCGCACCGAGCCGGATGGCGAGGGCGGCGTGCGCGGAACCGGCGAGATCCGCGAGGTGCCGATCCAGGCGCTCTACCGCGCGGTCGGCTACTTCGGCTCGCAGCTCGACGGCGTGCCCTTCGACGCCGAGCGCGGCGTCATCCCGAACCATGAGGGCCAGGCGCTGAACGAGCACAACGAGATCGTGCCCGGCGTCTACGCGACCGGGTGGATCAAGCGCGGTCCGGTCGGCCTCATCGGCCACACCAAGTCGGATGCGATGGAGACCGTCTCGCACCTCGTCAACGACCAGGCGTCGTGGTGGACCCCCGAGTCGCCGTCGGAGGAGAGCGTCGTCGAGCTGCTCGACGCGCGCGGCATCCAGTACACCGACCTCGACGGCTGGCACCGCCTCGACGAGCACGAGATCGCGCTCGGCGCCCCGCAGGAGCGCGCGCGCATCAAGGTCGTGCCGCGCGACGAGATGGTGAAGGTGTCGCGCGGGGAGTGATCTCGCGCGGCCGGCGCGCTGCCGTCGCGCGCCGCGACCGATGACCTCGGGCCCGGTGGGGCGCTTCGGCGCCCGCCGGGCCCGTTTCGTCTGCGTTCGTTCGGGGTCCGCGACAGGGGAATCGGGACGTCGTGTCGAGGCCGTCGAGGGCATCCGTCGGTGACGTGCGTCGGGATGCCGCCTCGGCAGCACTGCGGATACTGGCGAGCGAGCAGGGCAGGACCATCGGAGGGGTCGGCCGACGGGTGGACCAGTATCCGCGGAGGACGCGAGCAGGATCGCCGGGCAGCGGGCAGCGGGCAGCGGCGGCTTGGGCTGCGACGGATGGGGAGGTCGGCAGCCGCGACGCCTCAGGCCCGCATGAGGTCAGCGGTGACGGGGAAGTGGTCGCTCGGCCAGACGGTGCCGGTGGCGGTGGCGGTGGCGGTGGCGGTGGCGCTCGCGGTGGCGGTGTCGTGCGCCTCCTCGGCGCGGGCGTCGAGCGTCGCCGTCGCCATGACGGTGAAGCCGCGCTGCAGGATCCAGTCGATGCGGCCGTCGCCGACCGGCGGCTCGGCGTCTCCGGTGAAGCCGTGGAACGTGCCGTCGGGGCCGGTGTGCGTCGCCGGTGCGGGCGCGCGCCGCGCATCCTCGACGCCCAGAGCGGCCGTGAAGGCGGCATGCACGGGGCTTTCGGGCGAGACGTTCATGTCGCCGAGGAGGACGAGCGGGATGCGGGATCCGGGCTCGACGGCAGGGTCGGCATCCTCGCCGGTGACGGCCCGCGACGCGGCGAGCGCACTCAGCCGGTCGCCGATGAGCTGCGCCGAGCGGAGGCGGGCGGACTCGTCCTCCGGGCGGTACGGGAGGTGGGTGACGGCGGCGATGAACTCGGCGTTCTGTCGACCGGACGAGGCTGACGCGTGCCGGTCGCGGAAGCGCGCCCAGGTCACCATGCGCGGGTAGAGGTTGCCCCAGGTGATGCTGCCGGCCGCATCCGGGGTGTCCGAGAGCCAGAAGTCCCCGCCGTCGAGCAGCTCGACCCGGTCGGGGCGGTAGAGCAGACCGACGTGCTCGTCGTCGTGGCCGCCGTGCCGGTCGCGTCCGAACCAGGCCGTGCCGGGCATCCAGCTCAGGAGATCGAGGGCGGGACCGCTGCGCAGTTCCTGCACGCCCATGACGTGCGCGCCGCTCTCGCGCAGCACCCGCGCGAGCAGCTCGCCGCGGGCCGACCAGCTCGCGGCGCCCGCATCGACCGGGATGCGCACGTTCGCGGTCGCGACACGCAGCAGCGCGGCGGAGTCGGAGTCGGCGTCGAGGACGGGGTCGGGGCGGGCAGCCGTCTGGTCGGGATCGGCTGCGGCGGCGAAGGATCCGGGGGCGGGGGCGGGGGCGTTCGCGGCGTCGGGCTGGGGCATCCCCTCGAGCCTAGGCAGGCTCGCGGATCGCGTCACGGCGCGGTAGCGAACCGCGCGGGGCGAGGTGGCCTGGCGTCGGGACGGGCTGCGGCGCAGGATGGGCGGCATGGCATCCCGACAGCGTCACGGATCGAGCCGGTCGATCGGATCGATCGGCTCGGTGGGCAGTATCGGATCGATCGGGTCGGCGTGGAGCATCGGGTCGATCGGCAGCGTGGGCTCGATCGGGAGCATCGGGTCGATGGGATCGATCGGGTCGGTCGGCAGCGTCGGCTCGCTCTTCGGCGTGGGGTCGATGGGCGCGATCCTCGCCATCGGATCGATCGGCGGCATCCTCGTGATCGGGGCGATCGGCGGGATCGGGCTGCACGCGCTCGTCCGCGGGAGCCGGAGCCGGGGCCGGGTCACGAGCCGGGCCCGCGCGACGCGGTGAAGCGCAGGCCGGAGCACGATCGCCGGACGATGCTCGACCTGTCACCCCGAGTGGGGCGCGACGAGGGGATGAACGCGGCGTAGCGTCACCGCGTGACCTGGCAGTTCGGAGCGCACCCCGATGACGCCGCGCGCGCCGCGGCCGCGGCGGCCGCGCGCGCGGGGGGGTCGCTCGACCCGTCGACGGCGCTCCCCACCCGTCCGCAGCTCCACCGGCCGACCCTCGTGCTGCGCCCGCGCGCCGACACCCGGGACGCGGTCATCCTCGAGCTGCTGCCGCTGCTCGCCCCCGTGCTCGCGATCGTCGCGACCCAGGCGATGGTGCCGTGGAGCATCCCGCTGCTGCTCATCTGCGTCGCCGTGACCTGCGTCGCCCAGTTCGTCGTCGCGAGCCGTGACGCGGCGCTGCTGCGCTCGCGCGGCTTCGTCGGAACGGCGCCGTCGGCGCTCGCCCTGGTGAGCCCGATCCTCTACCTCGTGCTGCGCGGCCGGGTCTGCTCGCAGCACGACCGCACGGCCTACGCCCCGGTGCCGTGGGCGATCGGCTCGACCGTCGTCGCCGTGCTGCTGCTCATCGGCACGGCCTGGTTCGAGTCGAGCGTCGACGCCTCGATCGGCGGGATGCTGACCGGGCTGTTCTGACCGGCCTGGTGCCTGCTCGGGCCCGGCGCCGCGCGCGTCTCGGCGGCCTCCAGGTCGGCGACCGTTGGACGGGCGCTCAGCGGATGCCGCGCCGCGCCAGCATCCGACGTCGCAGTCGCACGAGCACGGTCATGAGCGCGCCGATGCCGACGGAGACCAGCGCGCAGGCGACGATCGCCCCGAGCAGCAGCAGGATCGTCATCGGGGCTCCTACTGCAGCGCCGCCGTGAGGCGGGCGAAGTTGTCGAGCACCTTGCGGCGCAGCGGGCGGGCGTTCCACTCGTCGAGGGTGATCTCGCGGCTGTGCGCGCGGTAGTCGTCTTCGACGGCGCGCAGGCGCTGGGTGTAGTCGCGGTCGCGCACCATGACCGAGATCTCGAGGTCGAGGGTGAACGAGCGCATGTCCATGTTGCTCGATCCGATGACCGAGACCTCGTCGTCGATCGTCATGTGCTTGGCGTGCAGGATGGTCGGCTTCTCGTAGAGGAAGATGCGCACGCCCGCGCGCAGCAGCGCCTCGTAGTAGCTGCGCTGCGCATGGAACACGAAGAACTGGTCGCCGATCTCCGACACGAACAGCTGCACCTCGACGCCCGACTGCGCGGCCGTCGTGATGGCGTAGAGCATGGAGTCGTCGGGCACGAAGTAGGGGCTCACGACGATGGCTTTGTGCTTCGCCGCGTAGAGCAGCGAGTTGAACAGGCGCAGGTTGTTCTCGCCGGGGAAGCCGGGGCCGCTCGGCACGACCTGGCAGTCCATCGGGCCGTGCACGGTGTCGCGCGCGTCGGCCGCCTCGCGCTCGAGCAGCACATCCGTCTCGCTGTACCAGTCGGTCACGAACAGCGCGTCGATCCCGGCGACGATCGGCCCCTCGAAGCGCGACATGAAGTCTTTCCAGTGCAGGCCGCGACGGTGGTTCTTGCGCACCTGGTAGGGCGTCTCGATCACGTTCTGCGATCCGGTCCAGCCGATCTCGCCGTCGATCACGAGCAGCTTGCGGTGGTTGCGCAGGTCGGGCCGGCGCCAGTGCCCCTTGAGCGGCTGCACCGGCAGCATGAGGTGCCAGTCGGCGCCCATCTCGGTCAGGCGCCGCTTGGTGCGGCCGAAGCCGGGGTACTTGACGTTGCCCAGGTGGTCGAGCAGCACCCGCACCTTCACGCCGCGCGCCACCGCATCCTCGAGCGCCTGGAAAAAGGGCTCGGTCGTGCTGTCGAGGCTGAGGATGTAGAACTCGCAGTGGATGAGCCGCTTCGCCGCACGGATGTCGGCCGTCATCGCGGCGAGCGAGCGGGCGTTGTCGTCGAACAGCTCGGCCCGGTTGCCGCCGACCAGCGGCATCGCGCCGAGGGTGCGGTTCAGCTCGACGATCGGCCCGAGCCACGGCGGCCACGGGTCGCGTTCGGTGACCTTCTCGATGCCCTCGGTCTGCTCGACGATGTACTGGTTGATCTCACGCTGCTTCTGCCGGCGACGGCGGGGCAGCCGGTGCGAGCCGAACAGCAGGAAGATCAGGATGCCGATGTAGGGCAGCAGCGAGATCGCCAGCAGCCAGGCCATCGCCGTCTGCGGTCGGCGGTTGCGCGGGATCACGACGAGCGCCGCGATGCGCGCGCCCAGATCGATGAGGATGAGCGCGATCAGCACGAGCAGCGTGATCCATCCGACCAGGCCCTCGCGCATGTCTGAACTCTAGAGGTCCGCTCGGACACGACGGCGTCGGCACCAGCCCGCGCTCAGCGCCGGTCGCCCTCCGGCCCTCCGCTGGATGCAGGATCGCCGCGCGATCCTGGCCGCGCCGCGCGATATCGTGCGGCGCTCTCCAGATCAGGCGGCGCCGATGCCGGTCGTCGGCACGGCGAAGAAGTCGCGCTCGTGCTGCATCGAGCGGGCGAAGGCCCGGCGCATCCGCCCGCGTTCCGCGGCTCCCGTCGCGGCCGCCGCCCGGTCGACGATCGCGATCGCCTCGGCCGTCGCCGCCGCGAAGGCCGGGTCGCCGTAGGCGCCGAGCCAGTCGCCGAAGGGATGCCCCTCCCGGTTCGCCGCGGCGAGCCGGATGCCGACGTCGCTGTACAGCCAGAAGCAGGGCAGCAGGGCCGCGACGAGCTCGCCGTAGGAGTCGGCGGCGGCCGCGAGGTGATTCACGTAGGCGAGGGTCGTCGCGCTCGGCTCGGGATGCGCATCCGGGTCGTCGCCGAGCCGCGCGCGGTGCAGCGAAGCCTCCTCCTCGAGCGCGGATGCGGCGCTGCGCGCCCAGAACTCCTGCTCGTCGGCGGTCGGCGCGAGCGCGCTGGCCCGGGCGAGCACGCGCGCGTACTGCCCGAGGTAGAGCGCGTCCTGCGCGAGATACCAGCGGAACGCGCTCTCGTCGAGGGTGCCGTCGCGCAGACCGACGAGGAAGTCGAGCGCGTCGACCTCGGCGCGCAGGGCGGTGGTGGCGGTCCATTGGCGGGCGGCCCAGTCGCGCCGGTCGGCGTCGGGGTCGAGCGCGGCCGCGAGTGCGGGAGAGTCGGATCCGTCACCGAGACCGGCGGCGCCGCGCTCCGCATCCGCGAGCCCCGCATCCGCGAGGCCGGCGTCCGCGAGTCCCGCATCCTCGTGCGCCGTGACCGCCCGCAGCGCGGCGCGCGTCGCGTGGAAGTGATCGAGCGGCCCGTTCCCCTCGCCGACGAGCAGCGCCGCGCCGTGCTCGAGAGCTCCGGTCAGCCACGCTTTCGCCGCGCGCAGCGCCGCCACCCAGTCGACCTCCTCGTCGGGAGCCTGCCGCAGCTGCTCGGCCGCCAGCGTCGCCATGGCCGACGAGAGCGAGCATCCGGTTCCGTGCGTGTTCGTCGTCGCGATGCGACGCCCCGGCACCTCGTCGACGGCGGATGCGGTGACGATCGCATCCGGGCAGTCCACGCCGTCGAGGTGGCCGCCCTTGAGCAGCACGGTCGTGCCGGTGGTCGTCGCGAGGTGGCGCGCCTGCGCGATCGCGTCGGACCAGGTGCGGGGGCGGGCGACGTGGGCGCGGTCGGTGCTCACGAGCACCGCGAGCTCGGCGAGGTTCGGCGTCACCAGGTCGACCCGTCGGCAGAGCTCGCGCACGGCCTGCTCCGCGGCGGCGTCGAGCAGTCGATCGCCGCTCGTCGCGACCATGACCGGATCCAGCACCACGATCGCCGGGCGCACCGGTTCCAGCCAGTCGCTCACGGCGTCGATGAGCGGGGTCGAGTGCAGCATGCCGAGCTTGACCGCATCGATCGCGACGTCGTCGCTGACCGCATCCAGCTGCTCGACCAGGAAGCCGACGTCGGGAACATGCACGCTGTGCACGCCGCGCGTGTTCTGCGCGACGAGCGCGGTGACGACGGCCATGCCGTAGCCGCCGAGCGCGCCGATCGTCTTCAGGTCGGCCTGGATGCCGGCGCCGCCGGTCGGGTCGGTTCCGGCGATGCTGAGCACGCGCGGGGCGGACGGGGTGGGAGCGACGACGAAGGATGCGGCCGGGTGCGGTGCGAGCGCGGCGGCAGGACTCGTGACGGTGTCGGTCATCGGACGATCCCCTCGTTCGCCGCGGAGACAGGATCGCCAGCGCCGGTGCCGGGACTGCCATCGGCACGGGCCAGGATCCCGACTTGGGCCGCGATCCGGGGCCCGGCCTCGGCTGCAGTCCCGACTGCGGCCTCGATACCGACCCCGACCCCGACCCCGACCCCGACCCCGATCCCGACCGCGTCGGCGATCGCGCGCGCTGCGCCCGCCGGGTCGTCGGCGGCGCAGATGCGCGACACGACCGCGACGCCGGCCGCGCCCGCCGCGACGAGCTCGCCCGCATCCACCTCGGTCACGCCGCCGATCGCGACGCAGGGGAGCGGGGCGTGGGCGGCGAGAGCCCGGAACCCGTCGACCCCGAGTGCCGGAGGATGCCCCGGTTTCGTCGCGGTCGGGTGGATGACGCCCACGCCCAGGTAGTCGAGCGTGCCGGCGGGCAGGACGGCCGCCGCGGCGAAGTGCTCGAGCGTGTTCGCCGTCCAGCCGACGAGCGCACCCTCGCCGAGAAGCCGGCGCGCGGTGGTCGGCGGCACGTCGCTCTGGCCGAGGTGCACGCCGGCGATGCGGAGCCCGGCGTCGCGTGCGGCGAGTGCGACGTCGAGGCGGTCGTCGACGATGAGCGCCGCGCGACCGGCGATCACCGCATCGAGCTCGGCGAGCAGATCGAGCTGCTCGCGGGCGCTCGCGCCCTTGGCCCGCAGTTGAACGACGCCCGCGCCCGCGTCGACCGCGGCGTCGACCGCGCGCCGCAGCCGCGGCCGCTCGACGCGCTCGTCGGTGACGAGCTGCAGGCGCAGATCCCACGGGCCTGTCGCCCGATCGACGATCGTCGCGCTCATCGAGTCACCTCGGCCCCGACCTCTGCCGGCAGGTCCGCCGATGTGCGGACGAGTCGCGGTTCGGCGCGCTCCAGGTCGCGCGGCTCGAGCGCCGCGATGTCGTCGAGGAACGCCGTCGCGAACGACCCCGGTCCGGTGGTCCGCACGGCCGCCCGCTCGGCGGCGACGGCGTGCACGAGCGAGGCCGCCACGGCCGCCGACAGGGCGTCCGCCACGCCGAGGAAGGCCGCCATCGTCGCGCCGAGCGAGCATCCGCCGCCGGTCACCTTCGTCAGCAGCACGTCGCCGCCCGGAACCCGTACGATCTCGCGGCCATCCGTGACGAGGTCGATCTCGCCCGACACCGCGACGACGCTGTCGGTCGCCAGGGCGAGGTGGATGGCGGCGGCGCGCGCCGCATCCGGACCGTCGACCGAGTCGACCCCGCGCCCGCCCGCACCCGCGCCCGCGAGCGCGAGCACCTCGGAGGCGTTGCCGCGGATGATCGCCGGCCGCGCGTCGAGCAGCTCGTGCGCGAGCGCCGTGCGCACCGGCAGTGCGCCGACCGCGACCGGGTCGAGCACCCAGCGCCGGGTCGCGGCGACGACCTCGCGGGCGCCGTCGGCCTGCACGGGCGTCGGGGTTCCGAGGTTCACGAGGCTGCCGTCGGCGACGCCGGCGAACACCCCGGCCTCGCCCGGCAGGTCGCTCATCGCGGGAGCGGCGCCCAGCGCGAGCAGCACATTCGCGGTGAAGTTCGTGACCACGGCGTTCGTGACGCACTGCACCAGCGGCGCGCGCTCGCGCAGCGCGAGCAGGGCCGCGTGCGGCGGCAGGGTCGATGACAGAACAGCGTTCATCGCTGACAATCCCTTCGCGAGAATGACCTCGAGCAGGTTCGGCGGGTGTGATCTCAGCCGCGGATGCGGCACCCCGAGTCGTTCACGACGCTAGCCGCGGGCGCGCGGCGAGCACAAGCCGGGCCGGATGCGGCGGGCGCGCGGACTCAGCCCGGCGCGGGCTGCGGCGGGCGGGCGGGTCGCGCGGGCTGCTGCGGGTGGCGGGCGGGTCGGGGCGTCGGCGCGAGCACGATCCGGTCCGACGGTGCACAGCGTCGGTTCGTGCGCCAGGTCGCGGCGCAATGAGGCGCACTGGCGTCAGCGAACCGACGCCGGGTTCGATGGGCGACCCGCGCCCCGCCCGAGTCTGCTGCGGCGGCCCGGTTCCGCCGACCCCAGCGCGAGCAGATCTGACGGCGCACGGTGTCGGCTCTCGCACCGGTGCACAGCAGATTGGTGCACGGCCGACCTCCTCAGCCGACACTGTGCTCGGCGGGCGGCGGGCGGCGGGCGGCGGGCGGCGGGCGGCGGNCAGCGGCGGCCAGCGGCCCGCAGCGCGCGGAGAGCGCGCGGGCTCAGCCCTGCGCGGCCGCGAGCCCGAGCTTGCGCGCGTACAGCGCCGCCCCGACCGAGGGGTCGTGCAGCGGAGCCCGGAGGTCGAAGGGGATGCCGGTCGCCGCGAGCTGGCGCGCGAAGCCGTCGAGGAATCCCGGCGCCGAGAACACCCCGCCCGAGTAGGAGACGGGGATGCTCTCATCGGCCGGCGCGTCCAGGCCGGCGCGGGTGGCGACGACCAGGTCGACCAGCTCGCGCTGCGCCTCGTCGAGGATGCGCTGCGCGACCGGGTCGCCGACCGCCGCGGCTGCGGTCGCGACCCTGGAGATATCGGCGATGCGGCCCCGCTCGGCCGACCAGTCGTCGACGACGACCCCGATCGCATCCAGGTCGTCGTCGACGCCGAGGCGTTCGCGCATGAGCTCGTGCAGCGCACCGCGGGGCAGGCGGCCGTCGGCCATGCGGCTGAAGGCCCCGAGGGCCCGGGTCGCGATCCAGTAGGCCGAGCCCTCGTCGCCGAAGAGCTCGCTCCAGCCGCCGACGCGATGCCCGATGCCGGCGCGCTCGCCGTAGGCGATGGATCCGGTGCCGGCGACGACGTTGATGCCGTCGGCGCCGCCGAGCGAGCCCGCCCATCCGCTGATCATGTCGTTGCCCGAGCGCACGCGGTCGTGGCCGAGGATGCGGCGCGGGATCGCGTCGAGCACGGGCACGTCGGCGCTGGCCTCGCCGTAACCGGGGATCGCGTAGAAGACGAAGTCGAGGTCGTCGGCGCCGACGCCGCTCTGTGCGCTGATGTCGGCGAGGCCCTCGCTCAGCACGTCGCCGACGAGGTCGATGCCGCGCTCCGAGCCGAAGTAGTAGCTGGTGCGCTGGCGCGACTCGGCGAGCGTCGCGCCGCTCTCGTCGATCAGCAGGAACGCGGTCTTCGTGCCGCCGCCGTCGATGCCGAGATACCGCGCCATGCGGTCAGCCTCGCGGTCCCTGCGGGCCGACGGCAAGATCCTGCGCGAAACGCGCACTGTTTTCGCGTGAAACGCGCAAACGACGGGGGGATGCGCGGACGAGCCGACCGCATCCACCCGCCGCCGGCAGGTCGTCGCGCGTGATCCGCGCGGAAGGATTCAGCGCATGTTGACGAACTGGAGGGCGACGTCGAGGTCCTTGCCCTTGAGCAGTGCGATGACCGACTGGAGGTCGTCGCGGCTCTTCGACTGCACGCGCAGCTCGTCACCCTGGATCTGGCTCTTGACGCTCTTCGGCGCCTCGTCGCGGATGATCTTCGAGATCTTCTTCGCGTCCTCGCTCGAGATGCCGTTCTTCAGCCCGACCTCGATGCGGTACTCCTTGCCGCTCGCGTAGGGGTCGCCCTCGTCGAGCGAGCGGATGCCGATGCCGCGCTTGATGAACTTCGCCTCGAGAACCTCGAGCACCGCCTTCACGCGCTCTTCGGCACTCGCCTTCAGCAGGATCTTCTCGTCGCCCGACCACTCGATCGACGCGTTCACGCCCTTGAAGTCGTAGCGCTGCGCGATCTCCTTCTGCGCCTGCCCGACCGCGTTCTGGGCCTCCATGTGGTCGACCTTGCTCACGATGTCGAAAGAGGAATCAGCCATGCGCCCATGGTAGAGCCGACCGGGGACGCCGCCCGTGATCGGGGGCGGGCCGATGGTCATCGGCACCCCTCGCGACCTAGTATTCTGTTCCGAGCGCGTTCGGTCGATGAGCACATCGGTCGGGAGCGCCTCGGCGGGTTACCCAAGCGGCCAAAGGGATCTGACTGTAAATCAGACTGCACTGCATTCGGGGGTTCGAATCCCTCACCCGCCACATTCACGAAGGCCCCGGTTCGCCGGGGCCTTCGTCGTTTCCGGGGCCGGCGCCGACGGGTCTCGAGGATCGTGCCGTCGCGTCGGTATGCCGGCGCGATACCGACGCGACCGCACGATCCTCAGCCGGCGTCGCGAGGGCGCTGCGTTCCGCCAGGATGGGCGCGTGAGCAGCGTGCCCCTCGAGATCCGCGTCGACGACCTCAGCGGAGAGGCGACGCGCGAGCTGATCGCCCTCCACCTCGCGGGGATGCACGACGGCTCGCCGATCGAGAGCATCCACGCCCTCGACCTCGACGGGCTGCGCGCGCCCGGCATGACGGTCTGGTCGGCCTGGTCGGGCGAGCGTATCGCGGGGATCGGCGCGCTCAAGCGCTTCGGCACGGGCAGTGCGGCCGGCGCCGACGGCATGGATGGTGAGGGCGGCGGCTCGGGAGCGCTCGCGTCGGCGGGCGGCGACCGCGGTGAGCTGAAGTCGATGCGCGTCGCCGACGAGTTCCGCGGAACCGGCGTCGGCCGCGCGATCCTGCGTCACATCGTCGCCGAGGCCCGGGCGGCCGGCATCCGCAGCCTCTGGCTCGAGACCGGCGCCGGCGAGGCCTTCGTGCCAGCGCATCGTCTCTACGCGAGCGAGGGCTTCGTCGACTGCGGGTCCTTCGCCGACTACCGCCCCGATCCGCTGTCGCGGTTCATGACGCGGGAGCTCTGAGTCGGACTTTCGCGCGTCGACCGATCCGGTCGCTCTCTTCACCCCGCGCTCGCGCGCAGGTGCTCGTCGAGGGTGCGGAAGACGGTGTCGTCGCCGCCCTCCCAGGCCGGGCGCGGATCCGGTTGGCCGGGCACCGGCTCGTAGAGCCACCACAGGTTTCCCCAGGGGTCGAGCAGGCGGGCGAGCGTGAGCGATCCGTAGAACGGAGTGGGCGGCGTCACGACCGTCGCGCCGCGAGGCTCGGCCCTGGCGATCACGTCCGCCGCATCCGCGACCCAGAGCTGCAGCAGCCCCGGGCGCGACGGCCAGCCGGGCTGGCGGTCGGCGAGCAGCAGCAGCGCGTCGCCGAGGCGCAGCTCGGCGTGGATGAGCAGACCGCTCGGCGTCGCGGTGCGGGCCAGGTCGACCTCGACGGCGCCGAACACGGCCGAGGCGAAGTCGATGAACCCGGCTGCGTCGTCGAGCAGCACGAAGGGAGTGAGGGAGCTTCCTCGTCCGGTGATCCTGGCGCCGGACAGCGTGATCTCGGTCATGGATGGAGGCTCGCGCGCACCACCGACACCGCGGTCGGCGCCGTCCGGTCAGAGATGATTCGTCTGCCTCGTACTCCGGCACGTCGACCTCTCGACGCCCCGATAGTCGAGCGCTCGGATCTCTCGACGGCGGGGTAGTCCGATCGCTCGATCACTCGAACGCGATTCTTGCCGTAGTGGCAATAATGCTTGCCGTTCGGGCTCGCCCGGTGCACGGTAGTCGCGTGAATCCCGTCGAGAGCCCCGCCGCCACCAGTCCCGACCGCATCCCGGGCTCCGCGCCCGCCGCTCGCGTGATCCCCGCACTGACCGCAGCCGACGCCGCCGAGCGCTGGGATGCCGTCGTCATCGGCGGCGGCGCGGCCGGCCTGAACGCCGCGCTCATGCTCGTGCGCTCGCGCCGGCGCGTGCTCGTCGTCGACGCCGGAGCCCCCCGCAACCGCTTCGCGGACGGCGTGCACGGGGTCCTCGGACGCGAGGACGTCCCCCCGCTCGACCTCGTCGCCCAGGGCCGGGCCGAGGTCGAGAGCTACGGCGGCGTCGTCCGCTCCGGCTGGGTGACCGCGGTCGGCGGCGCCGAGGGCGACTTCCTCGTCGAGGTGGGAAACTTCGGCACCGCATCCGCCGGAGCCGACGCCGAGGCCGCTATTGCCGGCGCGGCGGCATCCATGAGCCCGGTCCGCCTGACCGCGCGCCACGTCGTCGTCGCGACCGGCGTCGCGGATGCGCTGCCTGACATCCCCGGACTCGCCGCGCAGTGGGGCCGCGGGGTCGTGCACTGCCCCTACTGCCACGGCTGGGAGGTGCGCGATCAGCGCATCGCCGTGCTCGCCGAGGTGCCGGCGGCGGCCGTGCACCAGGCGCAGCTGTTCCGGCAGCTCAGCGCCGACGTCGTCGTGCTGCAGCACAGCTCGGCGCCCTTCGACGAGGCGGATGCGCGGGGGCTCGCCGCGCGCGGCATCCGGGTCGTGGCGGGCGAGGTCGTCGAGCTCGTGAGCGAAGGGGACGCGGGCGCGCGCGGTGCAGGGGATGACACGAGCGCTGCCCCCGGTCGACTGACGGGCGCGCGGCTCGCCGACGGCACGCTCGTGCCGATCGATGCGCTCGTCGTCGCGTCGGTTCCGGTCGCGCACGTCGAGTTCCTGGCGCCGCTCGGACTGCACGCCGAGACGCATCCGATGGGCCGCGGCGAGCAGCTGCCGGCGACGCCGTTCGGCGTGACCGCGATTCCCGGCGTCTGGGTCGCCGGCAACGCGACTGACATCATGGCGCAGGTGGGCGCGGCGGCTGCCGCCGGAGCGATGGTCGGCGCGCAGGTCAACGCGGCGCTCGTCGTGGCCGAGGTGCGCGCGGCCGTCGCTGTCGCGGACTCCTGAGCGGTCGGGCGCGCCCGGGTCCGGGACCCTGCGCATCGAAGCCGACCGATCGATCCCTCGCCCGCCTGTGACGTCGGAACTCGGGGATGCGAGCGCGGTACGGAGGCATGCGCCCGCGGGCCGCATCGCGCGCCGGGTCCCGGCGAGCCCGGGGGTCAGGCCTCGAGCGACCCCCGGGGTCACGCCTCGGGCGTCGCCGCCTCGGCGTCATCCGGCCCGCCCGACCCGTCGGGCCCATTCGATCCGCTCTCCTCGCGCGACGGCAGCGGAACCGGCACGGCCGCCGCGACCGGCGGAACCCCGTGCACGCGTCGCCCCTCCGCGTCGAACAGCCCCAGGAACTCGACCGTCTCGCCGTCGGCGCTGCCCAGCCAGTGCGGGGTGCGGCAGTCGAACTCGGCCGCCTCGCCCGAGCCGAGCACGAACTCCTCGTCGTCGAGCACGAGGCGCAGCCGGCCCTGCAGCACGTAGAGCCACTCCCATCCATGGTGCTCGCGACGCTGCTCCACCTCCTGCGCGGTGCGGCCCGGCAGCACGAACTTGACCGCCTGCACGCCGTTCGCGCCGCGTCCGAGCGGCAGGATCGTCCGCCCGCTGTGACGCACCGGGCGGATGTGGATGCGCGGATCGCCGGTCGGCGGCGCCCCCACCAGGTCGTCGAGCGGCACCCCGTACTCGCGGGCGAGCGGCAGCAGCAGCTCGAGCGCGGGCCGCCGCGATCCGGATTCCAGCCGCGAGAGCGTGCTGGTCGAGATCGACGTCGCCGCCGAGACGTCAGCGAGCGTGAGATTGCGGTTGACGCGGAGTCGGCGCAGGCGCTCGCCCACTCCCGCGAGGGTGCGTTCGATGGGCTCGTCCGCCATGACCCCACCCTGCCACCGCGCGCCCCATCCCGTCACGGTTCCCGGCGAGCCGTGACCTGAGGTGACGTCGGCGCGAACCGCGGCGACGCGTCGCCGGCCGACGCGTAGCGTGGAGGGATGGTCGATGAAGCCCAGCCCCGCGACCCCGCTCCCGCCGCGACCGCCATCACAGCCCACAGCGACTTCGATCCCGACGACGCCGACTGGCTCGTGCCCGCGCAGCCCGAGCACGTCGTCATCGCCGAGCCCGACCCCGCGTGGCCGGAGCGCTTCCGCGAGCTGGCGGACCGCATCCGCGCCGCCCTCGGCGATGCCGCCCTCGAGGTCGAGCACGTCGGCTCGACCTCGGTGCCGGGCATGCCGGCGAAGCCGATCATCGACATCGACCTCACGGTCGCCGACAGCCGCGATGAGGATGCCTACGTCGCCGCGCTCGAAGCCGCCGGCTTCGTGTTCGTGCTGCGTGAGCGCAACTGGCACGAGCATCGGCTGTTCACGAACGCCGCGCCGCGGGCGAACCTCCACGTCTGGGGCTCCGATCGGGCGGAGGCGGTGCGGCACCGGATGCTGCGCGACTGGCTCAGCGAGCACGCCGACGACCGCGCGCTGTACGCCGCCGCGAAGCGCGCCGCGGCCGCGAAGCGCGCCGCGGCCGCGCAGACGGCCGACGATCCCGAACTCGTGCAGGCGTACAACCAGCGCAAGGAGCCGGTGATCCGCGAGATCCTCGACCGCATGTTCCGGGCGCACGGACTGCTCTGACCCGCGCCGATTCGCCGCTGCCGCGCCGTCGGTCGCGCGACGTGGCGCGAGAGCCCGCGCACACGTCCGGGGCCCGTGGTTGGCTGGGGGCATGACCGACGCCGCCGCATCCGCCGCCTCGAGCACCCCCGTCGACCCCGCCGGGCTGCTCGCCCTCGCCCGCGACATCGCGCTCGAGGCGGGTGCTCTCGCCGCTCGGCGCCGCGCCGAGGGCGTCGAGGTCGCCGCCGCGAAGTCGAGCCCGGTCGACATCGTCACGGCCGCCGACCGCGAGGTGGAGCAGCTCATCCGGGCGCGCATCGGCACCGCGCGACCCGACGACGCGATCCTCGGCGAGGAAGGCGGCACGGCCGCCGGGCGCTCGGGACTCACCTGGGTCGTCGACCCGATCGACGGCACCGTCAACTACCTCTACGGCATCCCGCACTACGCCGTCAGCATCGCGGTCGTCAGCTCGCCCGATGACGCACCCGCCGACGCACAGACCTGGACAGCGCTCGCCGGCGTCGTCTACTCCCCGGGCGAGGGCGAGCTGTTCTCGGCCGCGCGCGGCGGAGGAGCCCGCCTCGAGGTACTGCCGCGGGCGGGCGTGGATGCTCCGCTCGCGCCCGGCGCGATCGGCCAGGTGCGCGAGCTGGCGGTGCGGCCCGCGGCCCCGCTCGGCCAGGTGCTGCTCGCGACCGGGTTCAGCTACGACGCCGAACTGCGCGCGCACCAGATCGCGGCGGTGTCGGCGCTGATGCCGCACCTGCGCGACCTGCGCCGGTTCGGCGCCGCCGCACTCGACCTGACCGCGCTCGCCGCCGGACGCATCGACGCCTACCTCGAACGGCAGACGAACGCGTGGGACTTCGCCGCCGGCGTGCTCATCGCCCGCGAGGCCGGCGCGGCCGTGGTCGGGTACGAGGGCGCCGAGCCCGACACCCGGCTCGTGCTCGGCGGGCATCCCGACCTGGTCGCGCAGCTCGCGCCGCTCGTCGCGGAGGTCGACTACTGAGGGTCCGGTCGGCTGCCGAGAGCCCGGTCGGCTGCTGCGGGCGGGCCGACGATCGCGGGCCGATCAGCTGAGAACGCGGACGCGGATGGATGCGCACCCCGGCCGAGGGGTGGCGGCATCCGCGTCGCCCTTTTACACTTTCGGGGTACATCGCGCGTCCGAACCCGAGTCCGGAAGCGCGTCGCCGGCTCGGCTGAGCCGCTCATGACCTGGAGCTCCACGATGACCGCTTGCCCTGTGGTCATCCTGTCGAGCCCGATCGCGGGTTCGGCCACCACGGCGATCCCCGCTGCTTCGCCCCTCAGCGAGGGCGTCTGATATGCGCCCCGCCGCCTCCGACAGCTCTGCTCCGACCCGCCGTGACCTGCGGGCCCGTCAGCAGACCGCCGAGGCGGCCCGCCGCGCCGAGCGCACCCGCGACGTACGCACCCGCGACGCACGCACCCGCGACGCACGCACCCGCAGCGCCGCGGTCGCGACGCGCGTGCCCCTGAACCAGCGCCCCCGTCAGCGTGGCGGGCTCGGCGTCGTGCACCGCGGCATCGCCCGTCAGGTGCTCTCGGTCGGCGTGCTGGTCGCCGTCTTCGCGCTCGTCGTCTCCGTCTCGGTGCCGGCGTCCGTGTTCGGCACCCCGAGCGCCAACGCCGCCACCTCCGGCGCCCCGCTCGTCGGCAGCGCCGCCGACACCCAGAGCTTCCAGGTCTCGGCCGAGGCCGCCGCCGACGACACCACCCGCGACGCCTACGGCGCGACGAGCCGGGCGCAGTTCGCGGCCGCCGCCGCAGCCGCGGCCGCGAAGAAGGCGCAGGCGAGCGCATCCCGGTATTCGAGCACCTGGAATCCCGGCATCGGCCCGGTGCGCTGGCCGTACCCGGTGATGCCGAAGCTCGGGCCCGGGTTCGGCGCCCCCGCGACCTGCTCCACCTGCATGTCGGTGCACCAGGGCCAGGACTACCTCGCCCACGAGGGCACCCCGATGTACAGCATCGCGACCGGCGTCGTGACGAAGAAGCAGCAGGACAGCTACGGCTGGGGCAACCACCTCGTCATCACGTCGACGGTCAACGGGCAGACGGTGTCGTTCCTCTACGCGCACACGCAGACCGGATCGATCGCCGTCAACGTGGGTGACACCGTGCAGGTCGGGCAGTTCATCGCGCTGACCGGATCGACCGGCTCGGTCACGGCGCCGCACCTGCACCTCGAACTGCAGCTGAATGGCACCAAGGTCAACCCGCACACCTGGCTGCAGGCGAACGTCACCGGCTGACCCCGCATCCATCTCGCGGTGAGAGGATGGCCGCGATGAAGTTCTCCGACCTGGCTCGGAGCCTCGTCGCCGTCAACCCATCGCCGCGTCGGCTCGGGGGTGCGGCCCCGTCGCCATCCGGGTGAGACAATCGGAGCGATGAAGTTCTCCGACCTGGCTCGGAGCCTCGTCGCCGTCAACCCATCGCCGCGTCGCTGGCCCGTCGCCATCCAGGCGGGGTTGTCGATGCTCATCCCGGTCACCGTGTTCGCGCTCGCCGGGCAGCTGTCGCTGGGGGCGGCCGCGAGTCTCGGCGCCTTCACCGCGATCTACGCGGGCTCGCTGCCCCGTCGTCACCGCATGCGCACGATCGCGTTCGTGGCGCTCGGGCTGATCGCGTCGGCGGCGGCCGGGGTGCTGCTGAGCTTCGACGACGTGCTGTCGGTGGTCGGCGTCGTCGTGGTGACGATCGCGGCCGCGTACCTGTGCTCGGCGACCCGGCTGGGGCCGCCCGGTCCGCTGTTCTTCACGCTGGTCTACGGAGTGGCGGCGCAGTCGGCGCGTCCGGTCGAGCTCGGCGGCGGCGGTCGGGACGGGCTGCTGGTGATCGGGCTGGTGGCGCTGGGGTGCGTGATCTCGTGGCTGATCGCCGCGATCGTGATGCGGGTTCCGCGCGTGAAGTGGCAGACGGGGCCGATCCCGGTCGTGCGGCTGCCGCGGCTGCGGGCCCGCGCGGATCGCGTGGAGGTGCTGCGCCAGGTGATCGCCGGCACGGTCGCGACGCTCGTGACTGTGCCCTTCGATCTCTCGCACGCCTACTGGTCGGCGGGGTCGGCTCTCGCGGTGCTGGCGATCGCGCGGGGTAGCAGCGTGACCCTGTCGCGGGCGGTGCACCGCGTGCTGGGCACCCTCGTCGGGGCCGGGCTGTTCATCGGGATCGCGGCTCTGCACCTCGACGAGGTCGGGGTGCCTCCGGGTCTCGTGCTCGCGCTCGTGCTGGGGCTGCTGCAGTTCGGGGTCGAGATGACCGTCGTGCGGCACTACGCGCTCGCCCTGGTGATGATCACCCCGCTGGTGCTGCTGATCGCGCATGCCGCGCATCCGTCTGACCCGGTTCCGATCGCGCTGCAGCGTCTCGCCGAGACGATCGTGGGCGCGGCGGTGGCAGTGCTCGTCGGTCTCGCGACGCGCCCCCTCGCGAACCGCGCCGCCGCGGCCGACGCCGCCGGCCGCTGACCTGAAAAGGGACGGCGCCCGCACCGTTATCGGTGCGGACGCCGTCCGGGGCCCTCAGCTCAGCTCACCCGAAGAAACAGGCTGAGGGCGGGAGGAGTGCCGGTGGTGTCAGCCCTCCTCGGTCATGCCGGTGACGTCGTGGTCACCGTGGCGGCGGCGGCGCAGCAGCCATCCGCCGGCGACGACCGCGAGCACGCCCGCGCCGATCGCGCCGAGCGCGAGCGCTCCGACCGGCTGGGCTCCGTCGACGCCGGTCGCCGCGAGACCGTCGTAGGCCCCGGGCAGGATCGGCGCCTGGCCGTCGGCCTGCGGAACCGAGGCGGCGACGGTCAGCGGCGTCGTGGCGCTGAGCCCCGACGTGAGACCGAGCACCTCGATGGTGTGCTGACCGACCGGCACGTCAGCGGGGATGCTGACCGTGACGTTCTGCAGCACGCCGTCCTGGTTGGCCTGGAACTCGCCCAGCACGACCGGGTCGGAGTGCAGGATGACCCGCACGCGCTCTCCGTGGCCGAAGCCGCTGATCGAGAACTGGAACGAACCGCCCGCGCGGATGATCTGCACCGAGATGCTGACCGAGCACGTTCCGCCCTCGGGCGGGGTGGTGGTCTTCGCCGTGACCTTCAGGTCGGCACGGGCCTCGACCGCCGAGACGGATCCGAGTGCGGTGACCGGGTACGTGCCGGTGTCGGCCTTCGCCGGCACCGTGATGCTCGCACTGATCGCACCGGCGCCGTCCGCCTTCACCGTGGTGGTGACGGCGGGCGTGCTCGCCAGCGTGACCGCGACATCCTCGCCGGCGGCGAATCCGCTTCCGGTGACGGTGACGCTGTCGCCGGCCTTCGCCGACGCGGGCACCTGGATGCTCGGCGTGTAGTGCACCGGGTCGGTGACCTCGACCGTGGTGGTCGTGGCCGCGCTGCGGATGCCGTCATCCACCGTGACCGTGACCGTGTACTTCCCGGCCGCGGCGTAGGTGTGGGTTCCGGCGATCGACGCACCACCGGACGAGCCGGCCGTGACGGTGCCGGCGGTCGTGCCGGTTCCGTCGCCCCAGTTCACGGTGGCGGTGCTCGACGCACCGGCGTGGCCGCCGGTCGCCGTGGCGAGTGCCGCCGTGAACTCGACGCCGCTCGTCTGACCCGCGACGGTCGATCCGGTCGCCGCGAGCGGCGCCGTCTCGGCCGTGCGCGTGCCGTTCGAGGCGATCGCGAAGATGTGCAGGCGTCCGTCGGGCTTGGCCGAGCCGGGTTCCTTGGGCAGGGTCACCGAGGCGACCGTCTTGCCGGCGGGGATGGTGAACGGCGCCGTCGCGTAGATCGCCGCCACGGCCGTGTCGGTGTTGGAGGCGCCCTGAGTGCGGCCCTCCGACTTCGCCACGATCGTGTTGCCGAACTGCGGGGTCGTCGCGGCCGCGGTCCAGTCGCCCAGGGCGATGGTCAGCGGGTCGGACGATCCGTCGGTGTAGTTCACCTTGCCGCCGGTGCGCGACAGGTTCTTCTCGGTCGCGGTGCCGATGAACGACAGGCTCGTCGCTCCGGTGCCCGCGTCGAACGCGATCGTCTGACCGCGGCCGGTGACGTTGTCGGGCTGACCGGCCGGGATCGCCGGCAGGTCGAAGGTGAGGTCGCTGTTCGGGACCTTCACCGTGGTGCCCTGCACGAAGCCGTTCGCGGCGAGCTTGGCGCGGATGAAGCCCGCACCGAGCGTGTCGCAGTTCGCGGCCGTTCCCGGGGTGGTGCCCACGGGGGTGTCGCCGATGCAGACGCTGTCGAGCGCTCCCGTGAAGGAGGCGTCGCGCGTGATGGTGATCGTGGCCGTGGTGCTGGCCTGCTTCATCCCCTCGCCGACCGTGACCTGCGCCGTGTAGACGCCGGCCTTGTCGAAGGTGTGGGGAGCGGTGATCTGCCATCCGCCGAGCGGCGCCTTCGTGAGCGTCGCCTTCTGCGCGGCCTTGCCGTCCTTGAAGTCGACGGTCGCGGTGTAGTCCGCGGCGTCGGCCGAGGTGCCGCCCGAGAGGGTGGCGAGCGGGGCGGTCACGGTCGCGCCGACGGTGCCGGTGACACCGGGCGCGGCGTTGAGGGCGAACTCGCCGGCGGCCGCGGCCGGGTCGGCGAGCAGCTCGATCTCGGCGAGAGTGGCGGGCTTGCCGTCGCTCGTGGCCGTGATGTGCAGGCGGTAGTGGTCGTAGGCGGCCGGGGCCGACTTCGATCCGGTGCCGCCCGACGCGCCACCCGTCGGGATCACGAAGGGACGCGTCTGCGTCGCCCAGGCGAACTTCTCACCCGTGCGCTCATCCAGCTTCAGCCAGGTCTGCCCGTCGCTGGAGCCCTCGAGGGTCCAGGCGGTCGGGGTCGACCCGGTGGCGCCGTTCGTCAGCGTGTACGAGGTCAGCTGCACGGGGCCGCTGGCCGAGGTCCACTCGATCGACGGCGTGGCGGAGTTGAAGGTCGCCGACGAACGGGAGTTGTCGTCGGTGAGCTTCGCGGCATCCGTCTCGTCGGAGATCTTCGTGGTGCCGAAGCCGGTCTTCGTGGCGTCGACGTGCGGGACGCGCGCGCTCTGGTCGGAGGTGCGCTTGCCCCAGTCGCTGGGCGTGGCGCCCATGTCGAAGTCCAGCGTGCCGCCCTGGCTGAGCGTGGTCGTCGGGATGACGGCCGAGTTCAGCGCGCTGCCGTTGAAGGTCGCCGACTGGATGTAGATGTTCTTCTCGCTGTTCTTCGGCGCGTTGATGACCAGGCTCTTGTTGTTCGCCAGGTGCACCGTCGCCTTCGTGAAGATCGGCGATCCGATCACGTACTCGCCCGAGCCGACGGCCTCCGGGTAGAAGCCGAGCGCCGAGAAGATGTACCAGGCACTGGTCTCGCCGTTGTCCTCATCGCCCGGGTAGCCCTGGCCGATGTCGCTGCCGACGAAGAGACGCTGGGTGATCTCGCGCACGACCTTCTGCGTCTTGGCCGGGTCGCCGGCCGCGGCGTAGAGGTACGGGATGTGGTGCGAGACCTGGTTGCTCATGCCCAGCTGGCCCATGCGCACGTCGCGCGCCTCGAGCATCTCGTGGATGACCCCGCCGTAGCCGCCGGGGGTGTCCGCCTTCTCGGGGGTGGAGAAGAACTGGTCGAGCTTGGCGTCGAGGCCGGCGGTGCCGCCGTAGAGCGCGGCGAGGCCGTCGATGTCGAACGGGGCGTGGAACGCGAAGTTCCAGCCGTCGCTCTCGGTGAACGCGTCACCCCACGACTTCGGGTCGAACTTGTCGCTCGGGATGTGCCAGCTTCCGTCGGCGTTCTTGGCCTGGAAGAAGTCGGCATCCTTGTCGAACAGGTTGACGTAGCTCCACGAGCGGGCGAGGAAGTACTCCGACTCCTCCTTCAGCGTCTGACGACGCGACTCCGGCGTGGCCGGGTCGTCGGCGAGCTTCGCCGCCATCCGTCCGATTCCGTAGTCGTTCGTGCCGCCCTCGAGACCCCACGAGACGCTCTCGCCGGTGGAGGCCGAGGTGTAGCCGAGGAAGGTGGAGGTGTCGAGTCCCTTGCGCCCGACGGCGCTCGAGGTCGGCAGCACGGTCGCGTTCTTCAGCGCGGCGTCGTAGGCCTCGAGCGCGGTCTTCGTGTCGAGCGCGCCGTTGAGGTACGCGTCGGCGAAGGCCACGTCGGAGCTGGTGCCGGTCATGAGGTCGGCGTAGCCGGGCGACGACCAGCGCGCGACCCAGCCGGAGTCGCGGTACTGCTGCACGAAGCCGTCGACGAGCTCCTGCTCCATCTGCGGGTAGAGCAGCGAGTAGGCGGGCCAGACGGTGCGGTAGGTGTCCCAGAATCCGTTGTTGACGTAGACCTTGCCGTCCTTGATCTGGGCGTTGGTCGTCGTCGCCGTAGCGTCGCCGACCTTCGGCGCGACCGGGCTGGCGTACTGGTACTTCGGGGCGTCAGCCGTTCCCGTGTTCTCGAACTGCGAGTTCGGGTACAGGTTCAGGCGGTAGAGGTTCGAGTACAGGTTCTGGTTCTGCACGTCGGTGCCGCCCTCGATCGTGATCACGCCGAGGCGGGTGTTCCACTGCGCCGCGGCGGCCTGCTGCACCTGGTCGAAGCTCTTGCCGGTGACCTCGAGGTCGAGGTTCTTCTGAGCCTGCGCCTGCGAGATGAACGACGTCGCGATGCGCAGGGTCACGATCTTCGCGTCGCCCGTGCCGCTCGTGTCGAACGCCGCGTAGCGGGCGGAGGCGCTGCGGTCGCCGCTCGAGGTTCCGACGCCGGTCGGGGTCTTGTCGAACTGACCCGAGATGAACATCCGGCTGCGTCCGGCGCTGAGGCCGCTGCCGCCGTCGACCCATCCGGTGACCTTGCCCGCGGCATCCACGTTCAGGCCCGAGAGCGAGTTCGAGGCGACCTTGTCGAGCTGCACGCTGCCCGTGTTGCCCGTGAACGCGAAGCGGTAGACGCCGCCGTGGTCGGTCGGGGTGACCTCGGCGATCATGCCGTTCGTGAACTTCACGCTGTAGAGGTCGGGGCGGGCGATCTCGGTGCCGTGGCTGAACTCGAGCTGACGTGCGGTCAGGGTCGAGCTCGGCGTGGCCGAGGTGCCGGGCATGACGGCGAGCTGGTTGCGGTCGCCCATCCAGGGGCTCGGCTCGTGCGAGATGCCGATGCCCTGCAGGCGGGGCAGGTTGTTCGCGGTGTTGTCGCTCGCATAGTTGTAGAGCCACGAGTCGGTGTTCGCGTTCGTCATCGGCGTGAAGAAGTTGAAGCCGTTCGGAACCGCGGTGGCGGGGAAGTTGTTGCCGCGCGAGAAGCCGCCGCTCGAGAGCGTGCCGCGGCGGGTGTCGACCCAGTTCACGAGGCTCGAGCCGTCGACGGCCACCTTCGGGGCGAGGGCGATGTCGTCGACCCAGCCCGAGAAGCCGTGGCCCGACTGGCCGTTCGGGTCGTCGTAGGCGAAGAGGATCTTGTCGATCACCTTGCCCTCGAGGCCCTTCAGGTCGATCTTGACCGAGTTCCACTGGCTCGCGTAGAGCGCCTTGCTGGTGCCCTGCTCGCGCGCCGAGGCGCCGAAGCCGTTCGCGTCGAGCAGGCCCTTCTTCGACAGGCGCGAGCCGTCGCTGAAGACGAGGTCGATCGCGGCGTAGGTGGCCGAGTAGGTGAGCGCGTCATCCAGCACGGGCAGGATCTTGTAGCTCAGCTGCGTGTCGGCGCCGACCGTGAGGTTCAGCTTGTCGAACAGCACGTTCTGCGCCGTCGTCTCGCCGTTCGCGACCGGACTGCCGCCGTAGCGCAGCGCCTTCAGGCCGCTGAAGCCCGCGTTGGGCTTGATGTTGTAGGCCGAGACGGGTCCGTTGCCGACCGTCGTGACCATCGGCGTCGCCGGCGGAGTCTGCTGCGTCGAGTCGAGGATGTCCCAGTCGGACAGCTGGATGATGTTGCCGCTGCCATTGGCGGTGATGTTGAGGCGGTACCAGCTGTAGCTCACGGGCGCGCTGAGCTGGTAGCTGTTCTTGACCAGGCGGCCGGACCAGGTCTGGTTCGTGCGGGTGTCGACGTCGGTCCACGTGCTGCCGTCGTTGGACCCCTGCACGGTGAAGTTCTTCGGGTCGCGCTCGGGGGCGTCGCCGCCGCTGGTGATCGTGTACGAGTCGATCTTCTGCGCGCCGGAGAGCTGGTAGCGCAGCCAGCCGGTGCTCTGGAACGCGAGCCACTTGGTGCTGCTCGAGCCGTCGGCGGCGTTCGCGGCGACCTCGCCGGGGGCGTTCTCGGCCGAGGCGTCGACCTTGGTGACCGTGGCGAGCTTGCTGCCCTTGCCGAAGGTCGACCCGGAGATGTTGGTCTGGTCGCCCCACGGGGTGCTCGCCTGCGGCTGCGGGTCGGCCTGCTCGAAGGAGCTGAGGAAGAGCGGCGTGCCGGCGGCGGCCGCGGCCGGGGTCGGCGCGGTGAGCGCCAGGCCGGATGCGGCGGTCGCGACGGCGGCGACGAGCGCGATCGCGGCGACCGGGGTGAGGCGCGGCGCCATGGTGGGGGCGTCGGCGGTGTTCGCGGCGCTCGCCGCGGCGGAGGCGCCGGGGCCTCCGGGCGGTGTGGCGCCGCGTGAGCGGTGGACGGTGCGGGCACGCCGTGGCGTGAGCGCAGAGAAGATCGACGGCATTGTCTGGCTCCGGGTGTTTCGGGGGTGGAGTGCGCCGCCTGGTGATGACAGCGCTGTCACAGGTGAGTCTGTGGGGAACCTGACAACGCTGTCAAGCCGTTGCCGCGTGTTCTGCCGTTAACGCATCCGTCGCCGGGCGTTCAGGGCCGCATCCGCCTGCGATCCGGGCCGACGGCGGGACTGTCGACGCGGCTCAGCACTCGACGACGTTGACGGCGAGACCGCCCTCGCTCGTCTCCTTGTACTTGGTCGACATGTCGGCGCCCGTCTGCCGCATCGTCTCGACCACGGTGTCGAGCGAGACGTGATGCGTGCCGTCGCCGCGCAGCGCCAGCCGCGCAGCGGTGACGGCGGTGGATGCGGCGATCGCGTTGCGTTCGATGCACGGGATCTGCACGAGGCCGCCGACGGGGTCGCAGGTGAGGCCGAGGTGGTGCTCCATCGCGATCTCGGCCGCGTTCTCGACCTGCGCCGGCGTCCCCCCGAGCACCGCCGTGAGGCCGCCCGCCGCCATCGCGCTCGCCGAGCCGACCTCGGCCTGGCATCCGCCCTCCGCTCCTGAGATCGACGCGTTCGCGCGGAACAGCGATCCCAGTGCCGTCGCCGTCAGCAGGAACTCGCGGATGCCGGCGCGGGCGGCCTCGGCCCCCTCGCGCGCGCAGAGGAAGTCGAGCCAGTAGCGGGCGACCGCGGGCAGGATGCCGGCCGCCCCGTTCGTCGGCGCCGTCACGACGCGGCCGCCCGCGGCGTTCTGCTCGTTGACCGCGAGCGCGTAGATGCCGAGCCAGTCGCCGGGCAGCGCCGTCGCGGGCTCCGCCTCGAGCTGACCGCGGATCGCCGCCGCGCGGCGGCGCACCTTCAGCTCGCCGGGCAGCAGGCCGTCGTGGTGCAGGCCCGCGTCGATGCACTCGGTCATGGCCGTCCAGATCGCGTCGAGTCCGGCATCCAGCTCGACCTCGGTGCGGTCGGGGTGCGTCTCGAGCTCGGCGCGGCGGGCGAGCTCGGCGATCGTGGCGCCTTCAGAGGCGCAGAGCGCGAGCAGCTGGTCGGCGGTGCGGAAGGCGGTGGGGGTGGATGCGGACGTCGCGGCGGCCACGGCCGCGGCGGGGACGTCGCGCGGGGCGTCCTCGCCGTCGTCGCCCTCGCGGCGGATGAATCCGCCGCCCACCGAGAAGTAGGTCTCGCGCGCGAGCTCCGCGCCGTCGGCGTCGAGCGCGACGAAGGTCAGCGCGTTCGGATGCCCGGGCAGGCGGGTGAACGGCGAGAAGACGACGTCGGCGCGGGCGAAGGCGATCGGCCGCGTGCCGCCGAGCATCAGGTGCTCGCCGTCGGTCCAGCCGCTCCAGGCGGCGCGCACCGCATCCGGGTCGACGGTCTCGGGTTCGGCTCCGGTGAGTCCGGCGAGGATCGCGTCGGGGGTGCCGTGGCCGATGCCGGTCGCCCCGAGCGAGCCGAAAAGCTCGACCGTGATGCGGGCCGTGTCGTCGAGCGTGCCGGCGGCGCGCATCCGCTCGACCAGGTCGCGCGCCGCGCGCATCGGACCGACCGTGTGCGAGCTCGACGGGCCGATCCCGATCGAGAACAGCTCGAGGGCCGAGACGTAGGCGGTGCCGGCGGCGGCGACGCCGCGCCGGTCGGGGGTGCCGGGGTCGGTGGTGAGGGAGTGCCGTCCGCCGAGGCTGCCCGACTCGGCGGGCGGGATGAACGGAGCGGGGATGCGGCGCAGGCTCGGCGTCGGCAGGGGAGCGGCGGCGGCGGATCCGGGAGCGTCGGGCGCGGCCGAACCGCCGGGGGTGGATGCGCTGCTGCGGTGCATGGGCTGGCCTCGTCGCCGGACGCCGCAGGGATGCGCGGCGCGGTGACGCCGCGGCGGCTCCGGCGGGGCGACCATGGCGGCGATGACGCTGGTGGCGTCGTCGCAGGGGAAGGCTACCCGCCCGAGGCGTGCGCGTCCCGTGGCGTCGCGGAGTCCGTCGGGCATTCGTTCGCGGAGCCGCCGCGGAGCCATTGAGGAGCCGCTGCGGAGCCGAGGATCGTGCCGTCGCGTCGCTATGACGCCGCCATGCCGACGCGAAAGCACGATCCTCGGTCGTGACCGGAGCGCGGCCCGCTCAGCGCGTTCGGTGACAGCGTTGTCACCGCGGTGGCAGACTTGGGCCGCCCGAGTGCACGCGTGACGCATCCTCGAATCAGGCGAGGATGCTCGCGACGGGCGCGACGCACCGCGTCGGGAAGATCGAGAGAAGGACACCGTGGGTATTCCCGCCTCGGGCGCGACGACGCTCGCCGACGTGGCCGCGCGCGCGGGCGTGAGCCTCAAGACGGCATCGCGAGCCGTCAACGGCGAGCAGCACGTGCGCGAGGAGACCCGGGCGAAGGTGCTCTCGGCCGCGAGCGATCTCGGCTTCCAGCTCAACTCCTCGGCGAGCCTGCTCGCGCGCGGCATCGCATCCAGCTTCGTCGGCGTCGTCACCGGCGACCTCGCCAACCCCTTCTACGCCATGCTCGCGCAGGGCGCGGCGAGCGAGCTGCGCGCGCACCAGCTCAGCGTCACCCTCGGCAGCTCCGACGAGTCATCCGCGCAGGAGGAGGTGCTCGTCGACGAGCTCGCCCGCCGATCGGTGCGCGCCGTCATCGCGGCGTCGGCGATGACCTCGCACGCGCCCTACGCGGCGCTGCAGCGTCGCGGCGTGCCCGTCGTCTTCGTCGACCGCGCGCCGACCGACCTCGATGCCGATTCGATCGTGCTCGACAACGCCGGCGGAGCCCGCGCCGCGGCCGAGCATCTGCTCGCCGGCGGCCACCGCCGCATCGCCTTCCTCGGCGACTTCGAGCGTCTGCCCACCTACCGCGAGCGTCTCGACGGCTTCACGGCGGCGATGGATGCGGCAACCGGCGCGGTCGACGCCGGATGGCGTGAGCTCGTGCGCGAGGGAGCCCACGACCCCGAGGTCGCGGCCCGCGTGACGGGGGAGCTGCTCGACGCCGCGAACCCGCCGACCGCGATCTTCGCGAGCAACAACCGGGCGACGCTCGGCGTGCTGCGCGAGCTCGCCCGCCGCGGCGACACGACGACCGCCCTCGTCGGCTTCGACGACTTCGACCTCGCCGAGGTGCTCGGCGTCACGGTCGTCGCGCACGACGCCCGGGCGATGGGCGCGCAGGCCGCGCGGCTCGTGGTCGAGCGTCTCGCCGACCCCCGCCGCGACACGGAGCTCGTGCGCCTGCCGACGCGGCTCGTGACCCGCGGCTCGGGCGAGCGCGCGCCGCGCGCCTGAGCGCGCCCGTCCTGCGCACCTGACGCGCGACCGTCCGCGCACCTGGCGCCCCGAATCCGCCGACTGAGCGCACCCGTCGCGCTGTCGAGCGCACCCATCCGGACACGCGAGTTGCCCGCTTCCGCGGCATGTCGCGGGGGACACACCGCGGAAGTGGGCAAGTCAGGCATCCACTCGAGCGCGGGTGCCGGTGCTGCGCGCTGAGTTGCCCACTTCGGTCGGGTTCGGGGCGCGTGACCCGGCAGAAGTGGGCAACTCGTTGACCCGCACACGCGAGTTGCCCGCCTCCGCGGCATGTCGTCGGGGACACACCGCGGAAGCGGGCAACTCAGGAGACCTTCCCGGGCGGAAGAGCCGCGAGGAGGATGGCCGGCGGGAGAGCGGCCGCGGCGAAGCGCAGCCGGCCGCCCTCCCGCCGGCCGAGGGCCTACTTCGCGTCGAGCGGCAGCAGGATGTTCTTCACGTCCTTGTTCGTGGCCAGGAACTCCTGCACGGCCGGGTCCTTGAAGGCCTTGATGAGCTGCTGGATGTTCTTGCTCTTGAGGTACTTCGTTCCGACCGTCAGCTGGCCGGCGAACTCGTCGGGCGCCGCGGGCGCGAAGATCTGCTTCTCGATCGGGATGCCGGCGGCGAGGTAGTACTCCGTGTAGCCGACGGCCGCGTCGAGGTCGGGCAGCGAACGGGACTGGGCGGCGAAGTCGAGCAGCGTGAACTTCAGGTGCTTCGGGTTCGTCGCGATGTCGTTCTGCGTGGCCTTCGCCTTGTCGACGCCGTCCTTGAGGGTGATGAGCCCGGCGCGCTCGAGGATCCACAGACCCTGGGCCTCATTGGCCGGGTCGGAGTAGAGCGAGATGTTCGCGCCGTCGGGGATCTGGTCGACCGAGCTGTACTTGTCGCTCCAGAGCCCGAAGCCCCAGCGGAACACGGGCGTCGCCGCGGTCTCTTCGAAGTCGGGGTTCGCCTCGAGCACCTGGCTGAGCCAGAGCTTGTGCTGGTAGACGGTCGCGGCGACCTCGCCCTCGCTGACGGCGCGGTTGAGGGTGGTGCTGTCGCTGAGTCCCTTGAACTCGACCTTGATGCCGTACTTCGGCGCGACCTTCTCGCCGACGAACTTCACCAGCGCCTCCTCGGTCGCGTTGCCCTCGGCCGTGACGACCGTGAGGGTGGCGCCCTCGGTGTCGTTGGCGGAGGCCGGGGCGGCGAAGCGCGGCACGACGATCGCGGCGGCGATGCCGAGCACGACGACGACGGCGCCGGCGACCCAGGGCCAGCGGCGGCGCTTCTTCACGGTGAAGCCGTGATCGGAGGCGGCGGCCGTGGATGCGGCGGTCGTGGCGGCTGCGGAGTCGGCCGCCGGGGCGGTGTTCTCGGAGTCGGACATGAGTGATCTCTCCAGGGTGCTGTGCAGTGCGGGCAGGGCAGGGCGGAAGGTGCGGTGTGGTGCGGAGGGGGAGCGATCCGGACGCGCGGCCGAGTCGGCGCTAGGCGGCGACCGGAACGCGCGCGGCGCGAGCGCTGCGGCGCCGATCCCGCGAGGCGGGCGTGAGCGCGCGGGCGACGCGGTCGCCGAGCAGCTGGGTGGCGGCGACGGTCGCGATGAGGATGACGATGGTCGCGATCATCACGGCGTGGTCGAAGCGCTGGTAGCCGTAGGTGACGGCGACGTAGCCGATGCCGCCGGCGCCGATCGTGCCGGCGATGGCCGAGTACTCGATCATCGCGATCGTGTTGATCGTGAGTCCGCCGATGATCGACGGCACCGCTTCGGCGAGCTGCGCGGTGACGATCGCCTGGAACGTCGAGGCGCCGGAGGCGATCGCGACCTTGGCGTAGTCGCGGGGCACGCTGCGCAGCGAGTTCTCGACGATGCGGGTGAAGAAGGCGATGCCGGCGATCGACATCGGCACGACGGCGGCCGGGATGCCGATGTTGGTGCCGGTCAGCAGCCGCGTGAACGGGATGATCGACGCCATCAGCACGAGGAACGGCAGCGAGCGTCCGACGCTGATGACCCAGCTGAGCACCTGGTGCCCGACGCGGTGCGGGAACAGTCCGTCGGGCCCGAGGTTGTGCACGATCGCGCCGAGCGGGATGCCGACGACGACCACGATCGCCATCGTGACGCCGACCATGATGAGCGTGTCGCCGAGTGCCGGGAACACGAGCGCGGGGATGTCGGGCAGCGGCACGAGGTTGCTGCTGTGCAGGCTCACGGGCGGGCTCCGATCAGCTCGGGGAGGTCGTCGGAATCGCGGATGTCCGAGGCGGCAGCGGCGGCGTCGTCGGCGGCGGCGGAAGCGGCGGCAGCCGAAGCCGGGATCGCCGCCCCGCGCACCGCGAGACCGAGCTCGCGCAGCGCGGCGTCGACGCCCGCCTCATCCACGGTCTGGGGGATGCCGAGGGTCGCCCGCCCGATGGCGGCGCCGTCGATCTGCTCCACGCTCGCGCCGAGCAGGGCGACGGGCGCGTCGAGGCGGGTGGCCAGCCGCAGGACCCAGTCGCCGGGCACGTCGCCGGCGTAGGCGACCGACCAGACGCGGTCGCCCGCGGTGGCGGGGAGGGCGAGCCGCTCGGGGCGCAGCTGGGCGCCGAGGGCGGAGTCGGGGTCGCGCAGCAGCGCGGTCAGCTCGCCCTGCTCGACGATGCGGCCGTGGTCGAGGCGCGCGACCGAGTCGGCGACCTGCAGCACGGTGTCCATCTCGTGGGTGATGAACAGGATCGAGAGGCCGAGGTCGTCGCGCAGCTCGCGCAGCAGGCGCACGATCGACGCGGTCGAGTCGGGGTCGAGACCGGAGGTGGCCTCGTCGCTGAGCAGCACGCTGGGGCGCAGGGCGAGGGCGCGGGCGATGCCGACGCGCTGCCGCTGACCGCCGGAGAGCTGGTGCGGGTAGTGCTTGGCCTTGTCGGCGAGCCCGACGCGGTCGAGCAGCTCGGCGACGCGGGCGCGGGTCTCGGCTTTCGTCACGCCGAGGTACTGCAGCGGCAGGGCGACGTTGTCGGCGGCGGTGCGGCGCGAGAAGAGGCCGTCCTGCTGGAAGATCGTGCCGATGCGCCGGCGCGCGACGCGCAGGTCCTGGGCGCCGAGGGCGGTGAGGTCGTCGCCGTTGACGACGACGCGACCCGAGGTGGGCTTCTCGAGCAGCGTCACGCACTGCGCGAGCGTCGACTTGCCGGCGCCGGAGGGGCCGACGACGGCGAAGACGCGACCGGTGTCGACGGCGAGGTCGAGCCGGTCGAGCACGGTGACGGCGTCGGGTGCGGTGCCGTACACCTTGCTGAGCTGGTCGAGGCGGATCATGCGGCGACGATAGGCGGATGCGGGGCCGACGCCGATGACAGGTGTCGGCATGCGACGACACGTGACGTCGGGTGTCGTCATATGACGATCTGCGCGACAGCTGTCGATGATCGGGCGCTCGTCGCCGCGCCGCGACAGGATGGGCGCATGACCGCGCGCCTGCTCATCACCGATGCGTCCGGAGCGACCGGAGCCGCCGTGCTCGCCTCCCTCGCGGCCGGCGCGGCCGCCGTGTCCGACGCCGGTCCGGCCGGAGAGCCCGCCCCGCCTTCGCACCGCATCCGCGCGCTGACGACAGCACCGCGGGCCGCGCTGCCCGACGGCGTCGAGCGGGTGCTGGCCTCACTCGACGACGTCGAGGCGCTGAGGCGCGCGCTCGACGGGGTGCACGCGGTCTACCTGGCCGCGCCCCCGACCGAGCGGTCGGCCGAGCAGCGCATCCGGTTCATCGAGCTCGCGGCCGAGGCCGGCGTCGAGCATGTCGTGCTGCTGTCGCAGCTGGATGCGTCCGACGACTCCCCGGCACGCAACCGCCGCGCCCATGCGGCCGTCGAGTCGGCGCTGGCCGCGTCGGGTCTCGGGGCGACCGTGCTGCGCGCGAACCTGCTCGCGCAGGCGCTGCTCGCGCTCGCCCCGGTCGTGCGCGGTCAGGGGCTGCTCGCGGCCCCGGTCGCCGGAGCCCGGGTGAGTCTGCTCGACGTGCGCGACCTCGCGGCGGTCGCCGCGACGGCGCTGCTCGCCGCACGTCCGCTCGGCGCGATCGACCTGACCGGCCCCGAGGCGCTGGGCTTCCCGGTCGTCGCCGAGCAGCTCGGCGCCGCGCTCGGCCGGCCGATCCGGTTCCTCGACGCGCCGCCGCAGATCTTCGCGGCGGCGCTGCGGGTCGCGCTGCCCGCCTGGCAGGTCGAGGCGACGCTCGAAGACTTCGCCCATGATGCCGGGGGCGCGGCCGAGCGGGTGTCGGATGCGGTGCCCCGCATCCTCGGGCACCCGGCCCTGCCGTTCGCGGCGTTCGCGCGCGACTACGCGCCGCTGTTCCGCTGATCCTCGGCGACGACTCCGGTCGAGGCTCGCGCCACGAGCTCGGGCGTGAACTCGATGCGCTGACGCTCGACGCTCGGATCCTCGCTCTCGGCGAGCAGCAGCCTGACGGCCGTCTCGCCGATGAGGCGGCTGGGCTGACGTACCGACGAGATCGGCACGACGGCCGCGGTCATGAAGTCGATGTCGTCGAAGCCGATGAGCGCCACGTCGTCGGGCACGCGCACGCGTCCCTGCATGACGAGCGCCTGCAGCAGGCCCATCGCGAGCAGATCGTTCGCCGCGAACACCGCGTCGGGCCGGCGTGCGGCGGGGCGGGCGGCGATCTGCTCGCCGATGCGGCGACCTTCGAGCACGGTGAGTCCGTGGGTTGTGAGCACCTCGAGGGCCGCGTCGGGGCTCGCGTCGATCGCGCGCTGGGCGCCCTCGAGCCGGTCGGTGACCTGCCGGATCGCGAACGGTCCGCCGACGTAGGCGATGCGGCGACGCCCCTGGGCGATGAGGTGCTCGACGGCGACGCGGCCGCCTTCGACGTCGTCGACCGACACCGAGCTGGTGGTCTCGTCGGCGCTGACGCGGTCGACGAGCACGGCCGGGGTGCCGCGTTCACGCAGGCGGTGCAGGCGCTCGCCGACGTCGCCGACGGGGGAGATGAGCACGCCGAAGACGCGCTGCTCCTCGAAGAGGTCGAGGTAGGTCGACTCGCGTTCGGGGTTCTCGTCGCTGTTGCCGAGCAGCACGCTCAGCCCGGCGGCGGCGGCCGCGTCTTCGGCGCCGAGTGCGACGTCGGTGAAGAAGGGGTTGCGCACGTCGAGCACGACGAGGCCGAGCGTGGTGCTGCGGCCGGCGCGCAGCTGGCGCGCGGCGTCGTTGCGCACGAAGCCGAGGTCGCGGATGGCGTCGGTCACCTTGCGGCGGGCCGCCTCGCTGACGCGCTCGGGGTGGTTGAGCACGTTCGAGACCGTGCCGACCGAGACGCCCGCGCGCTGGGCGACCTCTTTCACGCTCACGGTCATGCGCACAGACTAGAGCCTGACGGGCCGGAATGAATCGTGTGAATCACGGTTCGGCGACGACGGCTTGCGCTCGACGGCGCGACGCGTCTACAGTGACACGACACCGCATCTGAATCGTTTCAAAGCAACTCCGAGACGACCCAGACGAGACCCTCGACGAGGAGGCCGGTCGTGCCCGACGACATCCCACCCGCCGCGCCCGCGACCGGCAGCACGCCGTCCGCCGGCGCCCCGAGCGGAGCCGCCGCATCCACCGCGCCGGCAGCGCCGAGCGCCCCCGCCGCGCTCGAGCTGCGCGACATCTCCAAGGCCTTCGGCCAGGTGATCGCCCTGCGCTCGGGCACTCTGCGCCTCGAGTCGGGCAGCATCCACGCCCTCATCGGCGAGAACGGCGCCGGCAAGTCGACGCTCGTCAAGATCATCGCCGGGCTCTACCAGCGCGACGCGGGCGAGTTCCTGCTCGGCGGCGAGAGCGTCGACTTCCGCTCCACCGCCGAGTCGAAGGCGGCCGGCATCGCCGTCATCTACCAGGAGCCCACGCTCTTCCCCGACCTCAGCGTGACCGAGAACATCTTCATGGGGCGTCAGCCGCTCAAGGGACTGCGCCGCATCGATCGCGCGGCCATGCGCGAGCAGGCGCTCGGCCTGTTCCAGCGGCTCGGCGTGCGCATCCACCCCGACCGTCCCGCGCGCGGCCTCTCGATCGCCGACCAGCAGATCATCGAGATCGCCAAGGCCATCTCGCTCGACGCCCGCGTGCTCGTCATGGACGAGCCGACCGCGGCCCTCAGCGGCGTCGAGGTCGATCGGCTCTTCGCCGTCGCCCGCGCGCTGCGCGACGAGGGACGGGCCCTGCTCTTCATCTCGCACCGCTTCGACGAGGTGTTCGCCCTCTGCGACACCGTCACCGTCATGCGCGACGGCGCCTACATCGCGACCCAGCCGATCGCCGAGACCGACACCGCCAAGCTCGTGCGGCAGATGGTCGGCCGGGATGTCGCCGAGCTGTTCCCGAAGCAGGAGGCCGTGATCGGCGACGAGCTGCTGCGGGTCGAAGGACTGACCTCCCCGCTGTTCGCCGACGTCGACCTCAGCGTGCGCTCGGGCGAGATCGTCGGGCTCGCCGGCCTCGTCGGCGCCGGACGCAGCGAGGTCGTGCGCGCCGTCTTCGGCGTCGATCGCTACGACTCGGGCACCGTCACCGTCGAGGGACGCGCTCTCGCGCCGCACGACCCGACCGCCGCCATGCGCGCCGGCCTCGCGCTCGTGCCCGAAGACCGCCGCGCCCAGGGGCTCGTGCTCGGCACGACCGTGGCCCGCAACCTGACCATGGCGATCCGCTCGAAGCTCACGAAGGCCGGCATCCTCACCCGCGCCGCCGAGAACCAGGCCGCCCGCGTCTGGGCCAGCCGGCTCGAGGTGAAGTCGAGTGCACTCGACGCCGAGGTCGGCACCTTCAGCGGCGGCAACCAGCAGAAGGTCGTGCTGGCCAAGTGGCTGGCCACGAACCCCAAGGTGCTCATCGTCGACGAGCCCACGCGCGGCATCGACGTCGGCACGAAGAGCGAGGTGCACCGCCTGCTGAGCGAGCTCGCCGGTCAGGGGCTCGGCATCCTCATGATCTCGTCGGAGCTGCCCGAGGTGCTCGGCATGGCCGACCGCGTCATCGTCATGCGCGAAGGCCGCGTCACGGCCGAGCTGAGCCGAGCGGATGCGAACCCCGAGTCGGTCATGAGCGCCGCGACCGGAGCGGGGGCCGCCGCGTGAGCGCCGCCACCACCTCCTTCGCCCGCCGCGGCGTGCTGGGTCGTCTCAGTGCGCTCGCCGCCGCCCGCGAGACCGGCATCTTCCTCGCGCTCGTGCTCGTGCTCGTCGTCACGACGGCGAAGAGCCCGAGCTTCCTGTTCAGCGCCGACGGCTTCCGCGACCTGCTGCTGACGCCCTCGACGCTCGTGCTCATCGCCGTCGGCCAGGCGATCGTCATCATCACCCGCAACGTCGACCTCTCGGTCGGCTCGATCATCGGCCTGACCGCCTACCTCACCGGCGTGCTGTTCAAGTACAACCCCGGGCTGCCCATCCCGGTCGTCATGCTGCTGGCTGTGCTGTTCGGCGCGGGCCTCGGTCTCGTCAACGGCGTGCTCGTCTCGGTGGCCAAGGTGCCGTCGCTCGTCATCACGCTCGGAACTCTGTATGCCTATCGCGGCATCAACGTCGTCTGGACGGGCAGCAACCGCATCAACGCCTCGGACATGCCCCGCGACTTCCTCGCGATCGGCACCGCGAAACTGTGGGTCCTGCCCGTGATCACGCTCATCGCCGTGGTCGTCCTCGTGATCGCCGCCCTCGTGCTGCGCAGCTCGCGCAGCGGGCGCGAGCTCTACGCGATCGGATCCGACCCCGACGCCGCGCACCTCTACGGCCTCAAGGTCGGGCGCCGCGTGCTCTGGGCCTTCGTCGCGAGCGGCACCCTCGCCGGACTCGCCGGCGTGCTCTACACCGCGCGCTACGGCACGGTCGACTCGCAGGCCGGCTACGGCCTCGAGCTGCAGGCCGTCGGCGCGGCCGTCATCGGCGGCGTCGCGATCTTCGGCGGCAGCGGCTCGGTCGGCGGCGCCGCCCTCGGCGCGGTGCTGCTGCTCACGATCAACCGGGCGCTGCCGGTGCTCGGCATCCCCGACTTCTGGCAGGGCGCCGTCGTCGGCGTGCTGATCATCGCGGCGATCATCCTCGACCGCCTGCTCGCCTTGCGACAAGCCCGAAAGCTCACGGTCATGGAGGACTCGGCAGCATGAGCACCACCGCATCCGCCGCCGGCTCGACCGGCGAGACCCGGGCCTACCGCGACTACGGCCGCCCGCTGTGGCGCCGCGTGCTGCTCTCGCGCGAGGCCGCCGTGATCGCGCTGCTGATCCTCGTCTGGATCGTCGGCTACACCCAGGTGCCGCACTTCGCGGCGCCGATCACGCTGACCTTCCTGCTGCAGGACATGGCGCCCGTGCTGCTCATCGCGCTGCCGATGACGCTCATCATCATCACCGGCGAGATCGACCTCTCGGTCGCGAGCGTCATGGGGCTCTCGAGCGCGCTCATCGGCATCCTCACCCAGCAGGGATGGGCCTTCGGCGCCGCCTTCCTGGTCGCGCTGATCGTCGGGCTCGTCGCCGGCCTCGTCAACGGCGTGCTCGTGACCGTCGTCGGGCTGCCCTCGCTCGCCGTCACGATCGGCACGCTCGCGCTCTACCGCGGAATCGCGCAGGGACTGCTCGGCTCGAAGGCGATCACCGACTTCCCGTCGGAGTGGACCTCGCTCGCGACCGGCAACATCCCCGGCACCCCGCTGCCGATCGTGACCGTGCTCATCGTCGTGCTCGCGCTCGTCTTCGGACTGCTGCTGCACTTCACGCCCTTCGGCCGCGGCGTCTACGCGATCGGCCTCAGCGCGGATGCGGCGGCCTTCTCGGGCGTGCGCATCACCCGCACCAAGATCATCCTGTTCGCCCTCGCCGGGCTCGTCTCGGCCGTCGCCGGCGCCTACTACACGCTGCGCTTCGGCAGCGCCCGCGGCGACAACGCCACGGGCCTCGAGCTGTCGGTCGTCGCGGCCGTGCTGCTCGGCGGCGTGTCGATCTTCGGCGGCCGGGGCGCCCTGCCCGGCGTGCTCGCCGGGGCCCTCCTCATCGGAGCGATCGCCAGCGCGCTGCGCCTCGCCGGCATCACCTCCGACGTCATCAACGTGGTCACCGGAGTGCTGCTCGTGCTCTCCGTCGTGATCGCCGGTCTGCTCGGCAAGCTGCGCTTCCGCCGGCTTCGCATCGTCAAGAGCTGACCGACAGCGGTACCCAGCACCACCCACCACCTGCACCACACATCCACTCGAGAGGACCACTGATGCTCCCCACCAGCACCCGCAGCCTGCGCATCGCCGGCGTCGCCGTGCTCGCCTCGGCCGCCCTGCTGCTCACCGGCTGCGCCGCGTCCACCGGCGACTCCGGATCGGGCGACGGCTCGAAGAACTACCAGATCACCTTCCTGCCGAAGAACCTCGGCAACGCGTACTTCGACACCTCCGACGCCGGCGGCGAGAAGGCCATCAAGGAGTTCAAGGGCACCTACGCCGAGGTCGGCCCCGCGAAGGCCTCGCCCGACGCGCAGGTGAGCTACATCAACACGCTCACCCAGAAGCAGGTCGGCGCGATCGTCATGTCGGCCAACGACCAGAAGGCCCCCTGCGACGCCATCAAGCAGGCCCGCGACGCCGGCGTGAAGGTCGTCACCTTCGACTCCGACACGAGCGCCGACTGCCGCGACCTGTTCATCAACCAGGCCACCGCCGAGGGCATCGCCAAGGTGCAGGTCGACCTGATCACCAAGGAGATCGGCGACAGCGGCGAGATCGCCGTGCTGTCGGCCGCCGCCAACGCGACCAACCAGAACGCCTGGATCGACCTCATGAAGAAGGACCTCGAGGCGAACCACCCGAACGTCAAGCTCGTGGATGTCGTCTACGGCGACGACGACGACCAGACATCCTTCGACAAGACGGCGGGTCTGCTGCAGTCGCACCCGAACCTCAAGGGCATCGTCTCGCCGACCACCGTCGGCATCGCGGCCGCCGCGCGCTACCTCTCGACCTCGTCGTTCAAGGGCCAGGTCAAGCTGACCGGTCTCGGCACGCCGAACCAGATGCGCGAGTACGTGACCGACGGCACGGTCGAGGAGTTCGCCCTGTGGAACCCGGGTGACCTCGGCTACCTCGCGGCCTACGCGGCGAAGGCGCTCATCGACGGCGACATCACCGGCAAGGAGGGCGACAGCTTCAAGGCCGGCGACCTCGGCGAGTACAAGGTCGGCAAGGACGGCACCGTGCTCCTCGGCGACCCGTTCGTCTTCAACAAGGACAACATCGGCGACTTCAAGTTCTGAGCCGCTGACCTGTCCGGTGGCCCGGGCGTCGCGCCCGGGCCACCCCATCCACCCGCGAATCCGCCGCTGCGACAGCCGAGCTGTCGGGCAGCGCCGCCACCCGAACACCCGCACCGACCGGAGGAGAGCACCATGTCCCGCGTCTGCTTCCGCCTGCGCGTGCGACCCGAGCTCGTCGACGAGTACCGCGAGCGCCACCGCGCCGTGCCCGACGAGATGCTGCGCGAGATCGCCGCCTCGGGCCGCCGCGACTACACGATCTTCCTCGCCGACGACGGCGAGCTGGTGGGCGTCTTCACCGTCGACGACCTCGCCGCCTCCACCGCCTACCTCGCCGCCTCGCCCATCGCCACCGCGTGGGAGGCCGAGTCGGCCCACTACTTCCTCGACCTCGACGGCCGCCCCGATCAGGGGATGCGCGTGCTCGACGAGGTCTTCTCCCTCGACGACCAGCTGACCAGGAGCACCGCCTCATGACCGACTTCTCTGACATCGCCCCGCGGCTCGCGGAGCAGGCGATCGAGCTGCCCTCGTGGGCGTTCGGCAACTCGGGCACGCGGTTCAAGGTCTTCGCGCAGCCGGGCGTTCCGCGCGATCCCTTCGAGAAGATCAGCGACGCCGCGCAGGTGCACAGGCTGACCGGACTGGCGCCGAAGGTCGCGCTGCACATCCCGTGGGACAAGGTCGACGACTTCGGCGCGCTCGCCCGTCACGCCGCCGACGAGGGCGTCGCCCTCGGCACGGTGAACTCGAACACCTTCCAGGACGACGACTACAAGCTCGGCAGCGTCACCCACCGCGACGACCGCATCCGCCAGAAGGCGATCGATCACCACTTCGAGTGCATCGACGTGATGAACGAGACCGGCTCGCGCGACCTCAAGATCTGGCTCGCCGACGGCACGAACTACCCGGGTCAGGATGACGTGCGCGGCCGTCAGGACCGCCTCGCCGACTCGCTGCAGAAGATCTACGACCGCCTCGGCGACGACCAGCGCCTCGTGCTCGAGTACAAGTTCTTCGAGCCGGCGTTCTATCACACGGATGTTCCCGACTGGGGGACGAGCTACGCCCAGGTGAGCGCCCTCGGGCCGAAGGCGATGGTGTGCCTCGACACGGGTCACCACGCGCCGGGCACGAACATCGAGTTCATCGTCATGCAGCTGCTGCGCCTGGGAAAGCTCGGCAGCTTCGACTTCAACTCGCGCTTCTACGCCGATGACGACCTCATCGTCGGGGCGGCGGATCCGTTCCAGCTGTTCCGCATCCTCGTCGAGGTCATCCGCGGCGGCGGCTACGGCGCCGGCTCGGATGTCGCGTTCATGCTCGACCAGTGCCACAACGTCGAGGACAAGATCCCCGGCCAGATCCGCAGCGTGCTCAACGTGCAGGAGATGACGGCGCGCGCGCTGCTCGTCGACCGGGGCGCGCTCGACGCCGCGCAGACGGCGGGCGACGTGCTCGGCGCCCACGGCATCCTCATGGACGCCTTCTACACGGATGTGCGCCCGGCGCTCGCCGAGTGGCGCGAGTCGCGCGGGCTGCCGGCCGACCCGATGCGCGCCTACGCCGAGTCGGGCTACGGCGCGGGCATCGCGGCGTCGCGCGTCGGCGGCGAGCAGGCGGGATGGGGCGCGTGAGCGGCGACGTCATCGGCACGGACGGCGGCGCCTCGGCGGGCGGCGCGGCGAAGCACGAGCTCATCGCGCGGTCGAACCGCCTCGGCTCGGAACCGCGCATCACGAACTACGCGGGCGGCAACACCTCGGCGAAGGGCGTCGAGACCGATCCCGTCACAGGCGAGCCGGTCGAGCTGCTCTGGGTGAAGGGCTCCGGCGGAGACCTCGGCACTCTCACCGAGTCGGGCCTCGCGGTGCTGCGCCTCGACCGGCTGCGCGCGCTGCAGGGCGTCTATCCCGGCGTCGAGCGCGAAGACGAGATGGTCGCCGCCTTCGACTACTGCCTGCACGGCAAGGGCGGTGCGGCCCCGTCGATCGACACGGCCATGCACGGGCTGGTGGATGCGGCGCACGTCGACCACCTGCACCCGGATGCGGGCATCGCCTTCGCGACCGCGGCCGACGGCCCGGCGCTCACGGCGGCGGCGTTCGGCGGACGCGTGGCCTGGGTGCCGTGGCGTCGTCCCGGATTCCAGCTCGGTCTGGACATCGCCGCGATCAAGGCCGCGAACCCGGATGCGGTCGGCTGCATCCTCGGCGGCCACGGCATCACCGCCTGGGGCGACACGAGTGACGAGGCCGAGGAGCGCTCGCGCTGGATCATCGACACGGCCGAGGCCTACCTCGCCGAGCACGGCTCGGCGGAGCCCTTCGGCCCGGCGCGCGAGGGCTTCGGCGCCCTGCCTGCAGCGGAGCGGCACGCGAAGGCGGCGGCGCTCGCCGCGACGATCCGCGGCCTCGCCTCGCACGACAAGCCCATGGTCGGGCATTTCACGGATGCCGACGTCGTTCTCGACTTCCTCGCCGCGGAGAAGGCGCCCGCGCTCGCCGCGCTCGGCACGAGCTGCCCCGACCACTTCCTGCGCACCAAGGTCAAGCCGATGCTGCTCGACCTGCCGGCGGACGCGTCCGTCGAGGACTCGATCGCGCGCCTGAAGGAGCTGCACGAGGCCTACCGCGCCGACTACACCGCCTACTACGACGCCCACGCGACGGCCGAGAGTCCGGCGATGCGCGGCGCGGATCCGCTGATCGTGCTCGTGCCCGGCGTCGGCATGTTCAGCTACGGCGCGAACAAGCAGACCGCCCGCGTCGCCGGCGAGTTCTACGTCAACGCGATCAACGTCATGCGCGGCGCCGAGTCGGTGTCGACCTACACGCCGATCGACGACGCCGAGAAGTTCCGCATCGAGTACTGGGCGCTCGAGGAGGCGAAGCTGCAGCGCATGCCGAAGCCGAAGACCCACCAGGGCCGTGTCGCCTTCGTGACCGGCGCGGCATCCGGCATCGGCAAGGCGATCGCGACGCGGCTCGCCGCCGAGGGCGCCTGCGTCGTCGTGGCCGACCTCGACCTCGAGAAGGCCCAGGCGGCCGCGGCCGAGCTCGGCAGCACGGATGTCGCGATCGGCGTCGCCGCGAACGTCGCCGACGCGGCGGGGGTGCAGGCCGCGATGGATGCGACGCTGCTCGCCTTCGGCGGCATCGACCTCGTCGTGAACAACGCCGGACTGTCGCTGTCGAAGCCGCTGCTCGAGACCACCGAGAAGGACTGGGATCTGCAGCACGACGTCATGGCGAAGGGCTCGTTCCTGGTCTCGAAGGCGGCCGCGAAGGCGCTCATCGAGCAGGGGATGGGCGGCGACGTGATCTACATCTCGTCGAAGAACTCCGTCTTCGCCGGGCCGAACAACATCGCCTACTCGGCGACGAAGGCCGACCAGGCGCACCAGGTGCGCCTGCTCGCGGTCGAGCTCGGCGAGCACGGCATCCGCGTCAACGGCATCAACCCCGACGGGGTCGTGCGCGGCTCGGGCATCTTCGCCTCGGGCTGGGGCGCGAACCGCGCCGCGACGTACGGCGTCGCGGAGGAGGACCTCGGGCAGTTCTACGCGAACCGCACGATCCTCAAGCGCGAGGTCGTTCCCGAGAACGTCGCCGATGCGGTGTTCGTGCTCACGGGGCCCGAGCTCTCGCGCACGACCGGGCTCCACATCCCCGTCGACTCGGGCGTCGCCGCGGCGTTCCTGCGATGACCGGTCGATCCGGCGCCGTCGCCGCCGTCGACCTCGGGGCGACCTCGGGTCGCGTCGTCGTCGGCCGCGTCGACGGCGCCGGATCGTCGGCGCGCGTGCACCTCGACGAGGTCGCCCGCTTCGAGAACCGTCCGGTGCGCACCCTCGACGGGCTGCACTGGTCGGTGCTCGAGCTGTACCGGGATGCGGTCGAGGGCCTCGCCGCGGCCACCCGCGCCGCCCCCGACCTGGCCGGGATCGGCATCGACTCCTGGGCGGTCGACTACGCGCTCCTGCGCGGCGGGCGACTGCTCTCGACGCCCTACGCCTACCGCGACGAGCGCACGGCCGCCGCGGTTCCGCGCGTGCACGCCCGCGTCGCCGCCGACGAGCTCTACGCCCGCAACGGCCTGCAGCATCTCGACTTCACGACCCTGTTCCAGCTCGACGCCGACCGCGAGGCCGGCGTGCTCGACCTCGCCGACCGGCTGCTGCTGCTGCCCGACCTGCTCGCGCACTGGCTGACCGGGGCCGAGGTCGCCGAGCGCACGAACGCGTCGACGACGGGGCTGCTCGGCGTCGCCGCGACGTCGGCCGCGGCCGCGGGCTCGGGCGCCGCCGACTGGGACCGCGACCTCGCCGTGCGCCTCGGCATCCCGCCGCGCATCCTGCCGCCGCTGGTGGATGCCGGCACCGAGCTCGGCGCACTCACCGCGACGGCCGCGCGCGGCGTCGGAGACACGAGCGCCCGCGTGATCGCCGTCGGCTCGCACGACACCGCCTCGGCGATCGTCGCCGTGCCCGCGACCGAGCCCGGCTTCGCCTACATCTCGAGCGGCACCTGGTCGCTGGTCGGCGTCGAGACCGAGCGCGCCGTCGTGACCGAGGAGGCCCGCCGGGCCGGGTTCACGAACGAGGGCGGCGTGGATGGGCGCACCCGGTTCCTGCACAACGTCATGGGCCTCTGGCTGCTGACCGAGAGCATCCGCGAGTGGGAGCGGGAGGACGGCGGCGTGCGCCCCGAGCTCGGCGCTCTGCTCGCGGCCGCGGCCGAGGTGCCCGCCGTCAGCGTCGCCGAGTTCGACGCCGACGATCCGGCGTTCACGGCCCCCGGCGACATGCCGGCGCGCATCGCCGCCTGGCTCACGGCGCACGACCGCCCCGTGCCGGCGACCCGGCCCGAGCTCGTGCGCGCGATCCTCGCCTCGCTCGCCACCGCATCCGCCCGCGCCGTGCACGAGGCCGCCCGCCTCAGCGGCCAGCCGGTGCGGGTCGTGCACATCGTCGGCGGCGGCAGCCGCAACGCGCTGCTCTGCCAGCTCACGGCCGACGCGACCGGGCTCCCGGTCGTCGCCGGCCCGGCCGAGGCGACCGCCCTCGGCAACGTGCTCGTGCAGGCCCGCGCCCTCGGGCTCGTGCGCGGCGACCTCGAGGCGCTGCGCGCGCTCGTGATCGCGTCGAGCGAGCTCACGACCTATCGTCCTCGTACCACCCACTGAAGGATCCGCATCCATGGTCACCCGCCAGTTCCCGCGTCCCGTTGAGCTGTTCGAGCTGATGAAGTTCAAGAAGCCCGAGCTGGATGGGCGCAAGCGCCGTCTCGATTCGGCGCTGACGATCGAGGATCTGCGGCGCATCGCGAAGCGCCGCACGCCCACGGCGGCGTTCGACTACACGGACGGCGCGGCGGAGGGGGAACTGTCGCTGCGGCGGGCGCGCCAGGCGTTCCGCGATGTGGAGTTCCACCCGTCGGTGCTGCGCGACGTCTCGAAGGTCGACACGAGCTGCGAGATCTGGGGCGGGCCGTCGGCGCTGCCGTTCGGCATCGCGCCGACCGGCTTCACGCGGCTGATGCAGACCGAGGGCGAGATCGCCGGGGCCGGCGCGGCGGAGGCGGCAGGCATCCCCTTCACCCTGTCGACGCTCGGCACGACCTCGATCGAGGGCGTGAGGGCGGCGAATCCGACGGGCCGCAACTGGTTCCAGCTCTACGTCATGCGCGAGCGGAAGATCAGCTACGAGCTCGTGCGGCGGGCGGATGCGGCGGGTTTCGACACCCTGTTCTTCACGGTCGACACCCCGGTCGCCGGCGCGCGCCTGCGCGACAAGCGCAACGGCTTCTCGATCCCGCCGCAGCTGACGCCGGGCACGATCATCGACGCCCTGCCGCGCCCGTGGTGGTGGATCGACTTCCTCACCACCCCGAAGCTGGAGTTCGCCTCGCTCACCTCGACCGGCGGCACGGTCGGCGAGCTGCTGGACTCGGCCATGGATCCGACGATCTCGTTCGAGGACCTCGACGTGATCCGCGGTCTGTGGAGCGGGAACATCGTCGTGAAGGGCGTGCAGAGCGTGGCGGATGCGCGGGCTCTCGCCGACCGCGGCGTCGACGGGATCGTGCTCTCGAACCACGGCGGGCGTCAGCTGGATCGGGCGCCGATCCCGTTCCACCTGCTGCCCGAGGTCGTGCGCGAGGTCGGCAGGGACACGACCGTCGCCCTCGACACCGGGATCATGAACGGCGCCGACATCGTCTCTGCGGTGGCCCTGGGCGCGAAGTTCACGCTCATCGGGCGGGCGTACCTCTACGGCCTCATGGCCGGCGGGCGCCAGGGCGTGGATCGCACGATCGAGATCCTGCGCAGCGAGATCGAGCGCACCATGAAGCTGCTCGGCGTCGCCTCCCTCGCCGAGCTCGAGCCGCGCCACGTCACCCAGCTCGAGCGTCTCGTGCCCCGCCCCCGCGCCTGACCTGGAGCCGGCGGGCGCCGCTCAGCCGAGCGCGCGCCGCAGCGCGCCCGGCTCGAGGCCGAGCGTCCACTCGGCGACGTCCGCCACGAAGCCCCGCCGCACGGCGCCGAGCTCGGCCGAGCTGTTGATGTACGAGCCCGTGCCGTCGACCGCGAGCAGGATGCGCTGGCTCGCCGTCTCGACGTCCACCTCGGCGAAATCGCCCGAGGCGATGCCGTCGGCGAGGATGCCGCTCAGCCGCTCGCGGTCGAGCGCGTCCTGCTGCTGCAGGGCCGCATCCAGTGCCGGCACGAAGCGCGAGAGGTGCTGGGCGTTGAGCCAGAGCCGGGCGAGGGGCGCCGAGAGCCCGCGCTCCATGTGGTCGACGAAGTGCGCGAGGCGCTGGATGGGCGTGCGCTCGTCGGCCGGGAAGAACAGCTCGCGCTCGCTCGCCGAGGCGCGCGAGAAGGCCTCGACGACGAGGTCCTCCGCCGCGGGGAAGTAGTGCGTGATCAGGCCCGGCCGCACGCCGAGGCGCTCCGCGACGGCGCGCAGGGTGATGCGCTCCATGCCCGCGTCGAGGGCGATCGCGGCGGCCGCGTCGACGATCTCCTCGCGGCGCTCCTCGGGTCGCTTGCGGATGCGACCGGCGGTCGGACTCGACGCGCGGCCGGGAGGTCGGCTCGGCACGGGGCTTGACGGCATGGCATCCAGGCTATTGAATGACTGACCAACAGTCCATTGGTCGTATGGCCAATAAGCCCGCATCCTCTCCCGGAAGGACGACGATGTCCCCATCTCCGCAGCTCGAGGAGCACGTCGACTCGGCCGCCCGGCCCGAGACGCGCGGCATCGAGCTCATCGCCGACTCCGAGCGGCACGGTCGTGCGCGCGACCTGTTCCTGATCTGGGCGGCGCCCAGCTTCAGCATCCTCAACTTCACCGTCGGCGCGACCCTCGTGCTGCTCGGGCTCGAGATCTGGCAGGCGATGCTCGTGATCGTCGCCGCCTCGACGTTCTGGGTGCTGCCCGGCCTGATCGCCGTCAGCGGACCCTCGTCGGGCACCTCCGGCTCGGTCGTCACCCGCGCGATGTACGGACTTCTCGGCAACAAGGTCTTCGTCGTGCTGGTCGGCTGGTTCATCGGCGCGGTCTTCCTCGCGCTGACCTGGCTCGGCTCATCGTTCATGGGCGCCGACCTGCTGCGCCGCGTCGGCATCGACGACCCGGTGTGGACGCCGATCGCCGTCACCCTGGTGATCTCGGCCGTCACCGTGCTCGTCGCGATCTTCGGCCACGGCCTGATCCTGCGCATCTACCCGTTCATCGCGGCCGCGATCTTCGTGGTGTTCGTGCTGGTGGCGGTGTTCATCGTGCCGACCGTCGACTGGTCGTACCGCGCCCCCGAGACCCTGCACGGGGTGCCGCTCTGGGCCGCCGTCAGCGTCGGCTTCACGATCCTCGCCTCGACGCCGCTGTCGTTCATCAACAGCCCCGACATCGCGCGCTACCTGCCGCGCGAGACCCGCCCGGGCGGCATCGTCGCCGCCACGGCCCTCGGCGGAGCGCTGCCCGCGATCGTCTTCACGGCCCTCGGCGCGCTGCTCGCGACGGGACTCAGCGCGCAGCAGATCGCCGGCGGCATCGACGCCGCGCTGTTCGACACGCTGCCGGCCTGGCTCGGCCCGGTGCTCGTGATCGGCGTCGTGCTCAACACGATCGCGCTCAACGCGATGACCGCCTACACCTCGAGCATGTCGCTGCAGTCGATCGGACTGAAGCTGCAGCGCATCCCCGCGACCGTCATCGTCGGCGTCGTCGGCACCGCCCTCACGATCTACCTCGTGCTCTCGTCGAGCCTGCTCGACGCGGTCAACCTGATGATGCAGTTCCTCGTGATCGTGTCGGGCCCGTCGATGGCGGTCTTCGTCGTCGACGTCGTGCGTCGGCGCTTCGCCTACGACGGCGTGCAGCTCTTCGACGAGCGACGCGGAGGCGCGTACTGGTTCAGCGGCGGATGGTCGCTGCCCGGCGTGATCGCGGTCGTCGCCGGCGGCGCGGTCACCGCGCTGTGCCTGTCGACCGACGTCTCGACCGGACCCGTCGCCGCGGCGCTCGGCGGCATCGACCTGTCGGTGCCGCTCGGCATGCTCGCCTCGGCCGTCCTCTACGCGGTGCTCAAGCGCACCGCACTCGGAAAGGAGGCGCGGTCATGACGACCACGCTGTACACGAACGCCCGCGTCTTCACCGGTGATGACGGGGCGGGCTCGGATGCGGGAGCGACGCCGGCGGGAGCGACGCCGGCGGGTGCGGGTGCTGGCATCGACGGCGCTGCCGGCGCCGTGCTCGTCGACGGCGCCGAGATCGCCTGGGTGGGGGCCGCATCCGACGCCCCCGCCGCCAACCGCACGGTCGACCTCGACGGCCGCCTGCTCATGCCCGGCTTCACCGACGCGCACGTGCACCTGGTGATGATGGGCACCGCGATCGCGCAGGTCAACCTCGACGACGCTCGCAGCCTCCCAGAGATCCAGCAGCGGCTGCGCGCGGCGCGTGCCGCCGACCCCGACGCGACGATCCTCCGCGGGCGCGGATGGCTCTTCGACGCCGTACCCGACGGACGCCCGACCGCCGCGATGATCGACGAGGTCGTCGGCCATGTGCCCGTCTTCCTCGACGCGAACGACTACCACTCCTGCTGGGTCAACCGGGCCGCGCTCGAGGTGCTCGGCATCACGCGCGACACCCCCGACCCGCACGGCGGCGAGATCGTGCGCGACGCCGCGGGCGACGCCACGGGCCTGCTGCTCGAGACCGCCGGAACGCTGCACGCCCGCACCTACCTCGATGCGATCACCACGGATGCCGACCGGGATGCGGCGGCCGAGCGCGCGATCGAGAGCTACCTCGCCGCGGGCGTCACCGGGGTCGTCGACATGATGCTCGACGAGTACGACCTGGCCGCGCTGCAGCGGGCGGCCGAGCGTCGTGGCGGCGAGCTGCCGATCCGGGTCTCGGGGCACTGGCTGATCGAGAACCGCGGCGACGACGCCGCGAACCTCGCGCAGGTGGCGCGCGCAGCGGAGCTGGCCGCGGCATCCGCGTCGTCGTGGCTGCGGGTCATCGGCATCAAGCTCGTGCTCGACGGCGTCATCGACGCCTGCACGGCCGCGATGCGGAACCCCTACAGCGACGGCTCGAACGCCGGACCCATCTGGCCGCTCGAGCAGCTCGCGCCCGTCGTCGTGGCGGCGGATGCGGCGGGCCTGCAGATCGCCCAGCACGCGATCGGCGACCGGGCCAGCGACATCGCGCTCGACGCGCTCGAACGCGCGATCGACGTCAACGGCGACCGGCCGCGCCGGCACCGCATCGAGCACCTCGAGTACGCGGCGCCCGAGACCCCGGCGCGGATGGCGCGGCTCGGGGTGACCGCATCCATGCAGCCCGTGCACTCCGACCCGGCGATCTTCGCGAACTGGGCGGCGATGCTCGGCGACGAGCGGGTCGAGCGCGCCTTCCCGTGGCCGGAGTACGAAGACGCCGGGGCGCTGCTCGCCTTCGGAACCGACGCGCCCACGGCGCCCTACGCGGCGCTCGCGAACATGTACGTCGCGACCACCCGCGCCTCGGCGCTCGACCGCGCGGTGCCGGCGACGCATCCGCAGTTCGCCCTTCCGCTCGAGCGTGCGCTCGGCCACGCGACCCGCGATGCCGCCGCGTCGATCGGCGACGGTTCATGGCGCGGACGGATCGCGCCCGGATTCGCCGCCGATCTGATCGTGCTCGACCGCGATCCCTTCGTCGAGGGCCCCGACTCGCTGCTCGAGGCTCGGGTCGTGGAGACGATCGTCGCGGGGCGGACGCGCTATCGCGCGGAGTGAGCGCGAGCGGATGCGCGGGCGGACGGCTGGCTCGCGGCGCGACTCGGGCGGGCGGCGCGACCCGGGCGACCCGGGTTACCGGCGCGTGACCTCGGCGGGGCGGCGGGCTAGCCTCCCGGCATGAGCGACGCGAGCGGGATGGCGGACGGCCCGGGCGGCCCGGAGGAGTCGGGGGACGCGGTCTTCGCGGTCGAGGGCGTCGAGAAATCGAGCGAGCGGCTGTCGGTCGCCGCTCCGCCGGAGTACACGGCGCTGCGGGTCACCGAGCCGCCGGCCCTCGACGGACGCCTCGCCGCACCGTGCTGGCAGCGCGCCCCGCGCTCGCCGCGGTTCGTCGATCTCGTGAGCGGCGCATCCACCGCCCTCGCGACCGAGGCCGCGATCCTCTGGGACGACGAGCATCTCTACGTCGGATGCTGGGTCGAGCAGCCGGAGGTCACGGCGACGCTGACCGAGCGCGACAGCGAGATCTGGCGCGACGACGACGTCGAGCTGTTCATCGCCGGGCCGGATGCCGCGGGCGAGGGGCCCGCGGGGCGCGGCGCGTACTACGAGCTCGAGATCAACGCGCTGGGCACGATCTACGAGGTGCTCTTCGCCTGGGGTCGGTCGCGCACGCCGTTCGGGCCGGACTCCCCGCCCGAGCTGCACGCCGACCACCCGCAGGCCCTCGCGTTCGACGGCGTCGGCTACGCGCATCCGGGCGGACTGCGCACCGGGTTCTGGGGCTGGGATCTGCCCGGGCTCCGCACCGCCGTGCACGTCGACGGCACCCTGAACGACCCGTCGAAGGTCGACCGCGGGTGGAGCGTCGAGATCGCCGTGCCGTGGTCGTCCCTCGAGGTGCTGGCGCGGGCGGATGCCGAGGCCGCCCCGCCCGCCCCGCCTGCCCCGCTCGCCCCGCGCTTCGCCGTGCCGCCGAACCCCGGCGACGCCTGGCGCATCGAGGTCTCGCGCTTCAACGTCGCGAAGCACGGCCCCGACGACTCGGGCGGCTGGTCGTGGAGCCCGCACGGCGTCTGGGATTCTCACCTCCCCGAGCTCTTCCCCCGCGTCCGCTTCGGCGCCGACGAGGTCTGACCCGCGCCCGTCACCGTGGCCTCTCAACGCGGGCGGTGACGATCTCTCGTGAATCGCTAGCGTGGGGACCAACCTTGAGAATGCGACCCCGTCCCGTGACCGATCCCCGACCCGGCCCGCGCCGGTCCGATGTCTGGCTCGCCGTCGAGCCCCGATCCGCGCGACGCCGACCGGCCCCACGCCCGCGGTGGGCCCGGCTGCTCTGGACCGTCCCGCTCGTGCTGCTGCTCGGTGCGGTCGGATTCGTCGTGGGAACCCTCGGCTGGTGCGGCGATGACGCGCTCGGCTGTCGATCCGGCGTGCACGCCGCGCTCGAGTCGGCCATCACCGCGCTCGCGTCAGCGGTCGTGACGGCGGTGCTCATCGGGCTGGTCTCCGCCGCAGCCGTCCAGGTCGGGGCCGTGTCGCGCCGTCGCATCGGCGTCGCAGCCGGCGCCGCCTATCTCGTTCTCGCCATCGGCTATCTGGTGGTGACTCTCGGCATCCACGGGGGGATCGGCGGGTAGCGGTTCGACGAGTCGGCGCCGCCCCGCCGGTGCAGGCGTTGCATCCGGACCGCAACCGCCCGCAACCCCGGCCTGCCTACCGTCGGCGGTGCCGCATCCCCCTTCGACGCGGCGCCACCACGACAAGGAAGTCTGGAGAGTCGATGTCGACCACGATCCCCGCCCCCGCCGCCCAGCGCGGCGCCGTCCCCTCGGGCACCATGCGCGCCGCTGTCGTCACCGCGCCGGGCGCCCCGCTGACGATCGCCGAGGTGCCCATCCCGACGCCCGGTCCGCACCAGGCGCTCGTGAAGGTGCACACGACCGGCGTCTGCCACACCGACCTGCACGCCGCCAAGGGCGACTGGCCGGTCGCGCCGAAGGGCGACCTCATCCCCGGACACGAGGGCTACGGCGAGGTCGTCGCGCTCGGCGACGACGTCACGCTGCTCGAGGTCGGCCAGATCGTCGGCAACGCCTGGCTGTGGTCGGCGTGCGGCAACTGCCAGTACTGCCGCACCGGCTGGGAGACGCTCTGCGAGGAGCAGCAGAACGGCGGCTACAGCGTCGACGGCAGCTTCGGCGAGTACATGCTGGTGGATGAGAAGTTCGCCGCCCGCATCCCCGCCGGAGCCGACCCGGTCGAGGTCGCGCCTGTGCTGTGCGCCGGCGTCACGGTCTACAAGGGACTCAAGATGACCCAGGCCCGCCCGGGCGAGTGGGTCGTCATCTCGGGCATCGGCGGGCTCGGCCACATCGCCGTGCAGTACGCGGTCGCGATGGGGCTGCGCGTCGCCGCGGTCGACATCGACGACGCCAAGCTCGCCCTCGCGAAGAAGCACGGCGCCGAGCTGGTCGTCAACGCGGCCGAGCACGACCCCGCCGAGTACATCCAGGCGCACACCGGCGGAGCCCACGGCGTGCTCGTCACGGCCGTGCACCCGAAGGCCTTCGGCCAGGCGCTCGGCGTCGCCCGCCGCGGTGCGACGATCGTCTTCAACGGCCTGCCGCCGGGCGACTTCCCGGCGAACATCTTCGACATCGTGCTGCGCGCCATCACGATCCGCGGATCCATCGTCGGCACCCGCCAGGACCTCGCCGAGGCGCTCGAGTTCTACGCGCAGGGCAAGATCCACCCGACCGTGGCCGTCGAGTCGATCGACGACATCAACGACATCTTCGAGCGCATGGAACGCGGCCAGATCGACGGCCGCATCGTCATGCGCTTCGACGGGGCGTCGGCCGCCTGAGTCGCGGATCCGGTGGTCGCGTCGGGTCCGCAGGCTGACGCGACCGCCGGGCGGAGAGGGGATGCGCATCCTCTCTCCGCCCTCACGACCGGGCCGGGCGGCTCATCACGCCCGGCCCGCACTCGACCCCGCGGCGCGCCTCGACCGCTCCGTGCCCGCCTCGCGCCGTCGGGATGTGCGGAACGCGCGCGGGGTCAGCCCTCGCCCGACGCGCGGCGGTCGAGCAGCGGGGCCACACGCAGCGGCAGCGCCTCGGTGAGCACGATCGCCGTGCTCGAGCGCAGCACGCCGGGTGTCTCGAGCATCGCGTTCGTGACGCGGTAGAGGTCGGCGGTGTCGCGCGCGACGACCCGCACGAGCGCATCCGCCCGCCCGGAGGTCGCGTTGATCTCGATCACCTCGGGGATGCGCGCCAGCTCGGTGAGCGCCGGCTGCGCGTTGCCCTGGCTCACGACGACCTCGACGAACGCGACGAGGTCGTAGCCGAGGGCGCGCGGATCGACGCGGGCGCCGGGCGTCGCGAGCACCCCGTCGCGCTGCAGCCGGGCGAGCCGCGCGGTGACCGTGTTGCGGGCGACGCCGAGCGTCGCGGAGAGCGCGACCGTCGTCGCCGCGGGGTCGTCGTCGAGGGCACGCAGGATGCGGGCGTCGAGCTGATCGATGCGATCCATGTGCGCATTCTGCTCAGTCAGCCACAGCAGAGCAAGCAGATCGATGCATCCGGGCCGGATCGGTGGAGCCTCACGCGCACCTGCGTCGATGATCGACGCGTGACCCTCCGCATCCCGTTCCCGCGCTGGGCCACCCCCGCGGTCCCGGCCTCCGTTCCGTCGGCGCACGAGCCGGCCCGTCCGCACCTCTCGGGACCGGGGCATCCCGACGCACCGGCGCCGCATCCCGAACCGGCCCCAGCCATCCCGATCCCGCACGGCCGTGTCGAAGACGTCGCCGGTCTGCTCGTCGGCGTCGTGCTGGTCTCCCTCGGACTCTTCGTGCTCAAGGCGGGCGGTGTCGTCACCGGCGGAACCGCGGGCGTCGCGCTGACGATCAGCTACGCGACGGGATGGTCGTTCCCGCTGCTGTTCGCGCTCGTCAACCTGCCCTTCCTCGCTCTCGCGATCGGCCGCCGCGGCTGGAGCTTCACGCTGCGCTCGCTGCTCTGCATCGTCGGCGTCTCGCTCGGCGCCGCCGGTCACGCGCTGCTCTGGCCGCCGGTCGAGCTGCCGCCGATCTACGCCGCGATCGCGGGCAACGTGCTGTGCGGAATGGGGGTGCTGGCGCTGTTCCGGCACAAGTCGAGCGTGGGCGGGTTCGGCATCCTCGCGCTGATCCTGCAGGACCGCTTCGGCTGGCGCGCCGGCTGGCTCATGCTCGCCATGGACGCGGCGGTGCTCGTCGTCGCCCTCACCGTCCTGCCGCCCCTCGTCTTCGCGGTCTCGGCCGCCGGAGCCATCGTGCTCAACGGCATCGTCGCCCTCAACCACCGCCCCGGTCGCTACACGGGCGGCTGATCGCGCTCAGGTTCATCCGGGCGCCTCGGTATACAGGACGTGAATCGAAGCCGTCTTCAATGGCGCAGGATGCACGCTCGGGATACAGAAGCGTAGGGTGTCCCCGATGCGTGCGAGCGAGGCGGCCTACGAGCGACTGCGGGATGACATCGTCACCTGGCGTCGCCGCCCCGGCTCGGTGCTGAGCGAGATCGACCTCGCGGCCGAGCTCGGCGTCTCGCGCACGCCGCTGCGCTCGGCGCTCGCCCGACTCTCGATGGAAGGCCTCGTCGACACCTCCCGCCGCACGGCTGTGGTCTCCGCCGTGTCGGCCGACGGCGTGCGCGAGCAGTTCGAGGTGCGCGAGCCGCTCGAGGTGCAGGCCGGACGCCTCGCGGCCCGCCGCGGCGAGCCGGCCGTCTTCGCGACGCTCGCCGATCGCTTCGCGGCGGCGGCATCCACGCTCGACGAGGGCGGCGTCGACGCGTATTACGCGGTCGTGGCCGACTTCGATGCGGCGGTGGCGGATGCGGTGGGCAACTCCGCGCTGCGGGCCGCGCTCGCAGGCATCCGCACCCACCTGCAGCGCGCCCGCCGCAACGCGGCCGACGACGCCGACCGGCTGCTGCGCGCGGCCGAGGAGCACCGGCTGATCTGCGCCGCGATCCGCGATCGCGACGAGGTGCTCGCCGCCTCCGCGACGACCGTGCACCTGCGCGCCTCGCTCGCCCACCTGCTCGCGACCCTCGACCGCGCCGAGTCGGCATCCGCCGCCGCGACGGCCGCGGCACCGGCGCCGACGCCGATGCCGGGCGCCGCGTCCGCCGCGCCGACGCCGGGCGCCGCCCCTGCTTCCCCCGCATCCGCCCCGACGAAAGGCCGCCCATGAACATGCACCCCCTGCGCGTCTACCGCAGCGAGGAGCCGCTGCCCCGCGAGCAGCAGCTGGCGTGGAAGGTCGCCGAGGTCGCCGCCGACCCGGTCGCCGTCGAGCCGGAGGTGGTCGACATGATCATCAACCGCGTGATCGACAACGCCGCCGTCGCGACCGCGAGCCTCGGCCGCGCGCCCGTCGTCGCCGCGCGCGGGCAGGCCGAGGCGAACCCGAAGACCCCCGGCGCCACCGTGTTCGGCGTCGACCCGAGCGGCACGGGCGCCACCCGCTTCAGTCCCGAGTGGGCCGCCTTCGCGAACGGCGTGGCCGTGCGCGAGCTCGACTTCCACGACACCTTCCTCGCGGCCGACTACTCGCACCCGGGCGACAACATCCCGCCGATCCTCGCTGTCGCGCAGCACACCGGGAGGGATGGCGCCGCCTTCGTGCGCGGCGCCGCGACCGGCTACGAGATCCAGGTCGACCTGGTGAAGGCCATCTCGCTGCACAAGCACAAGATCGACCACGTCGCGCACCTCGGCCCGAGCGCCGCCGCCGGCATCGGCACGCTGCTCGGCCTCGACCCGGCCGTGATCTACCAGGCGATCGGGCAGGCGCTGCACACGACCACGGCGACCCGGCAGTCGCGCAAGGGCGAGATCTCCACGTGGAAGGCCTACGCCCCCGCCTTCGCCGGCAAGATGGCGATCGAGGCCGTCGACCGGGCGATCCGCGGGCAGAGCAGCCCGAGCCCGATCTGGGAGGGCGAAGACGGCGTGATCGGCTGGCTGCTCGACGGGCCGGATGCGCGCTATGAGGTCCCGCTTCCGGCCGCGGGCGAGGCGAAGCGCGGCATCCTCGACACGTACACGAAGGAGCACTCGGCCGAGTACCAGGCGCAGGCCTGGATCGACCTGGCCCGCAAGCTCGGAACCGAGCATCCCGAGCTGCGCGACCCCGCGAACGTGGCGAGCATCCTCATCGCCACGAGTCACCACACGCACTACGTGATCGGCTCGGGCGCGAACGACCCGCAGAAGTACGACCCGACCGCGAGCCGCGAGACGCTCGACCACTCGGTGCCGTACATCTTCGCCGTCGCCCTGCAGGACGGCATCTGGCACCACGCCGACTCCTACGCCCCCGAGCGGGCGGGCCGCCCCGACACGGTCGCGCTGTGGCACAAGATCACGACGACCGAGGATGCGGAGTGGACGCGCCGCTACCACTCGATCGATCCGGCTGAGAAGGCCTTCGGCGGTCGCGTCGAGATCGAGTTGACCGATGGACGCCGCATCGTCGACGAGATCGCGGTGGCGGATGCGCATCCGCTCGGCGCTCGGCCCTTCGCCCGCGCCGACTACGTGCGCAAGTTCCGCGAGCTGGCCGAGCCGGTGCTCGCCGGCGCGGAGATCGAGCGCTTCCTGGCGCTGGCCGAGCGCCTGCCCGAGCTGACCGCCGCCGAGCTCGGCGGGCTCACCGTCAGCGTGACCGAGGGCTCCCCGATCGGCGCCCTGCCCGACTCCCCGAAGGGACTGTTCTGATGCTGCAGTCGACGCTCCCGCCGCACGAGAAGCGTGCGGCGTTCCGGGCCGCGCTCGCGAGCGGGAAGCTGCTGCGGCTGCCCGGCGCCTTCAATCCGCTGAGCGCGCAGCTGATCCAGGAGAAGGGCTTCGAGGGCGTCTACGTCTCGGGCGCCGTGCTCAGCGCCGACCTCGGCCTGCCCGACATCGGCCTGACGACGCTGACCGAGGTGTCGCAGCGTGCGGGCCAGATCGCGCGCGTCACCGACCTGCCGACGCTGGTGGATGCCGACACCGGCTTCGGCGAGCCGATGAACGTCGCGCGCACGGTGCAGCTGATGGAGGATGCGGGCGTCGCCGGCATCCACATCGAAGACCAGGTGAACCCGAAGCGCTGCGGCCACCTCGACGGCAAGGAGGTCGTGGACGAGTCGACCGCGCTGAAGCGCATCGCGGCCGCGGCGGCCGGGCGACGCGACGCGAACTTCCTGATCATGGCGCGCACCGACATCCGCGGCGTCGCCGGGGGAGAGCAGGGGCTGCGCGACGCCGTCGACCGGGCCAAGGCGCTGGTGGATGCGGGCGCCGACGCGATCTTCCCCGAGGCGATGGCGACGCTCGAGGAGTTCGCCGCGATCCGCGCCGCGGTCGACGTGCCGGTGCTGGCGAACATGACCGAGTTCGGCAAGAGCGAGCTCTTCACGGTGGAGCAGCTCGCGAGCGTCGGCGTGAACCTGGTGATCTTCCCGGTGTCGCTGCTGCGCCTGGCGATGGGCGCCGCCGAGCGCGGGCTCGACGCGCTTGCGGCCGAGGGCTCGCTGCAGAGCCAGGTGCCGAGCATGCAGACCCGCGCCCGCCTCTACGAGCTCGTCGACTACTCCGGCTACTCGGAGTTCGACGCGGGCATCTTCACCTTCGACCTCACGAACAACCGTCAGGCCTGAGGATGCGCGGCGCCGGGCTGAGCGCCGGGCGAGAGCCGCGCATCCATCCTGTGAACCGTGCGCCCGTGGGCGCACACTGACCTAGACCGCCGCCCGCACCGGGCGCATCCGCCTCACGAGGCCCCGCGAAGGAGCGACATGACCGACACGACCGACATCAAGAAGGGCCTCGCGGGCGTCGTCGTCGACACGACCTCGATCTCGAAGGTCAACCCCGAGACGAACTCGCTGCTGTACCGCGGCTATCCCGTGCAGGAGCTGGCGGCGTCGCTCTCCTACGAGCAGGTCGCCTGGCTGATCTGGCACGGCGAGCTGCCGAGCGAGGCCGAGCTGGCGGAGTTCACGGCACGCGAGCGGGCCGGCCGCGCCCTGGCCGACAACGTGAAGGCGGCGATCGATCTGACGCCGACGAGCGCGCATCCGATGGATGTCGTGCGCACCGCCGTCAGCGTTCTCGGCGCGAACGACCCGCAGACCGCCGACGCGAGCCGTGAGGCGAATCTGGCGAAGTCGGAGCGGCTGTTCGCGGCGATCCCGGCGATCGTCGCCTACGACCAGCGTCGCCGCCACGGACTCGACGTGGTCGCGCCGCGCGACGACCTCGACTACTCGCGCAACTTCCTCTGGATGACCTTCGGCGACGAGCCGAGCGACGCGGCCGCCGAGGCGTTCCGGGTGTCGATGGTGCTCTACGCCGAGCACTCCTTCAACGCCTCGACCTTCACGGCGCGCGTCGTCACGTCGACGCTCGCCGACCTGCACTCGGCGGTCGTCGCGGCGATCGGCGCTCTCAAGGGCCCGCTGCACGGCGGCGCGAACGAGGCCGTGATGGACGTCTTCGACGAGATCGGCTCGGCCGACGGCGCCGAGGCGTGGCTGGATGCGGCGCTCGCCGAGAAGCGCAAGATCATGGGCTTCGGCCACCGCGTCTACAAGAACGGCGACTCGCGCGTGCCGACGATGCAGGCCGCTTTCGAGAAGCTCGTCGAATCGGGCGAGTTCCGCGGCGCCGGCGGCGCCGAGGTCCCCGCTGACCGCGGGCCGGAGCTCGTCGCGCTCTACCACCGCCTCGCCGACGCGATGGATGCGAAGAAGAGCATCAAGCCGAACCTCGACTACCCGAGCGGCCCGGCCTACCACCTGCTCGGCTTCGACACGAAGACGTTCACGCCGCTGTTCGTGGCCGCGCGCGTCGTCGGCTGGACGGCGCACGTGATGGAGCAGCTCGAGGCGAACGCCCTCATCCGCCCGCTCTCGCAGTACGTCGGCCCCGACGAGCGCCACTTGGGGGAGTAAGAAGCGGGTCTCGGATCGGGGCATCGTGGCGGGCAGCAGACGGCGGATGTGCCGGCGCGGGGTTGACGCGCGGGCGTAGCCTGGAGGCGTGAAGAACGGGAACACGACGCCCCACGGGCGTGAGGAGGTCGCCGGCGCGTTCTGCGCCGGCACCAGGTAGTCGCGGTCTCGCGACCCCGCGCATCCACCTCTCCTCCCGTCCGGCTCGCATCTCGACGGCCCGCATCCCGAACCGCTCGCGCGCGCGACCCCGCGTCGCCCCGGTCCCGGATGACGCTGCCCTCGTGCGCGCGCAGCGTCGCCGTCGTGTCGCCGGACTCCGTTCACGCCGCGCCTTCGCGCGCAGCGGATCCGAAAGGCCTCACTCCCATGTTCCCCATCGATGAGCAGGCGCTCCGCGCCTCCTTCGTCAACGCCTCCCGCAAGGAGGTCGCCTCGCTGACCCTGCCCGAGCTCGACGAGATCGACTTCGGTCAGCTCGACTACCTCGGCTGGCGCGACCGCAAGCTCGCCCGCCGCGCCTACCTGGTGCTGCCGGTGCCCGACGAGACCGCCCCCGACGGGCAGGGTCTGGTCGGCGTCCTGCTGCGTCAGGCCGACGCCGCCCCGCGCACCCGTGCGCAGTGCTCGTGGTGCCAGGATGTGCGCCTGCCCAACGACGTCGTCTTCTTCAGCGCGAAGCGCGCCGGCGCCGCGGGCCGCAAGGGCGACACCCTCGGCACCCTGCTCTGCTCGGAGTTCGAGTGCTCGGCGAACGTCCGCACCCCGCCGCCGCCGGCCTACATCGGCTACGACATCGAGGCCGCGAAGCGCGAGCGGATGCAGCGCCTGGCCGAGCACGCCGCGAACTTCGCGCGGGCGGTCACCGCGGGCGAGTGACGGCCGCGCTCCGCGGCGGCGCGGACGGGTTCTAGACCCCCGCGCAGCCGCGGCGCAGGCCGCGCACGACGAGCGCCGCGCATCCCAGCAGCACGACCGCGGTGCCGATGAGCGCGCCCGCGAACGACACGAGCGGGGCGAGCACCGCGAGCAGCGCCGGCAGGAAGAAGCCGGCGTAGGTGATCGAGTAGTAGACCGCCGTGAGGCCGGCGAGGTCGTGCGGCGTCGCCATGTCCTGCACGGCGGCGAGGCCGAAGACCATGCAGAGGCCGTAGCCGGCGCCGAAGAGCGGGGCCGCGACGAGCACCGCCGGGATCGAACCGGTGACGGCCGCGGGGATGAGCAGCACCGCGCCGACGGCGATCAGCGCCATGCCGAGCACGCCGTGGCGGCCGCGCGTGAGCCGGGCGATCGGCGCCGACAGCAGCTGGACGACCGTGCCCGTGCCCAGCGTGACGACCGTCGCGAGGGTCGCGAAGCCGACGCGCAGCTCACCCGTCTCGCCCGCGACGAGGCTCGGTCCGACCGCGAAGGCGAGCGCCGGCGCCGCGAAGACCCACGGCGCGAGCGGGAGCACGGTGCGCACGAAACGGCGGCGGGCGTGACGGGGGATGCGCAGATCGCCGAGCAGCGAGCGCACGGTCGGGTCGGGCATCCGCGTCTCCGGCGCCCGCAGCAGCACGACGCCGGCGAGGATCGTCGCCGCGATCTGCACCGCGTAGGGCAGCACCGTCGGCAGCGGCGCCCACTGCGCGAGCACCCCGCCGATCCCGGCGCCGCCGCCGAAGCCGGCGGTCAGCGACAGCGCCGCACGACGAGCTCCCGCCGTGGAGTGACCGGACGCGACCGACAGCTCCTTGATCCAGCTGCTGCCGACGACCATGCCGACCGCGACGCTGACGCCGCACACGAGACGGCCGACGCTCATCCCGACCACGCTCGAGCTGGCGGTGGCGAGGATGACGCTGCCGGCCACGCCGATCACCAGCCCGCCGAGCATGACCGGCTTGCGGCCCCAGCGGTCGCTCCACGCGCCCGCCAGTGCGAAGCCGGGTACGAGGCCGATCACGTAGAACGCGAGGAAGAGGTCGACCTCGACGGTCGAGTAGCCGTAGACACGCTCGTAGAGCTGCATGAGCGGAACGAAGTGGTTGCCACCCCACGCGAGCGCGACGACGATCGGCGCGACGCGCAGCCATCCGTGCGTGGCCGCGATGCCGGTGGATGCGCGGGATCCTCCGTCGGGACCGGGTGCGTCGCTCACTGCTCGAGCCTAGGGCGGCGGCGGTTGCGACCGCGTTGCCGGCGGCGGGCCGATCGCGGGGGAGTGGACCGTGGGCGTCGGCCGGATCCTTGACAGGTCGGCATCGGCGCGCATAATTAACACATTCGTTAAGTGAGGATGCGATGGCCGACGACGCACTCAGCGGCACCTTCGCCGCACTCGCCGACCCGACCCGGCGCGCCATGCTCGCCCGGCTCGTCGAAGGCGAGGCGACCGTGACCGAGCTCGCCGCACCGCACGACATCAGCCTGCCCGCGATCTCGCGGCACCTGAAGGTGCTCGAGCATGCCGGACTCATCAGCCGCGGACGCGACGCCCGCTGGCGCCCCTGCCGACTCGAGCCGGCCGCGCTCGCCGACGCCGACGCCTGGATGGAGCCGTACCGCCGCTTCTTCGGCAGCCGGCTCGCCCGGCTCGACGCGCAGCTGCGCGCATCCGCCTCACCCACCGCGAAGGAGCAGTGACATGACCGACCCGGCCCCCGCATCCACCGGACCCGCCGCCACCGAGCGCCATGGCTTCACCCTGACGTGGCGCTTCCCCGTTCCGCGTGACCGGGTGTTCCGCGCCTGGACCGACCCCGCGCACCTCGACTGGTTCTTCAACGACGAGCAGCCCCGCCCGGCCGAGCCGACCGAGGTCGACCTGCGCGTGGGCGGCGCCTGGCGGCAGACGATGGTCATCGACGCCGAGACGCGCTACGTGACCGGCGGCGTCTACCGCGAGATCGTCCCCGACGAACGGCTCGTCTTCGTCTTCGGCGCGGTGGGCGGATGGCCCGAGCTCGCCGGACCCGCGATCGACGACGCCCCCGTCACCACGCTGACCTTCGTCGACGCCGAGGTCGACGGCGCGCCGGGCACGCTGCTCACGCTCGACCTCGACTTCCCGGTGCACCTCGACGAGCACGTGGCGCGCGAGCTGCTCGGCGCGATGCGGCCCGGATGGCAGCAGACCGTCGCCCGGCTGCGCGCCGAGATCGGTGGCGCCGGGGTCGAGGGCGCCGCGATCGGCGGTGCCGGGGGCGGCGGCGTCGCGGAGTCGGACTAGGCGGGCGTACCGACCGTGGTGGATGCGGCAGCCGGCTCGCGATGCAGCAGCCGGCGACGTCGCATCCAGAGTTCGAGCGGCACGGTCACGAGCGGCGGCACCGCCGCGGCCAGCGCCAGCAGGGTGACCCACCAGCGCCAGCGGAACGCGATCGCGCACACGATCGACAGCGCGCCGTAGACGAGGAACGCCCCGCCGTGCGCCGTGCCGAACACGGTCACGACGTGGTCGGTGGTCTCGGTCACGTACTTCAGGAACATCCCGACGAGCAGCCCCGCCCAGGTCACCGCCTCGAGCGTGGCGATCGCGATGAAGATGCGCCCGAGGCGACTGACCCGCGTGGCTGAATCGCTCGGCGTGGCGAGCCGGCTGAGCAGCCCGCGCGGCGTGCGCTCGGGCGGAGTCGGGTCGACGAGCGACGTGGATGCGGCGTCAGGTGCTGCGGGTGAGGTCACCAGCGCGGTCCTTTCCGGGAGGGCGTCAGGCGGCGCATCCACGCTATCCATGCCCCCTGGGAGACCCCGCCGCGGTGATCCCGGGCATGTGACCCCGAGTTGCCGACTTCCGCGGGATCCCGAGGCCGGCATGCCGCGGAAGCGGGCAACTCGGGGTCACCGGGTCATGGATGCCGTCGAGTTGCCCACTTCGGCTGGGTTACGGCAGCCCAACCCGAACGAAGTGGGCAACTCGCGGAGAGTCGTCCGCGCGCATTCACGAGTTGCCCAGTTCCGCGGGATGCCGAGCGCGGCACGCCGCGGAAGTGGGCAACTCGGGGAGCATGCGGGTGGAGTCGCGCCGCGGGGAGCGCTGTGCAGGGTGCGGCGCAGGGCCTCAGGCGCCGGCGACCGCCGCGTCGAGTGCCTGCGTCAGGTCGGCGGCGAGGTCGTCGATGTGCTCGATGCCGACCGACACACGCACGAGGCCCTCGGGGATCGTCACGACCTCGCCCGACCAGCGGCGGCGGCGCTCGAGGGTCGTCTCGACCCCGCCCAGGCTGGTCGCGAAGCGCGCCAGGCGGGCGGCGGCGACGAAGCGCTCGGCGCTCGCGGCATCCGCGAAGACGGGCGCGATGATCGCGCCGAAGCCCGGGTAGCGCAGCTCGGTCAGCGCGGGGTGACCCGACAGGCGCTCCACCAGCGCGGCCGCGTTCTCCGACGCGCGCTCGACGCGCAGCGCCAGCGTGCGCAGGCCGCGCAGCACGAGGTAGACCTCCATCGGGCCGGCCGTGGCGCCGAGGATGGTGCGGCGGCTGATCAGGCGAGCCTTCAGCTCGGCGTCGCGCACGACGAGCGCGCCGAGCACGGCGTCGCTGTGGCCCGACAGGAACTTGGTGGCCGAGTGCAGCACCACGTCGGCGCCGAGCTCGAGCGGACGCTGCAGGATCGGCGTCGCGAAGGTGTTGTCGACGACGGTGAGCACCCCCTTCGCGTGCGCGGCGGCGAGCAGCGTCGCGAGGTCGGCGACCTCGAGGGCGGGGTTGGTGGGCGACTCGATCCAGAGCACGGCGGCGTCGTCGAGCTCGGCGAGCACGGCATCCGTGTCGGAGATGTCGACGTAGACCCGGGTCAGCGCGCCGCGCTCCTGACCCTCGTCGAGCTGCGTGAGCGAGCCGAGGTAGGCGTGCGTCGGGGCGACGACCTTCGCGCCGATCGGCAGGGTCGCGAGCACTGCGTTGGTGGCGGCCATGCCCGAGGCGAAGACGAGAGCGTCGCCGCCCTCGAGTGCGCCGATGGCGTCTTCGAGCGCCGTCCAGGTCGGGTTGCCGAAGCGGCCGTATTCGAGGTCGCCGCCCCCGACGAAGGTCGAGGCGAAGACGACGGGGGTGTTGAGGGGCGCGTCGGCGACCGGCTCGGGGCGCCCGGCCACGACGGCGGCGGTGGCGGGGTGCAGGGGTTCGGCGGCTGAGGTGCTCATCGGGTCAACTCTGGCACCTCGCGGGGGCTGCGTCGTACACGCGGCCCGGTCCGCTTCGGCGGTCGTGGCTCGTCGAGTCTCCGCGACCGCGGGAGCAGCCGCGTCGAGCGTCGCGACCCGGAGGCCCGGTGCCGTCGGCTCAGTAGGCCGGGCGCACCCAGCTGAGTGAGGTGAGGTCGAGGCGACGACGCACGGCCTCGAGCAGCGACTGCACGGGCACGAGGTCGAGGTCGGGCATCCACGAGCGGTCGGCGGTGGATGCGGCGGTGCCGCTCACGAGCGGGACGGCGGCGCTGCCGGCGCCAGCGGCCGAACCGGCGGTGCCGGCGGCCGAGGCGGCGCTGTCGCTCGAGATCGTCGCGCCGAGGCGCTGCAGGGCTTCCATGATCGGCGCGATCACGTCGCGTCCGTCGTCGTCGGGCTGCCAGCGGTGGCGCTCGATGAGGCCGCGGACGCGCGCGCCGGCGGTGCTGAGGGCGGACGACAGCTCGACCATGCCGATCGCGAGGAAGCGCGCGCGATCGCCGGTGGCGTCGATCTCGAAGCGGTGCGCGCCGGGGGCGGGAGAGGTGCTCGCGGGGGTGACGTAGTCGACGGATGTGGCTGCCGCATCCACCGGCACGCCGGCTTCGGCGTGGGCGACCGCGTCGAAGCGGGCGCCCAGAGCGACCATGTAGTCGACGATGTCGCGCACGATCCGCTGGGCGGTGGTCAGGTCGTCGGCGTCGGCGCGGTCGGCGTCGAGACGCGCGACGATCGCGAAGGTCGAAGAGCTCACGGCGCCTCCTTCTGGTTCGGGCACGCTGGCGAGGAAAAGTCGAGTCGCGCGCGCGAGTGCGCACACCGATCGCACGATACTCCTTCGCGCCGGGGCGTCGCATCGGCGACGGCCGGAACACCTCGGCGGCGAGCGCGCCGGGACGGTGCCCCCGTGCCCAGATCGCGGGGTTGGTGGCGAGGCGCGAGTCGGGGGATGATCCTCCGTCGGACCCGTGCGCATCCGCGTTGACCGTCGTGTGTAGTCTGTACGTACAAGCCGTACAAGGATGCGGTTTCCTCGCAATCAAGGGAGATGCTTCATGACCGAGCGCTCGGGCAACGCTGCCGCGCGACTCCTCGACCGGGTCGGCATCCCGGCGCCGCTGTTCCTCGGCTTCGTCGGGGTGCTGCTGTTCATGATCGGCGACGGCGTCGAATCGAACTACCTGTCGACCTTCCTCGCCGAGCAGCCGGGTCTGTCGGAGAACGCGGCCGCGATCACGATCAGCCTCTACGGCATCTTCGTCGCGGTCGGATCCTGGTTCGCCGGAACCCTGTCGAGCATCCTCGGCCCGCGCCGCGTCATGCTCATCGGCGGCATCGCCTGGGTCGTGCTCGAGGTCGTGTTCCTCGCGGTCGGCATCGGCGCGCACGTGACCTGGCTCGCGATCGTCGCCTACGCCCTGCGCGGCATCGGCTACCCCTTCTTCGCCTACGCCTTCCTGGTCTGGCTGAACACGGCGACACCGGCGCACCAGCGCGGCTCGAGCGTCGGATGGTTCTGGTTCGTCTTCGGCGCGGGCCTGCCCACGATCGGCTCGCTCGTCGCGAGCTGGACCATCCCGCACATCGGCGAGCTCGGCACCTTCTGGCTCGCGGCGGTCATCGTGCTCGCCGGTCTGCTGATCGCGTACTTCGGCGTGCGCGATCTGCGTCACGCGGGCCCGACCCAGCCGGATTCGGCGGGGGCGATGTCCGAGCTCGCGAAGGGCCTCACGATCCTCTGGCGCGACAAGCGCGTCGCGGCCGGCGCCTTCGTGCGCCTGGTCAACACGACGCCGAACTTCGCGCTCTTCGTGGTCGCCCCGTTCTTCTTCGTCAAGCAGGTCGGCTTCACGCAGGAGAACTATCTGCTGGTCGTGACGATCGTCTACACGGCGAACATCTTCGCGAACCTGTTCTTCGGCATCATCGGCGACCGCTTCGGCTGGAAGCGCACGGTCACCTGGTTCGGCTGCGTCATGTGCGCCGTCGGCGTGCTCGCGCTCTACTACGTGCCGCTCGCGATCGGTCCGAACTTCTGGGTCACCGTGATCTGCTGGGCCGTCTTCGGCATCGGCCTGGCCGGCTTCGTGCCGCTCACCGCCCTCGTGCCGTCGATGGTCAAGGTCGAGGATCGCGGCAGCGCCCTCGCCGTCTACACCCTCGCCGCGGGACTCTCGGCCTTCGTCGGCCCGGCGCTCGTCGCGCTGCTCGGCGGCGTGGCGAACATCACGGCGCTCATCTGGGTGTTCGCGGGCCTCTACGTGGTCGGCGCGATCGTCACCCTGGTGCTGCGCACCGACCAGGACCCGGGCCAGGCCAAGCGCCTCGGCTCCCCGGTCGCGAAGGACCTCACCTCGGCGTGAGAACCCGGGCGTCTGACGCCCTGAAGCAAGGCCGGAACGTCCGGCGGTCGTGTGGCGCGACCGCCGGACGTTCTGCTTTTCCCGGCGACGGGATCGCGCGGATCGCAAGCTCACCGCCGCGGTGCCGGTGAGCATCTGTCGTCAGGCACGATCCGGTCACGAACTGGGGTAGACCGCATCGCCTGTCTTGCACGGATGTGCAGATGCTGTACTTTCTGTACGGACAAGACGTACAGACCGCGCGACGATGCCGGATCAACGGAGATCGCGTACGTGTCTTGCTACTTCAGAGAGGAAGTCTGCAATGCGAATCACGGCAATCACGGGGGTGGCGGTCCTGGGCGTCGGCGCCCTGCTGCTGGCCGGCTGCTCGACGGGAGCCGCCGCCGGCGGCGACGCCAAGCCGGCCGACACCCAGCTGAGCTACTCCCAGCCGCACACCGACCCGTTCCAGAACGCCGAGAACGTCGGCTCGATGGAGCGCTTCAAGAAGCTCGGCTACGCGACCATCCCGGCGACCAACGCCGATCGCGACCCGGCGCAGCAGATCACCGACATCCAGACGCTCATCAACAAGGGTGCCAAGGGCCTCGTGATCTCCGTCGGCGACGCCGACGCCATCGTCCCCGCGATCGAGTACGCGAACGACCAGAACGTGCCGATCGTCGCGATCGACGAGGCGCCCGCCTCCGGCAACATCGCCATGATCGTCCGCGCCGACAACGTGCACATGGGCGAGCTCGCGTGCGAGGAGATGGGCAAGCGCGTCAAGGCCGGCTCGGCCGTGATCACGCTCGACGGCGACCCGGTCACCTCCAACGGCCGCGACCGCACCAACGGCTTCAACGACTGCATGAAGAAGAAGTACCCCGACGTGAAGCTCGTCAACGTCGCCACCGAGTGGGACCCGGCCAAGGCCGCCACCGGCATCGAGACGGCGCTCAACCAGTACGACAACATCGCGGGCATCTACAACCAGAGCGATGCGACCTTCTTCCCCACCATCCTCGACACCCTCAAGTCGCTCGGCAAGCTCAAGGCCGTCGGCGAAGAGGGGCACATCGTGCAGGTCTCGGTGGACGCGAGCCCGATGGCGATGACCGCGATCCGTGACGGCTACCTCGACGCTGCCGTCGCGCAGCCGATGACCGACTACATCGACTACGGCGCCGACTACCTCGTGCGCGCGATCAAGGGCGAGAAGTTCAAGGTCGGCAAGACCGACCACGGCAGCGTCATCGAGAAGCGCAAGGGCAACCTCGTCGATCTGCTGCCGACGCCCGTCGTGACGAAGGACAACGTCGAGGACCCGGAGCTCTGGGGAAACAAGAAGTTCGCCCTCGAGGCCTTCGGCGCCTCGAAGTAACTCCGACCGGAAGCGAGACGGAGACGTCATGACAACCCCATCCACCACCGTTCCCGCGATCCAGATCGATCGCGTCAGCAAGACCTACGGTGCGACGAAGGCGCTGCAGGACGTCTCCGTCTCGATCCTCCCCGGCCAGGTGCACGGACTGATCGGCCGCAACGGCGCCGGCAAGTCCACGCTCCTGCGCATGATCACCGGCCTCGAGACCCCCGACACCGGAGCGGTGCGCTTCTTCGGCGAGGAGGCGCCGCCGGCCTCCGACGCGAAGGCATGGCAGCAGCGCGTCGCCTGCGTCTACCAGCGTCCGTCGGTGTTCACGAACCTCACGATCGCCGAGAACCTGTTCGCCGGGCGCCTGCCCGGCAACGGGCCGTCGGTGTCGTGGCGCACGATGCAGAACGAGGCGGAGCGCATCCTCTCGGAGTGGCGCATCGATCTCGACCCGAAGTCGCTGCTCTCCGACGCCCCGATCGAGGAGCGTCAGATGCTCACGATCGCGAAGGCGCTCGACGCCGGCACCCGCATCGTGCTGCTCGACGAGCCCACGGTGCAGCTCGAGGGCTCGGCCATCCGCCGGCTCTTCGACAAGGTGCAGGAGCTACAGGACGACGGCGTCACCTTCGTCTTCGTCTCGCACTTCCTGCGCGAGGTCACCGCGATCTGCGACTCCGCCAGCGTGCTGCGCGACGGCAAGCTGCTCTGGTCGCGCACCGGCGACGACGTGAAGTCCGACGACCTGGTGGAGGCCCTGCTCGCGGGCCAGGAGCAGCGACGCCACCGGGTCGAGAGCGCGGCCGCGACGGCGACCGACACGGCGCCGGCGCTCGAGCTGCGCTCGGCCACCGAGAAGGGCGGCGCGTTCACCGACGTGTCGTTCCGCGTCGCGCCGGGCGAGCTCGTCGCCATCGGCGGCGTCGGCGGATCGGGCAAGTACTCGGTCGGCGAGGCTATCGCCGGTCTGCGCCGGCTCGGCTCGGGATCGGTGCTCGCCGACGGCGAGGTCATCCCCACCGGCAAGGTCAAAGCCAGTCAGAAGGCGGGCGTCGGCTTCGTGCCCGCCGACCGTCACAAGGACGGCTACGTGCCCCAGCTCAGCGTCGCCGAGAACATGACCATGGGCGTCATGGACCGGCTCGCACCGGCGGGCTTCTTCTCGCCGCGCAAGCAGAACGAGATGTCGCGCACCCTCATCCAGGACGTCGCGCTCGTTCCGCCGAACCCCGCCCTCGCGGTCTCCGGTCTCAGCGGCGGCAACCAGCAGAAGGTCGTGCTCGCCCGCGCGCTCGCCCGCGATCCGCGCGTGCTCGTGCTGATCTCACCGACCGCCGGCGTCGACATCGCCGCGAAGGACGCGATCTACGCGCTCATCCTGCGCGCCCTCGCCGACGGTGTCGCCGTCGTGCTCATCTCCGATGACGTCGAGGAGCTGCTCGTCAGCTCGCGCGTCCTCATCATGCGCGAGGGCCGCATCGCGGCCGAGCTCGCCGAACCCACCGAAGAAGACATCGTTCGAGCCATCGAAGGCCTGGAGTGAACCCCGTGAACAGCGCACGCACCACCGTCATCACCGTCCCGTCAGGGCGCAGTCCGTTCCTCGGATCCGTCGTGCGCAACGTGCGCGAGCTCAGCGTCCTGCCCGGCCTCATCATCGTCGCCGTCATCGGCGCGATCGTGAGCCCCGCGTTCCTCACGGCGCCGAACCTCACGCTGATCCTGCGTCAGTCGGCCGAGCTCGGCATCGTCGTCATCGGCCTGACCTTCATCCTGCTGACCGGCAAGCTCGACATCTCGCTCGAGTCGACCGTCGGCCTGGCGCCGATGGTCGCCGCCTGGCTGCTGATCCCGGCCGCGATGGGCGGACTCGGCACGATGATCAACCCCTTCGTGGCGATCCTGCTCACGCTCGTGATCGGCGCGCTCATCGGCCTCTTCAACGGCCTGCTCGTGGTGAAGGTGAAACTCGATCCCTTCATCGTCAGTCTCGCGATGCTGATCCTGCTGCGCGGCATCACGCTCGGCGTCAGCCAGGGCAAGACACTCGCCGGGCTGCCCGACGCCTTCCGCTACATCGGCTCGGCCCGCTGGTTCGGCGTCCCGGCCGCGATCTGGGTCACAGGAATCCTGTTCGTGATCGCCGCGCTCGTGCTGCGCTACGCCGCCTGGGGTCGTGCGCTGTACGCCATCGGCGGCAACGCCGACGCTGCCCGTGCCGCGGGCATCCGGGTGGATGCGGTGCTCATCACCACCTTCATCGTCGCCAGCACCTTGGCTTCTTTCGCCGGTCTGATGCTCGCCGGGCGCCTCGCCTCGGTCACGAGCGGAATGGGTCAGAACCTGATCTTCAGCGCGCTCGCCGCTGCGGTGATCGGCGGCGTGCAGCTCACGGGCGGCCAGGGCCGCATCGTCGGCGCGCTGCTGGGCGTGCTGCTGCTCGGCACACTGACGAACGTGCTCACCCTCGCGGGCGTGCCGACCTTCTGGATCAACGCGGTCTACGGCGGCGTCATCCTGCTCGCGCTCTTCGTCGGCCGCTTCGGCGCCCGGCCGAGCCGTACCTGACCCGGTGGGCTGGCGCTGCCTCGCGCCGCCGGCCCACCGTGCCCACGCCGAAATCAGGCCGTGGACGCTCCTCAAGACCAGAACGAACTGAACCGCCAGAACTGAAAGGGAGGACAGCATGTCCGACTTCCGTGAGACCAGCGCCGCCGTCGTCGCCGAGCTCGGCGAGGTGTTCCGCCGCGTGCCGCTCGACCAGATCGAGGCCGCGCTCGACGCGCTCGAGAAGCACCAGCGCATCTTCGTGCTCGGCATCGGCCGCGAGGGCCTCGGCTCGAAGGCCTTCGCGATGCGCCTGACCCACTTCGGCAAGACCGTGCACTGGGGCTGGGATGACACGACGCCGGCGGTGACCGCCGACGACCTGTTCATCATGCCGACGGGCCCGTCGAACATCCCCCACCTGCACTACATCGCCGAGCAGGTGAAGAAGACGGGCGCGACGCTGCTGGTCGCGACCGCGGTTCCGGACGGCCCGACCGCGAAGCTCGCCGACATCGTGCTCACGATCCCCGCGCACACCTACGGCGCCGACGACCCGAGCGGTCTCGTGCCGACGATCCAGCCGATGGGCAGCCTGTTCGAGCAGTCGCTCTGGATCTTCTGGGACGTGCTCTACTTCCAGCTCGTTCAGCGCACCGGCGCGAAGTTCGAGGATCTGGTCGCCCGCCACCGCAACTTCGAGTAAGCGGCGCACCCTCTCGCCCGTCGGCGGCGGCGCGCGGCTCATCACGCGCGCTCACCACCCGTCGCCGGCGGGCGATCCCCAGATCTCTTGTCGTACGTCTTGTACGTACAGACGGTACAGTTAGCCCGAAGCGCCGCGAGCGGCGATCCCACAGCGAAAGGACCCCCATGCCTCTGGTCAGCGGAATCGAGGTCGTGAACGAGTGCGTCTCGCGCGGTCTCGTCGCGGGAGCGTTCAACACCACCAACATCGAGACGACCATGGGCATCGTCGACGCCATCGAGAAGGTCGGCGTGCCCACCTTCATCCAGGTCGCCCCCACCAACGTCGCGCTCTCGGGCTACGAGTACATCTACGACATGGTCGCCCGCCGCCTCGCGACGACGAAGGTGCCCGTCGCGCTGCACCTCGACCACGGCAAGTCGCTCGACGCCGTCGAGAAGGCGCTGGCCGCCGACTTCACCTCGATCATGATCGACGACTCCGAGGCGTCCTTCGCCGACAACGTCGCCACCTCGACGAAGGCCCGTGAGATGTGCGGCCCCGACATCGCCCTCGAGGCCGAGCTCGGCAGCATCGGCGGCAAGGAGGACGACGTCGCCCCCGAGCGCGCCAGCATGACCGACCCGAACGAGGCGAAGGCCTTCGTGGATGCGGTGCGCAACGACATCCTCGCCGTGTCCGTCGGCAACGTGCACGGCTACGCCCCCAACGCGCACATCGACTTCGACCTGCTCGACGAGGTGCGTCACGCCAGCCCGGTGCCGCTGTGCATCCACGGCGGATCGGGCCTGCCGGCCGAGGAGTTCGGCCGCCTGCACGAGTTCGGCGTCGTCAAGGTCAACATCGCCAGCGACCTGCGCAACGCGATGATCCGCAGCTTCGGCGAGGCCTACAACGCCAACAACAACGAGAACTCGCTCATCCGGGTCTCGAAGGGCGCGGTCGTCGCGATCTCGGAGGTCGTCGAGCGCCGCATCCGCCAGTTCAACCCCTCCGTGGCCTAAGCCGCGGAACCGACAAGCCGCAGAACGACAAGGACAGGATCGCCGTGCTCACCACGATCACGGTCGACGTCGGCACCACCAGTGTGAAGCTCGGGCTCTTCGATCCCGAGGGGGTGGCGACGGTCTCGACCTCGCAGCCCACCCCGACCGTGCGCGACGCCGACGGCGAGGTCTACGACCTCGACGCGATGGCGACGCTGATCGGCGACTTCATCCACGGTCTCGACGCCGACCAGCGTGCCGCGGTCGAGCGCGTGGCGATCACCGGCGTGGGGGAGTCGGGCGGACTCGTTCTGCCCGACATCTCCCTCGCCTCGCCGATGATCCTCTGGCACGACCAGCGCGGTCTGCCGCTGCTGGCGGGGCTCGACGCGATGGACCGCACCCGGGCCTACCGCACGACCGGCCTGCCGGTGAGCGGCAACTACGGGCTGTCGAAGATCGCCTGGGCGCTGCGCGCCGCCGGCCCCGCCGCCCGCGGAGCCCAGTGGCTCAACATCGCCGAGTACATCGCCGCGCGCCTCACCGGCGTGCGCTGGTCGGAGTACTCGCTCGCCAGCCGCACCCTCGCGCTCGACCTGGCGACGGCATCCTGGTCGCAGGATGTCGCGGGGCTGCTCGGCGTGCACGTCGAGGTGCTGCCCGAACTGCGGCGCGCCGGCGATGGCGTGCCGATGCGTCCGGAGTGCGCCCGCGGCTTCGGGCTCGGCGCGGGCGTCATGGTGCACGTCGCCGGGCACGACCACATGGTCGGCGCCGTCGGCGCCGAGCTCGCGCACGGCGAGCTGCTCAACTCGACCGGCACGACCGAGGGGCTGCTGTTCCTGCGCGACGAGCCGAGCGTCGACGAGCACGCCGAGCGCTCGAAGCTCGCCAACGGCATCGGCGTGACGGGCGACGACTTCACCCTCTTCGCCTCCATCCCGACCGGCGGCTCGGCCTTCGCGACGCTGCAGTCGATGCTCGGAGTGGATGCGACATCCCTCGCCGCGCTCTGCTACGAGCTGCACGCCGAGTGGGTCGCCGGCCGCATCGACCTCGACCGCGTGCCGGTCGTGCTGCCGCAGTTCCGCGGCAGCCCCAGCCCGGCCAAGAACCCGCGAGCGCGCGGCGCGATCGCCGGGCTCTCCACCGACACCACCCGCGCCGAGCTCGTCTTCGGCGCCTTCCTCGGCATGGCGTGGCAGTTCGCCGACGTGCTCGAGCTGTTCCGCATCCAGCCCGACCGGGTGAAGGTGATCGGCCCGGCCAGCCGCAACGCGCTCTGGCTGCAGCTCAAGGCCGACCTGCTCGGCGTGCCGCTCAGCGTCTCGAGCCACCCCGAGGTCGTCTCGCGCGGCGCGCAGCTGCTCGCCTCGGGCGAGACCGGCGCGTGGGCCGACTGCGCCCCCGTCGACGTGCCGGCGGATGCCGCGCGTCACGCCGCGCTCACCGCCTGGGCCGACGCCGCGCGCCCGGTCTGGGAGCACCTGAAGGCGCTGCCCGCATGAGTGCTCTGGCCCACCACTCTGACCCGGCTCACCACCACAGCACCACGAGAACGGAGACCGAGCGATGAAGCTCGTCGCGGGGATCGACTCCTCCACCCAGAACTGCAAGGTCACCGTGCGCGACCTCGAGACCGGCGCCGCCGTGCGCGAGGGCAAGGCCTCGCACCCCTCCGGCACGATCATCGACCCGAACCGCTGGTGGGATGCGCTGCTCACGGCCGTGCGACGCGCCGGCGGCCTCGACGACGTCATCGCCGTCTCGGTGAGCGGCCAGCAGCACACGCCGATCTTCCTCGACGAGTCGGGCGAGGTCGTCGCCGATTCGCCGCAGTGGAACGACACCGGCTCGCACCCGCACATGATGGCGCTCAACGCCGAGCTGGGGCGCGACGAGTGGATCCGCCGTACCGGCATCCCGCTCACGCTCTCCGACACGGCGCCGAAGCTGCGCTACATGCGCGACCTGCATCCGGAGGCCGTCGCGCGCACCGCCGCCGTCGCGATCGTGCACGACTGGCTCACCTGGCGTCTGCGCGGCTTCGGCCCCGGTTCCGGCCGCCCCGGGCTCGACGAGCTCGTCACAGATCGCTCCGATGCCTGCGGAACCGGCTACTGGTCGCCCGAGCGCAACGAGTACGAGATGGACCTCTTCGAGCACGCCTTCGGCCGGTCGGCGATCCTGCCGCGCATCCTCGGCCCGCTCGACCGCGCGGGTGTGACCGGCGCGGGCATCCCGGGCATCCCGGCGGGGATCCCGATCGGCGTCGGCAGCGGTGACAACGGGGCCGCGGCGCTCGCGCTCGGAATCCAGCCCGGCGACGCCGTGCTCTCGCTGGGCACCTCAGGCGTCGTCTACGCCCGCTCGGCCCGGCCCGTGCACGACTACGCCGGCTACGTCTGCAACTACGCGGACGCGACCGGCGACCACCTGCCGCTCGTCGCGACGCTCAACGCGGCGCGCAACTTCGAGCTCGCGACGAGCCTGCTCGGCTGCACCTTCGACGAGCTCAGCGACCTCGCGCTCGCCGCGGCGCCCGGCGCCGGCGGCCTCACGCTGCTGCCGTACTTCGAGGGCGAGCGCACCCCCGACCTGCCGCACGCCCGCGGCTCGCTGCACGGCGCATCCCTCGCCAACTTCACCCGCGAGAACTTCGCCCGCTCGGTCATCGAGGGCACGCTCGCGAGCCAGGTGGCGATGCTGGATGCGCTGCACGCCTGCGAGGTGCCGACGAACCGTCTGCTGCTCATCGGCGGCGCCGCTCAGAGTCCCGCGGTGCAGGCGATCCTCGGCGAGCTCGTCGACATCCCCGTCGCCGTGCCCGCACCCGATGAGTACGTGACGATGGGCGCCGCGATGCAGGCCGCCGCCGCGGCCGAGGGCGCCTTCCCCGCCTGGCGGGTCGCCGTCGACGAGCTCGCGGCCGTGCCGTTCGAGCCGCAGGTCGGCGCGCAGTACGAGGCGGCGAAGACCGCGCTCGGCTACGTGGATGTGCTGGCCGCGCCGGCGGACGGCCCGGCGTCGAGCGCGGCGGGCATCCCGTCGGCCTCGGCCTCGGCCTCGCCGATCGGCTGAGCCCGGCGTGATCGCCTGACCTTCCTCCGGCCGCTTCTTCGGGGGAGCGCCGGAGGTCCCGCGCCGCCGGGTCCGCTCTTCGGGGAGTCGGACCCGGCGGTATCGTCGCCTCGTGGGGATCACGACGCGCACGGCGGTCGCCTGCGGCGTCGACATCGGCTCGACCAACGCGAAGGTCGTGCTGATCGATGCCGAGGGCGCGGTGGTCGCCCGCGTGATCCGGCCAACGCCGCGCGACGCCGACGGCCCGCTCATCGACGCCCGCGCCCTGCTCGACGCGATCGAGCAGATGATCCTCAGCGCCTGCGGCGACCTCTACGAGGTGCACGCGGTCAGCACGGCCGGCATCGGCGAAGACGGCGTGCTGGTGGATGCGGCGCTCACCCCGCTCACCCGGGCGCTGTCGTGGTTCGATCCGCGGCGGCAGACGGTGTTCCGCGATCTGCAGCCGCGACTGCGCGGCACGGAGCCCTTCGACGCCGACAGCGACCCGGTGCGCACCTTCGTCGGCTGGGTGTGGGCGCGCGAGCAGCTCGGCGAGACGAGCGCGCACCGCTGGATCTCGCTCACCGACCTGCCGGCCGCGCACTGGTCGGGCCGGCCCTTCCTCAGCGACACGCTCGCCTCGCGCACGGGCGCCTGGCACGCGAGCGACCGCCGCTGGGATGCCGATCGGGTCAGCTCGACGCTCGGCGACGTCGAGCTGCTGCCGCCGGTCGCGGCGACCGGCGAGGTCGTCGGAGCGCTCGCGTCCGCCCGCCTGCGCGAGGCCGGCGCGGTCTCCGCGGAGGCGATCACGGTCGTCGGCGGCCACGACCATCCCATCGCCGGCTGGGGCGTCGACCGCATGGTGCCGGGCGCCCTGCTCGATTCGATGGGCACGGCCGAGGTCGTCGTCGCGCAGACCGCCGCGCCGCCGGCCGACTACACGCGGCAGCCGGCGATCGAGATCGCCCCCGGCATCCGCAGCTCGGGCACGACCGTGCTGCGCGTCGAGGAGCTCGCCCGCAACGTGCAGTGGGCCTCGCAGAACCCCGAGGTCGCCGGGCACATCCGCGGCCTGCTCGACGGCAGCGCCGAGCCGCTGCCGGTGCTCGACTCCGGCTGGTTCGTCCCCGGTGTGCACGGCGGCGGCCAGCCGGCGTACGCGCTCGATGCTCCCGCCGATCCGCGGGCTCGCGCCTCGGCCGTGCTCGGCGCGCTCGCGATCGCCGGACGCGAGGCCGTCGAGGCGGTGCGCCGCGGCGGCGCCGGCGACGGCGAGGTGCGGCTGGCGGGCGGATGGGCGCGCTCGCCCGGCTGGATCGACATCAAGAACGCGGTCAACGGCTACCGCGCGGCGCCCGTGCTCGAGCCGCAGGTCACCGCTGTCGGCGCGGCGCTGCTCGCGGCCGAGGCGCTCGGCTGGGCGCCCGATCCGGCCCGCGCGCTCGGCGGCTTCGCGGCCGACCTGCTCGGCTGAGCGAGCGGTGCCGGGCGGCACCGAGCGGGCGGTGCCGGGCTCCCGGATCGGGATCGCGGACCGCGCCCTGGAAGGGCGGTCAGTTCGCGCTGACGCTGACCTCGAGCGGGATGATGTCGGTCAGCACCCAGGTCTCGTAGTAGTCGAAGCGGGTGCCCCGCGCATCCCACGACAGCGAGCGCACGCGCAGCACCGGCTGATCGGCATCGATCTGCAGGTGAGCGGCCACGGCCTCGGTGGGGCGCATGGCGCGGATGACGCGCTTGGCCCCGTTCGAGACGAAGCCGGCGCGGCGCAGGGTCTCGTTGAGCGAGCCGCTGCCGTCCATCACGCCGGCATCGGCCGAGACCGTCTCGCCGACGCTCTTCGGGAACCAGTTCGTGCTGAACATCGCGACCTTGCCGTCGAGCGAGCGCACGCGCTGCAGCGCGAAGACCTGAGCGTCGTCGGCGAGCTCGAGGGCCTCGGCGACGTGCTGGGCGGGGGCGGCGAGCCGCGCATCCACCACCTGGGTGGTCACGCCGGTCTGGCCTTGGCGCACCTGCGATTCGAGGAAGCCCTCCTCGACGGTCCAGCCGGTCGACTGCTCGGGCGAGGAGGCGAAGACTCCGCGGCGGGCGACGCGGCGCGCGAAGCCCTCGCTCTCGAGCTTCGACATCGTCTGTCGCACCGTCGCGCGCGAGAGGCCGTACTCGCGGCACAGCTCCATCTCGCTGGGCAGGCGCTCGTCGGCGGGGATGTCGCCGGAGAGGATCTGGTCGCGCAGGATCACGAACAGCTGCTCGTAGTACGCGACAGGAGAGTCGCGTTCGATCGTCTGCGCCACTGCATCCCCCGTCCGTTTCGGGAAGCGTACAGGCTGGCCGTCTGGTTTTGTCGGTACGTCGTGTACGGACACGCGGGGCTGCGTTCAGGGCTCAGATCCGGCGTAGCACCGGGATGGCGTCGAGATCGACGGAGACGGAGATCTGCAGTCCGCCGTCGCCCGCGACGTGCGTCGATCCGGGGCCGGCCTCGTGACCGTCCGCCGCTCGGACGACCTCCTGCCACGTTCCCGGCGGCAGCGTGATCGGGCGTGACGTCGCGCCACGCTCCAGCACCGGCGCGACCAGGATGCGCTCGCCGAGCAGGAACTGGTCGCGCACGTGCTCGAATCCGGGGTGGTGATAGGCGAGCGGACGGAGGATCGGCTCCCCGGTCGCGCCCGCCGCGTCCACCAGCTCGAGGATCTCGGGCAGCAGGCTGTCGCGGAGGGCCAAGGCCTTCCGCACCGCAGCCAGATGGTCCTCGTCGAGCACCCGAGCCGGCGAGAGCGAGAACTGCATCATCGGGAAGAGCGCAGCCACCTGCGCATAGCGCACGAACTGCTGCTGGTCGACCACGGCGCCCGGGCCGAACGAGCCCAGTTCACCGCCGCCGACCATGTCGGGGCAGACGAAGGGATGCCCGATCAGACCCTGGGCGATCGCCTCCGGGATCAGTCCCGCGAGACCATCCTCGCCCCAGGTCGGCGGCTTGTCGTGCAGGCGCTGCGCCAGCGGCAGTCCGCCGGATCGCCAGCTCGCCCGGAACTCGTTGAAGGGGAACCGTGCACCCAGAGCGACCCAGGCCTCGACGCGGTCGACGGGGGAGATGACGGCAGCGGATGCGTCGATCGGGGGCAGGTCGTCGTCGCGGAAGTCGCGCAGGTCGCCGCCGTCGAACTTGAATCCCGAGACTCCCGTCTCCCGCTGCAACGCCGTCAGGGTGTCGGCGAGCCAGTCGGCGGCGGCGGGCGAGGCGACGTCGAGCAGGGCGCTGTATCCGTTCCACCAGCGGCGGATCGCGGTGTCGCCGTCGGCGCCGCGCAGCAGCATCCCGCGTTCTTCGAGCTCGCGGAAGACGGCGCCGTCGGGGCTGACGAAGGGCACGAGCCAGAGCATGACGCGGAAGCCGAGCTGCGCGAGCTCGTCCGTCATCGCTCTGGGGTCGGGGAAGCGCGTTCGGTCGAAGCGCCAGTCGCCGTAGTCGACGGCCCAGTCGTCGTCGATCATCAGCACCCCTGGCGGGAAGCCCGCATCGATCAGGCCCCGGGCGTAGGTGAGCACTGCCTCCTGCGTCGGCAGGTAGGGCATCTCGATCCAGGTGTTGTACTGCGGCCCGGCGAACAGCTCGCGAGGCGGTGCGCCGCGACCAGCGGGGAAGTGGGCCGATGAGGAGGCGAGGAAGGCGTCGCGCAGTGCGCCGCCGGTCTCGATCAGCTGCAACGGGGCTTCCGCGCCGCCGAGTCCGTCGCCGTCGCGAATCTCGGCGTCGGCGGGCCGGCGTCCGAACTCCGCCGGACTCGCCCGCAGCGCCCGCTGTCGCCCCTCGACGACGAACTCGAACGCGAACGGCCGATCGCACCACAGTGCTCGTCCCGCGCTCGACAGCAGCAGCGGCGCCGACTGGTTCGCGCCCGATGTCGCGTCGGCGGCGAGGCCGGCGTTGTGAGCCAGATCCCGGCGGTGCGCGACAGTGCCGAACGGCATGAGCGTGCCATCGGCCACGGCGCCTCCCCACCACACCTCGTCGGCGAGCAGGGGGACGTCGACGTCGTTCATCCGATTCCTCTCACGGGCCGTCGCTGCGACGGCTCCGCCAGCACGCTAGGTGCCGCAGCGACCGCGACGGTACGGCCCAGGCCGAATGCGCACCACGATTGCGCGGACGCGCCGTCGGCGGACCTCCTGCGAGTCGGGTGACCGCGGGGAGTCGCGGCATCCGCGCCGGTTACCGTGGCGGTGTGACCGACGACGCCCGCCCGGCTTCCGGCGATCGACCCGACCGCGAAGCGCATCCCGCCGGTGAGGACTTCGAGGACGCCGTCGCCGACGGCCGACCCGAGACCGAGAACCAGCGCCTCGACCGCAACTGGGGCGAGCTGCTGCAGGAGCTGCGGGTCACTCAGACCGGCACACAGATCCTCACCGGCTTCCTGCTGACCCTCGCGTTCCAGCCGCGCTTCGCCGAGCTCGACGGCTACCAGCGCACGCTCTATCTCGTGCTCGTCGCGGTTGCCGTGCTCGCCACGATCCTCGCGCTCGCACCGGTCAGCCTGCACCGGGTGCTGTTCCGGCACCAGGTGAAGGGGCGCATCGTGCGGGTCACCGATCAGCTGCTGCGGGTGACGCTGATCGCCGTCGCGCTCGTGCTGACCGGCACGGCGTCGCTGGTGGCGGATGTCGTGCTCGGCCGCGCGGCCGGACTGATCGCCGGGGCGGTCGCCCTGGTGGTCGTTACCCTGCTGGGGCTCGCCCTGCCGCTTTCGGCGCGTCGGGCCGCCCGTCGGCTCCCGGAGCCGCCGACCCGCTGAGCGACGGCACGAAGCGGTCGATCACGAGGATGACGACGGCCAGCACCACGGCGTAGGCGACGACCGCGAGGGCGCCGAGCGCGGCAGCGCCCGCCCCGACCTGGTTCACGTCGAGGAACGGGTAGGGATACCAGCCGGTGATCGCGCCGCGCGTGAAGGTGAACGCCAGCCACAGCGCCGGCCAGATGAAGGCGAGGGCGGCGAGACGGATGCTCCACTGACGTCGCGGGCCGAACAGCAGCCAGGCGAGCGCGAACAGCACCGGCGCGACGTTGTGGAACAGCGCGGTCGCGACGACGGCCTCGCCGCGCAGCTGCAGCCCGGGCGCCAGGATCAGCCCGAACACCGAGCCGGTCACGACGATGCTGAGCAGCGCATCCAGATGCAGCAGCCGCCAGCCGCGGCCGGCGCCGGGGCGCACGTCGCGGCCGAGCGCGGCGCCGATCGCCGCGATCAGCACGAGCACGTTGCTGAGGATCGTGAAGAAGCTGAACAGGCGTGCGAAGCGCACGGCGAGGGGGATGCTCGAGCCGCTCTCGCCCGAGTTCGCATCCGAGCCGCCCGTGAACAGCAGGTAGAACTGCAGCCCGAACGCGACGAGCACGACGATCGCGATCACCGCGTAGCTCACGCGGCGCGCGATCTCGACGCGGGCGAGCGGTGCGGATGCGGCGGGCGAGGTCGTCACGCGCTCACGCTAGCGCCGACGGTCGGAGTCACCTCTTGCGCATCCGCTATTCAACGTTACTATCTAGTGGTACTCACTGATGCTGAATAGCAGCGACGCTGAGTAGCGGCAGCAGGAGTCACCGACTGAAGGAGAGCCGATGCCGAAGCAGATCACCGAGATGCTCAAGGGAACGCTCGAGGGGATCGTGCTCGCGATCCTCGCCGGGCGCGCCGCCTACGGCTACGAGATCACCGCCTGGCTGCGCGAGCAGGGCTTCACCGAGATCGCCGAGGGCACCGTCTACGCCCTGCTGCTGCGCATCGAGCAGCGCGGACTCGTCGACGTCGAGAAGGTGCCGAGCGAGAAGGGCCCGCCGCGCAAGGTGTTCACGCTCAACGCCGCCGGGCGCGACTACCTCGATGAGTTCTGGCGCAACTGGGGCTTCCTCGCCGAGCGGCTCGAGCACCTGCGCGACGCCTCACCGACCGGCGCCGCCGCATCCACCACCACCGGCGCCACCGGCACCACCACCGAAGGAGACTGACCATGGCCAAGAACCTCATCGAGCTCGTCGTCGGCGACCTCGCCGACAAGAAGAGCTACCGCGAGTACAAGACCCGCGTGAAGGCGCTGCCGAGCGGATACCGCGAAGCCGAAGCCGCCGTCGCGCGCTACGTGATGAACCTCGGGCCGAACGAGAACGGCGCCACGCTCGTGCGCATGCTCGGCGACCTCGCCGAGCTGTTCGAGCAGGCCGTCGCCGACGGCACGACCGTGCGCGAGCTCGTCGGAGCCGAGCCGGTCGAGTTCGCCGAGGCGTTCATGGCGAACTACGACGGCGGCAGCTGGATCGGATCCGAACGGGCGCGGCTCGCGAAGTCGATCGACGCCGCTGTCGGGGATGCGGGGGAGTCGTGATCGCGGCAGCGACGGCGACCCCGCCGGCGACGGCCAGAGCGGCATCCGCCGAGCTCGACCCGGCGATCGAGATCGTCGGCCTCACTAAGTCGTACAAGCAGAACGCCGTGCTCACCGGCGTCGACCTCACGGTCGGCCGCGGCGAGATCTTCGCCTTGCTCGGCAGCAACGGCGCCGGCAAGACGACGCTCATCCGCATCCTCTCCACCCTGCTGAAAGCGGATGCCGGCGTGGCGCGCGTCGGCAGCATCGACGTCGCCGAGCGTCCGGCAGCGGTGCGCGAGGTGATCAGCCTGACCGGGCAGTTCGCCGCCGTGGACGAGAAGCTCAGCGGGCGCGAGAACCTCGCGCTCGTCGCCCGGCTGCGCCACCTGCCGAAGCCGGCTGACGTCGCCGACGCGCTGCTCGCCCGCTTCGCGCTCACCGAGGCGGGCGGCCGTGGCGCCGCGACCTACTCGGGCGGCATGCGCCGCCGCCTCGACATCGCGATGAGCCTCATCGGCGATCCGGACGTGATCTTCCTCGACGAACCCACGACCGGGCTCGACCCTGAGGCGCGGCGCGAGGTGTGGGCGACCGTCCGGCAGCTCGCCGCGGGCGGCACCACCGTGCTGCTCACCACCCAGTACCTCGACGAGGCCGAGCAGCTGGCCGACCGCATCGCGATCCTGCACGAGGGCCGCATCCTCGTGAACGGCACGCTCGCCGAGCTGAAGCGGATGCTGCCGCCGGCGAGAGCCGAGTGGGTCGAGAAGCAGCCCACCCTCGACGACGTGTTCTTCGCCCTCACCGGGCGCGCCACCACGGCGCCCGGCGAGCCGCAGGAGCCCGTCGCGTCCACCGAACCGTCCGACCCGCACGACACGAAGGAGCCGAGCTGATGTCCGCACTCACCGTGCCCGCTGGCGCAGCGGCGCCGCACCGCGCCCTCGACGCCCTGCGCGACACCGCCGCGCTCACCGGGCGCTCGCTCACACACATCCTGCGCAGCCCCGACACGATCATCACGACGGCGCTCCTGCCGATCGCGTTCCTGCTGCTGTTCGTGTTCGTCTTCGGCGGCGCGATCGACACCGGGTCGGGCGCGGGAGCCGGCGGCTACGTCGACTACCTTCTGCCCGGCATCCTGCTCATCACGGTCGCCTCGGGCATCTCCTACACGGCGTACCGGCTGTTCCTCGACATGCAGGGCGGCATCGTCGAGCGCTTCCGCTCGATGCCGATCGCCCGCTCGGCGGTGCTCTGGGCGCACGTGCTCACCTCGATCGTCGCGAACCTGGTGTCGCTCGCGATCGTCACGGGCGTCGCGCTCCTGATGGGGTTCCGCAGCGGCGCGGGCGTCGGCGGCTGGCTGGCCGTCGCCGGCATCCTCGTGCTGTTCACGCTCGCGCTGACCTGGCTGGCCGTGATCCCGGGCCTGACGGCGAAGTCGGTGGATGGGGCGAGCGCCTTCTCGTACCCGCTGATCTTCCTGCCGTTCCTCAGCTCGGCGTTCGTGCCCACCGCATCCATGCCCGGCCCTATCGCCTGGTTCGCCGAGCACCAGCCGGTGACGTCGATCGTGAACTCGCTGCGGGCGCTGTTCGCGGGGCGTCCGGTCGGCGCCGAGCTGTGGATCGCGCTCGCCTGGTGCGTCGCGCTGCTCGTCGTCGCCTACGTCGTCGCGAACCTGATCTACCGACGCCGCCTCGGCTGACCCGCGTTGTCGCCCGTGCTGTGCTCGGGCGTGAGGTCGCGTGTCGAGCTCTTCTTCGAGTTGCCCAGTTCGGTCGGGTTGGGGGCTCCGAACCCGACAGAACTGGGCAACTCGTGACCCCGGGTGCCGGGTGGCCGGGCCGGGTGGTCCTGCCGCCCCCAGGATCGACGCGGTCCTTCCTGAGCGGATCGCGTCGGCGTGGGATGAGGCCATGCGGTCGACGGATCGACCGCGGAGGAGGACATCCCATGGACATCAGCTCGCGCACCGCCTGGATCGTCGGCGGAACCTCGGGCATCGGACTCGGCCTCGCCCGCCGGCTCGTCGCCGAGGGCGGCACCGTGATCGTCGGCGGTCGCGACACGAGCAAGGTGGCCGCGCTCGCCGCGGCGCACCCCGACGACGCCGACCTGGCGCGCATCGAGACCGTCGAGATCGATGTCGCCGATCCCGCCTCGATCGCCCGCGCCCGCGACGAGGTGCTGACCGCGCATCCCGACCTCGACCTCGTGGTCACGATGTCGGGCGTCATGCTGATCGAAGACCTGCGCGACCCGGCTCACGTGGATGCCGCCGAGGCGACCGTCGCGGTGAATCTGCTCGGCACGATCCGCGTGATCGACGCCGTCACCCCGCACCTGCTCGCGCGCGGCGCCGGCGACATCGTGACCGTCAGTTCGGGCATCGCGTTCCTGCCGTTCCCGCTCATGCCGACCTATGCGGCCACGAAGGCCGGCGTGCACGCCTACAGCGAGGCGCTGCGCGCCCAGCTCGCCGGAACCGGAGTGAACGTCACCGAGCTCGTGCCGCCGTCGGTCGCGACCGTGCCCGAGGCGCTCGAGCTGAACCCGGCCGCGCTGCCGCTCGACGACTACCTCGACGAGACGCTCGCGCTGCTGGCCTCGGAGCCGACGCCGCGCGAGATCCTCGTGCAGAAGGTGCAGATGCACCGCTGGGCCGAGCGCGACGGCAGCTACGACGAACTCGTCGCCGCGCGTTCCGCGGCGCTCGCCTCGCTGCCCGGCCGCTGAGCCCCGGTTCGTCGACACCCCCGGCCGGGGGTTTCGACGTCGGGCCGCGCGTGTTCTACACTCGCTCGCCGTGGGCATGAAATGGCTCGGCCGACCGCGCGAGAAGCTGCTGCGTCGGCTGGTGTTCTCGGCGAAGGAGCGCTGCGACTGCGGCGCGGGCCTCGCCTACGACCGCCGCGCGCGCGACACGGCCTGGGACTGCAGCGCGATCCTGCTCGGCGACGCCCTGCTGGTCGCGGGGGAGCGCGGGGTCGCCGACCACCGCGTCCCGTGCTCGTTCTTCGAGGTGCTGTCGGAGCGCAGCCCCGCCGCCGACGGCGCGACCACGCGCCCCGTCGCCGACGGCGCGACCACGCGCCCCGTCGCCTCTGCCTGACCGCGGAGACCTGCGAAGCCCAGACCCCGCGTCGACGGCGGGTGGATGCGAGCTCAGTGCACGAGCGCGGTGACGAGCATCAGCATCCCCGCGACGACCACGACGAGCCCGCCCACGATCGTGCCGATCAGCGGACGCACGAGGTAGGGGCTCGCTCCGGTCTCGTGCCGCCGCAGCGCGAGCAGTCCGATGACGACGGCCGCGATGCCGGGCGCGAGCGAGAGCGCGTCGCCGATGATCGGGATCGCGACCATGATCGCGCCGAGCACCGCGAGGCTCAGCGACCACACCCCGAGGGAGTCGTGCTGAGCGCGCTGACCTGACCGAGGATGCGCGGGCGCGCCCGTCTCGGGCTGCGGCTCGTCGCTCGGTCGCGGCTCGGGCATCGTCTCTCGTCGCTCGTGTCGTGCGGCCGCGCCTCCGCGGCCTGCGCCCACGCTAGCGGGCGGCCTCGTCGAACCGACAGACGATGTCGTGCCGCATCCGCCCGCACAAAGCGAAAGCCCCCGGGTGACCGGGGGCTTTTCGTGGAAGTGGCTCCGACCGGCGTCGATCCGGTGACCTTCCGATTTTCAGTCGCAACTGGCCGCCCTCGTGACAGCAGCGGGAGAGCGAAGGGCCCGGTTTTTCAGTGGATTGCCGGTGGTGTGATCAGGCTGTTGATCGTTCGAGTGCCCACGATTGTGGGCAAAGCGTGGGCGTGGGCGATCGTGCGAGGTCAGAAAGCGACCCGCCTAGGGGGTCACTTCTCGACCTGCTGGCGGGTCAGTTTCTGACCGGCTAGGGGGTCAGTTTGTGACCCTCGCTCCTTTAAAGAACAGGAAGGATCAGGAAGATCAGTAAGAAGCAGGCGATTCGAGCTGACGCTTCGCACCGATGGGAGGACCCGACTGCAGGTTCAGCGCGGATCACCGTGCGCGTCGACCTCACCCGTCGCAGCGGTGAGGACAGCCGAGGTGCGTATTTCAGCGAGCATCTTCAGCTGCTCCCGATTGATCGCCATGAGGGTCTCGATCTCGATCTTCGCCGCGGCGTTGGTCTCGTAGTCGTGCTGTGCCAGAGCGGCAGCTACGCCGTCCTGACGCCGAGCCGCGATGAGCAGGATCGCTCCTTGCAGTCCGGCGAGCATGGACAGGAAGAGATTGAGCAGGATGAACGGATAGGGATCCCATCGGATGCCGGTGAGGTTCGTCAGCGCCCAGACGAGCATGAAGGCGACGAAGCCGCCGACGAACGCCCAGCTGCCCATCCCGTTGCGGAGGATGTCAGCTGCGCGATCGCCGCGGGTGAGCCGTTCGCGGTGCTGATCGTTCCAGTTCGTGATCGGTCGGGACATGGGCATCTCACTTCTGGTCGGCCGGCTCAGGAACGCCGGTGGTGAAGCTAGGGTCCGCCAACCGGATGCCCGGGGTCGCCGAGATCGCCCCATCCGGCGCGATGACGAGCGCGTCGATGCGGTGCGTCATGGTGAGCGTGTCGAGCAGCTCGGTTCCGCCGGCCACGATCGCGGTCGCCAGCACGTCGGCCATGACGATGTCGTCGGCGACGACCGTGGCCTGCGCGATGCCGGTCGCGACACCCCAGATGTGCTCGCCGCGCTCGGCGCTGCCAGAGGAGGCGACCGCGCGGCGGGGCGCGGCGACTGTCAGAGCCGTGGCGATGCGGCCGGGTGCGTGCGGGTCGGTGATGCCGACGGCGGTCGGCGCGCTCGAGCGCATCAGCACGTCGCCTCCGCAGTTGAGGATCCAGTCGCCCGTGACCGCGGTGTCGAGGATCGTGCCGGCATCGGCGATCGCCGCGGCCTTCACGATGCCCGACAGGTCGATCACCCCGTCGGGGCGGTGCGGCGTGAAGAGCCCCGAGGTGGCCGATCGCCACTCGAGCGCGTCGGCGTAGGTGCGACGGAATGTGTCGGACGTGTCGCCGAGGCGCAGGTCGCCGGCGGCCAGCCGGCTGATCTCGCTGTCGTCGCGGTAGAGGCTGAACTGCGCATCGAAGCGGTCGAAGGTCTCGCGCACCCAGTCCACGACCACGTCGGCGAGGGGCTCGTCGGTGCGCAGCGACACCACCGTGCCCATCGTGGTGAAAACCCGGGTCGGCATCAGCGGGCCTGGTCGAGGGCCGACTGCAGCGAGGTGATGTAGCCCTCCGACGTGTAGGTGGCTCCCGAGACCGTCTGGATCTGCGCCGACTGGGCCTGGATGGCCTCCTGACGCAGCACGGGCGCGGCGCGATTGCTGATGCTGACGCTCCGCTGGTCGCGATCGGTCAGGTGTACCGCCTGCACGTCGGTGATCGACCCGCCCGAGACGGTAATCGCGACCTGCACCGCGCCGAAGCGGGTGTCGGCGCTTTGCCCGGTGTACGAGCCGTCCTTCAGGCCGGATCCGGACCCGGCCGACGAGGAGCCGGTGGTCGAGTCGGAGGTTCCCGACCCGCTCGCGGATCCCGACCCGGCGAAGGTTCCCGACCCGGCGGAGCCGGACGTGCCCGAGCCGCCGGTGCTGCCGGAAGCCGTGGTGGCGGTGGCCGGGTGGGAGGCTGCCGTTCCGGCCTGCCACCCGATGATGAGCACGGCGAGGGCCGCGAAGGCGCCGCCGAGAGTCGCGCGCACGTTCACCAGTCGAACCTCTCTCGATGGATGTGACGGGGGTCGGCCGAGCGCTGCTCGAGCTCGGCCTCGACGAGGTCGGCCCAGGCGTCGGAGCCGCAGATGTAGGTCTCCGCCGCGGCGGCCCTCGGGAACACGCTGTCGAAGGTGACGCCGCGGTCGCGGTCCTCCTGCGACAGCCATCCCGCGGCGCCGTCGGCGCGGCGGCCGATCGACAGATACGACCGCCATCCCCGCTGTCGGCAGATCTCGTGGATCTCCTGCCAGAGGTAGGTCGAGGTCGCGTCCGACGCGCGCACCAGCACCGTCACGGCGCCGGGTGCGGCCTCCAGCCTCTCGAGCAGAGCGCGGGCGGGAGTCATCCCGATGCCGGCCGTCACGACCACGATCTCGTCGCGGCCGCGCGCGGAGTCGGTGAAGACGCCGTAGGGGCCCTCGAAGCTCACCGGTGTGCCGGGGACGAGCTGCGCCAGGCGGCGGGTTCCGTCGCCGAGCTCGCGGATCGTGATGCGCGCCGAGTGGTCGGTCGGCGCCGACGACAGCGAGATCGGGTGCGCATGCCACCAGGTGCGCCGCGACCAGAACCGCCACTGGAAGAACTGGCCGCCTTCGGCCTTCAGCCGCGAGAGGCCCCGGCCGCGCAGGTGGATCGAGACCGCGTCGGCGCCGATCCGCTCGACGCGGTCGACCACGACGCGGTGGCGCAGCGACTGCACGAGCGGCTCGACGAAGCGGAAGGTGACGATGGAGCCGAGAGCGACCACGTAGAGCGCGATCCAGTAGACCCGCTGCGCCGTGCCCTCGGCGAAGACCTGGCCCTGCGAGAACTGGTGCGGCAGCGCGGCGATCACGGCGCCGTACGAGAGCAGGTGGATGAGGTGCCACACCTCGTAGCGCAGGCGTCGCCGCACGGCGATCAGCGAGGTGACGATCACCGCGACGAAGAGCGCGATCGAGAGGTACGCCAGGGGCATGTCGGGTGAGCTGAACAGGCTCGCGGTCTCGGCGGCGACGTTCACGCGGTCGTTGTAGGCGTACCCCGCGGTCAGCAGGGCGCCGTGACCGAGCAGCAGGTAGAACGCGGGCTTGCCGAGCCGGCGGTGGCCGGCGATCGCCCGGTCGTGGCCGATCGTGCGGTCGATGAGCGGGATGCGCGCGGCGAGCACCAGCATGATCAGCACGAGGTTGCTGCCGACCAGCCCGGCGATGATCCCGCCGGCGGTGAGCGCGTCGCCGAGCCCGGTGATGGTCACGCCGTCGGCGAGGAAGAGCGAGACCGCGAGCGCGGTCGAGGCCCACGCGACGATGGTCAGCAGGTCGGCTCGAGCGTGACGCCGGCGGTGTCGGCGCAGGCGCGACGAGACGGCCGGCGCCGCGGATGCGGTCGCGGTCGGAGCGGTCAGCAGCCCGGTCATCGTGAGGTCCTTCCTCGGTGGGTGGATCTCAGTGTCGGAAGGCCGCCTATGGCCGGGCCGCGAGAAACGACGTTCCCGGGCGAGAGAACTCACATCTTCGGAAGACGCGCCTCGGCGCGGAACCCGGGGGCGAGGTTCTGCACGCGCGCATCGCCACCGGCGGCGACGGCGACGGCGCGCACCAGGGCGAGGCCGAGCCCGCTGCCCGGTCGGCGCCGCGCGTCGTCGGGGCGTGCGAAGCGCTCGAACGCCCGCGGCAGGAAGTCCTCCGGGGCTCCGGGCCCGTCGTCGTCGACGCGCAGCAGGATCTCGTCGCCGTGGTCGTCGAGGGTGACCACGATCCGGCCCGTCCGCTCGACGGCGCGGATCGCGTTCGCGAGCAGGTTGTCGGCGACGCGCGAGAGCGCGAGCGGCTCCACCCGATACCGTGCCGCGGGGTCGTCGAGCTTGACCTCGTCGTCGATCTCGATGTCGAGGTCGGCGACGCGCACGCGGGCGCGATCGATCGCGGCGAGCACGTCATCCAGCACCTCGGCGCCCGTCTCGCTCGCGTCATGGGCGCCGCCGTCGTCGAGTCGCGACAGCTCGAGGAGGTTGGTGGCCAGGCCGGTCAGACGATCGACCGAGGTCGTCGCGGCCGCGAGTCCGGCCTCGACGCCGGCCGGGTCGTCGAGTCGACGCCGGGTCAGCTCCAGTTCGGCCCCCAGCGTCGCCAGCGGAGTGCGCAGCTCGTGCGCGGCGTCGGAGACCATCTGACGCTCGCGATCCGCGCTCGCGCGCACGCGCTGAACGAAGCCGTTGAGCGTGGCGGCGAGCCGGGCGAGCTCGTCGTCGTTGTCGGCGACGGGCAGCAGCTCGGCGGCGTCGAGCGCCTGGGCATGGCGCCGCAGCTCCTCGACGGGGCGCAGGGCGCCGCGGGCGAGCATCCACGACGCGCCGATCACGACGACGAGCAGGCCGGCGCCCGTCAGCAGGAACACGGTGTCGATGCCTGAGACGGCCGAGCGGCTCGACGACACATCGCGCGCGGCCCACATCGACCACACGCCGTCGCTGGTCGCGACGCGCTCGCTCACGATCACATAGGAGCGCCCCTCGTCGTCGTCGAGGGTGAAGTCGGTGCCGTCGGCCGTCGCCGCGATGACCTGCCGCACGTCGTGGGGGGCGGTGTCGCGCACGGTCGTACCGTCGGGCGCGCGGATGACGATCAGCAGTCCGTTCGCGACGGCGTCGGGCCCCTCGTCGGGGTTGCGCTGCAGGTCGGTCGCGAACGACGTGAGGTCGGAGCGCGCCAGGCTGACGCCGCTGTCGTGCAGCAGGCGGGTGATCTCGGCACGCGCCACGAGCAGTGCGACGGTCAGCAGCAGGGCCGCCATGATCGACGTGCCGACGACCAGTCGGGTGCGGATGCGCCATCGCCTCACGCGGTCACCTCGACGAGACGGTATCCCTGCCCGCGCACCGTCTCGATCGCGGCGGTCGATCCGGCGGCATCCAGCTTCTTGCGCACGTAGCGCACGTACTGGTCGACGATGCTCGGGTCGATGTGCGCCGTGCCCCAGACCTCGCCGAGCAGGTCGGACCGCGACGCGACCTGCGGCGATCGGGTCAGCAGGGCCCTCAGCAGGCCCTGCTCGCGGATGGTCAGCGTGACGGGCGCGTCGCCGACCTGGATGCGGTTGGCGACGAGGTCGATGGCGAGATTCCCCAGCTCGAGCCGGGTCTTCGCCTGGCTGGCCTGACGGCGCAGGAGCGCCCGGATGCGCGCCGAGAACTCCGGCAGCGCGAACGGCTTGGTCAGGTAGTCGTCGGCTCCGGAGTCGAGGCCGCGCACGCGGTCGTCGACCGCGTCGCGCGCCGTCAGCATGAGGATCGGGAAGGCGAGCTCGCGTGCCCGCAGCTGCCGACACAGCTCGAATCCGGTCATCTGCGGCAGCATCACGTCGATCGCCGCGGCGTCGAACTCGGTCGACGAGGCGGCGATCAGCGCCTGGATGCCGTCGCCGCAGACGGTCGCCTCGTGACCGTCGTCGGCGAGCGAGCGAGAGACGACGGCGGCCATGGCCGGATCGTCTTCGACGACCAGGATCCGGGCCATTCAGGCCACCCCCGCCGCGCCGACCAGCGACCCGATCGCGAAGGTGGCCGCGAGGGCGAGCGCGCCCCCGACGACGACGCGCAGCGTCGGCCGCGCGGCGGGGCTGCCGCCCAGGCGCGCGCCGGTCGCGCCGGTGATCGCCAGCGCGACGAGCACGACGACGACGACCGCGGGCACCCGCACCGGCTCGGGCAGCAGCGCCGCGGCGAAGGGGAGCGCGCCGCCGATGGTGAATGCCGCCGCTGAGGCGCCGGCGGCGTGCCACGGGCTCACCAGGTCGCCGCGGTCGATGCCGAGCTCGACCTCCAGGTGCGCGCCGAGCGCATCGGCCGCGGTCAGCTCGGTCGCCACCTGACGGGCGGTCGCGGCGCTGAGGACCTTGCGGCGGTACAGCTCGGTGAGCTCTTCGAGCTCTTCGACGGGCTGCTTGCGCAACTCTCGCTCCTCTTTCGCGATGAGCGCCCGCTCGCTGTCGCGCTGGCTCGAGACCGACACGTATTCGCCGAGCGCCATCGAGACGGCGCCGCCGATGAGCGCGGCGAGCCCCGCGGCGATGATGGGCGGCAGCGCGGGGGTCGCGGCGGCCACACCGACGACGATCGCGGCGACCGAGACGATCCCGTCGTTCGCGCCGAGCACCCCGGCGCGAAGCCAGTTCAGGCGCCCGTTCACACCGGCGGCGTGCGGCTCATCGGCATGGGTCGGCGGTGCTGCGTCGGTCATGTGGGCCCCCTTCGCGGTCACAGTAGACGGATCGAAGGTCCTCCGGGGCTGTCGAGGGCGCAGATGTGCGGACTCTCATGAGGCGACACGAGCACTACGGAGTCACGACCGCGCGATCGCGGCTTCGGTCAGACCGTGCGCAGCAGATCGGCGATCTTGTCGAGCGACCCCGGCACGAGCGCGTAGTAGGCCCAGGTGCCGCGCTTCGAGCGGGTGAGGAAGCCCGCCTCCATCAGCACCTTGAGGTGATGCGAGACGGTGGGCTGAGACAGACCGAGCGGCCCCTGCAGGTCGCAGACGCATGCCTCCTGGCCGACGTGCGACGCGACGATCGAGACGATCCGCACGCGGGTCGGGTCGGCGAGCGCCTTCAGGGTGCGAGCGACGGTCTCGGCGCCGGCGGGATCGATCGCCTCCTTCGTGAGGGGCGCGCAGCAGGCGGCGGCCGAGACGTCGGTGATCGGGAGCAGCTCGGCGACAGGCATGAGGCCATCATGCGCTCATCCATCGACGAATGTCTATATTGACGAGCATCGATGTTCGGGGTCACACTGGCGCTGACCGATCGTCTGGAGGATCCGATGCCCGACAAGCCCACCGTGCTGTTCGTGTGCGTGCACAACGCCGGCCGCTCGCAGATGGCCGCCGGGTGGCTGCGCGAGCTGGCCGGCGACCGCGTCGAGGTGCTGTCGGCTGGCAGTGAGCCCGCCGACCAGCTGAACCCGATGGCTGTAGCTGCGATGTCCGAGGTCGGCATCGACATCGCGAATGCCGAGCCCAAGATCCTGACCGTGGATGCCGTCCGCGAGTCCGACGTCGTCATCACGATGGGCTGCGGCGACACCTGCCCGGTCTTCCCCGGCAAGCGCTACGAGGACTGGGAGCTCACCGACCCGGCCGGCAAGTCCCTCGACGACGTCCGCCCCATCCGCGACGAGATCCGCGGCCGCATCGAGGCCCTCATCGCCGAGATCGTCCCCGCCCAGGGGGCGACAGCATGACCATCACCGACAGCGCGCCTATCGCGGCGGTCGCGGGCCAGCGCGAGACCAGCCTTCCCGTCGTCATCATCGGAGCAGGTCCGGTCGGCCTCGCCGCGGCCGCTCAACTGCTCGAACGCGGCATCGAGCCGCTCGTCCTCGAGCGCGGCGACCACGCCGGCGCGGCGATCAGCGAGTGGGGCCACATCCGGCTCTTCTCGCCGTGGCGGCACGTCACCGACGCCGCCTCGGTGCGGCTGCTCGAAGCGCAGGGCTGGACGCCGCAGCACCCCGACGCGCTGCCGACGGGCCATGAGCTCGTGAAGCACTACCTCGCGCCGCTCGCTGCGACCCCGCAGCTCGCGTCGCGGATCCGCTACGGCGTCACCGTCGAGAACGTCTCCCGCGACGGCATGGATCGGACGCGAACGGCTGGTCGCGACACGACCCCGTTCCTCATCCGCGTCGACTCCCGCGGTGACGCCGACGAGATCCGTGCCCGAGCCGTCATCGACGCCTCCGGCACCTTCTCCACCCCGAACCCGGTGACCACATCCGGACTCGCCCCTCGACACAGCGCCGAGGTCGCCGACCGGCTCACCCACGGCCTGCCCGACGTGCTCGGTCGCGACCGCGCGCAGTTCGCCGGGCGCCGCGTCGTGGTCGTCGGGGCGGGGCACTCGGCCGCCAACGCGCTGATCGCGCTGCGCCGCCTCGCCGAGCAGGAGCCCGGCACGACCATCACCTGGGCGATCCGCTCGGCCGACCCGCACCGCGTCGTCGGATCCGACGACGATCAGCTGCCGGGACGCGCGTCACTCGGCGCCGCCACGCGCGAGCTCATCGACGACAATGCGGTGACGCTGGTCGATCGGTTCCTGATCGACGATGTCGAGCCGCGAGGTGATGCCGTGGCGCTGGTCGGCACGCGCGCTGGGGCGCCGACGGCCATCGAAGCCGACGTTGTCGTCGTCGGGACCGGATTCCGGCCCGACCTCGACGGACTCCGCGAGATCCGGCTGCGCCTCGACGACGTCGTCGAGGCGCCGGAGAAGCTGGCCCCGCTCATCGACCCCAACGAGCACTCCTGCGGCTCGGTGCCGCCGCACGGCGTCGACGAGCTCAGCCACCCCGAGAAGGGCTTCTGGCTGGCCGGGATGAAGTCCTACGGCCGCGCGCCGACGTTCCTGCTGCTCACCGGCTACGAGCAGGTGCGCTCGATCGCCGATGAGCTCGCCGGTCGCCACGAGGAGGCCCGCCGCATCGAGCTCGTGCTCCCCGAGACCGGCGTCTGCTCGACCGACCTCGCCGCCGGTTCCTGCTGCATCGTGCCGGCCGCCAGCGAGCGCAGTGCGGTCTCGGACCTGACGCTGACCGCGAAGCCCGCCTCCTGCTGCTGATGCGCATCCGCCCCATGGTCGAGGGGGACTGGCCCGCTGTCGAGGAGATCTACCGCGCCGGCATCGCCACCGGCAACGCGACCTTCGAATCAGAGCCGCCCACCTGGGAACGATTCGACGCCACGCGCCGGCCGGAACTCAGACTCGTCGCCACCGACGAGAGGGGCGACGTCGTCGGCTGGGCAGCGGTGTCGAGCGTCTCGGCAAGGCTGGTCTACGCCGGAGTCGTCGAGCACTCGGTCTACGTGCACCCCGACCACGCTGGCCGGGGCGTCGGCCGGGCTCTCGTCGACCAACTCCTGGCGCAGGCGCCGGAAGCCGGAGTCTGGACGATCCAGTCGAGCATCTTCCCCGAGAACACCGCGAGCCTCCGACTCCACGCCGAGGCCCGATTCCGAACCGTCGGGACTCGGGAGCGCATCGCGCTCATGACCTACGGTCCGCACGAAGGACAGTGGCGTGACACGATCCTCATCGAATGGCGCGCTCGAGCCGACCACTGAGTCTTGATCCGGCTGCGGGAGCTGCGCTCCCTTGCCGCTCGACACGGTGGGGACTCGGTCAGCCGACCACGATCCAAGGGCTATGAACCGGGGCACCTGCACCCGTGGCGCCCCTGCGTTTGACCGTGCGCCGGGTGCGAATGGGTAAGCGAACGAATGCAGGTGGTTTCGCCCTGATCTGCCGCGCCTGCCGTCCTTCGGCCGCATCCCAACCTCTGCCACTCCACTGCTCTTCGTTTGTGAATTGACAGAGGTTGGGATGTGCGCAGGCGCGGCAGATCAGGGCGAATCTGGATTGGGTTCTATACGAAGTGAGGCGAGAGCGACGTCGACTCGGTTCTGAGGTGTGTCCGGCGGGCCCTCGAACCGGTCGGAGCTGAGTTCCGGTGATGTCAAGATCTCAGCCGAGTAAGTGCGCCTGAGTTCGTCGAGCTCAAAGAACTTCGATGCCTCTTCGAAATCTAGGTAGCTGAGATATGGCGCGCGTTTCGCGCCGAGAGTCACGTAGCTCTGTACGAAGAACCCGAGAGCATTCAGATCGCCGTGTTCGATGCGTTGCGCCTCGAACCAGTCGGAGAATCCTGATGGATCTAGACGAGACCAGGCCCAAACGGCGGGCCTCAGTTCGCTACGAATGGCAGAGGGAGACGAGCCCTCTCTCAGGAGTTCTTGGCGCACCACATCCCGAACCATTCTTGTCTGTGATTCGAGGAGTCTGAACTCACTTCCGCGCTGCGGCCGAAGGGCAGTGTCGAGGGTGTTCAGCAAGAGCGATACGTGTGCCGCTAGAGACTGCAGATAGACCGTCACCAGGCTCTCGTCGAGAGTGCGAAGCCTCGCGCTGAGCGCTGACTCTAGGCGGGCGCCAGGGCGAATCGCGTCTGCCTTAGCCGGCATCGAGGACCAGAGGTTGGCCAGCCAGTCGAAGAGCTCACGCGAGCTCCGGCTCTCGCGTTCGAGTCCTCTTGCGACCTTTTCTAGAACAGCATCCGCATTCGATATCGCAGCAAGCTCGACCAGAGTGACGGCGGACGATCCGGCCTCGCCAGCCGCGAGATCTGATAGCGCTCGTTCCACTACTGCATCAGCGATGTCCTCAGGTGGAAGCCCAAAGCTGAAGTAGCGATCGAAGTAGCTTTCGTGAGCGAGCCGGAGGGGTTTGGCTGGTTCGGAGTCTGACGTGGACGATGACCACAAGTACGAAAACCGTGGAAACAGGAATCCAATCGCTGACGCGACGCCTTCGACTTCCGAGTCGCGAGTGCCACCTTCGATGAGCCGGGATCGCCACTTGGCAACGCGCGCCTTCGATTCCGCGTCATCAGTACGAGAACCGCCGAAGTAGGGCGCACCCACGAGCTCGTCTCGGTGGCGCTGAATCAGTGCGTAGGCACCGGGCTCGGCCGTTCGAAGCCAGGACAAGACGAGGTAGTCGACGTTGTCAACCTCCCCGAGCATCCCAGGCGAGACCATACGAACTTGCGCGAAATAGCGATTGATGGCCCGTGGGGTTGACAGGCGCGCTGCAAGGAAAGCGAAGAACGCGCTCGAGAACCGCGCGGCGTCGGCTTCGGAGATTCGGATGGTCCCCGACGTCGAGAGTTCCGCGAGCTCGAGGTTGACCAGGGCTCGGACATCAATTGGTCGAAGCGCGGGGACGTCGAACCGCGCCTGAACGACTTTTTCCAAGTAGTCCCGTGCTCTCGACGCCGAGCTGCGCCCGACGAGTGAGGTATGGGACAGGACGTCGATGAGAGTTTGTTCGTCGTAGCTCAGCAGGTAGTGCACATGCGGAAGACGCCCGATCTGGCGGACGAGCTTCAGCGTGAGCAGGAGCTCGTCGGCGGATACTCGGTCGAGGTCGTCGATCACCACCAGTGTGGGTACCTCTGCTTCTTCCAACGCGGCTTCAAGTGCGGCTCGTGCTCGCGCGACGCTACGGTCACCGTCAAGAAGCTTCGCGAACCCTTCGACGGCGTGGCTCGGATCAACGCCTAGGAAGCCAGCGATCGACGTGAGGGGAGCCACAGAGCGAGCAAAAGCCGACAGCGCTTCACGCGCCTTCTTGAGCGGGCTGGACTCGAATGCTCCCGATAGCTCCGCGATGAAGCCGGTTTGCAGCGATGCGTCGTCTTGAAAGTCCCACGGGTTGAACCGAACAAAGTTCCACGGCAGATCCGATTCTGCCTCGGCCTTTCGTTGCAACCACTGAAGCATCGAGGACTTTCCTGAACCCCACGGGCCGACGAGGCCGAACACGGTGGAGGACTTAATCGACTGCGCTTGCCGGAGCACGGCCCATGTCGCCTCGAGGAACTGACCCCGTCCGTAGTTGCCGGCGAGATCTGCCGCCGGGTCGTCCGAAAACCAAGTGTCGACCTTCATTGCCGCTCCCGTATCGCCAAAGTCGTATGCCAGTTATAACGTGCATTGCGAGGAGGGCTCATGGGGTCAATCGCCGCGTACGAGACGTCAGCCGGCCGCCGCTATCGGGTTCGCTATCGGACGCCCGACCGGCGGCAGACTGACAAGCGCGGGTTCCGCACGAAGCGCGACGCCGAAGACTTCCTTGCGACGGTCGAGGTCTCCAAGATCCGCGGCGAGTGGGTCGACCCGACACGGGCGCGCATCACGATCGCCGAGTGGGCGCCCCAGTGGTACGCGGCGCAGCTGCAGCTGAAGGCGACGACGCTCTCCGGCTACAGGCTCTCGCTCGACCGCCACGTCGTGCCGCGATGGGGCAACTACCGGCTCGCCGACGTCGGCCACGCCGACGTGCAGTCGTGGGTCACCGAGCTCTCGCAGACGCTCGCGGCGTCGACCGTGCGCCAGATCTTCCTCGTGTTGTCCGGGCTGATGAAGTACGCGATCCGCGACGGCCGGATGAACCGCAACCCCTGCGACGGAGTGCGCCTGCCCCGTGCGAAAGCGAAGGCCCGCGGTTACCTCACCCATGAGCAGGTCGGGGCGCTCGCGAGAGCCTGCGGGCAGGAATACGGCGACATCGTGCTGTTCCTCGCCTACACGGGCCTGAGATGGGGCGAGATGGCCGCACTGAAGGTCGGGCGGCTCGACATGCTGCGGCGGCGCATGGAGGTCGCAGAAGGCGTCACCGCGCCGCGCGGCGAGCTCGTCTGGAGCACGCCCAAGTCGCACGCGAGCCGATCTGTGCCGTTCCCGGCGTTCCTGACGTCGGCCATCGCGGCGCGCTGCGTCGGGCGGCGGCGGGACGAGCTCGTCTTCGTCGGGCCCGACGGGGGAGTGCTCCGCAGCAACAACTTCCGCCGTCGGCAGTTCGCCGATGCCGTCGCCGCTTGCAAGGGGGTCGACGCAGACTTCCCGAGCCTGACGTTGCACGATCTGCGCCACACGGCCGCGAGCCTGGCAATCTCCGCCGGCGCGAACGTGAAGGCGGTGCAAAGGATGCTCGGCCACGCCAGCGCCGCGATGACTCTCGATGTCTACGCCGACCTCTTCGACGACGACCTCGACTCGGTCGCGACGGCGCTCGATTCCCGCGCGGCAGCAGCCGGCGTCACCGCCGTGCTCTGACCACGAGCGAGAGCGACGAGGGCTGTTCGCCCACGAGCGTGGGCATTTCGTGGGCACGGATGGTTATCCACAGCCTAGAGGCGCAGCGGGAAAGCAAAAACCCCCGGCATGACCGGGGGTTTTGTCTGTGGCTCCGACCGGCGTCGATCCGGTGACCTTCCGATTTTCAGTCGGACGCTCTACCAACTGAGCTACAGAGCCTCGGACTCGCACGGAGTCCGGATGGTGAGAAGCCCCTCGAGAAGAGGGGCTCCGCATCCGCGACCCTGACGGGACTTGAACCCGCGACCTCCGCCGTGACAGGGCGGCACGCTAACCAACTGCGCTACAGGGCCTTGCTTGTTGAATTGTTCCGGTTGCTGCTCCTGACGGAACCCCACTCGTGACCCCAACGGGATTCGAACCCGTGCTGCCGCCGTGAAAGGGCGGTGTCCTAGGCCACTAAACGATGGGGCCGTGCAGCACGGACGCGATCTGTCGAGACAGGCGGCGAACCGAACGGCAACCGAGCAGTAACTATAGGTCGCCCCGGGGGAAAACGCGAATCGAGCGCCTCGCGTCGAAACCCGGGCGTGTCGAGGGGGCGCTGCCGGCCGGCCGAGAGCCGGAAGCCGGGGCCCGGAGGGCGACTTCGGCATGCCCGTTCAGTGGCCCGCGAAACCACCGGGGCGCCTTCGGAGCGCTCTGCGACACGGCCCCAGTCCGGGGGTAGACGCGGGCTCGGCTAACCCGGTCGGATTCCGCGGCACTCGGGCCGATGTCCCCGACGCCGCCGGGATCGCGGCGTAGTTTCAACCCGACATTGAGGCTTCGCCCCCGAAGGGCGGGCCCATCCGTCGCGCCGACAGGGTCTGGTCTGACGCCGATACCTGTTGTTACTGTGATTGATGTTGTCAATGTGAATAGCGCGAAGAGGGCGCGATGACAGCGATTCGGGGACACATGCACGACAAGACCGGTCAGGGGATGACCGCGAGCTGGCGGGGACGCGCACTGCGCGGCCTCGCTGTCGTGACCGCACTGGCCGTGCTGCCGGTCGTCGCCATCACGGCGCCCGCCGCACCGGCCTACGCCGCGAGCTATCCGAGCTGGCAGGACGTGCAGAACGCCGTCGCCAACGTGAACGCCGCGCAGAACCTCGCCAACCAGGTCGCCGCGCAGATCGCCGCCCTCACCGCCGAGGTCGCGCGCACGCAGCAGGTCGCCCAGGAGAAGGGCGACCTCTACGGCAAGGCGCAGGACGCCTACGACGAGCAGGTGCTCAAGACCGACAAGCTGCAGGGCCAGGCGGATGCCGCCAAGGCCGAAGCCGACAAGGCCAAGGGCGTGGCTGACCGGCTCATCGCCGAGCTCGCCAAGCCGGGCGGCGGCAACCTCACCACGAGCCTCATCGCCAAGCCGGGCAAGGCATCCGACCTGCTGAAGAAGTGGGGCACGATGTCGAAGCTGTCGGAGAGCTCGAAGAGCATCTTCGACCGCGCCTCGCAGCTGCAGGGCACCGCGCAGGCGCTGACCGACCAGGCCGGCGAGGCGAAGAAGGAGCTCGACACCCGCAAGCAGGCGGCTGAGGCCGCCTTCACGGCGGCGCAGGACGCTGCCGTCGCCGCCGGTGCCGCGCTCGACGCCCAGAACCAGCACAAGGCTCAGCTCGAGGCCCAGCTCGTCGTGCTCAAGGAGAAGCGCGCGGCGACGCAGGCCGACTACCAGAAGGGTCTCGCGGCCCAGTACGGACCCGGCGCCGCCGGCGAGGTCGGCCCCAACGGCTACGCGCGCCCCGCCGCCGGCCCGATCACGTCGAGCTACGGTCTGCGCTACCACCCGATCTACCACGTGTGGAAGCTGCACAGCGGCACCGACATCGGGGCCGGCTGCGGCGCGCCGATCTACGCCACCCACGCGGGAACCGTCACCTACTCCGGCTGGTTCAGCGACCTCGGCAACTACATCACGATCGATCACGGCAACGGCACGTCGAGCGGCTACGGCCACATCGTCAACGGCGGCCTGCTCGTGCGCGTCGGCCAGCAGGTCGCGCCAGGTCAGCAGATCGCGCGCGTCGGCAGCACCGGCGGGTCGACCGGCTGCCACCTGCACTTCATGATCCGCATCAACGGAAACCTCACCGATCCCGTGCCCTTCATGCGCTCGCAGGGAAGCCCGATCGGCTGATGACCTCGAGAAGGGACGGCGAACGGAGCCGATGAATGAACGCAGACGCCTGTGGGGGGCGGCAGCTGCTCTCGTCGTCGTCGCCCTGATTGTCGGGCTCGAGACTCCGGGGGTCGCCAACGCCGACCCCAGCTATCCCACCTGGGATGACGTGAAGCGAGCCCAGGGCAACGAGGCGGCCAAGAAGGCCGAGATCGCGAAGATCCAGAAGCTCATCTCCGGGCTCGAAGGCCAGACGGCCGACCTCGGCAAGAAGGCCTCCGTCGCCGCCGAGAACGTGCTCCAGGCGCAGGCGGCGCTCGATGCCGCGCAGCGCAAGGAGGACGCGCTGACGGCTCAGGCGAAGAAAGCCGCCGAGACCGCCGACGCCTCGAGCCTGCGCGCGAAGCGGCTGCTCGTGCAGATGGCGCGCCAGGGCGGCGGGGACATCACGCTGTCGCTGCTGCAGGGCGACGCGAAGGACACCGACGCGGCGCTGTACAGGCTCGGCGTCATGTCGCGCCTCTCCGACTCGTCGCGCGGCGTGTTCGAGAAGGCGGAGTACGACCGCAAGAACGCGGCGGCGCTGAGCGATGACGCGGCCGCGGCGAAGAAGGCGCGCGACGCGAAGAAGAAGGCGGCGCAGACCACGCTCGACGCCGCCAAGCAGGCGCAGAGCGCCGTGCAGACCCGGCTCGCGGCCCAGGACACGGTGTCGACGACCCTCACCGCCCAGCTGGCCTCGCTCAAGAACACGACCGCGGATGTCGAGCGCGAGTACCAGGCGGGCCTCGCCTGGGAGCGCGCGCAGGAGGCCGCGAAGACCCCGCCCGCGCCGCCGCCCTCGGGCAACACCGGATCTCCATCGAACCCGCCGGTGACGCCGGAGACGCCGGTGCCGCCGCCCGTCGCGAGCGTCGTCGACACGGCCATCGCCTACGCCAAGGCGCAGATCGGCGAGCCGTACGTGCTCGGCGGTGCCGGGCCGAGCAGCTGGGACTGCTCGGGGCTCACGATGATGTCGTACTCGGCGTCCGGCGTCGCGATCGGCGGCCACGGCTCGAACCTGCAGTACAACTACCTGGCCGCGAAGGGGCGTCTGGTGACGCTCGCGAACATGCAGGCGGGCGATCTGCTCTTCTACTCGAACGGCGGCGCCGTCGGCGGCTCGAAGTACCACGTGACGATGTACATCGGCGGCGGGCAGATGATCGAGGCGGCCTACCCGGGAACCACCGTGCGCATCCGCGCGGTGCGCTACGGCGACCTCGTGCCCTACGCGGGTCGCCCCACCGGCTGACCCCCCGGATCCCCGTCGTCCGCAGCGGACATGACGAAGGGCCTCGGGATGCGCATCCCGAGGCCCTTCGTGTTCGCCGGTGCGACCGGCGCAGGGAGTTCCGACTCAGTGCGAGCCGGGCACGTAGGCCGCGATGCCGGCCTCGACGATCTTCTCCGCCTCGGCGGCGTCGCCCCAGCCCTCGGTCTTGACCCACTTGCCGGGTTCGAGGTCCTTGTAGTGCTCGAAGAAGTGCTCGATCTCCTTGCGGGTGTACTCCGGGATGTCGTCCACGTCCTGGATGTGCGACCAGCGCGGGTCCTTCGCGGGCACGGCGATGACCTTGGCGTCGCTGCCGCCGTCATCCGTCATGTTGAAGACGCCGACGGGGCGCACCTTGACGCCGACGCCGGGGAACAGCGGGTAGTCGAGCAGCACGAGCACGTCGACGGGGTCGCCGTCGAGGCCGAGGGTGTTCTCGAAGAAGCCGTAGTCGGTGGGGTAGACGAAGCCCGTGAACAGCACGCGGTCGAGGAACACGCGACCGGTCTCGTGGTCGACCTCGTACTTGTTGCGGCTGCCCTTGGGGATCTCGATGACGGCGTCGTAAGCGGCCATGTCGGGGGTTCTCCTCGTTGATCGGATGCGGGTCTCAGAAAACGGCACCGGATGCGGCGGCGCGAGACACCCCATAACGTTATCCGGTGCCCGATCGACCCCGGCTGACCCCCGCCATCGCCGACGTGCGCCGTGCCGTGCGCGAGCTGCTCGCGGCCCGCGCCGACGCCGGCGCGCTGCCCGAGGGCTCGCTCGTGCTCGTCGCGCTGAGCGGCGGACCCGATTCGCTCGCGCTCGCCGCCGCGACCGCGTTCGAGGCGCCGCGCGCGGGGTTCCGCGCGGGCGCCGTCGTCGTCGACCACCGCCTGCAGGAGGGCTCCGCCGCGGTCGCCGAGCGCGCCGCCGAGCAGGCCAGAGCCCTCGGACTCGACCCGGTCGAGGTGCGGCGCATCCCCGACGGCGACGGCTCCCGCACGGGCAGCGTCGAGGCCTGGGCGCGCACGGGCCGCTACCGCGAGCTGGACGCCGCGCTCGCCGAGCTCGGCGCCCGCGGCATCCTTCTCGGCCACACCCGCGACGACCAGGCCGAGTCGGTGCTGCTCGGTCTGCTGCGCGGGTCGGGCCCGACGAGCCTCTCGGGCATGGATGTCGTGAACGGCACTCGCTGGCGTCCCCTGCTCGGCCTGCCGCGCGCGACGACCGTGCAGGCCTGCGCCGACGCCGACCTGCAGCCCTGGGCCGATCCGCACAACGCGGAGGAGCGCTTCATGCGCGCCCGCGTGCGCAAATCGATCATGCCCGTGCTCGTGAGCGAGCTGGGAGCGCAGATCCCCGGCTCGCTCGTGCGCACGGCCGAGTTGCTGCGCGAAGACGCCGAGGCGCTCGACGCCATGGCCGCCGAGGTCATGGAGGACGTCGTCGAGCTGGAGGAGGCCGGGCTCTCGATCGGCGTCGCCGTGCTCGCCGCGAATCCGGCGGCGCTGCGCCAGCGCATCATCCGCCAGGCCGTCGACTCCGAGTTCCACGTCGCGCTGAGCCGCACGCAGACGCTCGAGGTCGCCCGTCTCGTCACCGACTGGCGCGGGCAGGGGCCGATCGACCTGCCGGGCTTCACCGCCGAGCGGCGTGGCGGCCGCATCCACCTCATCTCGACCCGCGCCGGCGAGCTCACCGGCGTCAAGCCCCCGCACGACCACTGAGCCGGGTCGCGGCGGGATCGCGTGGCTGCGGGCGCGATTAGGCTCGTCGCATGGAGACCTCCGACGTCGCGAACGACCTGGCCGACATCCTCGTCACCGAGGAGGAGATCCACGCGAAGCTGGCCGAGCTGAGCCGGCGGATCGAAGCCGACTACGAGGGTCGCGAGATCCTGCTCGTGGGTGTGCTGCGCGGCGCCGTGATGGTCATGGCCGACCTCGCCCGCGAGCTGCGCGCGCACGTCGAGATGGACTGGATGGCGGTCTCCTCCTACGGCTCCGGCACCAAGTCGAGCGGCGTCGTGCGCATCCTGAAAGACCTCGACAGCGACCTGACCGGCCGCCACGTGCTCATCGTCGAGGACATCATCGACTCGGGCCTCACCCTCTCCTGGCTGCTCGAGAACCTGCGCAGCCGCGGTGCTGCGAGCGTCGAGATCTGCGCCCTGCTGCGTAAGCCCGACGCGGTCAAGGTCGAGGTGCCGGTCAAGTACATCGGCTTCGACATCCCCAACGACTTCGTCGTCGGCTACGGCCTCGACTACGCGGAGAAGTACCGCAACCTGCGCGCCGTCGCGGTGCTCGCGCCGCACGTCTACAGCTGACCTCCCGGCGGCCTCGACGCGCTCAGCGGGATGCGGGTGCGCCTCCGGCGAACATGCAGGGGGCGCAAAGAGACAGAGCGTTACTCTGACTTCCACGTATTCCTAGGAAGGATGCGGGCACAGCCCGCACAAGCATGGACTTCAAGCGCATCTTCCGCGGGCCGCTGATCTGGGTCGCGATCGCGGTCATCCTCGGCCTCGTCGGGTTCAGCTTCCTGAGCAGCCAGGGCTACCGCGACATCCCCACGCAGGACGGCATGAGCCTGCTCAAGGGCAGCGACGTCAAGGAGGTGAAGATCACCGACGGCGAGCAGCGCGTCGACCTGATCCTCAACAAGGCGTACGTCAAGGACAAGACCGACTACGGCACCCAGGTGCGCTTCAACTACGTCGAGGCCCGCGCTGACGACGTGAAGACCGCGGTCGACGACTCGAGCGCGAAGTACACCGACGACGTGCCGACCACGAACTGGTTCATGAGCATGCTCGGCATCCTGCTGCCGTTCCTCATCATCGGCGTGATCTTCTGGTTCCTGCTCTCGAGCATGCAGGGCGGCGGCAACCGGGTCATGCAGTTCGGCAAGTCGAAGGCGAAGCTGGTCTCGAAGGAGAGCCCGAAGGTCACCTTCGACGACGTCGCCGGCAGCGATGAGGCCGTCGAGGAGCTGCACGAGATCAAGGACTTCCTCAAGGACCCGGCCAAGTTCCAGGCCGTCGGCGCGCGCATCCCCAAGGGCGTGCTGCTCTACGGCCCTCCCGGAACCGGCAAGACCCTGCTGGCCCGCGCCGTCGCCGGCGAGGCCGGCGTGCCGTTCTACTCGATCTCGGGTTCCGACTTCGTCGAGATGTTCGTCGGCGTCGGCGCGAGCCGCGTGCGCGACCTGTTCGAGCAGGCGAAGCAGAACTCGCCGGCCATCATCTTCGTCGACGAGATCGACGCGGTCGGCCGCCACCGCGGCGCCGGCCTGGGTGGCGGACACGACGAGCGCGAGCAGACGCTGAACCAGCTGCTCGTCGAGATGGACGGCTTCGACGTCAAGACGAACGTCATCCTCATCGCGGCGACGAACCGCCCCGACATCCTCGACCCGGCGCTGCTGCGCCCGGGACGCTTCGACCGCCAGATCGGCGTGGATGCGCCCGACCTCAAGGGTCGCGAGAAGATTCTGTCGGTGCACGCCAAGGGCAAGCCGATGGCGAAGGGCGTCGACCTCGAGGTGCTCGCCCGCAAGACGCCGGGCTTCACCGGCGCCGACCTGGCGAACGTGCTCAACGAGGCCGCGCTGCTCACGGCGCGCAGCTCGGCGCAGCTGATCGACAACCGGGCCCTGGATGAGGCGGTCGACCGCGTCATGGCCGGTCCGCAGCGACGCACCCGCGTGATGAACGACAAGGAGAAGCTCATCACGGCGTACCACGAGGGCGGCCACGCTCTCGCGGCGGCCTCGATGCGCCACACCGACCCGGTGACGAAGGTCACGATCCTCCCGCGCGGTCGCGCCCTCGGCTACACGATGGTGCTGCCGCTGGAGGACAAGTACTCGGTCACCCGCAACGAGCTGCTCGACCAGCTGACCTACGCCATGGGCGGCCGCGTCGCCGAGGAGATCGTCTTCCACGACCCGACCACGGGCGCGTCGAACGACATCGAGAAGGCGACGAGCATCGCCCGCAAGATGGTCACCGAGTACGGCATGTCGGCTGACATCGGCGCCGTCAAGCTCGGCCAGTCGCAGGGCGAGGTCTTCCTCGGCCGCGACATGGGCCACCAGCGCGACTACTCCGAGGACATCGCCGAGAAGGTGGATGCCGAGGTGCGCGCCATCATCGAGGCGGCCCACGACGAGGCCTGGCAGGTGCTCAACGACAACCGTGACATCCTCGACAACCTCGCTCGCGAGCTGCTCGAGAAGGAGACGCTCGACCACGACCAGCTGGCGGCGATCTTCGCGGATGTGCGTAAGCTGCCCGAGCGTCCGAAGTGGCTGTCGTCGACGAAGCGCCCGCTGAGCGACCTGCCCCCGATCGAGATGCCCGCCAAGGCCCCGGTCGACCCGGGTGCGGTGGATGGCGGCGTCGACAGCGGCGAGCCCAGCCCGGCCAAGCCGGCGCGCGCGCCGCGCCCCTCGGGCAACCCCGGCCTCTCGCCCGCCTGAGCGCGATGACCGACGACTCCGGGCGCAGCGTGGCGGCCGAGCGGCCTGCCGCGCCCGGTGTCGTGCCCGGCTCAGCACCCGTCACGGTGCCGCAGATCATGGGCGTGCTCAACGTCACGCCCGACTCGTTCAGCGACGGCGGCGAGTGGTCGGAGGCGCGCGCGGCGATCGAGCGCGGCGGACTGCTGTTCGAGCAGGGCGCCACGATCATCGACGTCGGCGGCGAGTCGACCCGGCCCGGCGCCACGCGCGTCGACCCGGACGAGGAGCGGCGGCGCATCCTGCCGGTCATCCGCGAGCTGAGCGACCGGCGCATCCCCGTCAGCGTCGACACCGTCAACGCCCGCACCGCGGCGGAGGCGATCTCGGCCGGCGCGGTGATCGTCAACGACATCTCCGGCGGGCTCGCCGACCCGGCCATGGCCGAGGTCGTGGCCGACGCGGGAGTGCACTTCGTCGCGATGCACTGGCGGGGCGGGGCGGATGTGCAGACCGAGTACCGCGACGTCGTCGCCGAGGTGCGCGCCGAGCTGAAGCAGCGGGTCGCTGAGCTCGCGGTCGCCGGCGTCGAACCCGACCGCGTCATCCTCGACCCGGGCATCGGCTTCGGCCACACGCCCGAGCAGAACTGGCAGCTGCTGCGGGGCATCCCCGAGCTCGCCTCCCTCGGCCATGGCGTGCTGGCCGCCGTGTCGCGCAAGCGCTTCGTCGGCGGCGTGCTGCCCGAGACCGCGAGCGTGCTCGACCGCGACCTGCCCACCGCCGTGACCAGCGCCCTCGCCGCCGAGACCGGGGCCTGGGCCGTGCGCGTGCACGACGTGCCCGCGACCCGCACCGCGCTGACCACCTGGGCGGCCTGGCGCGATGGCGGCGTCATCGATCGCGGGGAGCGCGGATGAGCGCCGCCGCCACGAGCCCGCACGACGGCGGGCTCGGCCCGCTGCCGCTCGACCGCATCCGCGTCACCGGCCTGAAGGCCTTCGCCCACCACGGCGTCTTCGAGCACGAGCGCGAGAACGGCCAGCTCTTCGTCATCGACGTCGAAGTGCGTCTGCCGCTCGGCCCCGCCGCCGGCGGCGACGACCTCGCGAGCACCGTGCACTACGGCGAGCTGAGCGAGCAGGTCGTCGCCGCGGTCGAGCGCGACCCCGTCGACCTGATCGAGACCGTCGCCGAGCGCATCGCCGCCGTCGCGCTGAGCTGGCCGGCCGTGCGCGAGACGACCGTCACGGTGCACAAGCCGAGCGCGCCGATCACCGTGCCCTTCGACGACGTGAGCGTGACGATCACGCGGCGCCCGACGCCCGCCTCGCCCGCCGCCGCGCAGCCCGCATCCGCCCCGGAAGGACCCGCATGACCGACGTGCCCCGCACCGCCGTGATCGCCCTCGGCGCCAACCTCGGCGAGCGTGAGACCACGATCCGCCAGGCGGTCGCCGAGCTCGAGGCCACCGAGCAGATCGACGTGCTGGCGGTGTCGCCGCTCTACGACTCGGTCGCGCTCACCCTCCAGGGTCGTGACGAGTCGAAGCCCGGCTACCTCAACGGCGTCGCGCTCGTGACCACCACGCTCGACCCCGAGACGCTGCTCGCCGTGCTGCAGGGGATCGAGACCGCACACGGGCGCGTGCGCGTCGAGCGCTGGGGCGACCGCACCCTCGACCTCGACCTCATCGACTTCGCCGGGATGACGCGCGACTCCGACCTGCTGACCCTGCCGCATCCGCGCGCCGTCGAACGCGACTTCGTGCTGCGTCCTTGGCTCGATGTCGACCCGGATGCCGAGCTCGTCGGCGAGGGCCGCGTCGCCGACCTGCTCGCCCGCCTCGACCGGAGCCGCTGAGCATGGGACGCACCACCGCGGGCACGCTCATGGTGCTCGGCGTGATCGGCGCCGTGGCCACGTTCCTGCTGCAGACCGCCGTCACCTCGGCCGGAGCCGCGCGTTACGAACCGGCGGTGAGCCTGCCGATCGCCGTCGTCGTGATCGCCGCGATCGTGATCATCCTCGCCGTGCCGATCTACCGCACGACCCGCGGCCACAGCCCCCGACCCGTCGACCCCATCCTCGCCACCCGGATCGCCCTGCTCGCGAAGTCGAGCTCGCTCGCCGGCGCGCTGCTCGTCGGCGCCGCGCTCGGACTCGTCGGCTACCTGCTCACCCGTTCGGTCGCCGGGGTAGGGTCGATGCTCATGGCGTTCGCCGCCCTCGGCGGCGCGATCATCCTCCTCGTCGCGGGGCTCGTGGCCGAGTTCCTCTGCACGGTGCCCCCGCACGATGACGACGATCACGACCACGATCCCCCGGGCAGCGTGCGCTCCTAGGGACGCGACCCCGCCGGAGCCGTCGGCCGGCCGCAGCGAGAGGATGCCGTGAGCGACACCCCCGAGAACCCGTCCGCCGCCAGCGCGGTCGACGAGCGCCGCCTCGAGCCCGTCGCGGGCGACTGGCGGCGCGTCTCGCCGAAGTACCTGCGCTACGACCTCGTCTCGACGGCGATCTGGACCGTCATCCTCACCTTCGCGGTCACGCTGCCGTGGCTGCTGAGCGGGCAGCGGATCTGGGGGCTGCTGCTCATCCCGGTCGCCGTGTTCATCACCCTTGTGCTCGTGCTCGCGTTCACGCCCCGCCGCGTGCGGGCGATCGGCTACCAGCTGCGCGACGACGACCTCGTGCTGCGCAAGGGCATCCTGTTCCACCGCACGGTCGCCGTGCCCTACGGGCGCATGCAGCTCGTCGACGTGACGCGCGGACCCATCGAGCGCGCCCTCGGCCTGAGCCAGCTCAAGCTCGTCACGGCCGCTGCGGCGAGCAACGTGCTCATCCCCGGACTCGCCGAGGCGGATGCGGATGCGCTGCGCGACCACCTCGTCGAGCTCGCCGAGACGCGTCGGGCGGGTCTGTGACCGACGGGCCTGTGACTGGCGGGCCTGTGGCTGGCGGGCCGGCGGCTGACGGGCCGGCGGCTGACGGGCCGGGCGCCGGTTCGCCGTCAGCCTCGGACGACTCCGCCGCGGCGCCGGGCGGAGCTGTCCCGGGCGCGGTCGTGCCCGACGGGGAGCTCGCCGACGACGAGTGGCACCGCCTGCATCCGGCCACACCTCTGCTGCGCGGCGGACTTCTGCTGATCGCGGTCGGCGGCTTCCTGTTCGCGCAGTTCCGCGAGCGGCTGCTCGATTTCGTGATCGGGATCGCCGACGGCCGCGGACAGCGCGGCGGCGGACCCGGTCGCGACGGCGACCCGCTCGACTGGCTCATCCGCTCGGGTTACGTGCCGCTCGCGCTGGGTGCGCTCGTGCTGCTGGTGCTCGTCGTGATCCTGCTGTTCTGGCTGTCGTGGCGCATGCACACCTACCGCGTCACCGCCGAGCTCGTCGAGGTGCGCAGCGGGGTGCTGTTCCGCACCCACCGCAAGGCGCGGCTCGACCGCATCCAGGGTGTCGACATCGCGCGACCCGTGCTCGCGCGGCTGCTCGGTGCGGCCAAGTTCGAGGTGCAGGTGGCCGGCGACGACGCCAACGTGAAGCTCGACTACCTGCGGTCGCGGGATGCAGATGAGCTGCGCCTCGAGATCCTGCGGCTCGCGTCGGGGGTGCAGGCGGCGAAGCGGGCGTCGGCCGGCGGCAGTGCGGGCGGTGCCGGCGGCGGCGGCGCGGCGGGCATTCCGGGCGCCCCGGCGACCGCGAGCGCCCGCCTCTCCGGCTTCGTCGACGATCGCGTTCAGGAGTTCCTCGCGCCCGAGCTCGACCCGAACGCGGCGCCGCCGCAGTCGGTCGTCGAGATGTCGGCGAAGCGGCTCGTCGGCTCGACGATCGCCAGCGACGCGACGCTCTGGCTGCTGCTGCTCATCGCCGGCAGCATCGTGACCGTCGCGCTCAGCGGCGAGTTCTGGATCCTCTTCACGGCGGTGCCGCTCGTGCTCGGCTTCGGCTCGTACCAGGTGCGCAAGGTGATCAAGTTCCTGCGGTACACGATCGCGTCGACCGAGCACGGCATCCGCGTCGGCTACGGCGTGCTCGCGACGGCGAACGAGACGATCCCGCCGGGGCGCATCCACTCGATCTCGGTCAACCAGTCGCTGATCTGGCGGCCGTTCGGCTGGTGGCACATCCGCATCAACCGGGCCGCGCGCTCGGGGCACGGCGGCAACGGCAACCAGCAGCAGCAGCAGAACGCGATCGTCCTGCCCGTCGGCAGCCGCGACGACGCGCTGCGCGTGCTGCACCTGCTGCTGCCCGGCCACGACGCCGACGAGCTGCTGCCCGTGCTCGCGAGCGGATTCGGTCGCGACCGCGGCGCCGGCGACTTCACGACCTCGCCGCGGCGGGCGGCCGTGCTGCGCTGGTTCTCGTGGCGTCGCAACGGCTTCGGTTACCTCTCCGACGCGGTGCTGCTGCGCCGAGGCGCGATCTGGCGCGAGCTGGTGATCGTGCCCTTCGCGCGCGTGCAGAGCGTCGCCGCGTCCCAGGGTCCGCTCACGCGGGCGCTGCGCCTCGGCGTGGTCGACGTGCACACGGTGCAGGGGCCGATCTCGGCGCGGCTCGGCGCACTCGACGTGCGGGATGCCGAGGCGCTGTTCGCGCATGTCGCCGCCTCGGTCGTCACGGCGGCCGCCGGCGACACCACGCACCGCTGGGGCGTCGCGGCCGCGGCCGGCGCGCCGCCGCTCGTGATCGACCGTGCTGGTGCTGGTGCTGGTGCGGTTTCTCAGGAGGGCGCCCCGGCATCCGCCGCTTCGGCAGCAGACGAACCGGATTCTGCCGACAAGCGTGTGCGGGGCGAGCCGGAGGAGCGCGCATGAGCGGCATCGGAACCCCGCCCGACCGCCGCTCGGGTCGCCTCGGCGTCGGGATCGTGGGCGCCGGACGCGTCGGCCCGGTGCTCGGCGCGGCGCTCGGCGGCGCCGGCCACGCGATCGTCGGCATCAGCGCCGTCTCGCAGGAGAGCCGTGATCGGGCGGATGCGCTGCTTCCGGGGGTTCCGGTGCTGCCGGTTCCCGAGGTGGTCGAGCGCAGCGAGCTTGTGATCCTCGCCGTGCCCGAAGACCAGCTCGCCGAACTCGTCGCCGGGCTGGCCGCGACCGGCAGCTGGCAGCCGGGGCAGCTCGTGCTGCACACCGCGCCCGGTCACGGCACCGCCGTGCTGGCGCCCGCGATGGCCGCCGGCGCGATCCCGCTGGCGCTGCATCCGGCGATGGCGTTCACCGGCACGAGCCTCGACCTCGCCCGCCTGCAGGAGAGCTGGGCCGCCGTCACGGCGCCCGCCCCCGTGCTGCCGATCGCCCAGGCGCTCGCCGTCGAGATGGGCGCCGAGCCGATCGTCGTGCCCGAGCAGGACCGGCCCGCCTACGCCGAGGCGATCGCGACCGCATCCTCGTTCTCGACCGCGATCGTGCAGCAGTCGATCGGACTGCTGCGCGGCATCGGCGTCGAGGAGCCCGGCCGGCTGCTCGGCCCGCTCGTGCGCTCGGCCGTCGACAACGCCCTGCGCGGCGCCGCTCCCGCGCCGGTCGAGCCGCCGCGCGACTGACGCACGACGTGGATGCGGCGGAGCCGCCGCGGATCAGGCGAGCAGGCCGCGCAGGTCGTCGGCGGTGAACGGCGCCGAGAACAGCTCTCCGTCGTCGACGACCTCGTCGAAGAGGCGGCGCTTGGCCGCGCCGAGGGCGAGCACCTTCTCCTCGATCGTGTCGTTCGCGACGATGCGGTAGACGTTCACCGGCTTCGTCTGGCCGATGCGGTGGGTGCGGTCGATCGCCTGCTCCTCGGCCGCGGGATTCCACCACGGGTCGAGCAGGAACACGTAGTCGGCCTCGGTCAGGGTTAGTCCGAAGCCGCCGGCGCGCAGGCTGATCAGGAACACGGGGGCGTCGCCCTCGCGGAAGCGCCGGATGACGTCCTCCCGCCGCAGCGTCGACCCGTCGAGCTGCTCGGTCGCGATGCCGGCCGACTCGAGCCGCGCCCGCACGAGCGACAGGTACGAGGTGAACTGACTGAAGACGAGCGCGCGGTGCCCCTCCGACCGCAGCTCGTCGAGCTGCTCGACCAGCGCATCCAGCTTCGCCGAGGGGATGCCGGGGACGGCTCCGGCGGCCCGGGGCCGAGCGGCGGCGACCTCGGCCGCTCGCGCGGCGGCCCGCTCCGCCGCGGCGCCGTACGGCGGCGGCTGGGGCGTCGCATCCAGCGCACCCAGCTCGTCGTCGATGAGCCGCGGGTCGAGCGCGAGCAGCCGCAGCAGCGTGAGCGAGCGGAACACGATGAAGCGGTTGCGGTCGAGATCGTCGACGAGCCCGAGCAGCTTCTGGCGTTCGCGCTGCAGGTAGCGGTCGTAGAGCGCGCGGTGCTCGGGCGAGAGGTCGACGCCGATCACCTGCTCCTGTTTGGGCGGCAGCTCGCTCGCGACGGCCGCCTTGGTGCGGCGCAGCAGCAGCGGGCGGATGCGGTGGCGCAGCTCGTCGATCCGCTCGCTCTTCGCGACCTTGATGTAGCGCTGGTCGAAGCGGATGCGCGAGGGGAACAGCCCGGGCGCGACGAGCCGGAACAGCGCCCACACGTCGAGCAGGCTGTTCTCGAGCGGGGTTCCGGTGATCGCGTAGCGCACGGGCGCATCGAGCTCGGCGACGGTCTGGTGGATCTGCGACGCCGGGTTCTTCACGAACTGCGCCTCGTCGAGCCAGACGGCGTCCCAGCGGCGGGTGGTCAGTCGGGGTCGGCGTCGTCGGTCCGGCACGCCGGGATGCACAGCCCCGCCGCCGTCGAGGCGCAGCACCGCGTAGGTGGTGACGACCACATCCACGTCGTCGGGTACGGGTGCCCGCGTGCTGTCGACGACGGCGACGCGCAGCCCCGGGGCGAAGCGGGCGAGCTCGGCCGCCCAGGTGCCGATGACCGACGACGGGGCGACGACGAGGTGCGGGGGAGCGGTGGAGGCGGCGGGTGCGGCGGCCGAGCGGCCGTCGGCGCCGTCCGAGCGCGCGTCGGCGCCACCCGAGCGTGCGTGCACCATGAGCGCGATCGCCTGCACGGTCTTGCCGAGCCCCATGTCGTCGGCGAGCACGCCGCCGAGCCGGTGCTGCCAGAGGTGGGCGAGCCAGCGGAAGCCGTCGAGCTGGTAGGGCCGCAGCTCGGCCGTGAGCTCGAAGGGCGCATCGATCGGCCGCGGCGCGGTGCGCAGCGCGGCGGCGGTCGCCCGCCAGTCGAGCGCGTCCGGCTGCTGGTCGGCGAGGTCTTCGAAGGGCTCGAGCAGCGTCGCGCGGTAACGGCTGATCCGCGGTCCGGTCTCCCACTCATCCAGCTCGGCGCCCTCGTCGATCAGCTCGCGCAGCCGGTCGAAGAGGGGCTGGTCGAGGTCGAGGTAGCTCTTGTCGACCATGAGCATCTTCGTGCGGCCTTTGCTCAGCGCGGCGAAGAGCTTGGCGAGCGGAACCGTGTACTCGCCGACGGTGACCACGAAACCGAGGTCGAGCCAGTCGTGGTGCTCGCTCTCGACCGCCGTGAGCTTCAGCTCGGGCGTCTCGGTGCGCCGGCGGTAGGCGGGCCGGGTGCCGGTCTCGACGACGCGGATCCCGTCGAGCTTCAGCTGCGGGATGCGCTCGGCCGTGAACTCGGCGGCGTCGACCCCGCGCAGCAGCGGCGGCACCTCGGCGGGCACCGGTGCGCTCGCGGGATCGCGCGGCTCGCGCAGCTCGCCGAACCACGTCTCCCAGCGGGTGACGATGCGGTCGCGCGCGCCGTGCTCGACGATCAGCACCGCTTCGTCGCGCAGCTCGGGCAGGGCGAGTCCGACGCCCTCGACCGCGATGCGTCGGGCGAGCCGCGGGAACCAGGCGCGCCAGAACTCGTCGGCATCGGCGGCGGGGATGCGCACGGTTCCGCTCCGCAGCGCTTCGGCGGCGCCGACGGGGGAGTGGCGGCGGGTCGGCGCCGACGTGGAGGCGGATCCGGAGAACGATCCGGAGGCGGTTGAGGGCGTCGCGGCGAACGGCGCCAGCAGCACGCTCGCCAGCGCCGGGGCCTTGCCGCTCTTCGCGGGCGTGCGCCCCGCATCCCAGACGTAGAGCCCCTGCTCGCCGAGCAGTCCGCTCGGGGCGACCTCGGCGCCGTCGACGCGGGCGACGGGATGGACGATCACGCCGGTCGCCGCGCCGCTCGCCCCGTCGGACGTCGCGCTGCCACCCCCGCCCCGCGCATCCCGGTCGGGCAGGATCTCGACGGTCACGTCGGCGGCGCCCGCGAGCCGCACCTCGCCATCGCCACCGCGCACACCGCCGGCGAAGCGGATGCCGAGCTGCTGCGCCTCGGCGAGCAGCGGCCAGAGCACCGGCCCGGCGAGGTCGTCGAGGTACAGCCAGTCGGGTTCGTGGGCGCGATAGCCGTCGGAGCCGGCGCGGTGCAGCGCGGCGAACTGCCCGAACCAGCGCACCTGCGCGGGGTCGAGCCGCAGCCGTTCGACTGTGAAGCCGAGCGAGCCCCAGCCGACGGATCCGGTCGTCCAGTTGCCGGTCGCGCTGCGCAGCGCGGGCCGCACGGCGAGCCGGTGCTCGCGCCCGGGTTCGAGCGCGGCGGCGGGCTCGGCCTTCGGGGCCGTCCACTGGCTGCCGGTGCGCGTGATCGCCCGCAGCTGGAACAGCAGCGCGAGCTCGGCGTTCGGCGGCGGCGGGATGCTGGGCCCGGCCGCGCCAGCCGCGGCAGCTGTGCCCGACCCGGCGCCGCCCGCCCGCGCACCGCCCGTGCCCGATCCGTTCGCCCCGCCCCGCCCGAGCCGCGCGCGCCAGTCGGCGGAGGGCTCGGGATCGATCACGCCTTCATGCTGACACGCGCCGCCGACGTCGGCGGCGCGCAGTCAGATCCCCCGCGCCTCCGTCAGCGACCACGACACGAGGGCGCGGGTCGTGAGCAGCAACGCCGCCGCGAGCACGGCGAAGGCGAGAGGAGCCCAGGGCGCCGAGCCGCGCGCACCGCTCCTCCTCATCCCGGGCCGGAGCACGCCCGCGTCGACTGCGACGCACGCTACGCGCGAAGCTGACGCGAACTCGCCTGCTCCCAGGCGACTACCATCGTTCCCCGTGCCCGCCGCATCCGACCGCCCCGAGGTGATCACGTCGATCGCTGCTCTGCGCGAGCGCTTCCCGGCCGGAACCACCGCCCTCGTGCCGACGATGGGGGCGCTGCACGCGGGGCACGTCGCGCTCGTCGATCACGCGGCCGCACTCGCCGGCGAGACCGGCGGCGAGGTCGTGGTCTCGATCTTCGTGAACCCGCTGCAGTTCGGTCCGAACGAGGATCTCGCGCGCTACCCGCGCGACCTCGACGCCGACCTCGACACGCTCGCCGGGCACGGCGTCGCGGCGGTCTTCCACCCGGACGTCGAGGAGATGTACCCGGCCGGTCCGTCGCAGACGCGCGTCACCGCCGGCGAGGTCGGCGGTCTGTGGGAGGGCGCGAGCCGCCCCGGCCACTTCGACGGGATGCTGACTGTCGTCGCGAAGCTGCTCGGCATCGTGCGCCCCGCCGTCGCCGTGTTCGGGCAGAAGGATGCGCAGCAGCTCTTCCTGGTCGAGCGCATGGTGCGCGACCTCGACATCCCGAGCCGCATCGTCGGCGTCGACACGGTGCGGGCGGATGACGGACTCGCGCTCTCCAGCCGCAACCGCTACCTCGGCGACGACGAGCGCATCGCGGCCCGGGTGCTCAGCGCGGCGCTCGCCGCGGCCCGCGCGACGGCCGCCGACCCCGCGCTCCGCCCCGCCGCATCCGCCGTGCGCGCCGCCGCCGAGGCGGTGATCACGGCCGAGCCGCTCGCCGCCCTCGACTACCTTGGGATCGTCGACCCCGCCACGTTCCTCCCGGTCGACGACGACTTCCGGGGCGAGGCCCGCGTGATCATCGCGGCGAAGGTCGGTCCGGCCCGTCTGATCGACAACGGAACCCTCGAGCTCCGCCCCGGCACCACCGCCTGAACCGCCCGCGAACCGAACTGAGAAGCATGACCTCCGAGCGCGACGCCCAGCCCACCGCATCCACCGACGCACCGGCCGCAGACAGCGCGCCCGAGACGAGCGCGCCCGAGACGAGCGCCGAGGAGATCGCCGAGCAGAAGGCCGTGCGTCTCGCCAAGCGCGAGCGCCTCATCGCCGAGGGCGACGAGGCCTACCCGGTGAGCCTGCCGATCACGACCACGATCCCCGAGCTGCGGGCGCGGTTCGGCGACATCGAGGCGGATGCGAGCACCGGCGAGCAGGTCGGCGTCGCCGGCCGTGTCGTGCACCTGCGCAACACGGGCAAGCTCTGCTTCGCGGCGCTGCAGTCGGGTGACGGCAGCCGCATCCAGGCCATGATCTCGCTCGCCGAGGTCGGCGAGGAGTCGCTGCAGCGCTGGAAGGAGCTCGTCGACCTCGGCGATCACCTCTTCGTCGCCGGCGAGGTCATCTCGAGCCGCCGCGGTGAGCTCAGCATCATGGCGACCGGGTGGCGCATCGCGTCGAAGGCGATCCTGCCGCTGCCGAACCTGCACTCCGAGCTGAGTGAGGAGACGCGGGTGCGCCAGCGCTACCTCGACCTGATCAGCCGCGAGCAGGCGCGCCAGGTCGTGCAGACCCGCGCGACCGTCATGAAGAGCCTGCGCAGCACCTTCGACGCCCGCGGCTACACCGAGGTCGAGACGCCGATGCTGCAGACGATCCACGGCGGCGCGAGCGCCCGTCCGTTCTCGACGCACTCGAACGCCTTCGACACCGAGCTGTTCCTGCGCATCGCGCCCGAGCTCTACCTGAAGCGCGCGGCGGTCGGCGGCATCGACCACGTGTTCGAGATCAACCGCAACTTCCGCAACGAGGGCGCCGATTCGACCCACAGCCCCGAGTTCGCGATGCTCGAGGCGTACCAGGCCTATGGCGACTACGAGTCGATCGCCGAGCTGACGCAGACGCTGATCCAGGATGCGGCGCGCGCCGTGTTCGGCTCGACGACCGTGATCCTGCACGACGGCACCGAGTTCGACCTCGGCGGCGAGTGGCGGCGCATCCGCATGTACGAGTCGCTGAGCGAGAACGCCGGCGTCGAGATCACGCCGCAGACGAGCGTCGACGAGCTGGCGAAGCTGGCGGCGAAGCTGGATGTCGAGGTCAAGACCCCGACGCACGGCAAGTACGTCGAGGAGCTGTGGGAGCACTTCGCGGGCGACGACCTCGTGCAGCCGACCTTCGTCATGGACTTCCCGCTCGACACGAGCCCGCTCGTGCGCGAGCACCGCGACACCCCCGGCGTCGTGGAGAAGTGGGACCTCTACACGCGCGGCTTCGAGCTGGCCACCGGCTACTCCGAACTGGTCGACCCGGTCATCCAGCGCGAGCGCTTCGTCGAGCAGGCGAAGCAGGCCGCGCGCGGCGACGACGAGGCCATGCGCCTCGACGAGGAGTTCCTGCGCGCGATGGAGCACGGCATGCCCCCGATGGGCGGAATGGGCATGGGCATCGACCGCCTGCTCATGGCGCTGACCGGCCTCGGCATCCGCGAGACGATCCTGTTCCCGCTGGTCAAGTAGCCACCGTGACCGCGCGCAGCCGCCGCCACGCCGGGCACCCGTCCCCATCGTCGCGCGGCTGAGCCGTGCTCGATACTGAGCACATGACTGATCCGGCCTCGTTCCCTCCGCTCGTCGTCGGCACCGACATCACGGCCGTGCGGCGGGCCTTCCGGCCGTCGCTCGTGATCGCCGGGATCGGATTGCCGCTCACCCTGTTCGGCGCGGTCGCCGTCGCGGCGCTGACCGCATCCACGATGTCGGTCGGGTCGACGAGCGGCTTCGGCTCCGGATTCGCGATCGGCATGCTCGCCGGCAGCGGCCTGCTCTTCACTTCGCTGTTCTTCATCTACACGCTCGTGCGGTTCTCGTCGCTGCTCGCGGTGCGCGTCGCGGTCAAGCGGCCGCTGATCCTCGACGCGAACGGGATGTCGTGGACCGCGGACTGGGGCGAGCTGTTCCTGCCGTGGGCGGCGGTCGCGGGGGTCACGGTGCGCGACGGCGGGCGTCGCCGCATCGTCAGCTTCCTTCTCGACCCGGCGGCGCATCCGGATGCCCCGGGCGTGCGCAGCGACGTGACTCCGGGCCAGTGGCGGCAGATCGCGCGCAACGGCCTGCGTCTCGGTTCGGTGGGCATCGACACGCCCATCGAGACGGTGCTCGCGGCCACGGCCGCGTTCAGCGGCGGGCGGCTGGTCGCGCGTTGACCCGATGACCGCCACCTCCTCCGACCGGCTGGCCCGCGATCGCGCCGTCGGCCGCGTCGCCGCGGTCGCATTCGCGATCGCGGTGGGATGCGCGCTGCTGGTCGGCCCGATCGGGTCGACGATCGGCGGCGTGCTCGGCCTCGGCCCGCTGCCGTGGCCGTTCTTCCTCGCGGTCGCCGTCGCCTTCGGCGTGCTGACGGTCGTGACCTGGGCGCCCGGTCGCCGCAACGTCGGATCCCGGGCGCAGGGCCGAGTTCTGCTCGGCATCTCGCCGGGTCTGGTCGCCTTCGCGGCCGCGAGCTGGGGCCTGACCTGCTTCCTGACCGCCGGGCGCGTGCCGATCGGCGTCTCCGGTTCCCCCTACGCGGTGATCGCGCTCCTCGCCTTGGCGATCGGCGTCGTGGCCGGGGCGCGCACGAAGTCGCCCACGCCGAAGCCTCCGCCTCCGGTGCGTCGCCGCGTGCTGACGAAGCTGCCGCGCTTCGCCTTCGACCGCTTCACCCCGGCCGCCGCCGGCTTCTCGCTGGATGCCCCGCCCGAATGGATCGAGGTGCAGCGCCTCGCCCGCCCCGATCCGTGGATCGCGCACGTCGTCGGCGAGATCGAGCAGGCCCAGCCGACCGGCTTCACGGATGCCGAGCGCACCGCCGTCACCACGGCGCTCGCAGCGGCGTGCGCGCGGTGCACGGCCGAGGGCGTCGACGGCTTCCTCGGCTTCGCCGGCTGGGATGCGCCCGTGCTGGCCACGGCCCGCGTCGTCGGTCGCGAGGAGCGCGGCGCGCGCACGCCGGGGGAGTGGATGACACGGGGCGACGGTCGTCCGGCTCCGCGCATCCACTCGTTCACCACCCGCAGCGGGATCACCGGCCGGTCGGCGTACCGGCAGGTCGGCCCGGTGCCCGAGCCGATGGCTGGCGCGCCTGCACACCGCGCAGAGCCGCTGCTCGCGGATGGCCCGGGTCGCGCCGACTTCGCCTTCGAGGTCGACGACGAGCTGTTCGTGCTGACGCTCGAGATGCCGAGCTGGTCTCAGCTGCGTCGGGTTCTCGAGGATGCGAAGCGCCTCGCTCGCAGGGTCGATCACGGCGCGGTCGACCACGGCGCAGTCGACCACAGCGCGGCCGACCACGGCGCAGCCGACCGGAAGCCGACCGCGAAGCGGAGCCGTGCCGGCGGCGCCCGGAAGCCGAGAGCGTAAGCGCGCGCCGAGAGTCGCATCCGCGCGGTTAGGGTTGCGGGGTGAGTGATCTGAACGGCCCGGGCGGCGACAAGCAGCCGCAGAAGCCCTCGATGGCGCGCATCCTCATCTGGGTCGGCGTCGCCGCCGTGGCGGTGTGGCTGATCATCTCGGGCATCTCGGGCATGATCGCCCGCGGAGACCTCTGACGTGGATCGCAAGAGCTCGCGCTTCATCGCGATCGCCGGCCTCGTGGTGATCGTCGCCGTGGTCGCCGTCGCGTACGCGCTCGGCGTCGGGCGCTGACCCGGCCCAGCCGCCGAGCAGCGCCGACCGCCGCCGGGCCGACGCGCATCCTGCCCGGGTTATCCTGAGCGCATGACCCCCTGGAACACCGCGCTGCTGTCGATCCTGCCGACGCTCGTGGTCGGGGGCATCTTCTGGTTCACGATCCGCGCGATCATCCGCGCCGACCGCACCGAGCGCAAGGTCTACAGCCGCATCGAGGCCGAGGAGCGTGCGAAGCTCGGCCTGCCGCCCGTCGCCGAGAAGGCGGCTCCGCCCGCGAGCTGAGCCCGCCGGCGCGGAGATCCCGCTCAGCGGACGACGAGCAGCTCGCCGACCTCGCAGTCGAGCGCGTCGCAGATCGCCGTCAGCGTCGAGAAGCGGATCGCCCGCGCCCGGTCGTTCTTCAGCACGCTGAGGTTCACGATCGAGACGCCGACGAGCTCGCTGAGCCGGGTGAGCGTCATCCCGCGTTCGGCGAGCAGCTCGTCGAGTCGGCAGTGGATGCGCCCCGCCTCCTCGTCGGGCTCGGCCGGCGCCATCAGCCCAGGCCCCGGGCGGCGAGCGCCTCCCGGACGCCGAGGCGGCGCGTCGGCGCGGTGGCGCCCATCACACGAGCCCGTCGCTGTCGCGCTCGGCGCGTTCGGCGCGGGCGCGCTGCTCGGCGACCTCGCGTTGCAGTCGCGCGCGCTCCGGGTCGGGCGCGACGCGGCGCGCGACGACCCGTGCGAGCAGGACGATGCCGACGATGATCGCGGCGAAGAACAGCAGCACGCCGATCACCAGCATGAGGTGCCATCCCACGAAGGAGTTGCCGAACATCCCGTCTCCCTTTCTTATCGATCGTCGATAACATAACGACTATCGATATGCCGCGCAAGGTCCCGGTCGCTCGACACGACGCCGCGCGCAACCCGGTCACGCCCACGGCGAACAGGGGCAGGAAGGGCCGTACCCGCTGGTTACTCTCTTTCGTATCGGCGCCGCCTCCGTGTGCGGCGCCGGAGGAGTGGACATGTTCGAGAGATTCACCGACCGGGCCCGACGGGTCGTGGTGCTCGCCCAGGAAGAGGCGAAGCTTCTCAACCACAACTACATCGGCACCGAGCACATCCTTCTGGGCCTCATCCACGAGGGCGAAGGCGTCGCCGCGAAGGCACTCGAGAGCCTCGGCATCTCGCTGGATGCCGTGCGCGAGCAGGTGCAGGACATCATCGGCCAGGGTCAGCAGCAGCCGACCGGCCACATCCCCTTCACCCCGCGCGCCAAGAAGGTGCTCGAGCTGAGCCTGCGCGAGGCGCTGCAGCTCGGTCACAGCTACATCGGCACCGAGCACATCCTGCTCGGGCTCATCCGCGAGGGCGAGGGCGTCGCCGCTCAGGTGCTCGTCAAGCTCGGCGCCGACCTGAACCGCGTGCGCCAGCAGGTCATCCAGCTGCTCAGCGGCTACCAGGGCAAGGAGCAGGTCGCCGTCGGCGGCAACGACCAGGCCCCCGACAAGGGATCGCAGATCCTCGACCAGTTCGGGCGCAACTACACGCAGCTCGCCCGCGACGGCAAGCTCGACCCGGTCATCGGGCGCGAGAAGGAGATGGAGCGGGTCATGCAGATCCTCTCCCGCCGCTCGAAGAACAACCCCGTGCTGATCGGCGAGCCCGGCGTCGGCAAGACCGCCGTCGTCGAGGGCCTCGCCCAGGCGATCGTGCGCGGCGACGTGCCCGAGACGCTGAAGGACAAGCAGCTCTACACGCTCGACCTCGGCTCGCTCATCGCCGGATCCCGCTACCGCGGAGACTTCGAGGAGCGCCTCAAGAAGGTCACCAAGGAGATCCGCACCCGCGGTGACATCATCACCTTCATCGACGAGATCCACACGCTCGTCGGCGCGGGTGCCGCCGAGGGCGCGATCGACGCGGCCAGCATCCTCAAGCCGATGCTCGCCCGCGGCGAGCTGCAGACGATCGGCGCGACCACGCTCGACGAGTACCGCAAGCACTTCGAGAAGGATGCGGCCCTCGAGCGCCGCTTCCAGCCGGTGCGCGTCGAGGAGCCCTCGCTGCCGCACACGATCAACATCCTCAAGGGCCTGCGCGACAAGTACGAGGCCTTCCACAAGGTGTCGATCACGGATGGCGCCCTGGTCGCGGCGGCGAACCTCGCCGACCGCTACATCCAGGACCGCTTCCTGCCCGACAAGGCCATCGACCTGATCGACGAGGCCGGCGCGCGCCTGCGCCTGTCGATCCTGTCGGCCCCGCCGGAGCTGCGCGAGTTCGACGACAAGATCGCCGAAGTCCGCGTCGGCAAGGAGTCGGCGATCGAAGACCAGGACTTCGAGAAGGCCGCGAGCCTGCGCGACGAGGAGAAGAAGCTGCTCGGCGAGCGGCTGCGCCTCGAGAAGCAGTGGCGTTCGGGTGACGTGGCCGCGAGCGGCACCGTCGACGAGGGCGTCATCGCCGAGGTTCTGGCGAACGCGACCGGCATCCCCGTGTTCAAGCTCACGGAGGAGGAGTCGAGCCGCCTCATCTTCATGGAGAAGGCCCTGCACGAGCGGGTCATCGGCCAGGAGGAGGCCATCTCGGTCCTCGCCAAGACGATCCGCCGCACCCGCGCCGGACTCAAGGACCCGAAGCGCCCCTCGGGCTCGTTCATCTTCGCCGGCCCCACCGGCGTCGGGAAGACCGAGCTCGCCAAGGCGCTCGCCGAGTTCCTCTTCGACGACGAGGGTGCGCTGATCTCGCTCGACATGTCGGAGTACGGCGAGAAGCACACGGTCTCGCGCCTGTTCGGAGCCCCTCCCGGGTTCGTCGGCTTCGAGGAGGGCGGCCAGCTCACCGAGAAGGTGCGCCGCAAGCCCTTCAGCGTCGTGCTCTTCGACGAGATCGAGAAGGCGCACCCCGACATCTTCAACTCGCTGCTCCAGATCCTGGAGGAGGGACGTCTGACGGATGGTCAGGGTCGCGTCGTCGACTTCAAGAACACCGTGATCATCATGACCACGAACCTCGGCACGAAGGACATCACCGGCGGCCCCGTCGGCTTCACGCTCGAGGGCAACACCGAGAACAGCTACCGGGCCATGCGCGCCAAGGTGGTCGAGGAGCTGAAGAAGCACTTCAAGCCGGAGTTCCTGAACCGCGTCGACGAGACGATCGTGTTCCCGCAGCTCTCGCAGGACGAGCTCAAGCAGATCGTCGGCCTCTTCATCAAGCGCCTGCAGGACCGCCTGCTCGACCGCGACATGACGATCGAGATCTCGGAGCTCGCCCGCGAGGAGCTCATCAAGATCGGATGGGAGCCGACCCTCGGCGCCCGCCCGCTGCGCCGCGCGGTGCAGCACGAGATCGAGGACCGGCTCTCGGAGGAGATCCTGCACAACCGCCTCGTCGCGGGCGACCACGTGCAGGTCGACTTCAAGGACGGCGAGTTCACCTTCGCGACCGGGCGTCAGCCGGGCCGCGAGCTCACCGAGGCCGCGGCCGCGATCGAGGGCTCGGCCTCCTAGGCCGCGTCGGGCCGTTGCGGCCCGCGGCGCGAGCCGCGCATCCACTCCCGGGCTCCGGCTCGAACCACAGGGGCGGGGATCTTCGGATCCCCGCCCCTGTCGTGCATCCGGGCATGCCTGCGGCATCGGCCACCCTCGCGCCGGTTCTAGGCTGGGTCGGTGCCCTCCGAGTTCCAGGTGCGCCGCGCGCGCACGAGCGACGTGCCCCGCATCCTCGAGCTGATCGAGCCGCTCGTGCAGTCGCGCATCCTGCTCGGCAAGGAGCGCGTCGTGCTCTACGAGGCGGTGCAGGAGTTCCGGGTCGTCGAGGCGCCGGACGGCGAGCTGCTGGGATGCGGCGCCCTGCACGTCATGTGGGAGGACCTCGGCGAGGTGCGCACCCTCGCGGCCGCCGACGGCATGCGCGGCCGCGGTGTCGGGCACGCGCTGCTCGAACGACTCGAGGCGGACGCGCTCGAGCTCGGCCTGACGCGGCTGTTCTGCCTGACCTTCGAGACCGACTTCTTCCAGCGCCACGGCTTCACCGAGATCGGCGAGGGCGTGGTGCCGCCCGAGGTCTACGCCGAGCTGGTGCGCTCGACCGACGACGGCGTCGCCGAGTTCCTCGACCTCGCCCGCGTGAAGCAGAACACCCTCGGCAACACGCGCATGCTCAAGACGCTCGTCTGAGCGCGGCGGCGTGCCGTGACCGTGATCGCGTGCCGCGCATCCGATTCCTGGGGGCTTGAGCGAACCGCGCGTGCCCTGCGGGGCTGGGCGAGCGGCGGGCTTACCCTGAGCGCATGTCGACGCCCGAGCACCCGCGTCCGCTGCCGCCGGAGGTCTACCGCCGTCGCCGACTGCTGGTGTTCGGCGGTCTCGCGGTCGTCATCGTCGTGCTGGCGCTCATCCTCTGGCCTCGCGGCGGCGGTGACGCGGCCGGCGGCAAGAGCCCCTCGCCGTCGCCGACCGTCTCGAAGGGGCTCGCCGACCTGAACCCCAGCGGCAAGGCCTCGGGTGCCGCCGCCACGACCTGCTCGCCGTCGGCGATCACCGTCACCGCCGTGCTCGACAAGACCAACTACGGCGCCGACCAGCAGCCGCAGATGTCGATGACGATCACGAACTCGAGCGCGACCGCCTGCAGCGTGGATGTCGGCACGGCCGCTCAGGAGTTCACGATCACCTCGGGTGAGGACCGCATCTGGGATTCGAAGGACTGCCAGACCGATCCGACCAACGACGTCCGCACGATCGATGCCGGGCAGTCGCTGAGCACGGCGGCGCTGCCGTGGGAGCGGGTGCGTTCGGATCCGTCGACCTGCGACCAGACGAACCGCACCCCGGCGACCGGCGGCGGGGCGACCTACCGCCTGCAGGTGAAGCTCGGCGCGATCCAGTCGGAGCAGCTGCTCTTCGTGCTCGCCTGAGCGTTCCGGGCGCGGGATCCTCACGTCCAGACTGACACCTGACGGTCCCGCGCCGTCCACTGTCCGTCATCTGTCGTTCATCTGACGCGGGCACTGTCGTCGCGAGCCACCCGGCCGCGACCCCGATCGCGCTCGGACGACTTCGACGCCCGACTCTGGTGCTGAACCCTGCTCATGGGTATGGTTCACACCATGACAGCGCTGTCACCCGCTCCGGCGGGCGCGCGTCGCACCACCAGCACCACCACCATCTCGGCGTCGCGCCCGTCGCGGCCACACGAAGGAACCCCCGTGTCGCTCCAGCACGTCCTGCCCGCTCCCGCGCGCGCCCTCGCCGGCGTCGTCGCTTTCGCGATCGCCGCCGGCGGCGCCCTCGCCGTCGGCCTGCCGGCCGGCGCCGCTCAGGCCGCGCCCGCGCCGACCGACTACGCCTCCTACGTCGACCCATTCGTGTCGACCGCGGCCGACGACGGCAACGACCTCCCCGGTGCGCAGGCGCCGAACGGCCTCGCCAAGGTCAACCCGATGACGGTGCCGAACCGCAACCACTCGGGCTACGACTACACGCAGAGCAAGATCGCCGGCTTCACCAACACGAACCTCGACGGCGTCGGCGGCTCGGGCGGCGGCGGCGACATCCTCGTCGTCCCGACCTCGGTCGACTACACCTCGCGCCCCAGCACCGGCTCGTACGCGCACAGCTTCTCGCACAGCGACGAGGAAGCCGCGCCCGGCTACTACCGCGTCGGCCTCGACGCGATCGCCGGTAAGGACGGCGCCGTCACGACGCCGGGCGGCACCATCCAGTCGGAGCTGACTGCGACCACCCGCACGGGACTGCACCGCTACGCCTTCCCGGCCGGGTCGGCGCCCTCGCTCGTGGTCGACCTCGCGAACAACTACACGAGCCGCACGGCCTCGTCGCTGACCGTGACGAAGCTCGCCGACCAGCGCGCCGCGATCTCGGGCCGCATCGCGGGCTCGTTCAACGGCGCCGCCTACCAGCTCTACTACTACGCCGAGACGACGAAGCCGGTCACCTCGGTGCAGACCTGGGGCGCCGCCGGCGCGGCCCTCAGCTCGGCCACGACGCAGGACGGCGTCGACACCGGTGCCGTGCTGAAGTTCGCCACGGCGGATGCCGCCGACGTCGAGCTGCGCGTCACCCTCTCGCCGATCAGCGCCGACCAGGCCCGCATCGACCAGCAGGCCGAGATCGCCGGCGCCACCTTCGACCAGGTGCGCGCCGCCACCCGCGCCGTCTGGAACGGCCGTCTCGGCTCGGTCGACGTGACCGCCTCGACCACGAGCGACCCCGACGGCTCGCTCACGAAGCTCTTCTACACGCACCTGTACCGCATGTTCGCGCTGCCGATGAACGCGACCAGCACCTCCGGCACCTACCGCGGCGTCGACGGCGCCGTGCACCGCGCCGAGGGCTTCACCTACTACGACGCGTGGTCGTCGTGGGATGACTTCCGCAAGTACTCCGTCTTCGCCTACGTCGCGCCCGAGATGTACCGCGACATGGTGCAGTCGCTGATCTACCTCTTCGCCGACTCGGCATCCAGCGGAACCGCGCTCAGCTCGGCCGTGCACTCGGTGCCGACCGTGCGCTGGGAGCGCTCGTCGGTCATCATCGCCGATGCGATCTCGAAGGGCTTCACCGGCTTCGACCGTCTCGGCGAGGCGTATCCCGCGATCGACACCCTCGTCGGCCGCTACACCGGCGCCCAGCTGCGCGCCGGCTACATCGCGAACGACCCCGGCAACAGCGTGCAGCGCGGCTACGACCAGTGGGCGCTCGCGATCATCGCCGACGCGCTCGGCCGCACGGATGACGCGACGAAGCTGCGCGAGCAGGCCGCCTTGCCGATCGCGAACCTGATCAAGCCGGGCGCGTTCACCGCGGCCGACGGCACCCAGGCCGGCCTCCTCACCCCGCGTGACGCGAACGGCAACTGGACCAGCGTCGACTACGAGCGCTTCGAGGCCGCGAGCCTCTACCAGGGCACGCTCTGGCAGTACAACTGGTACGACGCCTACGACATGGACGGCCTCATCCAGGCCATGGGCGGCACCGACGCGACCCGTCTCGCGCTCGAGCACATGTTCGGCGAAGACCGTCCGAACGACGGCAAGGGGATGCTGCACTCGAACGCCAACGAGATCGACCTGCAGGCGCCCTACCTCTTCAACTACGTGGGCGAGCCGAGCCTGACCCAGAAGTGGGTGCGCTCGATCTACACGAAGGAGACCTGGAACCGGTACATCGCGACCGGCAGCACGGGCGAGGCGCCGAGCGCGAACGGCGAGTTCACCCCGCCGATCAAGACCAAGGTCTACAAGCTCGACCCGGCCGGCTTCCTGCCGACCATGGACAACGACGCGGGCACCATGTCGACGATGTTCGTCGCCGCATCCATCGGCCTGTTCCCGGTGACCGCGGGCTCGTCGCAGTTCCAGATCGGCTCGCCGTTCTTCGACAAGACCACGATCAACTACGCGAGCGGACGCAGCTTCAGCGTCAGCGCGAAGGGCGTCAGCGCCGACGACTACTACGTGCAGTCGGCCACGCTGAACGGCGAGGCCTTCGGCAACACCTGGCTCGACTACGCGGATGTCGTGGGCGGCGGCAGCCTCGACTTCCAGATGGGCGCGACGCCGTCGAGCTGGGGATCGACGACGGCGCCGGCCTACTCGCTGAGCACGGCCGATGAGGGCGGATCGCAGCCGGGCGCCGCGACCGTCGCGGTCGACGCGAACACCGTGCAAGCGGCCGCGAACGGCGCCGTCGACGGCACAGTCACCATGACGCTGAGCGGAGGCCGCTTCGCCGGCGCCGCCGGCACGAACCTCACCGGCTCGGGCGCCGCGACCGTCGCGGGCCTGCCCGCCGGCCTCGCCGCCGACGTGACCGTCGCCGACGCGACCTCGGTGCGCATCCACGTCACCGGAACCGCGACCGAGGCCGCGCGCTTCTCGATCGGCTTCGCCGACAGCGCCTTCGCCGATGGCCTGACGGCCCGCGAGGTGACCGGACCCGGACTCTCGAGCCGTGACCCGCTCATCGTCTCGGTCGCCTCGGCCGAGCGCGTCGCGCTGCAGCAGCTCATCGACCAGGCTGCGCTCGTGCGCCCCGGCAACTACTCGGCCGCGAGCTACCGCGCGCTGACCTCGGCGCTCGAGAACGCGCGCACCGTCGTCGACGCGGCCACCGCCTCCACCGCCGACCTCCGCGCCGCCGCCGACCGCCTGAACGGCGCGATCGCGGGCCTCGCGCTCGACCAGGGCGCCTACCGCACCCTGCAGGCCGAGGCCTCCGACGCCTGGTCGGCCGGTCAGCTCAAGAACGAGAGCTTCCAGTCGGGCGGCAACCTCGGCGGCGTGACCACGGGCTCGTGGGTGCGCTACGACGACCTCGACTTCGCCGGGGCGTCGCCGCAGAGCGTCGCCATCCGCTACTCCAGCAGCGCCTCGAGCACGGGTGCGCCGAGCCGGGTGGATGTGCGCGCGGGCGACGCGAACGGACCGATCGTCGCGACCGCATCCCTGCCCGGCACGAACGGCTGGGGCAACTACACGACCGTGACCGTCGCGATCACCGACCCGGCCGCACTGGCCGCCGCGAAGCAGGCGTCGTTCACCTTCACCGCGCCCTCGGGCCAGCAGTGGGTGTCGAACTTCGACTGGTTCCAGTTCTCCACCGACCCGGTCGGCGGAGCCCCGGTGACCACGATCAAGCTCACCGCGCCCAACGCCACCGCGACCGGCGGCGGCTCGCTCGCCCTCAACCTCGCGAACGGCAAGTTCGAGAACGTCACCAACGGCGCCTGGGCGCAGTGGAACGGCGTCGAGCTCGGATCCGGCGTCGTGAAGGTGTCGGTCGAGTACGACAAGCCGCAGTCGCGCGCCGCCGCCGACTCGGCGATCGAGCTGCGCCTCGGCTCGCGCACCGGAACCGTCGTCGCCAAGATCGCGCTGCCCTACACGGGCAGCGGATGGGGCACGACCGGCACCGCGACCGCCGACCTCGACCCGGCCGTCTTCGCCGGCACTCAGACCGTGTTCGCGGTCTTCACCTCGACGACGCAGAACTCGAACCAGCCCTACGTCGCCAACGTGAACTCCTTCGAGCTCATCCCGAAGCCGGCATCCTCGTCGGTCGCGAACGAGCTCGAGGCCGAGAAGTGGGTGACCAAGAGCACCGCCGACCTCAAGAGCGAGAACAGCACCTGGAACAACGCCGGGCCCGTCACCAACCTCGGCGGCACCGCGAACGGCGCCTGGCTCGACTACGGCACGCTCGACTTCGGCGACAAGGCGGTGACCGCGATCACGGTGCGCTACGTCAACAACTCGAGCCGTGTCGGCGACAACACCTCGATCGACGTCGTGCTCGACGGCTATGACCCGGCGAAGCTCGGCACTCCGGCCGTCAACATCCCGCTGCCCGTGACCGGGTCGTCGTGGAGCGCCGACGGGACCGTCACCGCGAAGCTCGCGGCGCCGATCACCGGCAAGCACAGCGTGCAGCTCGTGTTCCACACCACCCCGGCGGCGAACCGGCCCTACGCCGGCAACGTCGACAAGCTCGTCTTCGAGCGCGGCATCGTGACGACCGGCCTCGCGGCCGCGATCACGGCGACCGAGGGTCTCGCCGCCGACGGCGCGCGCTACTCGGCGATCGACTTCGCTGTGTTCCAGCGCGAGCTCGCCGCGGCGAAGAAGCTCCTCGCCGCGCCGACGACGCAGAGCGCCGTGGATGCCCAGGCCCGCAGCCTGCGCCTCGCCGCCGGCCAGCTCGTGCCGGTGTCGAGCATCCGACTGGATGACGCCATCGCCCAGGCGGCGGCCATCGACGCCGACCGCTACACGGCGGACTCGTTCGACGCCGTCGCGTCGTCGCTCGCCGCGGCGAAGCGCGTCGCGGGCGACACCGCGGCGAGCGACGCGGACCGTGACGCGGCCACGGCGGCCCTGACCGCCGCGCTCGCCGGGCTCGTCGTGAAGCCGGCCGCGGCCCCCGCCGCCCCGGTCGCCGCCTCGGCGGTCGCGGCCGACTCCAGCGTCACCGTGCGCTGGGCCGCCGTCATCGACGCGACCACCCCGGTCACGAGCTACCTCGTCGACCTCGACGACAGCCACCAGGTGACGGTGGAGGCGAGCCAGACCTCGGTCGTCTTCACCTGGCTGAAGGCGGGCGAGACGGTGCGAGCGCGGGTCACCGCGATCAACGCCGCGGGCGCCTCGACGCCCACCGAGTGGACGACGCCGGTCGTCATCGGCGCCCCGGCTCCGGCGGCGAACCAGCCGCGCGTGGCCGCCGCCGGTGCTTCCGCTGACGGCGCCGCCGCATCCGCCTCGCCGTTCGCGGCCAGCGCGCTCGCGGCCGGCTACAGCTCCGACGCCTGGCCCGCCACGTCGAACGGCAAGGACTACCTGGTCAACCTGCTCAGCGGCGTCAGCACGCTCGGCACCGACGTGCTCGGCGCGAACAAGGCCCTGCCCAACTCGGCCGCGGTGACCGCCGCGAACGACCAGGTCGCCATCCGCATCAACAACTCCGCCTCGACCGCGCAGGTGAAGAAGGCCGAGATCGACGCCGACAACAGCCCCACGGTCACCATGGCCGACGGCTTCGGCTCGCGTCTCGGCTCGCTCTACCTGACGGCCCTCAACGGCGGCAAGCTGCCCAAGACCTCGGCGCTGTTCGGCCGGGTCACGCAGGGTCTCGACTCGACCGGCACGGCGAAGGACACCTACAACTACCTGCGCCCCTACGTGCGCCTGGGCTTCGTGGGCGACGGCGGACGCATCTACGAGTCGAGCAACGGCTCATACGCGGGGCTCGCCGGCAACGGCTCGTTCCCGAGCGGCCACACCTACTCGGGCTACGTCACCGGCACCCTGTTGGCGACCCTGCTGCCCGAGCTGGCGCCGCAGATCCTCGCCCGCGCCTCGGAGTACGGCGACAACCGCATCGTGCTCGGCTTCCACTACCCGATCGACGTGATGGGCGGACGCATGGCCGCGCAGGCGACGATCGCGCACCGCTGGGCCGACCCCGAGTTCGCGGCGCTCATGACCGAGGCGCACCAGGAGCTCGAGAGCGTTCTCGGCGCCGCCTGCACCGACGGCGGCTACGGCGACGACCTCAACGCCTGCGCCGGCGCGCTCTACGACGGCCTCGACGACACCGCGGCGACGAAGCTCTACACCGAGCGCCTCAGCTACGGCCTGCCGCAGAACGGCGTCGCCGGGCAGAAGATCACGGTTCCGGATGACGCGGTCGCGCTGCTGGCCTCCTCGTTCCCCGAGCTGAACGACGCGCAGCGCCGCCAGATCCTCGAGCAGACCGCCCTCGACTCCGGCTACCCGCTCGACGTCACCGCGCAGGGCGACGCGAGCTGGCAGCGCATCGACCTGGCCCGGGCGATGACCGCGAAGTACACGCTCGACGCGGCCGGAAACGTCACGGTCGGCAGCGGCGTCTCCGACACGGATGCGTCGATCGCGGCGGTCGCCGACCTCCGGGTGGCCGGCGTCACGCTCGACGGCTTCGACCCGAGCATCCGCACCTACGTCGTCGACTGGCCGACCGGGCACGCGCTGCCCGCCGTCTCGGCGAGCGCGAGCGTCGACGGCGCCTCGGTGTCGGTGACCTCGGGGGCTGCTTCGGCGGGGCGCTCGGCGGCGGGTCCGTCTGGATCGTCGGCGCGCACGCTGTTCGCGGCGGCGACGACCCAGGCGCTGCTGCAGGCTCCGCTCGCGGCGGCCACGGATGCGCGCACCGTCACGGTCACTTCGGCCAACGGGCAGCACGCGCAGCAGTACACGGTGCTGTTCAACGTGACGGCCGACGACCACCTGCCGGCCGCGGTCGACCCCGGCGCGGGCGACCCGGGCGACGGCGGGCCGGGCACTGGTGAACCGGGAACGGGGACGCCGGGCACGGGGACGCCGGGCACCGGCTCGGGCGGCACCGGAGCGGGCTCGATCCAGCCCGCCGCGGGCGGACGCGGATCGGCGGCCGGCGACGACCTCGCCGCGACCGGCGTGAGCGGACTGCCCGAGGCTCTCGCTGCGGCGCTGCTGCTGCTCGCGGCCGGCGCCGGGCTCGTCATGGCGCGTCGCCGCCGCGCGGCTCGCGCCGGAGCCTGACGCCCCGCACCTCGCGCGGACCACACCCGACCCCATGCCACGACGATCGGTCGCAACGCGCCGTCATCCGCAAACCGGAACGGCGCGTTGCGACCGATCGATGGCGTGCCCGCGGGCGACAGATCCAGCGCGCGAACGCGCCGTCGCCTAGAACTCGGGGATGTCGGGGCGCGGCTCGGCGACCGCGTTGCGGAAGGCGCGGCCCAGGGCATCCCGCAACGGTCCGGCGGAGTTGTCGAGCAGGGTCGTGTAGCCGAGGCGGCGGCCTTCGGAGACGCGCTGCTTCGCCGAGCTGACCGGACGGATCTCGCCCGCGAGCGAGATCTCGCCGACGGCCGCGAGCTCGTGCGGCAGCGCCTTGTCGCGGTAGGCGCTCGCGATCGCGAGGGCGATCGCGAGGTCGGCGCCGGGTTCGGTGAGCCGGATGCCGCCCACGGTCGAGACGTAGACGTCGGCGGCCGAGAGCTTGAGCCCGCACCGGCGCTCGAGCACCGCGAGCAGCATCGCGACGCGCGAGGCGTCGACGCCGTTGACGACGCGGCGGGGCTGCGGCGCCTGCGAGCCGACGATGAGCGCCTGCACCTCGACCGGGATCGCTCGGCGGCCCTCGACCGCGATCGTCACGCAGGTGCCGCTCACGGGCGTCGCCGCACGCGAGAGGAACAGGCCGGAGGGATCCGGCACCTCGGCGATGCCGTCGCCGGTCATCTCGAAGCAGCCGACCTCGTCGGTCGGGCCGAAGCGGTTCTTGAGCGCGCGGATGAAGCGCAGCGCGGTCTGGCGGTCTCCCTCGAAGCTGCAGACGACATCCACCAGGTGCTCGAGCAGCCGCGGGCCCGCGATCGAGCCGTCTTTCGTGACGTGGCCGACGAGCAACACCGGCAGGTCGCGCTCCTTGGCGACGCGGATGAGCGTGCCCGCCACCTCGCGCACCTGCGCCGGCTGGCCGGCCGCGCCGTCGCTCATCGCCGACGACACCGTCTGCACCGAGTCGACGATGAGCAGCTGGGGCTTCACGGCATCCACCTGGCCGAGGATCGTCGCCAGGTCGGTCTCGCTCGCGAGGTAGAGCTCGTCGTGCAGCGCGTTCGTGCGCTCGGCCCGCAGGCGCACCTGGTTCGCCGACTCCTCGGCGCTGACGTAGAGCACGCGCGCGCCCGCGCGGGCGGCGCGGGAGGCGACCTCGAGCAGCAGGGTCGACTTGCCGACGCCGGGTTCGCCGCTGAGCAGGATCGCCGCGCCGGGGACGACGCCGCCGCCCAGAACGCGGTCGAACTCCGCGATGCCGCTCGCCGAGCGCCGCACCTCGGTCGTGCCGAGCTGCGTGATCGGACGGGCGACGCGGGCGTCGCTCACGCGGGCCGGCGCGACGGCGGCGCGCGGCGCATCCCGCTCGACGACCGTGCCCCAGGCCTGGCATTCCGGGCAGCGGCCCATCCACTTCGCGCCGCCCCAGCCGCACTCGGAGCAGACGTAGGCGGAGGGAACTGCGGGGCGGGCCATGCCCTCAGGCTAGGCGGCACCGCCGACGTCGGGCGCGCGCCGTGCACAGGGGGCGTGCTGCAACTCGGAGGGGGAGGCGGATGCTTCGAGACCACGAGGAGGCCGCCGGCGTCGGGTGGGGCATCCACCTGCCGACGACGACGGCCTCCTTCGCGTCGGGCGGCGCGGACCCCCGTCCGCCCGGCGCGCCCTCCCGATCCTCATCAGGGAGGGCTCCGCTTCTCGTGGGCCCTTCGTGCGCGACCGGCCGTGGGGGAGATGTGCCGGCCGCGCACGCGCGGCTCGCGGGGAGCGGAAGTGTTGAGTTGTGCGGATGCCGGAGCGGCGTCAGCTGTCGGAGGTGCCCGAGCTGCTCGACGAGGACGAGCTGGAGCCGTCGGAGCCGGAGCTCCCCGAACCGGAGTCCGAGCTGCCGGAGCTGCCCGAGTCCGAGTCCGAACCGCTGTCCGAGCCGGAACCCGATCCGGAATCGCCCGAACTCGACCCCGGCGCGCTCTGGCCCGGACCACCCTGGCCGAAGCCGGGCCCAGCCTGTCCGGAACCCGGACCGAAGCCGTTCTGCGATCCGCCCGAGCCGTCCGAACCCGAACCGTCCGAGCTCTGCCCGGAGCCGTCCGAACTCTGGCCAGATCCCGAGCCCGGACCGCCCTGCCCGCCGAAGCCGCCGCCGTATCCGGTCGTCGAGTCGGGCCCGAACTGCCCGGCGTTGACGGCATCCACCCCGCGGGGCACGCCGTAGCCGATGAGGCCGCCGGCGACGCCGCCGACGACGAGCGCGATCGCTGCGGCGGCGGCCGGCACCCGGTAGCGCTTGGCTCTCGACGAGAGCGTCAGCGTGGGGCCGGCCACCGCCTGCGGGAGCGGCGACGGCGCGCCGGGAGCTTCGGGCATCACGGTCGTCGGCTGCTCGTCGGCGATGCCGGTCGGCTGATCGCCGTCCGTCGTCGCCGCCACCGAGCCGACCACCTGCGGTGCCTCGCTCTCCGGCGCGACCCCGGTCGGCGGCTGCACTCCGCTCTCCGGGGCGGTGTCGCCCACCCGGGTCTCGGGCTCGATGGCGGCGTCCTCGACCGGTTCACCATTCCGGCGGTCCTGCTCGTCCATGTCTGCCTCCGAGATCCTCGCCCGTCGATCGGGCATGTCCTGAAGATAGAAACGGAGTCTGTGCCGTTCCTATGGTCCCGGTGCATCACCGCCCCGAGCCCCGTGAGCAGACTCTCAATGAGTGGATGCGCGCCACCCTGACACGCGAGTCGCCCGCTTCCGCGGCATGTCGGATGCGACACACCGCGGAAGCGGGCAACTCGGGATACTGCACGGGGCGGATGGGCGGATGCGGTCGCCGCCCGCGAGCCCCGCCCCGCCTACGGCAGGTAGTACGTCGGGTTCGGCAGCTTCACCGCGCTGAGCGACGATCCGCCGAGCAGGTCGCTGAACTGATCGCCGAAGTTCGCGACGATCGTGTACTTGCCGCCGTCACGCGACTGCACGTGCGCGCGCGTCTGCGACTTGTACTCGACGGTCGTGCACTTCGCGGCGGCGCAGCGGATATACGACGGCTGCTGCGAGGCTCCGACGCCCGTCCACTTCGTGTAGTAGTTAGCGGCCGTGAATCCGGAGTAGCCGACCTTCGCCAGGTTGGCGATCGTCGCATCCTTCTGGTCGTCGTTGCGGCCCGTCAGCCCGACGATCGTGCAGCCGGCTTTCTTCGCGATCGAGACGAGCGACTGCATGCTCGGCGTGGCCGGGAAGCGCTGCTCCTGCACCCAGACGTCCTGCTTCGCGGGGTCGAAGACGAACTTCATGTCGGCGACCTCCATGTCGTAGGTCCACAGGGTGGTGTCGTCGGCATCCAGCACGATCGCCGGGTTCTTGTGCAGCTTCGACCCGAGGTAGCAGGCAGCCGCGACGCGGGGGATCTGCTTCGACACGATGGAGCGCATCTCGCGGATGTAGGGCGAGTCGGCCTTGTTCGCGATGCCCGTGCCGGGGTCGCCGTAGTAGGCGTAGATCGTCGACTTGACGCTGTCGATGTTCGGGATGCCCTCGCCGCCCTGCGTCGCGCCGCTCGATCCGTCGGCCGCCATCGTGAAGGTCGAGCGCGGCGCCAGGTTCGGCTCGCTCACGCCCGGGAGGTTCGCCGACGGCAGGTAGTAGGTCGGGTTCGGCAGCTTCAGCGTGCGCTCGGCGTAGCCGCCCTGCAGGTCGCTGAACTGGTCGCCGATGTTGAGCGTGATCGTGTAGCCGAGGTCCTGCTCGATGTGCTTGCGGGTGCCGGCCTTGAACTCGACCGTCGTGCACTTCGCGATGGCGCAGCTGATGTACGAGGGCTGCTGGGATGCGCCCACGCCGGTCCACTTGGTGAAGAAGTTCTCGGCGGTGAAGCCCTCGTAGCCGAGCTTGTCGAGGTTGCCGATCGTCGCGGACTTCTGGTCGTCGTTGCGGCCGGTCACGCCGAAGATCGTGAACCCGAGATCGTGGGCGGCGTTGACGTAGGCGAGCATGCCCGGGGTCGCGGGGAAGCGCTGCGCCTGCACCCAGACGTCCTGCTCGGCGGGGGTGAAGACGAACTTCATGTCGCCCACCTCCATGTCGTAGGTCATGAGGGTGGTGTCGTCGGAGTCGAACACGATCGCGGGCTTCTGGCCGGCGGCGATCGCGGCGTCGTAGGCGGGCTTCAGCTTCGCGGTCTCCGCGGCGGTGAGCGCATCCATCTCGCGGATGTAGGGGGAGTCGGTCTTGTTCGCGATGCCCGTGCCGGGGTCGCCGTAGTAGGTCGCGATCGTCTTCTTCACGACGTCGATGTTCGGGATGCCCTCGCCGCCCTGCGTCGTGCCGCTCGAGCCGTCGGGCTTCATCGTGAACCGGGTGCGCGGGGTGAGCGTGCGGTCGTCCACGCCCCAGCCGGCGCCGCCGGACCAGGGCCTGCTGCCGTTGCCCGAGCCGCCGCCCTGCCACCCGTACCCGCCCGAGCCGTACCCGCCGCCTCCGCTCCCGCCTCCCTGGTCGGCGCCGTGCGCCTGGGCGGCGGTCGCGCCGGTGAGCGCGGCGCCGAGGCCGAGCGCGACGGCCGCGGCGACGGCGATGCCGCGGCGGGCGCGGTTCGCGCCGCCCGTGCGGCTCGCGTGGGCTTCGGTGGCGGATGAGTGGGATCGGACGAACGTCACGGAGCTCTCCCTGAGTCGGCCCCGCGTGCGCGCGGGACTCTGCCGGTGATGTGGTGGGTGTGGCCGGCGTTCGACGGGCGCGCGCCGAGCGGGAGGTCGGGGCCGTGCAGTGGCGGCGGCATCGCTCGGGTGGCCCCCCGAACGGGGGACGGATCGAACTTAGACCCGCGGACGCATCCGCGTCGAGGGGTGGATGCGCGCCGTGCGCATCGAGGGCGGCTAGGTTCGGGATGTGGAGCAGAACTCGGCATTCGGTGCAGCGCGGCCGCGAGCGGATCGGGTGCGCCGCGATCGCATCGCGCTGATCTCGGTGCTCGCCGCTCTGCTGCTGGTCGTGCTGGTGCTGGCGGCGTTCTTCGCCGACGCCGCGCGCAAGAACCAGCTCGAGCACGGCTCCGGCGGGGCGGACGGGTCCGCCGTCCGTGTCAGCGTCTGGCGTGCGGTGACCGGGTACACGGACCCGATCCACGCCTACCTGCGGCAGTCGCGCGGCTTCCCGATCGACGCCGCGACCGACGGCCTCGTGGGCGGCACCGTCTCGCTCGCCGAGCTGCGCCGTGCCGGTGCCGGCATCTCCTACGGCGAGGCGGATGCCGCCGATGACGCGACCCGCATCCCCGCCCTCATCGCCGTCGGCGGCGAGACCCCGACGCACACCTGCTTCACCGTGATGCTCGAGCGCGAGCCGGTGACGCACGCGCTCACCGACTGGTCGTTCGACGAGCGCCCCTGCAGCGCGCCGGAGGCGAAGGCCGCCGGCGCGGGATCGCGGGAGGTCGGCATCCGCGCCTTCGACGGCTGAGGCGTCGCCTCGAGCGGTGCAGCGACCGTGGTCACGACCACCCTCCGGTCTGGGCTAGACTCGTCGGCGGTACCGTGTCCGAGCGGCCGAAGGAGCATGTCTCGAAAACATGTGATGGTGCAAGCCATCCGTGGGTTCAAATCCCACCGGTACCGCCAGCCGAAAGGCCCCGATCCTCACGAGGTTCGGGGCCTTTCGCATGTCCGCAGCGGGTGCCGCTATGCCGCGCCGCCCGTCGTGGCGCCCGTGGTCGTGGCGATGCGCTGCAGCACCCGGTGGGCGAGCCGCACGAACTGCGCGGTCGCCGGCGACATCGTGCCGTCGCGTCGGGTGATGAAGGCGTAGTGCTCGGTGATGGGCGGGTCGAGGGGCGCCCAGCTCAGTCCGCGCGACTCGATGATCGAGCGGCCGACGTGGTACGAGACGAGAGAGTCGCCGACGCCCTGGGCGGCGAGCTCGAGCGCGTGGGTCTGGAACTCGACCTCGATCAGGGGCACCAGCTCGAGCCCGGCCTGCTGCGCGCGCGTCGTCAGGAGGACGCGCAGCGGGTCGTCGTTCGACCAGCGCGCCTCGGAGAGGATGAGCGGTCGGGTCGCGAGCGTCGAGATGTCGACCGGCGCCGCGGCGCGCTCCGGGTCGGTCGTGACGTAGACGACCTGATCGGCGAACACCGACGGGGTCAGCAGCAGCTCGCGGTCGTCGATCGGCAGCTGCACGATCCCGGCCTCGAGGCGGCCGTCGCGCACGGCGTCGGCGACCTCGGCCGAGTTCAGTCCGGTCACCTGGATGCGCACCGACGGGTGCAGGGCATGGAACTCGCGGATGAGATCGGTGAGCAGGTAGAGGTGCGCGCTGTTGAAGGTGCCGAACGAGACGGTGCCCTCCTCGAGGGTCTGCACGCGGCGGCTCATCTCGGTGAAGGACCGCATCTCGGCGAGTGCCCGCTCGGCGATCGGCAGCAGCTGCTTGCCGGTGTCGGTGAGCAGGAGGCGCCTAGAGGTGCGTGTGAAAAGCGCTGATCCGAGCGACTTCTCGAGCACGGCGATCTGCTCCGAGAGGCTCGGCTGAGCGATGTGCTGCTCGGCGGCGGCCCCCGCGAAGGTGCCGATGCGCGCGGCGGCGACGAAGTACTGGAGCTGGCGGACGGTCGGCAGCGGCATGACGCTCTCCTCAAGGCTGAGCCTGTGGCTGACCTCGACATTAGAGCGTTGTTCCTTGATTCCGGAACTGCTGAAGTGAGGTCACTCCAGCACGAAGGGCCTCGCACATGCAGCACAAGGGAACCGCGATCGTCACCGGCGCCGCGTCGGGAATGGGTCTCTCCACCGTCGCCGCCTACCTCCAGCGCGGCTGGACGGTCGTCGGCATCGACATCGCCTTCCCGAACGAGATCGATCCGCTCGAGGGAGAGTTCGTGCCCGTCGTCGCCGATGTGCGCGACCGCGCCGCCCTCGAGGCCGCGATCGACGGGGCGCTCGCCCCGGGCCAGCGCATCGACGCCGTCGCGAACATCGCCGGCGTCTACCCGCCCACGACCCTCGCCAGCTACGACGAAGCGCTCTACCGTCGCATCTTCGACATCAACGTGCTCGGAGTCGTCAACGTGATCGCCGCCGCGCGGCCGCGTCTCGGCGACGGGTCGGCGGTCGTCAACTTCGCCTCCGTCGACGCTTTCACGGTCTCTCCGGGGCAGCTGCTCTACGGCGCCTCCAAGGCCGCGGTCGTCATGCTCACCAAGACGATCGCGCTCGAGCTCGCTCCCGCCGGCATCCGCGTCAACGGCATCGCGCCGGGCTGGGTCGCGACGCCCGGCAACGCCGCGACGGGGCGGATGGATGCGGCGGCCGCCTCGATCCCGCTCGGTCGCGTGGCGCAGCCCGAGGAGATCGCCGATTGGGTGTGGCAGCTGACCGATCCCGAGCGCGTCGCGTTCATGACGGGCGAGACGATCGTGCTCTCCGGCGGGGATGTCATGCGATGAGCGGCCCCGTGGTCATCATCGTCACCGGCGCCGCGCGCGGCCAGGGCGCCGCGCACGCGGCGCAGGTCGGCCGCCCGGGCGTGCGCGTCATCCTCACCGACGTGCTCGATGACGACGGCGAGCGCACCGCGGCCGTGCTCCGGGCCTCCGGCGTGGATGCGGTCTACCGCCACCTCGACGTCGGCTCGGAGGAGGACTGGGCGGCGCTCGCCGCCGACCTCGCCGCCGAGAAGGCGGTCGTGCGCGGGCTCGTCAACAACGCCGGCATCCTGCGTCACGCGACCATCGCCGACACCACGCTCGACGCCTGGCAGCTGCAGGAGCGCGTCAACCTGCACGGCACCTTCCTCGGCATCCGCGCCATCGCGCCGCTGCTCGTCGTGAGCGGGGGCGCGATCGTGAACGTCGCCTCGACCGCCGCCATGTCGGGCGCGTCGGGGTACGCCGCCTACTCGGCGACGAAGGCCGCCGTGATCGCGCTGACCCGCGTCGCCGCGGTCGAGTACGCGCCGCGCGTGCGCGTCAACGTCATCTGCCCCGGTGGCGTCTCGACCTCGATGAACGACGACGAGCCCGCCGGCGGAACCAGCAGCGCCGCTCCGCTCGGCCGCCGCGCGAGCGTCGAGGAGATCTCCCCGCTCGTCGACTACCTGCTCTCGCCGGGGGCCTCGTTCGTCACCGGCTCCGTCTTCACCATCGACGGCGGTCTCACGGCCGCCTGAGTCCCGCACCACAGCTCCGCTGCACCACACCACAACCCGACCCTCACGGAAACGAGAAGATCCATGAACACAGCTCTCCGCCCGCTGGCCGCGCTGGTCGCGGTCGGGATCGTCGCCGCGGCGCTCGCCGGATGCTCGAGCTCGCCCGCCTCCACCGTCGCCTCCGACTGCAAGCCGGCCGACGCCGGACTCACCACCTTCACGAAGGGGACGCTGACCGTCGGCGTGCCCGAGAACATGCCCTACACGAAGAACGAGGGCAGCGATGCGAGCGGCATCGAGATCGACCTGCTCAAGAAGATGGCGAAGGCCGAGTGCCTCGACATCGCCTTCGTTCCGATCACCTACGCCAACGGCATCCCGATGATCACCGAGCAGAAGAAGACCGACGTCATCTCGGGCGGCTGGTACGTGACCGCCGATCGCGCCAAGCAGGTTGGTTTCACCTCGCCCACCATGTACGACACGATGGGCATCGTCTCGGCCTCGGGCGCCAGCACGGTCAAGGAGCTGGAGAGCATCGGCCAGGTCGGCAGCGGCGCCGGCTTCTCGTGGGAGAAGGACATGTCGGCGATCCTCGGCTCGAAGTTCACCAACTACCCGGGCACCATCGAGATGAAGCAGGACATGCAGAGCGGCCGCATCAAGGCCGCGCTCGACGGCTACGCCGTGGCGGTCGCCGCCTACGCCGACACCGACTTCAAGGTCGAGCCCGTGAAGTCCGACCCGCGCGTCGCCATCACGACCGAGAAGCCGCAGATCGCGTTCCCGGTCGACCCCGACAACACGAAGCTCTCCGACGCCCTCAGCAAGCTCATCGACGGCTACCGCGAAGACGGCACGCTGACGAAGCTCCTCGCCGACTACGACCTGCCGGCCGAGCTGCTCGTGCCGGCCGACGTCGCCGCGAAGTCCATCCGCTGAACGACCGGGGTGCCGGCCGCCGCCGTGCGGCGCCGGCCGGCACCCCGCCTGCATCGCCCTCCACCGCGTCAGGAGAACCCATGAACGCCCCACTGATCACCTCGTCGCTCGAGCTCGCCACCGCCGGGGTCGAGATCTCGCACCTGTCGAAGAGCTTCGGCTCGCACCTCGTGCTCGACGACATCTCGATGAGCGTCGAACCCGGCAGCGTGACCGCGCTCATCGGCCCCTCCGGCTCGGGCAAGAGCACTCTGCTGCGCTGCGTCAATCTGCTCGAGACGCCGGATGCCGGCACCGTCACGGTCGGCTCGCAGACCATCACGGCGGGCCAGCCGGTCAAGGATCGCGACCTGCTCGCGCTGCGCCGGCAGGTCGGCATGGTGTTCCAGTCGTTCAACCTCTTCCCCCACTTCAGCGTGCTGCGCAACGTCGCGTTCCCGCAGGAGCGGGTGCTCGGCCGCAGCCGCGAGGAAGCCGAGGCGCGGGCGCTGACGCTGCTCGAGCGCGTCGGGCTCAAGGAGAAGGCGCACCAGCATCCGGCCCGCTGCTCCGGCGGCCAGCAGCAGCGCATCGCGATCGCGCGGGCGCTCGCTCTGGAGCCGAGCGCCATGCTCTTCGACGAGCCGACCAGCGCACTCGACCCGGAGGTCGGCGTCGAGGTGCTCGCGGTCATGCGCGAGCTGGCCAGCGCGGGCATGACGATGATCGTGGTCACCCACGAGATGCAGTTCGCGCGCGAGGTCGGCGACCACCTCGTCGTCATGGCGGACGGGCGCATCATCGAGGAGGGCGTGCCGGCCGAGATCATGGCCGCGCCGAAGGAGGAGCGCACCCGCCGCTTCCTCAGCGCCGTACTGGAGCGCTGACATGGGTGACGCTCTCGTCGCGATCCTGCTCGGTCTGCCGATGACGCTGCTCGTCACCGCGGCCTCGTTCGCGATCGGCCTGGTCGGCGGCGTGCCGCTGCTGCTGGGGCTGCGCTCGCGCATCCGTTTCGTGCGTCTCGCGGTGCGCCTCGTGATCGACCTGATCCGCGGAGTGCCGCCGATCGTCTGGCTCTTCCTGCTCTACTTCGGCATCGCGATCGGCAGCTTCCGCTTCAACTCGCTCGTGGCGGCGATCGTCGGGCTCGGGGTCATCTCGAGCGCCTACCTCGCCGAGATCTACCGCGGCGGATTCGCGACGCTGCCGCGCGGCCAGTTCGAGGCGGCGCAGGCCCTCGGCCTCGGGCGCGCCACGACCCTCGGTCGCGTGCTCGCCCCGCAGGCGCTGCGCACCGCGCTGCCGTCGATGGCGACGTTCCTGCTGTCGCTGCTCAAGGACTCCTCGATCGCGTCGACGATCGGCGTGACCGAGATGGTGACCGCCGCGACCGTCTTCGCCCGGCAGAACACCGCGACGGCCGGGATCGTGCCGTTCTTCCTCGCGGCGGCCGTCTACTTCGCCCTGAGCATCCCCGTCGCCGTGTTCGCGCGCCGGCTCGACACCCGACTGCGGAAGGCGCTCTGATGTCTCTCGTCGACTACCTGCCCCAGCTCGGCCGGGGCCTGCTGCTCAGCCTGCAGCTCACCGCGCTGTCGGTGCTGTTCGGCTACCTGATCGGACTCGTGCTCGCGCTCGGAGCCGCGTCGTCGAAGTGGTGGCTCAAGTGGCCCGCGATCGTCGTGGTCGAGATCGGCCGCGGCATCCCCGCCCTCGTCGTGCTGTACCTCATCTACTTCGGGCTGCCGTCGGTCGGCATCCTGTTCGAGAGCCTCGTCGCCGCCACGATCGGCCTCACCTTCACCGCGGCCGCGTACTCGTCGGAGATGATCCGCGCCGGGCTGCAGTCGGTGCCGCGCGGGCAGTTCGAGGCCGCCGCGGCGCTCGGGCTCGCCCGACGATCCACCTTCCTGCGGGTCGTGCTGCCGCAAGGGCTCCGCTCGTCGATCCCGGCGCTCATGGGCCTCGCGATCATGTCGTTCCAGGCGACCTCGCTCGCCTACTCGATCTCGGTTCCCGAGCTGATGAGCCAGGCGTATCAGGTGGGCAACCTGACCTTCCAGTACCTCGGGGTCTACGCGATCACGGGTCTGATCTACGCCGCGATCGCGGTTCCGGCGACCTGGCTCTCGGTCTGGGTCGAGCATCGGCTCGCGCGGGGTGCCGCATGATCGCGGAACGCCCGCCGGTCATCACCTGGATCGAGGCGACGCCCGGCGACCCCGCACTCGCGGGCACCTGGACGATGCTGGCCGAGGAGGTGGAGAAGCTCGCCCGCGGGCGCGCGGTCACCCGGCTCCGTCACGTCGCGATCGGCGCCGGCGGCATCCGCACCGCGCCGAACCGCCTGATGAGCGACGCCGCCATCCTCGCCGCCGCTCTCGAGTCCGATGACGACTCCGACGCGATGGTGATCGGATGCTGGGGAGCGCCGACCGAGGTCGTGCGCGCCGCGGTCGCTTCGCCGCTGACCTCGCTGCCCGACGGCAGCGTGCGCGCCGTGGCCAGCCTCGCCCGCCGCGCCGTGCTCGTCACCGTCTCGCCGACCCTCGTCCCGCTCTTCGCCGACGACCTGCGCCGACTCGGAGCGAGCGGCTTCCTCGAGACGGCGCCGGTGCGCGCCTGCGACCCCGAGTCGACGCCGGGCGACGTGCTCGAGGCGGTCACCGACCCCGAGGCGCTCATCGCCCGCTTCGACGCGGTCGCCCAGGGCGCCGTGCGCGACGGGGCGGATGCGATCGTCGTCGGCTGCGGCTACCTCGCCCCCATCTTCACCCGCCACGGCTACACCCACGTCGCCGGTCACCCCGATGTGCCGGTGCTCGACTGCAACCGGCTCGCCTTCGAGCACGCCCTGCTGCTGCTCGAGCTCGCGCGGGCCGGCATCGCCCCGACCCCGCGCGGCTACGTGCGACCCCGCGGCGACCGCGACGTCGCCCTGCGCGCCGCCGCCGCATCCCTCACCTCCGCTCGAAAGGACCACCCGTGACCCGCTACTGCGTGATCGGCGCCGGCGCCGCCGGCATCTCCGCCCTCCAGGCCCTGCGCGACGCCGGCCACGACGTCGACTGCTACGAGAAGACCGACAGGGTCGGCGGTCACTGGCACACCGACTACGACGCGCTGCACCTCATCACCTCGCGTGACATGACGCAGTTCGAGGGCTTCCCGATGCCGGAGGGCTACCCGCACTTCCCGCGGCGCGACGAGGTGCGCGCCTATCTCGAGTCGTTCGCCCGGCACCACGGGCAGTACGACGTGATCCGCTTCGGCACCGCCGTGCAGTCGGTCGTGCCGATCGCGACCGACGGCCCGGTCGGCTCGGCGGGATGGACGGTCACGCTCGACACGGGCGAGAGCGTCGACTACGACGGCGTCTTCGTCGCCAACGGGCACCTCTGGGATCAGAAGACCCCGCCCGTCTCACGCGACTTCACCGGAACGCAGGTGCACTCGGGCTCGTACCGCAACCCCGGTGACATCACCGGCTCGCGTGTGCTCGTCGTCGGCGCCGGCAACTCGGGGTGCGACCTGGCGGTGGATGCGGCGCAGCACCGCTTCGAGGTCGACATCGTCATCCGCGAGGGCACCTACTTCCAGCCCAAGACCTACTTCGGCGTTCCGCGTCAGGAGGTCGGCTGGATGGCGCAGTTCGCGCCGGAGGAGCAGGACCTGCTCTCGCGCCTGCTCGCGAAGGTCGTGATCGGCGAGGCGAAGGACTACCCGGGCATGCCCGAGCCGAAGCACCGCACGCTCGCCGACGGCAGCACGGTGGTCAACAGCCTGCTGCTGCACTGGATCCAGCACGGCCGTGTGCACGTGCGCCCCGGCATCGAGCGGATCGAAGGCACGACCGTGCACTTCGCCGACGGCACGAGCGGCGAGTACGACACGATCCTCTGGGCGACCGGCTTCCGCTCGAGCCTGCCGTTCCTCGACGACGCGCTCGTCGAGCGCCGCAACGGCGCCCCGCTGCGGTACGCCGGCGGCATCGTGCCGAAGGGGCTCGAGAAGCTGTACTACATCGGCATGGCGGCGCCGCGCGGCCCGCAGATCCCGGTCTACGGTGTGCAGTCGAAGCTGGCCCTACGCATGGTCGCCTTGCACGAAGCGGCGGATGGCGGCTTCGCCGGCGTCGCCGCCTACCTCGGTGGACTGCAAGACGACGACGATCGCATCGACATCGTCCGTGCCGTCTGGAACGAGCAGCTCGCCGACACCGAGCGCCTCCTCGACGCCTTCGCGTCGGCGCGCGGGGGCGCGGGCGCCCCGGTTGCCGGCGCGAGTGCCGCCGCCGATTCGGGGGCGGCCGCATGACGGCGTCGGATGCGGCGGTTCAGCAGGAGGCCGCCGCATCCGACCCGTCGCCGCCGACCGAGTCGGTCGTCATCCTCGGCTACAACTGAGGCACCGAGGTCGCGTCGGAATGCCGTCCGGCCCCGACCGTTTCTAGAGCGTCACGACCGCGTGAACGGGCGCCCCGAGCCGGGCCCGACCCGCGAGGTCGCTGAGCTCGAGGGCGACCGCCGTGCCGACGACCGACCAGTTCGCCGATTCGATCAGGCGATGCGCCGCGGCGAGCGTGCCGCCGGTCGCGAGCACGTCGTCGACGACCAGCACCCGGGTCGCCGGCGAGACCGTGTCGGCTCGCACCTCCAGGGTGTCGGTGCCGTACTCGAGCCCGTACCGCTCGCGCAGCACCGGCCCGGGGAGCTTGCCAGCCTTGCGCAGGAGCAGCGTCCCATGCCCGGTGCGTGCGGCGATCGCCGCCGCCAGGGGGAACCCCCGTGCCTCCACACCGGCCACGACGTCGTAGGCGCCGGCGAACGGTGCGGAGAGTGCGTCGGCCAGCGCGGCGAGTGCGGCACCGTCGGCGAGCACCGGCGAGATGTCGCGGAACATGATCCCCGGCTCGGGGAAGTCGGGGGTCTCGCGCATCAGCGCGCGCAGCAGTTCCGCGGCAGAGTCCATCACGGCAGGCTAAGCGAATGCGACCGACGGCGTCGGGGCCGCGCCACCCTTCGCCGTCGGCGAGCGGAGTCCGCCGGCGCATGCCGCGAGGGTAGTTCCGGACGACCGCGACGTCACCTGTTTCGGGGGTGGGTCGGGGCTCCTGACGGGCTCTCAGTTCGTGTGATACTCGACCAGCGTCGGCTTCTGGGCGGCATCCGATCGGGGGATGCCACGGCCGCGCGACATCGACAGCGGCGCCGGGGTGCTGCTGGTCTGGGGGGAACAGCAGTGACGATTTCATCCTGGTCGTCGCGCGGTGCAGCCGCGCTCGGCGCCATCCTTCTCGCCGCCGGAGGGGTCGCCGTCGTCGGCGTTCCGGCCTCCGCGGCGACGAGTCCGTGCCTCGACGGGTCGACCCCGGCGGCGCTCTCGAGCGTCTCCTGCGGCACGGCCGGCAACTACACGCTCACGGTCCCGGCCGGGACGACGGGTGTCGAGGTGACCGTGCGCGGCGGCGGCGGGGGAGCGGGCTACCCCGCGCGTTCGCACATCGGCGGCAACGCGGCCGAGGTGCGCGGCGATCTCACGCTTCCGGCCGGCACGGCCCACCTCTACGTCGTCGTCGGCGTCGCCGGAACCGGCGACAACCACGGCACCAGCGGCGGTGGCGGCGGTTCGGCCGTCATGGCGCTCGACGCCGGCCACAATCTGATCGCCAAGCTGGTGATCGCGGGCGGCGGCGGTGGTGGCGCCTACAACGGCGACGGCGGCAGCGCCGGACTCGCCGGCACGTCGGACAACGCTCAGGCTGTCTCCGGTCCGGGGAGCGCCGGCGTCGGCGCGGTCGGCGGCGCGGGCGGCACCGGCAACTACGCCGCCGGCACGGCGGGCGGTTCGAACAACGCCGGCGCCGCGACCGTCGCGGCGGGCGGAACCGGCGGGCTCCTGCCGAGCAGCGCTCGCGGCGGCGCGGGCGGCGGCGGGTATGCCGGTGGCGGTGGTGGCGGCGCCAGCACCCAGGGCATCCTCAACACGAACGTCGCGGGCGGCGGCGGCGGATCCTCGCTGGCCTCGGCCTACCTCGCGAACGCGAGCATCGGCCTTGCCGGCGGCACCGGCGGCGTGCAGCTTCCGGGTCTCGTCGCCGGCGACGGAGCGACCGGCTCGGTCACCCTCGCGTTCGACGGGCCGAAGGTCCCGGATGCGCCGAGGGGCGCCTCGGCCCTGGCGGGCGACCGTCAGGCGAGCGTCACGTTCACGGCTCCGGCCTCCGACGGCGGCTCGCCCATCACCGGCTACACCGTGACCGCCTCGCCCGGCGGCGTGACGGCGGCCTGCGCCGGTTCGCCCTGTGTCGTCACCGGACTCGTGAACGGCACCGACTACACGTTCCAGGTGCACGCCACCAACGCCAACGGCGACTCGGCCGAGTCGGCCGCCTCGGCGGCGGTGACGCCCTCGACCCTTCCGGGCGCGCCGACCATCGGGACGGCGACGGCGGGCGATGCCAGCGCATCCGTGACCTTCACGGCCCCCGCCGACAATGGCGGCGCCGCCGTCACGCAGTACACCGTGACCAGCGCTCCTGGCGGCCTCACGGGGAGCTGCGCGCAGTCGCCGTGCACCGTCACCGGACTGACGAACGGCGCCTCGTACGTCTTCACCGTCACGGCCACCAACCTGCGCGGCAACTCGCCGGCGTCGGGTGCATCCAACTCGGTGAAGCCCTTCGGCGTCGCTGGCGCTCCCGGCGCGGTGGCGGCCGAGGCATCCGACACCGCAGCCACGGTGACCTTCTCCGCCCCGGCGGCCGACGGCGGATCGGCGGTCACCGGCTACACCGTCACCAGCACGCCGGGCGGCATCCAGAAGAGCTGCGGCGCATCGCCGTGCACGGTCACGGGGTTGACGAACGGCACGAGCTACACCTTCACCGTGCACGCCGACAACGCCCGCGGAGCCTCGGCCGAGTCGACGCCGTCGAACGCCGTGACCCCGTTCGCGACCACGACGACCGCCGTCTCCGTCGCGACCGCGACGCCGACCGCGGGCACCCTCGTGCCGCTGGAGGCGACCGTGACCCCCTCGTCCGGCAGCGTGGCGAGCGTCGAGTTCTACGACGGCGCGACGCTGATCGGCTCCGCCCCGGTGGATGCCGGTACGGCGCGCCTCTCGGCCGACCTCGCCGCGGGTTCGCACCAGATCACGGCTCGGTTCGTCGGCGACGCGGCCTTCGCGTCCTCGACCTCGACCGCGACGACGGTGATCGTCGCCCCCGAGCCCACCACCACGACCGTCTCCGTCGCGTCGGACGAGCCGACCGCGGGCGCCCCGGTGGACCTCGAGGCGACGGTCTCGCCCTCCGAGGGCAGCGTCGCAGCGGTCGAGTTCTACGACGGCGACACGCTGCTCGACTCGGCTGCGGTGGATGCGGGAGTCGCCCGCGTCTCGGTCGTGCTGCCGGCGGGCGAGCGCCAGATCACGGCGCGCTTCGTCGGCGATGACGACTACGCGTCGTCGACCTCGGCGGCCGTCGCGGTCACGGTCGCGCGTCAGGAGTCGACGATCACGCTGGCCGTGCTCACGTCCGACCCGAACGCCGGCTCGCCCGTCACGCTCGAGGCGACCGTCACCCCGGGCGGCAGCACCGGCGACGTGGAGTTCTACGACGGCGAGACTCTGCTCGGCTCCGCTCCGCTCGAGAGCGGTGCGGCGCGGATGCGACTGCTCGCGCCGTCGAGCCGCGCGGTGCTCTCGGTCTCGCTCAGCGCCGGCGAGCACCGGCTGTCGGCGGTCTTCGCCGGTGACGGCCAGAGCCTCTCCTCCGTCTCGGACGCGGAGATCGTGCTGGTCGACGCCGCTCCCGTCACCCCGCCGGCAACCGGGACGCCGACCTCGCCGACCGGCGCGGTGACGCCGTCGACCGGGGCCGCCGCGCCTACGGCAACGCGCTCGTCGGCGCTCGCGTCGACCGGGTTCGACGGGACCCCGGCGCTCCTCGCGGCGCTGCTCCTCGTCGTCGCCGGCGTGGTGCTGCGCACCGCGCGACGACCGCGTCGCGACTGAATCGAGCACGACGACGGCGCCGCCGGAACGGGTCACCGTCCGGCGGCGCTGTCGTCCGGCGTCTCGACGGTGTCAGGGTCGCAGCAGCACCTTGCCGACGCGGCCCGGAGTGAGGGTGGCGCGCACCGCATCCCGGATCTCTTCCAGCGGATGGATCGCCGCGACCGGCAGGGTCAGTTTGCCCTCGGCGATGAGCCGGCCGAGCTCGCCGAAGAGCTGCCCGCGCAGCGCCGCATCCATGTCGCGGCTGACACGGCTGCCCCAGAATCCGGAGATCGTCAGCTGCCGGAAGATGATCGGGCCCGTCGGCAGGGCGACCTTGTCGGCATCCATCGCGCCGAACACGACCAGGTGCCCGCCGTCGCCGAGCGCCGACACGAGGTCGGCCGTCGACTCGCCGCCGACCGAATCGACGGCGGCCGTGATCGGGGCGCGGCCGGTCAGCGCGGCGACGCGATCGCGCCAGTCGTCGGGGCTGCCCGAGCCGTCGGCCGGGCCGCCATCGGTCGCGACGATGCCGGTGATGCCCTGCTGCGCGAGCTCGTCGACGGCGGCGGCTCGCCGCACGAGTCCGATGACGTGGATGCCGCGGTCGGCCGCGATCTGCGCCACCATCCGCCCGACGGCGCCGTTCGCGGCGTTCTGGATGAGCCAGTCGCCGGGCTTCAGGTCGAGCGAGTGCAGCAGGCTGATCGCGCTGAACGGCATCGCGACGAGCTGCGCGGCGGCCTCGTCGGGCAGGGCGTCGTCGACGGGGATGAGCGCCTTCGCCGGGGCCAGGAACTGCTCCGCCCACACGCCGAACACGCCGCCGGCCGCGACCCGCTGGCCGACCGCGAGCCCGGTCACGCCCTCGCCGAGCGCCTCGATCACCCCGACCGCCTCGGTGCCCGACGCCGCCGGCAGTACGGGCTTGAAGCCGTAGGTGCCGCGCACCGTCCACAGGTCGTGGTTGTGGATCGTCGCGAGCAGCAGCCGCACCAGCACCTGGCCGGGACCCGGCTCGGGCGTCGGGTGCTCGGTGACCTCGAGCACCTCGTCGGGCTCGGCGAAACGGTCGTGGGTGATGGCGCGCATGGGGCTCCTCGTGATTCTCAGGGCGCCACCCATCCAACTCCCCGACCCTGGATGCGGGGTCAGGCGGGCGCGCCGCCGCCCTCGCTCCAGGCGGGCTTGCCGCCCTCGGCGGTCGACGTGATGCTGCGGCCGATGATGAGAAAGCTCGCCTCCTCGACGGCGACGGGCGCATGCTGCACGCCCTGCGGCACGACGAAGAGCTGGCCCGGCTTGAGCCGAACGGCGCGCTCCTCGGGGTCGCGCAGTCGCACGGTGAGCTCGCCCGTCAGCACGAGGAAGACCTCGTCTTGGTCGTCGTGCTGGTGCCACTCGACCTCGCCGATGCCCTTGGCAACCTTGAACAGGCTACCGTTCGCGCTCGCCACCACCTGCTGCGACCAGAACTCATCGAGTCCCGTCGCCAGCGTCGCCAGATCGATCCCGTCGCTCATGCGCATCCTCTCGTCGCTGGTCGGCGTCCGCTTCGGGGCGCGGGCCATCGGCCGTGGTCGAGCCTGACGGATGCCGCGATCGTGCGCCAGGTCCAGCCGGACTGGCGTGGCCCCAGCCCGCGCGACGATCCGCGATCCGAGGCAGGTTTCGTCGATGTGCTTGACAGCTCGCATCCTGCTGTTTATGTTCTGCACAGAACAAAATCCGGATCGAGTCAGGCGAGGAACAACATGGTCTCTACAGATGCCGCGCGCAGCCGCCCCGGTCGCGCCGCCCACATCGAGCGCCTCCGTCGTTTCGGCCTATGGATCGTGCTCGTCGTGGTCGTCGTCGTGCTCGCCGTCGCGTCGCCGACGTTCCGAGACGTCGACAACCTGCTCAACGTGCTGCAGCAGAACTCGATCATCGGCATCGTCGCCTGCGGCATGGCGATCATGATGATCTCCGGCGGGTTCGACCTGTCGGTCGGCGCGATCGGAGCCAGCTCATCCGTGCTCGGAGCGGTCGTGGCCCAGGCCGGCGGCGGCGACGCGGCGATCCCCGCCGGTATCGGCATCGGCCTCCTGATCGGTGCGATCAACGGCTTCTTCGTCGCCCGTGTGCGCATCAACGCCTTCGTGACGACCTTCGCGATGGCGAGTGTCGTCGCGGGTCTGCTCTTCGTGGCGACCACGGCCCAGTCGACCGTAGCCAGTAGCCCGGCGATCGATCTGCTCGGCGCCGGCGCTGTCGGCCCCATTCCGATCGTGTTCCTGGTCTTCGTCGCAGCACTGCTCGTCGTGTGGCTGCTGCTGAGCCGCACGAAGTTCGGTCATTACGTCTACAGCGTCGGAGGCAACGCCGAGGCGAGCCGACTCTCCGGTGTGCCGGTGCAGGCCGTCCAGCTCCTCGCGTTCGTGCTCGGCGGAGGATTCGCCGGGCTCGGAGGGATCCTGCTGCTGGGTCAGACGCAGGTCGGTCAGCCGTCGGCTGCCGCCACCTGGCCGCTCAACGCGATCGCGATCTGCGTCGTCGGTGGAGTCGCGCTGACCGGCGGCGTGGGGCGCATCGCCGACGTCTTCGCCGCGACGCTGCTGCTCGGCGTGATCGCGAACGGACTCAACCAGCTCGATGTCTCCTCGTACTGGCAGCCCGCGGTGACCGGCGTCGTGATCCTCGGCGCCGTCATCCTCGACCAGATCAACCGTCGGCGCCGCAGCGCCGCCGTGCGTGCGGTCGACACCAGCACGCCCACCCTCGCGGCGGCCGTCGCGACCGAGGAGTCCGGTGTCCACCCGACCCTCCGCTGATCCCACGCCGACGACGTCGGCGGCTCGACCTCAGGCGCTCCACCCGATTCCCTGAACAAAGGACAACCATGAAGAGGCGTCACACCCCCGTCCGCACCGCAGCGGCCGGCATCTCGCTCCTCCTCGCCGTCGCCGTCACGCTGACGGGCTGCTCGAACGGAACGACCGGCAGCACCGACCACAAGTACGTCATCGGCGTCGCCGAGGCCTCGACCCAGATCCCATTCCTCGCGAAGCTCGACGAGTCGATCACGAAGCGTGCCGCGAAGTACGGCATCGAGACGGTCATCCTCGACGGAGCCTTCGACAACGCCAAGCAGGCCGCGAATGTCACGACGCTCGCCGGTCGCAAGGTCGACGCGCTGCTCGTGATCTCGTCGAGCCCCACCTCCGTCGTCGGGCCGATCAACGCCGCCAGCAAGAAGGGCATCCCCGTCTTCGCGGTGAACTCGCGACTCGACGACAAGGCCGACGTGATCACCTACGTCGGGGCATCGAACTTCGACTACGGCGTAGCTCAGGGCAAGCTGCTGCTCAAGGCGCTTCCGGACGGGGGCAAGATCGCGGTCATCCTCGGCCCGCTCGGCAACCCGGCGCAGGTCGACCGCCTCGCCGGCCTCGAGAAGGTGCTGAAGTCGCATCCCGAATTCGAGATCGTCGCCAAGCCGAGCGATGAGTTCGACAACGCCAAGAACCTCAGCGTCACGCAGGATCTGCTGAACAAGTACCCCGAGGGCGAGCTCGATGCGATCGTCGCGCAGGGGCCGCAGATGTACGTGGGAGCGAACTACGCGGTCAAGCAGGGCCGCACCGACGTCAAGATCATCGCCGCCGACTATCCGAAGCAGATCGAGGAGGCGATCACCAGCGGAGCCATCTACGGCACCGTCGATCAGAACCCGAAGACGCAGGGCGAGATCGCGGCGGACTACGCCTACTACTGGCTCACCGGCAAGAAGGACAAGGTCAAGAAGCCTGAGTTCATCACGCCGTTGCCTCTGGTGACCAAAGAGACCGTCGCCACCTATTCCTCGGTCTGGAGCTTCTAACTCCTGCCGCATCGACCGGTCCGGGTCGTCGACTCCCGCCTGAGGTAGGCGGCCCGGGCCATCCCCTCCGAAGGAGGAAAACATGACTCACCAGCGACTCGAGATCGAAGGGCTCTGCAAGAGCTTCGGCTCCACGCCCGTCCTGGAGGACATCTCCCTCTCTATCGCGGCTGGTGAGGTGCGCGCCCTGATCGGTCAGAACGGCGCCGGCAAATCGACTCTGGTCAAGACGCTCGCCGGTCTCTACCCCGACTTCGACGGCGTCGTGCGCGTCGACGGGCGCCCGGTGCTCCTCCGCTCGCCGCGCTCGGCTCGCAGCGAGGGCATCGCGGTCATCCATCAGGAGTTCAGCCTGGTGCCGGGGATGACCGTCGCCGAGAACATCCTGCTGGGCCGGGAGCCGGGGCGCGTCGTCTATCGACCTTCTCGGATCCGCCGGCTCGTCGCCGAGCTGGTCGATCGGATCGGCATCTCGGTCGGCGCCGCACTCGACACGCTCGTCGACGATGTGGGCCCGGCGATCCGCCAGCGGATCGAGATCGTCAAGGCGCTCGCGGACGACGTGAGTCTGCTGATCATGGATGAGCCCACCGCGCGGCTGTCGAAGTCGGAACGCGCCGAGCTCTTCGACCTCATGGCCGAACTCACGTCGCGCGGCGTCGCCATCGTCTTCATCTCGCACTACCTGGATGAGGTGTCGGATGTCACCGACTCCATCACGATCCTGCGCAACGGCCGACTCGTCGAGACCCGCAGCACCGCCGACACTTCGGTCGACACGATGGCCTCGCTCATGCTGGGGGTGTCGTTCCAGCGCGCTCTCGAGCAGGAAGAGGGTGTGGATCGGGCGAGTGACGACAGCGAGGTGGTGCTGCGGGCCGAGCGGATCTCCTCGGGTGAACGACTGCACGGTGTCTCGCTGAATCTGCGCCGCGGTGAGATCCTCGGGCTCGCCGGCCTGGTCGGCGCCGGGCGCACACGCGTCTGCCGTGCACTGACCGGGGCAGACCGGATCTCGTCCGGCGCGCTCGTGCTGCAGGGGCGGCCGGTGGTGTTCGGCAGCCCCCGCGCGGCGCTGTCGAACGGGGTCGCCCTCATCCCCGAGGACCGTCGGTGGGAGGGGCTCGGAATGGAGGCGACGATCGCCGAGAACCTGAGCCTGATGGCGCTGCGGTCACGGCTGGGCCGCTTCGGATTCGTGCCTCGGCGACGGGTCTCGGCACTCGCGCAGGGACTCGTCGAGCAGCTGCAGATCTCGCCGCCCGCTCTCGACACCCCGGTCGGCACGCTGAGCGGCGGCAACCAGCAGAAGGTCCTGCTCGGCAAGGCGCTCGCGGCACGACCGGATGTGCTCGTGATCGATCAGCCGACGGCGGGCGTCGACATCGGCACGAAGGCTCAGATCCACCGCGTGCTCCGCCGGCTCGCCGATGCCGGCACCGCCGTGCTGGTCGTCTCCGACGACGTGGAGGAGCTCTACGCGCTCAGCGACCGCGTCGACGTCATGGTGCGCGGCGCCGTGACCTGGTCGGGGCGCCGCTCGCAGCTCGACTACGACCGCCTCCTCGAACTGATCTCCGGCGCGACCGTCTCCGGAGCGAAAGGACACCAGCAACCGTGACCGCGGCACTCAGCCTCAACAGCAACACCTACCACGGCTTCGGCGTCGACGACGCCATCGCCGGCGCCGCGCGCAACGGCCTGCGGCTCATCGAGCTCGCGGCTGTCGAGGGCTACACGGAGCATCTGCACTCGGGCATGTCGGATGCAGAGCTCGCCCCGGTGCTCGACGCCCTCCGCGGCGAGGGGATCCGCCTGGTCGGCATCTCGGGGTCGTCCGACATCGTGACGGCCGAGGGGCGGGCGCGCTTCGTGCGCAACCTCGACCTCGCCCGTCGCGTCGGCGCCGAGTACGTGGTCACCGGAACCGGGGAGACTCACGGGGACACCACCCGGATCGACGACGAGTCCGCGTTCGCCCAGCGCGTGCGGGAGCTCGCCACGGCGGCGGAGGAACGGGGGCTCGATCTCGCGATCGAGACCCACGGCGCCAACTACGCGACCGGGGCCGCGGTGCGTCGGCTGCTCGATCACGTCGGCGCCGCCAATGTCGGGATCGCCTACGACACCGGCAACACGCTCTTCTATGCCGAGACCGATCCTGTCGACGACCTCCGCTCGGTCGTCAGCGAGGTGCGCAGCGTGCATCTCAAAGACAAGCGCGGCGCGCCGCGCGACTGGGACTTCCCGGCGCTCGGCGACGGCGACCTCGACCTCGACGCGCTGGTGCGCACGCTGGCGCCGCTCCGCCCCGGAGGGGTGTTGCCGTTGAGTATCGAGATCGAGTTCGGGCCGGAGGGGCCCGCGTCGCTGGACGAGGTCGACGATGCGCTGGCGCGCTCAGTCCGCCACGCCTCGGCCCTCCTCCGCTCGGCTCTCGACGGAGGCGTGCGATGAGCGGCATCGCCCTGATCGGTCAGGGCTACATGGCCCGCACCCATGCGGCGGCGATCACGGCCCTCGGGCGCGGTGACGACATCCGCTGGCTGATCGCTCCCCGACCGCGGGCGGATCTCGCACTGGCACCCGCCGCCCGGTTCAGCAACGACCTCGATGACGCGTTGCGCGATCCCGCCGTCGAAGTCGTGTCGATCTGCACGCCGACGCCGAGCCATGCCGAGATCGCCAGCCGCGCGCTGCGAGCTGGCAAGCACGTGCTGCTTGAGAAGCCAGTTACTCTCGATCCTGCGGAAGGCGAGCAGCTCGCCCGGCTTGCCGAAGTCGCGCAGCGCGTGCTGATGGTCGCGCAGGTCGTGCGCTTCTTCCCGGGGTACGCGCTGCTGCGCAGCATCGCCGGAGGTGGCGCACTCGGACGGCTTCGCTCGGTTCGGGCGACGCGCGCGCTCACACGCCCGAGCTGGGCTCCCTGGTGGGACGACGAATCCATCTCTGGAGGCGTGCCCGTCGACTTCGCCATCCATGACTACGACCAGGCGAACCTCTTCTTGGGCGAGCCGATCGCCGTGCTCGCGCGGCAGCTCGCACACGAGGGCCCTATCGAGGCGACGATCGAGTATGCCGATAGTGGCATCGCCCAGGTGCTCAGCTACCCGTATCTCCCTGAGGGCGCTCCGTTCTCGTCGGCCATCGAGCTGCTCGGCGACCAGGGCACGGCGAGTCATCGTCTGCTCTTGGATTCAGCGCCGACCGACGCCGTCGGACAGAGCGAGGTCGTCGTCGCCACGCCCGCGGGCGTCAAGCGGATCCCGGTCGAAGCCCGTGACGCCTACCAACTCGAGATCGAGTACTTCCTCGCCTGCGTCGCGGAGCAGCGGAATCCGGCCGAGAGCCCGATCGACTCGGCGATCAGCGCCCTGCGAGTCGCGCTGGCGGTGCGAGAGTCGCTTCGCAGCGGCGCGCGGGTAGCGCTGTGACCGCACGGCTCGGCGTCGACATCGGAGGCACCTCGACCCGCGCCGTCGTCGTCGACGAGAGCGGTGTCATCGGCGAGGCCGAGGCGACCAGTGGGCGCGGCGTCGTCGCCGCGCTCGACGTCGTGCTCGCCACCGCGCAGGCCGCGCTGGAATCGGCTGGTCGGCCGACGACTTCGTCGATCGGCGCCGGCGTGCCGGGCGTCGTCGACGCCCGGGCCGGCATCGTGCGGCACGCCGTCAACCTCGAGATCGACGAGTGGCATCTAAGGGAGCAGCTCGAAGATCGCCTGGGCCTGCCCGCCGCCGTCGACAATGATGTGAACGCGGCGGCGCTGGGCGCGCGCAGGGCGCTGCAGATCGAGGAGTCGCTGGCGTACCTCAACCTCGGCACCGGGGTGGCGGCCGGGATCGTCGGCGTGAGCGGCGTGCTTCGGGGGGCTCGTGGCGGTGCCGGCGAGGTCGGCCACCTGTCGGTCGACCCCCGTGGCCCGCGCTGCGGCTGCGGGCGGCGCGGCTGCATCGAGGCCTACGCGGGCGGAAGGTTCGTCGATGGTCGCGCCCTGTTCAGGATGCCCGCCGCGTCCCCTGAGCGTCAGCGCTTCGGATGGGCGGTGGCGTCGGCGGTCATCAGCCTTCTGCTCATGGTCGATGTCGAGCACGTCGTCGTCGGTGGCGGCATGGCCCGTTCGCGCGCCGCCCTGCTGGAGACGATCTCGAACGGCGTCGTCGCGCTCGAAGCCGATTCGACGTTCATCGCCGGGCTGGATGCTCACCGGCGACTCCAGGTGATCGACCCGGGGATCGATGTGGCCGCGATCGGCGCGGCGCTGCTCTCTCGGGAGAGCGCCCGATGACCGTCATCGTGGTCGATAGCGCGGATCAGGTCGCGGCGCAGGCGGCGGACCTCGTCGTCGAGGGACTCGCCGGCTGGTCGAATCCGCTTCTGGGAGTCGCGACCGGATCGTCTCCGCTGGGGTTGTACGCCGAGCTGGCGCAGCGTCGCTCACGTGGGCGCCTCGATCTCTCAGGGGTGCGCGGGTTCGCGCTCGACGAGTATGTGGGGCTCGGTCCCTCTGACTCGCGGAGCTACGCGGCATTCGTGCGCGATCGCATCGAGTCTCCTCTCGGGCTAGAGCGGGGCGCGATTCGCGTGCCGGCCGGCGACACCGCCGACCCGGCGGGATACGCCGCCGACTACGATCGCGAGATCCGAGCGTCCGGAGGCGTGCACGTGCAGGTTCTCGGGATCGGCACCAACGGGCACATCGGCTTCAACGAGCCCTACTCCTCACTCGGGTCGCGCACGCGGGTGGTCGAACTGACAGCAGCAACTCGGCTCGCCAACGCTCGCTTTTTCGAGCATGTCGACGAGGTGCCGCGCGCGGCGATCACGCAGGGCATCGCGACGATCAGCGAGGCGCGGAGGCTCGTGCTCGTCGCCGTCGGTGAGGAGAAAGCTGAGGCTGTCGCCGCCGCGGTAGAAGGGCCGGTCACGACCCGCGTACCCGCCTCGGCCCTGCAGCTTCACGCCGACGCGGTGCTGGTACTGGATCGTGCGGCCGCGTCGCAACTGCGCGAGCACTGACTGTCGGCGCAGTTGGTGCTTCGCGCGAGGGATCGCCGCTCGCGTGACTACAGTGAGGGCGGTTCGAGAGGGGTTTGAGATGGCTGCTGACGACGGCGCGGCGACGGCCGGCGGGCGGCTGATGACCGCTCTGTTCGTCCGGGGCGAATTGAGCCGCGCCCGTGCCACGACCTTGGCGGGTCTGTCACGCAGCGCGGCGGGCACTGCGATCGACGACCTCGAGCGCCTCGGCCTCGCCGAGTCGCTCGAGCCGCTCGAGACGGCGCGGCGCGGGCGCCCATCTCCGCGGCTGCGCCTGATCCCGGGTGCTGCCGCGGCCATCGCGCTCGAGGTCGACCATGACCGGGTGCGCGCCTCGATCGTCGATCTCGATCGGCGGATCATCGCGGCGACCGACCATCCCCTCGCCGTCGCCGAGCTGGCGCCCGAGACCGCGTTGCGGAGCATCGCCGGCATCCTCGAGCGCACGATCGCAGCGAGCTCCCGACGGATCGTCGGCGTCGGCGTCTCAGCGCCGGGGATCGTCTCGGCCGACGGCATCGTGCGCTCGGCGCTCCCGATCGGGTGGCACGATGTGCCGGCCCGCGAGCTGCTCAGGGAGATGCTGGCGCCGGAACTTCATCTCAGCGTCGAGCACGACGCCACGTTGGGCGCCCTGGGTGAGTACCGCAGCGGCGCGTCCGATCGCCATGTATCGCGCTTCCTCTACCTCACGGCTCAACCGCGCGGTCTGGGTGCGGCGATGATCACCTCGCCGCGTCGCGCGCTTCTGCCGGGCCTTTACGGATTGCAGGCCGGACACCTCAGCGTGGATCCGCGAGGTCGACGTTGCCCCTGCGGCGCTTCCGGTTGTCTCGAGCTCTATACGAACGGCGATTCGATTCGGAGCACGCTCGGTCTCGGCTTCGAGGCGAGCGAGACGGAGATCGCCGAGCGCCTGCGAGACGATGCGTCGAGCTTCGTCGAATCAGAGGCCATGCAGTGTCTCGAGTTGGGTCTCGTCGCGCTCGTCAACACGCTGGTGCCTGACCGTATCGTGCTCTCTCAGGCGTTGCGACCCGTCGCGCTCGCCTTCTCGGAGCGGTTGCACGCCGCGCTGCGACGGTCGGTCGTGGCGCAGTCGCACGAGATCACGATCGGCGCAGGGCGTCTCGACGATTCGGTCGCGATCGGCGCCGCGGAGCGCGCGTTCGAGTCGCTCCTGCTCGACCCGGCGGCGACGGTTCAGCAGCTGGCTGCCTGAGCAGACCTCCCAGCTCGGGGCGTGGCCGGCTCGGCAGCGACGGCGCGACAGCCTCCGGCGCCCTCGGCCCCGAGTTGCGGGCGACGGACATGGTCGGCGTGCGGGAGCCACCGGCGAGGAAGCGTGCCGCCGCGCCCCCGCTCAGTCGGCGAGCCTGCGCAGCGCCGACCCCTTGTGAGCCGCCTTCGCGCCGGTCTTCTCCGACTCGACGAGGAAGGCCGGCTCATCGGCGGAGGCGGTGAACTTCTGCCCGTCGAACTGGAAGTCTTTCGTCTTCCGCTCGACGACCTTCCCGTGCGTTCGCCCCTGCGACGTGCTCCATGACACCCGGTCGCCGATCTTCAGGTCGCTGCTCATGTCTGCCTCCTGACGGCGACGGTATGAGCGAGCGCCGCATCCTGGAAGCGTTTCTCAGCTTGCGCTCGACCGATGCGGATGCCGACGCCGAACTCTGCGAGCGGAGCCGAGCCGAGCCGAGCTGCGCTGGCAGTCGGTCGCAAACTGTCCCCGAGAACGAATTCAGGCGACAGTCTGCGACCGATCGATTTTCAACCGGACGGGATCAGTCGATCTCGTAGGTGTCGTCGGCGCCGTAGACGCTCCACTGCAGCGGGGTGTGCAGGTCGAGGTTGCCCTCGCGCAGGAACTTGCGCTGCTCGGTGTCGACGCGGCCCGTCTCGGAGTGCGCCTCCTCGGCGAGCATCGCCGCCTTGCGGGCGTCGAGGAACGCATCCAGGTACTCGGTCTCGTCGCCGCCCTGCGACGGCGGGGTCGCGCGCTGCAGGGCCGTCGTGCGGATGCCGCCGAAGGCGAGCTCCTGCGATCCGGGGCCGTGCATCACGATCGCGTCGTAGTAAATGAACTGGCCGAGCGCCCCGAGGCCGTCGGCCTTCGCCTGGTTCACGGCGGGGTCGAAGTAGACGCGGTCGCGCTCGTGGTCCTGCGCGGCGGTGAAGGCGGGGTCGTCGGCGGCCGACGCCCACGCGGCCTCGAACGGCGCTCCGAGTCCGGCGTGCGAGTCGCTGCCGTCGACGTCGGTGAGCGCCGGGATGAACGGCTCCAGCGGATTGCCCGGCTCGACCGACGCGTAGTACTGCACCAATTCGAGCATGTCGTGCGTGCCCGAGGTGAAGCCGATTATGCCTCCCGTGTAGCCGCGTCCGTCGCCGATGTCTTCGAGGTAGGCGTACTGCGCCTTCCAGTCGAGCGACGAGTTCTCGGCGCTGGAGACCAGCTGCATCGCGATCTCCTTCTTGTCGGGGCTCGCCAGATCCGATCCGGCGGCGAGCGACGGGGCGGCGCCCGCGCATCCGACGATGGCTGCGACGGCCGCTCCGGCGAGCAGTGCCGCCACGCTGATGGTGCGCTTTCTCATACCTGTTCCCTCTCTCTGGTCCCCTCGGCGCTCACCGAGGTGGTCGTCGAAAGCAGTCCCGCGCCCACCTCGCGCTCGAATCGCGCGAGTGCCTCGGGCGCGGCGCCGGCGGCCTCGAGCGCCGCGAGCCCGGCGCCGAGCATCGGCGGGGCGGTGACCCAGACCGGGGTCGCGTGCGGTGCGAGGCGGGCGAGCTCGCTCACGATGCGGGCGGTGAGCAGCGGATGCTGCGCGGCGAGCACCCCGCCGCCGAGCACGACCGGGACGGCCTGCTCGAGCAGCCCGAGCCGACGCAGCGCGACCGTCGCCATGAGCACGATCTCGTCGGCCTGCTGGTCGACGACGCCACGAGCGACCTCGTCGCCGGCGCTCGCCGCATCCAGCAGCACGGGGCTGAGCCGGTTGACCGCCTCGGCGGGCAGCCGGCCGAAGTGGAAGGCTTCGGTCACGGCGCTGACCGAGGCGAGCCCGAGGGCGGCGGGCACCGCATCCATCAGGCTCGTCGCCGGTCCGCGGCCGTCGGCGGCGCGGGCCGCGTGCCAGAGCGCGCGGTTGCCCAGGTACGAGCCGCCGCCCCAGTCGCCCGAGATGTCGCCGAGTGCCGGGAAGCGCGCCGTCGCTCCGTCGGCGCGCACCGCGAGGGCGTTGATGCCCGTGCCGCAGACGACCACGGCCGCGTCGGGCGAGAGCGTGCCCGAGCGCAGCAGCGCGAAGAGGTCGTTGTCGACCACGGCGGGGGAGCCGTCGGCGTTCGACCAGTGGGCGAGCAGGCGCGCGCCCTCGTCGAGCTCCTCGGCGAGGTCGAGTCCGGCGAGGTAGACGTGCGTGGCGAGGATGCGGCGCTCGCCGCGCTCGGTCGACGACGCCTCGCTCAGCGCCGCCGTGCGCAGCGCATCCAGGGTAGGCCGGGCGCTCGCCCAGGTCTTCGTCTGCGGGTTCGTGCCCTCGCCGCGGGCATGTCCGACGATGCGGCCCTCGAGGTCGATCGCGACGACATCCGTCTTCGACCCGCCGCCGTCGACGGCGAGCACGATCGGCAGGGCGCCGTCGGCCGGCGACGGAGTGCTCACCGAGCCCACGGCAGCAGATCCTTGTTCGCGGCGAGCAGCAGATCGGTCAGCTTCTCGGCTCGGTCGACCTGGCCGACGAGCGGATGCGCCCACATCGCCCGCAGCACCCGGTCGCGTCCGCCGTGCACGGCCGCCTCGAGCGCGAGTCGCTCGTAGCCGGCGACGTGGGCGACGAGCCCGGCCATGTCGGCATCCAGCGGAGCGACCGGCAGTGCGGTGATCGCGTCGCGCGTGACCCGGGCGGGCACCTCGATCACGTGGTCGTCGGGCAGGAAGTCGAAGGTGCCGTCGTTGCGCACGTTGAGCGCCTGCACGTCGCCCTTGTCGCCGAGGATCGACGAGATCACGTCGATCGCCGCCTCTGAGTAATAGGCCCCGCCGCGCTGCTCGAGCTCGGCCGGCTTCTCGACGACGGCCGGGTCGGCGTAGCGCTCGAGCAGCGCCTGCTCGGTCTCGCGCACGGCCTCGGCGCGGGTGCGCGAGTGCTTCTGCTCGTCGAGCACGAGGTCGTGGTCGTAGAAGTAGCGCAGGTAGTAGGAGGGCACCGCCTGCTGCAGGCGCAGCAGCGCCGGCGACATCTCCACGCTCTCGGCCGTCTCGTCGAGACGGGCGCCAAGCAGCTCGGGCAGCACGTCGCGCTCCACGCCGTCGTCGCCGCGCAGGTGCACGCCGCGCTCCCAGGTGAGGTGGTTGAGGCCGACGTGGTCGAGGCGGATGCGGTCGGGGGCGACGTCGAACTGGCCGGCGAAGCGGCGCTGGAACCCGATCGCGACGTTGCAGAGCCCGACGGCGCGGTGGCCCGCCTCGAGCAGGGCACGGGTCACGATGCCGACCGGGTTCGTGAAGTCGACGATCCAGGCGTCGGGCTTCGCGTGCCGACGCACGAGCTCCGCGGCCTCGAGGATGACCGGCACGGTGCGCAGCGCCTTCGCGAAACCGCCCGGCCCGGTCGTCTCCTGGCCGATGCAGCAGACCTCGTGCGGCCACGTCTCGTCCTGCTGGCGCGCATCCTGCCCGCCGATGCGCAGCTGGAACATGACCGCGTCGGCATCCGAGACGCCCGCGACCAGGTCGTCGGTGACGTGGATCGTGCCGGGGTGCCCGGCGTGCGCGAACATCCGCTGCGCGACGCCGCCGACGAGCTCGCGACGCCGCGGGTCGGGGTCGATGAGCCAGAGCTCGTCGACCGGCAGCTGGTCGCGCAGGCGCGCGAAGCCGTCCACGAGTTCGGGGGTGTAGGTGGATCCTCCACCGACGACAGCGAGCTTCATTGCTATCCCTTCACGCCGGTGAGCGCGATGCCCTCGACGAATGCCTTCTGTGCGAAGAAGAAGATGACGACGACCGGGATCATGATCACGACGGTCATCGCCATCGTCATCGACCAGTCGGTGCCGTGCTGCCCGCGGAATGTCGCGAGCCCGTAGCTGACCGGCCAGGCGGCCGGGTTCTCGGACGTGTAGAGCAGTGGTCCGTAGTAGTCGTTCCACGAGTGGAAGAACAGGAAGATCGCGGCCGAGGCGATTCCCGGTCGCGCCATCGGCACGACGACGCGGGTGAGCACGCCCCACTCGCCGGTGCTGTCGAGACGAGCGGCATCCCCGTACTCCTTCGGGATCGTGAGGAAGAACTGCCGCAGCAGGAAGATGCTGAACGCGTCGCCGAGCAGGTTCGGCAGGATGAGCGGCCACAGCGTGCCCGTCAGGTGCAGCTGCGACCACATCACGTAGACGGGCACGGCGGTCACCTGCGGCGGCAGCAGCATCGCGACGATGATCGCCGTGAAGATGAGGTTCGCGCCCCGGAAGCGGATCTGCGCCAGCGCGTACGCCGCCGGCACGCTCGACACGAGCATGAACACGGTCGCGAGCACGGCATAGAGCGCCGCGTTGCCGAACCACTGCCCGAGCGGCAGCTCGGTGAAGACGCGGATGTAGCTCGAGAAGTCGACCGGGTTCGGCACGAGCGTCGCGGTGAGCGCCTGTCGACTGCTCATGAGCGAGGTCGAGATCACGAACACGATGGGCGCGATCGTGAGCACGCCGATCGTCACGAGCAGGGTGTGCTCGGCGATCCAGGTGAGGAGGCGCGAGGGGCGTCGACGGGTCATTCCGACGGAGACGGTCATCGTCAGCTCTCCTCGGCGCGGAAGATCGAGATGCGGCGCATCGTCAGCACGAGCAGCACGGCCGTGATGACGAAGAGCACGACGGCCATCGCCGAGGCGTAGCCGAACTGGAAGCTCGTGAAGCCGCGGGTGTAGAGCAGCTGCGTGTAGGTCAGCAGCGACGTTCCCGGATAGCCGAGCCCCGATCCGGTACCGCCGCCGACCGTGGCCTTGCCCGACGCGACCCCTGACGCGACGGCCGCCTCGGTGAAGTACTGCAGCGCCGCGATCACGCCGGTCACGACCGAGAAGCCGATCACGGGAGAGATCGTCGGCAGCGTGATGTGCCGCACCTGCTGGATGCCGCTCGCGCCATCCAGCGAAGCCGCCTCATACAGGTCGCGGGGCACCTCGAGCAGGGCCGCCAGGAAGATGATCATCATGTCGCCCATGACCCAGACGCCGAGGATGACGAGCGACGGCTTCGACCAGTTCGGATCGTTGAACCACAGCGGTCCCGGGATGCCGACGGCGCGCAGGATCTGGTTGACCGGACCCGTGCCCGGGTTGAACAGGAACACGAAGGCGACCACGCTCGCGACCGGCGGCACGAGCGCCGGCAGGTAGAACAGCGTGCGCCAGAAGCCGCTCGCCGCCCGGGCCCGGGCGAGCAGGCCCGCGACCAGCAGAGCGAAGACGATGCGCACCGGCACGAGGATCACGACGAACCAGAGCGTGTTCGTCACCGCGGCCGCGATCTGCGGATCCTGCGTGAACAGGTAGCGGTAGTTGAGCAGGCCGACGAACTCGGGATCCTGCAGCTGGTTGTAGCGGGTGAAGGAGTAGAAGATCGACGCGATCAGCGGGTAGACGAAGAAGATCGCGAGACCGAGCAGCGCGGGTGCGAGCATGACCAGCGCGACGCGGCGGCGCCGCGCGTCGGGGCTCGTGCGCTGACGGCGCGAGGCCGACGGCGTCGCCGTCGCCGTCGCCCCGGCCGCGAGCGTCGCCGTGCTCACGGCCCCGCCAGCTGGTTCGCGGCGTCGATGTCGGCGTCGACCTTCTTCAGGATCTTCGTCAGGTCGCCGCCGTGCTCCTGGTAGTCGTTCCACGCATCCTGGAACGTCTTCAGGTAGGCGGCGCCGTCGGTCGTCGCCGGCGAGGTGAGCGTGTGCTCGTTCGCGGCCGCGTCGACGAAGGTGCGGTAGTTCTCATCCACCTCGAGCTTCGGCGAGGTGAGCGCCGAGGTCAGCGTCGGGGTGTTCTTGAGCCCGTTGGCGAGGGCGACCTGCGTGTCGGTGTCGGTCGCGAGGTACTTCAGCAGCGCCCAGGCGAGCTCGGGGTTCTTCGAGCCCTTCGCGATGCCGGCGACGTTGCCCGCCACGTAGCTCGCGCCGTAGTGGCCGATCCCGTCGAGCACGGGCGTCGGGGCGGTGCCGTAGTCGAGGTCGGGCGCCTGGTCGGCGATGAACGCGCTGCGGTACTCGCCGTCGATCTGCATCGCGACCTGGCCGGTCTGGAAGGCGTTGTCGGCCGAGAACTCCTGCCCGAGGCCCGAGGTGAAGGCGCGCAGCTTGTCGTAGCCGATCTCGTCGACGAAGTCCTTCTGCCAGGTGAGGAGCTTCTTCCATCCCTCCGACTGACCGATCAGGCTGCTGCCGTCTTTCGCGAGCCACTGCCCGTCGATCATCGGCGACCAGTGCTCGGGCGAGTTCTCGTAGAAGTCGATGAGCGGATTGAAGCCGAGCGTCTTGATCGAGCCGTCGGCGTTGTAGGTCGTGAGCTTCAGCGCATCCGCCTTGAGCTCGTCGAGGGTCTTCGGCGGCGCGGCGATGCCGGCGGCCGCGAACTGGGCCTTGTTGTACATGAGCGCGCTGACGTCGGCGAGCACCGGCAGCGTGCAGCGGGTGCCCTTGTACTCGGTGTAGTCGCGCTCCGCCTGCGGGATGTCGCCGAGGTCGACCTTGTCGCGCTTCACGTACGGGCCGAGGTCGCGGAAGGCTCCCGATGAGCAGAAGCTGCCGACGATCGCGGTCGTGTACGAGAGGCCGACGTCGATCGACTGGCCCGACGAGATCGCCTTCTGCAGCTTCTCGTCGTCCTGCCCCGCGTGGATCGTGACCGTCACATCCGGGTTCGCCTTCTCGAAGCCGTCGATCGCGGTCTGCACGACCTTCGCCTCGCGGTCGGTGAAGAAGTGCCAGAGCGAGACGGTGCCCTTCAGGTGCGCCGGGGCGGTCTTGTCGATCGCGCCGCCGCCACCGGAGGTGCAGCCGGCGATGAGGGTCGCGGTGGCCGCGGTCAGCGCGAGGGCGGCGGCGAGCCGACGGCGGGCCGTGGCGCGGACGGGCGCGGTGGTGCGGGATGCGGTGCTGCGGACTGCGCGGGTGCTGCGTGCGGGCATCTCGGTCTCGCTTTCGTCGGGGAGCTGTGGTGGATGCGGTCGGTGCGGTGGCGGAGCGGTGTCCGAGCGCGCCGAGGAGGCGCGCCCGAGGCCGCCGGGTGGGTCACGCGGCGGTGGAGCGGTGTGCGGTGGTGGGCGGTGTGCGGTGGTGGGCGGGGTCGATCCGGTGGGGAGGTCTAGCCGCTGGAGTCCGTCGTGCTCGGCGCGGGCGCAGCGCTCGCCGTGGGTGCGGCGCTCGCCGTGGCGCGGGCGACGGGGCCGTCGCCGGGCCCGTCGATGGCGCGGGCCGCGAGCGCCTCGCGCACAAGGTCGACGAGCACGAAGCCGGCGCCGCGCAGGGCGGGCGCGACCTCGACTCCGGGCGCGACGACGGCGGTCGCCCAGCGGGTGCGCGTGCGCAGCCAGGCCGTCGTCGCGGCGGCGAGTGCGGCGCCGCCGGCGACGCCGACGGGACCGTGCACGATGACCGTCTCGGGGTCGGCCACCGCGAGCGCGGGCAGCACGTTGTGGCCGAGGCGCTCGCCGAGAGCCAGCAGGAAGGGATGCCGCTCCTCCAGGTGCGGCATCCGCTCCAGCACGGCCAGCCAGACGTCGTGGTCGGGGGCCTGGTCGGCGGCCGTCTCGCTCGTCTCGAGCACACCGTGGGCGAGGGCGAGCCGCACGACCGCATCCTCGCTGATCAGGTCGGCGACGGTGTCGGCGGCGGGCTCGAGCGTCACGCTGTCGCGCGGGGCGCTGAGGTAGCCGGTCTCGCCCGCGGCGCCCGAGGCGCCGGAGTGCACTCGTCCGCCGATGTCGAGGGCGAGGCCGATTCCCTCGGCGACCCAGAACAGCGCGAACGAGCTGCTCGCGCGGCCGACGCCGATGCGGCGCTCGGCGATCGCCGCGAGGTTCGCGTCGTTCTCGAGCACGACCCGCAGCCCGAGCGCGTTCGACAGGGTCTCGGCGACGCGGTCGCGCGGCCAGCCGCCCGGCACGTCGGTGAAGATCAGGCTGTCGCTGGCGTGGTCGACCGAGGCCTGCACGCCGACCGCTGCGGCGGTCACGTCGTCGGGGTCGATGCCGGCGGCCTCCGCAGCGCGCACGATCGCGGCCTCGATGATGTCAGCGGCGTCAGCGCGGGCCTCGTCGGGCGACATGCGGTAGGCGACGAGGGGATGCGCGGAGCCGGTCGCGTCGACGACGGTCGACCGCACATCCACCAGCTGGATGTCGATCGCGACCGCGATCGTCGAGCTCACGTCGACGGCGTAGCGCGCGGCGTTCGGCCCGCGGCGTCCGCTGGGCGAGGCCTCCGGGGCCTCGACGATGACGCCGGCGGTCTCGAGGCGGCGGATGATCTCCGCGGCGGTCGGTTTGCTGAGCCCGGTGAGGTTCGCGATCTCGTTGCGGCTGAGCGGGCCGCGGTCGAGCAGCAGGGTCAGCGCGGTGCGATCGTTGAGCTGGCGCAGGAGGCGGGGCTGGCCGGGCTGGCCCGGGATCGCGGCCGACGCTGCATCGTTCATGCGGCGACAGTAACAGCCAACCTTGTTTATGAAAAGGGTTGTTTCTGGTTTCGTTCGCCGGCCCGCTCCGACTACCTGGGTAGGCACTGGACGGTGTGCGTCCGCGCCGCATCCCGCCGCTACGGTCGGCTCGGGTCGGGCCGCACTCCGCCGTCATGGCCCGCGAAGGAGCGCACCATGAACCGTCCCGGCACCGTCACCGCCTCGCTCATCCTCTGGGTGCTCGCCGCGATCCTCGGCATCATCGGATCGATCATCGCCTTCGTCGGGCTCGGTGCCGCGGGCGCTGCGGCCGCGGTCGGCGGCTCGGGCGCCACCGGGTTCATCATCGTCGGCGCGATCGTCGCCCTCGTGATCGCGGTCGTGCAGATCGCCGTGCTCGTGAAGTTCGCGCAGGGGCGCAACTGGGCGCGCATCCTGCTCACCATCATCGGCGTGCTCGCGATCATCGGCGCCGTCGGCAACGGCTCGAACGGCGAGGGCACCTCGTGGTTCACGCTCGCCTTCTACATCCTCGCGATCGTGCTGGCTTACGTCGGCGGAGCGAACGAGTTCTTCCGCCGCGGGCGTCGCTGAGCGCCGGCGTCCTGCTCGCGCCCACACCCACGCCCGCGCTCAGTCGAGCGTGATCTCCGCCAGTCCGCCGAACGCGGCGAAGTAGGCGTCGAGCAGGGGGCTGAGCCGCGAGCCCGGGGTGCGGGCCCACTCCTGCCAGGCGAGATCGGCGGCCGAGACCGCGGCGGCCGCGAGCGCGCGGGCGGCGCGGTCGTCTCCGAGGCGCTCGCGCAGCACGTCGGCCAGGGCTGACTGCTCGCTGCGGCGCTCCCAGGCGAGGCGTCCCTTGAGCGCGGGCACGTCGGTGATCATGCGGATGCGCGCCCGGGTGACATCGCCGCGCGCCTCGGAGGCGGCGACCATCGACTCGGCCGCGGCGCGCAGCTGCGCCCACGCTGCGGTGCCCGGCTCGGCGGGCGTCTCGGCGACGCGACGCGCGTAGGCGCCGGCCGATCCGCGCGAGGCGGAGACCACCGCATCCTCTTTCGACGCGAAGTAGCGGAAGAAGGTCGCGCGCGAGACGCCGATGCCGTGAGCGATCTCGTCGACGGTGACCTCGTCGAAGCCGTTCTCGGCGCAGAACGTGGCCGCGGCGTCGGCGAACTCGGCGCGGAGGATCTCGCGACTGCGATCGCGCACCTCGTTGGTCATGATGTGGAGTCTACAAGGTGATACGGTGTCCGTCGAATGAGACGGCGTCTCACGCGACATCGCGGTCACGCCCCACGCGCGTCTCGCGATCGGACGAACGGAAGAGAAGGACACCCGAGCGATGACCCAGACCCCGACCCAGGACATCCCCCTGGCTGCCGCCGACGGCGGCGGAGCGGACGGAGGCGGAGGTGCGAGCGCGCGTCAGCGCCACCCGAACGGGATCCTCGCCGTGCTCGCCTTCGCGGGCCTCGGGGCGTCGTTCATGCAGACGATCCTGATCCCGATCCAGGGCGAGCTGCCGCGGCTGCTGAACACCACGAGCGACAACACGGCGTGGGTCATCACGGCGACGCTCGTCGCGGCCGCGGTCTGCACCCCGGTCGCCGGGCGCCTCGGCGACATGTTCGGCAAGCGCCGCGTCGCGATGGTCCTCCTGCTGCTGCAGGCGATCGGCGCGATCGTCGCCGCGCTCTCGAACGACGTCGGCACGATGATCGTCGCGCGCGTGCTGCAGGGCATGGCGGCGGGCGTGATCCCGCTCGGCATCTCGATCCTGCGCGACGTGCTGCCGTCGAGGAAGCTGGGCTCGGGCATCGCCCTCGTCAGCGCCACGCTCGGCGTCGGCGGCGCGCTCGGGCTGCCGCTCAGCGCCGTCGTCGCCGAGAACCTCGACTGGCACGCGCTGTTCTGGGTCGCCGCCGGCATCGCCCTGCTCGCCTTCGCCGCCTACGCCCTGCTCGTGCCGGCGAGCACGCAGCGCACGCCGGGTCGCATCGACGTCGTCGGCATCATCGGCCTCGCGCTCGGTCTCGTCGGGGTGCTCATCGCGGTCTCGCGCGGCGGCGAATGGGGCTGGGGGGATGCGCGCACCCTGACCCTGCTGATCGGCGGCGTGGTCGTGCTGCTGATCTGGGGTGTGATCGAGCTGCGCGTGAAGGACCCGCTCGTCGACCTGCGCGTCAGCGTGCGCGGACCGGTGCTGCTGACAAACCTCGCCTCGGTCGCGATGGGCTTCGCGCTCTTCGCGTCGAACGTGGTGCTGCCGCAGCTGCTCGAGCTGCCGCGGGCGACCGGCATCGGGCTCGGCCTGACCCTCACGGTCGCGGCGCTCATCCTCGCCCCCTCGGGCCTCGCGATGATGGCCATGTCGCCGGTCGCCGGTCGGGTCGAGCGGCGCTGGGGCCCGAAGCCGCTGCTCATCATCGGCGCCGCCGTGCTCGCGCTCGCCTACGGTCTGGCGCTGCTGTTCCACGCCGAGGCGTGGCAGATCCTTCTCGTCAACATCGTGCTCGGCGTGGGCGTCGGCATGGGCTACGCGGCGATGCCCGCACTCATCATGCAGGCCGTGCCCGCGCACGAGACCGGTGCGGCGAACGGGCTCAACGCGCTCATGCGCTCGCTCGGCACGAGCATCGCCTCGGCCGTCGCCGGCGCGATCCTCGCCCAGTCGGTCACGACCGTCGGCGGGGTCACCGGGCCGAGCGAGGGCGGATTCCTGCTCACGCTCGTGCTGGGGCTCGGGGCGGCGGTGGTCTGCGTGATCGTCGCGGCGTTCATCCCGCGTCCGCGCGCCGACGAGAAGGGCTCGATCGAGCTCGGCTGAGTGGACGAGGCGGAAGCCCGGCTCGGCTCGTCCGAGGACGCGCCGGGCATCCGCGCGGGCGCGCCGACATCGCGCAGGTGGACGGCGCGGTGAGAAGCGCTCGCTCGCGGGTCGCGCAGTTCGGTGGGCGTCTGGTCGGGGCCGTCCTGAGGGCCGGCTGGCACGCTCGCGACCAGGGGGACCAGGGGGACCAGGGGCGCGCTGGCGACGCGTTCGAGCGCGCGCGGTCGATCAGAAGGGTGCGGGGTCGAGTGCGACGCCGAGGTCGATCTCGAGCAGCTCGAAGAAGCGGTCGAGAGCGTCCGGGTCGGGGTCGATCGGGATATGCAGGATCGATGTCGCGGCTGCGACGTCGGGCGGTTCGGGTGGGGTGCGGCTCTCGGGTGGGGTCGGCGGATCGGGCGAGTCGACGAGGTCCGGTGGGTCGGGTTGGGCCGGCGGTGTCGGCGAGGTGGTCGTCGTCGTGGGAGTGAATGCCACTGCGGGGATCGGTGCGTTCTCGCGGTAGATCCGTCCGGTCTCGGAGGTCCACTCCAGAACGCCGCCCGGGAGCTGCCGCACGGTCCATCCGGTGAATTGCTTCATGGAGTGGTGGCGTTGGCAGAGGTGGGCGAGGTTGCTGAGGGCGGTGGGGCCGCCGAGGGCGTGGTCGTGGGTGTGGTCGAGTTCGCAGCGGATGGCGGCGGTGCGGCATCCGGGGAAGCGGCAGTGCTGGTCGCGGGCGCGCAGGTGCCGGCGTTGCGCCCAGGCGGGTCGGTAGGTGTCGACGGCGATCACGGTGCCGGAGGCGGGGTCGGTGAGCATGCGGGTGAGCGTGGGCGCGTTGCGGGCGAGGCGGCGCGCGGTGCCAGCGTCGATCGGGGAGCGTCCGATCAGGTCGGCGGGGTTCTCGTCGTGACCGACGAGTGCGAGCGCGGGGACGACGACCTGCACCTGAGCGCGGATCGCGCCGAGCGCACCTTCCCGGTCGCCGTGCCGTGTCGGGTCGAGTGCGGGTGTCCCGGCGAGCAGCAGATCGGCGAACACGTCGGCGCGGATCTGGTCGATCCCGCGCCGGTCGGGCTCGGCGGTGGCGGCGTCGTCGGCGGCGCTCAGGTCGCGGGCGTCTTTGACGGTCTGTCCCATGCGGGTGAGGCGGTCGAGGATCGCGTCGCCGATCACCGTCGGGACCGTGGCGACGAGATCGCACATCCCGTCCCGTCCGGGGTACACGCGCACGCACCGTGACCGGGCGGCCTCGGTGTGTCGTTCGGTGAGGGTTCGTGCGGCGAGCTGCTCGGCGTAGATCTCGAGCCCGGCCCGCACCCGGTTCGGGGTGTCGTACAGGCTGCGGTCGAGGGCTTCGGTCTCGAACTCGGCCCGCCGCTCGACCGGCACGACCCGTCCTGTGGCGACGATGACGTTCACGTGACCGCGGCTGATCAGGCCCGCCTCCCACGCATCCAGGGCGTTCGGGTAGTGCTCGACCATCTCGCGGGCGTCGCCGATGCGCGCCTGCACGGTGCGATCCGAGAGTCGCAGCACCCCGCCGAGCTCGGCCGCGACCGCCCGGAGTGCCATGTCGTGCGCCTTCACGCTCGCCCGCGACCCCGCCGCCTCACGGTCGGCGTGCTGCCCCGCGCGAGCCAGCGCCCGCACCTGCGCGACCTCTGCCGCTGCGACACGACTCGCGGCATCCTGCACCTCGACGACCAGCGCCTCGAGCGCGGCGGGTGCACCATCGCTGTCGGGGATCGTCGGGGGCTTCTCCATACCCACACCGTGACAGGCGCCACCGACATTCACCGGGACAGGATGCGAGATCAGAACCGCCGGTCACGGCCGCTTTACGCCGCATGAACCACCGACATCGCCGATTGCATCTCAGCCGCATGCGCGCGCGGGGCACGCCCAGTCCGCCGACATCTCACACGGTCAGCGCGCGTCCCGTCGTCGCCCCGTCGACGCGCTCCGACACCCCTGGCCAAGCCCGCCCGCGCGGCCTAGCCTGGCCGCACATCCGCCCGTTCCGTCGGCCGTGACGATCGCCGCGTGCCGCGCCGGGTGATCCGAGCGGCGAAGGAGCCGACATGAGCGAGATCGTGGTGCAGGAGTTCATGACCCTCGACGGCGTCATCCAGGGGCCGGGCGGCGACGGGGAGGACGAGGAGGGCGACTTCCCCTACAGCGGCTGGCAGATGGATTACGACGCCGACCACTTCGCCTCCGGCGACGGGGCGGGAGGCGCGAACGGCGCCGAGGGCACCGCCGGTGACGAGGGCGACGGCCTCATCGCCGAGTGGGAGAGCCGCACCGGCGCACTGCTGCTCGGCCGCAAGACCTACGACATCTGGGCGCGCGCGTGGGGCGTCTGGAGCGAAGACGAGCCGGGGCTCATGGGCGAGTTCACCCGCCGCTACAACCGCGTCACCAAGTTCGTCGCGTCGTCGACGCTGATCGATCCGAGCTGGAAGAACACGGTCGTCGTGCGGGATGTCGCGAGCGAGGTCGCCGAGCTGAAGCAGCGCACCGACATCGACGGCGAGATCCGCGTCTGGGGCAGCGCCGACCTCATCCGCTCGCTCGGCGAGCACGACCTGGTCGACGAGTACCGACTGATCGTCTACCCGGTCGTGCTCGGCACGGGCAAGAAGCTGTTCCCCGAGGGCTTCGCGCTGAGCCGCTTCACGGTCGCCGAGACGCGGCCGCTCACCTCGGGGGCGGTCGTCAACGTGTACCGGCGCGAGCGCGACTGAGGCGGGGCGGGCGGGCGACGACGGGCGGCTTCGGGCGGCGGATGCGGGCGCAGGTCGGCGGATGCGGGCGGTCCGCCCGCGCGGTCGTGGCCTGCGCCGACGTCACGGCGTCGGTCGGCGGCTCTACGCTCGCGACATGAGCGACGTCGACGTGCATCCCGCTTCGGGCAGCGGCTCCGCCGCGGGCTCGGGCCCCTCCGCCGACGCGGCAGCGTCCGTGCCGCTTCCCGCCGCCCCGACGGCCCCCGTGCCGACCGCCCCGGTCGCCGACGCCGCCGTGCGGCTGGGCGTGCCGCTGCGCTGGGCCCCGCCGTCGCTGAACCCGCTGCTGCCCGAGCGCCCCTTCAGCGGACCGGCCGCACCGGTGACGCACCTCGGCAGCGTCGACGTCATCCTCGAGGTGATCGATGACGCGCGCCCCGGCGACGTGCTCGTGATCGACAACGGCGGACGCCCCGACGAGTCGTGCATCGGCGACCTGATCGTGGCCGAGGCGGCCCTCGCGGGCATCGCGGGCATCGTGCTGTGGGGACTGCACCGCGACACGGCGGAGCTGCGGCGGCTCGGGCTGCCGGTGCACAGCCTCGGCGCGCTCCCGACGGGGCCGCGCCGCGTTCCGCCCGCGGGATCGGCCATGCGCGTCGCAAGCATCGACGGGGTGCTCGTGCACGGCGGCGAGCTGGTCGTCGCCGATGACGACGGCGTCCTGCTCCTGCCGGCCGACCGTGCAGACGAGGTGCTGGACGAGGCCCGACGCATCCAGGCCGTCGAGTCCCGCCAGGCCGAGCTGATGCGGGGCGGGCGCTCGCTGCGCGAGCAGCTCGACTTCGCCGCATACCGCGCCGCGCAGCGCGCCGACCCCGCGCTCACGCTGCGCGCCTACCTGGCCGCGCGCGGGGCGGCGGTCGAGACCTGAGCGGACACCGCGGGTCGCGTCGCGCGCCGTCACCGGCCCGGCTCGTGTCGCCCGCGCGCGGTACCGTCGAGGCATGACCCCGTCCGAGGCCGTGCCCGACGCCGTGCCCTTCGACCTCCCCTCCGGGGAGCGAGCCGTCGCCGAGCTGCTGCGGGCCCTCGGGCAGGACCCCGACGAGGAGCGTCTGCGTCGCACGCCCGAGCGCTTCGTGCAGATGCTCGCGAACGCGATCCAGCGCGATCCGCTGCCGCCGGCGTCGTTCATCGACGGACCGGCCTCGCGCGACCTCGTCGTGGTGCACGGCATCCCGTTCCGCTCGCTGTGCGAGCACCACCTGCTGCCGTTCCGCGGCGTCGCGCACGTCGGCTACCTGCCGGGCGAGCGCCTCGTCGGCGTCTCGCTTCCGGTGCGGGTCGTCGAGCACTTCGCCCGCGGCCTGCAGCTGCAGGAGCGCCTGACCGAGCAGGTCGCCGACTGGCTGGATGCGAACCTCGAGGCCCGCGGCGTCGGCGTCGTGATCGAGGCCGAGCACCAGTGCATGTCGTTCCGCGGCATCGGCGACGCGGGCACGACACTGCTGACGAGCGCCTTCCGCGGCGAGGTGACCGCGCTGCCGTCGCCGTTCGGGGCGATCGCCACGGCCGCGGGCGACGCGGCGCCCGCCGCGGAGTGACGAGGTGACCGCGCAGCGCATCGGCCGACGCGAGTTCGACTTCGCGCGGCAGGTCGCGGTGATGGCCGTCATCAACCGCACCCCCGACTCCTTCTTCGATCAGGGCGCGACCTTCGCCCTCGACCGTGCCGTCGCCGCCGCCGTGCGCGCGGCCGAGCAGGGCGCGGACTGGGTCGACATCGGCGGGGTGCCCTTCGGGCGCGGACCGGCGGTCTCGACCGACGAGGAGATCGACCGCGTCGCCCCGGTCATCGCGGGCGTCGCCGCCGAGACGGATGTCGTCATCTCGGTCGATACGAACAAGGCCGCCGTCGCGCGCGCCGCGATCGAGGCGGGCGCCGCCGTCATCAACGACACGAGCGGACTCGGCGATCCCGACATGGCGGCCGTCGTCGCCGGCAGCGACGCGAACCTCGTGATCACGCACAGCGTCGGTCCGCCGCGCGAGGAGAAGCCGGCCGCGCACTACGGCGATGTCGTGGACGAGGTGCGCGCCTTCCTGGGCGAGCGCGTCGCGCTGGCGGAGGCGGCGGGCATCCCGCGCGGGCGGCTCATCGTCGACCCCGGTCACGACCTCGACAAGAACACGCTGCACTCGCTCGAGCTGACCCGGCGCATCCACGAGCTCACCGCACTCGACCTGCCGCTGCTCGTGGCCGTCTCGAACAAGGACTTCATCGGCGAGACGATCGACCGCGAGAAGAAGGACCGCCTCGCCGGGTCGCTCGCCGCGATGGTGGCCTGCATCCTCGGCGGCGCGCGCATCGTGCGCATGCACGACGTCGAGGCGAGCATGGACGCGGTGCGCATGACCGAGGCGATCCTCGGGCTGCGGGCCCCCGTGCGGCTCGAGCACAACACCCACCCGACTCGCAACGTCTGACGAGCGGAGGCTCTCGTGACGACCCGCATCGACCGACTCTGGCCCGATCCGCTCGACGGGCTCGGCGACGATGACCTGCTCGCGACCTACGCGCCGCCGCTCGGTGCGAGCGCGTACCGGGCGGGTGCCGACGGTGGGCGATCGGGCGGTGAGGATGCCGGTGGTGCGGATCCGCGTGTCAGCGACAGCGCCGATGACAGCGCGGGCGACGGCGCCTGGCTGCGGCTGAACTTCGTGTCGAGCCTCGACGGCGCCGCGACCCGCGAGGGACTCTCCGGTGGGCTCGGCCGCGGTGGCGACAAGCGGGTGTTCGATCTGCAGCGGCGCTGGGCCGACGTCGTGCTCGTCGGGGCCGGAACCGCCCGCGCCGAGGGCTACGGAGCGATGGCGCTCGACGACGAGGCCGTCGCCTGGCGTCGCGCGCAGGGGCTCGCACCGCATCCGGTGTTCGCTCTCGTCACCGGCCGGCTCGACCTGGACCCGGCATCGCCGATCTTCGCCGAGGCGCCGGTGCGTCCGCTCGTCTACACGGTCGCGAGTGCGCCCGCCGAGGCTCGTTCGGCGCTCAGCGCGGTCGCCGAGGTGGTGGATGCGGGCGAGACGTCGGTCGACCCGGCCCACGTGCGCGCCGACCTCGCCGCGCGCGGGCTGCTGCGCATCCACGCGGAGGGCGGACCGAGCCTCTTCGGCGCCTTCCTCACGGCGGGCGTCGTCGACGAGCTCTGCCTCACGATCGCGCCCACGGTCGAGGGCGGCTCCGCCGGCCGCATCGCCCACGCCGACGCGGCCGCCCCGACCGACATGCGCCCGGCCTCGGTGCTGCTCTCCGGGGACGGCGAGCTGCTGCTGCGCCACGTGCGCGCCTGAGCCGTCGAGCCCTCGCCGGCCCGAGCCGAGACCTTCGTCGTCTCCGACGATGTCGTCCACCCTCGAACTGGGGTCACCCGCGGCGGGCGACGATCTTCCGAGGACTCGGACGATGCTCAGCCGACTGCGATACTTCGAGCAGCCCGACTCCCCAGCTCCGCGCGTCCTCGTCTGCCCGGTTCCTGTCGTGCGACCCGAACCCGCTGTCCGACGAGGCTGGAGACCATGATGAAGCTCGCCGTGCGCTCGACCGCCGCCGCACTCACCGCCCTCGCCACCGCCGGTGTCGGCTCGCTCTTCGCGGGTGCAGCACCGGCGCAGGCCGCCGAGGGGGACGCCTGCGGTCCGGGCGCGACGCTGCTCGCCCCCGACACCTGCGAGCAGGTCTTCACCGGAGGCACCACGACGTTCACCCCGAGCGCGACGGCGACGAAGCTCGAGGCTCTGCTCGTCGGCGGCGGCGGATCCGGAGCGGCGTACGGAAACGGAACCGGCTATGGAGCGGCCGGAGGAGGAGGCGGCGAGGTCAAGGTCGTCGACGTCACGACCGGCGCGGCGCCGATCACGGTGAACGTCGGTGGATCCGCTCAGGCCAGCTCGATCGTTTCGGGGGCCTTCACCTCCAGCGCGGCGTCCGGTGTCGCCGGTGTCGCCGGTAACGAAGTCGCCACCGGTGGCGCGAGCGGCAACGGCAACGCTGGCGCTTCCACCCCGGCCGGCTCGAACTATGCCGCCGGCGCCGGTGCGGGCGGCAGCCCTTCGGTGCAGCAGAACGGCGGCGCCGGACTGGTCGTCGGTGATGTCGCCGCCGTCGGCTCGCTCTTCGCGGGTGACACCCGCTGCGTCGGCGGTGGTGGTGCGGTCGGCACGATCAGCGGATCGATCGTCGGAACGGCCGCGTGCGGCGGTTCTGCGCAGACTCCGGGGGATGCCACGCAGCTCTCGGCTGCCGTTGCGAACAGCGGAGGAGGAGGCGGCGCCACGATCGGCGATGCAGCGACCTCCCGTTTCGGGACCAGTTCGGCTGGCGCCTCCGGCGTCGTCGTGCTGCGCTGGCGTCTCGCCCCGGTGACGGTCACCTTCGACGCCAACGGCCACGGCGCTGCGCCCGCAGCGGAGACGGTCTCCTACGGCACCGCCGCCGCCGAGCCGTCGGCTCCGTCGGCCACCGGCTGGGTCTTCGGCGGGTGGTTCACCGACGCCACGCTCGCGACCCCGGTCGACTTCGCGGCGCCGCTGACCGCATCCACCACCTACTTCGCGAAGTGGACCGCCGGGCCCGTCTCCGGCACGCCGACGGCGGTCGACCCGGCCGCCGCTGTGTCGGACGGCGACGCGGTCGGCGCCGACCGGCTCCCCGACACGGGCGTCGAGGTGTCCGGCGCAGCGATCGTCACAGCGCTGTCGGCCCTGGTGCTCGGTCTGGGACTGGTCACCGTCGCCCGTGTGCGCCGACGCCGTCAGCAGTTCTGACTCGCGACGCGATCCGATCGATTCGAAGCGCCCCGCTGCTCGGCAGCGGGGCGCTTCCGCGTCAGTCGGACGGGGTCAGCTCTCGCCGTGCTGCGCCGCGAGCACACGGCGCAGCGGCTTGCCCATCGCATTGCGGGGGATGTCGGCCACGCGGACCACGAGGGTCGGCGCCGCCGAGGAGAACTCGCGCGCCAGGCTGCGGACCAGCTCCGTGACGTCCGCGTCGGCGTCACGCGCAACCGCGTCATCCAGCACGATCGCCAGCCCGATGCCCCGCACGCCGGATTCCGTCGCGTAGTCGAAGGCGCAGGCGTCTTTCACGCCCGGATGCGCGAGCGCGGCGTGGTCGAGCCGCACCGGATCGATCTTCACTCCACCGGCATTCAGCACCTCGGTCTCCCGGCCGGTGAGCGTGAGCCCGCCGTCGGCGCGGAAGAAGCCGAGATCTCCGGAGTAGAACCAGCCGTCGCGGAACGCCCGTGCACTCGCCTCCGCGTCGCCCAGGTACGAGAAGGCCATCCCCTCGCTGCGGTGACGCACCCGACCGCGCTCTCCGATCGGCAGCGGACGATCCTCATCGTCGACGATCTCGATCGTGGAGCCCGGCAGCACAGAGCCGGCGTCGGAGGGATCGTCCGAGTCGTACACCCGGCTCGTGCCGATCGTCGCCTCGGTCGAGCCGTACATGCTGTGGATCACACATCCCTCGGTCGCCCGCCGCACCCGATCGGCGACGCCCGGGGGCATGACGGTCCCGCCGACGAAGACCGTCTCGACGGCGGGCAGCGTGCGACCCTCCTTCTCGAGCTGCTCGACCAGAGCCGCGATCTGCGCCGGGGAGCCCTTGAGCGACGTGACGGCGTTGTCGGCGGCCAGCCGCACGAGCGCCGCCTGATCGGCGCCGCCCGAGCTGAGGAACGGCCGACCGCCGTCGACCGCGAGGTGGAATCCGCCGAAGCCCCAGGGGGTGCGGAAATCCATCAGCACCAGGAAGGGGTCGCCCTGGAACCAGGTGTCGAGGGCATCGTCGAACGATCGGAGTGCGCGCCGGGACAGCTCGATCGCCCGAGGGGTGCCGGTCGTCCCGCTCGAGAACACGATCCGGATGGTGTCGGGGCAGTCGTCCGTCGGGCTGATGCCGGAGGGGTTCTCCTCGATGCGTCGCAGGAAGCGCGCATCCACCTCCACGATCTGGGCATCGGCGATGACCGGTGCGCCCGGCGAACCCGCCCGCGACGTGACGACCCAGTGGATGTCGAACACCCCGGTCGGGTCGTACCCCTCGGGCAGGACGGTCGGGATCGCACCCTCGTGGTAGAGCGCCTCGGTGAACAGGACGGCGAGCTGGTCGGGGAGATCCAGCGCGACCACCTCGTGCGCTCGCAGTCCGAGTCGGCGCAGCTCGAAGGCGATCTGCTTCGTCAGCAGGAGCGCCTCGGCGTTCGTGACGACACTGTCGGCGGAACGGAGGAAGCCGCCGCGCGGATCGGCGTCGGCGTTGCGCTGCAGCGCGAGGAACAGGTTGTCGGGCACGCCTCAGAGTAGAGCCGACGCCGGGGTCGACCGTCGCGCGACGCGTGCGCCGCTGTCGGCGGCTGCCGACAGGATGGGCGCATGGCGAAGAAGACCGACCCGACCCCGCGCATCGACCCGCTGCGACTGCACGGACTCGTCGACGGCGACCCGACCGCGCTCGCCGCGGGGGAGCGCTACGAGGGCCTCCGCATCGCCGGCGCCGACCTCACCGAGTGGGACCTCTCGGGAGCGACGTTCACCGAGTGCGAGCTCGCCGACTGGACGGTGCACGACACCGGTCTCCGCGCCATCCGCCTGATCGAGACGCGCCTCGAGCGGCTGAACGCGCCGGTGATCGTCGCCCCGCGCGCGACGCTGCGCGATGTCGAGATCGACGGCTCGCGGCTCGGATCGGCCGAGCTCTACGACGCCGAGCTCGAGCGCGTCGTGGTCAGCGCCTCGAAGCTCGGCTGGCTGAACCTGCGCTCGTCGCGGCTGGAGGACGTCGTGTTCCGCGGCTGCCGCTTCGACGAGCTCGACCTCGGCGGCGCGACCCTCACCCGCGTCGCCTTCGAGGACTGCACGGTCGACCGGCTCGTGCTGCACGGCGTCCGCGCGACCCACCTCGACCTGCGCGGGCTCGACGTGCACGCGATCGACGGCATCGAGGGGATGCGCGGCGCCCGCATCGGCGAGGTGCAGGCCGCCGCGATGACGAGACTGTTCGCGGCGCACCTCGGCATCGAGATCGCCGACTGACGACGGTCCGCCCCTGCCGCCGGGCGACGCCGCGCCGAGTGGCCACGAATGCAGACGACACGCCGCACGTGGCGCGCATCTCTGGTCGCTGGACGACCGGGGCATCGCGAGGGTGGCCACGAATGCACGCGACACGCCACACCGAGCCCGCAACCGCCCTGCGCTAGCGTCGGAGCGTGCCGATCGACCTCACCGCATCCGGGTTCCTCTTCGACATGGACGGCACGCTCGTCGACTCGCACGCCGTCGTCGAACGGCAGTGGGGCCGCCTCGCGGCCGACCACGGGCTCGACATCGACGAGATCCTCCGCGTCTCGCACGGCGTGCAGGCGATCGACACGATCCGCCGCTTCCTGCCCGACCTGAGCCCCGCCGAGCAGACCGCCGTCGCCGACGACCTGGTCGCGCGCGAGGAGGACGACATCGACGGCATCGTCGAGATCGCGGGCGCGGCGGCGTTCCTGGATGCGATGGCCGCCGCCTTCGCGCCGGTCGCCCTCGTCACGAGCGCGCCGCGCAGTCTCGCGCTCGCACGCCTCGACGCGGCCGGCGTGCGCCGTCCGGTCGTCGTCGTGACCGCCGAGGACGTCGAGCGCGGCAAGCCGAACCCCGACGCCTTCCTGCTCGCCGCCGAGCGACTCGGACTCGACGCCGCGAGCTGCGCGGCCTTCGAGGATGCGCCCGCCGGCATCGCCGCGGCCGTCGCCTCGGGCGCGCAGACGGTCGTCGTCGGCGGCGCCGTGACCGCCGAGACGCCGGCCCTCGCCCGCATCACCGATTACACCGGGCTCGTCGTCGACATCGCACACGACGGCGGAGCCCCCGTCTGGCGGGTCAGCGGCGCCTGACCGGCGCACCCGCCGCGCACCCGCCCGCGCATCCCGACTGCGCGCGTCATCGTCGCGTCATCTTCCCCTCGGCATCCTCGGCTCAGGCAGCGCACCGCTGCCCCGACACCGGGAGATGACCGATGACACCGAAGACCCTCCGATTCGGCGCCGCCGCCCTCGCGGCCGCGACCGCCGTCGCCGGCGTGACGCTGACGTTGGCGACCACGACCGATGCCTCCGCCGCGCCGCCGAAGCCCCGTGCAGCCGCATCCACCACCAAGCTCTTCGTCGCGCCGACCGGAGCCGACACGAACGCCGGAACCGCCGCCGCCCCGCTGCGCACCCCGCAGAAGGCCGTCGACAAGCTCGGCGCCGCGGGCGGCACGGTCGAGCTGGCCGCGGGCACCTATGCGAAGCAGCGCATCGTGCTCAGCGGACGCAGCGGCGTGACCGTGCAGGCCGCGCCCGGCGCGAAGGTCGTGCTCGACGCGACGGGGCTGACCCCGGCCGCCGACACGACCGGGGTGGTCGATGTGCGCGACAGCTCCGACATCGTGATCCAGGGGCTGGATGTCACCGGCTTCCGCACGAAGTCGCGCGGTCGCACGCCGGTCGGCATCTTCGTGGGCGGATCCGGCTCGAACATCACGGTCGCCGGCAACCACGTGCACCACCTCGGCAACGACAACACGACGCAGGAGGCGGATGACGTGAACGCCCACGGCATCGCCGTCTACGGCACGAACGGCGCGAAGCCGATCACGAACCTGACGATCCGCGGCAACGAGGTCGACCACCTCGTGCTCGGCGCGAGCGAGTCGGTCGTCGTCAACGGCAACGTCGACGGCTGGACGATCGACCAGAACGCCGTGCACGACAACAACAACATCGGCATCGACGCGATCGGCTACGAGAAGACCGCGACCGGCGGCTCGACCGACGCCGACCGCGCGCGCAACGGCCGCATCACCGGCAACACCGTCACCCGCATCACCTCGATCGGCAACCCGGCCTACGCGGGCGGCTGCGACTGCGCCGACGGCATCTACGTGGATGGCGGCCGCGACATCGTGATCAGCGGCAACCGCGTCGACAGCGCCGAGATCGGCATCGAGGTCGCCTCCGAGCACAAGGGCGGCACGACGAACGGCATCCGCGTCGAGAACAACACGGTCGTCCGCAGCGCCTGGGTCGGTCTCGCGGTCGGCGGCTACTCGGCGACGAAGGGCGACGCCTACGACGTCACCGTGACCGGCAACACCTTCACCGGCAACAACCAGAACGACGACGGCTCGCCCGAGATCCTGCTGCAGAACATGGTGCACGACAGCACCTTCACCGCGAACCGCATCACCGCGACCGGCGGCAGCCCGGCTCTGGTCGGCCGCGTGAAGAACGCCGGCGCCGCCGCGAAGACCGCGAACGTCGTGTTCGACCGCAACGACTACGGTTCGCCGGTCGCGGCGACGCAGGTCGCCTTCAGCTGGAACGGCAGCGACGTGACCGGGTTCTCCGCCTGGAAGACCCGCTCCGGTCAGGATGCGGCGAGCACCTACACGGTGCGCTCCAGCTGACGAAGATCGCCGTGAGAGTACGCACTCTGCGCCCCGACACGCGGTCGGGCGACGGCAGAGTGCGTGCTCTCGCGGAGCCCGGTATCAAGCCCGGTCCACGTCGGCGGCCGGCGCCTCGCCCTGCGGCGACCGGATGCCATGATGAGCCGGTGCGGGTGCTGCTGCTGGAAGACGACGACGCCCTGCGCGGGAGCATCGCGGCGGTGCTGCGCTCGCGTGGCGACGCGGTCGACGAGGCGGCGACTCTGGCCGAGGCGGACGAGCGGCTCTACATCACCGACTACGACGTGGCCGTGCTCGATCGCACCGTGCCGGGCGGCGACTCGGCGGCGCTGGCCCGCCGCGCCCGCGCCGACGGCGTGACGACGCCCATCCTCTTCTTGACCGCGCTCGACGGGATCGACCAGCGCGTCGCCGGCCTCGACGCGGGCGGCGACGACTACCTCGCGAAGCCCTTCGCGATGGCCGAGCTGCTGGCGCGGCTGCGCTCGCTCGGCCGCCGCAGCGCGAGTGTGCAGGCGCCGGTGCTGATGCTCGCCGACCTCGTCGTCGATCCCGCGCAGCTCACGGCGCAGCGCGGCGGCCGAGCGCTGACGCTCACCGCGAAGGAGATGGCGATCCTCGTCTACCTGCTGCGCAACGCCGGGCGCGTCGTCTCGCGCACCGAGCTGATCGAGCACTGCTGGGATGAGCACGCCGACCCGCGCTCGAACGTCGTCGACGTGCGGATGCGGCTGCTGCGGCAGAAGCTCGGCGAGCCGGCACTCGTGCACACGGTGCGCGGGGCCGGCTACGTCGCGCGCGAGCAGTCGGGCGACGACGACGCGGGCGCGGGGGCGGAGTGAGCACCCCGCGGCGCACCGCCGCATCCTCGAGCCCGCGTGCCGCGCTCCAGCGCCTTCACCGCAACCTCGCCCTGATCTTCGCGCTGAGCGCCCTGGTCGGCGTTGCCGCCTTCGCCGTGGTGCTCGTCGTCGTCGACACCCACGCCCGCGAGCGCGAGCTCGACAGCTTCCTGCAGGGCGAGGCCGGGCGCGCGGCGGGGCTCGTCTTCGGCACGAGCGCCGAACCCGACACGAGCGCGCTGACCGACGACATGCTGTTCGATCGCCCCGACGGCGCGCGCCCGGCGCGGCTCGTCGTCTTCGCTCGGGGCGGCGACCCGCGCGAGGTGCTCGACTCCGATCCCGATCTGACTCCGCACGCCGATCCGGCGGCCGGCGCCTCCGTTCCGTCGACCGATGCGCTCATCCCGATCGCCCGGCTGTCGATGTCCGACCCGGAGGAGAACGGAGTCCGCTCGACGCTGCCGCTCGGCCACACCACCGTGCGCGCGGTCGCGATGCCGTGGTTCTCCGACGGCGACGGACGTGAGGTCGCCGGCTCCGTCGTCGCGGTGGCGCCCGCCGTCTCCTGGACCACCGGACCGCTTCTCCTGCCGACGCTCGTCGGCGGAGCCGTGCTGGTGATCGTGCTCGCCGCCGTCGGCGCGCTGATCACGCGGCGCAGCATCCGCCCGGCCGTGGATGCGACGCAGCAGCGTGAGCGCTTCCTCGCTCTGGCGGCGCACGAGCTGCGCACCCCGTTGGCGCGCCTGCGCGCCGGGGCCGAGTCGCTCGAGCGCGGCGGGGTCGACCCGGTGCGGGCGGAGGTCGGCGGCTCAGCCGCCGACGGCGAGGACGGCGTCCGTGCCGAGGTCGGCCGCACGACCCCCGCCGTGCGCGAGCTCGTGTCGATCGCCGACGGCGCGAGCCGCGTGATCGACAATCTGCTGCTCGCGGCGCGCATCGACCAGGCGGAGGTGCCCGAGGTGCGGGAGCCCGTGCGGCTCGATCGGGTCGCCGCCGACGCCGAGCACCTCGACCCGAACGTGATCGTCGACGTCGCCGAGCCGCTCACGGTCGTCGGCGACCGCGACCTGCTGCGCCATCTGGTCGCCAACCTCGTCGAGAACGCCCGCCGCCACGGCACGGTGCCCGAGCGCCCGCCGCTCATCACGGTCGCGGTGTTCCGGCGTGCGGCGGCGGACGCCCGGTCGGGTGCGGGCGCGGGTGCGAGTGCCGGCGCGGATGCCATCGTGCTGCAGGTGCGCGACCTCGGCCCCGGCTTCCCGGCCGCACTCGACGTGACGCGCGAGTTCGTCACGAGCGGCAACGGCGGAACCGGTCTCGGCCTCTCGCTCGCGAGCTGGATCGCCCGCCGTCATTGCGCGACCCTCGCGATCGGCGCGAATGAGGTCGACGGCGTCGGCGGCCAGGTCGAGCTGGTCTTCCCGTCGGCGCCGTCGGCGAACTGAGCCGCGCCGCCGCGCTTCGAGCGCTCGCCCGGCCCCCGATCTCCCCCCTCGCGCACCGGCCGGCCCACTCACACCCCGTTGATCCCGCCGCTGCGCGCGTGCTGCGCCAGGAACACCTGGTGGGCCGCGAACGCGGCCGCGCGCAGCGTGCGGTAGTAGCCGATGAGCTTGCGGTCGCCGCTCTGCTCGGCCCAGGTGACGGCGCGGTAGCCGACCTCGCCGCCGATGCGCAGCATCCGGATGATCGCGTAGTCGCGCACCTGCGAGCGCATGACCCAGGTGCCGGGCTCGACCTCGTCGGCCGAGAGGATGGGATGCCACGCGGGGGAATAGCCGGAGCGGGCGCGCGCCGCCGCATCCAGCCCGTCCTGCACGCTGCCGTTGAGAGCCACGGTGTTCCTCGGATTCGGGAGCCGCGCGGACGCGCGGGCTCGGACAGGAGTGCGTCCGGCCACGCGTGATGCTCGGATGCTACGCCCGCCCGACGACACCGCGACCACCTGTTGACCCGCGCCCGCCCGCGCCGGGAAGCTGGCCGCATGCCCGCGAAGCACCGCACCGTCGACGAGTTCCGCGCCGCCCTCGAACCCGACGACCGGGCTCGCTTCGAGGGGATGCGCGCGCTGCTGCTCGAGGTCGAGCCGCGGCTGAGCGAGACGATCAAGTGGAACGCACCGAGCTACGACCTCGACGGCCGCGACCGGCTGACGTTCAACGTGATGAACCGGCAGCGCGAACTGCAGCTGCTGCTGCACCTCGGCGCGTCGCGCGCCGAGACCCGCGGCGGTGCGCCGATCGTCGACGACCCGGCCGGACTGGTGCGCTGGCTCTCCGACATCCGCGGCGTGCTCGGGGTGCCCGACCCGGCCGCGCTCGCCGAGCGGCGCGGCGACTACGCCGACCTGATCACGCGCTGGATCGCGGTTCCGTAGGGCCGCCCGGCCGCCATACCGCCCTCAGCCGGATCGGCGTGCCCGGCCAGCCCAGCGCTCAGCCGTACGACCTCGGGCGCTCTGCCGCCGCGCATCCCCGCGCCGGATGTCCCCGCCCGCAGGGGCCTTGCATCTGCGCGAACAAGCCGCCGCGGCGGCCTTGTCGCCCGCCGCCGGTCGTCGTTGACTCCCCTCGGGGCGCATCCCGCGTCCGCGCACCGCCGCACGATCCGACGAACCGCCCGTACCACCCGACGCACCGCCGCGTCCGAAGGAGATCCCGTCATGACCGACACCGCCACCTCGCTGCTCGACGCCGTGACCGTCCCCGAGGCGGAGGGGCGGGCGATCCCGGATGCGGCGACGCGCGAGATCATCGGCTACGCCCCGAACCACACGGTCGACGACCTCGAGGCCGCGATCGCGGCCGCCCGCGCCGCGCAGCCGGCCTGGAACGCCCTCGGCCACGCCGAGCGCAGCCGCCTGCTGAACCTCGTCGCCGACGAGATCGAGGCGAACGCCGATGAACTGGCGCTGATCCTGTCGCGCGAGCAGGGCAAGCCGCTCGACGGCCCGAACGCCCGCTTCGAGGTCGGCGCCTGCGCCGTCTGGACCCGCAACGCCGCCGACACCGTGCTCGAGCCGGAGGTCGTCTTCGAGGCGGGGGAGTCGCGCGCCGAGATCCACTACGACGCGCTCGGCGTCGTCGGGGCGATCGGCCCGTGGAACTGGCCGATGATGATCTCGGTCTGGCAGATCGCGCCGTCACTGCGCATGGGCAACACGGTCATCGTGAAGCCCTCGGGCTTCACCCCGCTGTCGGTGCTCGCGCTGGTCGAGATCTTCAACCGGCACCTGCCGGCGGATGTGCTGACCGTCATCACGGGCGAGCGCGGCGTCGCGTCGCGGCTGGCCGCGCATCCCGACATCGACAAGATCATGTTCACCGGCTCGACCCCGACCGGCCGCAGGATCGTGGAGTCGTCGGCGAACAACCTGGCCCGCCTCACGCTCGAGCTCGGCGGCAACGACGCCGGGATCGTGCTGCCGGGCACGGATGTGAAGGCCCACGCCGAGAACCTGTTCTGGGGCGCGTTCATCAACGGCGGCCAGACCTGCGCGGCGCTCAAGCGCCTCTACGTGCACGACTCGGTCTACGACGCGACGGTCGAGGCGCTCGGCGAGATCGCGCGCACCATCCCCTTCGGCCGCGGCACCGACGCCGGGAATGTGATCGGGCCGCTGCAGAACGAGGGGCAGTTCGACATCGTCAAGCGGCTGGTGGATGAGGCGGCCGCGGCCGGCGGGCGCGTCGTCGTCGGTGGCGCTCCGGCGCCGGAACTCGGCCCCTTGTTCTTCCAGCCGACGATCGTGGCCGACGTCAGCGACGGCGTCGCCCTGGTCGACGAGGAGCAGTTCGGCCCGGCCCTGCCGATCACCCGCTACACGGATGTCGAGGATGCGATCCGTCGAGCGAACGACAGCGAGGAGGGCCTCGGCGCCTCGGTCTGGTCGGACGATCGCGCCGCCGCGGTCGAGGTCGCGAAGCGTCTCGAGGCGGGCACGGTGTGGATCAACAGCCACGGCGGACTCAACCCGCAGGTGCCTTTCGGTGGCACGAAGTCGTCGGGCTACGGCCAGGAGTTCGGCGTCGCCGGCCTCAAGGGGGTCGCGGCGCCGAAGGTCATCAGCTACTGACGCCGATCTCAGCTCGCGCGGCCGGGTGAAGGTGGTTCACCCGGCCGCGCGGATGACGCCGCGCGGATGACGCCGCGCGGATGACGCTGCGCGGCGCCGCGGTCCGGCGGGCGATCGCGGATGACGCGACGTGGATTGTATGACAATCTTGCGGGTGACGAGCAAGGAGGCTCCGTGACCCGCACCCCCGCATCCCCGCTGCGCGACCGCATCGCCTTCGTGACCGGCGCGACGGGAGGGATCGGCGCCGCGAGCGCCGCGGCCCTCGCCCGCGACGGAGCCCAGGTCGTGCTGGCCGACCTCGACGCCGATGCGGGCGGCCGCCTCGTCGAGCAGCTCGGCGGAGCCGCGCACGCGACCTTCCTGCGGGTCGATGTGACCGATCCGGCCTCGGTCGACGGCGCGGTGGATGAGGTCGTGCGCCGCTTCGGCCGGCTCGACATCGCGCACAACAACGCCGGCGTCCAGTTCGCCGAGACGCTGCTCGCCGACACCCCGCTGGAGCAGTGGGACCGCATCATCGCGACGAACCTGTCGGGCGTCTTCTATTCGATGCGCGCCGAGATCGTCGCGATGCGCGCCGCCGGCGGCGGCAGCATCGTCAACACCGGATCGGTGCTCAGCGTGCGGGCGATGAAGCTGCACGGGGCCTACACCGCGGCGAAGCACGGGGTGATCGGCCTCACCAAGGCGGCTGCTCTCGAGTACTCGGCCGACGGAATCCGGGTCAACGCGGTTCTGCCGGGCGTGATCGACACCCCGATGGTGGCCCACCTCGCCGCGACGCTGCCCGGCTACCTCGAGGAGGTGACGTCGGGGCATCCGATCGGACGCATCGGCACGCCGGCCGAGATCGCCGAGGCCGTGGTCTGGCTCGCCTCGGATGCCGCCTCCTTCGTCACGGGAGCCTCGCTCGAGGCCGACGGCGGCTTCCTCGTCGCCTGAGCGCCGCTCGCCTCCGCCGCGTCGCTGATACCGTGCGACCGTGACCTGGGCTCGTGCGTACTTCGCCGTCCAGGCGGTGGCCGGAGCCCTCTGGTGGGTCGCGGTCTTCACGATTCCCGTCGTGCGCGACGTGACGCTCGGGTCACTCGACCCGGTCGCCGTCGCCGTGGCCGACATCCCGCTCTTCGTCGTCGCGTCGGCTCTCGCAGCGCTCCCCGGCCGTGCGACCGGCGCAGCGCCGAGCCGCGCGACCCGCGTCGCGGCCGTGATCGCGACGACCTGGACGGCCGTCGTCGCCCTCGGCCTGGCCGTCTACGCGACCGTCACGACCGAGGCCGGCTGGGGCGTGCTGATCATGGCCGCCGCGACCGGAGGCTCGCTCGTCGCGCTGACGGCGCTGCTGCTCGGCCGCATCCCGACGCGATGGATCATCAGCGGCCCCTTCGCGTTCCGGCCGCTGCGCCCCGATCTGCCCCTGGGCGCGACCGTCGCCTTGACGATCGCGCAGATGATCGTGTTCTGGGGCCTCTTCCTCATCGCCGGCCCGCTCGTGCTGCGGGCGCTCGAGCTGCGCTGGCGCGTGGATGCGACGCTGCCGCCGTCGGTCGCTCTCGGCGTCGCGATCCTCGGCGCGGTCGTCTTCGTGTTCGCCTCGGCGCTCGGCATCTGGTCGGCGGCGACGATGGCGCTCCTCGGACGCGGCACCCCGCTGCCCACGGCGATGGCGTCGTCGCTCGTCGTCGCGGGGCCGTACCGCTTCGTGCGCAACCCGATGGCGGTGGCCGGGATCGCGCAGGGCGCCGCCGTAGGCCTCGCGCTCGGATCGTGGGTCGTCGTCGCCTACGCCGTCACCGGCTCGCTCATCTGGAACTACGCGGTGCGTCCGCACGAGGAAGCCGACCTCGAAGCCCGCTTCGGCGACGGCTTCCGCCGCTACCGCGCGACGGTGCGCTGCTGGATCCCGCGCCTGCTCTGAGTTCCCGAGCGCGGGGTCCCGTTCCGAGTGCGGGGCGTCGTCACCGCGCGCTCGGAACGGAACCCCGCGCTCGCGCTCACTCGGTGTCGAGCACCTGCTCGGGAGCCGGGATCGGCGCCGCCGGCAGCTTGCGCACCTTCGCGCGGCGGCGACGGCGCTCGGGGATCATCGAGCGCATCTCCTCGAGCTTGCCGAAGCAGAGCAGTCGGTCGCCGGCCTCGAGCGTCACGCGGTTGCGCGGGTTCGGGATGACCTGGGTTCCGCGGTGCAGCGTCAGCACGGTGATGTCGCGCTCCGACAGGCTCGATTCGCCGATCGTCTTGCCGACGAAGTCGCCGTGGTTGTGCACGAGCAGCTCGGCGACGCCGTAGCCGGTCGAGACGCTGAGGCGCTGGCGCACGTCGATCTCGGGGAAGGCGACCTGGTTGGCGATGTAGTCGACGATCGCGCCCGCCACATCCAGCTGCGTCGCGGTCTCGATGCCCTGCAGGCCGGGGGAGGAGTTGACCTCCATGACCAGCGGCCCCTCCTCGCCCTCGAGCATGTCGACGCCGGCGACGCGCAGGCCCATGATCTGCGCCGAGCGCACGGCCGTCTGCTCGTACTCGGGCGAGAGCTCCACGCGCTCGACCGACCCGCCGCGGTGCACGTTCGAACGGAACTCGTCGCCCTCGGCCCGGCGGCGCATCGCCGCGACGACCCGGTCGCCGACGACGAGCGCGCGGATGTCGCGTCCGCGGCTCTCGCTCACGAAGCGCTGGATGAGCACGTTCTGGTTGGTCGAGTGCAGCGTCTCGATGATCGCCTCGGCGACCTTCACCTCGGGCGCGAGGATGACGCCGATGCCCTGGGTGCCCTGCAGCAGCTTGATCACGACGGGGGCGCCGCCGACCCGCTCGATCGCCGGGCGCACATCCGCGCGGTTGCGCACGAACGCGGTCGCAGGCATGCCGATGTTGTGGCGGGAGAGGATCTGCGTGGCCCGCAGCTTGTCGCGCGCGTTCGAGATGCCGTTGGCGGTATTGGGCGTGTAGACGTCCATCTGCTCGAACTGGCGCACGACGGCGGTGCCGAAGTAGGTGATGGATGCGCCGATGCGCGGCAGGATCGCGTCGTAGTCGCTGAGCTGCCTGCCGCGGAACTGCAGATCGGGCTCCTCACCCGAGAGGTCGATCGCGAACCGCAGCGTGTTGAGCACCTTGACCTCGTGGCCGCGCTGCTCGGCGGCGGCGCGCAGACGCTGGGTGGAGTAGGCGCGCGGGGCGCGCGACAGGATGGCGAGCTTCATCGACGAGACCGTTCAGTGGAGGGGGCTGAGGCGACGTGCTGCCGGCTTCGCGGCGAACACGGCGTCGTGCTGGGAGGATGGGACGGTGGGATCCCCTCATTCAAACACTGTCGCGGGCTGGCGCGAGTGGGTGCAGCTGCCGGATGTCGGGGTCCCCTGGATCAAGGCGAAGCTCGACACGGGTGCGACGACCTCCGCGATCCACGCCTACGACATCGAGCCCTTCGAGCGTGATGGCGCCGACTGGGTGCGGTTCACGATCCGACCCTGGCAGCGCTCGACCGAGGGCGAGGTCGTCGTCGAGAGCCCGGTCGTCGACCGTCGTCGCGTGCGCAGCTCGTCGGGGCACGCGCAGGCGCGCTACGTGGTCGAGATGCGGCTGATCCTGGCGGGTCGCGAGGTGACGATCGAGGTCACGCTGACGAACCGCGACCGGATGGGCTTCCGCATGCTGATCGGACGCGAGGCGCTGCGGCAGGGGTTCCTCGTCGACTCGGGTTCGTCGTACCTCGGCGGCAAGGCGCCCCGCGGGGCCCGCCGGCTCAACCGCGGTCTCGAGGTCTGAGCGGCCGCATCCGGCACCGCATTTAGCACGGATTCGCGTCCCTGTCACGCGGTGTTCAGTCGCTCCGAAGGTAGGTCATACTGACACCACGGCCGCAGTCGCGGTCCGTGATCCTGGAGGTGCCATGCCGTTCCGCACCAAGCCGATGCTGGAGGCCTGGATCGACGAGTTCAGCGGCCTCGGCTATCCCGCCCACGAGCTCATCCGCGTGCTCGATCAGGACGGCAGCGACGGCTCGGACACCGGTCTCATCACAGTCGGACTCAACGACGCCTCGACCGTCGTCTACCTCTCACCCGTCGCCCCGGGCGAGGCGCGCTGGCTGATCACCTTCGAGGGCCGCGAGGAGACCTTCGCGCTCACCCCGGCCGAGACCTCGCGCCTGTCGGCCGAGCTGGCGATGGTCTCGACGCTGTGCGCCTTCCTCGAGGCGAAGTCGACCGCGTACATCGAGTCGCACGCGGCCTGAGTCGCCTCAGCGCGTCAGCGCCCCCAGCAGTCGCTCCAGCAGCGCCGTCGCCGCGGCGACATCGTGCGCGTCGCTGTCGACGATCGCCTGCTCGAGCTCGCGGTCGATCGCGGTGAGGGTGCTCCACGGCTCGGCGTCGAGGTCGATGGATGCCGTGAGGTGGGTCGCGCGGCGGTCGGTCTCGTCGGCCTCGCGACTGACGACGCCGCGGCGCACGAGCCGGTCGGTGAGGGTCGTGACGCCGGCGGAGGTGATGCCGAGGTACTCGCGCAGCACACCGGGTCGCACGCCGGGGTTCAGGGCGATGTACTCGAGCGCGCGGGCATCCTGCTGACTGATCTGCAGCTTCTCGCGCGCCGCCGTCATCGCCGTCGCGCGCAGGTCGGCGTGGGCGTGCAGCGCACGGAGCAGGCGCGAGGTCTCCGGGGGCGTCGGGGATGCGCCGGTATCGCTCACATTCCGATAGTAGGCCGGTGCGAGCTTCCCTCGGGCCGCACCCGGCTCACGCCCAGGACACGTGTCGGTCGTGCTCGGGACGTCGGCGGATGCGCGGCGCGGATACGGCACCGCTCCTGCACGCGATGCTGCGCCGCGCGAGGAGACGGGGTCAGCGACCGCCGCCGCCTCCGCCGCCGAAGCCGCCGCCCGAGAAGCCGCCTCCCGACGAGCCGCTGCTGAATCCGCCGCCTCCGCCCGAGCTGGACCACGAGCTCGACGGCTCCGGGGGAGTGGTCGCGAACTGGCTGGTGTTGTTCGCCACCTGGAATGCGCTGAGGTTCCAGAGCACGCCGGGGGAGACGAGTCCGTCGCCCGACTGCGGCGGGGTGGTCGCGTAGCGATCGCCGAGCACCTTCGCCCAGCTTGCCTCGACGCCGAGGATCATCGCCCACGGCAGCAGCTCCTCGTAGAGGCGCACGACCTGCGCGGGGTCGTTCGGGTCGACGCGGCGGCGCTCCGCTCCGGTGACGCTCTGCAGCACCTTGAGGCGCTCCTCCTCGGCCACGGTGAGGTAGAGCTTGAGGCCCTCGAGCTTCTCGTGCAGGAGGCTTCCCTCGCGGGTGCGGCGCACGGGCGGCACCGAGAGGATGAGCGTCACGATCGCGAGCAGGATCCCGCCGATCGCGCCGAGGAAGACGGAGGGGGCGCGCACCGCGTTCACCCCGGCCCAGCCGAGCAGCAGCACGGCGGCGACGATCACGACGAGGGCGATGACCCGCACGAGCCGGCCGCCGGCGCCTCCGGCGACGCGCCGGCGCAGCCCGAACTCGGCGAGCCGGCTGCGTGCGCCCGAGCCGAGTCCGGTGATCCGGTCGCCGATGTTCTGGTCGTCCCGGTCGAGCACGAAGCGCTGACCCGCGGTGGGCACCTGGCCGAGCAGCGCGGTCATCGCCCACCAGTCGTCCTGGTTCGTGATCGCCTCGGGCTTCACCACATCCACCCGGTAGCGCCGCGACTCGACCTCCTCGGGCTGGTCGACGAGCCGGGTCGCGCCCGAGACGGCGGTCTGCACGAGCAGCGCCGGCAGCCCCGTCCAGGACCGCTCGGCGAAGGCGGCGGCGGGCATGATGCCGAGGCCCTCCGGCGCCTCGTACTCGGCGATGACGATGCCGCGACCGGGCGCATCCTTCCAGCGCGTCGTGCGCACCACGATCACGGCGACGAGGCCGACCACGCCGAGGCCGAGCACGAGCCACGGCACGATCGTCGCCAGCGGCGAGTCGTTGGGGCTGGCCGGAACCATGAACGTGCCGTCGCGGAATCCGACCGAGAGGGTGATGTTCTGCCGGGCCGCGATCGGACCGCCGCTCGCCGTGAAGCCGTCATCGGTGCGCGTGGCCGAGCAGCGGTCGGTCGATCCCTGCGCGCCGATGTAGCAGGTCGCGTCGCCGGTGAGCCGCGCCTCGAGCGCGGAGTCGAGGTGCAGGTTCGCGGTCACGGTGCCGAAGCTCTGGTCCCAGCCGGTGCCGTTGACGTTCGGCGAGAACTCCTGCACCGAGCTCGTCGCCTGGTTGATCACGTTCTTCATCGTGTAGGTGATGACGTAGGTCGTGCGGCCGTGCACGTAGCTGTCGTCGCCGACCGCGATCTCGAGGAAGCCGTCGTTCGTGTCGGTCTCGAACGGCACCTGGTCGCCGGTCTCGGTGGTCACCGACTCGACCCGCGGGCTGAGCGGGATGCTGAAGCGGGTGTCGCGCAGTGGCAGCGCGCGGATGATGCCGCGATTCTGGTCGTAGTCGGGGAACAGCGCGATGAACGTCTCGACGGCCTTCATCTGCGCGCGGCCGTCCTTGTCGCGGGTGACCGTGTAGTCGGCGGTCATCGACTCGAAGGTGAAGTCGGCGACGCCGGCCGGCAGGGCGGCGCGGGCGGCAGCGGCCGGAGCGAGAGCGCCTGGGGCGGCGGCTGGGGCGAAAGCGGCGGGCGCTGCGGCCGACGCCGGCGATGCGGATGCGGGCGCCCCGCCGGTCAAGGCGAGCCCGGTTCCCGCGAACGCGGTCACGGCGACGAGCAGACTGAGGATTCTCCGCTTCACCCTCCGACCCTAACCAGCGCCGACGACGCGGCGAGAGCGATCCGCGCACGACGATGCGGATGCGCCGCGCCGCCCATCCCCTCTCCGCTAGCCTCGTCGGGTGTCTGCGACCGTCTCTCCCGTCATCCCTGTGAACGATGAGAGCTTCGACGGCGTCTGGGACGAGCTGGTCTGGCGCGGCCTCGTGCACGTGTCGACCGACGCCGAGGCGCTGAGAGAGCTCCTGCACGGCGAGCCGATCTCCTATTACTGCGGTTTCGACCCGACCGCGCCGAGCCTGCACCTCGGCAACCTGGTGCAGCTGCTCGTGCTGCGTCGGCTCCAGCTCGCCGGGCACACGCCCTTCGGCCTCGTCGGCGGGTCGACGGGTCTCATCGGCGACCCGCGCCCGACGGCCGAGCGCACCCTCAACACGCGCGAGACCGTGTCGGAGTGGGTCACCCGTCTGCGCGGCCAGGTCGAGCGCTTCCTCTCCTTCGAGGGCGAGAACGCGGCCCAGCTGGTCAACAACCTCGACTGGACGGCGCCGCTCAGCGCGATCGACTTCCTGCGCGAGATCGGCAAGCACTTCCGCGTCGGCACGATGCTGAAGAAGGATGCGGTGGCCACGCGCCTGAACAGCGACGCCGGCATCAGCTACACCGAGTTCAGCTACCAGATCCTGCAGGGCCTCGACTACCTCGAGCTGTTCCGCACGCGTCAGGTGGTGCTGCAGACCGGCGGAAGCGACCAGTGGGGCAACCTGACTTCGGGCGTCGACCTGATCCACCGCGTCGAGGGCGCCTCGGTGCACGCGATCGGCACGCCGCTGATCACGAACTCCGACGGCACGAAGTTCGGCAAGAGCGAGGGCAACGCGATCTGGCTCGACGCCGACATGTGCTCGCCCTACGCGATGTACCAGTTCTGGCTCAACACGGCCGACTCGGATGTCGTCGACCGCCTCAAGGTCTTCACCTTCCTTAAGCGGGCCGAGATCGAGGAGTACGCGCGCCTCGTCGCCGAGGAGCCCTTCCGTCGCGCCGCGCAGCTGCGCCTGGCGCAGGAGGTCACGGCGTTCGTGCACGGGCCCGAGGCCGCTGCGGCCGCCATCGACGCGAGTCGGGCGCTGTTCGGCGACGGCGACCTGGGCGAGCTGGATGCGGCGACCCTCGCGGCCGCCGTCGCCGAGCTGCCGAGCGCGGATGCGGCATCCGCCGACACCGTGCTCTCGGCCCTCGTGTCGACCGGGCTGACGTCGAGTGCGAGCGACGCGCGCCGCGCGATCTCGCAGGGCGGCGTCTACCTCAACAACGCGAAGGTGGCGGATGCGGAGGCGACCTTCGAGGGCGCCGCGCTCGCCGGCGGCGTCGCGGTGCTGCGCCGCGGGAAGAAGACACTGGCCGGGGTGCGCCTCGGTTGAGTCCGGGAGTGTGCTGAGCGATCCCGCGCGGGGTGGCGACTATTCTGACGACGCGATTCCCGACATCGCGGTGAGAAGGACTGTTCATGGCGGATGACGACGCCGCACGCGAGCGTGCCGAACTGGCGCGACGGCTCGCGGCAGCGCCCCCGCCGTCGCCGGAGCCGTCGGAGCCGGAGGGGTCGGATGCTGCCGCCGGCGACGCCGACGGCGATCGTGCCGCCGACCGCGGGCGGCTGACGCCGCCGCCGTTCAGCGTCCCGCCCGGGCTGCAGTACCCCCGCCCGTCGGCTCCGGAGCAGTCTGCGCCGTCGGGCCGTCGCGCGGCGCCGGTGCCCGCCGATTCGACACCGCCTGGTGCGGGTGCTCCGCCCGCGGATGAGCCTCCCGCTCCGCCGTCGACGGCGGCCGCCTGGCGTCCTGCCGCGGCGCCGTCGTTCGCGGCCCCCGCTCCTTCGGCGGCGCCCTCGCCCGACTCGGCGAGCGCGAACGGGGCTCCGGGAGCGCCGGGATCCTCGCCGTCGGCGGCGCCCGGCTTCCCCGCCGAGCCGACCAGCACGATCCGGCCGAGTGCCGCTGCGGCCCCGAGCAGTGCGCCGGCGCCGGGCGTTCCCGATGCCGCGAGCACGGCCGGATCCCCGAACGCGTCCGCGGAGGCGGGTGCGGCGACCCCGCCCGACGCCGCGCCGAGTCCCGCCCGCGCCGCCGCCCCGAGCGCCGCCGGTCAGTCGGACGGCGCCCCGTCGGGCCCGCGCCGCGGCACCTGGGTTCCGTCGACCGCGCCGGCTCAGTCCGGAACGCCGTCCGCCGCGGCCGTTCCGTCGTCGGCGCCGCCCGCCGGGGCCGCACCGACCGCGCCCGCGGCACCTCTCGCACCCGCATCCGGCACGGACGCGCCGGCACCCGCCGCGGACGCGCCGGCACGTCCCGCGACTTCGACCGGCCCGGACTCCGATCGCATCGCGGCCCCGGACGCGACCTCGACGCCGGACGCGACCTCGACCTCGGCGGGGCCCCCGCCCTCGGCGGGCGCCGACGCCGCGCCCGAGCCGTTCGCGCGCCCGCTCTTCGGCGGCTCGGATGCCGTCCCTCCGCCGACCCCGGTGGTCGGCGGCTCGGACGCCGCCCCTCCGGCGAGCCCGGACCAGCGCCCCGCCGCCGTTCCGCCCGCGTCCTCGAGCGTCGTCGCCTCGCCGACGCCGGCCGCGCCGTCCGCTTCCGACGCAGCGAATGCTGCGCCGTCCGCTTCCGGCGTCGCGAATGCCGCGCCCGAGCACTCGGGTCCGACGTCCTTCGCCCCGCCGCCCGCCACGCAGACCTCGTCTGTCGCCGCGACCGCGACGGAGCCCTCGCGTCCGACCTCGTGGCCGACGTCCGCGCCCGCGAGTTCCCCGGGCTCGCCGGATTCCGTGCCCGCTGCCGGCAGCGTCGGCTCCGGCGCGAGCGCGGGGGAGCCCGCGAACCAGACTCCGCCGTCCGCGTCCGCGTCCGCGCCCGCGTCGCCGCAGGCCGGCGCCCTGTCAGCCGACGCGAACACCGCAGCCCAGCAGCCGAGCGCGCTCCCGTCGACCGAGTCCGCCCCGGCGGCCTCCCCGGTCACCCCGCCCGCCGCCGCGGGCGCGGCATCCGCCAGTTCAGGTGCGCCGGCGCCCGCGTCGCCGACGTCCCTCGACTCGCCGGCACAGGTCACTCCGCCCGCCGCCGCGACCACCCCGCCCACCGCCGCGAGCGCGGCATCCGCCAGCTCGACTGCGCCGTCGCCCGCGTCGCCGGCCTCCTCTGACTCGCCGACGCAGGTCACTCCGCCCGTCGCCGGGACCACGCCGGCCGCCGACTCGACCGCGCCGTCGCCGTCATGGTCGACCGTGCCTGATTCCGACACGCGGCCCGCCCCCGGAACAGCCGGCCCCGCGAACGGAGCGGCGCCGACTCCTCCGGCATCCGGTCTGGCGACTCCGCCGACGGCGCCGACGGCGCCGAGCGACGGCGATCTGCTCGCGTCCTTCTCGCGTTCCGCGGCGGAGCCCTCGTCGCCCGCACCGACCGAGCCCCCGACCGCACCGAGCGACGAGAGCGACACGGCGACCCGGGTGATCCCCGTTCCGCCATCGGACCCGGCTCCGGCGGGCGCGCCCGCCCGCGACGCCGCCGGCGACCGCAGCTCGACACCGACCGGTGCGGTCACTCCGGAAACGCCCGGCGCCCCGGTGCGACCGGACGCCGGCGCCCCCGCGCACGAGCCGACGACGCCGTCGCGCGACACCGACGGTCCTGTGGTCCCGCCGTTCGACGAGTCCCAGACGTCGACGCGGGTGATCCCGCGCATCCCTTCTCCGGTGCCCGTCCCGCCGATCGACGCCCCGCAGGCTGCGGTGTCGGCGGCATCGGCTGCTGCATCGGGTCCGGATGCGGCAGAGCCCGCGCGCACGGCCCCGCCCGCCGCGTCCGATCTTCCGGCCGCCGGCGCTTCCGCCGACGCGACGGTGACCGCCGACCGTGCGGCGCGTCCGGCCACGGCGGAGACGCGCGAAGAGCAGTCGACCCGTGCTGCCCCGGGAACCGCACCTACCGCTCCGGCAGATCTCGCGGCCGGCGACCGCGCGAGCGCGCCCGCTGACACGCCGCTCGACGACCAGCCGAGTCGACCTGCCGCGGATGCCGCGACGGCCGCGCCGGTGAGCCCTCCGGGCGGCGTCGCTCCCGCCGACCGCGCAGTCGCTCCCGCTGACGCGCCGCTCGACGACCAGCCGAGTCGACCCGTCGCGGATGCCCGCATCGCGCTCGAGACCGCTCTCCGTCCCGACGAAGCGGCGTCCACTCCCCGCGAGACTGTCGACCCGACCCCCGCCCCGGCGTCCCCGGAGGCGTCGCCCGCGGCCGCGTCGGCTGCGCCCGTCCCGCCGCCGCTGCACGAACCGGAGCCGAGCGACAGCGGCATCCGGTCGTGGTTCCTCCCCGGCGGAGCGGCGAGTCCCTCGCCATCCCCCGCGTCGACACCTCAGCCGACCGCGCAGACCCCGTCCGATACGGTACCGCCCGCCCTCGACGAGCCCGCCCTTGACAAGCCGGACCCCGACGCCTCCGCCGCGCCGCCCGTTCCCGCCGCCTCGACGCCGTCGGCGGCATCCGCGCCCGCGCGGCCGGCGACGGCCGCCGACCCGTTCGGGGATGCGGATTCCTCGTCGCCCGGCATCGCCTTCGCCGCGCGACGCCCTGACGGGGCCGTCGACGCGTCCTCGGCCGAACCCGCAGCCGCGGGAGAGCCGACCGACGCGGTCGAGGTCCTGTTCGGCGAGCTCGACATCGATCCGATCACCGGTTCGGTCGTGATCCCCGGGGCCGCGCTCGACGGGGACGTCGACGACGTCCCCGCAGCGCCCGAGTCGTCGCCCCGCGGGCGAGTCGGCGCACTGCTCCGTCGTCTCACGGGTCGCGACGCGGCTGTCGACGCCGATGAGCAGCCCGTCGGCGGACAGCCGGGGGATGCCGACCCGCTGACAGCTGTGCCGTCGGATGCCGCGGTTGGCGACGACGACGCGGCGCCGGCGACGCGGGCGTTCGACCTCGACGACATCGCCGACTTCGATCCCGCTCCCGAACTCGGCCGCGCGTCGGAGTCGGAGCAGGAGCCCGCGGCGACGAAGCTGATCGACACGGTCGCGATCCCCGACGTCGAACCCGAACCCGATCCCGAACCTGTCCCGGCGCCTGCGGAGGATGTTCCGGCGGCGACGTCGCTGCACACCTCGATCGTCGAACCCGATGTCGCCGACCGCCCGAGCTCGTCGCCGATCGAGGGCGGCTCGATGCACGCGGACCACCGGACGGGCTCGCACGATCCTCAGCCCTCGCCCGCGACGGCGCCCGCCATGGCGACTCCGGAGGCGAACCGCACGCGGCCCGTCGACCGGGCCGGCCTGCCGTCGGTCGCCGCCGACGGAGCACCCCGCTTCGGTCTCGCTCCGACGACCGAGCCGGACCCCGGGCACAGCACAATCCTCGAGCGCATCGCCTTCGGCGCGTCGTTCGTTCTCGCGCCGATCGGACTGGCGGCGAACATCGTGCTCGGCGTGCTCAGCATGCGTCGACGGGGATGGACCCATCGCCTGACGAGCGCCGGCGTCGCTGTCGGCGTGGTGATGTCGATCGTCGGCGGGGGCGCGATCGCTCTCGGCGACGGCGTCGCTCAGGATGCGATCGACCATCGCGCAACTCGTGCCGATTCCGGGGCGATGTGCCACCTCATCGATACCGAGCCGGTCGGCGCCGAGCAGACCGACTTCGGTTGGCCGGCGGCGCAGGCATCGATCCCCGAATCCGTCGCGGCCGCGCAGGCGTTCGTGGACCGATGGGATGCGGTGGCCGCGGTGGCCCCCTCGGGCATCCGTGCCGAGGTCACCCAGATCGCCGGGATCGGACGCGAGCTCCTCGCGCAGATCCAGGAGACCCAGACCGCCGACGACGCCGTCGCGCAGCAGCGCCTCTCGGCGCTGCGCGACCAGTCGGGTGTGCCCGCCTGGATCGCCGACTACTGCTCCTGATCGCAGCCGATCGCCGGATTCCGGGGCGACACGCCCGGGATGTGCGGCCGATTCGGCAGCGGCCCGAGACGTACGTAAAGTAATCCCTCGTCAGCCCAAAGGT
>NZ_VHQG01000007.1 GCF_006517435.1 Schumannella soli
GAGATCGGCGGGGTGCTGCGTTCCCCGGACCGGACGGTGCAGCGCCGGATCGGGGAAGCGCGGGAGATCGTGGAGTTCTATCCGGCGGCGTTGTCGGCGTGGGAGCACGGGTTCATCACCCGCGGCCACGTGACGGTGATCGTCGATGTGGGTCGTGTGGTTCCGGTGGATCGTCGGGCCGAGTTCGAGCGGGAGGCGATCGACCGCAGCCTGAACGACACCCCGAACCG
>NZ_VHQG01000008.1 GCF_006517435.1 Schumannella soli
GGCGCCGCCCGCCGCTTCCAGACCGAGATCCAGGTCGGCATGATCGGCATCAACGTCCCCATCCCCGTCCCGGTCGCGTACTACTCCTTCGGCGGGTGGAAGGACTCCCTGTTCGGCGCGAACAAGGCCTACGGTCCCGCCGGGTTCGACTTCTTCACCCAGGAGAAAGCCATCACCTCCCGCTGGCTCGACCCCTCCCACGGCGGCATCAACCTCGGCTTCCCCCAGAACT
>NZ_VHQG01000009.1 GCF_006517435.1 Schumannella soli
GACACGGAGAGCGGCTCAGCCGCCCGGATCCTGGCCTCAAGCGCGACAAGCTTCATCGAGAAGCGCCGGCACGATCTCGAACTTGCGAGATCAGCGCAGAGCGGTCTACGATGAGGACTCCCACTCGGACGAGTCGCTGATCTGATCAGCGCGCAGGGCCAGACAGGGTCTTTACCTCTGTCGGTCGTCTGCCCACACGAGCGGGATTGGTTTGGAGCAAAAGCCTTGAACTGAACTCGAAAGAGGGACGTTCTCGAGCATCCGATCCTTGAGAACTCAACAGCGTGCACTATG